>NZ_JAQFIP010000009.1 GCF_029504735.1 Ereboglobus sp. PH5-10 | reverse complement strand
GTGAATGTTGTTTTTCATCACCCAACATCTTGACGAAGTTTTCCTTAGGGCGAAACAGTGCTCTTTCCCCCTCCTTCAATCGCTGTTTTCAGGTTTAAAGGCGGCCTATAACCATTTGTGGAAACGCCACTTCCTAAACGGCACCTTCAAATTATTGAATAAAATTGACAATAATAATGCCAATTATGTGCTTTTGCGCAAACGCGCAACCATGGTTCCCATAATACTGTGGCCGCGCGGATTAAAATAGCGGGGCTTGGCCCCTTTCACGGACGAATTTTTCATCAAGACACAACTTTCATAAACAAACTATGAGTAACAAATCCTCTGCAATTCTCACTGCCTGTATTTTGGCCCTTTGGGGCTTCTCCAGTGCCGTGTTTGCGCAAACCACATCCGGCACATTCACCGGCCCCGGCACCAATTGGAGCGACCCGGCTAACTGGACATCCCCCGACGCACCCGGGGCGGTGGCCGGTGACGCGGCTTCGTTCAGCACAATATCGCCTTCGCTGCTAAACGGCCGTGTCATCCTGCTCGATGCGGGGAATGTCACACTTGGCGAGCTCAACGTCACCGGGCCGAGCTCGTCCGCGTCGCGCACCACGCTCGGGTTTGACGCGGCGGCGGGGAAGTCCTTCATCTTTGATTCCGGCATCGCGGGCACGCCGGCCGAGCTCAATCTTTCGGGCAATGTCAACCTGACCATCAATCCCGCGGTCAGCCTGGGCTCCGACCTTGAGGTCAATAATTTGGGCAATTACGTCAACACGCTCGCGTTCACCAACACCGTCGCAATTGGTGGCAACACACTTTATGTGAACCCCGTGGCGATCGCCTCGACCGTCCGCCTCGGCGGCGCGCTCGCCGGTTCGGGCACGCTGGTCAAGACCGGCGGCGGCACGCTCGTCCTCGCGAATGCCAACACCGCGTTCGCCGGCAAGGTCCGCTTCGAGGCCGGCACGATTTCGCTTGAGGCCAACAACGCCCTCGGCGCGTCGCCCATCGTGGTGACCACCGGCAACGCGAAGGCGTTCGCCGTCATCGGCGCGCGCACGCTTGCCAACACCCTCGCATTCGATGCGTCCGCCGCCAGCCTTGCCGTCAACGGCGGCTCGGGTTCCTCGCTCACGCTTGGCGCGTCCGGCGCGACCACGCTCGGCGCGGCGGCCACGACCTTCAACATCGACGCGAACACCTCGCTCATTTTCGGCGCCTCGCACGCCATCACGGGCGCGGGCTCGCTGGTGAAGGACGGCTACGGCACGCTCACGCTTTCCAGCGGCAACAGCACCTTCGACGGCCTCATCGTGCGCCAGGGTTACGTCAACACGTCGGCGTTCACGGGCGAGCTCGTCCTTGGCGCGGCCTCGGCGGGTAAAAATATTCTCGGCAGCGGCAACATCACGGTCATGGGCGACGACACTCCCGGCGACGAAACCATGCTCACCTTGACCGGCGCCAACGCCAGCGCGCTCGTCACGTTTGGCGGCGGGCTCGTTACCATTTCCAACAACGCCAAGCTGCGAATTGAAAACGCGGGCGTGGCGCTCACCTCCGGCACCATCGATTTCGGCACCGGCGCGCTCAAGGGCAACCTCTTCTTTAACGGCGACGTGACGCTCGGCGACACGGTCATGCTCAACACCACCTCCGCCGTCATCAACCTCGGCAAAAACGTCGCCATCAACGCCGGTTCGCTCGTCGCGGCGGGCACCCCGCTTGTCATGCGTTCCGAGACGGGCGCCGCCCGCGGCCTTACCGTCAACGGCGTCGCCACCATCGCCGATCTCACCGTGTCGGGCACGGGGCTCGTCACGCACACCAACAGCGTCGGCGGCGCCACGACCACGTTTGCGAAACTTTCGTTCATCGACTCCGGCTCGCTCTCGCTTGGCGGTGGTAGCGTCGGCATCGGCTCGCTGTATTTTGACACCGGCGCGCTTGTCGCCGGAGCCGCGACCCAGCTCGACGGCGCGGCGGTCTCCACGCTTGGCGGCGTGAGCAACACGCTCTCGCTCGGCGGTCACGACCAGGCGTTTGGCTCCCTTGCGCTCGCCGCGAACACGCAGTTCCTCATCGACTTTGGCAGCGACGGCGGCTCGACGGCGACAGCCCTCGGACTCGGCAACACCACGCTCGGCGCCAACTCGATCCTGAAGTTTAGAAACTACAGCGCCGGCGGTTCGTTGACGGACGATCTCATTACCACGCTCAACACGCTTTCGTCCGGGGAGCTTTCGCAAGTGTGGTTCTACGGTTACAACAAGGGCGCGGAGTATGACTCGGGCAACCTCGTCCCCATCGCGGGCAATTACCTTGAGTCTGTGTTCGACAACAAAACCGACGGCCTCGCCACGACGGGCAACTGGAACTGGTTTGCACCCACCAACTGGGTCGGCGACGACGAGTTCAACATCCCAAACTTCGCCGGCGCCAAGGCCACGATCAGCGCCGCGGCGATCGGATCCACCCTCGGCGCCAAAACCGTCAATCTGGGCGGTGGCACGGTCACACTCGGCTCCCTGAGCGTCGATCCCACTGCCCATGCCGGCGGCTATTTTGTTATCAACTCGGGCACCTTTATTTTCGATAATCACGGCGCCGGCGGCACGCTTAAGCAGATAACAGGCGTCAATCTTCAGGTTCCCGCGACCATCGTGCTCAAGGACGACTTGACGATTCACGCCGACAACTACGTCTTGCTCAATGGAATCGTGGCGGGTGACAAAAACATAACCAAGACCGGCGCGGGCACCCTGTATATTTGGAGCAATGCGAAGACGGCGTTTTCCGGGACGTTGTTCTTGGAACAGGGCATCCTGACCTCAAACATGTCGAACCCTTTTGGTCCTGGCGGCGCCGGCGACTGGCTCGGCGCTGGAAGTGTCGTGCTTCGCGCCGGCGTGTTCTACGGCTATAATGGTTACGAAAGGCTGAATTACTCCGGTGCCTTCGGAATCGAGGGAAATGTCGCGCTGCAGCGCCTGAACTTCAACGGCATCGGCGTCGTCAACTTGGATTCGGTTTACTCCCTCAATGTAAACGGGGCCACCACGAACTCCGCTGATTACGCCTCCGTCACCTTTGGCGAGGGAATCGATTTTACGGGCGTCGGTGGTCTGACCAAGATAGGCGGCTACGGCTTGGAAATGCTCGGCGACAACAGCACGTTCTCCGGCGGACTCACGATTAACGCGGGCATACTCTACACGACCATCGGCAGCGATGGTCTGCGCTTGGGCGCGGTTGAGGCCGGCAAGAATTATCTCGGCTCCGGAAACCTTTCTCTTTCGGGCGCCAACTCCATTGCCAGTGTCAATACCGACGGCAACAACGCCCTGTTCCAGGGCGCGGACACCCTGCACACGGCGACCATCGCCTTGAACAACGGTTCCTCATTGCGCTTCACCGGCGACGGCGCTGTCACGCTCGGCGGGGACATGCAGATCATTTCGACCTCGGGCGCGGGCATATTGTCCGTCGCGGGCGACGTCATCTTTGCGGGAGCCACCTACGGCAACGGCACCGACGCCACCCGCTCGCCGACCCTGCGCCTCGACACCAGCACCAACACCACCGGCCAGTCCTACGTGAAGGCCGGCGGCGCGGCCCATGCTGATATCACGAATCTCTCAAACATCGCCAAATACGGCAACGGCATCAGCACCTTCTACCACAACGGCGCCGACGCGGCCAACGTGAACACCATCAAGGCAAATGGTGTTTACGCATACGGCGGCATCCTGCAGCTCGGCAAAAGCGACCAGCTCATCGCCGGCTCCCTCGTGCTGCAAGGCGGCGCGTTCGATGCCAACGACTATTCAAACACAATCTCGACCCTTTACTTGCGCGACAACGGCTCGTTGATACTTGGCGGCACGGGCCGCCTGTCCTTCAGTTCCGCAAACACGAGCTCTAACACGCACTGGAACAGGTCCAAGGTGCTGCTCATCCAAAATGCCGACGGTGTTTGGAACTCCGATGGCACCGGCGCCTATGTCCGGCTGAACTCGAACAATTTCACCGGCGACAACGCCAGCCTGTTGGGCAATATCGCCTTCACCGGATGGGAAGCCGGGGCAAAGATAGAGCAGGGCGCGGACGGTAAATGGTATCTCCTGCCCGACACGGTGGCCGCCCTCCCCACCATTGAGTGGGCGGGTGGCGCGGGCGACGCGAAATGGAGCACCGCCTCCAACTGGCGCGCCAGCCAGATTCCCAACTCCACCACGGCCAGCGTCTCCATCCGGGACATCGACACGAACCTCACGGCCAAAACCATCGACGTGGACGGGAACTACGACCTCAACCACCTCAATATCGAGGCATTCCAGGCCGGCGTGAACTTCGGCGGCTCCGGCACGCTCACCTTCCACGGCACCGGTGCGCTTGAGGACGCCGCCTTCGCCCGCATCAAACACGCCGGCTCCTCCATTCTCACAATCGACAGCGACGTGCGTCTCGCCGCCGACACGGAGCTTGTCGCAAACGTGACGCCCTCGGAAAACACCACGGTGTATTCCGGCTATGTCGTCTGGAACGGCCGGGTTTTCGGAAACAGCAAACTCGTCAAAACCGGCGGCGGCATGCTCCGAATCACCGGTGACAACAAAACCACGTGGACCGGCGGCGTGGAATTGCGCGACAGTAACTTTGTCCAGATTGGCGCCAGCCACGCGTTTGGCTCGGGCGCCCTCGTCATAGGTGGCGCGCTCGAGGACACGCAAACCCTCGAGGCATGGTGGGGCGGTGGCGCGTCCGTCAAGCTGCCCACGGCGGGCGGTGACATCGCCGCCAACCTTGCTGACGCGACCCGCGTCCTTGAAAATGATTGGACGCTCAATGGCAGTCTCAAGCTCCAGCGCGAAACGGACAATGGCACGGGCACGGAAGCCGGCGCCATCACCCACTTGCGCATGACGGGCGACGGCGTTCTTTCCAGCGGCACGCACAACATTAGCGTCTGGGGCGCGAACGGCACCTATTATGGAGGTATCACAGCCGCCGCCGAGGCAAACGACCGCAACAGCTACCAGATGCTCATGCTCGACGGCAACATCAGCGGCGAGGGCGGCATTGCCTTCAACGGTTACGGCGCGCTCATGCTCGGCGGCGCGAACACCTTCACGGGCGGCGTCAGGCTCAACGGCGGGGAAATCAATGTGGCGCACGACCGGGCTCTCGGCGCCTCCTCGGGAACAATTTCATTTGGGAACATGCATAATTCACTTCGCGCATGGAACCCGGACACCAATTCATTGCTCACCGCCGCCGGCAGCACCCGCACCATCTCCAATCCGCTCAACTTTAACGGCAGCAACCAAACCTTCCGCGGTAACTTCACCTTTGACCATTCCGGCACATCGACCTTGGCCGCAACAACGGCGCTTTTTGTTTTCAACGAAATGATCTTCGGCAAGGATCACATAATAGAGGGCGCGGGCAAGCTTCGCAAAGTTTCCTATGGCGGCGGCACGATTCGCCTGCAGGCGCCCAACACCTACTCGGGGGGCACCGACCTCAATGTGGGCATCTTGGAAATCGGCACCGACAGCGTGCTCAACCCCGACGGCACCGTGCAAAGCGGCGCGCTCGGCACGGGCGAGCTTATGTTCTATGACACAAGCGGCATCCTCGCCGCCTATGCCGACGATGGCTCGACTTCGCGAACCCTCTCAAACGCCATCGCCTTTGCCTCCGGCAACAGCGGCTTTATCGTCAGGAAATCGGCTTTCGCCAGCAACACCGCCAGCACCCTCATTCTCGACACGCCGACCATCACGCTCAAGGGCGGCAATTCCTACGCCATCAGCGTGCAGACCGGCGCCACACTCGCCATCAAGTCGCATCTGCTCGACACCAACGATACCAGCGGCTTCACCTCCAGCGGCGCCGGCGGCATCATCGAGCTCTCCAACGCCGCCAACAAAATTACCGGCGGCATCAACATCACCAACTCCGGCACCGTGCGCGCCGTCGCCGACATCACGAGCGACGGCCATGTCACCATCGGCGCCGTGGACGACACCGCCAATTACCTCGGCACCGGCGTCCTCTCCGTTTCCAACGCCAACGGCGCGTTCGAAATCATCACGGAGGGCGTCGACGCCGACAACCCCGCCATTGTCTCCATTGCGAGTTGCGCGGACGGCCAGTCGTCAATCGTCCTCAACAACGGCGGCAAATTCAAGGTCCTCGGCTCCGATGTCGTCACGTTCCTCGGCGACGGCGCGACCCTTGGCAGCACCACCGCGGCCAACCGGGGCACGCTTGTTTCCGCCGGCCTCATTCGGGCGTCCAACGCCACCGTCGGAGTGAAACTCTCCGCGCCCTCCCTCGAAATCAACGGCGGCGTCTTTGCCTTGACGGCTGCCGGCCTCGTCGGCGGCGTGCAGGCGCTCACCCTCGACGACGGCACGCTCCACCTCGGCGGCCACACCCAGGCGCTTGGCGGCGGCATTCAAGTTTCCGGCAACTCCATCATCGACTTCGGCGCCAACACCAGCCTCACCAAGTTCACCACCGGCGACATCTTCTTTGATGCCGGCGGCCAGCTCACTTTCTCCAGCTGGAAGGGCAATGCCATCACCGGCGGCGGCCTCAACCAGATCATCGTCAGTGGCGTGAGTTCCGAGCAGCGTTACGCCGATGTCAGCTTCGGCTCCCAATACGCGCTTGGCGGCAAAACCATAAAGGTTGGCGGCGACTGGGTGCTCGTGCCTTTCGGCATCGCCTATGCGTGGGACGGGCGCTCCGGCTCCGACTGGGGCGACGCGAGCTGGCAAAGCTACGATTCGCTCAGCGGCAACTATTATAACACCAACGCCACGCCAAACCACAAGGGCATGGGCGCGACATTCGGCGCGCTCGACAGTTCGCTCAACGGCAAGACGATCGGCGGCGTCAGCAACATGACGATTGCCGGCATCGGCCTGAGTGTAGTTTCCCCGCACTCATTCACCATCGGCACGGCCGGCGAAGTTATCAATCTCGATAGCGACGGTGGCAACACCTACATCCTCAGCGACGCGCTCTCGCAGGCCTCCATGACCATTGACGCCGGGCTCAACCTCGAACTCGATCGCGGCATTGGGCTAAACAACTTTGTCGTTACTCACGACGGCTCCGGCACCATCACGCTCAACGGCGTTATCGAAGGCAACCAGGCCATGATCAAGCGCGGCGCGGGCACGCTTGTTCTCGCCGGCGCAAACACATTCACGGAGGGCTTCGCGCTCGAATCCGGCCTCGTGCGCATCGCCGCCGACGGCACCGCCATCAACGGCCCCCTTGGCGCGGGCAAAGTCATCCTCAAGGGCGGCGCGCTCGAGGCGCTCGGCGCGGATCGCACCCTTCTGGCCAATCCGCTCGAAATCGCGGGCAGCTTCAGCGTCCTCGGCGACCACCGGCTCACATTCGCCAATGTCGCGACATCCACCGTTTCCACCAGCGCCACCGTGACGATCGACACCAACGCCGCGCTCAACCTCGCCGGCGCGCTCGCCGGCACCGGCACCTTCGCCAAGGCGGGGCAGGGCGTTCTCATCCTCGCGGGCGACAACTCCGCCCACACCGCCGGCATCGAGCTCGCCGCCGGCAAAATCGAGGCGGCCACCAACACCGCCCTCGGCGCCGGCGCCCTCAACGTCACCGGCGATGCGATTCTCTCCAACACCACCGCCGCATCCGTTGCGCTCTCCAACACCATCGTGCTCGCAACCGGCAAGACACTCTCGCTCGAAAACACCGCCACCACCGCGCTCGCCCTCGGCGGCCTCGTCACCGGCGACGGCGCGCTCGCGAAAACCGGCGCCGGCGCGCTCCGCGTCACCGGCTCGAACGACTACGCCGGCGGCACGCAAATCACCAGCGGCAGCCTCGTCGCCCAAAACGCCGCCGCGCTCGGCAGCGGCTCCGTCACCATTGGCGCAACCGGAAACCTCGCGCTCGATTTCAGCGGCACATTTGCAAACATCCTCGCGGGCGGCGGCACCACGCATGTCCAGCAAACCGCTGTCACGCTCACGGCCGACAACAGCGACTATACTGGCGACTGGTTCGTGCACGGCTCGTCGGCGATGACTGTGAGCGCGACTGAAAATATCGGCACGGGCGACCTCCTCCTCGCCGGTTCCCTGTATGTCGCATCATCCGGCAATTTTGTTCTCGGTAACAAAATTGACAGCGCATCCCCTTATACTGGCAACATTTCGCTGTATCTCACCGAGGGCGGCACGCTTTCGTTCGCATCCACTGCGCAGGGCGGCAACTTCAACGGCATCGTCAATATCCACTCCGGCGTCCTCAACCTCGATTCCGTGGCGGGTAATGCGACCAATGGTGTTCTCAGGGACGCCGCGATCTCGCTTGTCAGCGGCACCCTCAACCTCGACGGCGACCAGACTGTGCGCTCCCTGGTCCTCTTTGGTTCTGGCGTGACGGCGGTCGATTTCGGCCAGGAAAAACTCAGCGCAACCGACATCAACATCGTCGGCCCCGCCACGATTGACAGCAACCCGGCCGGCGCGGGCGGACTCCTCTCGCTCGACGACGGCGTCTCCGCCACCATCGCCCAAAGCGCCAATGCCGTGACCGGCGACATCTCCAGCCTCAGGCTCAAAGGCGCGTTGGACAGCACGACCATGCTGAGTAACATCATCCAAGGCTCCGACACCGCTCTCGATCCGACCGCAAAGGCCGTGCACAACTACGCCTTCTCCGCCATGCACGGAGGCACCCACGGCATCTTCCTCAGCAGCACGCTCACCGCCATCGAAATCCAGTCCGGCAAAACCTTCACCCTCGGGCAAACCGACGGCGACGGCGCGCAAGACTTCAAGGCCCTCATCACCCAAGCCGCCGGCTCGCCCGCCAATCTCGCCATTGCCGCGGGCGCCACCGCGGGCGACCTCATCACCCTCGCGCCCGCCGCCGCCTACACCCACACCGGCACCACCACGATCGCCAGCGGCTCCGTCGCGATTGCGGCGAGCGCGCCCCACGCGCTTTTCGCCAGCAGCACCGCGTTCCAAGTTGACTCAGGCGCGACACTCGTCGTCACCAATTCCGTCGCGCTCAACCATCTCGGCGGCGCGGGCAAAATCGCGCTGACCGGCGGCGGCATCACGCTCAACAACACCATCGCCAGCCAATACGACGGCGTCTTTGAGGGCGCCGCGCGCATCGAAAAAACCGGCGCGAGCACGCTCACGCTCACCGCCGCGAGCACCGCCTTCACCGGCACGACCCTCGTCACCGGCGGCACATTGCGCCTCGAAAACCTCGCCGCCACCGGCACCGGCAGAGTCACCGTGGCCTCCTCCGCCGTCCTCGACCTCGCCGACGGCGGCAATTTTGCCAATAACATCGTCGGCAACGGCGCCGCCGTCGTTTCCGAAAACGGCGTCAACCTCATCGGCGCCAACACCATCGCCGCGTGGAATATCACCGGCTCGGGCACCGTCAGCGGCACGCAAAATCTCGGCGTCGGCAGCGTCAACCTCGCGGGCGGACAGCTCGCGCTCGCGCCCGCCGCCGGAGGCTGGACCTTCACCAACACACTTGGCGGCGACGGCACGCTCACGGCAAACTTCGCCGACGCCACCGGCACGCTCGCCTTCGCATCCGGCCTCAACAACGCCTTCACCGGCACGCTCGCCATGCGCGGCGGCCACCTCGCCCTCGACGCCAACGCCGGCTCGCTTCTCGTCAACGCCGCGCTCGTCCTCGGGCAAAACGGCTCCACCGAAATCAACGCCAACCGCACCATCGGCGCGTTGGAAATGGACGGCGGCACGCTCATGGTCGAAACCACGGGCGCGCAAGTCAGCCCGACCGGCACGCTCACCGTCACCGACCTCGTCGCCGGCAGCGGCACCATCAAAATGTCGAAACCCGTCACCGTGGTTGACGACACCGACGTGATCAACGCCCCCTCGTTCTTTGCGCAAACCGGCACCGTCCAGCAAATGATCGTCAACGCCACCGGCAGCGTCACCGGCACGGGCGTGCAACTCGACATCGTCCAATACGACGGCACGCCCGTCTCCGGCAATGCCATCGCCACCGGCATCCGCGACGCATCCAACGCCGTCACCGGCACCGCGCGTTACGACTTCCACGCCGCCGTCACCGGCAGCGGTATCGGCTGGGCCTACGGCCTCGTCGAACTCAGCGCCAACGCCGGCGCGAGCATCACCCTCTCGAATTCCAACGCCTCCCAATCCACGCTCGGCGTGAAACTCACCGGCTCCGGCGGCTACACCATGAGCGGCACCGGCGTGTATTCCATCGGCAACGCCGCCAGCGATTACGAAGGCGCGACCCTCGTCACCGGCGGCACCGTGCGCATGCTCACCGACAACGCCTTTGGCGGCACCCCGCTCCTCGACCTCGCCGCCAACACCGGCGTTGACATGAACGGCAAGACCCAGGCCACCGGCACGCTCAACACCGCCGCCGGCAGCACGCTCGATCTCAACGCCGGCGTGCTCACCCTCGCCAACGGCGGCACCTCGCTCGGCGCGCTCACCGGCTCCGGCACGCTCAACACCGCCGGCCACCTCGACATCCGCGGCGCGAACACCGGCCTCTCCGCCGATATCGCGAACACCGGCACCATCCGCATCGACAACACCGACGGCCTAGGCCGCTCCGGCACGCTCGCCAACGGCAACCTCCTCTCAATCGACACCGCGAGCGGCACCTTCGCCAAGTCCGTCACGGGCGCGGGCAACATCGCGCTCGCCAGCAGCACCGTCACACTGGGAGGCAACAACGCCGCCTTCACCGGCACCTTCGACATCGCCGCCGGCTCGCGCCTCGCCGCCTCCGCCAACGAAAACCTCGGCGCGGCAAACCTCGTCGGCGCGGGTGTTTTTGAAAAACAAAACACCGCGACCACGATCACGCTCACCCACGCCAACAACGCCTTCACCGGCACGACCCTCGTCACCGGCGGCACGCTGCGCCTCGAAAACCTCGCAGCCACCGGCACCGGCGCCATGGTCAACAACGCCGCGCTCGACCTCGCCGCCACGGGCGACTACGCCAGCAACATCACCGGCTCCGGCACCACCTTTGTCACCGCCAACGGCGTCAACATCACCGGCGTCAACACCGGCTCCGCCTGGAACATCACCGGCTCCGGCACCGTTTCCTCGACCGCCAATCTCGGCGCGGGCGACACGCACATCGACGGTCTCCTCGTGGTCAAAACCGGCGACTCATGGCTTTGGGGCAACACCCTCACCGGCTCCGGCACGCTTTCGGTAAACCTCTCCGGCTCGACCTTCTCCTTCGGCTCTTCAGCCGTCAGCCCTTCAGACTATTTCGAGGGCACCGTCACTCTTGCCAACACCACAATGAACCTCGGCGACGACTCCAACGTCACCGCCCTCAAAAACGCCACCCTTCAACTCGACGCCGGCTCCGCGCTCCACACCAACGCGGTCACCGGAACAATCGGCGGCCTCACGCTCAACTCCGGCAAACTCTGGATTCCGAAAAACGGCGTCGATCCCGCCGAAGTCCTCAACGTCGGCACGCTCTCCATCACCGACGCCTCCAGCCTGATCGTGTTTGAAAACTACACCTCCGGCACGCACGCCGCCGTCGAGGTCGGCAAAAACTTCCTCGACCAGGACGGCCCCGACTCCAACGCCACGCTCCTCGTCAAGGCCGGCACGCTCGCCGAGCACGCCTCCCACCAACTCGACATCGTCAAGGCCGACGGCACCGCCCTCTCCGAGGGCCAGGTCATCGACTACGGCAATGTCGAGGCCACCTACGGCTACGCCGCCATCACCGCCAGCGCCACCACCAGCACGGGACACGAAGGCGGCCTCTACTACGATTACGTGCTGCGCCAGCTCAATGTGAAGGACGGCGAAACCCTCGTGCTCACCAGCACCGGCGCGACCGACAACACTCTCAGCGCCGACATTACCGGCCTCGGCGGCGTCACCTACACCACCGGCTCGCTCATCGTGCTCACCGGCTCCAACAGCTACACCGGCACAAGCACGCTCGTCAGCGGCACCGTTCGCGCCGACGCGGACAACGCCCTCGGCAACACCAAGCTCGTCATCGTCGAAATCCCCGCCACCTTCGACCTCAACGGCAACGCGCAAACCATCGCCGAAGGCGGCCAAATCGACGGCCATATCACCGGCACCGGCGCGCTCACCCTCGCCGGCGGCACGTTGACCATCACCAGCGCCAACACCGATTACACCGCGCAAACAGCCATCGGGGCCGCCGCCACCGCGCGCCTCACCGACGCCGAAGGCCTCGGCTCCGCCGACATCCTCCTCGACGGCATGCTCACCTTTGAAACCACCGGCACGGCTCGCAACACGCTCTCCGGCGCCGGCACGCTCCACGTCGCCGGCGGCGAAGTCACGCTTGTCAACTCCAGCACCGATTTCCACGGCACGGGCACCGTCGCCGCCGGACGCCTCGTTGCCGCGCAAATCGACGCGCTCGGCGATGCCGACATCGGCGTCGCATCCGGCGCGGCCTTCGAGCAAACCGGCGTGACCGGCACGCTGCAAAACAACATCACCGGCGAGGGCGCGCACTACGTGACCGGCGGCACCGTCACCATCGCGAACACCGCCTACGACATCGCCGTCACGACGCTCGACCAAAACGCGCAACTCAAACTCGCGCGCGACGCCGTCAACTTCGGCACCCTCAACATGCGCGGCGGCACGCTCCTCTTTGCCAATCCCACCGACACCGCGACGATCGCGACCCTCGGCGACACGTCGGGCCTCTTTGTAATGAACGCCGACCTCGCCGCGCAAACCGCCAACCGACTCGACCTCGTCAACGCCGGCTCCGCCACGCACGCCGTTTACATCCTCGACGCCGGCATCGAGCCGACCGCGCACAACATCTCCATTGAAATCATCACCGCGCAAACCCCCGGCGCCGCCGATTTCGTGATGGCCAACCCCGGCGGCAAACTCGAATACGCCCTCACCTCCATCGAGCTCGTTCGCGGCGACAGCAGCATCTACGCGCCCAATCCGGACAGCTGGTATCTCCTCGACCAGGGCCTCTCGCATTCCGCCGACGCGATCATCAACACCGCCTCGGCCCTCGCCCTCGACTGGGCCAGCTCCCTCGACGCCATCCACACGCGCCTCGGCGACATCCGCTCCGAAACCCTCGGCTCCAAACCTTCCGCCGGCGGCATGTGGTTCCGCTCCCGCGGCTACCGCCTCAACGCCGCCAACGAACTCTCCGGCATGAGCTTCAAGCAATACGGCTGGGGCGTCACCGGCGGCGCGGACAAAGCCTTCGCAACCCAAGCCGGCGTGAACTTCATCGGCGGCTTCATCGACATGGGCAATGTTGACCGACGCCTCGACAACGCCGGCGACGGCAAAACCCGCTCCGTGGGCGCGGGCGTTTACCTGACCATGCTCGGGAACAACGGCTGGTTCCTCGACGGCACCGCGCGCTTCGACCGCTACAACAACGAATTCGACGCCAAGTCCGTGAGCGGCCGCGTCACCCACGGCAAATACAACACCAACGGCCAAAGCCTCTCGCTCGAGGCGGGCCGCCGCCTGCAACGCGCCGACGGCTGGTGGATCGAACCCGGCGTGCAAATGGCGGTCCTCTGGCTCAAGGGCTCCGATTACTCGACGCGGGCCACCGTCGGCCAGCGCGCAATCGACGTGAGCGTTGGCGATTCCGACACCTGGCAATATCGCGCGATGGTTCGCGCGGGCCGCCAGATCCGCGACAGCAAGTGGCACCCCTACGGCAAGTTCGCCGTGGTCGCGGTCGATTCCAACGGAGGCAGAATCACCGCCCACGACAAAACCTTCAAGGCCGACTACGACGGCAGGCGCGTCGAAATCGGCTTCGGCACGAGCTACCGCCTCAGCGACATCAGCCAGTTGTATTTGGATTATGAATACGCCAAGGCCGCCTACTACGACCGCCCCTGGTCCCTAAACCTCGGCTACCGCCGCCTGTGGTGATTTTTGACGCGCGGGCGCGCGCCTTCGCGTGCGCCCGCCGCGCTTGGTTCCAAAGTCTAAATTTGCTCGCAAATGGCATTATGACTTGAACTCTGGGGTTCCCCCGGCGCAGCGTGTGTCAGGATGCCTTGGCTTTTGCTGATCGCGCTTGTCGCATCCGCGCCGCCACCCAATATTTTTCCCCAATGATTGCCGTCCAAAATCTCACAAAGGTATTTCGCGACAAAAAGCGCGGCGAGATTCGGGCGGTCGATGATGTCAGTTTCTCCGTCGGGTCGGGGCGCATCTACGGGTTGCTCGGCGCGAACGGCGCGGGAAAGACAACGACGCTGCGCATGCTCGCCACCCTGCTCAAACCCACCGGTGGCACGGCGATCGTCAACGGGTTCGATGTCACGCGCGAACCGGAAAAAGTCCGCGCAAACGTCGGTTTCATGGCGGCAAGCACCGCGCTCTACGGACGTCTCACGGCGCGCGAAACGCTCGTGTATTTCGGGCGGCTCAACGGTTTGGCGGACGCGGAGATTGGCGCGCGCATCGGGCGGCTTTCGGGCGAGCTCGACATGGATGAATTTCTCGACCGGCGCGTGGATAAATTTTCCACGGGCATGAAACAAAAGGTGTCCATCGCGCGCACGCTCATCCACGACCCGGCGGTCATGATTTTTGATGAACCCACGATCGGGCTCGACGTGATGGCGGCGCGCACAATCGTGCAATTTATCCGCGGTTGTCGCGAGCGCGGCAAGACGGTCGTTTATTCGACGCACGTGATGAGCGAGGTTGAAAAACTGTGCGACTGCGTGGGCATTGTGCACGGCGGCAAATTGCTCGCCGAGGGAAGCGTGCCGGAGTTGCGCGCGCGCCACGGCGAGCAGGACATGGAGGAAATTTTCGTGCGCGTGGTTGGCGGGGCGGACGGGAATCCGGCTTCGGGCGACTTGCGATTGAAGGAGGGCGCGCAATGAACTGGCGGCAAATCTCCACCGTGTATTGCAAGGAGCTGATCGACACGCTGCGCGACCGGCGTTCGCTGATCTCGATGTTTGTCGTGCCAATCGTCGTCATTCCCGTGCTCATGTTTGGCGCGGCGGCGGTCAGCTACAAAAGCGTGCGCAAGGCCTACGAGGAAATCCCGACCGTGATGCTGATCGGCGGCGCGGACTCGCCGCGGCTGCGCGCGGCGTTCGCCGCCGACAAACGCATAAAACTGGTGCCCTTCGCGGATGATTACGCGGCGCGGATCGAGAACAAACAACTGCGCGCGGCGGTTGAGGTGCCGGACGACTTTGACGCGACCGTGGCGCGATTGGGAAAAGCGCCTGTGGTGATGATTTATAATTACGCGGGCGACGTGCATTCCGGCGCGGCGGTGTCGGAGCTGACGCGTTTTTTCTCCGCGTATGGGGACAAGATGGTGCGCTCGCGCCTGGCCGCGAAAAATTTGCCCGCAGATTTTCACCGCCCGTTCACCGTAAAAAGGCAAAACGTCGCCCCGCCCGAAAAAGTGGGCGGCGCGCAACTCGGCGGGCTGATTCCATATTTGCTCATTTTGCTGTGCTTCACCGGCGCGATGTATTCGGCGCTGGACCTGACGGCGGGCGAGAAGGAGCGCGGCACGATGGAGACGATCCTGTGCAGCCCGGTCGGGCGCACGGAACTGGTGCTGGGCAAATTCCTGCTCGTGCTGACGGCGTCGCTGGTGACGGTGGTGTGCACGCTTGCGTCGCTTTCGTTGACGGCGCTTGGCGCGGTGCGCCTGCTCGCGGGCGACGCGGCGGTGCAAGGCGCGAAGGTCGTGGGGGAGGGCGGGCTGGAGATATCGGTGAGCCTGCCGGGATTGTTCGGCGTGTGCGTGCTGGTGGTGCCGCTGGCGGTGTTGTTTTCCGCGGTGCTGTTTTCGGTGGCGCTGTGCGCGAAGAATTACAAGGAGGCGCAGAGTTATGTGTCGCCGCTCATTTTCGTGATCATATTGCCGGCGGCGCTTGCGATGCTCCCCGGCGTGGAGTTGAACGCGAAATACGCCCTCGTGCCGCTCCTGAACGTGGCACTTGTGAGCAAGGAAATGGTCTCGGGAAATTTCCCGATTGGCATGATCGCGCTGATCTTCGGCTCAACCTGCGTATACGCCGCCGCCGCCCTGGCAATCGCCGTGCGGATGTTTAAAAAAGAGAGTGTCATTTTCCGGGCGTGAGGGGTGATCAAGGAATCAATAAATCCTTCTCAGGCGGTTTTTGCCCTTACTCGGGTGAGCGATTGTCAGACGTATCAACGCCATTGACTCCACATGTCTCATTGGCAGCGTTATCTGAAAGAAAATGAAGCGTATATCATTCAAAGCGCGAAAGCCGACATTTGCTACAATCTTTCTATTCACATTTGTATCAGCAGTTGGTGCAGTTTTTTTTACATTCTTAATTCTCTTACCGTTTGCCGAGATTGACCCGAGTCTCACACCATTAACTATTATCGGTGGTATACTTTTAATGATCATTGTTTGGCCACTTATCGTTACCGTCTGGTTTTCGTTCGGCGGCGTGCTCATCTTTGCGCTCATCGGAAAGAAGTGGCGATTGCGATATACTTTTATAGTCGATGACGAGACGGCGATTCAGGAAGAAAAAGAGACTAACTAACAGGAATGAGAAAGTGTGGGGGCTGATAACAAAAGGTAGGGAGAAGGACGGGCCTTTTGACGTTAACGATTATGCGCAATAAATGACTAGGATTCGAGGATGACCCTCGCATTATCCGGCTGCACTTTGTTCGTGACGAAGTGTTTGCGCGATGAAACTGCCGCGCGATGTTTCGGCTTGGACTTGGTCAAGGCGTTGAAAGAATAGTGGCAAGCATGACGCCAAAGGCGTCACACAACTTAGCCCGGGGTGCGCGTAAAGCGCGCAACCCCGGGTTGCCAATAACACGCAGACCGGTGCCCTGTAAGGAGCGCGACAATGTTGCGGGGTTCGTGACGATTTGTTGCGCCCATTCAGGGCGCTGAATTTTAAAAACAAAGCCCCCAGGGTGTCGCAGCCTCCACCCTGGGCTAAGTTGTGGCACGCTTTTGGCGTGCAAAGGCGGCTCATACCCATGCCTCGACGCTAATCCCATGTCTCGACCGGCAAAATCCCACAAATACTCGCCCTTGGCTTCGCTTCTTCTTCGCGCGCGCGGTATTTTGAAAAATAATTGTCGACCGGGTTTTGGTTTTCCCGCGTGACGGCGCGGGCGGTTTTTTGTATGCGTGCGATTTGTGAAAACTCTCAATATCGCTGTCGTGGGTTATGGAAACATCGGTCGTTTTGCGGTCGATGCGGTGCGCGAGGCGCCGGATATGAAGCTGGCGGGCGTCGTGCGCCGCGCCGCATCGGTCAAAAAATCCGCCGTGCCGCCGGAGCTCGCGGGCGTAAAGGTCGTGTCCGACGTGGACGAGCTGGGCAAGGTTGACGCGGCGATTCTTTGCGGGCCGACGCGGAGCATTCCGGAAACCGCGCCGCAGTATTTGAAGCGCGGCATCCACACGGTGGACAGTTTCGACATCCACGGCGAGGCGTTGTGGAAATTGCGCCAGTCGCTCGACAAGGCGGGCAAGGCATCGGGGTGCGCGGCGGTGATCTCCGCCGGCTGGGACCCGGGCAGCGACTCGATGGTGCGCACGTTGATGCTCGCGATGGCGCCGCGCGGGATCACCTACACGAATTTCGGCCCCGGCATGAGCATGGGGCACTCGGTTTGCGCGAAGTCGAAGAAGGGCGTGCGCGACGCGCTTTCGATGACGATCCCCACCGGCACGGGCGTGCACCGCCGCATGGTTTACGTCGAGCTTGAGAAGGGCGCGAAACTCGCCGCCGTCGAAAAGGCGATCAAGACGGACGACTATTTTGCAAAGGACGACACGCGGGTGTTTCAAGTCGAGAGCGTCGATGCGCTCAAGGACATGGGGCACGGCGTGAACATGGTGCGCAAGGGCGTGAGCGGCAGCACGCACAACCAGTTGCTCGAATTCAACATGCGGATCAACAACCCCGCGCTGACCGCGCAAATCATGGTGGCGTGCGCGCGCGCGGCGGCCACGCGGTTGCGTCCCGGCGCCTACACGATGCCGGAAATCGCGCCGATGGATTTGCTTCCGGGCGACCGCGAGACGCTCGTAAAAACGCTGGTCTGAGGCCGCGCTTTTGGGGCGACCTTTGCCGAATTAAATCGACATAAGTCGATTCACGTCGAGCCCCGCACCGATTTCAACTCCGGCAATGCGCAAAGCCACGCGGCGTCCTCGGGCGCGAGCGCTTTCAGCTTCAGGGCGACCACGGGGTCTTGCGCATTTTTTGTGTGGATCTGTGCGAGGACGGGCCGGTCGCGTCCGGCGGGCTGGTCGATTTCCGTGCGGATGATTTCAGAGAAGCGGATAAAGCGGCGAAATCGAAACAGGGTGACGGTTTCGATGCCGTCGGGACGGATTGTAATGCGCTGCGAAAAAACAATGATGATGACGGCGGCGTAAAGAACGACCGGTATGAGCGCGAGAAAGAGGATTATGGGTTGAAAGCCGCGCTGGTTAAAAAGAACCGCCGCGAGCACGAGCAAGGGTGCCAGCGCCACCGCAAAGGATGCAAGCGGCCGCCGGGAAATTTTTAGTGTGCGCGGGAGATCGGTGGTCATGTGGTAAAGGTTGTCTTGAGGGAGGGAAGGGGCGAGGGCGAATTATTTTGGCTCGGTTTTTTGCGAATGGGCGGGCGCATTTAGGGAGATTTTTAAGAAAACATTTTTTGCAAAAAGATTTCAGTTCGTTCTGTGTGTGCGCATTGTGTTGTTGTATAGAGGATTATAAATTTTAAAAAAATCATGCTAAATTTTGAACCCAACTTAATTTTTTGTAACATTTCCTCGACACCTGCTGTCTGAGTTGGCTGTCTCAATGCATCTTGACTTGTTGAGGCAGCAGCGGCGGCTCACCCCGCCAGATTCTCCCTTAATCACTGAAAGAACACCTAACCAAACTATGAACAAGAACATCATCAAAGTTGCCGGTCTGGCTCTCGCCGCCGCTTTTGCTCTCTCGGCCCGCGCCGACGTTGCCATTCACCAGAATGTGAGCGTCTACGGCTACGCCGCAGGTTCCGTCCAATACACGAAGCCCGACAAGGGCAACTCGGATACCGAAATGGATCTCGACGCCGCCAAGCTTGGTCTCGCGTTTAATTTCGCTCCCGTCACCGCCAAGATCAGCGTTTATGCCGATGCCGGTGCCAAGGATCTCTACGTCCTCGAAGCCAACGCCACCTACGATATCGGAAACGGTTTCAGCATCACCGGCGGCCGCTTCCAGAGCTGGATCGGTTATGAAGCGTTCGATATTCCGAACTGCAACTTCATCACCTACGGCACGGACGAGATGGGATGGATCATTCCGAACTTCCACGAAGGCATCCGTTTCGACTACGCCCTCGACAAGATGAGCTTCGGCGTCGCGGTTGTTAACTCCGTCTATAATATCGAAGGCGGATACCGCGGTGATGGCAGCCTCAGCGACGGCTACGGCGTTGAAGGCCACTTCGGCTACAATGACGGCGCTCTCTCCATCGGCGCCACGCTCGCCTACCAGAACACCCGCGATGACCGTGACTATAATTACAATCCGATCCTCTACAGCGATACCTACATCGCCGATGTCTGGGCGCAATATGTCATCAACAACAAAACCACGATCGGTGCGGAACTCTTCTACAGCAAGAGCCGTGAAAACTCCAACTACAACGTCGAGGACTACTACGGCCTTGTGATGGTCAAGCAGCAGTTCACCGAAAAGCTCAGCCTCGCTGGCCGTGTAAGCATGGGACAGGAGAAGATCAAGCTGGGCGGTTCCGGCAAAGGACAATTCTGGAAGCTTTCCGCGCAGCCCTCCTACGCTGTTACCCAAAACCTCAGCGTCGGCGCCGAGGTCAGCTACACCAAGTATGAGAAGATCGCGAAGGATCTTTACGGCAAGAGCAAGTGGTTCGCCGGTGTCCAGGCCGTCTTCAAATTCTAATATAATCCCGAAACGGATTAATATTATTCAGCTTTAAGCAGCGAAACCCCGGTGGCGAAAATGCCATCGGGGTTTTGTTTTATGATATATTGACTCCCCGAGAGTTGCGCGGTTCGCACAACAAGATTAAAGTTGCATTCAATTATGACAGCCCCGGCAAACAGTAACAAAACTCCACGCACCACAGACAAAAACACGCGCCGCCGCTGGCCGCGATGGGCGCGCATAGTTCGCGCCGTTGCAATCGTTGTGGCCGTTCTCATCTTGGCCGGCTTTTTTGTCGCGCCGCCCATCGCCAAAAACATCCTCGAAGAACAGCTCACCAAGCATCTTTCCACGCCACGGGTCACGCGCGTCGCGCAAATCGAGCGCGTCCGCATCAATCCCCTCGCGCTCTCCTGCTCCATCGAGGGCCTTTCCATAACCGCCAGCGGTCGCGATCCGCTCGTCAGTTGGGACAGCCTTCAGGCAAGCCTCGACTTGCGAACGCTAATCTCTCGCGAATGGCGTCTGCGCAAAATTGCGCTCGACGGTTTCGCCGGTCGCATTGCGATCCTGCCCGATGGCAAACCCAACTTTGCCGACCTGATCTCGGACGAAAAAACCGAGCCGGTTGCGTCCGATGAAAACAAAAAATCCGCGCCCCTCCACATCAACGAACTCTCGATTACCAACGCGCGCGTCGACTACTCCGACGCCTCCCTGCCGCAACCCTTCTCCACGCAACTCGGCCCGGTCAATTTCACCGTGCGCGATTTCCAAACCGGCCGCCCCGACCTCGCGCCGGGCGAGTTTTCCGCAACCACCGAGTCCGGCGAAACGCTTTCGTGGCGCGGCAGTCTTGCCGTCGCCCCGGTTTCCTCGCGCGGCGAAATCCGCGTCGGAAACCTCGCCATTAAAAAATACACGCCCTTTTACGGGCACCTCGTTCGCTTCGACGTGACCGACGGCAAGCTCGATATCAACCTGCGCTACGAAGTCGCAGCCGATGCGGACGGCGTCGCCATCCGAACCGCCCAAAGCGACATCGCGCTCCGCGATCTCCAGATATCCGAGCGCGGCAAACCCGTCCCCGCCGTCGGCATCGGTGCGATCGCACTCTCCGAAATCACCGCCGAAATCCACACCGCGCGACCCGCCGCGCCCGTGCTGCGCATCGGGCGCATCGCGTTCGACAACGGCGCCGTCGCGCTGCGCCACGACGCGCGCGGAATCAACCTCGCCGAACTTTTCTCCCCCGCGGCCACCGATTCGCCCGCCTCCGCCACAAGCGCACCCGCCCCCGCCGCGGCACCCGCCCCCGCGCCTGACATAACCGTGGGCGAAGTCGCCGTGCGCGATTTCACCATCAACATCGAGGACGCCACGCTCGACGCGCCGTTGCTCACCAAGGCCGTCATCGACACGATGAGCGCCAAGAATTTCTCACTCGCAAAACTCGACTCGCCCCTCGCGATCGAACTCGCCATGCGCATCGCCGACGAAGGCGAACTCCGCGCCGGCGGCGAACTTGCCATTTCGCCAATGCGCGGAAAAATTTCCGCCGAACTGGGCAACCTTCCCCTCACGCTCGCCGACGCCCACGTCAGCCAGTTCCTCAACGCGCGCATCGAGAAAGGCCGCCTCGCCGTCAAGGCCGCCGCGACCATTGATCCCGAAAGCGGCCTCGCCGTCGCGGGCAGCACGAGTGTCACGGACTTTGCGGTAAAAGACGCCTCCGGCGGCCCGCTTCAATCGTGGAAGACGCTCGCCGTGCGCGAAATCGCCTACGCCGAAAAGCCCGCCGCAAAAATTGCGATCACTGAAATCGCGCTCGACGGCTCCAACACGCAAATAAACATCTCGCCGGACGGCCTGCTCAACATCGCCGCCCTCGCCAAGCAAAGCGAGCCACCGCAACCCGCACCGTCCGCTGAAAACCAAACACTCGCGCCGGCGGCGTCGGCATCCACGGCAAGCGAGCCGCGCCTGCTCGTCACCATTGGCAAAGTCACGCTCAACGGAGGTCGCGTCGCGTTTTCCGACCAGTCAATCGCGCCCGTTGTCAAAATGTCGCTCGACGAAATCAACGGCGCGGTTTCCGGACTCTCCTCGGAAAACATCGCCCACGCCGACGTGGATGTCCGCGCAAAAATCAACGGCGCCGCGCCCGTTTCGCTCACCGGCCAGGTCAACCCGCTCAGCAATGATGTTTATTCCGACCTGCGTTTCGCGATCGACAGCGCCGCGCTTGCGCCGCTCAGCCCCTACGCCGGAAAATACGCCGGGCGCACGCTCGCCGGCGGCACGCTCAATGTCGATGTGAGCACAAAAGTTTCGAAGCGTTTTCTCGACAGCGCGAATGTCATCACGCTCGACCAATTCGAGTTTGGCGAGCACACCGGCAGCCCCGACGCAACCAGCCTGCCGGTCGGCCTCGCCGTGTCGCTCCTGCGCGATCGCAACGGAAAAATCATCCTCGACGTGCCAATCAAGGGCAGCCTCGACGACCCCGAATTCAAATACGGCCGCGCCGTCCGTCACGCGCTCGCCAACATCATCATGAAGGCCGCCACCGCGCCCTTCTCCCTGCTCACCTCCGTGCTCGGCATCGGCGGCAAATCGGACGGCGGCGCGGAGCTCGACCTTTCCCGCGCCGAGTTCCACGCGGGTGCGAACACGTTGAACGAAGCCAGCCAAAAGAAACTCACCCTGCTCGCCAAGGCGCTTGGCGAACGCCCCGCGCTGCACCTCGCAATCTCCGGCGGCTTCGATGCCGACACCGACAGCGCCGCGCTTCGCAGCATCCGCTTTTCAGCCGACCTGAAACAGGAATACCTGAACGAAAACAGCGGTGGACAAGTCTCCGCCGGTTCCACCGACGCATTGCAACTCGCGCCCGCCATCGAAGCCCGCCTTGTTGAAATCCTTTACCGGAAAAAAATCCCCGCGGCGGAACAAGCCCGCGCCGAAACGCCGCCGACACCCGAGGCGATGCGGGCGCAACTGCTCGAAACGATTCGAATCGACGATGATCAGTTGAGCCAACTGGCCGCCGCGCGCGCGGAATCGGTGAGGAGTTTCCTTGTTGATAAAGGAGTCGCGGAATCCCGCGTCACACTTTCCGGCAAACCCGCCACCGGCGCGCTCGCGAGCCTGGAATTGCAGTGAGGCGCGCTACGATACCAATTCCGTCATAAGCTGGCGCACGCCTTCGCTGGCGCCGGTTGTGATGTGACGCACGTTCGGGCGTCCCGA
The DNA here is from genome assembly GCF_029504735.1 of Ereboglobus sp. PH5-10. Classification (GTDB taxonomy): domain Bacteria; phylum Verrucomicrobiota; class Verrucomicrobiia; order Opitutales; family Opitutaceae; genus Ereboglobus. Next base: position 133,115 of record NZ_JAQFIP010000009.1, on the reverse strand, counting down.
TGTTGTTGCCGGATCAATCAGGTAAACCGGCGCTCCGGGCGGCACATGGTCGATGAGACTCGCGGCCGGATACACGACAAGCGACGTGCCTATGATTGCAAATAGATCGGCGCGTCCCGCGAGTTCGATGGCGGGGTCGATCATTGGGACATCCTCGCCGAACCACACAATATGCGGACGCAGTTGGGAGCCTCGCGGGCATTTGTCGCCGATCGCAATATCACGATATCCGATGTCGATGATTGTGTTGCCTTGTTCGCCGGGACCCGCCTGCGTGCCGCGCGCCTGCGTGAGCAAGCCATGCAAATGAAGCACGCTTTTCGAACCCGCGCGCTCGTGCAGGTCGTCCACATTTTGCGTGATTATATGCACGTCAAAATGCTCCTGCAGCGATGCGAGTCCGATGTGGCCCGCGTTGGGCTCGACCTGTTCGAGTTTGCGGCGGCGCTGGTTGTAGAAATCGAGCACGAGCGCGGGATTGCGCATCCATGCTTCGGGCGTCGCGACATCCTCGACGCGATGTCCCTCCCACAAGCCGCCGGCGTCGCGAAACGTCGGTATTCCGCTTTCCGCGCTCATGCCGGCGCCGGTGAGGACAACAAGGGTTTTCTTCATGCGGCCAAAATGGCCGCGCGTGGCGCGGACTGCCAAGTCTGCTTCCGCAAAGCGCGCGATTTTTATTGAAGACAGACTTGGCAGTCTGCGCCAAAACGCGCGATGAAACGGGAAAAATTACCCGATGCGTTTCACAAAATCGACGAAACCACCCGCCTGTTTTTCGAGTCGTTGCACGAGTTCGGCGGACTTGATTTTTCCGGATTCGTTGAGTTCGTTAAAAATGCCCGGAATGAATACGCGCGCGGGAAAAATATGCGCGTCGCGATAGCCGAAAATCGGCTCCAGTTGCTCGACGGCGCGGAGCGCTCCCCACATGCCCGCCGAGATGCCGGTGAACGCGACGGGCTTGTGCTCGAAGCTCTCGGGGAATGGCAGCATGTCGATGAAGTATTTCAGCACGCCGGGAAACGAGCCGTTGTATTCCGGCGTGATGATGTGCAGGCCTTTCGCATCAAGGATGCGTTGTGAAAACGGAGCAAACGAGGCGGGTTTTTCGGTGTAGGAGGCGGGCGAAAAAATCTCCGCAGGAATCTCCGCGATGTCAAAAATCCGCGCGGCTGCATTGTGTCTTTTATAAATTTCCAAAATTTGCGCGGCAACTTTGCGACTATTACTGCCGGGGCGATTGGTTCCACTAATTATTTCGATCATGCTGTATGTATTGCACAGAAAATCGTGATAATCAATTTCGGCACGAAGATAATGCCCGCTGTCCGGACTGGCGGCGCGATACTAATCGCCGGATTGGATTGCGCGGGCGGAGATTACAAAATTTCCCAACATTTGTAATGACAAGGGGATTTACTTTTTGGCGCGCTGAAAGGCAGCATTTACGCGATCAATCTTATCGCGCAAAAATTCACCTGATTTTCACAATAACATTAACCGTAATATACAATGACCACACGCAACCTCGTTCGTATTATTATTTCCACATTCGCGCTCGCGGGCGCCATTTTCGCATTTGCGGGCTGCTCAACCCCGGCGGGTCAGACCGCGCAGCGTGGGCAAAAGGAAACCGACCGGGTTGCCGACGGCATCAACGCCGCCGACAGCACCGTGAACAAAGCTGCGGACACCACCGAGAAAGTTTCCAAGACCGCCAGGCGGTTGTTCAAGTAAACCCGCGGTCGCCCCGGCGCCGCCCTATTCCCCGTCCTTTTTGCCCTCATGCTTGGCGCGTTCCTTTAGCGCCTTGTTGATCGCGTTGATATCGAATCTTTCGGCGTCGTATTCGGGGCCGAGCCATTCGATCCACTCCTGGCCGATCTCGGTGTGCGGTTCCTTGATGCACGCGAGCATGTCGTTGTAAGCCTCCACACCGCCGCAATCCTCCGGCGGACCCGCGCGCTCGCCCGCGACGCACGTCGGAGGGGAGAAATTCTTTTTGCAGGGTTCCGTCTTCTCAACCTGCAACTCCACCGTCCATCCCTCGCCGAAATGATAGCGGTAAAGCGCCATCCCCGCCGTTGCCAGGCCGACGTCCGCAAGCGTCACATCGCGGTCATCCTCAATGACAATATTGTCACGCTTGAACGGGTTTCCATAACGTGTGTTTCCAATGGCAAACTCATGCGTTTGGTAATCGAACCAGTCGAACGCGATCTGGATGGCATCGTGCAACTGGTGCAGCCACATCGATTCGCGCACGGTCAGGCACCGCCAAATGAGCGGCTCGCACCCCGCCACGCGGGCAAGCAGAACCAGCGCCCGGTCGTTGGGTTTCTTTTCGGCTGGCGCGCCGTGTTGGCCGTCAAGGGTTGAGATCATTGAGTTCGGAAAAAATACTCCCGTTAGAAAACCAGCCTCGCGCCGCCGGGCAAATCACAAATCGACGCAATCAAGTTTTGGGACTTGGGGAAAACGCCGCTCCTGATCGCATGCATGATTTCGGGGTGTCACGTTGCATCGCACCCGGCCGGCCGCAAAAAAGCGCGGCCGTGTGGTGCCGCGCTTTTTATTTTTGTCCTTGGGAATATCTTACTTGAACAATCCCAGCACCACGTCCGGCCAGATGCCGAGGGCGATTGTCAGGGCGGCGGCGGTGGCGAGGGCGATGAGCGCGCTTGCAAAGCCGCAAATTACACCCGATGTTGCCCGCATGAACGCGACACTTTCCTCCGAAATAGCACGCCTCACCGCCGGGGAAAAGCTCGCCCTCATGGAAGAGTTGTGGGACGAGCTTTCCGCAAACGAAAACGTCATTCCCATTCCAGCATGGCACAAAAACGCGCTCGCCGAGGATCAGGCGCGTTATGACGCAAATCCGACGGAAGGCGCGGAATGGGATGAGGTGAAAGCGCGCATTACCCGCAAGCCGTGAAACGCATTGTCCGCATAGCCCCCAATGCGGAAGCCGACCTGCGCGCCGCGTTTGGCTGGTATGAGCAGTGCGACGCCGGCCTCGGTTTTGCATTTCTACAAACCATTGAAACGAAACTCGCCGAGCTTGCCCGCGCGCCGCAACTCTTTCGCAAGCGTGCGGGCGCATACCGGCTCGCGACAACGAGGCGCTTTCCCTACGGCATTTATTTTATCTGGGACGAGACCTCGGACACGATTTCGGTAAGGCGGGTGCTGCATTTCAGGCAAAATCCCCGCGCCGCTGATTTGTAAGGCATCTGTTTCTTACTTGAACAATCCCAGCACCACGTCCGGCCAGATGCCGAGGGCGATTGTCAGGGCGGCAGAGGTGGCGAGGGCGATAACTGTGCCTAGCGGGACGCGAATTTTTTCCGTTGAGGCGGATGTGCCGGCGGTGGCGTTTGTCACGAGCGCGGCTTTCAGGATGACGAGATAATAGTAGAGTCCGACGGCGCTCATGGCGATGGCGAGGAAGGCCAGCCAGCCGGCGGGGGACATCAGGCCGTTCAAATAGAGCGCGGCGGCGAAGAGATAAAATTTTCCGAAGAAGCCCGCGAGCGGCGGGATGCCGGCGAGCGAGAGCACGCAGACAAAGAGCACGAGAGCCAGAAACGGACTGCGTTTCCACAGGCCGGCGAGGTCGCTGATGCGCTGGCAGGGCGCCGTGCGTTCGATCGCGGCGAACACGCCAAACACGCCGATGGTCGCGATGCCGTAGGTGAGCGCGTAATAAAACAGCGGGCCCGCCCCTTCGGCGCGCACCGCGATCACGCCGAGGAGCATGATGCCGGCGTGCGCGATCGCCGAATACGCAATCAGGCGGCGCGCGTTTGTCTGCGCGAGCGCGGCGATGTTGCCGAGGAGCATCGAGGCGGCGGATATGATTATGACCGCCATTATCCATCCGGCGGGGCCGCCGAAATTGATCGCGTCGCCTGACACGGTTCCGAGTCCGCTGAAGAGCAGGCGCGCGAAAAACGCGAAGCCCGCCAGCTTCGACGCGGAGGCGATGAGCGCGGCGGCGGGCGCGGGCGCGCCTTGATAGACGTCTGGCGCCCATTGGTGGAAGGGCGCGGCGGCGGCCTTGTAACCGAAGCCGACGAGCACCATCACGAGTGCGACGAGGAGCAGCGGGCTCGGGCCTTGCACGGCGAGAGCGCGCGCGATTTCGGGCAGCACAATCGTGCCGGTCATTCCGTAGATGAGCGAGAAGCCGAAGAGCATGAACGCCGCCGCCATGCCGCCGAAGAGGAAATACTTGAGGCTGGCCTCGGCGGAGGCGCGGCTGGTTTTGTCGAAGCCGGCCATCACGTAGAGCGAGAGGCTCGCGAGTTCGAAGCCGAGAAACGCGATGAGCAGGTTGTTCGACACCGCCATGAGCGAGAAGCCCATCGTGGCGAGGAGCTGGATGGCAACGTATTCGGCGGGGTGTTTGAAATGCGGAGTGCGGAGTGCGGAATGCGGAATGGAACCGGCGATGAGCAGCAGCGTGAGCGCGGACAGGCCGAAGACGCCCAGCCGCACGCCGTGCGCGAGCGTGTCGTAAACAAACGCGCCGTGAAACCAATACGCCGCGTGGCCGACGGGCGGCACGTTTGTGTGGAGCGTTTGGAAAACGGCGGAGGCAAGCGTCACGATTCCGATGAGCACGGCGACGCCGCGTCGCGCGCAATCGGACATGCGGCGCCCGAAGGCCATGTCGTAGCCAAGCGCCAGCAGCAGCCCGAGCGTGAGCGCGATTTCGGGGCGCAGGGCGTAAACGAGTTCGGCGTAGTTGATCGTCGCGTTCATATTACAGGCCTCCTTTCAGTGCGTTCATCGCGGCTTGGAAGGCGGGCGATTCGAGTGCGGGATTTATCCAGTTCAAAAGCAGTCCGGGTTTGACGCCGATGATGATCATCGAGGCGACGAGGATGAGCGCGCCGATTTTTTCGGGCCAGGTTATGGGAGGAAAATCATGCGCGGCGCGCGCCTTCTCCTGACTCCCTTCAAAAACATTCGCTTTTCCGAAGAACGAAACGTGCACGACTTTTAGCGTGAACGCGCCGGCGATGAGCACGCCGCACGCGGCGACGAGCGTCCAGATGTGCGAGGTTTTCCACGCGCCGACGAGGATGCTGAGCTCGGCGGGGAAACCGCTGAAGCCGGGCATGCCCATCGAGGCGAGTCCGGCGAGCACAAAGACGACCGCGGCGAAGGGCATCAATTTGTGCAACGGCATCGCGGTGAGGTCGGCGAGGTTGCGCGTGTGCGTGCGCTCGTAAACCATGCGTCCGACGACGGCGAAGAGCAGTCCAGCGATGATGCCGTGCGAGAACATTTGCAGCACCGCGCCGCCGAGCGAGGCGAGGTTTCCGGCGGCGAGGCCGAGCAGCACGAAACCCATGTGGCTGACCGACGAGTAACCGATGACAAATTTGAAATCCTCCTGCACGAGCGCGACCAGCCCGGCGTAAACAATGCCGATCACCGCGAGCCATCCGATGACGGGCGCGAACGCGGCGTAGCCTTCCGTGAAGAGCGGGATGGCCACGCGCAGGCATCCGTAGGCCCCCAGTTTCATGACGACGCCGGCGAGCAGCATCGACGCCGCCGTGGGCGCGGCGACGTGGCCGGTGGGCGCCCAAGTGTGAAACGGAAACATGCCCGCGAGCACCGCAAAGCCGGTGAACACGAGCGCGAACATGCCGAGTTGTTGCGCGTGCGAAAATTGCGCGGCCACTTGCGCGATCACGGAAAGCGAGAACGAGGGCGCGTAGCCGTTTGCCTTGAGGATCGTCGCCGCCGAGGCGAACGCCCACAGCAGCCCGGCCATGACGAGCGCGCTGCCGATGAACGAATAGAGCACGAGCTTCATCGCGCCGTATTCGCGGTTGGTGGAGCCCCACTTTGCGATGAGGAAGTATTTCGGCACGATGGCGATTTCGTAGAAGACAAAAAGCACGAACGCGTCGGCGCTCAGGAACACGCCGTAAACGCCGCCGATGAGCGCGAGGTAGAGCGCGAAAAACTCGCCGACGTTTTCCTCGATGTTCCACGAAAACAAAATGCCCGCCACGGACGCGATGCCGGTGAGGACGACGAGTGTGAGGCTGATGCCGTCGGCCGCGAGGTGGTAGCTGACGCCGAGCTGCGGAATCCACGGCACGTTGACGAGGGTTTGCAGCGCGGGGCCGGGTGTGAAGTCGAAAGCCGCGAACGCGGTGACGCCGAGCGCGGCGAGCGAGAACACAAGCGCGGTGACGCGCGCGGCGCATTTGCAGCGCGCGCCCGCGACCAGCGCGACAAACGCGCCGGCAAACGACAGGTAAATGGTCCAGGGAAGAAGCGACATGAGTCGAAGAGTGAAAGGTGAAGTGTGAAGAGTGAAAAAATTAAGGCAGGCTGGAGATGCTGGTTGTCCATTGGGCGACCAGCGGGTTGAAGAGCGCGGCGAGCACTTGCGGGACGATGCCGAGCACGAACATCAGCGCGATGGCGGGCACGAGCGGCGCGATTTCGCAGCAGGAAAGATCTTTCATCCCCATCCCCTTGACGTTTTCGCCGACCGGGCCGTGGAAAACTTTTTGCCAGAAGGTCAGCAGGAAAAGAGCGGTCACGAGCAGGCCGAGCGTCGCGGCGGCGGCAAACCACGGCGCGAGTCCGAACACGCCGCGGAAGATCAGGAACTCGCCCGCGAAGCCGTTGAGGCCGGGCAGGCCGAGCGAGGAGAACATCGCCACGCCGCACAGGCCCGCGAAGACCGGGGCGACTGCGCGCATGCCGCCGAAATCGCCGATGCCGCGCAAGCCGCCCGAGCGTTTTTCGAGCAGCCCGACGCAATAGAAGAGCGCGGCGGCGGAGAGGCCGTGGTTGAACATTTGCAGAATCGTGCCGCCGAGCGCGGACGACACCGCGGCGTCGTGGGTTGTTTGCCCCGCCACGCGCGCGACGGCGAAGAGCGCGAGCAGGCAGTAGCTGAGGTGGTTGACCGACGAATACGCGATCATGCGCTTGAGGTCGCGCTGGCGCATCGCGGCGAACGCGCCGAGCACCACGCCCGCGAGCGCGAGCACCATCAGGCAAGGCGCGGCGGCGGCGAGTTGCGCGGGAAAGATCGGCCAGAGGATTCGGATGAATCCGTAAACGCCCATTTTTGAAAGCACGGCGGTGAGAAACATCGACGTGCCGGCGGGCGCCTCCGCGTAGGCCGAGGGCAGCCATGTGTGGAAGGGGAACAGCGGCACTTTTACCGCGAGGCCGAGGAGCACGCCGCCAAACACGACGCCGGGCCAGATGCCGCCGATCTCGGCGAGTTTCGCGACGAGCGTGCCGTCGGCGCCGAGTTGCGCGAGCGCGGTGAAATCGAGCGTGCCGGTGGTGGCGTAGAGCGCGGCGAAACCGAACAGCATGAACGCGCTGCCGCCCATCGTGTAGATGACAAATTGATACGCCGCGCGCGTGGCCTTGGCGGCGTTTGCACCGAACATTTTGATAAGGAAAAACGCCGGGAAAAGGCTCAGCTCCCAGAACAGGAACCAGAGGAAAAAGTCCTGCGCGAGAAACACGCCGAGCGACGCGCCTTGGAGGAGGAGGAAGAGGACGGGGTAGAGATTTGACTCGCGCGTGGCGGGCGCGACGCGCCAGGAGGCGACGAGCGCGGTGGGGCCGATGATGCCGGTGAGGAGCACGAGCACGAGCGAGAGTCCGTCGAGGCCGAGCGAGTAGCGGACGTTGAGCGAGTCGATCCACGAGTGCGTTTCGGTGAGCTGGAGGCCGACGGCGTCGGGGTTGAATCCGCCGGGGAGCACGATCGCGGCGATGGCGTAGATGATCGTCGAGAGCGAGAAGACGACGGCGCCGGCGCGCGAGATGGCGTTGGGTTTGCGCGGATGATGCAGCGCGACCAAAAGCGCGCCGACCCACGGCGTAAAAATGATGAGAGAAAGAAGCGGAATGGAGTTCACGGAAAATGCGGAATGCGGATTTCGGAGTGCGGAATTAATTAACCACGGAGAGCGCGGAGGAGCGCGGAGAGGCGGAAAAGGAGACAGGTTGCATGAGTTAAATTCTTCATTGGTTTGGCTCTGTGTTCTCCGTGGTTAAAAATCAGATGGCGACGATGAGGATTACGATTGCGATGAGACCGGCGAAGCCGAGGGCCATGGTGCGGAGGTAGCCGTGGGCGTCGCCGGTTTGGGCGCGGCTGTATGCCTTGCCGGTTTTGCGGAGGTCCTCGCTCACGGTGTCGAAACCGCCGTTGAGGGTGTTTTCGTCAAACTCGCGGTTCACGCCGCCGGCGAACAGGCCGAGGCCGCCGATCAGGTTTATGAGGCCGCCCCAAACGTGGCGGTCGAACGCGTCGGAGAGCCACGCGATTGCGTCGAAGAGGCGTCCGAAGGTCGCGGCGTAGAGTTCGTCGAAGTAGAGGCGGTTGGCGAGCGCGGTCCAGAGCGCGGGCGCGGCTTTTTCGAGCGGGTCGAGTTCGCCGGTGGTGTTGCGTTTGCGCAAGAAATAATAGAGCGCGCAACCAACGCCGATGCCGAGCGCGACGAGCACAATCGACGTGATCATGAGGCCGGGTTCGGAGAAGATGGAGTGACCGTGGATTTTGTCGGCGGGGATGCCCTCGAGCATCGACTGGAGCCAGGGCCACGCGGGCGTGCCGAGGAAACCGAGGCCGATTGCGCAGACGGCGAGGAGCACGAGCGGCAGGGTCATCGCGGGGCTGTTTTCATGCGCGTGCTCGGAGGCGTGCGAACGGGCCTTGCCGAGGAAAACTTCGCAGACGAGGCGCGTCATGTAGAACGCGGTAAGCACGACGGCGACGAGCGCGACGTAGAATGGCAGTTGCGAGACCGTCCAGCCGTGCGCGGCGTGGAGGATGCCTTCCTTCGACCAGAAACCGGAGAAGAGGAACGGCACGCCGGCGAGCGCCATCATGCCGATGGCAAAGGTGGCGAAGGTGATCTTCATGCGCGGGGCGAGTCCGCCGAGATAACGGATGTCCTGCTCGTGATGCGCGGCGTGGATGACGCTGCCCGCGCCGAGGAAGAGCAGCGCCTTGAAAAATGCGTGCGTGAGAAGATGGAAGATCGCCACGGGCCACGCGCCGACACCGATGGCGAGCATCATGTAGCCGAGTTGGGAGACGGTCGAAAACGCGAGGATGCGTTTGATGTCGTTTTGCGCCACGGCGACGACCGCGCCGAAGAGCGCGGTGATCGCGCCGATGATGGCGACGACGGTGAGAGCCTTGATACCGGTGGAGGAATAAATTTCGAGAGGCGCTCCACTGAGCACGGCATCAAATCCATCACGTAAAATGTTGGCCTGATCCAACGCCATGAGCGGATAAACGCGGGCAATGAGAAACACGCCAGCCGCGACCATTGTTGCGGCGTGGATGAGCGCGGAGACGGGTGTCGGGCCTTCCATCGCGTCGGGGAGCCAGACATGCAGCGGGAACTGGCCTGATTTGCCAACCGCGCCGCAAAAGATGAGGAGGCCGATTGCGGTCGAGACGGCAAGTCCGCAAGGCAGCACGACGGTGAGTGCCCCGAGGACGCTGGTTTCGAGAAACCCGTTGCCGCCGTCATAGAATAGCAGCGTGCCCCCGGCGTTGTAGAGCCAGCAGATGCCGATGAGCAGGCCGAGGTCGCCGATGCGCGTGGTGATGAAGGCTTTTTTCGCGGCGGCCGCGGCGGCGGGTTTTGTGAACCAGAAACCGATGAGCAGATACGAGGCGAGCCCGACGAGTTCCCAGCACACGAAGAGGAGAAGCAGGCTGTTGGAAACGACGAGGCCGAGCATCGCGGCGGCGAAGAACGAGAGGTAGCAGAAAAACTTCGCGGCGTTGGCGTCCTCCTTCATGTAGCCGGTGCTGAAAATAAAAATGAGCGAGCCTACAAACGTAACCATCACGAGCATGAACGCGGTGAGCGGGTCGTTGATGAAACCGAGTTCGAGCGTGGTGGCGCCGAAATCGAGCCAGCGGAAATTCCAAGTGTCGTGCGCGGCGGGATTGGCGAGCGCGCCGCGGAGCGCGAGGCACGAGAGCACGAACCCGGCGGCCATCGAGAGGATCGCGGAGGCGGAGGCGATTTTGCGCGAGCTGCCGCCGCGCGGAAGGAATGTCCCGATTGCCGCGGCGATGAGCGGAAGCAACGGAATGAGCCAGATGTATTTTGCGGAAAGCATGAAGAGTGTTTTGGAAATTTTTCTCGGAGTTAATTAACCACGGAGGGCACGGAGGAGCACGGAGAGGCGGAAAAGGAGACAGGTTGCATGAGTTAAATTCTTCATGGGTTTGGCTCTGTGTTTCTCCGTGTTCTCCGTGGTTGATTGGTTTGAAAAATCAGCCTTTGAGCTGATCGGCGTCTTGCAGGCGCACGTTTTTGTAGTGGCGGTAGACGGCGATGATGAGCGCGAGGCCGACCGCGGCCTCGGCGGCGGCGACCGCGATCGAGAAGATCGCGAAGATGACGCCGGCGTGCGGGTTGCTCGCGAATTGCGGCGAGAAACGCCAGAAGGCGATGAAGTTGATGTTGGCCGCGTTGAGCATCAGCTCGACGCCGAGGAGCACGAGGATGGCGTTGCTGCGGGAGAGCGCGGCGGCGAGGCCCAGCGCAAATAGCAGCGTCGAAAAAATCAGGCAGAGGTGAAGGGCGCTCATGAGGAAAATGTATAATTTAAAATGTATAATGGATAATGGCGCATGCGTCGTCGGTTGCTTTTTCGGATTAGCCGGAGGCCTTCTCCTGATTCTTCATTTTTCATTTTTCATTAGCTTCTCTTCATGAGAAGCGACCACGACGGAGCCGAGGAGCGCGACGGTGAGGAGCGCGCCGACGATGAGGATGGCGGCGGCGTATTGGCCCATGAGTTCGAGGCCGAGCGCGCGCATGTTCACGACGGGCGCGGCGGCGCGCGATGATGTTTGCGGCAGCTCGGTGCCGAGGATTCCCCAGACGACGGCGAGCGCGACGAGCCCGGCGGAGGCGACCCCGGCGACCGCGCGCATCGAGGGCGTGACGGTGGTGTCAACAACGCTGACGGGCGCGCGGCGCGTGAGCACCACGCCGAAGAGAACGACCATCGAGATGGCGCCGACATAAACGAGCACTTGCGCGAAGGCCACGAATTGCGCGTCGGCCCACAGGTAAAACGCCGCGATGCCGACCCAGCTCACGACAAGCAGGAGCGCCGCGCGGATGATGTTTTTCAACGCGAGCGCGACCGCCGCCGAGCCAAGCGTGGCAATGGCGATGAGGATGAAGATGAGAAGCGAGAGGGACATGGAGGAATTTTCGATTTTGGATTCTCGATTTTTGATTGCGCGCTACCGCGCGGGTTTGAATGCGAAGCAGAACAGTGGTTTTAAAATCCAGAATTTCATAAGCGCGTTAGATCTTACTTGGGGGTCGGTTGGCTGGTGTTTAGGTTTCGCGGCGGTGGGCGCCTCTTTGGGGGCTCGATATGGACGAATGCCTCGGCAGGCCCAGCCCAACATCCATTACCCCACCTTCGGGCGGGGTTCCTTTTTCGGATGTGTTGCGGAGCGGTAGCTCCACAATCGAAAATCGAGAATCGAAAATCGAAAATTTCATTGCGCGTATTTGTATTTTCTCGGGCCGAGGCCCTTGCTCATGTGGCGGCCGATGAGGATGAAGGGGACGAGTTCGAGGAGGATGGCGACGGCCCAGCGGACGAGTTGCAGCGGGCCGGCCCAGTCGCCCGTGCGCAGCCAGAACGCGACGACGACGAGGTTGATGAGCGCGAGCGGCACGAGGAGTTTCCACGCGAGGCGCATGAGCTGGTCGATGCGCAGGCGCAAAAGCGTGGCGCGTATCCAGATGAACATGAACATCATCATGAAGAGTTTTATCGTGAACCAGCAGTAGGAGGGGATGAATTGCAGGAATTCGCAGGGGGCGTTCCAGCCGCCGAAGAAGAGCGTCACGCCGAGGCCGGAGAGCGCGAGCATGCCGAAATACTCGCCCATGAAAAAGAGCGCGTATTTGAATCCTGAATACTCGGTGAGGTGCCCGGCGATGATTTCGGACTCGCCCTCGGGAAGGTCAAACGGGCAGCGGTTCGTCTCGGCGAGCGCGGCGATGAAAAACACAATGAAGCCGAAGAAACCCCAGGGTGTGAAAAAATTCCACGCGGGGACGAGGCCGCCGAGCGTCCAGGCGCCTTGCTGGGCGATGATGCCGGGCAGCGAGAGCGTGCCGGCGACCATGACGACGGGCACCGTGACGAGGAGCAGCGGGAGTTCGAACGAGATGAGTTGCGCGAGCGCGCGCATGGCGGAGAGGAGCGAGTATTTGTTGTGCGACGACCAGCCGGCCATGAAGATGGCGAGCTCGGAGGCGGCGCCGGCGGCGAAGAAATAAAGGAGTCCGGCGTCGAGGTTGAGCGCGGTGAAGTGGCGTCCGGCGGGGATGATGGCGAGCGTGAGCAGGCCGAAAAAAACGGTGGCGCAGGGCGCGATGAAGTGCAGGACCTTGTCGGCGGCGGCGGGCACGATGTCCTCCTTGCAGATGGCCTTGACGGCGTCGGCAAAGGGTTGGATCAGCCCGAAGGGTCCGGTGCGGTTGGGGCCGGGGCGGTTTTGAAAACGTCCCAAGCCCTTGCGCTCGGTGACGGTGATCATCGCAAAGAAGAGTCCGTAAAATGTGAGGATGAGCACGATGGCGAGCAGCGCGGTGGTGAGCCAGTGCAGCCAGGGCCATGCGGGAAGGAGGCCGAGTATCCAATCGTGGATGCGGACGGGGAGGTTTTCGGCCCAGTCGGCAAAGGATTTGAACCAGATTGTGGCGGTGAAAGGGTTCATGGGTGCGTGTAAAAAGGTGAAATTTTGCGGGAAAGCGGGCGGGGTGAAAACGAACGGCAAAGTCGCACTCCAGCGTCCGGCGTTTTTGAACGGCAACGCCGTTCTGTCACATAGCCCAAGGTTGCCGCGGCGAAGCGGAGGCTACCTTGGGTAACGGAAAAAATGCCGGCAACCCCAACGGGGTTGTGTCCGGCGCGGGCGCGAGGCGCGGACGCGGAATAATGCGCATGTTGATTATTCCCAAACATAGCGTTCATCCCATTCTATTTTGTGTTTCTGGAGCAGCGCGCGATACTCCTCCTGAAACGTCGTTTTGCGGTGGTGCGCCTCTTGGTTCGCGATGTATTCCTCGACGGCGCCGGTGTTGGATTGGCTGACGGAAAAAACACCGTAGCCCGACTGCCATGAAAAATCATGAAGCGCGGGAAACCGTTCCTTAATCCATAGCGTTGATACGCGCTTCAACTCTTTTACCCAATCGGCAATCGTCATGGTGCGGGCTAATTGCGCCAGCATGTGCGCGTGGTCTTCGACTCCGCCGGTGATGAGCGGCACGCAATCCAGTTGTTTTGAAATGCCGCCGAGGTAGGCGTGGATTTCCGCGCGCGCGCCTTTGTCGCGCAACAATGGCGCGCGGTCTTTTGTCGAAAAGACGAGGTGCGGATATGTGGCGGAAAACGATTGCGACATGGCGGGAGATCAGGCGGCGATGGGCGCGGCGAGAGCGGAGGGACACAACCCCGTTGGGGTTGATGTATTCAATAATCGGATACCCAGGGTAGCCTCCGCTTCGCTGCGGCAACCCTGGGCAAGGGGACGGAAGCCCTTCGGGCTTCCCGTGCGCGAGGGCGGAACGGACGGTTCGGATGCGGCCAGCGCGGGCGTTCCAGGTGCGGCCGGCGAAAGTGTTCCAAGTGCGGTTGGTGAAAGTGTTCCGGGTGTGGCCGACGAAAGTGTTCCGGGGGCGGCCGACGAAAGTGTTCCGGGGGCGGTTGGTGAAATGCTCATTGCGCGGCGGGTGGGTTGAGGGTGGATGGCGCGGCGGGCTTGTCGGCGGTCGGCGCGGACTCGTCGGGTTTGGCGGGAGCCGGAGCCGGAGCGGAAGTGGGGGCAGGCGGCTGGGCGGATTCGGGCGCGGGCGCGGGGGCAGACTTGGCAGTCTGCGCTGCGTCGGCGGGGGCGGCGGGTGTTGCTGCTGCGGCGGCTTTCGCGGCGGCGGACGCTTTTGCAGCAGCGGCGGCCTTGGCGCGCGCCTCGGCTTTGCGTTTTTCCTCGGCGAGGCGGGTGTCCACTTCGGTCGCGTCGACCGGGTTGATTTCGTGGAAGTAGGTGTTGGGTTTTGAGAGTTGCTCGCGGTGCATGAGGAGCGGCTCGTAACGGTCGCGCACGGCGATTTCGTAAATGTTGTCCATCTTGATCGAGTCGAAGGGGCACGCCTCGACGCAGATCTGGCAGCCCATGCACACGCTGTAATCGATGTCGAAGATGCGCGGCTTTTTCATGACCTTGCCCTTTTCGTCGCGCTCGGGGACAATGTAGATGCACTGCGGCGGGCACTCCTTTTCGCAGATGCGGCAGGCGACACAGCGCAGTCCGTCAACCGGATTGTCGCCGTCGTAAACAAGGAACGGGAACGTGCGCGACGCGGGCGGGAGCTTGGCGCGCACTTCCGGATACTCGAGGGTCGTCAACCGCTCGGTCGTGAAATAGCTGCCGACGAGATTTTTCGTCGTTATATAAAAACCTTTGAGTATGCCTAAGCCGAGCATGGGAGGAAAAGGGCTGAAGGGCTGAAGGACTGAAGGGCTGAATCAGCCGTCCTTGAGCGATTGGTTGTAATGGTGGTGATTTTAAAAAGAGTCATGTTTGCCGTGGTTTGATTTCAGTCTTCAGGCTTTCAGGTCTTCAGGTTTTTCCGCGTCAGCGGTCCACTTCCCCGAGCACGATGTCGATGCTGCCGAGCGTGATGATGGCGTCGGCCAGCGTGCCGCCGACGCACATGTCCTCAAGGACGGTGAGGTTGATGAACGAGGGCGGGCGCACGCGGTAACGATACGGGTTGGGCGTGCCGTCGCTGATGAGATAGAAACCGAGTTCGCCTTTCGGGCATTCGATGCGTCCGTAGGCTTCGCCGGCTTTCGGGCGGAGGCCGCGCGACTTGGCCTTGGGGTCGTTGACGGGGCCGTCGGGCAGGTCGCGCATGGCTTGCAGGATGATTTTCACCGACTCGCGCATTTCGAGCATGCGCATCATGTAGCGGTCGTAGGTGTCGCCGTGCTCGCCGAGGGGGACGCGGAAATCGAAGCGGTCGTAGATGGAGTATTTGTCAACTTTGCGGATGTCGTAATCGACGCCGCTGGCGCGGAGGCCGGGGCCGGTGATGCCGGCGGAGATGGCGAGGCCGGGCTTGAGGATGCCGGTGCCCTGGGTGCGCGCGAGGAGGATTTCGTTGCCGGTGAGGAGCGCGTCCTGCTCGTCCATGTAGCGCGCGAAGAGGCCTTCGAGGTAGTGCTTGAGGCGGGCGAGCCAGTCGGCGGGGACGTCGGTGCGGAGTCCGCCGAAGCGGAAGAAATTATACATCATGCGCGCGCCGGTGAGTTCCTCGAGCAGGTCGAGCATGCGTTCGCGTTCGCGCAGGGAGTAGAGGAGCGGGGTGAAGGAGGTGCCGAGGTCGTTGAGGAGAAAGCCGACGAGGCAGACGTGGTTGATGATGCGGCCGAGTTCGCCGAGGATGACGCGGAGGTATTCGCAGCGTTCGGTGGGGGTGATGCCGGCGAGTTTTTCGACGGCGTGCACGTAGGCCCAGTTGTTGGTGAGCGAGGCGAGGTAGTCGAGGCGGTCGGTGTAGGGGACGTTGGCGAGGTAGGAGTTCGTCTCGCCGAGTTTCTCGTGGTTGCGGTGCAGGTAGCCGAAAACGGGCTTGAGCTTGGTGACGATCTCGCCGTCGAGCGAGGCGTTCATGCGGAACACGCCGTGGGTCGAGGGGTGGTGCGGGCCGAGGGAGATTTCGAGCAGGTCGCCGTGGAATTCGTCGTTCACCGCCCGGACAGTTGCTCCGCTTGCGGACGACGGCCCGGCGAAAGGTGAAGTGTGAAAGGTGAAAGGTGAAACCGGACATCCGGTTTCGGGAGCGCTCGTTGTTTTGGGCACGGATGGAGTGGAAAAATTATTCATGCGATGCGTGTGTCTGTTTTTCACATTTCACCTTTCGGCGAGGTGCTGGCTGGAGGTGTCGGATAATGGGCTTTGGCGCGCTCCAGCACCTCGCCGTGAGGCGTGGGTTCCCATTCGTAGTCGTCGGGGCCGGTGTAGTCTTTGCGCATAGGGTGGTCCTTAAATTCGTCCCACATGAGGATGCGGCGGAGGTCGGGGTGGCCGGTGAAAACGATGCCGTAGAGGTCGTAGATTTCGCGTTCCTGAAACTCGCACGAGCGCCAGACGGGCGTGAGCGAGGGAAGGGTGACGTCGTCGGTGCGGTTGGCCGTGCGCATGCGGATGATGACGGGCGCGGCGCTTTTCAACGCGATTGAGTAAAGGTGGTAAACGGCTTCGAGGCAACCGGGCTGGACGCGCTTGATTTTTGTTTCGACGACTTTGTCGGGGCCGCCGGCGGGGTCGGGCTGGGTGGTCTTTACGGTTTCGACGATTTCCTTGTCGGGCCAGTCAACGCCGGTGGCGTTGGAGCAGTAGTCGAGGCGGAGCGCGGGATCGTCGTGCAGGAAGCGGGCGATGTCGCGCGCGGCGTGCGCCACGAGCAGGAGCGAGTGTTGCGCGGAGGGGCCTGGGTTTGTGATGAGCGTGACGGTGCCGGCGCCGAACTTGGCGGCGATGCGGTCACGGATTTGTTCGAGGGTTTCCACGGGAGAAATTGAAAATATTTATGAAACAGGTCAGTTATTAAAACTCACCTTTATGTATATTGTTATTATTTAATAATATTTCCGCGCTATTTTGTTCATTAGCCAATGGAAGTATTGGCACAAACCAATAAAGTTGTTCATCCCATTTTTTTGCATTACAAACCAATACATATTGCTCATTTCTTTTTAGAACAACTTTATATGAACCATTCGAGTTTGTCTGAGTTGTTATTTTGGGAGCGGGTAGGTTTTGGTAATAAAAATCGCCAGAAATAACTAAAGCAATGGACTTTTCAATGCGCTTAATTTCTGTTTTTTTACGCTCTAATACCCCGCCAAGAGGGCTTCCTAACTCATCTAGTCGTTTTTTCCTTTTATTATAATCATCCTTTAATGATTGAGGCCATGATTCCTGTTTCACTAATTTTAAAATTGGATACTTTTCGTTTGTATCTTCCTGTAAGGCATCATATTCAGCGAGTGTTTTTTTGTGAGAATCGTCCGCCGACTTTAATCGGACATACAAACTCCTTAGAGTTTTCTCTTTTTCTCCGCGGACCCTTTTTATATAATCATCAAATTCTTTTTTGGAATATACGCTCAGGCAAACGCCTCCTAATTGAAATGATTCATCGGCTCGATTTACAATAAAAACTTCTCCCTTTAAGGTGTAGAAATCGGAAATCATAGTTGCTTTTCGGTGATTTTTCTCAAGCTCAATAATTGCGGCCCTCGCCTTTAATGCTTCATCCTGTGTGGCTCTAAGTGACTTCGTGATAGCGGTCATCTCTATCTGTGTTTGGGTTAGCATTGCCTCAACCTTGTCAAGACGCTCAGCCATATCGCGCTCAGTTTTAGTTGGGCCACAACCACAAACTATCAAAATAAAAAACATATAAAAGGCGATGCTTATAAAGCGGTTCATATTGATGAAAATTAATTAAAATTATGCCTTTCCCTCGCGCACGATGGGCGCGGGCGGTTTCCAGAGTTCGGAATTGTATGGTGGCACGAGGTCGTGCTCGCCGAACTCGGGGATCGGATATTCGCAGGTGGTGTCCTTGCGGAAGTAGCGCGGGGCGTCCGGGCCGGTGAGGGGTTCCTCGCGCATTTTTTTCTGGAGCTCCATGAGACCGTGGAGCAACGCCTCGGGGCGCGGCGGACAGCCGGGCACATACACATCGACGGGGATGAAACGGTCGATGCCCTTGACGACATTATAACCTTCCTTGAACGGGCCGCCGGAGCTGGCGCACGCGCCCATGACGATGCAAAACTTCGGCTCGCCCATCTGGTTCCAGAGGCGGACGACTTGCGGGAGCATTTTTTTCGTGACGGTGCCGTTCACGATCATGAGGTCGGCCTGGCGGGGCGAGGCGCGGAAAATCTCGGCGCCGAAACGCGCGATGTCGAAACGCGCCGCGGCCACGCAGATCATCTCAATCGCGCAGCAGGCGAGGCCGAACTGGAGCGGCCAGATGGAGTTGGTGCGCCCCCAGTTGTAGATTTCGTTGAAACTCGTGAGCAGGACGCCCTGCCTGCGCATGCTTTCGCGATCCTCCACCGAAATGCCCGCCGGCGGCGGCGTGGGAAGGTGCGACGATGTTGGCGTGGTGGCGGGATTGCTCATGAGCGGGGGAAAATTAGAAATTAGGATTTGGAAATTAAAAAGTATCGGACTTCGGCGCGTGCTGGTCTGTGGAAATTATGAATGAAAAAGATGCGGGTGCGGTTTAGTTGCGTCTGTTTGGAATTTCCAATTCCTGCCTCTTGCTTTTCCTTTATTTCCATTCGAGGTGTCCGCGGTTCCACGCCCAGACGAGCCCCTCGGCGAGCAGGAAAATAAACGCGAGCATCACAAAAAGCGCGCCCCAGGACAGCACGTTGAACGCCGCCGCGAACGGCAGCAGGAACAGCACCTCGACGTCAAAAATCAGAAACAAAATCGCATACAGATAATAGTGCGCCTTGAACTGAATCCACGAGTCGCCCTTCGCCTCGAGGCCGCATTCGTAAATCCCGTTTTTGACCGGACTGGGTTTTGGCGGCTGGAAAGCCCAGACCCACAAACGGCACACCAACAGCAGTCCGAGCGGAAACGCGGCAGCGACGGCAACAAAAAGGGCAATAAATGCGTAGGGATGCGAAGCGATTGTCATGATGCGGTGCGGCGAAAAATACTGGAATTAGATAAGATTAAGAAAAAAGATGATTAATAAAGCCTTGTGTGGGTGCGCATTCAACGGGAAAGGGCATCCATTTTTTGGCGAGAACTAGCTGTTTATTGATTAAATATTCGCTTTGCGATACTGGGGATTTATTCATCCAGTCAAATTATGAAATGTGAAACATGTTGATTGATAATAGGTTATTGTGCGTGCTGTTTCGGGCTGTCGGGGTTCGATCGCCTGTTGCGAGGTGCGCGAGGGCGGCGACTTCAGGATCGCCACACGAACCCAGAGAAATTGTTCACCAAGTGCAATATTCGCGCAAACCGTATCCAAAAAACGCGCATATTTGTGATGTGTGTTGTTGTTTTCACCTATTTGCCCTGAAATCTCCAGATATTCCCTCCCTGGGTGCAATTTAGCGGCACCTTTCTTGCAAAATTGGCGTCTAAGCAAAAGACACTCATTCGCACAACCGCGCGGACAACCGATAACAGACGAGACCCAAAATCGCTTATGAAAAACACAATAACACCACTTCTTGTCCTTGGGCTGATTTTTGCATTTGCAGGAGCCGATACGGCCAGTGCGCAACCCAATCGCCGTCCGGCGGCGCAGGGCTCGCATCATTATAACAAGCATCCGGGCCACTCGTCGCGCCCTGCCGTCGCGCACCGCTCCCACCACGGTCGCACGCACGGCCATTACCAGTATCGTCATGGTTATTATGGATGGCCCTATTATGTGACAAGTTCTTATCCATATTATTATGGTTCATACGGATACGCCTATCCGGGTGTGAGCGTGAACTATACGACTTATGCCGATTCTGACGCGCCCGGCTACGCACTCGGCGGCGCGCTCGCCGGAGGTATTCTCGGGGGCATTATTGGAAACAATTCCGGCAGGCACGGCAACACATGGGCGGGCGCGGCCATCGGCAGCACCATCGGCCTCCTGGCCGGAAGCGCGGCCGACAATGCCGCCGTGCGCCAACAACGCGCCGAGCGGCAAGCCGCCCAAATCGAAGCCGACAACATGCGCTACCTCCAACGGCAGCCGGCCGTCCAGCAGCCCTCCACGCCGGCGCCCCAACAACCGCGCCGCCAAATTGCGCCCGCCAGCACGCCGATGAGCCAGGCCAACGCGCTTTTTGGACGCTGAACCGCGCGCCCTTGCCCGCCGCCGCATTGCCTCAAAAAACGAACGCGAAAGTTGTTTTATTGAACTCCCGCGCGTTCTTTGCTGTCTCGAGACCTCACCCGCACCAAGCTAATCTCTAATATGAACACACGCAAACCAACCGCCGCCCAAAGGCTTTTACTCGCGGCCTCGCTACTCTCCGCACTCGTTCTCATCAGCGCCTGCTCCTCGACGAGCAAGGGCGTGCAATATCCATCCGGCGTTCCCGTCGTCGAAGTCAACCCCGACGAACGCGGCTCCGTCGCCGGCACCGGCATCGAATCGCAGGACCTCGTTGCCGTGACCGACAAGATGGCGCGCAGCATCCTCGGCATCCCGCAAATCGCCAACGCCGTCACGCAGCCCGTGATCGTCCTCGATCCCGTCGTCAACGACACGCGCTTTGCGATCCAGAAGGACATGTTCCTCGACCGTATCCGCATTTCGCTGAACCAGAAGGCCGCCGGCAAGGTCACCTTCCTCGCGCGCGACCGCATGGCCGCCCTCCAGCGCGAGCAGCAACTCAAGCAAACCGGCCAGGTCACCGCCAGCGCCGACCCCAACACCGTCGAGTTCAAGGGCGCTGATTATTTTCTCACGGGCAAACTCAGCAGCCTTTCCACCCGCACCAGCCAGGGCCTGAGCGACTACGTCATGTATTCATTCCAGCTCATCAACGCGCGCACCTCGGCCATCGTTTGGGAGGACATGGCCGAAATCAAAAAACAGGGCCTCGAGGATGCCGCGTATCGTTAATATAAAACTTTAAAATACCATTAACCACGGATTGCACGGATAAATACAAAAAACCGGGTTCCGCATACGTGATAATCCGTGCAATCCGTGGTTAAAATAAAAAATATAAAATCGCCAAGCATCATGAAAACACTCCTTTCAGTTCTCGCCATTGCAGTCACGCTTTTCGTGACGGTCGGCTGCGCGTCCAAAAACACACACGGCACCGGTCCCTACCTGCCGCAGGACACCACCAAATACACGATCGAAAACACGGAGAATTTCGTGCTCATGGACCAGGCCGCGCAATACTCGATCACCTGCACCGGATTGCAGCAGCGCACCACGGCCGACGGACGCCTTGAAATTGTGGCAAACGTGAAAAA
Organism: Ereboglobus sp. PH5-10; assembly: GCF_029504735.1. Lineage (GTDB taxonomy): Bacteria > Verrucomicrobiota > Verrucomicrobiia > Opitutales > Opitutaceae > Ereboglobus. The sequence continues at coordinate 111,985 of NZ_JAQFIP010000009.1, read as the reverse complement.
CCGCGAGGCCCGCCGCGTGCAAGTCCAGATCAGCTGCGTGTTCAAGGACGCCCAGCGCTTCTCCACCGGCGACGAAACGCCCTGGCAAACCCTGATCCTCGGCGAAAACGCCACCGAGGCCGTCCGTTTTACCGCGACCAACCTCAACTCCAAAACCTACACAATCCGCGTTCGCCAGGCCCGGTGAGGAATATTAAACAAATATAAACGGAAAGCCGACATATCATGAAAATACAATTCGCGTTCACGCTGGCGGCGGCACTTGCGGCGATTCCCTTTTTCGCGGGCTGCGCCAGCAAATATAAAACACAGCCCTCCGAGCCCGCGCCCGTCACGTCGGTGACGACGGTTGCCGCCCCGCAAAATGAAGCCGCGCGCGCGGACAACCAGCGCCTGTATGGAGCCGAGGGCGTCCCGCTTCCCCAATACACGCACGCCGCGGAAATAATAAACGAATTCCGCCCCGTTTATGAAAAACTCGGCAAGCCCCGCTTTGTGTTTTATATAAACCGCGACCTCAAGGGCAGGGCCCGGCCGTCCGCGAAAACACAATCCGCCAAGGACAAGCTGGCCGATAAGCAAACCGCGCGCGACATCGAGCGCATCGCCGCGCAACCCTTCGTCCAGGCCGGCGCCACCATTGCCGACCAGGCCACCGCCGCCGCGCTCGCCTCGGGTGCCGCGGAACCCGCGCCCGCGAGCAACGACGTCGCCATCGAAACCCTCGTGACCAGCCGCCAAGTGATCGTTCCCGCGATCTCGGGCAACGACCCGGCCGTCACGATACCCGACATTCAAATGACAGCCGTCCGCCTCTCTGACGCCGCGATACTCGGGCAGGCCACCGCCAGCGACATTATCAACCAATTGCCGCCCGCCTCGCTTGGAACCCTGGGCGTCCAGGAAGCCCTCGAAGCCACCGCGTTCAACCTCATGGTTGACATGACCGCGCGGGCGAAATGAGCATTGTATAACCGGACGGGAACAGTGCAACCGCTCCTGTTTGCGAGCGAAAGATGACTAACAAAATAGTTTATATGAAATACAAAAACGGCACAGGCACACCGGCCTGTGCTACTTTGTTTATTTTAACTGTCGCGTTGTTATTCATCACTGGTTGCTCGACCACGCCCCCGCGCCCGCCTCCGCCCGCGCCTACGGGCGATGCGGTTGTTGATTACCAAAACCAACTCGCCGCCGCTTCCGAAAAGGATCGCGCCCTCTGGCAATACCGGCTCGGGCTGGCCGCGCTCCGCCGCGGCGAATCCGACATTGCCACCCCCGCCCTTGACGACGCGCTCGCGATTTCCGCGGCCAATTACGGCAACATCAACAAGGCCGCAGCCAAGTCGCGCGGCATGTTCACCCAAGAGGCCAGCAAACCCTTTGTCGGCGAGGCCTACGAGCGCGTCATGGCCAATTTTTATCGCGGCATTATATACTGGGCCGCGGGCGAGCCCGACAACGCGCGCGCCCTCTTCCGCACCGGGCAGTTGCTCGACTCCGACACGTTGAACAAGGAATACGCGGGCGATTACGTGTTGCTCGATTACCTCGACGGTTACGTCTCGGCAAAACTCAATCCGCACAGTCCCGACGCCGGCGCCGACGCGCTCAAGCGGGCGCGTGCCAGCGCCGCCGCGCAGGAGCGCGCCGCGCCTCCCGACTATGAGACGGCGGCCAACGTCATGGTGTTTGTCGATTACAGTCCCGGCCCGAAAAAATACGCCGGCGGCGACAGCGGCCAGCAACTCCTCTACCGCGTCGTGCCCGCCTCGGCGACCTCCGCGCGCCTGACTGTCGGCGGACGCAGCCATGCGCTGCCGCCCTACGACGACGTGAGTTTTCAGGCCATCACGCGCGGCGGACGCGTCATGGACCAAATCCTCGGCAACAAGGCCGCCTTCAAGCGCACGACCGATACCATTGGCGATGTCGGATTGATCGGAGCCATGGCCGTGTCGAACAGCTCCAACAGCAAGGATGCGCAGATTGTCACCGGCGCGCTGCTCCTCGCGGGGTTCGCCTCAAAAATCATCTCCGCCTCGACCAGAACGCGCGCCGACACCCGCTGTTGGGACAACCTTCCGCGCTACCTCAGCTTTGCCGCGATTCAACTGCCACCCGGCAAGCACCAGGCCGAGCTCACTTTCTTTGACGGGAAAGGCAACGCCTACACGCAGCAGACCCAGCGCTTCACGATCACCGTGCCCGACCCCGCCGCGCTGCCCATCGGCGCGGCGACAAAAGACGTGGTAATCTACCGCAGCCAGATGCGGAATTGAATGAGGCGGATGCGCCTTTTGCAGGGGCGCACCTCACGCGCGCCCCTGTGATTTGCTCCGATCAGACCTTTGCCAGCGCCTGTTCGAGGTCGGCTTGGATATCGACGAAATCCTCCGTGCCGATCGACAGGCGGATGAAGTCCCGCGACACGCCAGAGGCGTTCAACTCGTCCTCGTTGAGCTGGCTGTGCGTTGTGCTCGCGGGATGAATCGCGAGCGAGCGCGCATCGCCGATGTTCGCGAGGTGCGAGAACATTTGCAGCGACTCGATGAAGCGTTTGCCCGCCTCGTAGCCGCCCCTCACGCCGAAGCCGACAAGCCCGCCGTATCCATTTTTCAAATACTTTTTGGCGCTGGCGTGGCGCGGGCTTGCGGGAAGGCCGGGATAGTTGACCCAGGCCGCCTTGGGATGCGCGGAGAGAAACTCGGCGGTTTTGAGCGCGTTTTCGCAGATGCGCGCCATGCGCAAGTGCAGCGTTTCGATGCCGGCGAGCGTCATGAAGGAGTTGAAGGGCGAGGGGCAGCCGCCGGTGTCGCGGAGCAGCTGCAGGCGCATTTTCATGACGTAGGCGATGTTTGCGCCGCCGGCGGGCGGGAAGGCCTTGAACGCGTCCCAATGCGAGAGGCCGTGGTAGCTCGGGTCGGGCTCGGTGAGGCCGGGGAATTTCGCGGCATGTTTGCCCCAGTCGAAATTGCCGCCGTCCACGACGATGCCGCCGATCGAGTTGCCGTGGCCGCCGATGTATTTGGTGGTGGAATGCACGACCACATTGGCGCCCCATTCAAAGGGCCGGTTGAGGATCGGCGAGAGGCAGGTGTTGTCCACGATGAGCGGCACGCCGGTTTCGCGGGCGATGGCGGCGACTTTTTCGAAGTCCAGCACATTGAGCGCGGGATTGCCGAGACCCTCGCCGTAAAAGGCTTTTGTGTTCGGGCGCACGGCGCGGCGGAACGCCTCGGGATCGAGCGCGTCGACAAAGCTCACGTCGATGCCGAGCTTTTTGAGCGTGTAATGGAAGAGCGTGTAGGTGCCGCCGTAGAGTTGCGCGACGGAGACAATGTGGTCGCCCGCGCCGGCGATGTTGAGGATGGCGGCGGTGATGGCGGCCTGGCCCGAGGAGAAGGCGAGCGCGGCGCTGCCGCCCTCGAGCGCCGCGACGCGTTGCTCGAGCACGTCGGTCGTGGGGTTGCCGAGTCGCGTGTAGATGTTGCCCGCCTCCTTCAGGCCAAAAAGATTCGCGGCGTGGTCGGTGTCGCGAAACGTGTAGCTGCTGGTCTGGTAAATCGGCACGGCGCAAGCTCCCGTGGTCGGGTCTGCCTTCTGGCCGGCGTGAAGTGCTTTGGTGCCAAGTCCTGTGAGTTTCATAAAAGTAGCAATTAGTGAGTAGCGAGTGGCGGGTGGAAAGCAAGCGGCGGCGTGATGCAAAGGCGGCTTGCCGGTTTTATGCAAAAAGCCAATGCGGGGCGCGCATTGGCTGGGAAGTTGCGATCCTGGCGTGATTGCGTTTACGCGCGCTTGCCGAGCACGTCGCGCTCGTAGGCTTTCACTTCGGCGAGCCAGGCGTGGCCGGCGGGAACGTCGTTGCGTTTGCAGAACTCGTCCCAAACGGCGCCGAAGGGCATCACCTTCGCGTCCTCAAGAAGGGCGAGCCGCGAGGTGTAGTCGCCCGCGGCCTCGTATTTGCGGAGTTGCGCGGCGGGTTCGAGGAGGGCGAGCAGCAGCGCTTTTTGCGTGTTGCGCGCGCCGATCACCCAGCAGGCGAGGCGGTTGATGCTCGCGTCGAAGAAGTCCATGCCGATATGCACGCGGTCGAGATAATTGCCGCGCACGATTTCCTCCATGAGCGCGCGGGTCTGGTCGTCGAGCGTGACGACGTGGTCGCTGTCCCAGCGCACGCCGCGGCTCACGTGCAGGAGGATTTCGGGGACAAATTGGAGGACGGCGGAAATCTTGTCGGCGAGCGTCTCGGTGGGATGAAAATGGCCGGCGTCGAGGCAGAGGATTTTTTTGTTCTTCACGGTGTAGCCCATGTAGAATTCGTGCGAGCCGATGGTGCACGACTCGACACCCACGCCGAAGAGTTTGCTCTCGACCGCGTCGCGGTTGAGCTTCTGGTCGATCTTGACGGCGAAGATTTTGTCGAGCGAGTCCTCCATGCGCTCGCGGTATTCGCGGCGGTTGACCGGGGTGTCCTTGAAGCCGTCGGGCATCCAGAAGTTGGTGATCACGGTTTTGCCGAGGCGGCGGCCCATTTCCTGCGCGATCTTGCGGCAGGCGATGCCGTGGTTGATCCAGAATTTGCGCACGCCGGCGTCGCGATGCGAGAGCGTGAAGCCGTCGGCGGAAAGCGGGTGCGAGAAATAGGTGGGGTTGAAGTCGAGCCCGATGCGGCGCTTTTTGGCCCAGGCAACCCAGTTTTCGAATTGCGCGATCGTGTAGGCGTCGCGGTCGACTTTTTTGCCGTTGAGCTCGGCGTAGGAGGCGTGGAGGTTGACGCGGTTTTTGCCGGGGATGAGCGAGAGGGCCTTGTCGAGGTCGGCGCGCAGTTCGTCGGCGGTGCGGGCCTTGCCGGGATAGTTGCCGGTGGCCTGGATGCCGCCGGTCAGCTCGGCGCCGGCGCGTTCGAAGCCGCCGACGTCGTCACCCTGCCAGCATTGGAGGGAGACGGGTGTGCGCGCGAGCGTCTTGAGGACTTTTTCGACATCCACGCCGATTTCGGCGTAGCGTTCTTTGGCGAGGTTGAAGGCATCCATGTGATACGAAGGGTTGGGATTAATTAGTGTTGAGGGAAAAACTTTCGGGAGAACTTGCGGGACAATGCCCGCCGCTGAAACAGTGACGGGCATCCAACAGTCAGAAACGCTATTGGATATGACCGGAGTCGCGCAAATAAAAACGAGCGCTATTTGCACCTTGGCGGCATGGTGAAAACGCGGATGGTCGTTTTTAATTGGCGGAAAGGCGCGCAGGGGGCGCGGAGGGCGTTTCCCTTTCCGTTTTCGTTGCAGCGCTTCCTTGCGCGAACACGGTTTTCCTGCATCAGTTTTATTTTTCAATTTCCATGACGACCACTGACAACTCCGCCGCTGATTCCATTCCCAACGTCCTCGCCGAGCGCTATGCCTCGCCCGCGCTCAAGGCCATCTGGTCGCCTTCGGGGCGCATCGCCATCGAGCGCGATTTTTGGATCGCAGTCATGAAGGCGCAGCGTGATCTCGGCGTCGCGATTCCCGCGAAGGCAATCGCCGATTACGAGCGCGTCAAAAACAATATCAACCTCGCCGGCATCGCCGCGCGCGAGCGCGTCACACTTCACGATGTGAAGGCGCGCATCGAGGAGTTTTCCGATCTTGCCGGCCACGAGTTCATCCACCTCGGCCTGACCAGCCGCGACCTCACGGAAAATGTCGAGCAGCTGCAAATCCAGCGCTCGCTCGCCGTCGTGCGCATGAAAACCGCGTCCGCGCTTCTCGCCCTCGCGAAGCAGGCGCGCGCGCATCGCGCGCTCATGATCACGGGCCGCACGCACAACGTGCCCGCGCAACCCACCACGCTTGGCAAGCGCATCGCGATGTTCGGGCAGGAGCTGCTCATCGCGTTCACGCGACTCGGGGAGCTTTGCGCGCGGTATCCGGCGCGCGGGCTCAAGGGCGCCGTCGGCACGCAGCTCGACCAGCTCACGCTTCTCGGCGGCGACGCGAAAAAAGTCGCGCGACTCGAGGCCCGCGTTGTCAAGCACCTCGGTTTCCGCACCGCGCTCAACGCCGTCGGTCAGGTTTATCCGCGCTCGCTGGACTTTGATGTTGTCTCCGCGCTTCACCAGGTCGCGGCGGCGGCGGCGAGCTTCGCCACCACGCTCCGGCTCATGGCGGGGCAGGGGCTTCTCACCGAGGGTTTTCAAAAGGGCCAGGTCGGCTCGTCCGCGATGCCGCACAAGGTCAACGCGCGCAACTGCGAGCGCGTTTGCGGTTTCGCCACGATCATTTCGGGCTACGTCACCATGACTGGCGCGCTCGCCGGGCACCAGTGGAACGAGGGCGATGTTTCCTGCTCGGTGGTGCGCCGCATCGCGTTGCCCGACGCGTTTTACGCCATCGACGGACTCCTCGAAACCTACCTGACCATCCTTCGCCAGATGAATGTGTTCCCCGCCGCGATCGCCGCCGAGAACACGCGCAATCTGCCCTTCCTCGCCACGACCACAATTTTGATGGAGGCGGTCAAGGCCGGCGCGGGACGCGAAACGGCGCACGAGGCAATCAAGGAGCACGCGCTTGCCGCGGCGAATGCGATGCGCTCGGGCGGGGGCGATCCCGACCTCGTCGGACGGCTCGCGGGCGACGCGCGCCTCAAGCTCACCCGAGCGAAGCTCGAGTCGATTCTCGGCGAGAGCGCGCGTTTTGTCGGCGCCGCCCCGCAGCAGGTCGATGCGTTTGTCGCCGAGGCAAGGCGCGTCGCGGCCAGGGTCAAGGGTGCGTCCACCTACCAGCCGGGAAAGCTATTGTAAGCGCGGGCTCACGCCAGCTTCTGTTTTTCCGGCTTGAGCACGCCGATGCACGGCAGGCCGCGGTAACGCTCGGCGTAGTCGAGGCCGTAGCCGACCACAAATTTGTCGGGGATTTCGAACCCGACAAAATCGGCCTCGAAGTCCACCTCGCGGCGTCCTTTTTTGTCGAGGAGCACGCATGTGCGCAGGCTCGCCGGCTTTTGTTTTTTCAGCAGGTTGACGACGGCGGAAAGCGTTTTGCCGGTGTCGAGGATGTCGTCGATCACGAGCACATGCTTGCCCTTGATGTCGAGCGTGAGGCTGTGCAGGAGCTTCGGTTTGCCGTGCGACTTGGTGCTGTTGCGGTAGCTGAAAATGCGGACGCAATCCAGGCGGATCGGGTTGTGCACATGCCGGAGCAAATCCGCCGTGAAAAAGATCGCCCCGTTGATGATGGGCACCACGGTGACCTCCTCCTTGCCGTAGATTTTGCTGATTTTCGCGCCAAGCGCCTTGAGCCGGCGCTTGATTGCGGCGGGTGTGACGAGGACGCTTGCAAGATCGGAGCTCAACGGCGCTTTTACGGAGACTTTTTTGCGAGGCATGGGATTTATGAATGAAGTTTCCCACCGATAGCGGCGGTGTCGCCGGCTGGCAACTGGTTTCCTTTTTTGGATTCGCTCAGCCGGCCTTCGCCGCCTCTCCGGCGAGCCGCCTGTCAACGGCCTTCCGGATTTTTTCCGTATCCACTTTTTGGATATACTTGGGGATGTTTTTCCAGATCGAGTGATAGCCGTAGCCGCCGTTGCGCAACTCGTCGAGCGCGGCGTCCCTTGTCCACCCCTGGTAAACGATGCGATACATCGCCGTCACCAGCCCCGTGCGGTCCGCGCCGTGCTGGCAATGCAACACCACGGGCCCCTCCGCCTGCGCGGCCTGGATCGCGGCAAGCGCCGCAACCACGTGCTTGTCGGTGATGCTCCATGTGTTGATGCGCACGCGCACTTGTTTGATTTCCGAGCCTTCAAGCTCCTTGTCGTCCGAGTTAAAATTGCGCAGATTGACCGACGTGCGGATGCCCAGGCGCTGCAGCTCTGCAACCTCGCTTTTTTTGAATTGTTCGCAGCGGTAAAACGTCGGCGTCACGCGCCATAGATTCATCTCCTTGTTGACGAGCACGGCCCATTCCGGATTGCGCGCCTCCGCGTTCGCGGACTCGGTTGTTTCCGGTTGCGTCGCATTTGTGATGCTGCATCCGCATGCGGCGAACACGCACAAAAACAACACAAGCAGTAAGGGCCTCCCGCCGGAGAATCGGCGTTCCGACTGCCCCACATGCAAAGCCCGCGCTTTCATGACGCCGCTTATTTCGACACGACGTAGGCCGCCTGAAAATCAACCGCCGTCTTGCCATCCTCGACGACGCGCGCGCGCAACTTCAGCTTCGCCTTGCCGTAGCGCGAGAAGGCGTCCTTGAACTCCGCGATGGCGGCTTGCGCGGGACGCTCGCAAATAGCGATCAAGTCGCCGATCACGGGGCGGCGATAGGCGGCCTTGCTTTCCTTCACGACGATGTGCCACTGGGGTTTTTCGGTCGCGCCCTTTCCGTCCGCGGGCTCGCTGCGCATCACATCCCAAACGACACCGTAACCCGCGAGCGTGGCCAGCGAAACAAGGCTGCCGCCAAACGCGGTGTTGAGCGAATTGCGATTTTGCTCCTTTGGCGCGCGGAGCACGAGCGCGTTTTCATCGCTCAAATCCACGCCCACGCCCATCGCCTTCGCGAGCGGAATCATCTCGTGCAGGAAATGCTCAAATGCTGGAATTTTGACCGGCTTCATGGTTCGAATTGGCGTGACTGATCGAAAAACTAGAGTCGCATAAAATGAACAAGTTTATTGCGTTCGTCAAAATCAGACTGAAATCAATTTTCACAAGAGGGAGGGTGTTTTCGCAATTCGTTGGATTAGATTTGGTTGTGGGTCTGTTGATGAAGACGAAAACGGACGCTTTTACTTGTCAGTTTTGGGCAACAAGCGGCCGATCACGTAAAGCAGCACGCCGACAGTCACGGCGAGCGCGACCCAAAACAGGATGCGCGTGGTGATCTGCGACGGTTCGGCGGGAGCGGCGGGCGCGCGATAATCGGGGGTCGCCACAAGCGTCCCCGCGGCGATCTCCGTCAACGGCAGGCGCGCGAGTTCCCTGGAGAGCATCGCGATGTCGTAGCGCGGCGCGGCGGCCTGCGGGTTGCCGGAAAGAAATGTGTGGCGACCCGCGACCGACGGGTTGAAGGCGAGGTGCGCCGGACGTCGTGTCGCGGCCACGCCGCGAATATCGAGCGGGGGACTGTCACCGTTGGCGATGCGCACAAGAATCGTCCGCGAGGGCACGGACGCGCCGTCGAGCGCGACCGTTGTCCGTCCGGATGTCTCGATGCCGCCGATCGAGGTGCGCGAATAAACGGGCCGGTTGCGTGCGAGCGTGTTTTCCCGGTCCGCCGTGTCGTCCCCGGCGGCGGGCAGCGTGACCGTCACTGAACGCGCAAAGAGCGAATCGCCGACGGCGAGGCTGAGCGAGGTCAACCGGAGATTCGCCGCGCCGAGATCGACTGTGAGCACGGTTTCGTCCGCGAGCTGTTTTACGTTTGTGATCGTCGTGGCGACCTCCTCGTCCGGCACGGTGTCGCGCGCGGCGACCTCGTCAACCACCCTGAGCTTCGCACCCGCGACGGCGATCGGCTCGTGTCCCTGGTCGTAAATCGTGACGCGCACAAACGCCGCCGCGCGCCCGCCGAGCGGAAGGGTGTTTTGCGCGACCGCGTCGTAACGCCCGGCCTGGTTGCGCCGGAAAAGCGGCTGGCCGCCGGCAACCGTTGTCCAGTTTTTCCGATCCGGCGAAACCTCCACGCGCGCGGGTTTCATGTAGTCCTTCGCATCGGGGATGCTGAGTTCGATGCTTTCGAGCGGTTTGTCCACGCCGGTTTCGATGGTGACAACCGTGGCCGCGCCGTCGAGCGCGGCGCCGAATGCGCGAGGCGCGACGGTTTGCGAAACGCGATAGGCGGCGCGCGCATCGGGCAGCGCCAGCATCGCGTAGGGCAGCTCGGCGCCGTCCGGCCCGACGATCCGCAAGTCGCGCAAATCCGCGCGGGCGCGGCCGAGCGTGTCGATCGGCACGGAGACGCGCGCGGGGCCGGCTTGCGCGACATCAAACGACTGGCGGCATTCCCAGTCGGCCTGGTTGAGGCCGTGCGCCGTCGCGCCGAAAACGAAAAGTGCCGGAATGAGTGCGAGTAGTTTTTTCATGATTCGGAAGGAGGTTGCGGCGGCGTGGATGTTTTTCCGCCTTCGCGCGGCGCGATGTATTTTTGATAAAGGAACGACGCGAGAATCATCACAATCGCCACGGCAAAAAGCGCGCCGACGCGGTAGAGCGTGTCGAGTTTGTCGAGGTCGTGAAACACGAGCTTGACCGCCACGATTGCGAGCAGCCCCAGCGCCGCGTAGCGCGACACACGCTGCCGCCGCCAGATGCCCGCCACCAGCAGCGCCAGCGCGAACAGCGCCCACGCGATCGTGTAGCTCATGTCGCGAGCGAAATTGCCGGAAAACTCCAGCGTGAGCACGTGGCTGCCGGGCGCCGTGAAGAAATCGGCGATCTCGATGTTGAGCAACAGAAACGCGAGCACCGCGCCGAGCGCGGGGAGGATTTTTACCGTGACGTAGGTGAAGTCGTTTTGCGTCCCCGCCCGCTTCAGCAGCCACGCGCCGCCAAACATGCACGCAATCGCGATGCCGTAGGTGTAGAGATACCAGTTCAAAACCGGCACATCGCCGCGCACATGGTAGCCGAGCACGGCGGGGTTGAGCGCCAGCCGCACGAACGCCACCGCGAGCAGCGCCGCGCCCGCCCAGGGCAGGGCGCGATGCGGCACGCGCGTGTAGAGCCAGAACAGCGCCGCGCCCTCGAGCGCCCACGCGATGGTGACCCATTCGCGGCTGAACTGAATCGGAAATATCAGCGTGACAAAAAGCAGCGTCACCCCGCCGAAAAGCGCGAGCCGCCCCATGCGGCGCGGGTGCCCCGGCGGATCGTAGCGCAACACCGCCGTCAGGCTCGTCAGCGCGGGCAGCGCGAACATCGCGGGGACGATTCCCATCACGTCGTTCGGCCACCACAGTTTTATCATCCAATAAACGAGCGGGAAAAACAGCACGCCCGCCGCCGCGGCGGTCAGCCACGGGCCGCGTGTGTTTGAAAAACAACCACGGAACGCGAACGGAAACACCGCGAAGATCGCATAGAACCCGGCAAACCATCCCAAGCCGACATACGCGTTTGCGGGCGGCGGTTTGCCAATCATGCGCACGGCGTCGAAAACAACGGCCATCTTGTGCGCGTCCTGAAACCACGTCCAGCAAATCGCCAGCACGCCCGCGAGCGCGCACGCCGGCAGCCATTCGTTTTTCAAAAGCTTCGCGAGCCCGAGTGTCATCACCGTGAGCACAAGCCCGAGTCCGAACACCGGCGTCGGATCGACCAGTGTAATTCGCGCCAGCATCATCACGACCAGCACGAACGGCAGCAGCGATGACAGCGCGGGCAGCGCCAGCGTGAAACCCGAGCCCATTTTTTCCGCGCCGCCGATTCGCCGTCCGAGCCAGAGCGACGCCGCGAAAAATAGAATCGCAAACCCGCCCGTGACCAGCAGCACCGGCACGGGGATGCCCGCCATCGTCACGGGAATCTTGCACACCCAGACCGCCGCCGTCGCCAGCGTCAGCACGAGCGACGCCGCGATGCTGCCAAGCGACCGCGTCATCGCCGCGCAAATGATCGCGACAAAATCGATCAGCAAAATCGCCGGCCACACGAGCCAGTGCACGTTGGGGTCCCTGAGCACCGGCATGATGACGAGCAGCAGCGCAAGCGGGGCGAAAAATTGCGCGGCCAAGCCGCCCGCGGCGCGATTCAGCTCCGGGCGCACCCGCGCGAGAATCAGCGGAAACGCAGTGTGCAGCACCGCAAAAACAAAATACGCGCCGAGTGCCCACGGCAGCAAACCCGAGTGCGGGTTCACGCTCACGGGAGTCCATGCGGCGAGCACGACAAACACCGCGATGCCCGCGACAGCGGGCAGCCACACCGAATCCTTCGCGCGCCGGTCGAGCGCGGCCACGGCCATCGCGCACGCGTCGGCGAGAAACACAAAGCCGAGCAGCCACCACGGGCGCCACGCCGCGACCGTGTCGACGCCCAAATACAGCGCAAAGCAAAGCGAAACAAACACCATCGCCGCGACACCGCGGCCGTGCGTTGCGGTTTCACGCCCCATGCGCCGCGCCGCGCAATAACCCGCGAGAAACAGCGCGTCAAAAACGAGGCACACGATCATCGCCGTGAGCGTGTTGTGGTCGCCGAGAAATTTCACCGCCCAGCCGACTTGCATGCAGACCGTGCCTATCACGCCGAGCACCACCAGAAAATTCCAGCGCCGGTGCAGCGCCACCGAGTAAAGACCGATGTTGAGCAGCGCGATGTAGCCGAAGAGCCCGAGCGGATTGTCCACGCCCGTCGAAAGCATGGCCGGCGTCGCGAAACCGCCGAGCAACCCGAGGATCGCGATAAACTTTCCTCGCAACCGCACCGCCAGCGTGAACGCCGCCGCCGTGATGAGCGACATCAGCGCAAACGTCGGCACGACTCCGAAAAACGGAAAGTGATACAGCGCCCGGCACGCAAACGTGACGCCATACAAACTCACAATGCCCGCCGCGCAAAGCGCGTGGCCGAGAATCGGATATGTTTTCCTCACGGCGAACAGCCCTCCGGCAACAAGCCCCGCGCCAAAGACAAATCCCATCGCCGCGCGCACGATCGGCGGAATGAGCCCGCGATCAATTGAGTATTTCAGGAAAAACGCCACGGCGAGAAACGCCGCCACCGCGCCGAGCCACGAGAGAAACTTCGTGCCCATGAAAACCTCCCAGTTGAACGAATGATTGGGCGGTTGTTCCTGCGGGGAAGTCGTTGGCGGAATCTGCGGAGGCGCGGCGCTCACGACCGGTTGCGCCGGCTTTTGCCCTCCGGGAATCGGAGGCGGCGCGGACGCGACAATCCGGGGAGGCGGCGCAACCACCTTGGGCCGGGCTTCCGGCAGCTTGGAAATCTGCATTGGCGCCGGAGCAGGAACGAGAGTCGTAGGAGCGGGTGTTTCCACCTTGGGAGACGGTGTCGGAGCCGATGGTTTTTCATTTACCCGGCTGCGCAACGCAGCCATTTCCTCGCGTGTGCGCCGCGCTTCGCGCGACAGATCCGCAAGGCGCACCATGACCCAGATCGGGAAGGCAACAAAGGCGAGAAGTAACAGAAAGGCTAGGAAGATTAAAAAGGGCTCCATGATAGGCGCGGATGTTGGTTTGCCTCAATATCACGCCCTCCCCGCACCGGCGCAAGGTTTGTCGTCGCGGAGTCCCGCGCCCCGGGTGTAATTGCGAATGGTAGCAAAACGCAAAGATGCAATCCTTTGGAGTGCGGTGGCAAAGCGAAGCGGCGACACCGCTTTGAGCGAGTTGCGCCCGGTGAAAATCTTACGCTGTTCAAAGCGGTGTCGCCGGTCGCTTGCGCTCCCTTTGCCACCGCACTCCAAAATAACTCCGCTTCGTCGCGTATTCCATCAAACTGCCACCAATTGCAATTACACCCCCCGCGCCCCGGCGCATGCGGTTCAACCGGTCACTTGCCCTGCTGGCGCGTGAATGCGTCCGTGTGGACGTCGTCGCGGCGGCGCAGGAACGTGTTGTAATAATCGGACTGGGCCTGATCGGCGCGTTCCGTTTCGCCGGTTGCGCGCAGGAGCGAGATTTCGTCCTTCATGCCGGCCATGTTTCGGAGGCGCTCATCCTCGAGATACATTCCCATCGCCCGCTCCTCGTTCGACGCGCCGAACCCGACCGTCGTCCACGAGTTGAGGCGCATGGAGGCCGTCCACTTGTTGAGCAGCCCCGTGTCGAGCCCGCTCAAGTGGCGCGACATCGCGAGTTTTTTGAGTTCGGCCTGTGTGTAAAGTGTGCGGTCAGTGAAGACCCCCGGTTTTTTGGCGGTCACCGTGTATCGCGGCAGGCGGACGATTTCATTTTTCGGCTTGTCGAGGTCGCGCAGATCGACCTCGTCGTCCTCATCCACCGGCTTGGGCGGCGGGGGCGGTGTGTATTTGAAACCGGCCGTTATCGCCGCCGACGCCCTGGGCGACAGCGCGCGCTCCGGTTGCGGCGGTTGCGCGGTCGTCGAGGTTCCCGATGCCGCGGTTGTCTGCGCGCCGAGTTGCAACGCGGCGAACAGGACGGCGCACGCGCCCAACAGTTGCGGCAATGCTTTGGTCATGGGTTTCATGTTTAGTAAGACAACAAATCCCAAAATGTGTTGTTCGCAAAATGATTTTTCGAAAGTCGGGCCGGTTTACAAACAATGCACAAATGGACGGCTAGCCATTGGCCGGCGCAGGTTGCTTTTTATCAATTTGCAAGGTCGAGCGCGCCATGAACGCCGCGAGACCGATCAGGCAAATGATCACCCCGCAGACAACGAACGAAAGCGTGAGCCCCAGCCTTTCGGCAAAAAAACCGATGCCCGCGAGGCCGATGAGGGACGGGATTATGCTCACCGTGTGAAACATCGAAAACACGCGCCCCAGCGACGCGGACGCCACGTTCGTTTGTATGATCGCGGTGAATGTCGCCATATACACCGCGCCCGCCACGCCGCCGATCGCCGTGTAAACGGCAAACCACGCAAAGCCACTCTGCGACAGCGTGCCCGACAGCGCGAACGTCACGCCCAGCAACAGATACATCCAGTTCACGAGCGCGACCCGGTTTATGTTGTAAACCTTCATGCCCATGACGGCTCCGCCAACCAGCGAGCCGACTCCCCACAAAGCTTCCACGAGGCTCACTTGAAACGCGTTCCCCTTGAAATGCTCCAGCGTCATCAGCGGAAAAAGCACGCTCACCGGCATGATGAAAAACATCACGAGTATGGAAAAAAGAAAAACCAGGCTCAGCGGACGGTTCGCCCACACGGTCAGGAAGCCCTCCTTCATTTCGCGCGCGATTGATTGCGCGCGCGCCTCGGTCCCGGCGGGTTTCGGAATGGCGACAAACAGCAATGTGCCGCACGCAAACAACGCCCCCGCCACGTCCAGCAGCAGCACATATTGCATGTCCCAAATCGTGATGCACAGCGCTCCCAGCGCGGGACCGGCGATGTTGCCGACCGAATAAATCATCTGGTTGATGCCCGCGATGCGCGTCAGCTGCGATTCGGGCGCGAGCAACGGCACCGAGGCCTGCATCGCAGGCATGTGAAACGCCGAACCCACCGAGCGCAGCGCCAGCAGCAGGAAAATATGCCATGTCTCCGCAATCCCCAGCGCAAACAAAACCGCGAGCAAGAGCGTGCACAACGCGATAAAACTGTCCGCCGCGATCATCGTGTGTTTGCGATTCCAGCGGTCGATGAACACGCCGCTCACGGGTCCGATCAACGCCTGCGGCAGCATCGCCGCGATGGCCGCGAGCGCGAGTATTTGCGCGGAACCGGTCTCGATGCTCAGCCACAAAATGACGGCGAAATTGACAATGGTGGAGCTAAGGATCGACAGGAACTGGCCGGCCCAAATGATCGCAAAAACTTTTTTCCACTTTTCCACCGCGCAACCAAGTCCCGATTCCTTGGGGCCTTGACAAGCATGAACTGAGCGAGGCTTCGGCCCGCCGAACGTGAAATCTTTGAAGCCAAATGGAAGCCGTTCTCCTTCGTCGCCGTTCGCGCTTCAAACATCGAGCGCCTCGGCGACGATTCCCCATCGCAGGTTGTAGAGCGAGGTTTCGAATGTCTCGAAATGCGCGAACTCCGCGAGCGCGATGAAAGTGACGAGCGCGGTCGGAAAAACATCGGCGCGGCCAAAGGGCATCGCGGGAATTTGGCGGCGCGATGCGAGGTCGATGCCGGCGATGCGTTCGTAGAGCGCGCGCAGATCGGGAAGCGCGAGGCGCGGGCTGGTCTCGGCGAGCGTTTTGCCCGCGGCGGCGCCGATGACGGCGCGCGCGGTGGTGGTGGTGCCGCCGGTCGCAATGGCGGCGGCGCCGGGCGGCAGGTCGAAAGTAAAACCGCCCGTCTCGAGCGTCGCCTTGACGTGCCCGGAAATGGCGCGGCTGGCGGCGACGGGAATGGGTTGCGCCATGTCGGGCACGAAGCGCTCGCTGAGGCGCACGCAGCCGAGCTGGAGGCTTTTTTCGCGGACAATGCGGCGGTCGCGAAAGGCGAGGCATTCGAGGCTGCCGCCGCCGAGGTCGAAGACGTAGAAATCGCGCAGGCCGGAAAGCGCGGGATCGCAGGCGAGCCCTCGCCCGATGTAACTGGCCTCCTCGTCGCCGGTGAGGATGAGGATGTCGTGTCCCGTGGCGGCGCGAACCATGCCGCGGAATTCATCACTGTTGCTTGCGTCGCGCACCGCGCTTGTCGCGACGAGGATTGTGCGGTCGGGGGCGAATTGCGTGGTGTCGGCGAGCAGTTCCTGAATGGCCTTGAGCCCGCGCGCCATTGATTCGCCGGTGAGCGCGGGGTTTGTCCGGTCGATGCCGGCGCTGATGCGCGCCTCGAGCGTTTTGTAGAAAAGCGAAACGGGTTCGCGGCACGGATTGCGCGTGGCGACAAGTGTTTTGATCGAATTGGAACCGATATCGATGACGGCGACAGTCATTGTTATTTTGAATTTTGGATTGCGCGCTACCGCGCGGGGCTCGAAACGAAAACGGAGCGAAAGCTCCCAATGCAAAATCGAGAATTCAAAAGCATGCGGGTGAATTGCGAGTTAGGGATGCGCATCAGAGGACAAATCCATTTGGCGCTATCAGGAGCGTGAACTCGCCCTTGAGGGCGGTTTTGGCGAGGCGGGCTTGCACGGCGGCGGCGGGGCCGGTGAGGAAGGTTTCGTGGAGCTTGGTGACCTCCTTCGCGACGCAAATCACGCGTTCGGGGCCGAGCACGGCGGTGATTTCGTCCACGAATTTGTCGATGCGATGGCAGCTTTCGTAGAGCGCGAGTGTGTATTCAAAATCCCGATACTTTTCCAGGAAGGCGGCGCGGGCGGAGGTTTTGGGCGGGAGAAATCCGGCGAAGAGAAATCCGTTGGTCGGCAGGCCGGCGGCGCTGATGACCGCGGCGAGGGCGCACGCGCCGGGAACGGGCACCACGGGAAGCCCGAGGCGGCGGCACGCGCGCACGATGCGAAAACCGGGGTCGCTGAGCGCGGGCGTGCCGGCGTCGCTGACGACGGCGACGGACTTGCCCGCGGCGAGCTGGGCGGCGAGGCGTTCGGCGGCCTCGGTTTCGTTGTGGTCGTGGTAGGCGGTGAGTTCGCGGCGGGGCAGGGCGAGGCGGCTGAGGAGCGCGCCGGTGGTGCGTGTGTCCTCGCATGCGATGAGGTCGACCGAGGAAAGGATGGCGCGCGCGCGTTCGGTGAGGTCGGCGAGGTTGCCGATGGGCGTGGCGACGACGTAGAGATGGCCGGGGAGCGGGGTGAGCGAGGCGTTGGAGGGGCGCGGCGCGGGCGTTGAAGGCGTGTCGTCGGTTGCGGACATAAAAAAATCCGGTCACAGGACCGGATTTTTTGCGAAACAAAAGAGAGTGCGCGCGGCAAAAATCAGCGGCGTTGCTCGCCGGCGTTGCCCATGCCGGGAATGCCGCCTTCCCAGTCGGCGGGGCGGCTCCACGGGATCGTGGTGTCCGTGGAGTCCTGGGTTGTGCATCCGCTGAAAATGGCGAGGAGCGCGGCGGCCATAAATGCAATGAGAAATTTTTTCATGGTGTTTCGAGAATCGGCTGTGAGGGAAATGTATGGGTGTTTGGTCGGCGGAGTGCAAGGCGAGTGTTTGCCGATGTTTGTCGGACTTGCGCGGAGGCGGTTTGGTTCCGCAAGGTTTTGCGGCGCGCCGCCCTTTGCGGTTTCCGGCACCTCGCGCGTTCAAAAAAAATGTCACGATTTTGGCTGGTGTTCATGTAATTTTTTTATCCAGTGTCACCCATGGTGTGCAAAGGCCGGGATGCCACTCATCGTCGGGCTTTAAACGCCTCAACGCAAAACCATGGGTAAAAGGTGGAAATTTTTTAAGGAATCCGTGCGCCATTTCTGGCAGGTCGGAACATTGATGCACAGCTCGAGGTATCTGGTCGGCTCCCTGCTTGCGGACGTGGATTTTTCCGAGGCGAGGCTGATCGTCGAATTCGGGCCGGGCAGCGGCTACGTGACACGCGAGATATTGCGCAGGATGCGGCCGGACGCGCGCCTGATCAGTTTCGAGCTGAACGCGGTTTTTTACGAGGAAATCAAATCGATCGCGGAGACCGATCCCCGCCTGACGGCGGTTCACGGCTCGGCCACGCTGGCCGCGACAATGCTGGATCCGCGCTCCGTGGACAACATCGTGTCGGGTTTGCCTATGGGCAATTTCGGCAGGCGCACGAAGCTGGCCGTCCTCGGCACGGTGCAGACGATTTTGAAGCCGGGCGGGCATTTCAGCCAGTTCCAATATTCGCTGCTCGATTACCGCTTGATGAAGCGGCATTTTGAGACGGTGCGACTCGGTTACACACCGTTGAATTTTCCGCCGGCCTTTGTGTATAAGTGCGTGAGCGAGTGATTCGGGTTGCCGGCTCTTTGCCGGCGCGAATTTCGTCGCTTGCACTCCACCGGGGAACCTGCATCGTTCGCGCCTTGTTCTTTGACTGGCAAAACACACCAGTCGGATTTTTAGGCGCGCGGTTTGATTGATCAAAAACCCGTGTCGTGAAATCCAAAATCATTTTGGGGGTGTTCTGGATTCGACCCTTGGTTGGATTATATTGCTGCCGTTCGAGGATGAAGGTTGGCCTCGTTAATCACCCTTCACACCAATAATAGGCAACTGCGAAGAGATGCCCTTGGCCGCCTAAGCGCGGCCTCGTTTGCACGGCGACACCTGCTAGCCGCTGCGGACGTCGACAGCAGGCATAGCGTGCGGAGAGACTCGCAGTCCGCGCGCCGTATACTTCAAAATCTGGGAGTTGGCTGATGCCCAAGCGCGTGGAGTCGCGTGACATCAGCGAGATAAATACGACACTATAACGGTAGATGCGATATGAGAAGGTCAGGGGCACGCGGGTTCAAATCCCGCCACCTCCACCAATTTTTAAAACCAATGCCCGCGCGTCGCTTGAAAATACTCTTTGTCTGCGCAATGAACAGGCGGCGCAGTGCGACCGCCGAGCGGATTTATCGCAACGATCCGCGTGTCGAAGTCCGTTCCGCCGGCGTGCGCGGTGACGCGAATCGCCGCGTTTCGGAGGACGATCTTCGCTGGGCCGATGTTGTTTTTGTCATGGAACGGGAGCATAAGCGTGCGATCACGACGCGCTTTGACGGCCTTTCCGATTTCAGCTTTCCGCCCATCGACGTTCTTGATGTTCCCGATGAGTTCGAGTTCATGGAGCCGAACCTTGTCGAAATGCTGAAACCCATGCTTGATTCGGAAATCGATCACTTGGCTGCAAGCACCGGGTAGGTTGCGGCGGGGCGTCGCCAGGCCGGTTCTTTTACCCGCCTTGACGCAACCTCGCGCGTTTGATTTCGTCATTACAAAATCAAACACCCTGACATGAGCACCCGCCGCATTATTTTTGTCCTGATCGCGCTTGGCTGCGTCGCAATGCGCGCGGGCGTTTCGACCGACTCCCCCTTTGTTCCGCGCGGCTCGGCCGCGGCCGGCAAGCTCGCGAACAACACGCCCATCGAGTTGCGCGCGATCGTGTCCGACGAAAACGGCCCGCGTTTTGCGATTTACGATCCCGCAAAAAAAGAGGGCATATGGGTGAGCGTCGATGAGCCGGGGCAGTCGTTTGTAGTGCGTTCCTACGACGCGGCCACGAATCGCATCAATGTCGACTACCAGGGCAGGACGCAGACCATCGCGCTTGTCGAGCCCAAGTTTGGCCCCGGCAAAAGCATCGCGGTTTCGGCGCCCGCGCCCGCGGGCGTCGCGCGAGCCGGCGCCGCGCAGCCCGTTCAGGGACGCGCATCCCGCGCCAATTCCTCCGGCCAGCAAAACACGCAGCAGCGAAGCGCCGACGAGGCCAAGCGGCTCGAGGCGATTCGCGCCGAGGTCGCCCGCCGTCGCGCCCAGCGCGAGGCGAGCGCGCAGCAAAACCAGCAGCGCCGGTAAGTGATTGCCGGCCGGCGGGCCCGGCGAGTTGTGTATCCAAAATCTTGATACAACACGGGCGCGGTGAAAAATCGCGCGCACCGCCAAGACCTTTTTCAACGACTTGGCAAACTTTCTCCCTCTGAAATGGAAAATTTTCCCTCTGAAAATATGTTGCCTTCGCAAAACGCCGCACTACACCGGATTCCTGTATGGCTAAAAAATCTACTAAAACCAAAAAAACCACCCGCAAGCCGAACGCCGCTTTCATGAAGCCTGTTCAGCCCGATGAAGCCCTCGCGGCCGTCGTCGGTAACAAAGCGCTCCCCCGCACGGAGCTCACCAAGAAACTCTGGGCCTACATCAAAAAGAACGGCCTCCAGGACGCCAAGAACAAGCGCCAGATCAATGCTGACGACAAGCTGAAGGCCGTCTTCAACGGCAAGAAGTCCGTCAACATGTTCGACATGACCAAGCTCGTCTCGACGCACCTCGTCAAATAAGACACAAGGCATCCCCTGCTTTGTTTAAGAAAAACCGCCGCTTCCAAAAAAGCGGCGGTTTTTTGTGCGTTTGTTTCCGCGCAAATGTTATAAGCAATCGCCGCACCTCCCATGCCGATGTTTTCCCTTAGAACAAAAATCACGATAACGATGATCGCCATTGTGAGCGCCGGGCTCGCCGCCGGCGTGTGGGAATATCGCAATGCGCACAGGGCCCGCCTCGACGAGGTGGATCGCAACGCGCGGCGCAGCGCGCTCGCCATCCACCCCGAGCAACTCTCCAAGCTCACCGGCACGCGGGCCGACGAGGGCTCGGAAGCCTACGGGCGGATCAAGCGCCAGTTGATAAGGCTCAACCGCACCCACCCCAATGTTGAATACATTTACCTGTTCCGGCAGAACCCGGAAACCGGCTCACTCGTCTGCCTTGCGGATTCCGAGCCGTTTGACTCGCCGCGCATGCTGCGCCCCGGCGATCCCTTCCCCGGCCAGATCAACGAGGCCGACGTGCTCACGACCCTGCGCACGGGCGTCACCACCGTCAACGAGTTCCAGGCCGATTCCACGGGCAGGTGGGTTACCACCTATGTGCCGGTCGATTCGCTTGACGGCAAACACAACATCATGCGCCTGGACGGCGAGATAGGCGTGTGGAACATGGCGCTGTATGAAAAAGCCTTTGTGCGGGCGCTCTATGCGTGGCTGCTCTTCGGCGTGCCGTTTGCCACATTCGTCATTGCGCGCCGCCACGCGAGGCAGGCTTTTTCCATT
Source organism: Ereboglobus sp. PH5-10 (assembly GCF_029504735.1). GTDB lineage: Bacteria > Verrucomicrobiota > Verrucomicrobiia > Opitutales > Opitutaceae > Ereboglobus. The sequence goes on along the minus strand of NZ_JAQFIP010000009.1, from coordinate 90,698 downwards.
CGCAAACTCAACGCCGCCATGGAGCAAAGCGCCACGCCCATGATGATTGTCAGCGACACCGGCGTCATCGAGTATGCCAACCACGGCTTGTGCGCGGTCACAGGTTATGACCGCAAGGAGCTGCTCGGCCAGGTTTGGCTCGGCAAGGCGCGGGCCATGCCCGAGCACAACATCACGAAAATCGAGAAGTTCACCTACGAGGGCAAACCGTGGACGGAGGACTTCGAGCTGGGGCGCAAAAGCGGCGCGCGCTTTCCCGCGAAAGTCACCTCAACCCCGGTCCGCGACGCCGGCGGCGAAATCGCCGCCTACATTATTGTCATTGTGGACATGACCGAGATCCAGCGGCAGGCATCCGAGCTTCGCCTTGCCAAGGAGAGCGCCGAAACCGCCGATCACGCCAAAAGCATTTTCCTCGCGACCATGAGCCACGAGGTGCGCACGCCGCTCAACGGCATCATCGGGTTTTCCGACCTTCTGCTCGACACCGAACTGAGCGCCGAGCAGCGCGAATACGTGCATGCCATTTATGAGGGCGGCGAAACGCTCATGCAGCTCACGGGCGACATACTCGACTATTCGCGCATTGAATCCGGGCGCATGAGTCTCGCCGAGGAACCCTGCGATGTGCGCACCCTCCTCGAGAACACGCTCGAACTGGCCGCGCCGCGCGCCGCCGGCAAACAACTGCAGCTTCTGCATGAGATCGATCCGGCCGTTCCCGCGAGCATCATCACCGACGCCGGTCGGTTGCGCCAGGTGCTCGTCAACCTGATTGGCAACGCGGTCAAGTTCACCCCCGCGGGCGAGGTCGAGGCGTCCGTTCGTTTGGCGGCGTCCGAGCCATCCGGGCCTGTCGCGGACACATTCCCGCCGGAAACCGGGGAAAGCCCCCCGCCCGGCGACTTGCGGGAAAACGGCATCGTCCTTGAGTTCACCGTGCGTGACACCGGCATTGGAATCGCGCCCGAGAACCAGTCGCGCATTTTCCAGCCGTTCACCCAGCTTGATTCATCCAATTCGCGCCGTTACGACGGCGCCGGGCTCGGCCTTTCCATTTGTTATGATCTCGTGCGGCTGATGGGCGGGCGCATGACCGTTGTCAGCGAGTTGGGCAAGGGGGCGGTGTTCTCGTTCACCATACGCTGCGCCGCGCACGAGGATGTTTCCGCCGCGCACGAGGAAATGCCGCTCCTTGATGGAAAACGCATCGCGGTCGTGACATCGCACGATGGTTTCGCGCGCGAACTCAAGCGCGAGCTTGCCCGCGCCGGGGCCGTCGCGCTCGGGCTTCAAATGTCCGGGCTTGGCGCGACGGAATGGGATCTCGCCGTTGTCGAGTGCGACGCCGGCACGCTGACGGCGTTGCGCACCTATGCGACCGAGCCCGAATGCTGGCATGCCGGGCGCGCGGTCGGCCTTGTTGATATTGATATCGACAAACAGCAGAGGAAATTGCTGCGGCCATATTTCCGGACGGTTCTCACCAAGCCCGTGAGCCACCAAACACTGGTGGAGCGACTCGCCAAAAACACCGCCGCCGCCGACGCGCCGGAAAGCTCCGCGCAATTATAAGCGGCGGGGGCCGGGAGTGCATGCGCTACCTTGATGCCAGTTCCGCGCTTTCGATCACACGCACCCCGGCCTTGCGCATCTCGTCAAAGGCGCGCTTGTCGTCGCCCGGTTGCATGTTCACCGCGCGGCAGGCGTCGGCGATCACGCGCGTGTTGAAGCCGAGCTGCGCGGCGTCAAGCGCGCTGTATTTTATGCAGTAATCCGTTGCGAGCCCGGCGATGTAAATATCCGTCAGTCCGTGCTCGCGCAGATACTTTTCCAAGCCGGTTGAGTGCTTGCGGCCGTTGTCGAAGAAGGCGCTGTAACTGTCGACGCGCGGATCGGCGCCCTTGTGAAAAATGTGCTCGATGCGCCGCGTTTCGAGACCGTCGGCGAAAGCCGCGCCGCGTGTTTGTTGCACGCAATGCACGGGCCAGAGGATTTGCCGGATGCCGTGGAGATCAATGACCTCGCCCGGCGAGCGCCCGGCGTGTTGCGCCGCGAAGCTGCCATGGTCGGCGGGATGCCAGTCCTGTGTCGCGAGGACATGTTGAAACAGCGGTTGCAGGCGGTTCACCAGCGGGATGATTTTGTCGCCATCGGGCGCGGCAAGCGCGCCGCCCGGCACAAAGTCGTTCTGTATGTCAACAAGCAGGAGCGTTTTTTTCATGCGGTGAATCAGGGTTGGCCGTTGGGAAAAATCGCGCCGTCTCAAACGCCGAGCAACTCGCGCGCGCGGGCGACAAAGGCCGCGCCGCCGGCGATGTATTGGATGCGTTTCATCTTCAGGTCGAAGGTTCGCACGGGGAGCGGGTTGGTGTTGTTGAAGAAATAAAGTTCGCCGCCCCCGGCCATGCAGAGCGGGATCGCGGCGGCGATGTCCCATATCTTGACGTTGTGGTCGACGACGCCTTCGAGCATTCCGTTGGCGACGTAGGAGAGGAGGAGCGTGCTGCTGCCGAGTCCGCGGATCTTGAAATTTTCGACGATGGTTTTTGCCTGCGCCGCGTAGATTTTGTCGTGGGGGCTGTGAAAGCCGACCAGGCTTTGCGGCGTGGGCGCGGCCTGCGAAACGGAAACCGCCCGGTCGCCGTCGAACACGCCGAGGCCGGGGCCGCCGTGGATGAGCGCGCGCCGGCTCATGTCGTAAACGATGCCGTAAACGGGGAGGCCGTTTTCGTAGAGGCCGAGTGAAATCGCGCAGCTGGCGAGGCCGGTGGCGTAGTTGTTGGTGCCGTCGATCGGGTCGAGTATCCACGCGAAACGCGCGCGCAGCGGCTCGGACTCGAAGCGCGCGGGATCGGCGAGCTCCTCGCTGAAAAACTCGTCGTCCGCAAAACGCTCGTGAATGAGCCGCTCGATGTTTTGTGAAATCGCGATATCGACGGGCGTGACTCGCGTGCCGTCGGATTTCCAGTTGCTTTGGGCGCGGCCGAATTCGCGCAACATAAGATCGGTTTGCGCGAGCACGGCGGCCTTGCCGGCCTCGATGCGCGAGAGGAGTTCCTGCGACGCGGTGTTTTCGGTGTGATTTGTGGACATGGAAGAGCGCAAGAAAACACGTTCGCGCGCCCGCGCGCAAGCGCGCGGTTTGGCGGGCCTTTTCCCCCCGGCCGCGGCTCGCGACTTTTGGCTGTTTATTGCCGTGCCAGAAACCGCTCGATTCGCGCCAGCACGCGGTCGCGGCCGAGCACGCGGAACATGCCCGTGAGGTTTGGCCCCACGTTGGTGCCGGAAACGGCGAGGCGCGCGATGGACTGATAGTCGCCGAAACCGAGACCCTTGTCGGCGGCGAGTTTTTTGATCGCCTCCTCGATCACGAGGTCGTTCGAAAAATCGACGGTCTTCAGCGCGTCGGCGAGTTCGAGCAGGCGGGTTTTCGGATCGCCCTTGCCCATGATTTTCGCGGCGGCTTTTTCGTTGAGGGAAAAGTTTTCCGTGAAGAAATACTCCGTGTAGCCGGGCAGGTCCTCGATGCCTTTTATCTTGGGCTGGCTGAGCAGGAGGACTTCGCGCAGATAATTTTCGTCGGGCATACCGGCGGCGAAGGTGCCGTGTCGCGCGAAATACGCCTTGGCTCGCGCCACAAAATCGTCGGGCGGCAGCTCCAGCACGTAGGTCATGTTCATGTGTGCGAGTTTTTTGTCGTCAAAGCGCGCGTTGCTTTGGTTCACGCCGGGAAGGTCGAAGAGGCGGATGATTTCCGCGACGGGCATTTTTTCGCGATCGTCGCCGGGATTCCATCCGAGGAGGCTGAGGAAGTTGACGAGCGCCTCGGGAATGTATCCGCGGCGCTGATACTCCTCGACGAGCGCGCCCTGGTCGCGCTTGGACATTTTGCCGGGCCCGTTTTGCTTGAGGATGAGCGGTATGTGCGCGAAGTGCGGCACGGGCGCGCCGAAGGCCTTGAAGAGCTCGACGTGCTTGCTGGTGTTTGAAAGGTGATCCTCGCCGCGAATCACGTGCGTGATTTTCATGGCGATGTCGTCGATGACGTTGACAAGGTGAAACACGGGGCTGCCGTCGGAGCGCACGATCACGAAGTCCTCGTCCTCGACGCGCTCGACCCGTCCGCGGATGAGATCGTCGATTACGGTGGGGGCGACCTTTACCTTTTCGACGGTCTTTTTGCGATGGTCGTCGAAGGTTTCGTAGCGCTCGCCGAGGAGCTTGAACCATACGGCGCCGTCCTTCTCGTAGGCGCGCCCGGCGTCGAAGAGTTTCCGGATGTATTCCTTGTAGATCGCGTCGCGCTCGCTCTGGCGGTAGGGGCCGTAATCGCCGCCAACGCCCGGCCCCTCGTCCCAGTTCATGCCGAGCCACTTGAGGCTGTCATAAATGACATTGAGGAAGTCCTCGCTGTTGCGCTCCTTGTCGGTGTCCTCGATGCGCAGCACGAACGTGCCGCCGGTGTGGCGCGCGTAGAGCCAGTTGAAGAGCGCGGTGCGTGCGCTGCCGATGTGGAAAAAGCCCGTGGGGCTTGGTGCGAAACGGACGCGGATGTTGGACATGGTGAAAATGCGGAGTGCGGGATTCGAGATGTGAAATGAAAAACGTCAGGCAATGGATTGCCTGACGTCGTGTCAAAAAGGAAGCGCGGGGCGGGTCGCTTACAAATCGGCGTATTCCGACTTGCTGGTGACGGGCCACTCCTTGTTCGTGCGCTTAACGTGGCCGGCGAGCACGCCGCCGGGCCCGAGTTCGAGAAACGCCGTCGCGCCCGCCGCTTGCGCGCTGACGAGGCAGTCCTCCCAGAGCACGGACGAGACGACCTGCTTCACGAGCGCGGCGCGGATGTCGGCGGGCTCGCTGACTGCCTTGCCGGTGGTGTTGGTGAACACGGTCATTTGCGGCGCGGCGAAGGGAATGGTTTCGAGGAATTTTTCAAACGCGTCGCGCGCCGGAACCATCAGGCGGCTGTGATAGGCACCGGCCACATTGAGCTCCATGGCCTTTCGGATGCCGTTTGCCTTGGCGTCGGCGACGGCATCGACGATTTTTTGTTTTTCGCCGGAAATGATGATCTGGCCGGGGCAGTTGAAGTTGGCCGCCTCAAGGTCGAACTTCGCGCAAAGCGCCGCGACGGTTTCGCGCGATTCGCCGATGATCGCCGCCATGCTGCCGTGCGTCGCCTCGCACGCCATCTGCATGAGGCGTCCGCGTTCGGCGACGACGCGCAGGCCGGTCGCAAAATCGAACACGCCCGCGGCGGTCAGCGCGGTGATTTCGCCGAGGCTGAGGCCGAGCGCGTATTTTGCGTCCGCGATTCCGGCGTCGCCCTTTTCCTTGAGCGCGGCGAGGAGCGCGAGCCCGTGCACGAACAGCGCGGGCTGGCAGACCTTCGTTTGCGTGAGCTCGGCATCGGGGCCCTCGAACGAGATTTTTTTCAAATCCCAGCCGAGAACACTGTTTGCCTCGTCATAAAGCGCGCGCGCGGCGGCGGAGTTTTCGTAGAGCGATTTGCCCATGCCGACTTTTTGTGCGCCTTGACCGGCGAAGAGAAGTGCGAGTGACATATTTTTGTTATTGGTGAATGGTGAAGCCCGCAATGGCTATGAATCGCGCGCCAGAAACCAATCAGAAAATTTCCGAAAAAATTGAACACGCTTCGCAAAACACGCGCGCGGACATTTGGGTCGCGCGCGGCTTGCGCATGCCGGCGCTTTGTTTTTGTCCGTGTAAATCCCCGCAATCCGTGCTTAGAAAACCGGCTTTCAAATGAGCATCCCCTACAAACTCGCCGTTCTTGTTTTTATCGAAAACGCGTGGGGCGAACAACTCCTCATCCGCCGCGCAAAAGCTCCGAACCTCGGCGCGTGGAGCCCTGTCGGCGGCAAGCTCGAAACCGCCTCCGGCGAGTCGCCCTACGAGTGCGCCATCCGCGAGACGCGCGAGGAAACCGGTTTTGAAATCACAACCGCCGACTTGCACCTGTTCTGCATGATCGCGGAAAAATCCTACGAGGGCAGCGGTCACTGGCTCATGTTTCTCTTCCGATGCAAGAAACCCATTCCCGCGCTTCCGCCCGACATCGACGAGGGCAAGTTCGGTTTTTTCACACGCGCCGCGATGGACGACATTTACATCCCCGAAACCGACCGCGCCGCACTCTGGCCGATTTTCGACAACCACCGCGACCGCTTCGTGACGCTGCGCGTTGATTGCGACCCGGCGAAACCGCTGAGCGTCGAGACGGAGGAAATTATCTGAGCACAAGAACAAGCGCGAAGAGGCGCGAAAGACACCGCGGCGGCTTTGTTTTTCCTGTGACTCTTGCGCCTCTTTGAGGTTATTAGTTTTCTGACAATTGCCATGGCCACCGACGAACAACCCAAAATCATTTTTTCCATGATGCGCGTCTCGAAAAAAATCGAGCGCAAGGAAATACTCCGCGACGTCTCGCTTTCGTTTTTCTACGGGGCGAAAATCGGCGTGCTCGGCTTCAACGGCTCCGGCAAATCCTCGCTCATGCGCATCCTCGCCGGGCGCGACACGGAGTTCGACGGCCAGGTCGTGTTCAAGCCCGGATACAGCGTCGGCCTGCTCGAGCAGGAGCCGCAGCTCGCCGCCGGCAAAACCGTGCGCGCCTGCGTCGAGGAGGGCGTGAAACACCTCGCCGACCTTGTCGAGGCCTACAACGCCACGTGGGACGAAATCGACTCCGCCGCCGACGATGCCGCGCGCGACGCCATCTCCGAAAAACAGGGCGAGCTTCAGGAAAAAATCGACGCGCTCAACGCTTGGGATGTCGCCTCGCAAGTTGACATGGCCATGGACGCGCTCCGTTGCCCGCCGCCCGAAACAATCGTGGACACGCTCTCCGGCGGCGAGCGCCGCCGCGTCGCGCTCGCGCGCCTGCTCCTCCAAAAACCCGACATCCTCCTGCTCGACGAACCGACCAACCATCTCGACGCCGAGAGCGTGCACTGGCTCGAGCAGCACCTCTCGCGTTACGAGGGCACCGTGATCGCCGTCACGCACGATCGTTACTTTCTCGACAATGTCGCCGGCTGGATTCTCGAACTCGACCGCGGTCACGGCATTCCGTGGCAGGGAAATTATTCCTCGTGGCTCGAGCAAAAACAGCGCCGCCTCGCCATCGAGCAGCGCACCGAGGACCGCCGCCAAAAGGCCATGGCGCGCGAGCTCGAATGGATTCGCAAATCCGCGAAGGCGCGCGTCGCCAAATCGCAGGCGCGCATCAGCGCCTACGAGTCCATGCTCAAGGAAAACGTGGCCGAAAAGGAGCGCGAATTCGAAATCCTCATTCCCGCCGGCCCGCGCCTCGGCACGCTTGTTGTCGAGGCCGACAAACTCGCGAAAAGCTACGGCGACAAACTCCTCTTCGAAAGCCTCACCTTCTCGCTTCCGCCCGGCGGCATCGTCGGCGTGATCGGCCCCAACGGCGCGGGCAAGACGACGCTCTTCCGCCTCATCACCGGCGCGGAGAAACCCGACTCGGGCACGCTGCGCATCGGCGAGACGGTGCAAATCGCGCACGTCGATCAATCGCGCGACTCGCTTCCCGACGAATCCACGATTTACGAAGCCATCAGCGACGGGCAGGAAATCCTGAAACTCGGCGGGGCGGGAGGGCGCGAAGTGAACGCCCGCGCCTACTGCGCGCAATTCGGATTCACCGGCGCCGACCAGCAGAAAAAAGTCGGCATCCTCTCCGGCGGCGAGCGCAACCGCGTGCACCTCGCGCGCCTCCTCAAGAGCGGCGCCAACCTGATCCTGCTCGACGAGCCAACCAACGACCTCGACGTGAACTCGATCCGCGCGCTTGAGGAAGGCCTGGAAAATTTCGCCGGATGCGCCGTGGTTGTTTCGCACGACCGCTGGTTCCTCGACCGCGTGGCGACTCACATCCTCGCCTTCGAGGGCGACAGCGCCGTCGCGTGGTGGTCGGGCAATTACACGAGTTACCTCGAGGATTACCGCCGCCGCAAAGGCAAGGACGCCGACCAGCCGCACCGCATTAAATACCGCAAACTGACGCGATAGGGGGCACGTCGTGCGCGCTCGCGTGTGTTCACGGATGCGCGCGCCCTACTTCCCGTTTTCGCGCCGGTGCTCTCAGCAAACCCCGCTCTTGATTTTTTCCGTGCGCGGCTAAAATCCTTTTTCTCTTTCGACACTTTCACAAACCAAACACACAACAACTCAACACGCATTATTCGCATCATGTCCGACAAAAAAACCGACGCACAAACCGCACCGCAAAAATTCGAGTTCCAGGCCGAGATCAAGCAGCTCCTCGATATCGTCATCCACTCGCTCTACACCGAGAAGGAAATCTTCGTGCGCGAGCTCGTCTCGAACGCCTCCGACGCGCTCGAAAAATTCCGCCACCTCCAGCTCACCGAAAAAAATCTCCCCGACGACCCGCGCCCCCTCGAGGTCAACATCACCACCGACGACAAGGCCGGCGAAAAAACCATCACCATCGCCGACGACGGCCTCGGCATGACCGGCGCCGAGCTCGTTGAAAACCTCGGCACCATCGCGCACTCCGGCTCCAAGGCCTTCCTCAAGGCGCTCGGCGAAAACGGCCAGAAAAACGCCAACCTCATCGGCCAGTTTGGCGTCGGCTTCTACTCCGCGTTCATGGTCGCCAAGCACGTGCGCGTCACCTCGCGCTCATGGCGCGCCGACGAGCCCGCGCACACCTGGTCGAGCGACGGCTCCGGCTCCTACACCATCGAAACCGCGCCCGCCGACACCCCGCGCGGCACCACCATCGCCATCACGCTCAAGGACGATTGCGCCGACTTCGCCGGCGAGGCGCGCATCAAGCAAATCCTCGAGCACTACTCCGCCTTCGTCTCCTTCCCCGTCAACCTCAACACCAAGCGCATCAACACCGTCCAGGCGCTCTGGCTGCGCAACAAAAACGAAATCAAGCCCGAGGAATACACCGAGTTCTACAAGTTCCAAGCCCACGCCTGGGACGAGCCGCGCACGCACCTCCACTTTTCCGCCGACGCCCCGCTCGCCATCAACGCCCTCCTCTTCGTGCCCAACGAAAACCCCGAGCGTTTCGGCATGACGCGCCTCGAACCCTCCGTCGCGCTCTACTGCCGCAAAGTCCTCATCGACTCGCGCCCGAAAGACCTCCTCCCCGAATGGCTCCGCTTCCTCAAGGGCGTCGTCGATTGCGAGGACCTTCCGCTCAACATCTCGCGCGAAACCATGCAGGACAAGGCCCTGCTCGACAAACTCGGCAAGGTCATCACCAAGCGCTTCCTCAAGCACCTCGACGAACTCGCGCAAAACAACGCCGACGCCTACGCCGACCTCTACGCCCAGTTCGGCATCTTCCTCAAGGAAGGCGCCGCGCTCGACTTCACGCACAAGGAGCAACTCACCAAGCTTCTCCGCTACGAATCCTCGCTCACCGAAAAAGGCAAAACCACCTCGCTCGCCGACTACGTCTCGCGCATGAAGGAAGGCCAAACCGAGATCTACTACCTCATCGGCGCCACCCGCGAATCGATCGAAAGCGGCCCCTACATCGAGGGCTTCAAATCGCGCAACCTCGAAGTCCTCTACTGCTACGAGGCCGTTGACGATTACGTGATGAGCAACGTCCGCGAATTCGACGGCAAAAAACTCGTCTCCGCCGACAGCGCCGACCTGAAACTCCCCGACGCGCCCAAGCCGCCCGCCGATGAAAACGCGCTCTCCGAAACCGACACCGCCGCCCTCGTTGAATGGCTCAAAACAACGCTCGCCGCGCGCGGAGTCGCCGAGGTGAAGTCGAGTGACCGCCTCACCGATTCGCCCGCGCTCGCGCTCAACGCCGACCCCATGCCCGCGCACATGCGCCGCATGATGCGCGCCATGCGCCAGCAGCAAGCCGCATCGGGAACCGAAGGCAAGGAAGGCGAAATCCCCGCCGAGCCCCCGCTCAAGGTGAATCTCGAAGTCAACCCGCGCAGCGCCGTGATCAAGCGCCTTGCCGACGCGCAAAAAACCGCGCCTGAAAAAGCCGCTTTGATTGCCGAGCAAATCCTGGACAACGCCCTCATCAGCGCCGGCCTCCTCGACGACGCCAGCAAAATGGTCGCGCGAATCTACAAGCTGCTGGAAACGGCGTGATTTCTCCGAACGGAGCGGCGATTTCCAAGTCGCCACTCCGCAAAAACCAAACGCCAACTCCAAGCAATTCGATCATTGACGTCCGCAGTGATAACAAAAACGTTGCCGCCCATGAGCCCAACTCCAACCCCCAAGGCCAGTTTGGCCTAATAACACTGTTAGGCTAAGAGTGAAGGCCTACACGCTACTCTTCGTTTGTATTATGCTAGTCGGTTGTGCGGACCGACCTATCGAGGTCATGCAGATTCAAACTCACCCTATCACGTTAAGCATCGAGATAGAATCGTTCAGACCACCACCGAAGAAGAATAAGGGTGTTCCAGCATATGCGATTAGCGCACGCCTCATCGAAAAAAGAAAAGATGGTATTTCGAAGGTGCTACTTGTGGTTTCAGATATTACGAGCGAATCAATACCATTTTTAGCCATTGGTTCTCGATGGCGCATCAATGTTGACGAAGGTATATTCCACCAGCGAAAAGACGAAGGGCTCTGCTTTGGGACTCTGAGTGAATTGCAGCCGATTCCGCTCGAAAAAAGAGCCGAACCAGTCGTTCGAGCCAACGCGGATGAACGATAGTTCTGTTTTCTAAGAGACGCAAAAAAGGTTGAGTCGAAAATTGTTGATTTATCCGTTTCAGCGTTTCGGACACACGCGTGCGCTGGAGGGCGGAGCTCTGCGACGCCGTCATGCCACGATTGCAGGCAACGGCGTCGCAGAGCTCCGCCCTCCAGCCCGGTTTCGATTATTATAAGTTTGAATGTAATTTGACGCGAAATCGTTGACATGCATGTGGGCCAGCCGCGAAGTGGCTGGCTGAAAGATCGCGGTCTGGCAAAAACACCCGCGCAGTGAAGCCACCTCCCGAAACACAATGCCCGGACAAAATACCCAAGCACAACCTGCCTCCCCGGCGTCGCCCCCGCCGCTTGTCGGCAGCCTGAACGCCGCCGTGAAAGATGCGGTGCTCTTCGCAATCATGGGGATTGTCCTGATTCCGTTTCGGAAGGCGAAAACCTGCGTGCTCGTCGTCGCCGCGCCCGGTGTCCGGATGCAATTCGACCGTTGACGTCCGCAGCGACACCAAAAACGTTGTCGTCCATAAACACTCCATCTCCCCACGACCGCCTTGGCCTAATATCACTGCTAACCAGAAGAAAAATACGATGCCTAATATCGAGTTAACTTTTGATAACGTTCCCGTGCGCATAATGGATGGGCCATATCTAAAAGACGGAAAACCTTCAGCCACGGCGGTCAAACACTACAAAAGCCTGGTCAAACGATTGCCGGAGTTTCGCGCATTTGCCGCCAAAGAATTGTGCTCTCTCTACAATGACACTTGGCTTGATGAGAGCATTGGGACCGTGGATGAGAAGCGATTTGCCCGCATGTTGACCAACCCAAGCATTCACCTGTTCGACGAAGTCGGGGCATCCGTGGTATATTTCGACGATGCAGGATTATTCGCCGGCCATAGTATCGAAGTCTCAGTCGAAGATGGAGCCCCAACTTCTGCAGACATCATCGGGTAACCAATAAGCAAAAAAGGTTGGAGTGAAAGCCCGCTACACCTCCAAAATGACTGTAGCAGCATGAATATCATGAAATGGGCAAAAATAATTACATTTTAATTCATTGGTAATGAATGAATTAACTTTTAATTGAAAGAACATTTCAATTTCTTGTTGACGAAGACACCTGAATTTAATCTTCTCTGCTTATCAATTTCACTTCTCCCGCATAGCGGGAGTTTTGGGGTAACTAAGAAAGCAAATGGCCGGTCGCTTAGGGGTAGGCGACCGGCCAACTTTTTTTACCGATTCGAAGGTTGCTGTTTTACTGAAAACACACGGCCCCAATGACACTTCCCGGAAGCGCGCATTGCGTGTTGCGCATGCTCATGAGTTGAGCCCTTGGCGGATCATTGAGATGGCGATTGCGGCGAGGAGCATGGAGATGATTTTTGAAATCGCCTTCATGCCCGTGATGCCGATCAGTTTTCCGAGTTTGTCACTCCACGCCAGCGCGAGCACGACGAGCGCGAGATTCGCCGCGAGCGCGGCAAGCGTCATCACAAAACCGACCATGTCGACGCAGATGAACAAAGTCGCGATCACCGCCGGCCCCGCGATGAGCGGCATGCCCAGCGGCACCACGCCAAAATCTTCCGAAAGCGTTTGCGGCGCCGACTCGCTCGATGTGAGCAGATCGCGGGCGGCCAGGATCAACAGGATAAGCCCGCCGGCGATTTGAAAATCGCCCGGCGTGATATACAGCGCGCGGAAAATCGCCTGTCCGAGAAACAAAAATAACAACGCCACGCCCGCGCCCGTGAGGATGGCCTGGCGCGTGATGCGCTTGCGCTTTTCCATGGGGATGAGCGGGGTGAAACCGAGATACAACGCCGCAAGCCCGATCGGGTCCATCGCGACAAAAAGCGGAATGAATGCCTTAAGAAATTTCTCAGCCAATTCAATCATGCCGCGAATCATCACAAAACGCGCGCCAAGGGCAAACCAAAGTGGAGGCGGGCGCGTTCCCCCGCCGTTTTATAAAAACAAGCGACGGGACACCGCTTCCACTTTGACACATCCCGAAAAATCCATGCGCATACATGGCATCATGCGAATCTACTTCATGGGCATTTGCGGCACGGCGATGGGCAACGCGGCGCTGCTTGTGCGCGCCGCCGGGCACGAGGTGCTCGGAGCCGACACCGGCGTGTATCCGCCCATGAGCACCGTGCTCGCGGCGGCGGGCATTTCGCTCCACGAGGGCTACGATCCCGCGCGCCTCGAAAAACTCGCGCCCGACCTCGTCGTAATCGGCAACGCGATGTCGCGCGGCAATCCCGAGGTCGAATGGCTTCTCGCCGGGCGCGCGATTCCCTTCACGTCGCTCCCCGCGTTGCTGCACGATCACATCCTCGCACGGCGCGACAACATCGTCGTCTGCGGCACGCACGGCAAAACCACCACCACCGCGATGACGGCGTTTCTCCTTCGGAAAAACGGGCGCGATCCCGGCTTTCTCATCGGCGGTGTTCCGCAGGATCCGCCCGTCGGCAACCACCTCGGTGCGCCCGCCGATCCTTTTGTGATCGAGGGCGACGAATACGACAGCGCGTTCTTCGACAAGCGCAGCAAGTTCATCCATTACGCGCCGCGCGTCGCCATCCTCAACAACCTCGAGTTCGACCACGCCGACATCTTTCGCGATCTCGCCGACGTGAAACGCACGTTCACGCACCTCACCCGCCTCGTGCCGGGCAATGGCGCCATCGTTTTTAATGGCGACGATGCCAATCTTTGCGAAGTCGTCGAAAAAGTGACCTGGTGCAAAATCCTCGGTGTTGGCACGGGTGAGAATAATTTTGCGCGCATCGCCGACTTTTCGGAGGACGCGGACGGCATATCCTTCACGCTTCTCTGGAACGGCGCCGAGTGGACAAAAATCTGCATGGCCACGCCCGGCCTTTACAATGCCCGCAATGCCGCGATGGCGGCCGTGGCGACGGCGCTAAGCCTTGACGGGGCGAAGCCTCCGGCTGAGTCGCAAGCGTTAGTTTTTCCTAACAATTTCGGCTTAGCTGGAGGCTTCGCTCCACCCAAAGAGAGTCTTCACATCGCCGGGCCATTAGCCCGTTTTCGCGGAGTGAAACGCCGTCAGGAAACACTTGTCGCCACTCCCGCGCTCACCGTGGTTGAGGATTTTGGGCATCATCCGACCGCGATTGCCGAAACACTAAAATCATTTCGCAACCGTTTTCCCGGCGCAACGCTCACGGCGGTTTTTGAACCGCGCAGCAACACCGCGCGCACGCGCACCCTGCAAAACGATTTTGCCGCCGCGCTTGTTTTTGCCGACGAAGTTTATCTCGGCCCGGTTAGCCGCGCCGAAAAACTTTCAGCTGACGAGCGCTTCGACACCGCCGCTGTGATTCAACAACTCGCCGCGCGCGACATCCGCGCCGGGGCGTTTTCGAGCAATATCGCGCTTCTCGAAAAACTCACCGCCGCCACCCTTCCGGCAAATCCCGCGAATCCGCGTGCCGTGATCTTTTTCAGCAACGGCAGCTTCGACGGCATCATCGCAAAATACGCGAAGGCGGCGGCGTGACGCGGACGGCCCTTAGCAGACCCGCACCACGGGCATCTGCAACAACTGGCCGAGTTTTTCGATCTTTTGCGCGATGTGACCGACGCCAACCGCGCAGTGATGCGCGGGGCCGTGGCTGTTCCAGCGATTCACAAACTCGCGCGCACCGCACTTGAAGCGATAGCGGCTGTTTGTGTTGCCGATGGCGAGAATCGGTCCCGGCACCGACTCCGCTTCCGCGCAGAGCAGGCCGAGTTTGCCGTCGCCCGTCTCGACCACCGCGAGCAATGTCACCGGCCCGTGACGCACGGCCATCTCGACCGAAACGCCGCTGCCGACCTTGCCGTGGTAAACCGTGAGCGGGCGCACTTTGGTTTTGCCCTCGGCGATTTTTATGTGCCCCGGGCCGTCGTGTCCCATGAGCACGACATCGTCCGCGAAATCCATCGCGTAATATTCCGTGAACGAGCCGCCCGCGCCAAACAAATCCATGATCTTCATCGCTTGCGCGTTCTTCACCTCATACTCGCCCGCGACGGGAACGCCGCGACCGGTCAGCATCGACGTGCCGAGTATGATTGAGCTGATCGCGTCCTCGCATTCCTTCACGCCGGAGCCCTTGTGGAAATACGCCATCGAGCCCAGGCGATAATCCGCGACCAGCTTGTCGAGCGCGACGGATGTGCGCGCGGCTTCCGCGAGCGCGTCGTCGCCGCAGTCGGGCTGCACGTCAAATATCTCGCGAAACTCCGTCACGCGCGCGGCGATTTTATCCGCGGCGACCTCGCGCCGGCGCGCAACCAGCTCCTCGACTTCGAGCATTTCGACATGCGTGCCAAACGTCGCGCATTGCAGCGTGACGTCCGAATAAATGTCCAGCATGCCGCCGTAATAGTGCCCCATCAATCCGAGCCGGTTCCCGGCCATGCCGGCGGCCACGCGCGCGGCCTCCACCCACGCGTCGACTTCCGACCAGCACACGGGGTCGTCCTCAAGCACGCCCGTGACTTGGTGGAACCGCACGCCCGCTCGATTGAAGACATTGGCGATTTCCGGCACCGGGCACGCCGCGCAATGCGCGAGCCACTCGCCCGTCATCCGCGTGCGATCGCCCATGTTGTTGAAAGTTTTGTAGTCGATCGCAGGCTCGGGCGCGAGATTGAGCACGATCACGGGCACCCGCGCCCGCTGCACGACCGGCAGCACCGTCGAGGACAGCGCATACGTGGTGACATGCAAAAAGATCAAGTCCACATCCGCGCGCCGCAACTCGCCGCCCGCCTCGCGCGCCCGGTCGGCATTGTCAACGAGGCCGACATTCACCACCTCGACGTTTGGACGCGCCAGTTTTTGCGCGACCCGCGCCAAATAACCCTCAAGCCGTTCCTTCAGGCCGGAAAACTGGGGCCAGTAGGCGTCCAGGCCAATGCCAAACAAACCGATTCGAAGCGCGGACGCATTTTGGGGAGCATTCGGTGAATTCATGGTTGTGAAGCTTAGCGTGTGGACACAGCGTTGTGAATTGTCTTATTGCTTTTTTTCATATAAAAAATGTCCACCCCTGACAAAACCGCCCGTGATTATTTTCGCTATTTCGCAACGCCGCCCGAAATGAACATCTGGGGGCTGGCGGTGACCGCGTCGGGGTTCACCCGCATTCCGCCCGGCGCCCGTTATCCCATGTCCGCGCATCCCGACGACCACGCGCTGAACTGGACGCGCGGTCGAGTCCTCGACGCGCTTCAAATCGTCCTCATCGAGGAGGGGCGCGGACGGTTTGAAACCCGCCAGACGGGGCTGGTCGAAGTCGGCCCGGGCGCGGCATTCGCCCTGCTGCCCGGCGTCTGGCACCGCTACCAGCCCGACCCGCAGACCGGCTGGGTGGAGAGCTGGCTGGAGGCGCGCGGCCCGCTCGTGACGCGCTTGATTTCGAAAAAAATCATCAATGCCGCCCAATCCGTGCGCGCGAACGTGCTCGCGACGGAAATGGAGGCGTCGCTGCAACGCCTGCACACGCACTCAAGGGAAAACGGCGCGTCGCACGACCCGGCGCGAAGCGCGGCGGCCTACGCCGTCCTCGCCGCGTGGGAGCAGGCGGGCCGGATTGAGAACGCGCCCCCCACGCGCCTGAGCCATTCGGTCGGCCAGCTTGAGCGCATCCTTGCCGAGCGTTACACCGAGGCGGTGAATGTGCGGGAGCTGTCCAAAAAACTCGGCGTGGCCTACTCGCATTTGCGGCGCGCTTTCAAGCAGCATACAAATTATGCCCCCTGGCAATATGTGATAAATCTGCGCATGGCGCACGCGCGCCGCCTGCTTGCGTCAACCGACGCAACCCTTGACGAGGCGGCGGCCCAGCTCGGCTTTAGCTCCGCCTTTCACCTGTCGGCCACCTTCAAACAAGTGCACGGAATCTCGCCGAGCGCATGGAGGCGCAACCTTGTGAATCATGACAAGGCGGGCGCGGGTTAGGCGCGTTTTGTTCTTGGGTGGGCGCCGGTTCAGGTTGTGGCGATGCCGAGGGGTTTGATGGCTTTCCAATCGCCACGGGTGAAGTCGGGGATGCCGACGGGGTGGCTGCCTTCCTGGACTGATTTTGCCGACAGTTCGAGGATGCAGCTCCAGAGCGCGGCGTCGTAAACCGTCATGTCGGGAGTGAGACCCTTGCGGATGCAATCAAGCAGGCGGTAGCTCATGACATAATCCATGCCTCCGTGGCCGCTGTTCTTGGCGCGTTCCTGCAATTGTTTGTAGAGCGGATGGTCGAACCTTTCGCGCATGGCCTTAAAATCGTCGTCCTTGAGCCAGCCGTGGCTGCTCTTGGCCTTGAGGTTGTATTTTTTCGGGTCATCGAGCGCGAGGCGGTTCGGGTAGCCGAAAAAGGTGCCGCCGGTGCCGCTGAGGGCGTTGATGCGGCTGTAGGGGCGCGGGCTGATCACGTCGTGCTGGATCATGATGGAGCGGCCCAGCTCGGTTTTGACAAGGGTGGTGTTCATGTCGCCGCAGACGTATTTTTCGCCGGCGTGGCGCCCGTCGTTTGGATTTTTTTCCCTGAGCCACTTGGAGAGGCCGGCTTCGGGCGAGCTCATGGAGACGAGGTATTTCATCTGGTCGCCGCGCCCGATGCCCATGTATTGGCAGACGGGGCCGAGGCCGTGCGTGGGATAGAGATTGCCGTCGAGGGTCTTGTGGTATTCGCGGCGCCAGTCGCCCTCGGTGCCGAGCTTGAAGAGCATGCCGCGCAGGTCGTGGATGTAGGCGCACTCGGCGTGCGTGAGCTCGCCGAAAACACCCTCGCGGGCCATGTTGAGCACAAAGAGTTCGTTGCGGCCGTAACAACAGTTTTCCAAAATCGCGCAGTGGCGCTGGGTTTTTTCCGAGGTGTTCACGAGTTTCCAGCACTCGTCAACCGTGACGGCGGCGGAGACTTCCACGAAGGCATGCTTGCCCGCCTCCATCGCCTTGACGCTCATTTCGCAATGCCATTCCCAAGGTGTGGCGACGTAAACGACATCGATGTTGTCCTGCCGCAGGAGGTTTTCCCAGGCGCGGTCGCCGCCGGAATAGGTTCTCGGGGTCTGCCCCTTGTCCCCGGCGCGCTTGAGCATCATGGCGACGCGCTCCTCGCGGACGTCGCAGATGGCGGTGACTTCAACAAAAGGGATGTTCAACAGGTCCTTGAGCAGCGAGCCGCCCCGGCCGCCGCAGCCGATGAGCCCGACGCGAACTTTTTCAATCGGCGAGGTGGTCAGGGAATGGACGGGTTTTTGTCCGGCGGGGCGGCGGCGTGTCTGGCTGATGTTTTTGGCGCGACTGCGCACGGCGCCGAATCCGGGTTCCGCGCCGGCCGCGCGGGAGGGTGCCATTCCGGCGAGGCCGATGCCCAGCCCCGCGAGGGCTGTTGTTTTGAGGAAGTCGCGGCGCGAGTGGTTGTGTTTGCTCATGTGATGACGTTGGTGGTGAGGAATCAGGGGCGGGTGTTGGATGAGGAGGGGAATGAAAGAAACAGAGCCTTGAAAGAAACCCCTTTTGCAATCGCGGGTCAATGCGGCAGGTTGGTTTTTCGCGCGCGCCCTGGGGGCTCCGCGCTCAATGAGAAGCCTCGCCCGCGCGCAGTCGCACCGCGATGGCGGCGCTTCCCTTCGCGGATGCCTTGGCGCGGACGACCAGGATGTGCGTCCCCGGATTTGGCGCGTCGTAATTGTTTTTGGGCGAGGCCTCGGCCGGGATGGTTTCAAAGCGCATTGAGCCGGCTTGGCCGGGAAGAAGCGAGGCGTGCAGTTGCTTTCCTTTTTGAATCAGCGTCGCGCTGCCTCCATCCGGGGAGATTGTGACTTTTGCCTTTGTTACCATCGCCCAGCGGATTTCAGCGCGGGCGGGCGCCCCGTCGAGCGTGTCGGTGATCGTCACGGCGCGCGCGCGCGCGTCGAAGTGAAAATCACGCCGCACGTTTTTGGCCTGTCCGGAAAAAACGGGGGACAGGTCGATCGTCGCGCCGGTGTCGCCGAATTTCACAAACTCCGAGCGCCCGTCAACGCGGTGCGGCTGGTTGTCGATGGTGAGCGTGTTGTGCGAAAAATTGTTCATGCGAAAAACCGTCCAGCGCTGCGCGTCCTGCGTGCGTCCGAAGATGCGCATGCCTTTGGACTCAAGTGATTCGTAGCCCTGCATTCCGAGGTCGATTGCCCAGCGCACGCCGTCGGCCTCCAGGATGAACGAACCGGCGTCCATGTGTCCGTGCGAGGCGTTGGCCGCGCCGGCTTTGCAGGCGAGGAAGAGCGCGCTTGGGTCGGTCCACGAACTGCGAAACGCCGCGATGGGGTTGATCCCCTCGCCCTTCCATGCGAGCGGAAGGCCCGGCTCGGTGTTTCGTGGCGCAAGTCCGCCGTCAGGCCACCAGAGCGCGACAAGCGGAAGGAAACGATCCTTCGATTTTAAATTTGGCGGCGCGGCGAGGACGGGGTTGTTTAGTTTTTTGGCGAACCAATACAAAATCGGATCGAAGAATCCCTGGTTCCCGCAGTCGGAAAAATTGAATTGTTTGCCGGTTGGCCCGGTGAGGTGGAGCTGCACGTTGGCGCTCGCAAGAAATCCGGGGCTGGCGCTCAGGTTCCAATCCGTGCCGAGCGCGGATTCGAGCGCGGCGACGAGGAGCACTTGATATGTCGTGCCGTAGCTCCAGTAGCCCGGGCCCTCGGGGTAAATGCCGTCGGGTGCATAGGGGCGCAGTCCGTTGGCGATGCCGGTGCGCGCGGCCTTGAGCATGTCGCGGGCGAGCTCGGGTTCGTCCTCGGCGATGGCGAGCGCGCCGAGGGAAAGTCCGCCGAGGCAAACTTGGTTCCAGTTGTTTTCGACGCGATGCCAGTAGTTTCTCCGAAGTTTCGGATCGATGCCTTCGCGGAGTCCCTTGGCGACAATTGCCCGACGAATGGTCGCGCGCGTTTCGGGGGAAAGTTTTTCATAAAACCAATCGTAGCCGAGCGCGAGCGCGGCGGTCATTTCCCCGACGTCGAGAAAGTGCGAGGGGTTCCAGTTGTCGAACTCGGCGGCGGCGAGCATCTCCTGTTCGGCGCGTTGCAGAAACGCCTCGTTTTGCGTCGAGCGATAGGCTACCGCGAGTGTGAGCACGCGGCGCAACGCTTCGCGGGAAACGCCGAGCAGGCGGCGCCCGGTGAGTTTGCGCTCGAGCGGCGGCGCGGCGAGGATTGCGCGCGCGTTTTTTTCGAGTTGCGCAAGAAGCGCGTCGAATTGCGGATCGTTGGCGCGATTGCGCGCGCGCTGGTCAAACGCCGCCCAATCCCGCGCGGTGAAAAGAAGGCGCGGGTGCTCCTTGCGCAGCGTGGAGAGCGGATCATCGGCTGACGCCCGGGTTGCGGCAGCCGGGAAAAACAAGGAGCAAAGCAAAAATGAAAACAGGGCGGCGAGGGGGATTCTCATGCGCCCATGGAAAGACTGTCGGCATTGTTTTTCCAGCCAATAACGAGCGCGAAAAAAATGTCCGGCGTGGCGGTGTAAAAAATTTTTGCGCAAGGTGTGTAACTTTCCGGCGGCCCGGCGTGTTTGATGGGGCATGAACTTTTTTACTTCCAAAAAAACAACTCTGTTTCTCGCGACGGCCTGCGCCCTCGCTTTCTTTTCCACTGTCGCGTCGGCCAGAATTGAGCGCGCGGTCGAAAAAACATTTTCGGTTCAATCTGGCGCGAAGCTTTCCGTCTCGACGTCGGGCGGCAAGGTGCGTGTCGAGCCGGGCGATGTTCAAAGTGTGCGAATTGTCGCCCGGCAAATTTTCCCGCGGGCGAAGAGCGAGGCCGAGGCCGATGAGATTGCGAAATCGCTCGATCTCGTCATGGAGCAGTCGGGCAACTCGGTGAGCGCGTCGGCGAAATACACAAAAGCCACGTTGAGGCGCGCGCCGGTTTGCGTGGAGTTCGATGTCATCGTGCCGCGCGCATGCGATGCCACGGTGACGACTTCCGGCGGCGATGTGTTTGTGGGCGACCTTGCCGGCACGGTCAAGGTGCGCACGAGCGGGGGCGATGTTGAGCTCGGGCGGATCGACGGGATTGTCAGCGCGCACACAAGCGGCGGTGATGTTGATCTCGCGGGTTGCACAAAAAACGCGACGCTCGAAACCAGCGGCGGCGACATCGAGACGGGTGCGGTGGCGGGTGATTTGGCGATCACAACAAGCGGAGGCGACATCAAGATAAAAGGAGTCTCGGGCACGGTCACCGCGCGCACGAGCGGGGGCGACATTGAGGCCGACCTCTCCGATGTGACGAGCGAGTGTTCGCTGAGCACTTCCGGCGGCGATGTGGAATTGAAGCTTGGCAAATCGTCCGGATTGCTGGTGGACGCAGTGACAAAAAGCGGGCGTGTGAAAACCGAAGGCAACCTGCAAATCGCCCTGCTTGCGGGCGGCAATGGCAAGAGCCGCCTGTCGGGCAAAATCAACGGCGGCGGCCCGCTGGTCAAGGTGCGCACCTCGGGCGGCGACATTGAGGTGAAGGCGCGTTGATTTTGGGAATATTTTGGGGCGTCGCGGCCGCTTGAGGGCCGCCGTTTCATCAAAGCGGGTCGCTTGGCTTGGCGACCCGCTTATTGTTTTGGGTTTATTCCGCCGGGCGCATATTGGAAACGCGCAAATGGCTTTTTGTCGTGTTGCCGGGGCGTGTGAAGCGTGCTCGTATTTGCGGAAACTGATTCCTCAAAAATGTTCGCCCAACCGTCATCCGCTTCCTCCTGCAAACTCGCGATCAAGGCCATCCCCAACGCGCCGCGCAACGAGGTCGCGGGGTGGCTCGGCGACGCGCTCAAGGTCAAGGTGCGCGCGCCCGCGCTTGAGGGGCGCGCCAACGAGGAGCTGTGCGAATTTTTGGCGGAGACGCTGGACCTGCCAAAGCGCGCGGTTTCGGTCGCGCATGGCGGGAAGTCCCGCCAGAAGGTCGTCCAAATTGACGGGCTTTCGCTGGACGAGGCGCGCGCGCGGCTAAAGGTGTGAGCGGTCGCGTTCCTTGGTTGCCAAAACACGGCGAAGCGCAACGCTGGGCTGATCGTGATCGCATACCTTATCCTCGCAGCAATCTTGGGCGTCATCGCGGGCGCGCTTTTGGCCTGGCTTCATGCTCGCGGACAGCGTGCCGCGCTTGTCGAGCGGTTGCGCGCGCGCGATGCCGAGCTTGCGCGGCTTGCGGAGGTTGAGGCGCGGCGCATCGATCTCGAACAGACACTCGCCGCCGAGCGCGCCGCCGCCGCGGAAAAAATCGCCGCGTTCAACGACGCGCACGCGCGCCTGACCGCGGAGTTCAAGGCGCTTTCCTCCGACGCGCTGAAGAGCAACAGCGACGCGTTTGTGCAATTCGCCCAGCAAGCGCTCAAGCAATACCAGCAAAAGGCCGAGGGCGACCTCGCCGCGCGCCAGCAGGCGATCGACTCGCTCGTCAAGCCGCTCAAGGAATCGCTCGAAAAAGTGGACACCAAGATCGGCGAGCTTGAGCAAAAGCGCGCAAACGCCTACGGGCAGCTCGGCCAGCAGCTCGAATCGCTCAACACCGCGCAAACCCGCCTGCAGGCGGAAACGCTCAAGTTGTCGAATGCGTTTCGCTCCACTTCCTACGCCGGAAGCTGGGGCGAGCTTCAACTGCGCCGCGTGGTTGAGCTTGCCGACATGCTTTCGTATTGTGATTTCACCGAGCAGGAAACCGCCACCGGTGGCGACGGCGAGAAACTGCGCGCCGACCTTGTGGTGCGCTTGCCGGGCGGGCAGCGCATCGTGGTCGATGCGAAGACGCCGGTGCAGGCCTATCGCGACGCGCTTGATGCGGCGGACGAAAACGCGCGCGCGTCGAAACTCGCCGAGCATGCGCAAAAAATGCGCATGCACATCGACCAGCTTGGCGCGAAGAATTACTGGCAGCAGTTCCAGCCCGCGCCCGAGTTTGTCGTTTTGTTTGTGCCGGGGGATCACTTTTTGACGGCCGCGCTGCAGACGGACAACACGCTGCTGGATCGCGCGATTTCAAAAAAAGTGCTGCTCGCCACGCCCACGACTTTGATCGCGCTTCTCAAGGCCGCCGCGTATGGATGGCGTCAGGAGGCGGTGTCGAAAAACGCCGAGGAAGTCAGCCGGCTCGGTCGCGAGTTGTATGACCGCATTGCGACGTTTGCCGACCATTTGGGCAAAGTGGGCCGCGGGCTTGATGCCGCGACCAAAAGCTACAACGCCGCCGTCGGTTCGCTCGAGGGCAGCGTGCTGCCCGGCGCGCGAAAGTTCGAGGAGCTTGGCGCGAAGGGGCAGAAGAAACTGGCCGATCCCTCGCAGGTGGAAACCGCCCCGCGAGAAATCAGCAAGCGCGAGTGAGGTTTCGGAAAATCGGTTTCGCGCGCGAAACCGGGTTATTCCAGCGTGCGCGCGAATGCCGGGAAGTCGTCGAACACGGGCACGTCGCGATAGGCGGGAATCGCAGCCCAGTCGGCGCGGGTGAGTTTGCCGGTGCAGAGCGCGGCGGGGTGAATTTTTGCGTTGAGGCCGGCGTCGATGTCGGCGTCGCGGTCGCCGACCATCCAGCATTGCGCGGGGTCGAGGTTGTCGCGCGCGATCATCTCGAGGATGAAACGCGGCGAGGGTTTGCGATAGCGCTGGGGCTGCTCGGGTGTTTCGGGCGCGATGCAGATTTCGGCGAAGAGCGGACGGGGGCCGAGCCCGATGAGCTGCTCCATGCGTTCGTTGCAACGAACGGCGTCCGCCTCGGTGTAATAACCGCGCCCGATGCCGGACTGGTTTGTGATAAGGTAAAGCCGGTAGCCGAGTTTGCGCGCGTGCGCGATGCTTTCGGCCACGCCGGGAAAAAGCTCCACGCCTTCCGGATCGTGGAGGTAGTGCTTGTCGATGATAAGCGTGCCGTCGCGGTCGAGAAACAGGGCCTTCATTAAAATTAAGAATTAAGAATTATGAATTAAGAAGTCGGAGGGGCGCTGCCGCGCCGTTGGTTTTTCGGAGGGGGCGCTGTCTCTTTCTATATTCTTAAATCACACTATTTAATTTCCATTGAAGCGCACGGCCACGATGCGCTCCTCGGCGGGCTTATACATGACGGTGAAGTAGCGCGGGCCGCCTTTTTCGGGCATCACATAGCGGCTGTCGGTGAGAAGCGTGGCTGCCTCCGGGAGGCTTTTGTGAACCGCCTCGCCGAGAATGTAGCGGCTTTCGACGGGGCCGGTGCCGGTGTAGCGAATGTTGTATTCGGAAAGTGAATACGGGGGCAGGCCCTCGGCGATTCCGGAGATGACCATTTTGTCGGGCATGCTGAACTGGCGCGTGAGTTTTTTCTCCAGGGTGGCGATGTCGCCCTCGGTGGGGGTCCATGAGGTTTCGCGTCCGTGGGCCCCGGCGGGGATGATGTTGTAGGCGGCGCTTTTGGACGTGCCGGAGGCGCAGCCGGACGCGAGGGCAAGGGCCAGCGCGGAAAGGAGGAAAAGGAGTGCGGTTCTCATTCGGTGTGTTGGTAGTGAGGGGCGCGCGGCAAAAAAGAGCCAGCGAATTATGGCGGGGGCTATTTCCCGGCGCGCGCGAGGATTTCGGCGGGGCTGGCGACGGCGGTGCCGACCTTGCCGACGACGACGCCCGCGGCGATGTTGGCAAATTGCGCGGCGGTTTCGAGCGAGCTGCCGGCGGCGAGGGCGAGCGTGAGCGCGGCGAGAGAGGTGTCGCCCGCGCCGGACACGTCGAACACTTCGCGCGCGGCGGTGGGGATTGTTTTGCCGATCTTGCCCTTGCTCGAAAGGAGCATGCCGTCCTCGCTCATGGTGATGACGAGGTTGCGGGTGCGGTAGAGTTTGTGGAGGCGTGCGCAGACTTCGGCCGCGGGGAAGGGCGTGCCCGCCTCGGGTTCGACGCCGGCGAGCTGGAGCGCCTCCTTGCGGTTGGGCGTGATGAGATCGAGGTCGCGGAAGGCGAGCGCGCGCTTGGGTTTCGGGTCGAGTGCGACGACCTTGCCCTCGCGGCGCGCAATCTTGGTGACGGTGGCGACGAGTTTGTCGGACAGGATGCCCTTGGCGTAATCGGAAAAGACAACGGCGTCGTGCGCGCGGACCGCGTCGCGAAAGAGCGGGGTTATTTTTTCGGGTGGAATTGCGTAGGCCGAGGGCGGGTTTTCGCGGTCGAGGCGGCAGAGTTGCTGGTGCTGCACGAGCACGCGCGTCTTGAGGATTGTGGCGCCGGCGCCGGGTGTGCGGATGGTGGCGATGTCATGGCCGGCGAGGATTTCGGTGAGTTTTTTGCCCGCCTCGTCGTCCGCAAAAAATCCGGCCACGGTGCAGCGCGCGCCGAGCGAGGCAATGTTGAGTGCGACGTTGGCCGCGCCGCCGGCGGTGTGCGTGTCGCGCGCGATGTCCACGACGGGCACGGGAGCCTCGGGGGAGATGCGCGTGGCGTCGCCCCAAATGTAGTGGTCGAGCATCACGTCGCCGATGACGAGGATTCGCAGGCCGGCGATTTTTTTAAGGAGCGCGGTGGCGGTGGCAGTGGTGATCATACGAATGCGGAATGCGGATTTCGGAATGCGGAATTGCCGGACGCAAGCGTTATATGCGCGCGGATTTCCAGATTTCAGTTTTCATTCCGCATTTCGAAATCCGCATTCCGCATTTATTTAATTTCCCAGTTGTAGTGGAAGCTGGAGAGCATCTTGGGTTTGGCGTCGGTGACTTGCACGACGTCCTCGATGCGGCAGCCGCCGTGGCCGGGATAATAGAGACCCGGCTCGATGGTGACAACCGAGCCCGCCTTCAAAACGTAATCGACGGTGCTCACGCGCGGGGCCTCGTGCACGGCGAGGCCGAGTCCGTGGCCGGTGCCGTGGAAAAAGCCGGTGGCTCCTTTCTCGGTGCGCTCGGTTTTGTAGCCGTGTTTGGAGAAGGTGTCGTTGACGGCCTGGTGCACGACTTGTCCGTTGACGCCCGCCTTGACGAGCTTGAGCGCGGCGAGCTGGGCCTCGCGCACGGTGGCGACGAGTTTTTTCTGAAAGTCGTTGGCGCGGCCCTTGAGGAACGTGCGCGTCATGTCGCCATGGTAGCCGGTCGCCTGCACGCGCGGGAACACGTCCACGACGATGAGCTGGTTGGCGCGGAGCACGCCGCTGCCGCCGTGGTGCGGGTCGCAGGCTTGGTTGCCGCCCGCGGCGATGGTGTCGATTGAAAGCGAGCCGGCCTCGAGGCAGGCGATTTCGATGGCGGTCCTGAGGCGCTCGGAGGTGAGCGGCTTGCGTTGCCACGTGAGTTTTCCGTTGGAGATTTTACTTTCCTTGAGCACTTTTTCGGCGGCGGCGATGCCTGCCGCGGCGCAACGGTTGCCCTCCTTGATTTTCGCGGCCTCGGCGGGTGTCTTGATTTCGCGCTCGGGGAAAATGGGGCCGTTGACGGGCTCGAGTTTGATGCCGTGCAGAATCGAGAGGCGCGCGTAGAGGCTGGCGGGAAAATCCTCGGGCACGAGGAAGGATTTTTGCCCGAACTCGGCGGCGATCACGGCAATGGTTTCGGCGGGTGAGAGGCGTCCGAACTTGCCGAAGCGCTCCATTGCCTTCTCGGCGTAGGTTTCGAGGGGCAGCACGACGTCAAAGGCGGAGTCGCGCTTGACGCGGGCGTATTCGAGCGCGTTGACGATGGCGTATTTTTTGCCCGCGATCGAAAACGCGATAAACGGATCGGGCACGCTGACGCGTCCGAAATAAAGCTGGTCTGGATTGTTGGCGGAAGCCGCGTAGAGGAGTTTTGAGGTGGGAGTAGCCATGTGGATTTTGTGATTGGGAATTGAATTTAAAAGGGACACCGATTACCCACAAATATCGTGAAAAACGCAAATATGCTTTCTGTTATTGTGAGGATCGTTGTGACAGCAGCGACCCTTTTTCTGGCAACAAGCTGCAAGGATGGCAAGACGGCAGCTGCTCCAAAGGCGATAAAATCGGCCTCGGAATATTTCACCATAAGCGTGGGCGGTCAGCCTGTGCGCATGCAACTCGCTGTGGAGCAGCCGAATAACCTGCGCGAGCTCAATCGCGGCCTGATGGGGCGTCGCGATCTCGCGGAGAACCAGGGGATGATTTTTGTCTATCAATACCCGCAGCGCATGGGCTTCTACATGCGCAACACCCCGCTCCCGTTGGACATAGGATTTTTCACAAAAGACGGCGTGCTGCGCGAAGTGCGCCAGATGTTTCCGTTTGACGAAACCTCGGTGACCTCGGCGCGCACGGATATCCACTACGCGCTCGAAATGAACCAAGGTTGGTTCGAGCGCCACGGCGTGAAACCGGCCCCGTCGATGACATCGGACGCCGGCGCAAAACTCGACTTGAAGGCGCTCGGGGAGGCGTTGGAAGCGCGCGGTTTTAAGCCGGAAAACTACGGTTTGCGGGACGAGGCGGCGCGGTGAGAGCGGGCTTTTGGGGCAGTGCGAACCGTCCTGGTGAGCCAAAATTGGGCGGCTCACCGGGGACGGTTCGCCCTACCTGCTTGAAACCGCAACGCGCTCAGTTCTGACAGGTTTCACGTTGCGGGATCTCGTCTCGCGCACCTTTGGTGCCTTGGAAAAATTACTTTTCCTGCTTGAGCGTGATCGGGCCGCTCATGGTGGTGAGCTGGATGTCGATGCCGCCGCCGTTGAGCGCGCCGGTGATCGTCTTGCCGCCGACCGAGGGCATGCCGGTTACGCGAACCGTGCGCGGCATGGCGTTTCCACCGGCTTGGATCTTGCGCTTGATGAGTTCTTTTTCCTCGTCGCTGAGGCCCTTGATTCCATCGATTGCCTGAATTGCGGCGGCGATGCCTTTTTGGGCGGCGGCGAGCCCTTTGTCGGCGTAATCAAATGCCTGCGCCTTGCGCGTTTCGATAATGGTTTCGACAAGCTCGCCATCACTCGGCGCGGCGGGCGGGGGGATTTGCGCCTCGCCGGTTGTCGTCGAGAAAGCGTAACTGTCGCCGGAATTGCTCGTGACAACCGTCACGTTGCTGTCGCCGTCGTGCGTGACTTGCATGCTGACCTTCCGTGCCTTGGCGTCGGCGCGCGTTTCGGTGGTCGTCTTGAGCGCGCTTTCTGGGAAGTTGGTTCGGATGGCGCCACTCAGGGTGCGCATGCGGAGGTTGGCCGCGGTTTTTGGCGGCAGGGAAAGCTCGATGGCGCCGCTCATTGAAGTGAGCGAAACGGGTTTTTGCGGGGCGCGCTTGAACTCGGCGTCGATTTTTCCGCTCATCGTGTTGGCGACAACTGAGCCGCTAATATTTTCGAGGCTGATTTCGCCGCTGGTGCTGCTTACCTCGATGTCGCCGTCGATGTCGTCGATTTCAACACCCTCGACGGATTGCGTTCTGATGGAAAGGTTGGTGTTGCGCGGAACCTTGATTTTGAACTCGGCCCCGGCGGCAAACCTCGGGCTGCCCCCCGCGATGCGAAGCGTGGCGACATTGTCCTTTTCGATGAGTTCAAAAGCCTGTTCCCGGTCGAGGCGGCGGAAGCCGTCGTCGTCGGTTTTGGGCGCGCCTTTCTGGTCGAGCGAGGAGGTGACGATGATTTCGTTTCCGCTTGTGCCCTCGATGTCGATTTCAGCGACGGTCATGTTGATTTTTAACGTGCCGGGCTTGCTCCGGTCGGAGAAGGAAATGCGCGCGGTGGTGGTGTTTTTGCCGGGCTGGCTGCTGTAACTGGCTTTTTTAGCCGGGCTGGCTTCAGCGGCGGGCGGCGGCGTGGCTCCGAGCTCGCGGTAGGCGTCCTGCGCGGGAAGCAGGGCGGCGGAACAGGCGATGGCGGCGGCGAGAAGCGGCGCGCGGAGGAATGCGGTTTTGGATTTCATGGCAAATTGCAGCGGGGCTGCGGGTTTCAAGTGGTTGTTTTTGTGTCGGTGGATGTGTGCGAAAGATTGTGGTCGTGCGCCGGTTCAAGGGGCGGTGCGTGCGGCGAGTCGAGCACGGCGAGGGCGCGGCGCGCGGTTTCGCGGACGGAGGGGTCGGCGCGGTCGTCCAGCATGAGCCGGGCAAAAACGGGCGCGGCCTCGGTGTCGCGGGCGGAGGCGAGGAGTTCGATCATGGCGACTTGCACGAGCGGCGCGGTTTCGCGCGGGAGCGCGGCGATGAGGCCGGCGCGCACGAGGTCCTCGCCGGTGTGCGGCGCGAGCGCCTCGACCGCGGAAAGCCGGACGTTGACGGACGGGTCGAACGCAAGCGTGCCGACAAGGTCGGTGAGAAGCTGGCGGTCGGGCGATTTGAGCTGGAGCGTGGCGAGCACGGATTGCAGGCGTTCGCTCGTGGATTTCTGCTGGAGCAACGAATAGGTGACGAGTCGGCCCATGTTGTTCACTTGCTCGCGAAGCTCGGCCAGCTCCATGGCGGTGGAGTTGGGCGCGGGCGTTTCCGGGCCGGCGCCCGGCGTTGAAGCCGGTGTGAGGAAACGCGCGCCGACGAAAAGACCGAGCGCAAGAAGCGCGAGCGACGCGCCGAATTGATACACGGGGCGTCGCGGGAAAAGGCGTGCGAAAAAGGTGTCGAGGCGCGAAATGCGGCGCGGATTGTTAAGACTGTTGTTTTTCTGGAGCGCTTTTTCGGCGGCGAGCATGGCGTCGAAACCGGCGCGCATGCGCTGCGAGGGCGCGGCGGGAGCCGGGAGCCGGTCGAGCTGCGCGATGATGGTTTCGAGCTCCGCGAGTTGAGCGCGGCAGGCCGGGCAGGCGGCGAGGTGGGCGCGCACGGCATCGGCTGTTGCGGACGGGAGCGAGCCGTCGTGCAGGGCCTCGATGAGGCATTCGTCCTGGATGCGTTGGCAATTCATAGCGGTGTGTTGTTAAAGTGGTTGCGGGTTTTGGCGGAGCGCGAGGTAGGTTTCGCGCAGGGCTTTTAATGCGCGGTGCGCGCGGACCTTGGCGGCGCCGACGGAGCAGTCGAGGATGCGCGCGGCTTCGCGATGCCCGAGGTTTTGGAGGCGGGAGAGGACGATGATTTCACGGTGCTCGACGGGGAGCCGGTCGAGCGCGGCGCGCAGGAGCGCGAGATCATCGGTTTGAGCGGCGCGCGCGTCGGGCGGCGACTCGGACGAGGCGTGCGCGTGCAGATCGCCGGGATCGACGGGCACGGGCGCGGTGGATTGTTTCTGGAAAAAGTCGGCGGCGCAGTTGCGCGCGAGGTGATACATCCACGCGGTGAAGTTGCCGTTGTCGCGATAGGTGTGGCGGTATTTGAGGATGCGGTGGAAGACGTTTTGCACAATGTCCTCCGCGGCGGCGGGCTGGCGCGTGAGTTGCGCGCAAAACGCGTAGAGGCGGCGATGATGGCGCTCAAAGAGCTCGCCGAGCCGGTCGATGTCGCCGTCGCGCACGGCGAGCATGAGCGCATGGTCCCCGGGCGCGGTGTTTGCGGCGGCGTTGTCGGAGCCGGCGCGGGCTGGTGCTGGAATTTCTGTGTTCAGAGGCGTCGGAAGAAAAATGTTTATGGAAACAGTGACAGTCATTTCGCGCAAAGGGAAACCGAACTCGCAAAAAAAGGTTACAGAAAATCTTTTTTACAGGGGTGGTTGCGTCTGGCGCGCGCGCGAAATAATGCTTTTATCGGAACACACAAAGTCGATGAAACTGCTCGTCTTCGCACAAACCCCGCCGCCCGTGCACGGGCAAAGTGTCATGGTGCGGACGCTTGTCGATGGATTGGGCGGGGCGGCGCGCGCGCGCGGGACGGAGATCAAGGTTGTTCACGTCAATCCGGCGTTGTCGCGCGACGCCGCGGATGTCGGGCGCGTGCGCATCGGAAAGATTTTCGCACTGTGGGCCGCCTGCTGGCGGGCGTTGCGAGCGCGCTGGCGCGGACGCGGCGCGGGCGGCATGACGCTTTATTATGTGCCCGCGCCGGGCAAGCGCCCCGCCGTCTGGCGCGACTTGATGGTGATGTTTGCGCTAAGGCCGTTTTTCACGAGGCTGGTGCTGCACTGGCATGCGGTCGGACTGGGCGCGTGGCTGGAAAATAAAGCGCGCGCGCCCGAACGCTGGCTGGCGCGACTCGCGCTTGGGCGCGCGGATATCGCCATTGTGCTCGCGCCGGAACTGGCGGACGACGCGATGGAGTTTGCGCCGCGAAGAGTGTGCGTGGTGCCGAATGGAATTGATGTTTTCGCTTCCCAAAAACAGGGCGCCGAGCCTGCGCGGGTGATCTGCCGCCTGTTGTTTCTCGGGCTGTGCGGTCGCGAGAAAGGCGTGTTTGCCGCGCTTGACGCAATGGCGGTTTTGGAGCGCGAAACGCCGGGCGCGTTCGAGCTCGTCGTCGCGGGCGCGTTTGCGAGCGAGGAGGAGGAGCGCGAGTTCAACGCACGCCTTGCCACCGACAACGCGGGCCTTCGCAAATGCGTGCGTTACGCCGGGCCGGCGGATGACGCGGAAAAGCACGCGCTCTACGATGGGGCCGATATGTTTGTTTTTCCGACGCACTACGCGCACGAGGCACAGCCGCTGGTGTTAATCGAGGCGATGGCGCACGACCTGCCTGTCGTGACAACGCACTGGCGCGCGATTCCCGGAATGCTGCCGGAGTGTCCGCACGCGCAAGTCGTCGGCGCGCATGCGTCGGCCGAAAAACTCGCGTCGGCAATTCGGGACGCGCGCGCGGCGGGTCCGGTGAATGGAATCATGCGCGCGCATTACGAAAAACATTTCACGCGCTCAAAGCATCTCGCGACGCTGGTGTCCGCGCTGCGCAAAACGGAGGAATAGAAGCCGGGGCGGAATGGCCGAAAGCCGGATGTCAAAACGCTTCCGCTTTGCTTTCCCTTGTTTTCACTATTCATCTTTCACTTCGCACCTTTCTGAATAATTGTCGCTCCTGTCATGCTCAAACAATCCCGGCAGACTCGCACCCGGTTTCACCAGATTTGCGACGGCGCGCTTTTTGCGCTTTCGCTGGTGGGCGCGTATTTGCTTCGCGATGGATTGGCGCGCGTGGACGCGCTCGGGCTTTCCCCGCTGGAGCCGTTTGTCGAACTGGTGTGGGTGCTGCCCCTTGTCGCCGTGCTCGGCCCGGTGTTTTTGGGCGCGCAGCGTTTTTATGCCGGGCAACGGCCTTCGGGTTTCGCGGCGGCGCGCGCGGCGGCGTTCACGGCGCTGGCGGTTGTCATCATTTTGTTTCTCGTGCGCGCGCAGGTGGCGCGCTCGGTGATTTTGCTCGGGTGCGCGGCGGGAGGAGCCTTTGCGTATGCGCGCTCGGTTTTCGCCGCGCGCCTCGCGTCGACGCGGCTTGCGCGCGAACAGTGGCGCGAGCGCGTGCTCTGGGTCGGCGATCCGGACGCGAACAAGCGGCGGCGCGCCTCGCTTTCGGCCCAGGAGATGTCGCATATCGCGGATGTCGGCGATTTCGACCCGCGGAGCGAGCCGCCGGCGCGCCTCGCGGAATTGCTCCACAAGCACGCGGTCAACACCGCGATTTTTGACAGCGCCGGCACCGCGCAACTTGCGCCGTATGTTGACTGCTGCACGCGCGAGGGCGTGGCGGTCATTATTTGCACGGGGCTCGCGCCGTTGAGCGCCTCGCTCGATTCCGCCGCGCACCTCGATTCGCTCGGGGGCGAAATGGTTGTCCACTTTCGCGCGCACAAGGCCGGTCCGTCCGCGCTCGCGCTCAAGCGCGCGACGGATGTTTTGTTTTCCGCGGCCGCCCTCGTGTTGTTATCGCCGGTGTTCGCTCTTGCCGCGCTCACGATCAAACTCACATCGCGCGGGCCGGTGTTGTTCAGGCAGACGCGCGCGGGCCTCAACGGGCGTCCGTTTGAAATGGTGAAGTTTCGCACGATGCGCGCCGGGGCGGAAAACGAGCAGGACGCGCTCGCGGATAAAAACGAAATGCGCGGGCCGGTTTTCAAGATGGGGGACGACCCCCGTGTCACACCGGCGGGGCGTTTTTTTCGCAGGCACGCGATCGACGAACTGCCGCAGCTTTGGAATGTGCTGCGCGGCGAGATGAGCCTGGTGGGGCCGCGTCCGCTGCCGTTGTATGAAGTGCGGCGTTTTGACGACGATGCGCACAGGCGGCGGCAAAGCATGCGCCCCGGCCTGACGTGCCTCTGGCAAACCAGCGGGCGCAACGACATCGACGACTTCGCGGAGTGGGTGCGGCTCGACCTGGCCTACATCGACCACTGGTCGCCGTGGCTCGACGCGCGCATCGTGCTCGCGACGATTCCGGTTGTTATTTCCGGCAGGGGCGGGAGGTAGGGAGCGTCCCGAACGAAGGTTTTCTAATTTTTAAACCACGGGGGACGTCGGGATACACGGAGCAATTGGTGAGGGATCGCCGCGGCTCGAATTGCCATTGCAGATTTGCGGCGCGTTTTTTTAACGTGCGCGACTTTGAAGGCTTTTTATGTATCCGCAACTATTGACACTTTTGGGCATATTGACCGTGGGGCTGATTTCCCCGGGGCCGGATTTTTTTCTCATCGTTAAAAACAGCATGAGCGGTTCGCGACTGCGCGCGTTCGCCACCGGCTGGGGAATCGCGGCGGGATTGTGCGTTCAGGTGATTGTCCTGTCGCTCGGCCTGGCGATGGCCCCGCCGGTTGTGTTGCGAATCGTGCAGCTCGCGGGCGCCGCGGTGCTGATGTGGATCGGCTTGAAGACGCTGCTGGCGCGCCCCGCCGTGAACCAGCCGGCGCAAGCATCGGAAGGACTGGACGCTGACAAATACGAGCGCAAGCAGGCGACCGCCGGCTTCATGGAGGGGTTCCTGTGCAACGTCACCAACGTGAAAGTGTTCGTGTTCTTCACGAGTTTGTTTTCGCAATTCGTGGTGGCGGGTTCGCCCATGAGCTGGCGGGTTTTCATGCCGGTGGTGGTCGTGATTCACGGGCTCGTCATGTGGTCGCTGATCACTTGGGCGTTGCTGTTTCCGCCGGTGGCGCGGCAGCTCACGCGCACGCAACGCTGGCTGCCGCGCGTGTTTGGCGTGATCCTGATCGCGTTCGCCTTGTTTGTCGTGTGGGAAAGCCTGCGCGGACTACTCGCGTGATTTTCTCACGGCACGAGCACGGTCGAGCCGGTTGTGCGGCGTGACTGGAGCGCGGTGTGCGCGGCGGCGGCCTCGGCCAGCGGAAAGCGCTGGTTGATTTCGATGCGCAGAAGCCCGGCGCCAATCAACGCAAACAACTCCGCGCTCATCTCCGCGAGCCGCTCCGGCGTGTTTGCGTAATGGGCGAGCGTGGGGCGCGTCACATAGAGCGATCCCTTGCGCGAGAGGACGCCCAAGTCCACGCCCGTCACCGGTCCCGATGCGTTGCCAAAGCTGACCATCAGGCCGCGAGGCGCCACGCAATCGAGCGAGCGCTCCCAAGTGTCCCGGCCCACCGAATCATAGACGACGGGGCATTTTTCGCCGCCGGTCAGTTCGTGCACGCGCGCGACAAAATCCTCGCGACTCATGTCAACGGCCTCCCACGCGCCGTGCGCCCTGGCGAGCGCGGCCTTCTCGGCATTGCCCGCCGTGCCGATGAGTTTCACGCCGAGCGTCTTTGCCCACTGGCACGCGATCAATCCCACGCCGCCCGCAGCCGCGTGAAACAGAATCGTCTCGCCGCCGCGCAACGGATACGTCTGGCGCAACAGGTATTGCACAGTGAGCCCCTTGAGTATCACCGCCGCCGCCTGCTCGAAACTGACCGTGTCGGGAATGCGCACGGGCGCGCTTTCCGGCAACGCGTGGTATTCCGCGTAGGCGCCGAGCGGACCCGACGCGTAGGCGACGCGATCGCCGGCCTTGAAGCGCGAAACCTCCGCGCCGACCGCCTCGATCACGCCCGCGCCCTCCGTGCCGAGGCCGGATGGCAGCGCGGGCACCGGATACAATCCACCGCGGTAATAAGTATCAATGTAGTTGAGACCGATGGCGTGATTGCGCACGAGCACATCGCGCGGCCCGAGCGCGGGCGGTTTGCAATCGCAATAATGCAAAACCTCCGGCCCGCCGTATGAGTTGAATTGAATTCTTTTTGGCATGATTATGTGAAGCAAGATTGCAACCCATTCCGCGGCTAATTTCCAGCAAACGATGACGGCATTTTGGCGGGCGTTCACCGGACTTGCGCTTGCCAAGGGCCGCTGCCCGCGCAATCATTTTCCGCATGCCTCCTTTCACATCAAAGACACCGGATTTTGGAATAATTTTATGAAAACTATCAAGATACTGGGAGTTTATATATCATTGTGCGTTGCCGCCATAGGCTACGGTCAGGAATCTTTAGTTCTTGATGAAGCTATATCAAAAGGGTTTAGGGATGCCCGGAAGAATAATTACAAGCCTATGGATTTCACGTCCTGGTTTCCGTGGGTCAAGAACGGGAAGGTGTTCTTTCAAAGAATGAACTCTCTTCATAGAGATTTATCTATTCATATTTATGTTTCAAAGGAGGGAAAATGTTTTTATTTGAATAACCAACTGGATTCTATAAACATGATGCTTGCCTGCGAAGTCGCCGAGGACAAGGCAACAGTTTTTTTAAAAAAGGAGATGGCTTCATTTGTTAAAACAATGCTCGAGGACCCGGCGGTGAAAAGCAGTCAAATAACCGGTCAGTTGATCAAGGGTTATAATTCCAGTGACATGAAAATAATTGGGAAATATGAATTAACTGGGGAAAGCGTAATAATAAAAGAAAATGAATGGACCGCGATTATTAACGTGGTAACCCAACATGGGGCAATCGAAAGCTGGACCGCAATCGGAACAATTAAGCCGCTGGCCGTAGGCACGTTTTCCAAGGCGCTGCTTGAGCCGCATGGAACAGTTGCTGGTTGGACATATGTAGGAGGGCGATCCGATCCATGTCGGTAGAACAAGAGATTGCACCCCGTGCGGCGTTGGGATGAATGGCATTGGCGCACAATCACAAGGGCGAAACGGGCATAGTTCCGATTTTTTTATCAATACCAAAAATCACCATAAAACCATGAGCGACGAAAACAAATCCATCCACGAATTCGATTTCAACTTGATCTGTGAATACTTTTCCAGCGTGGAGCGGCAGGGGCCCGGCAGCCCCGAGGTGACGATCAAGGCGTTGAGTTTTATAGACGGCCTCACCGAAAAATCCCGCATCGCGGACATTGGTTGCGGCACGGGCGGGCAAACGATGGTGCTCGCGCAAAACGCGCCGGGGCGCATCACAGGCGTCGATCTGTTTCCCGCATTTGTCGACCGGTTCAATGCCAACGCCGCCAGGCTGAATCTTCAGGATCGGGTGAAGGGCATCACGGGTTCGATGGACAGCCTTCCGTTTCAAGACGCGGAGCTCGATCTGATCTGGTCGGAAGGGGCGATTTACAACATCGGCTTTGAGCGCGGGTTGAGTGAGTGGGGGCGTTTTTTGAAGCCCGGCGGCTGCATCGCCGTCACGGAAGTCTCGTGGTTCACTGATGAGCGGCCTGACGAGATTCAGGCGTTTTGGCGCGACGCCTATCCCGGGATAAACACGATTCCCGCCAAGGTTGCCCAGATGCAAAAAGCCGGATACGTCCCCGTCGCCACATTTATCCTTCCGGAGAATTGCTGGACGGAGCACTTTTACGCCCCGCAAGTCGCCGCGCAGGAGGCGTTCCTGAAAAAGCACGCCGGCAACAAAGCAGCC
Organism: Ereboglobus sp. PH5-10; assembly: GCF_029504735.1. Taxonomy (GTDB): domain Bacteria; phylum Verrucomicrobiota; class Verrucomicrobiia; order Opitutales; family Opitutaceae; genus Ereboglobus. Next base: position 54,300 of record NZ_JAQFIP010000009.1, on the reverse strand, counting down.
GGGGAATTTATATCAAACCAGCGCCACGAGACCCAACTATATAATAAGTATAAAGCGTATTACGGTTATGTGTTTTATATTGGGAAAAAGACATAGCCGCGAAGATTTTTCATGCGGGCGCGCGCGACAATCCGCCGTCCGCCCCGCCATTGGCGTCGCCCAAAGGGTAAAGCTCGTTCGCAAACGCCCTTATTCTTCCGGCAGCGCGACGACCATCAGGTTGAGGGCCTTGCCGTTGGTGAGCATGCCGGACTGGATGAGCACGCGCTTGCTGTCCTTGCTCACGATCGGGTGCGTGTGGTCGGGGCGCATTTTGTGGCCGGTGGTGAGCATCGTGCGTTTGCCGGTGGCGCGGTTGATCGCGTAAACGCTGCCTTTGAAGGTGTCGCCGACCGCCCATTTGCCGTCGGGGGAGCCGTTGCTGTGCCAGAAGCCGCCGAGCTGGCCGTTGCCCATGTCCTCCTCGACCTGGCCGAGCAGTTTCATCTCTTTTGTTCGGAGATTGATCACGGCGATGCCGGTCGGGTGTTCGCGAAGGTAGGGGAGGTGGCCCATGATGTTGAATATGAGTTCGTCGGGGCCGGCCACGGTCTCGTGCGTGATCCACTCGTCGTCGGTTTCGACGTAGATGGGGCGATTGTTGGAGCCGTCGGCGTTGCAGGCCCAGATGCGCTGCACGGCGTCACCGGTGGTTTCGTGACAATAGATGATTTCGCCGGGCGTCCACGGGTTGGCCTGCAGGTGGCCGAGGCGGAAGGGGACTTTGATGACGTCGGTGATTTTGCCGGTGGCGATGTCGATCATCTTGATGCCGCAGTCGCCCTTGCCCGCCTCGGCGAAGCGCTTGCGGTTGGCTTCGCGGTCAACTTTCGGGTCGGTGTTGCTTTTGTCGATCTGGCGGGCGCCCTTGGAGTCGCGCGCGGCGGCAGCCTGGCGCTGGCGCGCCTGCAGGTCGGGTTTCGCGTAGTTGACGCCCCAGTAGAGGCGCGTCTCGTCGGCGTCGAGCGCGAGACCGCCGTCGCGCACATCGCCGGGAAGCGTGACGACAATGCGCTCGTAGGTTTCGGGAGCTTTCAGTTCGCCGGCCATGCTGTCGGCGATGAGGTCGCCGATGTTGAGCTCGATGACTTGGAGAGGCCTCGGGGCTTCCAGCGTGGTCACCGAGCCGGGCGGCAGGCGGCGCGGACCGCCGCGCGAGTAGAAGAGCTTCATTTCCTTGCGCGAAAGATTGATCGAGCCGGTGTTGGTGGCGGGATCGTCAGTGAGCTGGATGATGTCGCCGGTGATTTCGCTCACGACAAAAATCTGGCCGTTTTTGGCGCCGTCGCGCGTGGAGCGGAAGATGATCCAGTTGCCGTCGGCCGTCCAGGTGTCGTGCGTCTGATAGGGCTTGGCGTCGCTGAAGCTGGACGCGGTGAGCACGGTGAGCGTGGCTCCGGTGACGCGGTCGGTCATGGTGCGCATTTCCGACGGATAACGCTTGCCGGCGTTGGACGCGCCGAGCGCGACGGGAACGATAAATGCGCAGAGCGCGGCGATGAGAAGGGTGCGTGTTTTCATTTTTGGTTTTGGGAAAGGTGCGGATGAGGCAAAGACTGCGCAATTGGTGCGCATTGTCGCCGAATGTTTTGGTGGACTGTCAACTGGACGGACGCGCTCTTGCATTGAGGCGCGTCTCGCAAAATTTCAGATGATGGATGGACAGCGGCCGGTCGCCGTCTATTGTCCCGGATGCGACAAAGAAACGAACAACCCCCATCATCACCATGACTGACCCTGTTAATAATCTTTCGAGGCGAACTTTTTTGCAAACCGGCCTTGGCGCCGGCGCGGTTGCGTGGGCGAGCATTGCGTTTGGCGCGAAAAGCGCGTCCGGAAAAAACGCGTTGCCCGGGGCGCTTGAGCGACAATCGGCCAGCACGCAGTTTCTGGAAAACGAGGTCGATGTCCTGGTTGTCGGCGGCGGCACGGCGGGGCATGTCGCGGCCATTCAGGCGGCGCGCGCCGGGGCGAAGACCTTGCTTGTCGAACGCTCGTCCATGCTTGGCGGAACCATGACGCTCGGCGGCGTGGCCTGGCCGGGCATCTTTCACGCATGGGGCAGGCAGATCATCGGAGGGTTTGGCTGGGAGCTTGTCAAAAAGGCGGCCGAGTTTGACGGCGATCCCATTCCGGATTTCACGGTGCCCTACGAGGGTCGCAAACACTGGCAGCACCAGATCAGGATCAATCAACATTTATACGCGCTTCTCGCGGAGGAGGCGGTGCTGGGCGCGGGCGCGGAGCTTTGTTATTACGAGTTTCCCGCGGGCATACGCGCGGAGCCGGACGGCTGGGTTGTCGCCACCGCCGGGCCGGGAGTCTGCCGCACGATTCGCGCGCGCCAGCTCGTCGACGCCACCGGCGGCGCCGACATTGCGGGCATGGCCGGGTTGGCGCGGCTCCGTGAAAATGAAACCCAGCCGGGCTCGATTTTATACAAGGCGGGGAGCGGCTTCATTCCTGGGCGCGACAAAACCCGCGCGATTTATGTTCATGGCGCGGACTCCTCGTCGGCGCTCACGCGAACGCGCGACAACCAGCGGGCGCGGAGTTCCGTTTTGAAACGCCTGCGCGCGATCAGGGAAAAGACGCCGGAGAAGGCAAAGCTCACGCATTTGATGCCGGAGGTGTCCATCCGCGAAAGCTGGAGAATCGACGCGGAATACAACGTGACCGTCGATGACTACCGCTCCGGGCGAAAATTCCCCGACGCGGTGTGCAATGCGTTTTACCCGGTTGACCTGCACACAAAAACCGGCGTGCGTCCCGAGCAGCTAGGAGAGGGAACCGTGCCGACGATTCCGCGGCGCGCGTTGATACCGAAGGGCGGGAAAAACATTCTCGTCGCGGGTCGCTCGGTCGGCAGTGACCGGCTGGCCAACTCCGGCTTCCGCGTCCAGGCCCCGTGCATGGCGATGGGGCAGGCCGCCGGCGCAATCGCGGCGCTGGCCGCGAGGAAAAAATGCCAGCCGCTCGACGTTCCCTTCGGGGAGGTTCGCGCGTTGCTCGAACAACACGGCGCGGTCGTTCCCTGAAACCGCCGTGGCCGCGCCACCAACACGGCGCGCTCATTCCAACGCGCAAACAAATTGGCGTCGTAGGGGCGTCACTGGGTGCAATCCAAAGTAAGGGAGTGAATTACGCTTGCAGCGGAGCGGCGGTCTCCAGGCCGCCGGACGAGGCGCAACGCGCCTCGCAAAAAGATCGTTCGCATAACTCAAAGGGCGCGACTTCGTCGCGTCCGGCGACCTGGAGATCGCCGCTCCGGGGCGCTTTTTGCGCCGTTTTGAACGCGCGTTGGTATCAGGCGAGGTGGCCGTAGAGCGAGCTTACCGTGGCGCGCTCAATGCGGAGCGGCACGAGCTGGCCGACGCGGTGCGGCTGCGTGTCGAATATCGCGACGCGGTTGCCGCGCGTGCGGCCGGTGAAGTGGAGGCCGGTCTTGTCGCGCCCCTCGACGAGCACCTCCTGCACGGTGCCGACAAGCGACTCGTTTCGGCGGAGGGAATTGCGGTGCAGGATGTCGAGCAGGATTTGGTTGCGACGCTCCTTCACCTCGTCGGGAACCTGGCCGGCGAGCGCGCCGGCGGGCGTGCCCGTGCGTATCGAATATTTGAATACATAGGCCATGTCATAATTGCATGCCTCGAAGAGTTCGCGCGTTTGCTCGAAGTCCTCGTCCGTTTCGCCGGGGAAACCGACGATCACGTCGGTTGAAAAATAAATGCCGGGGTTTGCCGCGCGCAGCGAATCGACGATTTCCTTGTAGCGCGCGGGTGAGTAAGGCCGGTTCATCGCCTTGAGGATGCGCTCGCTGCCCGATTGCATGGGCAGGTGCACTTGCTCGCAAAGTTTCGGCATGCGGCCCGGCGCGAAGGCGTCGACCAAGTCCTGCTTGAACCCGCGCGGATGCGGCGAGGTGAAGCGGATGCGCTCGATGCCGTCGACGGCGTGCACGCGCTCAAGCAGTTGCACGAAGGGCGAAATGCCGCCGGTGTGCGTGTAATCGCGACGCCCGTAGCTCGTCACAATCTGGCCGAGCAGGGTGATCTCGCGCACGCCGCGCTCCGCAAGCCGCCGGCATTCCTCCACGATGTCGTCCATCGGGCGCGAGCGTTCGTCGCCGCGCGTTTTTGGCACGATGCAAAACGCGCAATCCATGTTGCAGCCCTGCTGGATCGAGACGAACGCGCTCACTTGTTTTTCGCCGGCTTCGTCCGAGTCGAACACGCGGTGATCCTTGATCGTGTTCTGGGAGCCGGCCTCCTCGGCAATGTCCACGATGGTTTCGCCGACGGGCAGGCCCGCTTCGCGCGCGGCGCGGATGTTGTCGAGATAACCGGGCACCTGGTGAAACTTTTGCGTGCCGATGACCAGGTCGACGTCGGGCAGTTTGTCGAGCAGCGCGGCGCCGCGGTTCTGCGCCATGCAGCCGAGGATGCCGAGGACGAAGTCGGGATTGCGGCGCTTGCGGCCCCGCATGTAGGACGCCTTGCCGATGGCTTTCTGCTCGGCGGCGTCGCGCACGCTGCACGTGTTCAGCAGCATGATGTCGCACTCGTCCTCGCTCCGCACGATGCGGTAGCCCCGGGCGCGCAACATCGCCGCGACCGCCTCGCTGTCGCGCTCGTTCATCTGGCATCCGTATGTCTTGATGTAAACCCGGTTCATCTTTTTTGCGCGCTGTTATGCGCGAATTGAGGGTGAATGAACAGACGCAAGGGGCCGCGTTCGTCAAACGGGAAAGCGCGTTTATTTGCGCGTTTGCCCCGCCATTTTGCCGCCGCATTAATCCACGCTTTGTGTTTTTCCAATCGTTGCGCAGCCTTGCGTCGGCTGGTTTTTCGGGCGTGACTCTCCGCTTTGCCAGCACTTCATATCACACACTTTCGCATGTCACAGCCCTCGAGCAGCCTGAACCTTCTTCGCACCCGCCGTTTTTTGCCGCTTTTTGTCGTGCAATTTTTCGGGGCGTTTAACGACAATTTTTTCAAGAACGCCTTTGCCATTCTCGCCACGTTTCAGTTCGCGGTGACGCACGGCTGGAACGTCGCCGTGGTCACCCAGGTCATCGCGGTGTTGTTCGCGCTGCCGTATTTTTTGTTCTCGGCGTTCGCGGGGCAGTTGTCGGACAAGCTTGAGAAGTCGCGGTTGGTGCGCATCAACAAGCTGTGCGAAATCGTGATCGTGGCCTTCGGCTCGGCGGCGCTGATCATGGGCGTGGCGTGGATGCTGTTCGCGACGATTTTTTTTCTGGCGGTGCAATCGACCTTTTTCGGGCCGCTCAAATACAGTTTGCTGCCGCATCATCTGCGGGAGAGCGAGCTGGTGGGTGGCAACGCGATTTTTGAGGCGGCCACGTATGTCGCCATCATCGGCGGGACGCTGCTCGGCGGCGTGCTGATCATGGTGAAGGGCGGCGCGTATATCGTGAGCGCCGGGCTGGTCGCGTGCGCGCTGGTCGGCTGGGGGGCGAGCCATTTCATTCCACAGGCTCCCTCGGAGACGCCCGGCCTGAAAATCGACCGCAACATTTTCACGTCCACGCGCGACCTGCTGGTTTTCACGTCGCGGCGGCGGCGTATTTTCTTGGCGATCCTGGGCATCTCGTGGTTCTGGCTCATCGGCGCGTTCTGGATCAACCTCACGCTGCCGTTTGTGAAGACGCAGTTGCACTCGGACAACCACACGGTGACGGCGATGCTGATTATCTTCGCCGTGGGCGTGGGCGCGGGGTCGATGTTTTGCAACCGCCTGCTCGGCGGAAAACCGTCCGCGACCTACGTGCCGCTGGCGGGGCTGGCGATCTCGGTTTTCATGGTGCACGCGGCGCTGCTGACCGCGGGCATCGGCGACCGGTATGAGACGGAGACGTTCACGTTTTTCTCGTTCACGGGCCTTTGGCTTTGCGTGGATTTGCTCGGCGTGGCGGTGTGCGGCGGTATTTTCAGCGTGCCGCTCTACGCGCTCATGCAGCTCTGGTCGCCGCCCGCGTATCGCTCGCGGATCATCGCGGCGAACAATGTCATCAACGCGTTTTTCATGGCGGTCGTCGCGATTGTGTGCGGGGTGCTTTTCAAGCTCGGCGCGAGCGCGTCGCTGTTGATTCTGTTGCTCGCAATCGTCAACGCCGTGATCGCGATCTACATCATCGCGCTGGTGCCGGAGGCGGTGCTGCACACGTTTTTGCGCTGGCTGCTCAAGGCGTGCTTCAAGGTCGAGGTGCGCGGGCTGGAGCACTTCGACGAGGCGGGCAAGCGGCGCGTGATCATCGCCAACCACACGTCGTTTCTCGACTCGGTGCTTCTGACGGCGTTCCTGCCGGTGCGGCCGACGTTTGCGATCAGCCCGGACTGGGCGGCGAAGTGGTGGCTGAAACCGTTTTTGCGACTGGTGAATGTTTACCCGGTCGATCCGACCAAGCCGATGGCGATCAAGGCGCTCACGGCGCTCGCGCGCACGGGCGTGCCGATCGCGATTTTCCCCGAGGGGCGGCTCACCGTGACGGGCGGAATCATGAAGGTCTACGAGGGGCCGGGATTGATCGCGGACAAGGCCAACGCGGACTTGATCCCCGTGCAGATCGACGGCGCGGTGCACACGATCTTCTCGCGCATGAGCGGAAAATTCCGCCGCCGCTGGTTCCCGAAAATCACCATCAGCATTTTGCCGCCGCGCAAATTTCACCCGCCCGAGGGGCTTCACGGACGCGACGGGCGCGCGCACATGGCGCGCGAGCTCTACGACATCCTCGTGCAGATCAACGTGGCGACGGCGGACTGCGGGCGCACGCTCTTCCGCAGCGTGATCGAGGCGGCGCTGCGCCACGGGCACAAGGTGCCGATTCTCGACGACACGAATTTCAGGCCGATCAGCTACCGGAAGCTGCTCGCGGCGAGTTTGTTTCTCGGCCGGAAAATGTGCGTCGGCACGAAGGCGGGCGATCCGATCGGCCTCTTGATCGCGACCAGCTCCGCGGCGGTGTGCGCGTTTTTCGGCGTGCAGTCGATGGGGCGCGTGTGCGCGATGCTCAACTACTCGGCGGGCCCGGCGAGCATCAAGGCGGCGTGCGAGTGCGCGCGGATTCGCGTGGTGTGGACCGCGCGCAAATTCATCGAGGTTGGAAAACTGCAGCACTTGGTTGACGCGATGCTCGAGTGCGGCGTCGAAGTGCGCTACCTTGAGGACGCGGCGAAGCGCAATTTCGGCGACTACCTGCGACTGCCGTTTTACCTGCGCGCTGCGCGCTGGGTGGCCACGAGCCGCGAGCGCCGCGCGGCGGAGGAATTGTTCGCGCGCAACCATTCGGGAAATGTTTACCAGACCGGCAGGACCACGCCGCCGATGCCGGTGCCGCCCGTCACATCAAACGACACTGCAAACGCCCCCGCGCTGAGCGGCGCGGCGGCGCGACGCCAGCGGCTCTACGACATGCTCGCGAACGCGCGTTCGCGGTTGGTGAAGACGATCGAGCGGTTTGCGCGCTACGACGAATCCGTGCTCGCGGACAAGCCCGCCGTCATCCTGTTCACCTCGGGCTCGTCGGGCACGCCGAAGGGCGTCGTGCTTTCGCATCGCAACCTGATTTCGAATTACCAGCAGTTGCTCGCCGGCGTGGACATCACGAGTTCCGACCGCTTTTTCAGCGCCCTGCCGATCTTTCACGCGTTCGGGCTGACGGGCGGCGTGGTCGCGCCGATCCTGAACGGAACGCCCACGTTCATGTATCCGACGCCGCTGCACTACGGCATCATTCCGGAAATGATCTACCAGACAAACGCGACGCTCATTTTCGGCACGAACACATTTCTCGCCGGCTACGCGCGCCGCGCGCATCCCTACGACCTGTTCTCCGTGCGCTACATCGTGAGCGGCGCGGAAAAGCTGAAGACCGAGGTGCGGCAGTTTTACTCGGAGCAATTCGGCGCGCGCATATTCGAGGCCTACGGCTCGACCGAGGCGTCGCCCGGCATTTGCCTGAACACGCCCATGTATAACCGCCCCGGCTCCGTGGGCATGTTCCTGCCCGGCCTGGAATGGCGGCTCGATCCCGTGCCCGGCATCGAGCACGGCGGACGCCTCTGGGTGCGCGGCCCGAACGTGATGCTCGGTTATCTGCTCGTGGAAAATCCCGGCGTGCTCGTGCCGCCGCCCGGCGGCTGGTATGACACGGGCGACATCGTGGACGTGGACGACGAAGGTTACGTCACGATCATCGGCCGCGCGAAACGCTTTGCAAAAATCGCCGGCGAAATGGTGTCGCTGGCGGCGGTCGAGGAGCTCGCCTCGGCGACCTGGCCGGAGGCGCTGCACGCGGCGATCTCGCGCAACCATCCGCAAAAAGGCGAGGAGATCGTGCTCGTGACGGACCAGGAAAACCCGCAACGCTCCGAGCTGCTCGCCAAGGCGAAGGAAAAGGGATTGGACGAGTTGCAAGTGCCGCGCGTGCTGATTGAGCGCGCCGTGCCCGTGCTCGGCTCCGGCAAACCGGACTACCTGACGCTGGAAAAAGAACTGCGCGAACCGGCGGAGGCGAATGCCGCGCAATAAACCGCCAAACCGCCTTTCCGTGTAAAAAAAATAAATCGAAAAAGCTCGTCACGTCACCGTCGAATTGGCCGCATCTTGAAAACATCCCCGTTCATGAAAAAACCTCATACTTCCCCCCGCAGTCGCATGCTCCGCCTTCAGATTATGGCACTGGTTGCCGTTGTGATTTGTTTCAACGCCGCGACCGCCTTTGCATTGGAAACGGGGCCGGGCGAATACCGGCACGAGGACCGCGAAACCGGCAAGACGCTCACCGTGTGGTATTACAAGCCGGCGGATTTCAACGCGCGGACTCCGGTCGTGATCATCATGCACGGGATGGGGCGCAACGGTAAAAGTTATCGCGATTCGTGGATACGCCACGCGCAGGCAAAGAGTTTCATGCTTCTGGCACCCGAGTTTTCCAAGAAGGACTTCCCCGGCAGCGAGGCCTATAATCTCGGCAACTACATGCTGCCCGACAAGCGGGTCAACCCGAAGTCGAAGTGGAGCTACACAATCATCGAAAGAATCTTTGATGATTTCAAAACCCGCCGCGAAAAAACCGATGTCCGGAAATACTACCTCTACGGGCACAGTGCCGGCGCGCAATTTGTCCATCGCCTGCTGCTGATGCTGCCCGAGGCCCGCGTGCGGCTCGCCGTCAGCGCCAATGCCGGTTTCTACACCGTGCCTGATTTCACGAAGGAATGGCCCTACGGCATCAAGGACACGAACATTCCCAAGGATTCGCTTCGCCAATACCTGGCTGTGCCGATGGTGGTTTTGCTCGGCGAGAAGGACAACGATCCCAACCACTCAAGCCTCCCGCGCGCGCCCCAGGCCTACGAGCAGGGCGACAATCGCTTCGCGCGTGGAAACTACTTTTTCGACTTCTGCCAAAACGCCGCAAAAAAAAGCGACGCTCCCTTTAATTGGAAGAGGCAAACCGTCCCCGGCGCCGGTCACAGCAACAAGCTGATGTCCGTTGCCGCCGTGGAGATATTTGCCGCCGACATGGCCCGCGACAAAGCCGCCCCGGCAAAGACGAAATAGCGCACCCTCGCTATATTTTGTCGCATTTTGAGGTAGGGCGAACCCTCCGGGTAAGCCGCGACATTCTCGGCTCACCCGGAGGGTTCGCCCTACCCAAAGGCATTTTCATGAGACAATCAAAACCGGGAAAATTCCGGGGTCTGTCCGAATGAACTTTGATCTTTCGCGGGTGGGGCGCGCTCGCCGAGCGCGCCGGGAATGGCGGGAGCCGGCGCTCAAAGCGCGTCCACTTGCACGAGCACACAGGTGGCGTTGTCGCGGCCGCCGCGTTCGTTGGCGGTGTCGATGAGGCGGGCGAGGATGTCGGCGGGCGCGTCGTCCTTTGTCAGCATGACGGCGAGCTCAAGTTCGTTGATGGCCTTGTTGATGCCGTCGCTGCAGAAAAAATAGCGGTCGTTTGCCTGGAGGGGAAGCTGGAGCGTGTCGACTTCCGGATATCCTTGCTGGCCTATGCAACGGGTGAGCGATTTTCGCTGCGCCTCGTTGTAACCCGCGTATCCGGCGGCGGCGCGGCGGCGCGCGTCGTTTTCGACGGTGTGATCCATCGTGAGCGGGGTGAGCTTGCCGCCGCGTATCCGGTAGCAGCGGGAATCGCCGACGTGCGCGAGGCAGAATTGGTTTTCGCGCAAAACCGCGTAGGTGAGCGTGGTGCCCATGCCGATCGGGCTGATTTTCGCGGCCAGCGAACAAACCGCCTGGTTAATGCGGCGAGTGGCGGGCACGAGGTCGGGGATGGCTCCGTCGGGCATGGCGGTGATTTCCTTGCGCAGGGTGGTGACGGCTATCTGGGCGGCCTCCGCGCCGCCGGGCAATCCGCCAATGCCATCCGCCACGCCGTAGAGATGCAGCGCGTCGTCGCAAACGAAGCGGTCTTCGTTTGCGCGGCGGACTTTTCCAATGTCAGTGGCTGCTGCGCTACGGATCTGCATATGTAGGTAATGTGCAAAAAACTGTGAGGGTATTCCGCGGCAAATAAAAGATGATTTTTCTTTTTGTTGTTTGTGCGGATGAAGGCGCATGTTTTCGAGCTCCGCCCGACTCCGCAAGATTCGTCCCGGATCGGTTTATGCCGGGGAATGCGAATGGGTGACAATCACTCAAACGGAAGAAATGCGTCGTCGCGGTTTTCGCGCGTCATGCGCGTGACGCGGCGCTGGGGCAGGCATTCGAGAAAGAGGCGTCCGTAGGTTTTGGCGTGGAGGCGCGAGTCGAGCAGGGTGACGACACCGCGGTCGGCGGCGGTGCGGATGAGGCGGCCCACTCCCTGGCGAAATTTTATTAGCGCGTCGGGCAGCGTGAGTTCGTTGAAGGGGTTGCCGCCGCGGTTGCGGATCCATTCGGCGCGCGCCTCAAGCACGGGGTGCGTGGGCACCTCGAAGGGCAGGCGCGTGATGACGACTTGCGAGAGCGCGGGGCCGGGCACGTCGATGCCCGTCCAGAACGAGTCGGTGCCAAAGAGGATGGCGTTTCCCGCCTCGCGCATGAGGCGAGCGAGCTCGGTGCGCGAGCGTCCGTCGCCTTGCATGAGAAAGGGGCGCGCGTGGTCGGTGAAATCGCGCGCGAGCGCCTGCGCGGCGGCGCGCATGTCGGCGTAACTGGTGAAGAGCACGAGCGAGCCGCCGGGGACGCGCAGCGTGCAGTGGCGCAGGTAGTCGATGAGCGCGTCGAGCGCGAGGCGCGCGTCCTTGGGCGAGGGAAGCGGGATGTCGGTCGCGGCGAAGACGCGCATGTGGCGCTCGAAGTCGAAGGGCGATTTTTCGACGGCCCAGCGCACGCCGGTCGCGCCGATGCGTTGCTGGAAGGGCTCGATGGCGCCGCCCATGGCGAGCGTGGCGCTGGTGAAGAGCACGGAGGTGTTGCGCTCGAGGAGCGTTTCGCGGAGCGCGGGGGCGATGTCGATGGGGGCGTTGCGGAGGGTGACGATGGTGTGGCGGCGGCCCGTGCGCTCGACCCAGTAAACGGATTCGTCGTCGGAGAGTTTCAGGAAGTCGCGCAGCGTGGAGAGGCAGGTGTTGAGCTTGCGGTATTGCTCCAAAAGTTCCTCGCGGGCGCGACCGGCCTCGCCGTTGTCGTCGAATTTGTCGGCGTAAGTGCGCACGGCCTTGATGAGCGCCTGGAGGGGCGGGTTGAGCCAAGGCTCGGCGATGCCTGGCTCGCGCACGCGGACGATGGCGCGCTGGGCGAGGACGCGCTCGGCGATGTGCGAGAAAAACTGGTGCGCGGCCTCGATGGCGTCGCTGACGAGCTGGAGGGTTTCGAGCGGGGCGCGGAGTTTGACGAGGAGGCCGCGTTTGTTTTTCGGGTTGTAGAGGTATTTGAGCATGCGGTCCACGCCGTAGCTGGAGAGGCGCATGCCGAAGTGGTCGGTGGCGACGCCGGGCACGGTGTGCGCCTCGTCGAGCACGACAAAGTCGTCGGGAAAAAGGATGCCGCGCGTCGCGCCGCCCTTTTCGCGCGCGCCGCCGGCGTTGATGAGGGCGAAGAGGAGCGCGTGGTTGACGATGATGAGATTGGCCTTGGCGATGCGGGCGCGGGCGCGCTGGTAGAAGCATTTTTCGCAATCGCAATATTTGCGCGCGCAGGCGGACGAGTCGGCGTTGACCATTTCCCAGACGTCGGGCGAGGGCGGCGGGTTGAGTTCGTGGCGGAGTCCGTCGCGTGAGGTGTCGGCCCATTCGGCGATGCGCCGGAGTTCGTCGTGCTCGGGCGTGGAGAAGAGCTCGTGCTTGTCCTTGAGCGCGGCGGCGAGTCGCGTGGTGCACAGGTAGTTGGATTTGCCGACGAGGACGGCGCTTTTGAAATCGGCGTATTTTTTGAGCTCCGGGCGCGAGGAAAAGATGCCGCGGCAGTGAGGGATGTCCTTTTTCTCAAGCTGTTCCTGAAGCGCGATGGTGTGCGTGGAGACGACGAGCTGGCGCGACTGGTCGACGGCGTGGATGATGCCGGGCAGGAGGTAGGCGAGCGATTTGCCGACGCCGGTGCCGGCCTCGAAGAGGAGCGGTTCGTCGTCCCGCATGGCCGCGGCGACGGCGCGCGCCATGGTTTCCTGCTGCGGACGGTGCTCGAGGTCGTGCCCGGACTGGAGCCAGCCGCCCTCGGCGAAGATGCGCGCGGCCAGCCGCGGCGCGTGCGAAGGCGGCGGCTCTGGCGGCGGAGGCATGTCCTCCGGCGAGTGCGGGTTGGAGAGTCCGATCATGTTGGCGGAGTGAAGGGAAAACAGTGAGTGCGCGGATGCGCGCGGCGCGAGCCTTGTTTTCCTCGGTTAGCCGCCGGCACACCTTTGTGTTTTCAGGCGAGCTGGGTTTGGAGGGTGCTCTTTCCACGGCGCATGGGGAGGCAATGCCCGCGTGCACAGTATTTCGAGCAGTGTGCCTTTAAGCATGACAAAATTGTGACTTCATAATGAACAACAAGCAGGTTCCAATGTGCTGGCGGAGAGTTGGAGGAGTCGCTCATTGGCGTGGATGGTGAAGGCAAAGTGAGCGCATGGTTATGCGGAGCGCCGCAGCCTATTTTTCCACGGGCGCGACGTGATGTGGCGGGGAAATGCGCGAGAAATGTTTGCCGCATGGAAGGCTTGCTCCGGGAAGGCGAGGCGGGAAATATGTTTTGCATGAACACGCCCCCGCCCTTGTTCCCCGAGCAAAGTAAAACAGATGACGGCCATTTGCGGGCTTTGGTGATTTGCCACTATGTGAACGCCGGGCTGGGCTTCCTTTGGCTAGGCTTCATCGGCATGCATTACGCGTTTATGCGGATGTTTTTCTCGAATCCCGAAATGTGGGAAAACGCGCAAGGCGGGAGCGCGCCGCCGGAGGGCTTTTTTGATATGTTCAAATGGTTTTATGTAATTGGTGCAGTGCTTGTGGTGGTGTCGATGGTGCTCAATTTGCTTTCGGCGGGCTGTATCAAGGCGCGACGGAACCGCGTGTTTTCCCTGGTGGTGTCCGGGCTTAATTGCCTGAACATGCCGATAGGAACGCTGCTCGGCGTCTTCACCATCGTCGTGCTTTCGCGACGGTCGGTGATGGAAGTTTATAATTTGAGGCAGAATTAAGCCAAACCCGTTTAAATAATATGAAACTATTGAAATGGTTGTGTTTGTTTTTGTTTATTGCCTGCCATGCGGAAGCCGAGGCTCCAGTCAAGTCGTGGACGCATGTCCCGGAAGACAAGTATGATTATCCTTGGAGGGTGCTGCTTTTGCCCAATGGAAAAATTGAGAGTCAGACACTTTTTGACGGAATTCGAAGATCCGACATATACAAGGCTCGCATCAATAAAAAATATATTAAATTCAAAACAAACAGCGGTATTGTTGTAAAGTTGTCGAAAAAAGAAGGGGAATTGGTTTTTCAAAATAAACTGGCGGGAAAGGAGTATGTTTTTCGTCCATCCGCCGAATGGGATTGTCGATTTGACAAGGCTCTCCCCATACCGAAAACCGAAACTGAAGCCATAAGCACACTGCGAAAGATCATGAGTTCCGATGAAATCGAACAGATTAGATCAATGAAGAAAGATGATCTAATCCGTTTACATTTTGGGTGGGGCATGTGGATTCGCAATGCGTTCGGGTTTTTAGGGGGGAGAAAATCAGCATTGCTTAAAGATTTAGGCGGAGGACATCCCGATCATGCAAGTGGGAAGCTTCTTTTGGCATTTTGGGAAGATTTGCAGAAGGACAAGAAAACGGATTCGGCTGCGCCGGTGGATTCAGAAACAAACACGAACAAACGCAGTGACAAGGATGGCTAGTCAAATCGTTGCCAATATTTCCGTTCGATTTCAAATTTGAGGCGGAAGCGGTTGGCTAATGGTAAATATTGAAAAAACAAGTTGCGCCATTTTAACAAATTTTCAAATTTACACGCATGTTTATTATCCTTGGCAGCGATGGTGTTGAGTATGGGCCGGTGGACGCGGCCACGGTTAAGGCGTGGCTGAACGAGGGGCGCGCGGTTTTGCAGACGAAGGCGCGGAGGGCGGATTCGCCCGAGTGGCAAACGCTGGCGGCCTTTCCGGAATTCGCGGAGAATGAAGCACCGCCACCGCTGCCCGAGTCGGCCAGAAAAACCCCGGTCACAATCGACGCCGAGGCGTATGCGGCGGATTTGATCGCGCGCGCAAAGCCGCTCGACGTCATCGGCTGCATTTCGCGCGGGTGGGCGTTTTATAAATCGGATTTCGGGCCGATACTCGGCGTGACGCTGCTGACGTTGCTGCTGATGAACGCGGTGCCGTTTGGCGCGCTGATCGCCACGGGGTTGGGCATGGCGGGAATTTATTATTATTACTTGGGAAAAATGCGCGGGCAGCAAAGACAGCTTTCCGATGTGTTTGTGGGTTTTTCGCGCATGACCGCGCCGCTGATCGTGGGCAATCTGGCGATTTTTGGGATCGTGCTCGCGTGCATGCTGCCGATTTATGTTTTTGTTGTGATCGGGGCGGTTCTGCAATCCCCGGTGGGTTTGGTGATGGCGGTGGTCGGCGGATTGGCGGGCATGGCCGTGGTGCTTTACATTTCGGTGGTGCTCAACTTTGTGTTTCCGCTGATCATCGACAAAAATCTCGACTGGAGGGATGCGATGAAGGTGAGCAGGCGTGTTATTGGCGCGCAGTTCTGGCGGTTTTTGCTGCTGATGGTTTTGGCGGGGTTGATTTCATGCCTTGGGTTGCTGTTGTTCCTAGTCGGTGTGTATCTGCTGGTGCCCCTGACCATTGCCTCGTATGCGCAGGCGTATGAGGATTTGTGCAATCCGAAGGATTGAGGTTGCGCGCCGGGGGGGCGGCATCGCGGCGATCCGCATTCCAGTTAATAATTGCGTTGCGCGCGCGCGGTTGCATGGTTCGCCGGTTCCAAGCATGGCATCCAGGGCACAGTCGTATCTTTCGGAGGCGCGCGGCACGTTGCTGCTCGCGGTGCCGATCATTGCCGGGCAGGTGGGGCAGATCGCGATGGGGATCACGGACAGCTACATGATCAGTCTCATCGGGGACAAGGTGTCGTTCGCGGCCTCGGCGTTTGCGGGCAATATTTTCAACATGTTCTACATCGCGGCGATCGGGCTGCTGGCGTCGGTGCCGGTGCTGGTGGCGCGCGCGCACGGCGAGAACAATCCGCGCGAGTGCGGCGAGCTGCTGCGGCACGGGCTGTTGATGGCGGTTGTGTTTTGCGCGATCGAGATGGCGGGGTTGTTTGTGTTGAGTTACCGGTTGCATTTGTTCGACCAGCCCGCGGCGGTCGTGGCGGCGGCGGGGGCGTATTTCCGCATCGTGGCGGTGTCGCTCGCGCCAGTGATGATTTTTCAGGTGTTGCGCCAGTATTCCGAGGCGATGGGGCGGCCCTGGGAGCCGATGTTTATTTTGATCGCATGCGTGTTTTTGAACGTGGCGCTGAACTGGGTGCTGATTTACGGCAACTTGGGCGCGCCGAGGCTGGGGCTTGTGGGCGCGGGTTGGGCGACGTTGATTTCGCGCGTGGCGGCGGCGTCCGCATTGTTCTGGTGGTTGAGGCGCGCGGCGGCGGCGGGCGCCGCGGATGATGCCGCGCGCGAGGCGTGGCCGGCGCGCTGGTTTTTTGCGACGAAGGGCTCGCGGGTCATGGCGATGCTGCGCATCGGCGTGCCGACTTCGGGGCAGTTGCTGTTTGAGAGTGTCGCCTTTGCGGCGGCGGCGGTGATGATGGGCTGGTTCAACAGCGTCGATCCGATCGCGGCGCACCAGATCGCGATGAATTGCGCGGCGTTCACGTTCATGTTTGTGCTGGGGCTGGCGACGGCGGCGTCGATCCGGGTGGGGCAGTGCGCGGGCGCGGGCGAGCGCGAGCGTGTGCGCACGGTGGGGTTTGGCGCGATGGCGATGTGCGTGCTCTGGATGGCGTTCACGGCCCTGGTGATTTCGCTGGGACGGTGGATGATCGCGGGTTGGTTCAAACAGGACGCGGCGGTGACCGCGCTGGCGGCGCAGCTTTTGCTGGTGGCGGCGGTGTTCCAGATTTTCGACGGCGTGCAAGTCGTGGGCGCGGGCATGCTGCGCGGGCTGACCGATGTGAAGGTGCCGACGGTGGTCACATTTGTCGCCTATTGGGTGGTCGCGTTGCCGCTGGGGTATTTTTACGGGGTGCGCGGCGACGGCGGGCCGGTGGGAGTTTGGATTGCACTGGCGCTGGCGCTGGCGGTTGCCGCGGTGACGCTTTCGCTGAGATTCGCGCGGCTGACGCGAACGGGGCACGGGCGCGGTTTTGACGGTTCCGTCCGCGACGATGTCCGGGCTTAATCCGTGCAATTGGTGTAAATCAGCCGGGCCAAGCCCTTGGTAGCCTTGTTTTTTTAGAATGATGAGGTTTTTATGGGAAACGAGGGCGGTTTTCAGATGAGTGAATCAATCGTGAGCGTTTCCCGCTCCCTCCATTGTTCCTTTCGGGTGCATTTTTGAAATAGTGTGCCCATCTGAAATTATTATGTAATTAACGCCATTTATTGCAAGTTCGTAACAATCTATCAATCAGCTGATTGCTTGACTTGTTTGCAGATTTCCCCAATTGGTTTTGCTCCCCAATAAAACCCCAGGCCCAACAGGCAGTTCGTAGAATTCACTCTGTCCCGATGGGATTAACGTAAATAAAGCATAAAAATAACCCATAATCAGTCCTCAAAACAATGAACACTAAACATAGTCGCACCACCACCCTCTGTTGCCTTGGTAATTGTTCAATTAAATCCCTCGCCACGGCCGCCGCCGTGTTTGCCGCGGGATTCTTTTCACCGCTCACGGCTGCGATACAATATGATGATGATGAGTATCGCTCGGATCCGGTCTCGACCGGCGTCGCGGGCAATGTCGAGGAGCTGCGCGTGAACAACGGTTATGCGGCGCAGGGCGGCGTCATCAGCGGCGCGGGCGGCGTGCTCAAAACCGGGGCGGGCGATCTCTGGCTGGCCGCGGAAAACACGTTCACCGGCGGACTGACGGTCAGCGGGGGCGTTATTTCATTTGACGAGGGGTATTCGCGCGCCGACGCCGCGCTTGGCGCCGCGGGCGGCTCAATCACGCTTGATGGAGGCATGCTTTACTCGAGCAACCAGATCACGCTTGACCCGGCGCGTCTGGTGTCACTTGGCGCAAACGGCGGCGCGCTGGCCGGCCGCATCGTCATTGAGCAGGCCTTCGCCGGTGCGGGACCGCTGTCCATCGAGTCCTACGGGGGGGCGTCCGATATCACCCTTGGCGGACTGCAAAACCACACCGGCGCGACCACGGTTAACAATTCCGCGCTTTATATCACGGGCACATTGGTCAATTCGGGCGGAATCACCCTGGACGCCGAGGCCTATCTGCAAGTCGGCGACTATGGTTCGGACGCGGCGCAATTGAATGGTTTGGTGAACGCCTCCGATGGCAGCGTCTTCTTTTTTGGCGAGTCGCGTTTCAACGGAACGATCAATCTCGGCTCCGACGGTTCGTCATCCTTGTGCACGCTGAGCTTTTGGGAGAATAGTTCCGCCGGAAGCTCCGCCATTAACATTAATCCCAACGGGAGCCTTCAATTTTGGGACAATGCCCTGCCCGGTTCGGCCACCATCAGAAACGACGGCGGAGCGATCGAGTTTTATTATTTCGACATGCCTGTTTCCGCGGCCTCGGTGAGCATCAGCAACAACGCCACCCCGTCCAGTCCTGGATACCTCTGCATCCAAACGATCGGCGGCGTGGGCGACACCTTCGCGATCGGACACCTTGCCGGCAGCGGCAACGTCTATCTCGGCGATTCCACCCTCGTGCTCGGCGGGCTCGACAACCGCGACATGCTCATCAGCGGCACCATCTCGTATGGCGATTCCTACGGATACGGAGGCGTGCTCGGCGGCCTTCAAAAAATCGGCGGCGCCACGCTCACGCTGGGCGCGGCCAACGCCTATTACGGCGCCACCTCCCTGATTGCGGGCAAAATTGTTCTCAATACGGCCGATGCCATTTCGTATAGCGCGCTCGTGACGCTCGCGGCGAACTCCACGCTCGCGATTAATGCCGACAACACCCTCTGGAACCTCACCGCCGACTCCGCGTCCGCCACGCTCGAACTCAACAACGGCGCCACGGCCACGCTCGTCAACGGCATCACCGAAAACATCGACACCTATTACGGCGGCACCAACGTCACCATTTCCAACGGCACCACCGCTTTCGCGGGCGGCATTACGGGCGACGGCTCAATCACCAAGACCGGCGACGGCACGCTTCTGCTCTCCGGTGTCAACACCTACACCGGCAGCACCACGATCGAGGAGGGCGAGCTCGTCATCGCCTCCGACGCCGCCCTTGGCGCGGCTGGCGGCGCGCTTTCCTTTGCGGGCGATCTCATCGCGCCCACGCTTGTCCTCACGGGCGATGTTGACGCGCCGGGCCGCGCGCTTTCCGTCGCCGCGCTCACCGATTCCTCCGTGCCCGCGGGCAGCATCGCCGCCAGCATCAACACCGCCGGCCACACGCTCGCCATCGGGCGGGGGCTTTCCGGCGACGGCAATCTCCAGGTCGCCGGCGGCGGCGAGGTTTCGATTGCCGGCCCCCTTGCGCATGCCGCGACAACCGAAATCACCGGCGCGACCACGCTCGCTCTCGCCGGCGCGGGAAGCGCGGGCAGGGTTGTTCTTGGCGACGGCGTTCTCGCCCCCAGCGGCGCCCAAACCATCGCCAGCCTCGAATGGCAGTCCGGCGGCACGCTCAAAATCGACATTGACCGCGGAGACCGCCTCAACGTGACCGGCGCTGTCGAGCGCGCCGGCGCCAGCCTGCTCAATGTCGCCCCTGTGAAAAGCGGCGCGTGGACACAAAACGAAACCCACGTCATCGCCACCTTCGGTAGCACCTCGCTCGCAAACGCCGATTTCGCCACCCTCGCGCTCGGTGATGGAATCACGGGCCGGATCATTGTCGATGGCAACACGCTCAAGCTCACCACCGCCTCCGATGTCGAGCCGGAACCGTCGACCAACCCCTACACGGCTTGGATAAACGGTTTCAATCTCCCCGTCGCCGATCGCGCGCCCACGGCCGATCCCGATGGCGACGGCATTCCGAATCTTCTCGAGTTCATCCTCATGCTCGATCCGACCAAGGTTGATTGCCATGGCATCGTCGCGACCACGGTCATCGTTGGCCAAAGCAAATATCCCGCGGTTGGCTACGTGCGCCGCCGCGCCCTTGGCGATGTCCGGTCGGCCGTGCGCATTTACAGCAATCTCAAGCAGGCTGCCGATCTTAATCCCGTCGAGGTCTCCGTCACCGCTCGCGACGCGCTGAGCGACTACGTCATCATCCGCTCCGCCTCGCCCCTCACGCAACGCGCCAGCCAGTTCTTCCGCATCGAGGCCACCGCGCCATCCTCGCTCAGGGGCACGGTCACGCGCTCCATTCCCATCTCGATGCTCTCCGACCCCGTCGGCGCGATGTATCGCGGTTTTTCATACGGCAGAACCGCCACGGTCGCGTTCCCCCTGCTCGACGATGTCTGGGCCGGCATCGTTTCCGCCGGTTCCAGCAAAACGATTACCTTCAACGAAACGCTTCCCGCGCTCGAGCGCGGCGCCAGTTACTACCTCGAGGTTGTCACCGGGCCGCGCGCCGGTGATCGCTATGATGTCGCGGAAGTTGCGGGCCAGTCCGCGAAGCTCGACCTCTCCGCGTCCTCATGCAGCACCGTGAAAAACGCGCTTCCCGCGGATATCGCCGGAGCCCGCTGCATCCTGCGCGAGCACATGACGCTCGCCAAGCTCGGGCAGCTCTTGGATGCCGGCAAAAGGGACTCCGCTGACATTGCGACGCCCGCGCACAAGTGTGTTTGCAAGAAAACATACAGGCATCGCGGCAAATACAACATCCGCAGCCTGTCCCACAGGCAGCTGTGCCGCGGAGATTGTTATCATGGCGGCAATGGCGGCAGCCAAAACACCTCGGCCTTTGGTTACAGCCACGTGGAAGTTTATCATGGTCCGTTGATGGGCTGGGTTTGTTATTATCCCGATAGCACGGGCGCGGTTTGGACCCTGCAAAAGAACCCCGGAAGAACTGCCGTCAACAAAGCCGGCACGATCATCGCCCCCGGCACGGTGGTCAAGGTTGTCGCGCGCGCACCCGGCCTCAGTCTTGTGCAAACGGGTTCCGTTCGCACGAACCCGTTCAACCTGCCGCTCGTCAGGGGCCTGCAATTGTTCTCGACCGGGTTTCCGTGCGCGATGAGCTCGGACGAGCTCGCGATGACACGGGACAACGGCTGGACGGGCGCGCCGCTTTCGTTGCTCGCGGACGAGGTCTACGCGCTGAGCTCCAAGACCACGTCGGGTTACATGCACTACCTCGACAGCAGGGGAGTCTGGAGGGCCCTGTTCGGCCAAAAATCTTCCATCGTCATCGGCCCCGATGATTACATCAAGGTCAAGCGCATGAGGGCCGACGAGGACTATACAATCCTGCCTCCGTTCTGATTGTATATTAACAAACGAAATAAAAAGGGCGCCCGGCCAGTTTGCCGGGCGCCCTTTTCGCAGGCGGAGTGTCCTCGATAAAACGTGTCCGCGAAAGTGCGACGCGACGGATTGCGCTTCGAGCGGAGCCGGCTTCGCTCGGATGTCAAAACAGGCCGCGCCCACATTTGACATTTCCCTAGAGTTTCAGCGCCGTGCGCAACCGATCCGCCAGCTTGCGCGCGTTCGGGCGCACTTGCTCGGTGCGCGGGTTCCAGGCGAGCACGAGGTCGCGTTTTAGTTTTCCCAATTCCGGCGCGTTTGCCTCGACAAAACTGCCACGCTCCATGTCGCGCAACGCGATCGCCGGCAGCACCGCCGCGAACCCGCCCGAGCGCACCGCCGCGAGCGTTTGCGGAAAACTCTGGCACACCAGCGCCGGCCTCATTTCCACGCCCGCCTTTGCGGCGACTTCGCGCAGACGTTGCGTGAACTGCCCGTCCGCCATTTGCGCCGCGAGGGGCAGCGCGCCGCCGAGCACGTCAACCAGGCCGATCTTCTGTTTCGCCGCGCGCGCGGGCCCGCCGAACAACGCCGACGGCACCACGCCCGCGTAGGCGAGCGCGCCGAGTGACGCGGACTTCAGGCCGCCGGCCAGCGCATCCTTGCGAATCACGCCGAAATCCACGCGCCCGTCGCAGAGTTGCTGCACGATTTCGTTCGTGCGCAGGTTCACCGTCACGAATCGCGCCTTGTCGCCAAACTCCGACACCAGCGCGCCGAGCTTCGGAATGACAAACCAGTGGATGAGGCTGTCGCCCGCCGCGATTGTGTAATCAATGCTCTCTTCGCGGCATTCCGAGCGGAAATCCTCCAATGCGCGCAACTGCGCGCGCGCCAGTTCCGCAAGACGCGCGCCCCGCGCGCTGAGCTTGAGCAGCTTGCCCTGCCGCCGCGCGACTTCGCAGCCGAAGAACTCGGATATCTCGCGCAACTGGCGGCTGTATTGGCTCTGGCGAATCAAATCGCCGGGAGCCGCCTGCGCGATGCTCCCCGCGTCGTGCACCTCGACAAGCACGCGCAACCGGTCGAGTGAAAGCCCCCGTTCTGCGAACAATTTTTCAAACATGATTATCCAGTCATATATTATGCGGCAACTCTTGTGGAAGGAAAATATTCTTCGTGTATTATCCGTCATCGTAGCGCGGACTGCCAAGTCTGCCTGACCTCAATTTTTCAAAACCAACCACATTTCAAAACCGCGTCATCCGACGCCATCCGCCATGAAACACACACGACTCAACAGCCAACTCGCCACCCGCCTCGCGGGACAGTATCGGTCGTGCGTCGGTATATGCGGGGTGACTGGCAGGCGAGATTTCGGGAGCTTGCGCGGCGAACAGGGCCCCAAGTCCGAAACAATGAATTTCGTCCATAATATAAACACACAAGGAAGCGGTGCCTAGGCGCACCCGGAACACACGTAGTGATTCCAACAGCGAGCCCGCTTCCAAATCCGGAAGCGGGTTTTTTGTTTCGCGCCAAAGTGCGCGGCAAAACGAAAGCCATGCGATGCTCCCGGAACCCGCCGGGAACCCCGTGCCCGTTTGTCAATTTTCATATTCCATAGGAGGCTTCACAGCTGAGCCCAGGTCAATCAGCCAACGTCCGCGCAAAATCCCGCGGTCGTCCAAACCGTGAGTATAAAAACAATACACACGAGAGGGACGCGGGTGTGTGTTCTTTTTTGTGAAAATAATAAATGAACCGTGCGCGGTGCGTCCGATATGGTGACGTCAAATGGCCGGGCCAGCCGCGCACGGACCATTTTTCAGATCACGCCTTGTCGTCTAACAAGCAAAGGATGCCGGTCTTTCAATCCGGTGATGCGGGTGCGATTCCCGTCGGGGCGGCCAACCGGAGCTGTGGTGTTTAACAGATAGCACAGCGGGCTTTTAACCCGCAAGGTGCGGGTGCGAATCCCGCCGGCTCCACCAATTTTTTAATCTTTCACCTGCGGTCATTGAGGGCGGCAAGAGCGGAGAAGTCTTCCGCCGCCGAGCGACCTGAGCCGCAGTCTAATTTTTCTCAGGCAGGGCGAAGCCTCCGGCTGAGCCGAAACGATTCGCATGCCGTAACATTCCCGGCTCAGCCGGAGGCTTCGCCCTACCCGCATATAAACAATATTACATTGAACCAATATTATTCAGCTACGATGCCAATCGAATACAACCCCAACGGGGTTTTATAACTTAGCCCGGGGTTGCTGTAGCAACGCGAAAGCTACCCTGGGTTAATATAGAAACAATAAACACGACCCTGCAAGGGTCGCACAATCGAAATTTCACGATGCTTTGCGCAACCCTTGCGGGGTTGTGTATTAAAAACTTTGATGCCCGGGGTAGGCTCCTGCGCCGGCAATCCTGGCTGATGTATAAAACTCCGTTGGGGTTTATCTCCGTTTTTCCAATTGCCCGAAACTTGCCCCAAGGCTCTTTAGATTTATCATTATAGTTTTTCAATTTTCCGGACAGTGAGGCTTGGAGTTACTTCGTAGCTCAATGGTAGAGCAATCAAATCCTAATTGATGTGTTGCGGGTTCAATCCCCGCCGAACTCGCAAGAGTTCATCACTCCAGCCGCCGTTCTTCCGGAAATCCTTTTTTCGGGCAGTGAAGGTGAAGATACTTCAACGCGAGGCCAGATGTTCCCGGGCCGAGGAATCGATGAGCCGGTGCTTGAGTGCGCCGGCTTTTGCGCGTAGTGCTAAAATCGAAACCGAGCGGTGTGTGGCGCGGCGGGGCCCTTAAACAAGCCCTGCTTTGCAACATGTCAGCGCACTCCGTCAGGGAGCGCCTCTTCGCCGATTTTTCTCCCGAAATCCTTTCGTGCGGGCAGTCCCCGCACGGTGTTGCGTCCACTTTCGAAGGCAGTGAGGGCGCGGTTGCTTCCCGTCACGAAATCCACCGCGCCCGTGAATCCTCCTTCGATTTTGGCGAACGCCGTTCTCCTGCAATGTTACATTACCACACGCAACCCGGCGCACCGGGCAAACCAAACAACCAGGAAAGGAGGCCAACCATTATGGCCAAATTCAGCAAAATCCTGTCCGCCGCGCGCAAAACTTTCATCCGCGCGCCGGACACCGTCAACCATGCCGGCGGCGCCGCCTACGCGCAGCCCGCCAAGCTCGAACTCGTTTCGACGCTCGTCACCTCGTTCCTTCAGGACGAGTTTTATCGCACCGAGCCGCAGACCGTGGCGCGCATCCGCGAACTTATCGCGATACTCGTCGCGACCGATCCGCTCTTTGTCGCGAAAGCCGCGCTCTACGCGCGCCACCAGCACGGCATGCGCTCCGTCAGTCACCTCGTGGCCGGCGAGATCGCCAGGCACGTGAAAGGCGCCTCGTGGAGCAAAAACTTTCACGACAAAATCGTGCGCCGTCCCGACGATGTGATCGAAATCCTCGGCTACTATCTCGCCGCCCACGGACGTCCGCTGCCCAACTCCCTTAAAAAAGGGCTCGGCGCAGCGCTCGCCCGTTTCGACGAGTATCAGCTCGCGAAATACCGCCGCGACCACGCCGCGTTCAAACTCGTCGACGCCGTCAACCTCGTGCGTCCGCCCGCCACGCCCGCGATCAACGCGCTCATGCGCGGTCGGCTCGCTCCCGCGACAACCTGGGAGACGCGCCTCACGCAGGCCGGCGCCGCCGCGGCCGCGGAAAGTCCCGACAACGCCGAAGCCCTCGCCGCCGCGAAAGCGGACGCCTGGGGCTCGCTCGTCCGCGAGCGCAAACTCGGCTACCTCGCGCTTCTCCGCAACGCGCGCAACATCCTCGAGCACGCGCCCGACGCCGTCGGCGAACTCTGCGGGCAGCTCGCGGACGAAACCGCCGTGCGCCGCTCGCTCGTGTATCCGTTCCAGTTCCTGACCGCGCTTGACGCGCTCAGGAAAGGCAACCTCGCCGGCACCGACCGCGTGATGGACGCGCTCAACCAAGCCGTCGATCACTCGCTCGCCAACGTCCCGCGCTTCGAAGGCGCGACCCTCGTCGCGCTCGACTGCTCGGGCTCGATGGCCGGACACCCGCAGGCCATCGGCTCGCTCTTCGCGGCCGTGTTGGTCAAGGCGAGCGGCGCGGACCTGATGCTCTTCAGTGACGACGCGCAGTATCACGCGCTTAACCGCCGCGACACCACGCTCACCGCCGCGAAAAGCATCCCCTTCGCCGCCGGCGGCACGGACTTCAACGCGATCTTCCAGTGCGCCAACCGCGCCTACGATCGCGTGATCGTGCTCTCCGACATGCAAGGCTGGATCGGTGGCGGCGCGCCCCTCGCGGCGCTTGCCGACTATGAGCGCGCGCACAACGCCTCGCCGCGCATCTTCAGCTTCGACCTGAACGGCTACGGCACGCTCCAGTTTCCGCGGGAGCGTGTCTATTGCCTCGCGGGCTGGAGCGACCGGGTGTTCGAGATCATGCAAAAACTCGACCACGACCCGCGCGCCCTCGTGCGCGAAGTCGAGGCGGTCGAGCTTGGCTGACGGACAACAATTCACGCGTTGCATGAGCGTGACACACGGGCTTCCGCCCGTGGGTTTGGAAAATGAAACACCGCAAAAGCGACATTTCACCGCGGGGCGATTTGCCCCGCGAGGTTTGCGCGGCATGGCAGCAACTTTTTGCCATGAGAGTTGGAGCGCACGGACGATTCACCGTGCCGCGCCGCGCAAACTTTTCCAACCCACGGGCGAAGCACCCGTTTTCTTTTCATTTATTCGTTTTTCGTAGCGCAGACTGCCAAGTCTGCTTGGTTTTTATTGTTTAACCCTCTGCCACGGTGCATCCCGTTTTGTTCGCCACGCCATCCATCCGGGCGGCATATCAGCCACCTCCAGAACAGATGCATCATGCCTGACGATCGATTCAAGCGACACTATCATAGTGTCATCGGTGGATTTTTCACCGGCATAATGAAACTGCCATCCGTGATCATCTTCGTCATGATATATGTATGCGATGTCGTGGCCACCTTTCATCACATGCGTTGTGGTAAACACTGCGTAATTTTTAGGCTGATCAAATGGCCAAGTATTCATATGCGGGGGACGGTTATCTAAGGGTTGCCTAGCCATTTGGAGTATTGTGCCCAATCGTTATCAACAATCTTCTGCTGATCTGCGAGTGACATATTATCTGTTCGAAACATGTTCCGCGCGCATTCGGGATATTCAGCCTCCAATAAAACATCTCGATAGTCAGACATGGCTGCTCCAATTTTTTTTCGAAGAATATCAATGTTTCCATTGGCGATTTTGAGTATCGCCAATTGAACCCGGGCTTTTCCAGCCTCTTCACTTTCAATTCCATATGCATCCAGAATAGATAAAATTTCAGCAATGTCATCGTGAGGAAAATCCCGTTGCACGATTCGCTCAACATCATTGCGAGATACATGTGGAATAGGTTGCGATATCTTCATGTCTTTTATCTGAGAGTCGTTACTTGTTAGCTTGCAATCAAACCTAAACATACGGCCTAAGGATCTGCGTTTCCATTTTCAAGCATGCAGACTTGGCAGTCCGCGCTATACTCACCGCGACGCCAAATGCCACATGCCGCAAACCGCGCAGCGATACGCCACGCGCCGCCGCTCGACACCCGCCAGCAACGCGGCATCAAGCGCGTCACCCTGTGATTTGTAGCGACGTTTGCGGGTGCACATCCTGTGCCGCAGTTCGCGAGACGGCTCGCGTGCCGGCTTCCTTGCCATGCGTGTGACACTATTTTCCGCCGCTCACCCTGCAAGCCGCTTCAACCATTTTTCCATCCAACAACCCTTCATCGTCCAAAAGCCAGGACGCGGCCGTGCGAAGGCCGAAATCGAGGTGCAAGTCCTCGTGAAGGGACCACTTTTTCAAATGTATAATGAATAATGCGCCAGCCCTGCCCTTACGCGCACATTCATCCGGTTCATTATACATTTAAAATTATCCATTATTCATTAGCGCGAAGCGCGCACAGAACACACACCACCGCTCACGACACATTATACATTCTTCATTTTCCATTCACCATTAACGCGCACTGCGCTCGCAAACACCATGACACCGCTCCTCGACAAACCGCTCGTTCTCTCGCTCAACCGCTCCTGGCAGGTTATCGGCCACCGCACGGTCAGGCAGGCGCTCGTCGCGCTCAACGGCGGAGATCCCTCCGCCGCCTCCGCGCTTCCGCCCGCGCTCGGCATCGACATCGCCTACGAGCAACACGCCGACGGCACTTGGGATTTTTCCCATCCGCTCTACCTGAATCCGCTCGCTTGGGACGACTGGCTCGCGCTGCCGATCCGCGATTTCGACCTCACCGTCAACACGCCGCGCCAGGCCGTCCGCGTGCCCACGGTCATGATCGCGACCAACTACGCGAAAATGCCCGTGCGCATGCCTCGCCTCACGCGCGAGGCGATCTACGAGCGCGACGGCGGCGTCTGCCAATACACCGGCGAATACGTCGGCCGCGGCAACGGCAACCTCGACCACATCGTGCCCCGCTCGCGCGGCGGTCGCGATACGTTCGAAAACCTTGTCTGGGCCAAGCGCGAAATCAATTCGCTCAAGGCCGACCGCCTCCCGCACGAGGCGGGCCTGCGCCTCCTGCGCCGCCCGCAAACGCCGCGCCCGCTGCCCGCCTCCGCGCTCATCCGCGAAGTGCGCCACCCAGACTGGCGCCACTTCATCACCGCATCCGCGTAACTAAAACAATAGCCGCAAAAGGCACAAGAAGCACAAAACGAACCCTGCTTTCTTTGCGCCTTTTTGGGCCTCTTTGCGGCTATTCCAATTCTCAAAAAAACACACACATTATGAATACCAACATGGAAATCAAAGCACGCGATCTCATCGCCGCCGGCTGGCACGAGGGCAAACGCCTCGGCCCTGCGCTCCGTCGCGCCCGCGAACTCGAGGCGTCCGGACTCCCGCGCGCGCACATGCTCGCGCAACTCGAGGCCGAGTTTCCGAAACAGCTCATCGTCGCCTTGCCGCGCCACGAGCCCGCGCCGCTTGCCGAGGCGATTGAGGCGGAAACGCCGGAGGAAATCGCCAACGTCGAACTTGCCCGCCAGCGCATGCGCGAACTGCTCACGATGCCCGTCGTGCAGCGCGGCGTCATCATGCCCGACGCGTGCCCGTCCGGCCCGCAACGCGCGTGCATTCCAGTCGGCGGCGCAATCGCCGTCGAAAACGCGATCATTCCCGGCGCGCACTCGTCCGACATTTGCTGCTCCATGTTCGCCACGTTTTTCCCGGCGAACCATCCGACGCAGGAAATCATGGACCATCTCTTCAAGCTCACGCACTTCGGCGCGGGCGAACGCCGCCGCGGCGAGCAATGGACCTCGCCCGTGCTCGACGAACCGGTATGGGAAAACCGTTTCCTGAAAAATCTCCGCTCTCGCGCGCAGGATTTCATGGGCACACAGGGCGACGGCAACCACTTCGCCTACGTCGGGCGTATCCAGTTTTCCGATACACAGCGCGCCGCGCTCGAATCCGCGGGATACACCGAGCTGGCCGGGTGGATCATGCGCCGCGACGGCGAGTTCAACGTCCTCGTCACGCATCACGGCTCGCGCGGCCTCGGCGCCGACCTCTTCAAGCGCGGCCATGTCGCCGCGCGCAAGTGGTGCGATGAAAACGCGAAGGACGTGCCCGACTCCGCCGCGTGGCTCGCCGCCGACTCACCCGAGGGCCGCGACTACTGGGACGCGTTGCAATACATCGCCCGCTGGACGCGCGAGAACCACGCGCAAATCCACGCCGCGCTCCTGCGCCGCCTCGGCCAGCGCGCGCTCGTGCAGATCGGCAACGAGCACAACTTCGTCTGGAAGCGCGGCGAGGGTGTCTTCATGCACGGCAAAGGCGCGACCCCCGCCTGGCGCGACGCGCAAGGCCGTCCGCTCCTCGGCTTGATTCCGCTCAACATGGCGCGCGAAATCCTCCTCGTGCTCGGCGCGGACAACGACGAATACCTCTCGTTCTGTCCGCACGGCGCGGGTCGCAACCTCTCGCGCTCCGCCATGCTCCGCGGCTACCGCGACGCCGACGGCGAACTCGATCCCGCGCGCGTGCAACAAACGCTCGCCGAGACGACCGCGGGCCTCGACATCCGCTGGCACAACGGCGCGCCCGACCTCTCCGAGTCCCCGCTCGGCTACAAGGACGCGACAAAAGTGAAGGCGCAAATCGAGCGCTTCGGCCTCGCGACCGTCGTCGGCGAAATCCAGCCCCGCGGCTGCATCATGGCCGGCGAGGCGCCCGAGCCGCACTGGATGCGCGTCCGCCGAGAAAAACGCGAGGCCCACAAAGCCCAGCGCCGCGAGGGCGACGCTGAGGCTGTTGAGTAAGGGGCGCGGCTCCACAGGGCCGTTTAGTAAAAGCGACGGGAAACGTTATGGAGCGCGGCGATTTATCGCCGCTTTGGGCAGCGGGATTCATCCCGCTGCCTTTTTCTTCATCGAACAGGGGGCTGAACGCGTGGCGGAGCGATGAATCGCCCTGATCAAAGCGGCACTGAAGTGCCGCACTCCAAAAGAACTTATTCACACCGGCGAATATAATCTCGCGCGGCGCGCGGCGGGTGCAATCAATCGGTTCGCAACCAAGCCGCCTTTCATCATCACGCCATGCGATTCTTTATACGAAAACAAGAACCCGACGCAGCGACGCCTTTTCATCGTCGCATCCGTTGGCTGCGCGTGGCCGGCGCGCTGGCGGTCGCAAGCGTGTTGTTTGTCGCGTTCGCGAATTATTATATAATCACGGCAAGCCGGGATTATATATACGATGATATTGCGTCCGTTCCGGCGCGCGATGTCGGGCTTGTGCTGGGGGCGAGCTCGCATCTGGCCGATGGTCGCGAAAACATGCACTTTGTTTCGCGCATGGACGCGGCGGCGGCGCTGTATCACGCGGGAAAGGCGCGGCATTTGCTTGTGAGCGGTGACAATCATAGCGCCGATTACGACGAGCCGACGGCGATGAAAAACGCGCTCATTGCGCGCGGTGTGCCAGCGGACGCGATCACGTGCGATTTCGCCGGGTTTCGCACTTATGACTCGGTCGTTCGCGCGAAGGAAATTTTCGGCCTGTCGGATCGCGTGGTGATTGTCACGCAGCGTTATCACAACACGCGCGCCGTGACGCTGGCGCGTGCGAACGGAATCGGCGCAATCGGATTTTGCGCGCGCGACGTTGTTTTCCGCCATTCAATCCGCACGGAAATCCGCGAGGTTGTTTCGCGCACATTCGCGATGCTGGAGATTTATATATTTCCGCACAAACCGCGCCATCTCGGACCTCGCGAGCCGATTGTTTTGTCCAAAGTTTCGGCAGGAGCACCGCAACTTGGGATGCAGTGATAGATTGAGCTTTTCGATGTGAACTATCGCGGGGAGATGCTTTTTGGGTAGGGCGAACCCTCCGGGCGAGGCGAGAATGTTTCGGCTCACCCGGAGGGTTCGCCCTACCAAAAGATGGGACTGAGCAAATCGAACATGCTCGCGACTATATTTCGTCCGGGTTTTTTTCGGGTGTTGTGTTCACCTCGCGTTGCGACCTTCAATCCGGTCACCCGAAATGAATCGCAATGATGTTGGCGGGAGTCCCGGTTACGGGGCGGGCGGCGTGCTTGTTGTCACGTTGATGAGGGGCGGTGTGACGAGGAGTTGTGAGTTGAGGCCGGGGAGTCGTTCGGAGAATTCGTCGTCGGGGGTCGCCTGACGAAGGGTGCGCTGAACCATGCCCATTTTGGCGTCGAGGTTGTCGACCATTGAAACGAAGACGGCCTCGGGCGTGGCGGCGTAGATGGCCGCGCCCCATTCGGGTTCGCCTTGGTGCGAGAGGATAATGTGCTCAAGGCGCTCGAGGAGGTCGGCGTTGAGGCGGGCCTTGAGTCCGTGTTTGCGAGCGATTTGGTAGCCGAGGACGACGTGGCCCTGGAGGATGCCCTTGCGCGAGCGGCGCGTGGCGAACGCGCCTTCGTATTCGATGGTTTTGCCGGTGTCGTGGAGGAGGATGCCGGCCATGGCGAGGTCGGGGTTGACTTCGGGATAGACGGGGAAAAGCGCCTTGGCGGCGCGCGCCATGTGCGTGGTGTGCTCAAGCAGGCCGTGGCGGTAGGCGTGGTGCATGGCGACTGCGGCGGCGGAGGCGCGAAAGGCGTCGCCGATTTCCTCGAAGACACCGCGCACGGTCATGCGGAGTTCGTCGTGCGCGATGGAATCGATGTAGCTTTGAAATTCGGCCCAGAGCGCGTCGGCGTTTTCGGGCGGGGTTTCGACAAGGTTTTCGAGCAGGTCGGGATTCTGGACGAGTTCCTCCTCGGTAAGCGGGGTGAGCTTGAGGATTCTGGGCGAGAGGCGTCCGTTGAAGTGATCGACGCGGCCCTCGATGCAGACGGGCGAGCCCTCGGCGAGCGAGCGGGTGGTGTCGAACTGCGGATGATCGGCGAAGAGGTTGGCGTTGAACGAACCGGTGCGATCGCCGACTTCGATTGAGAGAAACGGATTGCCGTTCGAAGCGGTCTTGGCCGTGCAGCGCTTGAGAATGTAGGTGCCGGTGAAAGGCGCGCCTGAAGGCGTGTCTTGTGAGCGAAGGTCGCGGACGGTGAGCTGGGGGGAGTCGGGCATGGTGAGGAAAGGTTAATTATCCTTTTTAATCTTTTTCGGTTCATTTGCTATTCCGAAAGGAATATGCACTAATGGAATGTCTTTGATTCGAGTGTCGAGGTGATCAAGTTGATCGTCGAAAAATATATGAGGTTTTAAGGTTTCTAATATTCTCTTTTTTTCTATTCCTCCCAAAAAGAACATTTCATCAACCTCAACATTCCAAGATTTTAATGTGTTGATTGCTCTTTCATGAGAAGGGGCGTTTCGGGCTGTAATAATTGCCGTTTTCAGAATTTTGTTTTTTATATAATTTTTTTGAAGTCTTTTTGATTCCAATTTCTGGAAAAAAGAGATTTTTTTAAAAAAGCTAGCTAACACTCCTGGGTTCAGCGGTATATTTACGTTTTCGACTTCATGCTGGTGAAATAAATCAAGTTGATTTGATTTTTTGTAAACTTTTTCAGCTTCATCGTCAGCTATAACACCATCGAAATCGAATGCAATACGCAGTTCAGAATCATTTTCATCATCATGAATGATAGTCGGAAGTATAACACCTGCTGGATATTTATTTAATATGGCCTCTTTGGCATCCTTCGCATTTGCCGTCAGGAAAAGAGATACATTAAATGCAGGAATATATTTGTATGGTGCATCTCCTGATGTGAAGCAGGCGCGTGTGATGTTTAGCTTGTATTCTTGTATGGATCGAAATACACGGGGGCTTATCTCTGGATTATTTCGTGAGAGCAAGATGACTTCTACTGGTTTCTCCTCGTGATATATTTCATTAATTTTGAGAAAACGTCTGATGAAAGGAAAAGCACATCCTTTTGGGAGGATGGCGTGGCGTTTTTCGTGTTGAATTTTTTTATATGCATCTAGTCCTTTTTCCTCAAATACACTGTGCTCAATGCGCAGATCAAACAAAGCGTTTGTAGAAATCCCTACCACCAGTTTGTCATCAATTGGGTATCCCATGTTCTTTATGAATACTATGTCGAATACTTCTTCACCAACTTCGTGAAATCTTTGAATGCCGGGTGTTCGGTGGTGCCCACCACGCTGTAGAAGATGGTTTCCGAGGGGAGGGCGTAGACGCCGAGGCGGATGAGGGCGTTCAATGCGTCGCGGGAATCGTCGGGGCGGCGGGCGCTGAGGCAA
The DNA here is from genome assembly GCF_029504735.1 of Ereboglobus sp. PH5-10. GTDB lineage: Bacteria > Verrucomicrobiota > Verrucomicrobiia > Opitutales > Opitutaceae > Ereboglobus. The sequence goes on along the minus strand of NZ_JAQFIP010000009.1, from coordinate 21,369 downwards.
TCGGTGAGGAGCGTGACTTGCAGGTCGCTGTTGATGGCGTCGAGCGCGGTTTGATAGACGCAGATAGGGGTTTCGATGCCGCAGAGGATGAGGTGCTCGACTTTGTGTTTTTCGAGGAGGGTTTCGCGGATGCCGTCGTCAGCCAGCGCGGAGAAGGTATTTTTTGCGAGCTGCAGCGGCTTGCGGCGCGTGCTTCCGGCGGCGGCTTTTAGGAATTGCGGCGCGGTGGGGCCGAGCTTTTGCGGGACTTGCTCGGTGAAGGCAACGGGGATGCCGAGCAGGCGCGCGGCTTCGATGGCGAATTCGCAGCGCGAGGAAAGTCGCCCGGCGTCGGGCATGGCTTTCAGGAAGATATCTTGCAGGTCGATGCAGAGCAGGAGGGCGCCGGGGATGGGGGAAGACATGGAGGAGAGGATGGAGGAGGCGGGAGGAATCGGAATTGATTAACCACGGAGGACGCGGATGAGCACGGAGAGGTGGAAAGGCAGAGTTCTTTTTTCTATTCGGGACTCTGTGTCTCTCCGTGCTCTCTGTGGTTAATTTTTTGCTATCAGAGCCGATACTTGGATTTGAAGGGGTTTATGTTGGCCTTCTTTTTGACGGCTTTGTTGGCGGCGAGGTGCTCCAGGATTTTGAAGGCGAGCTCGGGATCGCCGCCGACTTGCGCGGCGAGTTGCTCGGCGGTGGCGGGCTTGGCGTCGGGCGCCTGGAGCGCGGCCATGAGTTTTTGCTTGAGGGCGATCACGGCGGTGGCGGCTTTTTTGCCCGCCTCGACGCCGGGTTGGTGATAGGCGTTGATATTGACGAGGCTCGCGTAGAGGCCGACGGCGCGCTCGTAGAGGGCGATCAACATGCCGAGCGTGCGCGGGGAGATGTCGGCGACGGTGATCGTGATCGAGTGGCGGTCTTTTTCGGTGAGCGCGGCGCGGGTGCCGAGGTAGAAGCCTTGCAGGTAGTCGCCGGTGGTGACGCCGGGCTCGACCTCGATGGCGGTCTTGGCGGGGCGGTCCTTGAGGACTTCGATGAAGGTGATGAAGAAGTTGTTCACGCCCTCGCGGAGTTGCTGCACGTAGGCGTGCTGGTCGGTGGAGCCTTTGTTGCCGTAAACGGCGATGCCTTGGTTGACAACGGCGCCGGCGAGGTCGAGTTCCTTGCCGAGCGACTCCATGACGAGTTGCTGGAGGTAGCGCGAGAAGAGGAGCAGGCGGTCCTTGTAGGGGAGGATGACCATGTCCTTCGCGCCGCGTCCGTCGGTCGCGTGGTGCCACATGAGGGCAAGGAGGGCGGCGGGGTTGCGCGCGGTGTCGGCGCGGCGGGTGACCTCGTCCATGGCGGCTGCGCCGGCGAGCATGGCGTCGATGTCGATGCCTTGGAGCGCGGCGGGGAGGAGGCCGACGGCGGAGAGTTCGGAGGTGCGGCCGCCGACCCAGTCCCACATGGGGAAACGGGCGAGCCAGGCTTCGGCGGTGGCGGTTTGGTCGAGTTTGCTGCCGGCGCCGGTGATGGCGATGAAGTGCTTGGCGTAGTCGAGCTTGGCGGCGCGGAAGGCGGCGGCGGCCTCGAGCTGGCCGTTGCGGGTTTCGACGGTGCCGCCGGATTTGGAGATGACAATGACGAGGGTGCGGTCGAGGCGGCGGCGGAGCGTGTCGAGCACGTAGTCGATGCCGTCGGGGTCGGTGTTGTCGAAGAAGTGGATGTCCATTTTGTCGCGGCGGGGCTGGCCGAGGGCGTGCTGGACGAGTTGCGGTCCGAGCGCGGAGCCGCCGATGCCGACGACGAGCAGGTCGGTGAACTTCTTGCCGGTGGAGCCCTTGATTTCGCCGGAGTGGATTTTGGCGGCGAAGTCCTTAATGGAGGCGAGGGTGCCGGTGATGGCGTCGCGGAGCTCGGCGGTGGGGGCGAGGGCGGCGTTGCGGAGCCAGTAGTGGCCGACCATGCGGTTTTCGTCGGGATTGGCGATGGCGCCGCGCTCGAGCTCGGCCATGGCGGCGAAGGCGCGCTGCGCGGCGGGTTCCATGTTCGCGAAGAAATCGTCCGGGAACGGGATGCGACTGATGTCGAGCGAGAGGCCGAGCGAGGCGTTGTTGTAGTGGTATTTTTGGAAGCGTTGCCAGGTCATGATGAGTGTGGTCTACGAGTTTGCGAGTGGTTTGACATGCGGAATGAACCGCGGAATAGAAAGTTTGAGAGTTTGGATGGTGAAAATACAGGAGAAAAGCCGTTTGTTTTTCGGGGCGACACAAGCCGGATTTCAGACCTTGCTGAACGCCGGCGCGCTTGATGCGCATTCCGCGTGAACTAGGCGTTTTTGCCGAGGCAACGGAGGGTCATTTCCCGCAGGACCTGCTCCTGTTCGCTGGAGCGGCGGATGATTTCCTCGAAGGCGGCCAGGAACTCCTGCTGGTTGTCGATGAGGTCCTTCATAGATGGAAGCCGCGAGGCGAGGCGGCCGAGATACCAGGTGTTTTGGCTGAACAGGTTAAAATTGGTTTTCTCGGTGACGCCGGCGAAGTGGCGTCCGTAGGAATCGGGCGAGGCGAGTTTTTCGAAGGAGGATTTGTCGATGCCGTAATTGCCCATGCGCAGGTCTCCGGCATGGACGAGGGCGCGGGTTTGAAGCAGCAGGCGGTTGCGGCCTTGAAGCGAACTGATGAGCGGGCGGGCGTCGCCGCCGTTGAAGAAGTGACGGTGAATGGCGTCGAGTGTGCGCTGGAGGTTTCCGCTGAAAAATGCCTCGGTGGCCTCGAAGAAATCGCCCTCGGCGATATTGGGCGTGAGTTCGGCGACGTGGGCTTCCTCGATCACGGTTTCGCCGTCGTTGAGGTAGTTGGCGAGTTTGTGGACTTCCTCGATGAGGAGGCGCGTGTTGAGGCCGATCTTGGCAAGGAGGAGCGGGAGGGCGTTGGCGCCGAAAGTGACGCCGAGGGTTTGCGCTTCCGCGGTGACAATGGGGGCGAATGCCTCGGGCTTGTTCTTGTCGGATGAGTCCCCGCCGCAAAGGGTGAAGTCCGCGTTTTTCTCGCACCATTTGTAGAAGCTGCGGCGCTTGTCGATGGGCGCGGCGGTGATGAGGATGGCGACTTGCCCGGGGTCGTTGTCGGCGAGGATTTCCCGGAGGTTGTCGACTTGGGCGAGCGTTGACTCGGCGCGCCCGGTCTGGTTGTCGGCGAGGAAGGTGGCGTCCTTGAGCCAGACGAGACGGCGGTCGCCGAACATGGAGATGGTCTGCACACTGTCGCGGAAGCGGTTCACGGCGGCCTCGACCTCGGCGACGTTGTTGGCGGTGCCGTTGATGATTTCGCGTGAAAACTCGTCGGTGATGGTCGCGGCGATTTCATCGTAGCGCGCCTTGCCTTCGCGGCTGACGAGAAAATCGTCGGCGCCGCAGATGAAGATAAAGGGTTTGGCGGAAGCTGGCATGTCGTCCCCAAGATGCGAACGGCGGCGCGGGGTAACAAGAAAGAATCAAGTTTTCGGGCGATTTAATCACTGGAGGAGGGGCGTGCGCGCGCCTTTCGCTTCCCCTGGTAATTAAAGTCAACGCGCATCGCGGCGTCGGCGACCCGGCCGACCGGAAGGTGGATGCTTTTGATCGCGCCGCCGCGCACGGCGCTTGTTTTAAAGGGGAGGGCGCGACGGGGGCGGCGGGTTTTGTTTTTTGCGAACGGAAAGTCAGGCCAGGTTTTTGGGGCCGAAGGCGCGCGGCAGCAAGATGTCGAGCGTTGTGTCGACCAGGTCGTCGCTGTCGCAAACGGAGATGACGCGGGCTTGCGGGCCGAATTCGTTGATCACCTGGCGGCACGCGCCGCAGGGCGGGGATGCGGTTTTCGTGGGCGTGTAAACGACGACGCAGCGCACCTCGCGCTCGCCGCCCGCGACCGCGGTGAAGATGGCGGTGCGCTCGGCGCAGTTGCACAGGCCGTGGGATGCGTTTTCGACATTGGCGCCGGTGTAGGTTTTGCCGGAGCCGGCGAGGATTGCCGCCCCGACGGGAAACCCGCTGTAGGGGGAGTGGGATTTTTTCGCCGCGGCGCGCGCGGCTTTTTTCAAACACCGCACGGTTGCGGAGGGAATCTTTTTCATGGGATGAAAAGTGGGAGGTTGGGGATGATGAAAGAACTAGGTTGGGACACGTGGCAATTGTTTCCGTGCCGCCCTCAAAAGTCTTGCGATTTTCCCCCGTCAAGGCGTGCTCAATGCAACTCCCATGAACTGGCTCTTCGAACAGTCCACCATTGATGACATCAAGCGCGTTTCGTTGCACATCGTCGGCCATCTACCCAAGGCGCTTGTCTACATCGCATTCATCACGGTCTTGTATTTTATCGCCAAGCGGCTGCTGCTCTTTTTGTCGATGCGCACCAGCGCCACGTTTGCCGAGCCCATGCGGCGCGCGACCAAGTATTTTTTTGTTTTTGTCGGTGTGATCGCCGTGTTCGGCGCGTTCGAGGCCGACCTCGGCAGCCTTTGGGCGATGATCGGCACGGTGGCCGCGCTGATCGCCGTCGGGTTTGTCGCCATGTGGAGCGTGCTCAGCAATCTTTCGTGCACCGTGCTGATTTTGTTTTTCCGCCCGTTCGAGGTTGGCGACGACATAGAGTTCACCGACCCCGCCGGATTGCGCGGCAAGGTCATCAATCTCAACTTTGCCTACACGACATTGCGGGATGACGAGGGTCGCCTGCTCCAGATTCCAAACAACCTCTTCTTTCAGCGCATCGTGAAACGCCGCCCCGGGCGCAAGGACGTCGAGACCACGCTGGCCGAGCAACTCTACAAGGACGAGCACCACAAGGAGGTCTGAGGGCGCGAATTCACTTTCGGCGCATGTTTCCGGCCGGCGCTTTCCCGGTTGCCTGGGCGCGGTGTTCATCAACCGAGGACGCCAGTGTTTTGAGAACCGCGAGACCGTCCGCCTCCGCAACAGTCGCATCACCGCGGCGGGCACGTCGAAAGAAAGCGCGCGCGGCCGCGTTTTTTTGCGATGCCCGGAACCAAAACGCATCCCGCGTCGCCCTGGCGCATGCGCGCCGCTCCTACTTCAAAAAACCGCGCACGAGGGCGTAGAGTTCCTCGGATTCGAGCAGGAAGGAGTCGTGGCCGAGGTCGGTCGTGATTTCGGCATAGCTGGCGCGCTTGCCTTCGCGGAGCAGGGCGAGGACAATTTCGCGGTTTTGATCCGGGGGAAACAGCCAGTCGCTCGTGAAGCCGACGACGAGTGTTTCGGCCTCGATTTTCTCGAAGGCTTTTTCAAGCGAACCGTGGGCCTCGGCGAGGTCGAAGTGGTCGATGGCGCGCGTGATGTAGAGATAGGAGTTCGCGTCGAAACGATTGATGAAAGCCTCGCCCTGGTAGCGCAGGTAGCTTTCGACCTCGAACTGCGCGTCGAATGTGTAGGCGGCGGTGGAGCTTTCGGCGGCGGTGCGCTTGCGCCCGAACTTGCGGTCCATGCTCGCGTCGGAGACGTAGGTGATGTGCGCCATCATGCGCGCGATGGCGAGCCCCACGCGCGGACCTCCGTTTTTGGGATAGTCGCCGTGGTTCCAGTCGCGATCCTGCATGATGGCCTGGCGTCCGACTTCGTTGAAGCCGATGCCTTGCGCGCTTTCGCGGGCGGTGGTGGCCATGGGCAGGAGTTTGCGGACAAAGGCGGGATACTCGATGCCCCATTGGAGGACTTGCATGCCGCCCATCGAGCCGCCGATCACGGCGTAGAGCGATTCGATGCCGAGGGAGTCGATCAGGCGTTTTTGCGCGCGCACCATGTCGCGGATGGTGACAAAGGGAAACGTCATGCCGAACACGCGGCCCGTTTGCGGGTTGATCGTGGAGGGGCCGGTCGAGCCCTGGCAGCCGCCGAGGCAGTTGGAGCAGATGACAAACCAGTGGTTGGTGTCGACCGCCTTGCCGGGGCCGATGAGGTTGTTCCACCAGCCGGGCTTGCGGTCGGCGAGGGTGTGGATGCCGGCGCTGTGGTGATCGCCGCTGAGTGCGTGGCAGATGAGGATGGCGTTGTCGCGCGCGGGGTTGAGGCGTCCGTAGGTTTCGTAGCGAAGCGTGAAGCCGGGGAGTTTCTGGCCGCTTTCAAAAACAAACTCGCCGGTCGAAACAAAATCGCGCGGTTGCACGATCCCGACTTCCCCGGGTTCGGCGCGTTCGATTGTGTTTTTGCCAGCGGCGTCGTTCATGTTGTGCGTGCGGGTTTTCCGGGAGCCGAAAAACGGGCGCTCGGTTTATGCCATCCATTCAAATGAAAATAGCAAGTGCGCGAGTCGCATCAGGCCGTAGCCGATCAGTCCCGTCACCGGTATGGTGAGCACCCATGCCCAGACGATGCGCCCGACAATGCCCCATTTGACCGCGCTGAAACGCTTCACCGAGCCGACGCCCATGATCGAGGTCGAGATGACATGTGTGGTCGAGAGCGGCACGCCGAAATGCGTGGCGGTTTCGATGACCATGGCGGCGGTTGTCTCGGCGGCGAAGCCGTTTATGGGCTGAAGTTTTACCATCTTGTGGCCCATGGTTTTGATGATGCGCCAGCCGCCCGCGGCGGTGCCGGCGGCCATGGTGAGCGCGCAGGCGATGATGACCCAGGTGTGCACTTCCATCGTCTCGACGCGCAGGAACGAGAGCCATTCGGGCAGGTCCTTGAACGCGCCTGTTTGCGTGCCGGTGAGGAGCGCGAGGGTGACGATGCCCATGGTTTTTTGCGCGTCGTTGGAGCCGTGGCTGAAACCCATCCACGCGGCGCTCATCACCTGGAGCTTTCCGAAAATCATGTTGATGAAGCGCGGTCGCACGCGGCTCAACGCCTTGTAAAGCGTGAACATGACGATCGCCGCCACCACAAACCCGACGCACGGTGCGATTAACATGGGGCCGACGACCTTGGGCCAGAGGCCGGTGGCCCAGTGGAGCACGCTCCAGTCGCCGTGCGTGGAGGCGAGCGCCGCGCCGCAGAGCCCGCCGATGAGCGCATGGCTGGAGCTCGACGGCAGGCCGAGCCACCAAGTCAAGACGTTCCAAAAAATCGCGCCGAGCAGCGCGCAGAGCACCGTGGGCATCGCGATCACGCTGGTGTCCACGATTCCCGCGCCGATTGTCTTCGCCACGCTGGTGCCCATGATGAGCGCGCCGGCGAGGTTCATGACCGTGGCCAGCAGGATCGCCTGGCGCGGCGTGAGCACCTTGGTCGAGACGACAGTGGCGATGGAGTTGGCTGTGTCGTGGAAGCCGTTGATGTATTCAAAGGCGAGCGCGGTCAGCAGGACGATCAGGAAGAGTGTCATGAGGGATCGTGGCGGATGTGATGGTGCGGAAAAATGCGATGGAGCTTCAAATTGAATCCGAATCGCTGAAAAATTTCACGCAGATTTGCGGGAAAAAATTGGGAGCGGCTTTTTGCGAACGCCTTTTGCGGATGCCCTGGCGGAATGGCGCCGGGATAAGGATGGTTGTCGCCTGAAAGGTGGCGCCGATATTTCTTTTGCGCAATTCCAATACGTTGGAACGTGGCGGATTATGCGTCGGGCGGGTTTCGCGCGAGGCGGCGGTTCGCCATGGCTGCGCCGCCTTTGCCTGCGCCATTCCGTCCCGCCCTCCCTCGGAATTCTCCTTCCGCCCGCCGTCATGCCGCCTTCGATTTTTTTGTTCGCCCGGTTCCCGGGATAAAATCGTTGACTGCCTCGAATAATCTGATGAATGGGGCGCCTTTTTTTAATTAACGCTCATTAAGCAATTCATGCACGCAAAGAGAATGACAACTCAGGACAAAATTAGGCGGGCGGCCTTAAAACGATTCGCCTCGCAAGGGTTCGATGGCACGGCCATGTCCGAAATCGCAAAGGATGTCGGGATCAAAACCCCCGGCCTCTACGCTCACTTTGCGGGCAAGACCGAGCTTTTCCTCGATCTTGTGGCTCTCGTAATTGAGCAGGAGCTTTCCTACACACAACAATTCCTCAACGAACCCGGAACCCCCGAAAAACGTCTTTCCGCGTTCCTTCGCGAAACTGGCCGGCGCTTCGAGTCCAGCCCGCAGCTGCGCTTCATCCTCAACGCCGCCTACGTTCCCCCGCGGTCAATCGAAAAAAAGATCGCGAAGTCCATGCAGGGTTATTTCGACGGGATTGAGCAGATTGTGCAGAACGTCTTCAAGAACCTGCCGCCATCACGAATGACCTCCCGGCAGCTTGCCGCGGCCTACATCGGGATCATCGACAGCCTCCAGGCGGAGCTGCTCTACGGGGGACATGAGAAATTCCAAAAACGCCTTGATGCGATGTGGGCGCTTTTTTGCCTCGCAATCAAGTAGCGGGCGCGTCGCGCGCCGCCGCATTCAACAAGATTCCGGATACCGGAGAGGAAACTATTATGAAGAATCAACACGTCATCAGTGGAAAAAAGGAAGCCACGCTGGGCCTGCTCGTCCTGCTGGGCGCCTTTACCGCATTCGATTCCATAGCGATCGACATATACCTGCCCGCCTTCAACGTCATCGAGTCCGACCTTAATCTCCGCGCCGGATTGATGCCGGTGTCGCTTTCCGTGTTCCTCATCGGACTCGCGCTCGGGCAGGCGATCAGCGGGCCGATTGCGGATGGTCTTGGGCGGCGCATACCGTTGCTCGCCGGCGTTGTCCTCTTCGGCGCGGCTTCCTGCCTGGTGGCTGTTTCCACGAACGCCACCATGCTCATGACCGGCAGGCTTCTTCAGGGAATCGGCGGGGCAACCGGTCTTGTTATTCCGCGCGCCATTGTCAGCGACCTGTATGAGGCGAACCAGGCGACAAGGATATACACCTTTCTTATTCAGGTGCAGTCGATCTCTCCGATCCTTGCGCCCATCATTGGTGGTGTGATACTCAGCCTCATGGGCTGGCGCGCGATCTTTTGGGTTCTCGTGGTCTTCGCCTTGGCCGCATGGGGGTTCGCGTGTTTTTTCATTCCTGAAACCCAGCCGATCCAGATGCGTTCGCGCCTCACTCCCGCGGGCGTATTCAAAGACTACTGGGAGATTATAAAGAACCGGCGTTACCTCGGAATGGCGCTCTCCAGCGGACTGATCATGGGAACGCTCTTCACTTACATCAGCGGGTCGTCCTTTATTTTCATGACGCATTTCGGGATGTCGCCAACTGTCTACAGCATCATGTTTGCGGCCTATTCCGTCGGCATGATTCTGGTTGGGCAGTGGAACATGTATTTATGCTCCCGCATGAGTGTGCGGAAAAATCTTAGGTTTGGCTTTACTGTCCACCTCGGTTGCCTTGGCGTGCTGCTCGCGGCCCTGCTGCTCGGCGTTGAAAACGCGGTCGTTGTTTGCGGGCTGTTGTTCTGTGCGATATCCAGCCTTAGTTTTTTGTTCGGCGGGCTCACCTCCGAGGCCATTTACTGTGTCAGCGCCCAGCGTGCGGGCACCGCCTCCGCGTTGCTCGGCGTGGTGCAATACGTCATCGGCGGAGGGGCGGGCATTCTGCTTGGACTCATTCCCAACGGCACGTTGCTTCCCCTGGTTTTGCTCCTCTGCGCCTGTTCCGCGCTCGCCCTCATGTTCTGGCGATCCGCCAGTTCGCTCGCAAGTTTTCGCATCGTGAACACAACCGTGTCCGTCTCCACGGAGGAAGACCGGCGGTCGGTATCCTAGGAGTTTTTGAAGGGATCGGGCTCATGCTCGTTGATTAATTAAGTTGACCGAATGAAGGGGAGTCGGAGCATCGCGGGCATGCCCCGCATGATGCAAATCCAGTATCCGAATGTCCGTTACCGCCTGGTCGACCGCAACAATTACAAGGCGGAGCCAATGGAGTCGCGTCGGGAGGAGACGCTGACCCGTGCGCCAGTTTGGTGGATTGCGAAAAAGCTGAACTTGGGCAGGCCCTCAAGCGGTCGCAAATACGTGCGTGGAAATCAAATCAACACCTATGAAAATCAACAAAACCCGGCCCGTTCCCATTTGCCCCATCAGTGAAAATGATTGGATGGAATTAATTGTATGGAAATGAATATGAAAAAGAAAATATTACTATCATTATTGTATTTTGTCTTAATAATAAATGTTCTATCGAATGATGACGGTGAAACAAAATGCGCAATCGCATTCCCTATATTATTAGATAATATGAAAATATCTATTGTAGATGAAGTGCAAGTTCAGAAACTTAAGGCATGGATTGAAGAAAAGGAAATTCTGTCGCTTGATAGAGGGGCGCTTTTAAATAAACTTGGAGCGGTGACGCCGGCTTGTGTTGTCTTTTTAGGGGGGCGTGAATTGTGGGTTTACGTCGATAATCACGAAAAAAAAGAGCGTGGAGCCTTGACGAGGGATGAGCTTGCCGAATTGTATCGGTATTTTGAATTGGATAAAATGGCATGGCGTTTTCGTGATTTGGTGTTGTCGCCTTCTGAGATGTCAAAAAAGCAACGCGATATCCTAAATAAGGCACCTGAAAAAAAGGGGGGCGCTCAATATTCTATATCATTTAACAAATTGAACAATACGAAAATATTGATCGCTGACGAGGCGCGCAATAAAAGTATAAGAAATTGGCTCAAGCAAAAAAAAATTACCTCTGCCAATCCCGCAAAATTCGACCGGATGTATCCTGATTGCATTGTTCAAATGGGTGAGCATATTTTTAGAATATACACTTATGGAAAGAAAAAAATTCGCGGTGCCGTAACAAAGCAAGAACTCAATGAGTTTTTCATTATTTTAGAATTGGATAGGCTAGCGTGGGTTTTCCAGAGATACACTAAAAGTGAACCAGCCACGCCAACCATGTCAAATGGCATGGCAACTTCGGCTAAAATGCAAAAGTGAAACCAACGTGTTACGCGCCGAATTGATATCCGTGATTTTGCCGAATTGAGCGCGTAGCATTTTTACGATAATCCCGAAGTGTTGCCGGACAGGCGTCCACATTTGTCGCCATATTGCCGCGCTACAGTCGTATTTACGACGAGCATGGCAAACGTAAATGAGCATCCGGCGACCCACCCCGTGACATTCGGGAAGAAAACCCGGTATGCTGGGCGGAATGGAAACAATTGAAGCGGAAAAGGAGGTGAGATTCGCGTGGTCGGCGCATAATGGATGCGAGGAGAGGGGAGGAGTTGTTCGCGCGCTTTGATGCAAGCGGCATGACACAAAAGGCCTTTGTGAAACGAGAGGACGTGAACATCCACACGTTTGTCGCGAAAGGTGAAAATGGAGACAGGTAACATGAGACTCAGAGTCGAGAACTACGGGTAAGCGGGGTAGACTTTGGCTGTCATGTTACCTGTCTCCGCGGATTGCCTCATTCCCAACAGCACGTTGCTTCCCTTGGTTTTGCTCCTCTGCGCCTGTTCCGCGCCCGCCCTCATGTTCTGGCGATCCGCCAGTTCGCTCGCAAGTTTTCGCATCGTGAACACGACCGTATCCGTCGTCACGGAGGAAGACCGGCAGTCGGCATCCTAGGAATTTTTTGAAGGGACCGGGTCCATGATTGTTGATTAATTAAGTTGACCGAATGAACGGGAGTCGGAGCATCGCGGGCATGCCCCGCATGATGCAAATCCAGTATCCGAATGCCCGTTACCGCCTGATCGACCGCAACAATCGCAAGGCGGAGCCAATGGAATCGCGCCGGGAGGCGTCGCCGACCGGCGCGCCGGTTTGGTGGATTGTGAAAAAGCTGGACTTGGGCAGGCCCTCAAGCGGTCGCAAATACGTGCGTGGAAATCAAATTAAGGTCTATGAGAATCAACAAACAGCGTCCTGACCCTTTCAAAAATCCCTATGAGAATCAACAAACAGCGTCCTGACCCTTTCAAAAATCCCCTAGCATCACCCGAATTATCAAATAATGCATATATTATTTTAGGACACGAATTAGGACACGCTGTAGCCCGAATAAATCGATACGACACACCCACGAATTACAGAATTACATCAAGCGTAGGAGCCAATCTTGATTTGGGCATGGAAGGGGCAAATATCGAATTGATAGAAAACCGTTTAAGAACTACAGGTGCAACAAGTATGTATGGCTCACTGAAATCAAAAGATTCTGCACGAACCTCATATGGATCACACAGTGTTATGGATGCAATTGCAGGCAGCCCAGAGAGAGTTGATCAGTTTAATAAAATACGCAATCAAGTGAATAAATTTATAGATGGAATAAAGGAAAAATATGGATGTCATTAAAATTATATTTATTTTAAATACCGCATTGTTTTTATTTGGTTGTCAGCCTAAAATAAAAAATGAATCAGGCCCATTAACGGTGGCGGAGTTAAAAGGCGAGATTTTTCGAACAAACATGCTAATGGGCAAAATCATCGATGACCGGAGCGCTGCATGGCTTGAGAAAAATAACCGTTGCCTCTATTATTACGAATGCTTCGGTTATTTTATATCAGGGACGGGAATGGTGCTGCCAGCCGAGACTACTCTTGGCAATATACTTATCCGCCTGCCTGCGGGTCGGGCTTCATTTATTATGAGTTCGGCGTGTAAAGTTTCAATACTAAACTATAAAAAGAATTACAATATTTCAATCCATTACAAAGAATTTGAAAATGGTAGCGCTCTTCTGCGATATATTGTGCCCGGAGATATAATTTATGTAACTTTTCAACCATAGGAGTTTTGAATGTTACGGGCGAAGTCAAAGCAAGTCAAAAAGGGAGCAAGTCAAAAAGGGTCAGGCCGAGTTTTGTTGGTTTTTATTGATCCCACCGATTTCTGACATGATAGCATAACAACATGCCAGGTAGTGTCCGTCAAGTTTCGCACATTTTAAAAAGCATATAGTTGGCGGAGGAAGGTTATGTGTTGTTTTGTTGTTGGTTCTTTCGTGAGGGTTGAGAGCCGCGCGTAGGCCCGGCTTGGCGGGCCGCAGCGCGGTTCTCAACTTAAAGTTCACGCCGCTTGCCCTTGGGTTTCCACCAGCTTCGCGGCGTTGAGGTGGCTCATGTCCATGTAGCGTTTCTGGCCCCACTGGCTGCCGGCCACATGCCTCAGCCGCGCGGCCACCAGTATCATTGCCGAGTTGCCGTCGGGAAACGCTCCGACAGCCCGCGTTCGTCTTCGTATCTCGCGCATGAGCCGCTCCAGCGGGTTGTTTGTCCGCAATGAGCGCCAGTGCTGGCTGGGGAACTCATAATAATTGAGCGTCTCGTCGATGCTCGTTTCCACCAGTTGCGCGGCCGCGGGCAGTTTCATCTCGCGCAGCTTGGCGCTCACTTGCGCGGCTTTCACTCGCGCCGCCTCGCGGTCTTCGCTCGCGTGGATCGCCTTGAGCATCGCCGCCACTTCGCGCACTTTGCCCGCGGGCACCAGGCTCCACACGTTGCGGTAAAAGTGCACCGCGCAGCGCTGGTGTCTGGCTTCGGGATAAAACTCCGCCAGGCTTTCCACCAATCCGAGGCACTTGTCCGAGATAAATAGTTTCGCGGTTTTGAGGCCCCGTTCTTTCAGGCGTCGCAGGAAATTTTGCCACGAGGCTTTGTCCTCTTTTGTTCCTTCCTCGACTCCGAGCACTTCGCGGTAACCCTCGGCGTTCACGCCCACCGCCACAAGGATGCTCACGGGATTTTCAAAGGGGGGGATTTTCAAAGGGGTCGGGATGTTGTTTGTTGGGGATTTTCAAAGGGGGCGGGATGTTGTTTGTTGATTGAATCGTGTCGGGCCGGATGCGTTCTGCTGTTCAGAACCGGGTTGGCGCGGCATTTGGGATTGCGCTGAGGTGCGGCCATCCTCGTGGTGGTTTTATTCCAACACCGACTCGCGACGCATCAAAATGTGAACAGGACGTGCGCGAGGCGCATCAGGCCGAAACCGACGAGACAGGTGATCGGCAGTGTGAGCACCCAGGCCCAGACGATGCGGCCGACGATGCCCCACTTGACCGCGCTGAAACGCTTCACCGCGCCGACACCCATGATCGAGGTCGAGATGACGTGTGTGGTCGAGAGCGGCACGCCGAAATGCGTGGCGGCCACGATCACGCACGCCGCGGAGGTTTCGGCGGCGAAGCCGTTTATGGGCTGAAGTTTTACCATCTTGTGCCCCATGGTCTTGATAATGCGCCAGCCGCCCATCGCGGTGCCGGCGGCCATCGTGATACCGCAAAGAAGAATGACCCAAGTGTGCACCTTCATCTCGGGCGTTCGCAGAAACGATAGCCATGAGGGCAGGTCGTCGAACAGGCCGCTGGTGGTGGCAGTGCAAAGCGCGAGCGTGACGATGCCCATGCCTTTTTGCGCGTCGTTGGAGCCGTGGCTGAAACCCATCCACGCGGCGCTGACGATTTGCAGCTTGCCGAAAATCATGTTGATGAAGCGGGGGCGCACGCGTTTCAGCACAATGTAGAGAATGCTCATCACAATCACCGCCACGCCGAAGCCGATGCACGGGGCGATGAGCATGGGCATGATGACCTTGGGCCAGATGCCGATGATGTTGCCCGCCGCGTCAACAGACGACCAGTGCAACACGCTCAGGTCGCAGTGCGCCGAGGCCACCGCCGCGCCGCAAAGCCCGCCGATGAGCGCGTGGCTGGAGCTCGACGGCAGGCCGAGCCACCAGGTGAAAAGATTCCAGAAAATCGCGCCGAGCAGCGCGCAGAGCACCGCGGGCATCGTGATCACGCTCACATCGACGAGTCCCGCGCCGATTGTCATGGCCACGCTGGTGCCCATGATGAGCGCGCCGGCGAGATCGACGGTGGCCGCCATCATAACGGCCTGGCGGGGCGTGAGCACCTTGGTGGAGACGACCGTGGCGATGGAGTTGGCGGTGTCGTGGAAGCCGTTGATGAACTCGAACGAGAGGACGGCGATGATGACGAGCAGGAAAAGTGTCATGGTGTGGCGCTGCGGCTGCCGGGCGGCGTGCTGAGATTATCTGCGGGGGGACGCCGCCGGGTCGCTCAGGAGTATTTCAGCACGATTTGGAAAATCACGTTTCCGGCGTCGCGGCAGCGGTCGATTGCCTTTTCAAGCATTTCGAAAAACTCACCCAGGATGACGGTTTCCTTCGCGTCGTAGGGACCCTGGTAGAGTTCCTTTATCAATTCGAGCAGGTGCCGGTCGCCCTCGCCCTCGATGAATTGCAGGCGGGTGTTGTCCTCGCCGATGCGTTCCATGTTGGCGCCGCCGCGCAGCTGCTTGACCATGCTCACAACACACTCGGCGGCCTTGCTCAAGTAGGCGGCTTGCTGGATCAGGCTTTCGCGGGGGAGCTTGCCGGGATAAACCGAGATGCGCGAAACGAGTTTCTCGACCGTCTTGGGAATTTTGTAGAGCGCGGTCGAAAGCGCCTCGATGTCCTCGCGCTCAATGGGGGTCACGAAGGTGCGGCAGAGTTCCTCGGTGATGCGGTTGTTGATTTTTTTGTCCTTGCGACGGTTGTGAATGAACTCGTCGAGATCGGTGGAGGAATTGCGAAACGCGTCCAGCCGTTGGAGAAAGTTTGAAAGGAGCTTGGTGCTCGTGAGCGACTCTTCCGCGCTGGCTTCGAGAAGATCGTAGAATTTCTGGTCTTTGCCGAAAAGCTTTTTGAGAGAGATCATGAGGGAAGCCCAGAGGTTGGGAGATTCGACGCGACTTGGGAAATGAAAATTTTGAGAAAATAAAGGTATGTCGCAATGCGGCGGTGGACGATTGATTGCACTTCGCCTCGCGATTAGGCGCAAAAACCGGAAGGCGGTCGCGCGGGAGACGGCGTTTTATCCCGGTGGGGGGGCATTTTCCATCAATCCGCCGCCATTTGCCGGTCACCGTTGCGAGCGAATGCGGGAAAACGCACGCCGGTTTTGGCGCGGTGTGGGGTGTATTGCAATTGGTAGCAGTTTGATGGAATACGCGACGAAGCGGAGTTATTTTGGAGTGCGGTGGCAAAGGGAGCGCAAGCGACCGGCGACACCGCTTTGAACAGCGTAAGATTTTCACCGGGCGCAAATCGCTCAAAGCGGTGTCGCCGCTTCGCTTTGCCACCGCACTCCAAAGGATTGCATCTTTGCGTTTTGCTACCATTCGCAATTACACCCCGCGGTGTGTGTGTTGGACGCCTGGCACGGGACCTGTTTATTGCACGCATGGCGGTTTTGATCATGAGGCCGGAGGGCGTCCGCCGGGCGTTCTTTGAAAGTGCGGGCGACATGGGCGGGGTGGGGCGCGGCGTTTCCAAGGCATCCCAAAACTGAAGGATTTGGGGCGTGTCGCGATTGCGCGGCGTGGCTCCGAACAGCGCGATGCCCGCGGCCTTTGCGGCCGGTGGTGTCGCGTTGTCTGAAACCAAAAACATAAAACCAAAAGAAACCAAACTCTCCGCCTTTGCGCGGAGTTTATAAAAAATGAAAACAGTCAATAAACTCGCGGTTGTGCCCGGCCTCGCACTCGGTGGAGCCGTCGTCTCATCCTTCGCCTCCGGGGCGGAGGCAACTGATCCGGGGGCTTGCATCGTATCGTATCGTTCGCACAAACCTGAATTCCCCGCGCCCGAGGCAACAAAGGTGCTGTTGCCGGTGCGCTTCACGACCGCGTCGGACAACTGGGCGCGCCGTTTGGCGAGCCATTAAACAAAGCCGCCGCCCGCAATTGCGCGGGCGGCGGCTTTGTTGTTTTTAGAGTTATTTGAAGCGCGCGGCATTTACTTTTTCTGCGGCGGCTCGGAGGCGAGCGCCGCCAGGACCTCGCGCAGGCGCGCGGCTTGCACGGCGTCCACGATGAGGTAGTAGTTGTTGCCGTTTTTGTCGGCGACGAACTTTGTGTGGCCGTCGGGGCCGAATTCGACGTTGCCGGCGGGCGAGAGCGTGAAATAACCGCGGTCCTTGCCGGGCCACACGGCGTAGGCCACCGAGGTGAGATCCCAGCAGGGGCGTTCGTGCGGCGTGGGGTTGTAGGCCTGGTAGGCTTGCTGGACGGGGTGGTTTTTCACGTAGCGGTAATCGTTGTCGATGCTCCATGCGGGATAGAGCACGGCCTTGCCGATTTCAAAACCGCTCCACACGATGGGGGTCGGCCAGCCCGCGACGAGTTTGCGCGCGGCGGGCACGTCCCAGCGCACGTTGAACTCGGGCTTTTTCTTGTTGCGGGTGTCCTGTGGAAATTGCCCCGCCATGATGGAGAGGATTTTCACTTTTTGGCGGACGAGCTCCTTGCCCGAAAGGGGCGAGATGGCGTCCGGGCCGGATTCGAGCAGACGGGCGAGATTTGTGGAAAAACCAACTTGCACCATGACGATTTCGCGATCGCCGGCGGAGGCCAGCACGCGGCGTATCAAGTCAACCGATTTCGGCGCCTTGGCGGCGTTGAACTTGGCCGGATAAAGCAGCTTTCCCTTGCTGTCCTTGTAGGCGGCGACTTTCAGATACTTGCTTTCGGGAACGGCGACGGGGGCGTCGGGCGTGACTCCGATGGGAATGTTCGGCCTGCCGTAAAAGGTGTTCACCGCGGCGACAAATTGCCCCGCGTCGGGTGTCGGATAGGTGAGCGTGACGGCGAGCAGTTCGCTCTCGCCGCGGTTTTGCAACGAATGGAGCATGGCGAGCGCGAGCGCGTCATCGACATCGTTGCCCATGTCGGTGTCGAAGATGATTTTCACGGGCTTGCCCGGCTCGACGGAGTAATCCAAGGCGGACGCGAGGTTCGCCAGTAACAATGAGGACGCAATCGCTGCGATGATGAGGTTTTTCATAGGGAATAATCGTGTGGATTTTTGGGAGGGAAGACAAAAACGGCACCAAGTGAAGCACTTGTAGGGCTTCCAAAATGCGGGATTGAATTGGCAATGAGAAGAAATATGCCACTCGTGTCAACACAATCGTTTGCGCAGATTGATTTGCAGTGTAATTTAGTGTAAATCATTAAGTTGTGATATAATCAAAGGGGCTCTTTATTTATCCAATGGTATGGGGGCGCATAAATTAACCTGCGCCATGAAACTAAAAATCTGATTTATTAATTCACATCTACTTAATGTTCAATGAATTATTTTTTCATTGACGGTCGTGTTGAAATAAACTCTAACGATTGCGCAAAACCAGTAAACCCCCGCCCGCGCATTTGTCTTTGTTATCAATATAATCCGTTTTCTTGGAATGAATTCCAGGCCTCGCAACTCCCTAAAGCTCATCTCGGAAAAGTTTGGCGTTTCGCCAACCACGGTTTCGCGTGTGCTCAGCGGACAGGCCCAGAAATACCGGATTAGCCCTGAAACCGAAAAAGCGATCAAGGACTTCGCCGCGAAGGAAAACTTCACGCCAAACCCGATTGCGAAAGGCCTGCGCCTCAAAAAAACGCACACCATCGGCCTGATAATCCCCGACATCGCCAATCCCTTTTTCGCCGGCATCGCCAGCCAGGTCGTCAACGTGGCGCGCACGCACGGCTACTCAATCGTGCTTTGCGACAGCGAGGAAAACCCCGCGCTTGAAAAGCAGTCCATCGAGTTGCTCTGGGCGCGGCAGGTTGACGGCATGATTCTTTGCCCGGTCGGCCAGACGCCGGATTACCTCGAACGCTACGCGCGCGAGCAACGCCCGCTGGTGCTGGTCGATCGCGTCTTCCCCGGCCTCGGCCTGCCCTATGTGAGCGCGGACAATTTCACCGGCGCGAAAAACGCCACCGCGCACCTGCTCGACAACGGCCACCGCCGCATCGCCTGCCTGCAGGGCATGGTCGGCACCGCGCCCAGCGAGGCGCGCGTCGGCGGCTACACCGCCGCGCTCAAGGAGCGGGGCGTTCCCTTTGATCCGCGCCTTGTCGTCGGTGATTCCTTTGGCGAGCAAAGCGGCTACCTCGACACCAAGCTCCTCATCCGCGCGACCCCCGACATCACGGCGATCTTCGCCATGAGCAATCTTCTCGCGCTCGGCGCCCTGCGCGCCTTGCGCGAGGAAAACCGCAGCGTGCCCGGGGACATTTCGGTGATCGCCTTCGACGACCAGCCCTATCTCGCGCACCTTTCCCCGCCGCTCACGACCGTCGCGCAGCCGCACCTCGAAATGGGCGCCGCCGCCGTCAAGCTCCTCCTCGACGAAATGCGCGCCCCGTCGAGCGCGACGAAAAGCGGCCTGTATCTGCCCACCTCGCTCGTCATCAGGCAGTCAGTGCGAAAACTGGATTAATATAAATTAGTATAAAATAATATAAACGCCCGCGTCGCGCGTCCTGTCGTTCGCCCCGTCTTAATTTTCCGCCGTTATTGTCCAATATCAAACCTGCAAAACAAAATATAAACCCAAAATATAAAACATCATGCTAACAATACAATCATACCCCGTCGCGGTGATCCTGTGCTTCGTGACTATGCTCTGCTGGGGATCGTGGGGCAACACCCAGAAACTCGCCAGCCGTGAGTGGAAATACCAGCTATTCTACTGGGACTACGGCCTCGGCGTGCTGCTCTCCGCGCTCGTCATGGCGTTCACCATCGGGAGCATCGGCTCCGAGGGTCGCTCCTTCCTCGCCGACATCTCGCAGGCCGGCACCAACCACATGGCGCTCGCGTTTCTCGGCGGCGTTTTGTTCAACCTTTCAAACATCCTGCTCGTCATCGCAATCGACATCGCCGGCCTCGCCGTCGCGTTTCCGATTGGCGTCGGGCTTGCGCTGGTCGTCGGCACGCTGCAGACCGCATTCTTCCGCCCCGGCGAGGTCGGCAACGCCACGCAACTCTACATCGGCGTCGCGCTCGTCGCCGTCGCCATTGTCCTCAACGCCCTCGCCTACAAAAAACTCATGGCCGCCAAGAGCGGCGGCGGCAAGTCCGGCGGCTCCGCGTTTGGCATCGTGATCTCCGTCGTCGCCGGCCTCCTCATGGGCGGCGGTTTCTTCGGCCTTGTTTCCAAGGGCATGATTCAAAACTTCGCCGCGCCCGAGCCCGGCCTGATGACGCCCTACACCGCGCTCGTCGTGTTCGCGCTCGGACTCTTCCTCTCCAACTTCGTCTGGAACACCATCGCCTCGAAAAAACCCGTGCGCGGCGAACCCGTGCCCGTGAGCGACTACTTCACCAAGGGCAATCTCCGCCTGCACGCCGTCGGCATCCTCGGCGGCACGGTTTGGAATTTTGGCATGGCGTTCAGCCTCATCGCCGCCTCCGCCGCCGGCGCCGCCCTGTCCTACGCGCTCGGCCAGTGTGCCACAATGGTCGCCGCCGTCTGGGGGGTGTTCATCTGGAAGGAATTCAAGGGCGCGCCCAAGGGCACCTCCTCGCTCCTCGCCGCCATGTTTATTACCTTCTTCATCGGCATCGCCTTCCTCGTCATCTCGAAGCTCTAAACGCCATTTTCCCAATATGAAAAAACCTCGCATCCTCGTTGTCGGCAGCTCCAACACCGACATGATAATAAAACTCGGACGCATTCCGCGTCCCGGTGAAACGCTCATCGGCGGCCGGTTTGTGACCGCCGCCGGGGGCAAGGGCGCCAACCAAGCCGTTGCCGCCGCGCGCGCCGGGGCCGACGTCACCTTCGTCGCCCGCGTGGGCCGCGACATGTTTGGCGACCGGGCGCTCGCGGGACTCAAGGCCGACAAAATCAACACGCGCCACATTCAGCGCGACCCGAAAGCGCCCTCGGGCGTCGCGCTCATCTTCGTGTCCGAGTCCGGCGAAAACAGCATCGCCGTCGCCTCGGGTGCCAATGAAAAACTGCTCCCGAAGGACGTTCAAAACGCCGAGGCCGCATTCAAGAACGCCGACATGCTCGTGACGCAACTTGAAAACCCGGTTTCGTCGATCACGGCCGCCGCGCGCCTTGCGAAAAAGCACGGCGTGCCCGTCATATTGAATCCCGCCCCGGCGCCCGCCGCGCCGCTTCCGGCCTCGTTGCTCAAGCTCGTCTCGATCATCACGCCCAACGAAACCGAGGCCGAGTTTCTCTCCGGCATCAAGGTCACCGACACCGCCAGCGCCGAGGCCGCCGCCCGCGTGATCATGGGCAAGGGCGTGAAAAACGTGATCATCACGCTTGGCTCGAAAGGCGCGTATCTGTGCAACGCCGAAACGAGCAAACTCGTCCCCGTTCGCAAAGTGAAGGCGGTGGACACGACCGCAGCCGGCGACACCTTTAACGGCGCGCTTGCCGTTGCGTTGAGCGAAGGCCGGTCATTGGCCGACGCGGTGTGTTTTGCCAACGCCGCCGCGACAATCTCCGTCACCCGCTTGGGCGCCCAACCCTCCGCGCCAACGCGCGCCGAAATCGAGCGCCTGGTGCGGAAGAAATAAGCGAATGCCATTACTATTCAACCTGAAAACAGCGATTGAAGGAGGGGGAAAAGAGCACTGTTTCGCCCTAAGGAAAACTTCGTCAAGATGTTGGGTGATGAAAAACAACATTCACGAAGCGAACGAAACAGTGCATCACGAGTT
>NZ_JAQFIP010000008.1 GCF_029504735.1 Ereboglobus sp. PH5-10 | reverse complement strand
CTTTGTTGATATTATATGTCAACTTTTTCTTTTTATACTTGCTGGAGGGATTTGTTTTTTTGTTTTTTTTTGTTGGGGGGGGGGGGCGCCGCCCCCCCCCCCCCCCCCCCCCCCCCCCCCACTTCGATGTTGTGCTCTTTGTAGCGGTCGAGTTTTTCGAATTTTTCGACGGGGAAGAGGCGTCCGTCGGTGCGCATGTGGGTGTGGCCTTGTTTCTCGATCCAGGTGGCGATGGGTTGGTGGTGGCCTTTGCGTCCGCGGATGAGCGGGGCGCAGAGGTAGAGTTTTTTCGCCTTCTTCGCGCGCGGATCGGTGGCGAGGATTTTGGCGAGGTGGGCGCGGAGTTGCGCGAGCGTGAGCGGAACAATGGGGAGGCCGGTGCCGGGGTGGTGCTGCACGCCTAGGCGGGCGTAGAGGAGGCGGAGGTATTGCGCGACTTCGGTGATGGTGGCGACGGTGGATTTGCGGGAGCCGCGCGTGATGCGTTGCTCAATGGCGACGGTGGGCGGGATGCCGGTGAGCAGGTCGATGTCGGGGCGCGGGAGTTGCTCGACGAACTGGCGCGCGTAGGGCGACATGGATTCCATGAAGCGGCGCTGGCCCTCGGCGAACACGATGTCGAACGCGAGCGTGGACTTGCCCGAGCCGGAGACGCCGGTGACGACGTTGAGCGCGTGATGCGGGATGGCGAGGGAGAGGTTTTTGAGGTTGTTTTCGCGCGCGCCGGTGATGTTGAGCGAGGCGGGGGATGAACCGCGAATGGACGCGAATGAACGCGAATCCCCGGCGGGGAGCGAGGTTGGTTTTTTTTGAGATTTGGATTTTGGCGATTTGAGATTTTTTTGGAATTTGGGGTTTTGGATTTTGGAATTTGCGAGCGCGGCGAGCAGGTAGGGCGCGGTTTCGGTTTTGGTTTGGGCGAGGTGCTCGGGCGTGCCTTCGGCGACGATGCGGCCGCCGCCGGCTCCGGCTTCGGGGCCGATTTCGATGATCCAGTCGGCGGATTTGAGGACGTCGATGTTGTGCTCGATCACGATGACGCTGTGGCCGCGGTCAACGAGGGCGTGCAGGACGGCGAGCAGGCGTTTGACGTCGTGGCGGTGGAGGCCGGTGGTGGGTTCGTCCAAAAGGAGCAGGGCTCCTTTTGGAATTTCAGATTTCAAATTTGAAATTTCAGATGAAGTGGCGGTGGCGTTACTGTTTGTGCCGGAGAGATGGCGGACGAGTTTCAGGCGTTGCGATTCGCCGCCGCTGAGCGTGTTGAGCGGCTGTCCGAGGGTGAGGTAGCCGAGGCCGACTTGGGCGAGGGGGGCGAGGCGGGTGGTGATTTGCGGGTGGTCAACGAAGAGGGCGATCGCGTCGTCGATGCTCGTGTTGAGGAGGTCGTGGATGCTGCGGTCGCGCCATGTGATCGCGAGGACTTCGGGTTTGAAACGGCGGCCTTCGCAAATGGGGCAGGGGACGTAAACGTCGGAGAGGAATTGCATTTCGACGCGTTCGGAGCCGAGGCCGTTGCAGTGGTCGCAGCGTCCGTCGCCGCTGTTGAACGAGAAGCTCGACGCGGTGAAGCCCGCCGTTTGCGCGGCGGGGGTGGATGCGTAGAGGTCGCGGATGTGTTCCCACGCCTCGCTGTAGAGCGCGGGGTTGGAGCGCGGGGTGCGGCTGAGCGGGGATTGGTCGACGAGGATGATTTCGCCAAACGCATCGACGCCGGTGATGCGCGCGATTTCGGCTGGGTCCTCGGCGAGGAGATGGCGTGAAACGAGGATTCCTTGATGGATGATGTTGTCGAGGAGCGTTGATTTTCCGGAGCCTGAAACGCCGCTGAGGCAGACGAGCCGGTTGAGGGGGACGGAGAGGGAGAGGTCGCGGATGTTGTGCTTGGACGCGCCTTCGATGCTCAGGAAGTCAGAGGCCAGAAGGCCAGAAGCCAGAGAGCCAGAGGATGATGCGGAGGCTGAAGATTTGGGCGCGGTTTTTCTGGATTTCTGACCTCTGGCTTTCTGGTCTCTGGCACTCTGGCCTCTGGTATTCTGGCCGCTTTCCACCGGTCTTCTGGTTTGTGGCGCGGGGATCGTTTCGCGTCCGCTGAGGTAGCGGCCGGTGATGCTTGTTTTGTGGGTGAGCAGTTTTTGCAGGGGGCCGCTGAATACAATGTGGCCGCCTTGCGCGCCGGGTTCGGGGCCGACTTCAATGATGTGGTCGGCGGCGCGGATCATGGTTTCGTCGTGCTCGACAACGACGACGGTGTTGCCGGCGTCGGTGAGCGAGCGGATGATCGCGATGAGTCGGTCGATGTCGCGCGGGTGCAGGCCGACGCTGGGTTCGTCGAGGACGAAGAGGGTGTCGACGAGCGAGGTGCCCAGGCACGAGGTGAGGTTGACGCGCTCGACCTCGCCGCCGGAGAGCGTTTTTGAGGGGCGGTCGAGCGTGAGGTATCCGAGGCCGACGTGGACGAGGTAGCGCAGGCGCGTGAGGATGCTGTCGCGCGCGAGTTTGGCGCTGTGCGTTTCGAGGGATGTGGCGGAGTCGGAGAGCGTGGACTTTTCAACGAGCGGGAGTAGTTCGCTGACGGGGAGCGTGTAGAGTTCGGGGATGGCGCGGTCTTGCCATTTCCAGCAGAGCGCGTCGGGTTGCAGGCGCTGGCCGTGGCAGGCGGGGCAGGGGTTGTAGGCGCGAAAGCGCGAGAGGAAGACGCGCACGTGCATTTTGTAGGTGTTGTTTTCGAGCCATTCGAAAAAGCCCTTCAATCCATACCAGAGGTCGTCGGTTTCGTAGTCGATTTGTTCGCCGCGGGCTTTGCGTTTCCGATATTCGGGTTCGCCGAGCATGACAAACTCGCGCTGTTTTTCGGTGAGTTGCGCGTAGGGGATGTTTGTGGGGATTTTGTGGCGGCGCGCGGCGCGGATGAGGTCTTCGCGCGACATGCTGTAAACCTGGCCGGCGAAGGCGGTGATCGCGCCGCCTTCGATGGAGAGCGACTGGTCGGGGATGGCGAGGCGGTAGTCGATTTCGATGACGCGTCCGAAGCCGCGGCAGACGGGGCAGGCGCCAAGCGGCGAGTTGAAGGAAAAGAGCGCGGGCGTGGCGGGACGGAAGGTGCGGTTGGTGGCGGGATTGTGGAGCGTGGAGGAGAATGCGGAATGCGGAGTGTGGATTGCGGAGTGATGGGAGGCGGCGGCGAAGAGTTGGAGCTGGCCGTGGCCGAAGTGGAGGGCGGCCTCGGCGGCCTCGAGGAAGCGGGCGCGGTTTGTATCCGTTATTTCAATACGGTCCTGGACGACGTGGATTTCGGCGGCGGTGTCGGGGATTTGTTTGGGGTTGGCGAGGAGGTCGTCGACGCGGGCGGATGCGCAGGCGCGTTTCCTGTCGGGAATGAGGACGCGGACGTAGGTTTGGTTTTTGAGGCTGGTGAGGATTTCGGGCCAGGTGATGTTGGCGGGCTTTTTAACGCGGAAGGTGACGATGAGCGTTTGGCCCTTGGCGGCGGCGAGGGTTTTGGCCCAGATGGTTTGCGGCGTGTCGGCCTCGATGAGCTCGCCGGTTTCGGGGTCGTGGCACTTGGCAACGTGGCTGAACCAGACTTTGAAGTAGTCGGTGAGCTCGGTCATGGTGCCGACGGTGGAGCGCGAGGTCTTGACGGTGTTGGTTTGCTCGATGGCGATGGAGGGGCGGATGTTTTCGATGCTGTCGACCTTGGGCTTGTCGAGGAGGTCGAGAAACTGGCGCGTGTAGGCGCTGAAAGTTTCGACGTAGCGGCGCTGGCCCTCGGCGTGGAGCGTGTCGAAAACGAGCGAGGATTTGCCCGCGCCGCTCAGTCCGGTGACGGCGATGTATTTGCCGAGCGGGATGTCGAGGTCGAAGCCCTTGAGGTTGTTCTGGCGGACGCCGCGCAGGCGGATGCAATCGAATGCGGAGTGCGGAGTGCGGATTGCGGAAGTGGAGGAACGGATTGCGCGGGCGGCTGGCTTTTTGGACTTGGACACGGAAACACGGAAGGGCCGTTGCCCGGTTTTCTCAAGTCGTGACTTTGGCAAAAATTTCCAAGTAACGCCGGAGCTGGGTTTGGGGGGCAAAGTGTTCCTGCGCGTGGGCTGCGACGCGGGCGGATTCGGCGGCGTGGTGTTCGGGGTCGTTGAGCAGGCGGGTGAGCGCGGCGATGAAGGCGGGCTGGTTGCCGGGGGTGATGGCGATGCCGCCACATTCGGAGACGCCGCCGACGGCGTAGGCGACGGAGGGGATGCCGTGCATGTGCGCCTCCACGAGAAAATTGGGAAGCGATTCGCTGTGCGATGTGAGGACCGCGACGCGCGCTTGTTTGTAGTAGGGCGAGGGATCGGAAAGATAACCGTGGAAGTGGACGCGCCCGACCAGTCCCATGCGTTTGACGGCGGAGCAGCAGGGGAGAAGTTCGCTGCCGGCGCCGATGATGTGAAGTTCGGCCGGTGGCGCGGGGGGGAGTTGGGAAAAGATTTTGATGAGCTCGTGGTGGTTTTTTTCAGGGCGCAGCATCGCGACGCAGAGGAGGCGGTGGGGAAGGGCTGAAGGACTGAAGGGCTGAAGGGCTGAAGAAGGGACGGCATCGGTCGATTCCTCGGGCTGGGGCGCGCTGTCGGCGTCGTGGACGATGGCGTTGTGGATGACGGAGATTTTTTCTTCGGGGACGTCGTAATTTTCGACGAGGGTTTTCGCGATTGCGTGGCTGTTGGCGATCACATGGCTCGTGGTGTGCAGCGAGCGGATGTAGGCGCGCGGGAGTTTTTTGCCGGTGCGCATGGTCGAGATGACGGCGGCGTCGGGCAGCGCGCGCGCGATGCGCCCCGCCTTGCAATTCGCCATGCGTCCCATGCAGAGCACGATGTCGGGGGCGAGGCGGCGCAGCGCGGGGATGAGGCGAGGGGCGAAAAAATCGAGGTGCGTGTCGAAGGACTGGAGACTTTGAAATTTGTAATTGGCGGAATGTTGTTGTTGCCCGGTGGAAATCTGCGATTGCGCGGACGGCGGGGCTAGCGCGCCGCCGGGGCGGAAAGTGAGCAGTGTCGTGTCGAGACCGTGCGCGGCGAATCTTCCGGCGAGGTGGACGGACTGCCGCTCCGTGCCGCCGTTTCGAAGATAATCCTGCAATATGACGATTTTTTTCATGGTGTTCGCCGTTGCAGCCAAGGGGTGTTGTCATTAGCCCGCCAATTGCAACGATGAAAATCCGCGCGCGATCATCCCGCCCGCGCGCGTTTCCCGTTGACCGTGGGCGACAGTTGCGGTGCTTTTGCACCCAGCAAATATTAATCAACAAAGACTTCCCTTCTCAACATGGCTGAAATCCAAGAATATGATCTGATTGTCATCGGCGGCGGCCCGGCGGGCTACGCGGGCGCGATTCGCGCGGGGCAACTCGGAAAAAAAGTGGCGTGCATCGAGATGGAGCGCGCCGGCGGCACATGCCTGAACTGGGGGTGCATCCCGACGAAGGCGCTGCTCAAGAGCGCGGAGCTTTACCAGAAGATGAAGCACGCCGACATCTACGGGCTGAGCGTGAAGGAAGTGACGTTTGATTTTGCGAAGGTGATCGAGCGCTCGCGCGGCGTCTCGAATCAGATGGCCAAGGGCGTCGAGTTTTTGCTCAAGAAAAACAAGGTCGATTATTTCATCGGCCGCGCGGTTGTGAACGCGCCGGGCATGGTTTCGATCACGGAGGGCGAGCATAACGGTAAATTTTTCAAAACAAAAAACATCCTCGTTGCCACGGGCTGCAAGATGCGTCGCATCCCCGGGATCGAATACGACGACGCGCGCGTGATGACCTCGCGCGAGGCACTCGCGGGCAAGTCGCTGCCGAAGTCGGTGATTATTGTCGGCGCGGGTGCGATTGGCGTGGAGTTCGCGTATTTCTACAACGCGCTTGGCTCGAAGGTGACGCTCGTTGAAATGCTGCCGCAGATTTTGCCGGTCGAGGACGCGGAAATCTCAAGGACGCTCAGCCGCGCGCTCGTGAAGCAGGGCATCGATATCCACACGGACACCAGGTGCGAAAACTTCCGCACCGGCAAGGGCGGCGTGAAAGTGGACCTCGTGCAAGGCGACAAAAAGACCGAGGTCGAGGCCGAGGTGCTGCTTTCCGCGATTGGCGTGGTGGCAAACATCGACCATGTGTTCGCGTCGAACCTCAAGCCGGAGCTCGATCGCAATTACCTGAAGGTCGGCGACGACTACGAGACCAGCATCAAGGGCATTTACGGCGCGGGCGACATTATCGGCCCGCCGTGGCTTGCGCACGTGGCGACGTTCGAGGCGGTGAGCGCGGTGAACGGCATGTTCGGCCACGGCACGCCGAAGCGCGTGAAGGTTTTCCCCGGTTGCACGTATTGCCAGCCGCAGGTGGCGAGCACGGGGCTCACTGAAAAAGCGGCGAAGGCGGAGGGGCTCGACATCAAGGTCGGCAAGTTCCCGTTCACCGCGTCGGGCAAGGCGGTCGCGTCCGCCGAGAGCGAGGGTTTTGTCAAGGTGATCAGCGACGCGAAGACGGGCGAAATTTACGGCGCGCACATCATCGGCTCGGAGGCGACGGAGTTGATCGCCGAATACGGCCTCGCCGTTGAGATGGAGGCGACCGTCGATGAGATTCACCAGACGATCCACGCGCACCCGACATTGAGCGAGGCGGTGATGGAAGCCGCCGCCGCGACCCTGGGCGAGGCGATTCACATCTGACGCGCGCGGGATTTTAACGCATTAAGAAACGACGACGATGGACGAATATCCGTTATGGGCCTGGTTGGGCTTTGGCATTTTTATCTCGGCGATGCTGGCGCTCGATTTGGGCGTGTTTAATCGCAAGGCGCATGTGGTTTCCGTGAAGGAAGCCGCCACATGGTGCATTGTCTGGTTCTCGCTGGCGATGGGGTTCAACGCCTTTGTGTGGCATGAGCACGGCTCGCAGGCGGCGGCGCAATGGTTCGCAAGCTACCTGGTCGAGCTCGGCCTGAGCGTGGACAATGTGTTCGTGTTCATCGTGGTGTTTTCGTTTTTCAAGGTGCGCGCGGAGTATCAGCACCGGGTGCTGTTCTGGGGCATCATCGGCGCGGCGGTGATGCGCGCGGTGTTCATCCTGGTCGGGGTAAAACTCATCGAGCATTTCGAATGGGTTCTGATGATATTCGGCGTGTTTTTGATTTTCACGGGCATCAAGCTGGCGCTTCCAAAAAAAGACGAGCATGTGCATCCCGAGAAAAATGTCGTGGTGCGTTTGTTTCGTAAGTTTTTTCCGGTGGCGCCCGATTATCACGAGGGGCGTTTCTTCACGAAGATCGACGGGCGCAAGGTGGCGACACCCCTGTTCATCGTGCTGCTGGTGATCGAGACGACGGACGTGGTGTTCGCGCTCGACTCGATTCCCGCGGTGCTCGGGATCACGAAAGTGCCGTTCATCGCGTTCACATCGAATATTTTTGCGATACTCGGGCTGCGCTCAATGTATTTCGCGCTGAGCGGCGTGATGGGCATGTTCCGGTTCCTGGGCATCGGGCTGGCCGTGATCCTCGTGTTCATCGGCATGAAAATGATCGTCGGATACATATTCGAGTATCACGTGAGCATCGGGTTGTCGCTTGGCGTGATCGGCGGCACGCTGGCGCTTTCGGTGATCGCCTCGCTGCTGTTTCCGGGGAAAAAGAAAACGGAGTCGCAATGATTCGCCATGCGCCCGTCCGATTACTTCAAAAAGATTTTTCGCACCGTGCGCGACTGGCCCAAGCCGGGCGTTAATTTTCGCGACATCACGACACTGTTTCACGATCCGGTCGCGTTTTCGAGGGCGATCGATGTGTTTGCGGAGGAGGGCGACAAGCGGCCGTTCGACATTGTCGCGGCGGTGGACGCGCGCGGGTTCACGATTGGCGGCGCGCTGGCATACCGCTTGCGAAAGCCGTTCGTGCTCGTGCGCAAAAAAGGCAAGCTGCCGTTCAAGACGATCTCCGAAAGTTACCAGCTCGAATACGGAACGGCCGCGGTGGAAATCCACGTGGACGCGTGCAAGCCGGGTGATCGCGTGCTGATTGTTGACGACTTGATCGCGACGGGTGGGACATTGCTTGCCGCGGCGAAACTGTTTCAGCAACTCGGCGGTGAAGTTGTCGGCGTGGCGGCGTTGATCGACCTTGTCGAATTGGGCGGCTCGAAAAAACTGCGCGCCGCCGGGCTCGACGTGTTCACGCTTTGCGAATTCACGGAGAGCGAGTAGGGGCGGGCGCGCGAAAAAGTGGAACCCAATAGCTTACTCAGAATGAGAATACCCCTGTTTTGCGCAGAAGAACCAACCGCTTTTATTTGAGCGCATTTTCTGGTAGGGCGAACCCTCCGGGTGAGCCGGGGATATTTCGGCTCACCCGGAGGGTTCGCCCTACCAAAAGGCTTTATTTCTCGTGATGATTTTAAATCGAAAAAAGCTTTAGAAATCGGCGGTGATTTCGTGCTGGTGGCCGGGTTCGAGTTTGGGCGCGCCGATGCGGGTGCATTCGACGGAATCGTTTTTGTAGAGCTTGAACGAAACGGGCGCGACGGCGTCGTTTGTTTCCCATCGCCACTTGCCGATCGAGATAAACTGGAGCGGCACGCCTTTGTTCCAGCTCAGGCCGGGGCCGTCGCCGCGAATGTAGAGTTTGTTTCCGATTCCGATGTAGGCGGTCACAATGAGCCGGGTGACGCCGTCGGCCGACATTGCGGAGCTGAAGCCGCCGTCCTCGGGTTCGCCTTGGGAATACTCGTCGGAGGGAGGCGGCAAATCGAGGTCAAGCATGGGTTCCTCGTCGCGCGGCGGTTTCGGTTTGGACGCGGCGCGTTTGCGCGGAGGCGGCGGGGGGGCGGGCTCGGGTTTGGGTGTGTCGTCCTCAACCGGTTTCGGTTTGTCCGGGGGAGGCGCCTCGGGTTGGGGCTCGACTGGAGGCGTCGGTGGCGGTGGCGCGGGGGATTGCGGGCTTTCGGTTTTGTTGGCGTGCGCGGCGCCGGGCGTTTCGCCCCCGGGTGTTTTTGGCGCGTCGGGTTTGGGCGAGGTGTTGGGAGTTTTTTCGGGCTTGGTTTTTTCCTGGAGGCGCGGGGTTGAGGGAGGGTGCGCGATGTTTTTCTTGAATGGCGGGGCGCTCGTGGCGGCGGGGGTGTCGTCCGTGTTTGACGCAACGCTGTCGTCCGCCTTCGGCGTGTTTTTGGGCTGCGCCTGGATGTGCGCGGGGGGAGTCGGCGACGGGGGTGGCGGCGATGTTTTTTCGGGGGCTGGAGTCTTGGACGCCGGTTGCGTTTGCGCGGCGGACAGTTTGCCGGACAGGTCCTTGAGTTTGTTTTCGAGCGCGGTGATTTCGCCGGCAAAGCGGGCGAGCATTTCCTTGTTGCGGCGTTCGATGGATTCGTCGACGGACTGCCCGAGTTTTTCGCGCGCGGTGTCGAGCGCGGCGGCGATTTGGGCGGGGAGGGCTTTGATGGCGGCGTCGAGCGCGCCGGAGAGTTGCCCGAGTTTGCGCGCGGTTTCGTCGGATTGGGTTTGGGCGTTTGTCTCGCGGGTGAGGATTTCGTTGGAGAATTTTTTGACGGCATCGAGGGCGTTTTCGAGTCGTTCGGTTTCGGAGGCGCGCAGGGTGTTGACTTCCTGCTCAAGCGCCTCGATTTCGGCGGAGGCGATTTCGTTGAGCTGGGTTTTCACGTCGCCGATTTTTTCCTGGAGTCGCGTGGGCAGGGTGTCGGCGTGCTTGAGCATTTTGGCGTTGGTGTCCGCGATGTCGTGCAGGCTGGTTGTGAGGATGCTGATTTGGTTGGCGGCGGCTGCGGCGGCCTGTGTGAGGGCGACAATTTGATCCTGGCGCTCGTCGAGGAGTTTGTCGCGCTGGCGTGTGTGGTTGAGCACGACGGGCAGGCAGGCGAGCACGGCGCCGAGGCAGACGCACAGCGTGATGGTTATGAGTGACGCCGGCGGAATCGGCGAGGGCGATTCGAGGGCGACCATGATCGCCAGGACGAGCAGCACGATGTCGGCGATGATAAAGGGCAGTGGGTTCAGTTTGGGTGCCTCTTGGGGAATTTTCATTGGCGTGACGTTTGGCTTTGGTTTTGCGCGTTCACATTGTTCTGGGAGGGCGGGGCTTTTCTCAAGGTCAAATATGCGCGGCCGTGCCCGCCGGGATGCTCACTTTCGGGGGCGCGTGATGCGCGCGGTGGCAATCCAGATGCCGTTGTCCCGCGGAAGGCCGTTGATGGTGGCGACGGCGACGAGCGTGTCGTCGTCAACTTGGCAAAGCGAGTTCCAGAGCGCGGCGGCGTTTTCCGGCAAATCGGGGAAGGGGGTGCTTTTGTTCGCGAAGTTTTTCGCGGAGTCGTCGCCGACATAAACGTGAAGGTTGGCGAATTTGTGCGCCTCGTTGCGGCGG
Source organism: Ereboglobus sp. PH5-10 (assembly GCF_029504735.1). Classification (GTDB taxonomy): domain Bacteria; phylum Verrucomicrobiota; class Verrucomicrobiia; order Opitutales; family Opitutaceae; genus Ereboglobus. The sequence goes on along the minus strand of NZ_JAQFIP010000008.1, from coordinate 158,800 downwards.
TTTTCGGTGGACTGGACGGAGAGCACGGTTTCGCCTGTGCTCAACTGGATGAGGTAGGGCGCGCCGGCGTAGGTTGCGGCGGGCAGCCGGCAGTCACGGCGAAGCGCGTGCCAGCGCCGGGGGCTTTGCCCGCCAACAACGCCGTCCAAACTTCCGTCGGGGGTGAGGCTGATGATGGCCGGCTTGAATGCGCCGTCGATGCCGTTGTCCTCGATGGCGACGGCGAGCCCCTTGTTGTTTTTCAGCAGCACGGGAACGGGCATGCCGTCGCGTTTGCCCTTGCGGTGGCTGGCCGTGACGGGTTTGAGCCATGTGGCGCCGTTGTCGCGGGAGCGGAGGACGGCGATGGTTTGGTCGCCCGCGGGCGTGGTGGATTCGTCGGCATACCACACTTGCAATTCCCCGGAGGAAAGCTGGATCGGGCAGGGCTCCCAGCAACCGGTGCGCCAAGTGTTGCCGGCGGCATGGAGATCGCGCGCGCCGCCCCACGTCCGCCCGCCGTCGCTGGAAAAGGCGGCCATGATTTTATACGGCAGGTGTCCATCCTTGCGCGCCGGGCGGGCGTTCCATGTGTAGCAGAGTCTTCCGTCGGCGAGTTCGCACATCTCGGCGTTGGCATACCGGTAGCCGGATTCCTTCGCGGGCGAGGCGACGCGGACGGCGGGACCCCAGGCGCCTGCCCTGATGTTTTTCTTTTTTATATAAACCGAATCGCCGCTCGAAAAGACCAGGGCGATTTCACCGGTGGAAAGTTTCTTCATTCGCGCGTAGCCGCCGCGTGTCACGAATTCATTGGCCCCGGTGTTCCATTCGAGCGTGATTGAGGCGGCGGGGATGAGCGGCGCCGCAAGACAAAGGGCGCAAACAAGGCAGAGGCTGAATGTTTTTATGAGGCGTTGACTGGCGCGCGCGGAAACCATCCCGGATTCGTGCGTCAAAAGCGGCCGCCAGTCAATTCCGCCCGGCGGCCCGGCGGCGCGATTGATTGCGCGCGCATTTTTCCATTGATCGACACGGGGTGCTCGGTGTGCAGTCTTCGGGATATGGCTATCAATGTTCATGTGATTCCCGCAGGGCTGATTCAGACGAACGCCTATTTGCTCGCGGCGCCGGAGCGCGGCGAGGCGGTGCTCATCGACGCGCCGGGCGATGTGTGGTGGGATGTCGAGGCGGTGTTGCAGCAGGAGAAGTGCAAGCTCGTCGAGCTTTGGCTCACGCACGGGCATTGGGACCACATGCAGGGCGGGGCGGATGTGGCGCGCCGCACCGGCGCGAAGGTGCGCGCGCATCGCGACGACCAAATGCTGATTGAGACGCCCGAGGTGATGACGCAGTTCATGGGCGAGGATCTCGGGCTTGAGCCGGTTCGCGTGGACATGTGGGTGGGGCAGGGCGACACGTTTTCCGCGCTGGGCGGGGAGGTTGAGGTGCGCCATGTGCCGGGGCATTGCCCGGGCAATGTGCTGTTTTATTTTGCGAAGGAAAAAAAGGCGTTTGTCGGCGACGCGCTTTTTGCGGGCAGCATCGGCCGCACGGATTTGCCCGGCGGCAGCATGCGGCAGCTTGAGCAATCGATCCGCTCGCAAATCTACACGCTGCCCGACGACACCGCGGTGTTTCCGGGGCATGGTCCCTCGACGACAGTCGGGCGCGAAAAACTGACGAATCCCTATGTGCGCGGATAAAATGAGCATGAACAAAGACGACCACCTCTCCTTCGCCCGGCACGAACACTTCATGCGGCGCGCGCTCGTGCTCGCGCGCAAGGCGTGGGGGCAAACGCATCCCAACCCGATGGTCGGCGCGCTCATCGTCGAGGACGGCGAAATCGTGGCCGAGGGATTTCATGCGAGTGACGGCATGCCGCACGCGGAGCGCGTGGCGTTGAATGCGCTGGGGCGCAAACCCAAGCCGGGGGCGACGCTTTATGTGACGCTTGAGCCGTGCTCGACGCACGGGCGCACGGGCGCGTGCTGCGACGCGATCCGCGAGGCGGGAATCGCGCGCGTGGTCGTGGGCGCGACCGATCCCAACCCGGTGCACGCCGGGCGCGGTTTCGGTGTGTTGCGCGAAGCGGGCGTCGAGGTGGTTTCGGGCGTGCTCGACGGCGAGTGCGAGGACCTGAACTTGATTTTCAACCACTCGATCCGCACGGACGGCGAGCCGTTGATCGCGGCAAAATCCGCCATGACGCTCGACGGCAAAATCGCGACGCGCTCGATGGAGTCGAAATGGATAACCGGGCCGGTCGCGCGCGAAAACGTGATGCGCTGGCGGCGGCTGTTCCCGGCGATCGCGGTCGGCGCGGGCACCGTGATCGCGGACAATCCGCGGCTGACCTCGCGCATTGAGGGCGAGCCGGAGTGGTGCCCGTGGCGCGTTGTGTTCGACGGTTTGCTGCGCACGGTCATGACGCAAAACATGCCCTCGCTTTACACCGACGAATTTCGCGACCGCACGATTGTCGTGACGACGCAGCACGGCGGGCTCGGTTATGTGCGCAAGCTGCGCGACCTGGGCGTGCGCGTGTGGTGCATGGACTCGCCGACGCAGCGCAGCTCGCTGGGCATGTTTCGCAAGCGCTGCGCCGGGGAAAAAATAACGGGTGTTTACCTGGAGGGCGGCGCGCAGCTGGTGAGCGAGTTTTTGCAGGAGCGGCAGATTGATTATCTCTTCACTTACACCGCGCCGATGCTGCTTGCCGACGACAAGGGGCGCTCCGCCTACTCGGGTTTGCGCACGGAGCATTTGACGCAGGCGGTGCGCATGGCCGATGTCCGGCACGAATCGCTGGGCGACGATTTCCTGATGCGCGGGCGCGCGGTCTATCCCGAAAAACTCAATGTCGATGAAACTGTATTTCGCCTCAGGTAACGCGCACAAGGCGCGGGAGTTTCAAGCGCTCGTCGATGCGGGCGAGCTGCGCGGCGCGGTCGAGATCGTTTCGGCGCGCGCGGTTGGCGGCATGCCGCGCGTGGAGGAGGACACGGGCGCGTTCATCGGCAACGCTCGAAAAAAGGCGCGGGCGTTGCGTGAAAAACTGCGGGCGCTTTCCCCGGATGCCGGCGCCTGGGTGCTTGCCGACGACAGCGGGTTGTGCGTTGACGCGCTTGGCGGCGCGCCGGGCGTGGAGTCGGCCTATTACGCGGGACCGCAGGGCGACAGCGCGGCGAACCTGGCGAAACTCGCGCGCGAAATGCGCGACGTTCCGGACGAAAAGCGCGGCGCGTATTTTGTCTGCGTGCTGTTTTTGATCGGGCCGGACGGCGTGGAGCATGTGTTCGAGGGGCGTTGCCCGGGGAGGCTGGTTCGCGAGCCGCGCGAGGGCGGCGGTTTTGGTTACGATCCGCTTTTTGCGCCGGAGGGTTTTTCGCGGACTTTTTCGGAGCTGGGCGACGCCGAAAAAAACAAACTCAGCCATCGCGCGCTCGCGTGGATTGAGATGGCGCGCTTCCTGAATACCGTCAAGGATCGCTGACACATCATCACAATGGAAAAAACGAATCCAGTGTTTCCCGACATCGTGGCCGCCACGGGCCGCACCCCGCTCGTGAAACTCAACCGCGTCGCGCAAGGGTTGGAGGCGAATGTTTTCCTGAAAATCGAATTCATGAATCCGCTTGCGAGCGTGAAGGATCGCGTCGCGCGCGCGATGATCGAGGCCGCCGAGACGCAGGGCAAGGTTGCTCAGGGCTCGGTGATCATCGAGCCGACATCCGGCAGCATGGGCGTTGCGCTGGCGCTCGTGTGCGCGCAACGCGGCTACAAGCTCATGCTGACGATGCCCGAGACGGCGCCGGTGGAGCGGCGGGTGTTATTGCGCATGCTGGGCGCGGAAGTCGTGCTGACGCCGGGCACCGGGGGAATGCCGGGCGCGATTCGTCGCGCTGGCGAGTTGCTGGCGGAGCACGGTCCGATGGCGTTCATGCCGCGGCAGTTTGAAAACCCGGCGAATCCCGAGGCGCACCGGCGGACGACGGCGCGGGAAATCTGGGATGCGCTCGGCGGCGAGGTCGATGCCTTTGTCGCCGGCGTGGGCACGGGCGGCACGATCACGGGCGTGTCGGAGACGATCAAGGCGATGCGTCCGGCGATGCGCGCGTTTGCGGTCGAGCCCGCGGCGAGCGCGGTGCTTTCCGGCGGCAAGCCGGGGCATCATTTGATTCAGGGGCTGGGCTGCGGATTCATTCCGAAAAATTGCAACCGCTCCGTGATCGACGAGGTGATCGCGGTAAGCGATGCGGACGCGATTGAAACCGTGCGCAAGCTGGCCGTGCTTGATGGAATCTTCGGGGGGCTTTCGACCGGGGCGAACGTATGGGCCGCATTGCGGATTGCCTCTCGAAAAGAGTTTGCCGGGAAAAACATCGTCACAATCGCCTGCAGCGGCGGCGAGCGATATCTGGACACGGAGCTGGCCGCGCAGGCGCGCCGCGAGGTGGTTGTGTAAGGGGCGGCGGGCGCGGTGAAAATTGGATGGTTGCTCGCCGCATTCTTACGCTCCGATTGCGCGCCCGCTTGTTTCGCCAGGCGATATCCCGTCCACTCGCGCTCGCATGACACCGACCACATTTCGCAACCTCGCGCTCCCCGCGTTTCTCGCCGCCCTTCTCATTTCTCCCGCAGTTTGCTCCGCCGCCGCTGACGCCGGCATTTTCGTCAACGCAAAACCCGCCACGCACACCTCGCCCGACATTTATCGCGACGGCTGGATCGACCTTAACAAGAACGGGGTCAAGGATGCCTACGAGGACCCCGCGCTTCCGCATGAGCGGCGAATTGAGGACCTTGTCGCGCGCATGACCCTTGAGGAAAAAACTGCGCAGATGGTCACTTGGTATGGTTACCCGCGCGTCGCCAAGGACGAGCTTCCCACGCCCGCCTGGGACACCGCGTTTTGGAAGGACGGCATCGGCAACATCGACGAGCACATGAACGGCAACACCGGCTGGACCAACTCCAACCCGACGCCCAAGCACGCGCTTCCCTGGTCGCTCCACGCCCGCGCCATCAACGAAGTCCAGCGCTGGTTCATTGAAAACACCCGTCTCGGCATTCCAGTCGATTTCACCAACGAGGGCATCCGGGGCCTCCTCCACTCCAATGCCACCGCGTTCCCGCACGAGATTTCCGTCGGCGCCACCTGGAACACCTCGCTCGTCCGCGAAATGGGGCGCGTTGTCGGACGCGAGGCGCGCGCGCTCGGCTACACCAACGTCTATTCGCCCGTCCTCGACGTCGCCCGCGATCCCCGCTGGGGCCGCATCGTCGAAAGTTTTTCCGAGGACCCGTTTCTCACCGGCGAGCTCGGCCTGCAACAAGTCCTCGGCATCCAGGAGCAAAACGTCGTCTCCACACTCAAGCATTTCGCCATTTACAGCATTCCGAAAGGCGGCCGCGACGGCCACGCCCGCACCGACCCGCAGGCAACCTGGCGCGAAGTTCAGACCATCTTCATGCCGCCCTTCAAGCGCGCCATCAAGGACGGCGGCGCGCTCGGGGTCATGTCGTCCTACAACGACTACGACGGCATCCCCGTCCAGGCCAGCAAGCGCTTCCTCACCGAAATCCTCCGCGGCGAATACGGTTTTCGCGGTTATGTTGTTTCCGACAGCGGCGCGGTTGAGTTCATTCATGGCAAACACCGCACCGCCGTCACGCCCGCCGACGCCATCCGCCAGTCCGTCGAGGCCGGCCTCAACATCCGCACCAACTTCACGCCTCCCGAAGCCTACGCCGAACCGCTCCGCCAGCTCGTGCGCGACGGCAGGCTCTCCATGGAAACAATCGACTCCCGCGTGCGCGACATTCTCCGCGTTAAATACTGGCTCGGCCTTTTCGACCGCCCCTATGTCGCCGCGCCCGATGCCGCCGAAAAAATCGTGCGCGCCCCCGCGCACATGGCGGTCGCCCGCCAGGCCGAGCGCGAAGGCATCGTCCTTCTCAAAAACGAAAACAACGTCCTCCCGCTCGACGCCAAAAAACTCAAGCGCGTGCTCGTCGCGGGTCCGCTCGCCGACGACAAGCATGGCTGGTGGTCGCGCTACGGCGCGCAACTGCTCGACTTCGTCACGCCGCTCGACGGCATCCGCGCCAAGCTCAGCAACGCGAATCCCGCCGTTGAAGTTCGCCACGCCAAGGGTGTTGACGTGAAGGACAAAAACTTTCCCGAAAGCGATGTTTACAAGGATGCTCCCGACGCCGAGGTGCGGGCCGGAATCGACGCCGCCGTGGCCGCCGCCAAGGATGTTGATATCATCATCGCCGCGCTCGGCGAAACCGACGACCTTTGCCGCGAATCCGCCAGCCGCATCAGCCTGAACCTTCCCGGTTATCAGGAGGAACTGATCAAGGCGCTCCACGCCACCGGCAAGCCCGTCATTCTCGTTCTCAGCAACGGCCGCCCCCTTTCGGTCAACTGGGCGGCGAAACACATTCCCGCCATCGTCGAAATGTGGCTGCCCGGCGAGGAGGGCGGCGGTGCAATTGCCGACGTGCTCTTTGGCGATTACAATCCCGCCGGACGCCTTCCCGTTACCTTCCCCAAAAGCGCCGGCCAGATTCAAATGAACTTTCCCGCGCATCCCGGCTCGCAAGACCGGGACTACGGCCAGGTTTCCGGCGTGCTCTGGCCCTTCGGTCACGGCCTCAGCTACACGACCTTCACTTACTCGAACTTAAAAATCACGCCCGCGGAGCAAGGCCCGCAAGGCCGCGTCGAGGTTTCGTGCGAGGTCACCAACTCGGGCTCCCGCGCGGGCGATGAAGTGGTGCAGCTCTACGTGCGCGACGATTACAGCAGCGTCGTTACCTTTGAGAAAGTTTTGCGCGGATTTGAGCGCGTCAACCTGGCCCCCGGTGAAACCAAGACCGTCCATTTCACGCTCAAACCCGAGCACCTCGCGCTATACGACAAACTCCACCAATGGACGGTTGAGTCGGGGCATTTCACGGTGATGGTCGGCGCGTCCTCGGAGGATATTCGCCTGCGCGGCGGCTTCGACATCATCGGCGGAGCCTTCGCGCGCGAAAAGCCCGCCGACGTTAAGGAAAGCGTTGATCCGCGCTGATTTCGCGAGCAAGGCCACAAACTCGCCAAGCGCTTGCGGCCGCGCCCAACGCGCCCGGGCGTCGAACATGACACGGTTCGCTTCTTACGGTCAGATGTGCGCCGCCTTGAGCCGAACCGCGCAAGACGGCCTTGTTCTCGCTTAATTGCGGTCACCCTGTAACGTAACATTTAACCACACATTTTATGGGATTCTATTTCGAGGACTTTCAAAGCATGCACGCCCACGAGGGCATGAATATTGAAAAGACATTGGAAGCCGTTGCCCGGAGATACATCGGGCAAAATCCGGCGCATCCGTTCACCTATCGCGCGTTCAGCAGGGCGGGCATTTTGCGGGGCAAGGACTATCGCTACGAAGCCGATTTCAATAAAAATTTTCCCAACGCAAAACTCGGCCAGTATGTGTATGCGTGGGCGAAAATCTGGGCCGACGCCGACAGTGCGATCAGGTTCGACATCGACTGCCACAGCCCCGTGCTCATCTACGTGAACGGCGAGCGGATTTTCCGCTCCGACATTTTTCAGGAGCGCTATTTCAACAAGCGCACGCCGCTCGAAATCGGCCTCAAGGCCGGCTGGAACCACTTTGTCGTGCGCGTGCGCAAAACACTCGGCGGCTTCGGCGCGGTTTACGGCACGTGGCTCGGCAAGCTGCCCTATTATTTTCTCGTTCCCGATCCTGCCCGCGAAGGGCAGGAGGGCTGGATTTTCACGGAGCCGCGCGACACCGAGCTCGATGTTATTCCCGGCGCGCCCGGCGCGCTCACACCCGGCGCGCTGCCTGAAAAGTTGAAATGGCTGCCGTCCGTCGCATGGGATTCCAAACAGCGCGCGCTCGGCCAAATGACGCGCCTCTTTGGCAAAACCAAAAACACCGCCGCGATCGGCTGGACGCGCGCGCAATTCCTCCTGCCCGGCAATGCCGCCTACGCGCTCAAGGGCCGGGCGCGCTCGAAACTTTCCGTCACGATCAATGGCGAGGTTGTTTACGCCACCGGCAAGGCCGGGCCGGTCAACGCCAGGGTGAGCGTGCCCTTCGGCATTCACGACATCATCGTGCGCGCCGAATGCACCGGCGGGGATTGGGGCTACGAACTCGCGCTCTCGCAGGCGGCGGGCAAAAACGAACCGCTCGTGTTTCTCAATCCGGCCAACATGACCGGCACCGGGGCGAAGTGGCTCTATCTCGGCCCGATTCCCGCCGGCGCGGAACTCGACCTCGACACACTCACCGACCTCAACAAGCTGCACGATTCCGCGAACGGCGGGCGCATTTACTGGCGTGTTGACGAACCGGACACATGGGTGCGCCCCTACAACGACAACGCGCTTTACGGCAAATGGAACTACCCGCTCGGCGTCACGCTTTACGGGCTTCTGCACGCCGGCGCGGCGATACACTCCGAGGATACGCGCCGTTATGTCGTGAACCATTTTCAGTCCTGCTGCGACACATACGACTACGCCATGTGGGATCGCGAGCAATACGGCGGCGCGACCAACGTCCATCATTTGCTCACCTCGCTTGATTCGCTGGACGATTGCGGCTCGGCGGGCTCGGCAATGCTCGAGGTTGCGAAATACTACGAGCTGCGCGGCAGCAGAAAAATTGCCGATGTCGTGGCCGATCACATCAGCAACAAGCAAGTCCGCCTGCCCGACGGCACCTTCTTCCGCAAAAACCTCATGCACACCTTCCATGAGGACACCATGTGGGCCGACGACCTTTACATGAGCGTGCCGTTCCTCGTGCGTTATTACCAGCTCACGAATGAGCGGAAATACATCGACGACGCGGCGCGCCAGTTCATCGGCTTCAAAAAGCACCTCTACATCCCGCGCCTGCGGCTCATGTCGCACGTCTATGATTTTATGCGCGGCAAGGCGACCGGCATTCCCTGGGGACGCGGCAACGGCTGGGTGCTTTTCTCGCTTTCCGAGCTGCTCGCCGTGCTGTCCGAGAAGCACAAGCTGCGTCCGCAACTGCTCGACTTTTTCCTCGAATTCAGCGCGGGCATCCTCGCGCAGCAGGACGCCGCGGGCATGTTTCACCAGGTTGTCAACGAGCACGATTCCTATCCCGAAACCTCGTGCACTGCGATGTTCATGTATGGGTTTTCGCGCGGCGTGCGGAATGGCTGGTATAAGGATCCCGCGCCCTACATCCGCGCCGCATACAGGGCGTGGGAGGCGATCAACAAAAACTCGATCGACAAATTCGGCAATGTTCACGGTGTTTGCCGGGGCTCGGAATTCTCGTTCCAGTCGGAGTATTACAAACGCGATCTCCTCTGGAACCTGAACGACACGCACGGCATCGGCATCGTCCTCCTCGCCGGCATCGAGCTCTGCAAACTGCGCGATTTTTTGCAGGAAGGGTAGGGCGTTTTTTGCGCCATCCACCACTCCCTTGATTCCGCGGGTATTCCCTTTGCCATGTCCACAACCATCCCTTCTTCCTCCGGCAGTTTCACGCTTCCCGGCGAGGCCGGCTTTGAACAGCTCACGCTCCGGCTCGCAAAAAAATGGGGCGCCGACACCATTCGCGACTCCGACGGCACGCAGCTTTCGCCGGAGATCACGCAATCCGGTTACTCGATTTATTCGACGATCTGCCTCGTGCGTTCGGTGCAGCCTTGGGCGCGCAAGAATCCGCACAAGCTCCAGCAAAATTTCCTCATGTCGAGGCCGGTCGTCGCGGCAAAATCGTCCGTCACGATTTCGCTGCTCGACGGTTATTACACCGAGCAGTTTGTCGTGAACTTCAAGGATTCGCCGAAACAATGGTGGCAGGTTTTTGACCGCACCACGGGCAGGGAAGTCGCGAATTCGAAGTGGAGCGTTGATCCGAAAAAAGGCGCGGTCACCATCACCGGCGCGACGCCCGGGCATCGCTACACGGTCAATTTTCTCGCGTTCCGCGTCTGGGAGGAAATCTCGATGTATAATCACCTCACCAACAACTGGGGTGACCGCGAGCATCTCTCCGCCGTCGATCCCATGCATCCGGAAACGCAAAAGGCGCTGCTCGCATATCTCGACGGCTGGCTGCGCGACCATGCCGACACGCGCGTCGTGCGCTTCACGTCGATGTTTTATAATTTAACGTGGTTCTGGGGCGCCGACCACAAACGCCTGCGCGATGTGTATACCGACTGGGCCGATTATGAGATGACCGTGAGCCCGCGCGCGCTGAAACTCTTCGAAGAAAAATACGGCTACAAGCTCACCTCCGAGGATTTCGTCAACGGCGGCCTCTACAATTCCACGCACAACGCCCCGACGCGCCGCTACCGCGACTACATGGCGTTCATGCACGACTTCGTGATCGAGTTTGGCCGCAAGTGCGTCGATCTCGTCCACAAGCACAAGAAGCTCGCCTACGTTTTTTACGACGACAACTGGATCGGCGTCGAGCCGAGCAGCCCGCGCTTCCATGAGTTCGGTTTCGACGGCCTCATCAAGTGCGTGTTCAACGCCTTCGAGGTTCGCCTCTGCGCGCACTCGCGCGGCGTGTCCACAAAAGAACTGCGCCTGCACCCGTATCTTTTCCCGACCGGATTGAAGGGCGAGCCCACCTTCCAAAAAGGCGGCGGCGGCAATCCCACGCTCGACGCGAAAAATTTCTGGATCGACGCGCGCCGCGGCATCGTGCGCGCGCCCATCGACCGCATCGGCCTCGGCGGCTATCTCTCGCTCGTCGAACCGTGGCCCGACTTCCAGGATTACATTGAAAAAGTGGCCAACGAATTCCGCCTGCTGAAATCATTCCACAAGGGCGACAAACCCCACGTCGCGCCGTTCAAGGTCGCCGTGCTCACCGCGTGGGGTGATCTGCGCGCGTGGACGTGCTCCGGCCACTTCATGGCCAACGTCGAGCTCTACCACGTGCTCGAGGCGCTCTCCGGGCTTCCGCTCGACGTGCAATTCATCAACCTCGACGACATCGCGCAAAACGGCGTGCCGCGCGGCGTGAAGGCGATCATCAACTGCGGACGCGCCGGCACCGCATGGAGCGGCGGCGCGCATTGGGCCGACCCGCGCGTCGAAACCGCGATCACGCAATACGTGCAACGCGGCGGCGGACTCATCGGCATCGCCGAGCCAAGCGCGCTTCCTCAGGCCGGACAAAACTTCCGCCTCGCGCGCGTGCTCGGACTCGATCGCGACAACGGCGAGCGCGTCGCCAACGGCCGCTACAAATACGACCTCTCTCCAAAACATTTTATCACCGAGGAATTGGCCGATGTGGCGCTCGATTTTGGCCCGAAGGAAATCGACAACATTTATGTTTTCGGCGGTGACACGCATGTGCACGCCGAGCGTCCCGGCGAAGCCTCGCCACGCCTCGCCACACACGCCTTCGGCAAGGGCCGCGCGGTGTATATGAGCGGGTTCAAGTTTACCTACGAAAACACGCGCCTGTTGCACCGCGCGCTTTTCTGGGCCGCCGCGCACGAGGCAAAGTGGGGCGTGTGGCACTCTGAAAACCTCAACACCGAGGCGACGTATTTTCCGAAGCGCAAAAAGCTCGTCGTCATCAACAACGCCGGCACGCCGCAAGCCACGCGCATCACGCTCGCCAACGGCAGGACGGCGAAGACGGTCAACCTCGAAGCGCACGGCATCGCGATTCTGGACATGTGAGTCGGGGATGTTGCGGCTCACCGGGACGGTTCGCCCTACCCAAAGGCATTTCCTCGCGACAATTTAAACCGAAACAACTTTAACCGAAATATTTGTTCACGGCCTCCATGCGGGAGTGCACGTGGAGCTTGTCGTAGATGCTGCGCAGGTGGCTGTTCACGGTTTGCACGCCGATGCCGCATTGCGCGGCGATTTCCTTTGCGGAGAGTCCGCGCGCGGCCATTTGCAGGATTTCGATTTCGCGCAGGGTAAGCGGATCGTCGAGGCTTTGGCTGGCGCTCACGGGTTTGTCCTTGTGAAAAAACTGGATGACCTTGCGCGCGATTTCGCCGGTCATGGGCACTTCGCCCTTTGAAAGATTTCTAAGCGCGGCGAGAAGCTCTTCCGATGACGAGCGTTTGAGGAGGTAGCCGCTCGCGCCGGCTTCGAGCGCCTTGAAGATTTCGTCAGTCTCCTCGTAGATTGTCAGGATGAGAACCTCGGTTTTGGGAAGGACGCGCTTGATGTGGGCGGTGGCCTGAATGCCCGAGCCGTCGGGCAGGTTGATGTCCATGATGACGACGTCCGGCTGCGCCTCGGGAATGCGCGCGAGGGCGCTTCGGTAGTTGCGGCACACGCAGGCGAGTTCCATGTCGGGCGCGCGCGTGATTATGCGGGAGAGCTCCTCCGCGATCTCGGATCGGTCTTCAACAATGGCGACTTTGAGTGGCATCCGGGTTTTTTGGCTGGGGGTTCGCCCCGCCTCCGTATTGGGGCGGGCGGCATTTGAGAGGCGAGTCTATTGTGATCGTCGAACCATTCCCCGGATTGCTTGTTATGTCAACACGTCCCCCAATCTCAGCCATGCGCGTCCGCATATTGTAGAGGCCGTTGCCCTCGTTGTTTTCGGGCGCGTTCGGATCGAAGCCCCGTCCGTCGTCGGCAATGACGAGGCGAAAACGCTCGTTTTCGACACTCATGGTGATGGTGGCGCGCGCGGCTTGCGAATGTTTGAGGATATTGTTCAGCACTTCCTTTGCGATGGACAGGATGTTGTGGCGGGCTTCGGGCGTGATTGGCAGGTCAGGGATGGTGTGCGCGCCATCGGCGGTGCACAGGATTGGCGTGCCGGCGAGATGGCGCTGGGCATAGCGCACTATGTATGCGGCGAGCTGCTGCCAGGAATCATTTTGCGGGTTTACAGTCCAAACAACGCCGTGAAGATCCTCCACAAGGTAGTGCGACTGGGTGACCAGGTTTTGCGCGAGCTCCTTCACCGGGGTCGGTTCGTCCTCGCGGAGCAGGCTGTCGGCGATGTATCCGATTTTGGTGACACGGCCGCCGAGCTCGTCGTGCAAGTCGCGCGCGATGCGCGTGCGTTCGCGCTCCAGAGCGTGCTCGTGCTCGAGGCGGCGGAGGCGCTGCTTGAGGAGGCGGTTGGAAACCTTGAGCGCGATCCACGAGACGAGCGCGACGCAGGCGAAGGCAAGGATCGCGCGAAACCACACGGTCTGCCACCACGCGGCCGCGACGATGATGACGAGGGAGGTTTCGGCGCGGCTCGCGCCGCCGTCGCCGTTGATCGCCTCGACGCGGAACACGTAGCGTCCTGGCCGGAGGTTGGGGTAGGCGCAGTGGAGTTCGCCGGTGGCGTCGTTCCAGTCTATGTCGAAACCCTCGAGTATGCGTCGCACGCGCACGCGTCCGGGATTTGAAAAATCGAGCGCGGCGAAATGCAGCTCGAGCTGCCCGACGCCGGGGCCTATGTGGACGGGACCCTTTGCGGGCACGGGCGCGGGGGCGCCGTCGACGAGGATGCCGTCGATGTAAACGGGGAGCGGCCTGGGTGTTTCGGGCGGACGCACGGCGTCGAAACCGACAACGCCGCGATAGGTGACAAACCACAGGTTGCCGTCGCGGTGCTTCCACGCCATGGGCTGGATGCCGACCATGCCGGAGATTCCCTCGAGATTGTCGTCGCGCCCGAAGAGCGTGGCGTTGACGGGGGAGCCGGGCGCGTCCGCCGCGGCCAGTAGTTGTTTTATGGATACATGAAAAATGCCGCGACGGCTGCTCACCCAGAGGCGTCCGTAGCCGTCGGCGATGACCTGGTTGATGATGTTGTCAGGCAGGCCGTCGGCCTGGGTGAAGAGGCGCGGGGCGGCGCCGCGCCAGAGGACGAGGCCGCTGGTGGTGCCGAGCCAGAGGTTGTTTTCGGAATCGACGAAGAGCGTGTGCAATTGCGCGTCTCGGGCACCGCGGGGGAGTTGTTGCGCGATGAACTTTTTTTTCCCGGCGGGCGCGTTTTCGCGCACTTGGTAGAGCAGGCCTTTTTCCATGGCCACCCAGATTTCGCGGCCTTTCGGTGTCTTGCGCTCGGCGATGCTGGCCACTCGCGAACCGGGAAAGCCGTCTTGCGCGGTGAATTCGTGCACCACGCCGTTTTTTATGACGGCGAATTTTGAGGATGCCCAGCTCAGCCAGAGGTTTCCGTTGGAATCGCAGAAGAGGGTTTGGATGCCGCGCAGCGCCGGATTGACGTGATGCAGGACGCGCTGTCCGTCGTCCGCCTTGACGGGTGTTGAATACAGGCCGCTTGCCGTTCCGACCCAGATGGTGCCGCGCTGATCCGCGCAGACGTTGATGACAAAGGGCATGTTGCGGGTGGGGGCTTTTATGACGGTGATTTCGCCGTTCTCGACGCGCACGAGCCCGCCCGCCTGGTTGGCGCACCAAAGCGCGCCGGTTTCGTCAATGCTCACCGATGTGCTCACGTCCATGGGCAGGCCGGCGTCGCTGTTCAGTATCACGTGGCGGTTTGGTTTCAGGTGGACGAGCCCGGCTGCGTAGATGCCGAGCCAGATGTCGTTGTTGATGTCCTCGTTGATGGCGTGCACGCGGTCGTATCGAAGCGCCAGGGGCTTCAGGTGTCCGTCGATTAGGCGCAGCACGCCGTCGCGCCGGGTTGCGAGCCAGAGCACGCCGTCCTTGCCTTCATAAAAATGCTGAAGCCCGGCGCGCGCCATGGGCCAGTCCTTGCCGGAGAGCACGACATTCCAGGTGCCGCGTGTCGTGTCGAAGCGCGCGAGGTTGTCGCGGCTCGCGACCCAAAGCCCGCCGGCGCGCGCCTTGGTTATCATGACCGAGCGGGGATTTTGTTTTTCGTAGCGATGCAGTTCGCCGTCCTCATACCAGCCGAAAAAATCGCCGCCTGCCACCCAGGTGCGGTTGTTTTCATCGCTCACGAAACAGAAGGTGGAATTGCGCCGGGTGACGCCCGCCCCGGTGCCGAAGATTTCCATGGCGCCCGCGCCGCCGGCTTCCGACCAGCGCATGATCGACGGCGAGTCCGTGCCGATCCAGACGGCGCCGGTGTGATCCACCGCGAGGTCGCGCGGCGTGATGTTGGCGAGGTGCTCATTCGCCGGATGCAGTTCGTATTTTCCGTTGCGCAGGCGGAGGATTTTGTTCGCCGCGTTGAGCAGCAGGATTGTGTTTTCATCCTCGATCGCGAGGGCGCGGATGTTGTAGCGGCTGCGGGCGAACTCCTCCGGCATCGGGTATTCGACAAAGTTTCTCCCGTCGAAGCGCGCCAGGCCGCCCAGCGTGCCTATCCACAGGAAGCCGCGCGAGTCGCGCACGATGTTGTTGATGCCGTTGTGGGGCAGCCCGTCCTCGACGAACCAGTTGTGTATGATGAACTCGGGATTGGTGTCGCCGGACTGCGGAAAATTCGCAATCGGCACATGCGCCGCGCGAGACATCAGGGCCGCGGTGAAAAGAAGAAGGAGGGTGATCGAACGCATGATCGGGGTGTGCATTTATTTCACTCTGACAGAGCGCGGTTTTTTTATCATCCCTAAAAATAGGGGTGCGGGGCACCATGCGCGATTTGGTATTTTGTGCGGACAAGATCAACTCTCGACCCCGTTTCGCAACACGTCCCCGCCCCGATTCGCGCCTCCGAATTTTTCAAAAAACCATGCGTATTAAAACAACCATCCCCGCCGCGCCTGTTTTCAGGCAGGTTTTCCTCATCGCAAAAACATTCCTGCTCGCAGCCTCCTCCGCGCTGCTTTTGCAGGGAAGCGTCTTCGCTCAAAACGCGACGCTGACCTGGACCGGCGCGACCGACGGCAACTGGAACTCGACATCGCAAAACTGGACCGACAACGGCGCGCCCGCGACATTCCTCAATGGCGACGCGGTCGTCTTCGACGACACGTCGAGCACCGCGACGATCGCAATCCCCGGCGCGGTTTCGCCCGGATCGATCACCGTGGACACGACGCGCGCGCTGACCTTCGCGCCCTCCGCCGGCGGCGGGCTTTCCGGCAGCATGCCGCTGCTCAAGAAGGGCGCCGGCACGCTGGCGTTCACCGCCACGAACACGGCGTTCACCGGCACGAGCACGGTGGAGGCGGGGACGCTGCAAATTTTTTATCCCGGGGTCAACTACACCACATCGTTTTTCGGTCCGGTTGTTTTGGCGGGCGGAACGCTCACGATGGACGCCTCGACCTCCATCGTTCTCGACCACGCGATCCTCATCCCCGAGGGGCAAACGGGTGAGATGCGGACCGGCCGCGCCACGCGCATCGGCGGAGCCGTGACCGGTTCGGGCACGTTCACGATTACAGCCGGAAACACGCTCGATATTTATGGCGAATCGTTCGCCAACTTTTCCGGCGAGCTGCGCCTCAACACCACTTCGGCCACGGTCAGGCAGTTTCGCCATCTCAACGGCACCAATGGTTACGCGGCCTCCACCGGCGCCGAGCTGGCCGGCGCAAATGTAATACTCAACAATGTCTACATCGAGCCGCATGGTAGCGGTGCATCGACCGGCACGATTAGCTTTGGCGCGCTGGGCAACGTCATTGGCACCGAAAGACTCGTCGCCCGCCCCGCCAACGGCACGACGGTTTTTGCCATCGGCGCGCGAAATCTCGACACCGTTTTCAGCGGAACCATCGAGAACAAAACGGCCGCGCAAATCGCCGCCCTCACCAAGGTCGGCACCGGCATGTTCACGCTCAGCGGCGCGAGCACCTACACGGGCGCGACCACGGTCAGCGCGGGCGCGCTTCACCTCACCGGGCATCTTTCCGGCGCGAGCGCGGTCACGGTCGCGGGCGCTGGCGCGTTTGGCGGCTCCGGCACGAGCACGGGCGCGGCAACTTTTGCGGACGGTTCCACGCTTCTCGCCGATGCCACCGATGCGGGCGCGCTCGCCACTTTCAATGTCGGCGGCGCCGTCGCGCTCGGCTCCATCCTCAAGGTCACGCCTGTCGTCCCCGAGGGTGTCACGCTGGTTCCCGGCACCTACACAATTCTTCAGGCCGGCGGCGGCATCACCGGCTCGCCGTTGTTTATTTGGGATGAATCCGCCGCGCCGGGATTTGTCGCCAGCATCACCATTGTCGATGCGAACAAAATCCAGGCCGTCGTATCCGTTGATTCCGGCGGCCCGCGCCCGGTCATCACCAGTGAGCTCGTTGTCACGGGCAATTATCGCGACGCCTTCAGTTACACAATCACCGCCGACAATTCGCCCACTTCCTTCGCCGCGGCAAATCTTCCAGAAGGCTGGTCGATCAACACCGCCACTGGCGAAATCACTGGCGACATCAAAACCACAAACCCCATTGCCCTGACCATTGTCGCGATCAATGGCAACGGCGTCACCACGGCCACTCTCACCATTTCCGTCGAGGGCGCCACGGGGCCGTTCGACTGGTATGTCGCGCCCGACGGCGACGACAGCGCCACCGGCACGCTCTCGCGCCCCTTCGCCACCATCCAGCGCGCGCAGGAAGCCGTCTCGCCCGGCGAAACCGTTTACATTCGCGGCGGCACCTACGCCATGCGGGACTCGCAGATCGCGGCATACAGCGGCGTTTTCGCCTACGTCACCAACCTCACCAAAAGCGGGTCGAGCGGCAGCCCGATCACCTACGCCGCGTATCAGGATGAAAAGCCCGTCTTCGACATGAGCGCGGTCAACCCCGCCGGCTACCGCATCCACGTCTTCAGCCTCAAGGGCTCCTGGATACACATTCGCGGCCTCGAAGTCATCGGCGTGCAAGTGAACATCACCACGCACACCCAATCCATCTGCTTCGAGGTCACCGGCAACGACAACATCCTCGAACACCTCTCCATGCACGACGGCAAGGCCATCGGCGTTTACATGTCCGGCAGCGCCGCGCGCAACCTCGTGCTCAACTGCGACGCCTACAACAACTGGGACGACGTTTCCGAAGGCGGCGCGGGTGGAAACGTGGACGGTTTCGGCTGCCATGGAAACGGCGAGGGCAATATCTTCCGCGGCTGCCGCGCCTGGTATAACAGCGACGACGGCTTCGACTGCATTAACCAAAACCAAGCCGTCCTCTTCGAAAACTGCTGGGCCCTTTACAACGGATACAGCAAGGACGGCGTCTCCCGCGGCGACGGCACCGGCTTCAAGGCCGGCGGCTACGGCATCAGCGATTCCGTCGTGCCCGATCCCATCCCGCGCAACACCGTGCGCAACAGCATCGCCGTTAAAAACAAACGCGGCTTCTACGCCAACCATCACCCCGGCGGCGGTGACTGGTATAACAACAGCGCGTATCAAAACGGCTCCGACTACAACTTCCTCTGCTACCAACCCAACAGCGATTCGTCCCTCCCGGGCGTTGATGTCCCCGGCACGGGACACGTCATCCGCAACAACCTCAGCCACGGAAACCCGCTGAACAGAATACTCAGCAACCTCGCCGACACCGGAAACACGATGGATCACAACGTCATCCCGACCGCCGCCGAACCCGCGCAACTCGCCGACACCGAATTTGAGAGCGTCGATTTCACGCAACTCATGACGCTCCCCCGCAAGGCCGGCGGCGACCTGCCGGACATCACCTTCCTGAAACCCAAGCTCGGCAGCGCCCTGATCGACGCCGGCGTCGATGTCGGCCTCCCGTATTCAGGTCTCGCGCCCGACATCGGCGCGCATGAAAACACCGTGCCCGTCATCACCAGCGCGCTCACCGCCTCGGCCGCGCAAGGCGTCGCCTTCACCTACACCATCACCGCGCTCAACACCCCGGTCGGCTACGCGGCCGCAAGCCTGCCCGCCGGCCTCTCCATCGACACCGCGACCGGCGTCATCAGCGGCACGCCCACCGTGAGCGGCAACTTCGACATCACGCTCTCCGCAACCAACGCCGCCGGCGAAACGGGCACGGCCACGCTCGCCTTGTCCGTCGTCGCGCCCGCGCTGCCCGTCTTTGATGCCGGCGACACCTTCGCCATCAACGGCGTGACGGGCGAAACCTTCGAATACGCCATCGCGATCACCAGCGATTCGCCCGTGACCTTTTCCGCCACCGCATTGCCCGACGGCCTCGACTTCGATCCGTTGACCGGCGTCATCAGCGGCGCGCCGACCGTCACCGGCACCTTCACCGTCACGATCACCGCCACCAACGCCGGCGGCCCCGTCACGCAACAAATCACATTCACCATCGGCGGCCAGACCGCGCTCGTCGCCCTCGCGGGCGGCGCGCCCAACCCCGGCGACTCGGACGGCCAGGCCATCTACGCCCGTTTCAACACCCCCGGTTCCATCACCGCGCACACCGACGGAAAACTCTACGTCGCCGACACGCTCAACAACGCCATCCGCTCCGTCGATTCGCTCGGCAACGTCACCAAGCACACCGCCGCGCTCTCGCGTCCCGCCGCCATTGTCTCCGCCGGCGCCTCGCTCATCGTGGCCGACACCAACGCCATCCTCGCGTTCGACCCCGCCACCTCGCAACTCACCACGCTCGCCACCGGAATCACACAACCCGCCGGCCTCGCCCGCGACGCAGCCGGAAACCTCTACATCGCGAGCGCCGCGCGCCACGTCGTCTACAAACTCGCCGCCGGATCGGACACCGCGACCGTGCTCGCCGGCGAGCTCGACACATCCGGCACGGCGGACGGCGACTCCGAGACCGCGCGCCTCAATTCGCCCGCCGGCCTCGCCCTCGACGCCGCCGGCCAGCTCTACGTCGCCGACACGCTCAACAGCGCCATCCGCAAAATCGACACGACCACAGGCGACATCACCACCATCGCCGGCCAGCCCGGCGCGAGCGGCACCGCCAACGGCCTCGCGCCCGACGCCCGCTTCAACAAGCCGAAAGGACTCGTCGCCGACGCCATCGGCAACCTCTACATCGCCGACACCGGCAACCACGCCATCCGCCGCCTCGACATCCTTTCCGGCATCGTCACCACAAGCGCCGGCCTCGCCGGAACCCCCGGCACGGACGACGGCTTTGGCTCCGCCGCCCGGCTCAGGCAACCCGCGGACCTCGCCATCGACTCCGCCACGGGGGAAATCTACGTGGCCGACACCGGCAACCACGCCATCCGCCTCTATCTCGACAGCCCGCGCCTGTTGAAACACCCCGAGGACATCTCGGTCGAGGAAGGCTCTGCGGCGACCTTCACCGTGCTCGCCATCGGCGCGCCGAATCCGGACTACCAATGGTATAAGGACGGCGCGATCATCGCCAGCGCGACCGCCTACACCCACACGATGGCCGCCGCGCAAACGGCGGACGAAGGCAAGTATTCGGTGATTATTACCAACGAAATCGGCACACTCACCAGCAACACCGCCACGCTGACGGTCACGGCCTCGACGAGCGGCACCAACAGCGGCACGACCGCCCCGCCTCCGACCGGTGACGACACCGACAAGGGTGGGGGAGGGGGCGGCGGCGGCGCGCCGGGCCTCCTCTATCTCGCCGCGCTCGCGCTCCTCGCCACGTTCCGCCGTCTGCGGGCAGCTTGATCCGTTTTGTGACGCGGCGGGATTTGCGGTTTGGTTGGCACACGAAAAAAATAAAATGCGGAGAAAAGCCTAAAAAAGGGGAAGCAAACAGGCTGACCTCGTCTGGTATTATATAAACATCTTTTTTCCCCGTTCCCTTCGTGACTCACCCCCGAGCGCATGTGCGTCTTCGCATTCGAAAAAGCCCTTTTGTTTTGGCCTGTCCACTCGATCCTTTGGGCGCGGGGATGTTCTTACTGTCAACCCGACATCCCTAAAATTAGGGAGCAATGGGCAATGGGTATGTTGGTATTTTGATAAAAACGAAATTCAGCCTCAGCCCTCTTAATTCCGTCCATTAAACTTTGTCTGCCTTTTCCCCCTTCCGTTAAACCCTCATGCCCCCGCGCAATTAGCCCAGTTCCTCGCGTTTTGTGTCCGGTCGCCGTTTCGGCGCACGCTTCCAGTTCCTGACCGTCCAACCTCGCACGCCTGTTGCAAAAACCCTCACCAAAGTAAATTTCCTATGAATAAAACACATCAAATCATTCGTTTCCGCCAGCTTGTCCGCATGGCGGGTTTGATATTGGCACCGCTGGCATTTGTTGCGGCGAACGCCGCCGACGGAACTTGGACGCAAACCGCCGGGGGCAACTGGAGCGACACGGCAAACTGGGAGGGCGGTGCCGCCGCGGGCGGTTCGGGCGCGGTCGCGAAATTCGACACGCTGGACATCTCCGGCACGGTCGCGGTCAATCTGGACGGAGCCCAATCCGTGGGGTCGATAGTCTTCGGCGATGCCAACACCGACACTGAAGGCGCATGGCTGCTTGGCGGCACGGGCACACTCACGCTCGACTCGTCCACTCCCACTATCACAACCGCATCCGCGCCCGCCACGGTGAGGGCGCCTCTTGTCGGCGCGACCGGCTTGACCAAGGCGGGCACGGGCGTTCTCACGCTGGCCGGCCCGGCGGAAATCTCCGGCGGTTATTCCGTCGCATCCGGAACACTTCTGATCGCCACGGGCGGCAGTTTAACGGGTGGCAATGTCATCAACCTTTCCGCCAAAACCGGGTTGGTTATTGATGGCGGCCACCTTTTAATTTCTCACGCCAGCAATGTAAGCACCATGGGCGGAGGCAACGCGGGCTCCGGTTTTTTTGCCCTCCACTCGGGGACCGCCCGGTTTTCCGCTTTTCGCTCCAACAGTGCTGATGGAACAATCATGCGCATCACCGGCGGGGCGTTTTTCGCTGACAGTGTCGCATTGCAGCGTGATGTGAACAACGCCACCAATTTTGCCTCCGGGTTGATTATTACTGGCGGCACTTCGACAATCGGGAACCTCACCATCGCCTCCGGAAATTCCTGGGCGCACATGTCGGTCGAGGGCGGTGATGTGCTTGTCACCGGCACCATGATTGTCGGCAACCAAGCCTCGGGCGGCCGCGGCGGCGCGTTGCGTGTGACGGGCGGGCGCCTCACTGTCACAAACGCCGACTATGGCATGGTTCTCAGCGCGAGGGCTGGCGTTAACAACATTGCACTTGTCACAATCTCCGGCGGCATCAGCACGGTTGAGAAAATCACCTGCGGCCTCAATGACACGGTCACTCTCGGCTCGGGATCGCTTTCCCTGACTGGCGGCACCATGTTTGTCGGCCCGGGAGGCATCGTCAAATCCGGCGCTCCCGCCTTTCTTGCAAACATCACGCTCACCAGCGGTCGCCTCGGTGCCGATGCCGACTGGAATTGGGACGTTGCCGTCCCCATGACCCTGCCCGCCTCAAACTCGATTGTTATCGACGCGGCCGATGAATATGGTGCCGCGCACAACATCAACATCGACGGCATGATCTCCGGCGCGGGCGGTTTCACCAAGACCGGCGGCGGCATGCTCACGCTCAGTTCGACCACCAATTCCTTTACCGGCGCGATGACGTTGTCCGAGGGCAGCATTCACATAACAGGGCAGGTGGTCGGAAGCGGGGCGCTCATGACCATACCCGCCTCGACGGGCATCGGCGGTTCGGGAACGATCGCGCGCAGTCTCAACTTCTCCACCGACGCCGGGCTGCTCGTGGATGTGGACGTCCTCACCGGAGCGCTCAAGGGGCTTTCAGTCACCGGCGATGTGAACCTTGGTGGCACACTCGTCGTGACGCCCGTCATTCCCGAAAATGCCGCGATGGAATCGGGCACTTTCACCGTGCTCAAGACCACGGGCGTGATCTCGGGCAATCCGTCCTACACATGGAATTACTCTTCAGTGATGATGCCCGTCACCGCCACGTTTGCCAAGTCGGCGGACAATAAATCCATCGTTGCGACTGTCGTGGCGCCGCCGCCGATCACGCCCGATATCAACAGCCCGCTCACGGCAAGCGGCACGGCGGCCTTCCCCTTCACCTACACAATCACCGCGGATAATTATCCCCGCAGCTTTGGCGCCACCGGCCTGCCCGAGGGCCTTGAGATCGACACGGCAACCGGCGTCATAAGCGGCATCACCGAGGTCGAGGGTCCGACAACCGTCACCATCACCGCCACGAACCGCGGAGGCACCGACACCAAGACGCTCGTCATCACCATGGCGCCCATTCCGCCCGCGACGGTCATCCCCGTGATTACCAGCACGCTTTCGGTGACGGGCACCGTGGATGCGTCCTTTGAATACCAAATCACGGCGACCAAGGACCCGATCCTTGGCTACGGCGCGATCCTCGGCTACGATGCGACTCCGCTGCCCGCCGGTCTTTCGCTCGACGCGGCCACGGGTCTTATCAGCGGCACGATTCTCAACAAGGGCGCGACGGATATTGTGCTCAGCGCCACCAACGCAGCCGGCGTCGGCAACGCCACGCTCAGCCTCACCGCATGGGCCATACCAATCATCACCAGCCCGACTTACGCGGAGGCCATGATCAACGAGCCCTTCAGCTATTTCATCACCGCTGACAACGATCCCACCTCATTTGAGCAGAGCGGCCTGCCCGAGGACTTTGCGCTCAACCCGGGCACCGGTGAAATCACCGGCACCGGCACGGCGGTTATTATAACCACGGCCACCATCACGGCCAAGAACTCGGTCGGCAGCGACACGAAGACGCTCGACATCCTCATCGACATCTACGAACCGCGCGTTGTCAGCGACCAGACCATCGTTTTGCCCCTCGGCGAGTCCGTTGACTACCAGACTATTGCCACCCGCAATCCCACCGAATTCTACGCCGCGCCCCTGCCCGCCGGTTTTTCCTTTGACCAGGCAACCGGGCGGCTCACCGGCACGCCCTCCGCCGCCGGCACCCTTAGCATTGATCTCTCCGCCAGAAACGCCTCCGGAGTCGGCCCCGCCGTCACCCTTAAGATCGTCACCTACGGTCCCGCGCCGTCCGGCGTGCTGCTCTGGACGGGCACGGCCGATCAGGTGACCGGCACAAGCGGTCTCATCGAGGCGACATGGGACACAACCACCCAGAACTGGGTTCAGGGTGGCTCGCCAAAAACCTACTCCGATGGAGCCGATGTGTTCATCGACGATTCATCCACCACCGATAACATCATTTTTGCCAGCAGCACATTCGCACCCAACTCCATCACCATCGATGTTTCCGGGCGTCCCCTTACGATAGCGATTTCCAATTCCGCGGCCCTCAATGTCAGCGGAACGAAGGAAATGCTCATCAAGGGCACCGGCACCGTCACCTTCGACGTCACCAACGACCGCACTTGGGGCGGTATCACTCGTGTTCAGGACACTGCCGTTTTTGCGCTGCAAGCCGCCCACGGCAGCACGGCCACTCCCGCCGGCAATGCGGGGCCGATCTACTTTGAGGGCGGTTCGCTTCGCTATGATCCGCCCGCGAGCAAAGCCAGGCTCGGACTCGCCTCCAGCATTGTTGTGCGCGAGGGGCACGCCCTCCTGGACATGCATTACGCCTTTGCGCTTAACAGTATTCTGGAGGGTTCCGGCACCTTGGAGGTCAGGAATCACGACCAAAGCGCGCGCTATGCGTTTATCGGAAACAACTTCACTGGCGCGCTGCTGCTCAGCGGTTCCGGCGTCTCGGAGCTGCCCAGCACCAACAGTTGGGATTTTACGGGCAACATGGCCAATATGACCATTGTGATTGAGGACGAGGCGCAGATGCGCCCCACCACAAACTCCGGCGGCAACACCATCTACATCGGCGCGCTTGCGGGAAGCAGCCCCGATGGCGTGCTGAACGCCGGACGCAACGGCCCCACCGGCAAACCCAACAGCACTTATCGCATCGGTCGCAAAAATATCGACACCCATTTCGCCGGCTCCATCGGCGACTGGACGGTCGGCGCCGCCACCCTCTATAACAAGGCCGCGCTCATCAAGGAGGGCACTGGCATGCTCACGCTTTCGGGGTCGCATAATTACCTTTTCGGAACGACAGTCTCCGCGGGTTCGCTGTTCCTCGCAAAGACAGGCCGCATCACCAATGGCGACGCCGCCAATCTGGTCACTGTCAATGAGGGGGCTGCGTTTGGCGGTTCGGGCGTGGTTACACCCAATGTCACCTTCCAAGGCGGGGCGGCGCTCCTCATCGATGCCGACCCGGAGACGGGCGAGCTTTCCGGAATGTCGGTCAGCGGCTTGGTAAGATTCGAGGGCAGCTCGGTCGAAATCAAACCCGTCGTCACCGGCACCAATCGCATTGCAAACGGCACCTACACGATTCTTTTCTCCGAAAACGACTTTGCCAGCCAGCCCGTGCTCAACTGGTCGTATGCCGCCGATCCTCTCATTAACGCCCGGCTTGAGTATGTCGGAAACAATCGCATTCAAGTCACCATCACCGGCGGGGCGATCCCCTTGTCAACGATCACCAGCGGAAACCGCGCCGCGGGCATCGTCGGCCAGCCGTTTTCCCACGCTATCGTCGCCACAAGCGATGATTCCTCGCCCACGATCTTGACCGTGGAAAACCTTCCCGAGGGTCTTGTTTTCGATTCAGCGACCGGCATCATCAGCGGCACGCCAACCACGGCGGGATACTACGATGGCGCCAGGGACGAGAATGGCAACCTGCTGCCCGGTTCCTACGAAGTGGTTCTGGTTCACGCCACCAATTCCAGCGGCACGACCACGGAGGAGCTGGTTGTGCGGATTTATCCAGCCGATTACGTATTGGACGCCCCGGTTATCAGCAGCCCCCTGAGCGTGGCGGTGATCAGAAGCCGCAACATGAGCTACCAGATAACGGCATCCAATTTTCCAACCGCCTTCTCGGCCACGGGCCTGCCCAATGGTGTTGAGATTGACGCCAATGGCTTGATCACGGGCATTCCCGAGATACTGGGCATGTATGAAGTTGTCATTACCGCGTCCAACCTCGCCGGCACGGACACAAAAACCTTGCAGCTGAACGTCGCGCTGCCGCCCCCGGTCATCATTTCGGAGAGCACCGCGATCGCCATACAGGACAGGTTGTTCACCTATCAAATCGAGGCGCAGAACGAGCCCACCGGCTATCGCATGTCGGCCTTTTACGAAACCACGGATTCCCTGACGATTACAGGAAGCCGGATATATTACCTTTCGATTGACGACACCACGGGCCTTGTCAGCGGCACCTGCCCGAATGTCGCCACGACGGGGACGGCGCCGCTCATGGTCACCGGCACCCTTTTCGCCGACAATGAAACCGGCACATGGGGCTCGCAGGTGTTCTTCACGATCAACCCGCCCGAGCCGGTTGTCACCACTGGCACGGAGTTTTTCGGCGTGGTCGGCGTGCCTTTCACCTATGTGCTCAGTGCGTCGAACATGTATCCAGCCTACAAGCCCGGCTACGGCGTCACCAACATTCCCCAAGGCCTTAACGTGAGCCGCGCGGACGGAGTGATCACGGGCACGCCGCTCGTGGCCGGGGAGTATACGGTTGCGTTTGTTGCCACCAATATCACGGGAGCCGGCGCCAGGGCCGCGCGCTTCACAATCAATGGCGCCTCGCTGATCTCCACCATCACTGGCGAGGCGGGCACGCCCGGCTCCACCGACGGCGACCTGGCCTCGGCGCGGTTCAACTCGCCCGGCGCGGGCGTCGGCGACAAGGACGGCAATCTTTACATCGCCGACACCGACAACAACAGCATTCGCAAAATCTCGGCGGATGGCACCGTCTCGACTCTGGCCACGGGGCTTAACCAGCCCTCGTCCATCGTGCTTGATGCCGCGGGCACGGCTCTCTACGTGGCCGATTCCGCGTCGAACACGATCAAGAAAATCGATACGGCCACCGGCAATGTCACCACGCTCGCCCTTACCGGCGCGCCCGCGCTCAACTCCCCGCACGGGCTTGTCCTCGATGCGTCCGGCAATCTCTACGTGGCCGACACCGGCAACAACATGATCCGCAAAATCGAGATTTCGACCGGGGCGATGAGCACCGTTGCCGGCACCGGCGCATCCGGCGCCACGGATGGCGCGGGAGCCGCCGCCGCCTTCGACATGCCCATGGGTGTTGCGCTCAGCGCCGATGGTCTCCGCCTTTTCGTGGCCGACACCGGCAATAGCACCATCCGGGACATCGCGCTAGGCTCCGGTGTCGTGGGCACGCTCGTTGGCTCCGCCGGCGTCAACGGCAGCGCGGACGGTGTCGGGGCCGATGCCCGCTTCAATACACCGGAAGGCCTGGCCGTTGATTCGGCCGGCGTCCTGTATGTGGCCGATACCGGCAACAACACCATACGTTCCGTCGACGTGCGCGCGGGCGTTGTCATCACGTTTGCCGGTTCACCGGGGATTTCCGGCAGCATGGATGGCAACGCTGTCAATTCGCTCCTCAACGCTCCGAGCGGCCTTGCCGTTGATTCCGACGGGGAAATCTATGTGTTCGACTCGGGCAACCATACCATTCGGGCCTTGCAGATCGGCCCCGCCATCGTCACGCCGCCGGCCGATCAGCGTGTGGCCGCCGGCACCGACGTCACCTTCTCCGTTGTTGCCTCCGGCGGGCCGCTTCCCACCTACCAATGGTATAGGGATCAATTGCTCATTGCCGGCGCGACCGGACCCTCGCTCACGATTAACAACGCCCAGCTTTCCGATGTGGCCAGCTATCGTGTTGTTGTCACCAATCCGCTCGGCTTCCGCACCGCGAACGCCTGGCTCACCATCTCCGACGCCAATCCGAATAATCCGGATGATGTCGGGGGCATTGATAATGGCAATTCCGGCGGCGACACCGGCGGCGGTGGTGGTGGCGGCGGAGCGCCCAGCGCCTGGTATCTGGCGGCGCTCGCAATCGGCGCCTTCATGTATCGCTTCCGCCGTCGCGGACCGGCTTTGTTTGCCCTCATGCTTGGTGTCGCGGTTTTCACCGCATCCACCGATCTCTCCGCCCAGGCCGCGCGGAGCGAGGGCGGCGGGGTCGTGACCGGGCGCGTCCTCAACAAGGCCACCGGCCAGTATCTTTCCGACGCCGTCGTGACTGTTGAGGGCACAAACATCCAGACCGTCACTGATGCGTCCGGCGCCTACCGTCTCGACAATGTGCCGGCCGGCACCGTGCGCATTTCCGCCAGCTATGTGGGCCTCGACGACATGGCCAGGGAGGTGACCGTTGTTTCGAGCGCGCAAGCTCGCGCCGACTTCGACATGACCTCGCAGATTTACCATCTTGAAAAATTTGTGGTCGCCGGTGATCGCGAGGGCTCGTCCCGGGCGCTTCAGGAACAGCGTGTCGCGGTCACCCAGAAGGCCGTTTTCGCGGCCGATTCGTTCGGCAATGTTGTTGATAACAACATCGGCGAACTCATGAAAAACCTTCCCGGCATCACCATCGACTACGATGGCGAGGACGCCTCCACGATGCGCATTCGCGGCATGGACCCCGACTTTGCCAGCATCACCCTCGACGGCAATGAGACCGCCTCCATGTCGTATGACTCCGACGGCAACACGAGCCGCGCCTTCAACCTGAAGACTGCCGCCCTTCAAAACATTGAGAAAATCGAGATCAACGCCGCGCCCACCGCCGACCAGCCGGCCAGCACCATGGGCGGCCAGATCAACATCGTGACCAAGAGCGCGCTCCGGCAAAAGGGCCGCCGCATGATGTTCACGGCCAATATGAGCCTCAATACCGCCGAGCTCAACTTCGACAAGACTCCCGGTGGCGGTCGCACTCCCGACCGCAAACTCCAGCCTGGTTTCAACTTTTCCTGGAGCGAGAATTTCAACCAGCGCTTTGCCATCGCGTTTGATGTGGGCTTTACGCGCAAATATCGATATAGCAACGAGTATACATTGCCAAACGGCTACTCCTACGACTCCTTTTCGCTGGCCAATTCCAATAACGTGCTCACGAAAGACACGACCGGTTATGTGCGGTCGTTGCGTTGGAGGGAACGAAGCGGCAGCACGGAGGATCGCGTGATTTCGCTCAATCTCGACTATGAGCCTTGGGGCTCCAATCACTCGTTCTATTTAAAGACATCGTATAATGACAGCCGCGGATTGGGCGCCTATGACCGCAATATGCGAGTCAACGCCGGTTCGCACGCCAACGGCTCCGACCTCTACAATATGATTTCGCCCAACGGCGTCTCGGTTGATATAAGCAACAGCGTCAATGCCAGCGACAATCGCACCTATATGTTCAACGCGGGCGCCAAGCATAAATTCGGCAGGGTGTCCGTTGATTACAATGCCTATTACAGCAAGGCCGAGGCCGATCCCAGTCCCGATGACAACTATTCGGTTTCCTACGGTGTGCGCGGGCTCGGGATGAACATTTTCGATCTTGCCGGCAATGCCACCGGCAGGCTTGTCCAGACCAATCACGACGGACAGGGCGTTATCACCTCCAGCGACCCGCGCAGCTATCAGAACCTGGACAACTACGACCGCCTCACGCTCGACCAGAACTTTAACTACGGCACGGACGAAAAGCTCGGCGCCAAGATGGACATAACCATCCCCCTCGAGCTCCGCGTGCCCCTCACCGAATACCGGGTCCCCGTCGAGGTTAAATTTGGCGGCCTCTACGCCGAGCAATCGCGCCACACCAATAAATATTGGAGGCGTCGCCAGATGACGGGCGGCAGCTCGGAATCAAGCTGGACGACCTCGCAACCCGCCCTCGGCCAGTTCGCCGATCCCTATTTCAAAAACAACTGGGGATTTGGCGTGCCCATTCCCACCTGGGTCAGCCCCTACCAAGTCTATGATTTTTATAACGCCAATCCCGACGCCTTTTATTCGCGGGAAACCCACGATGATCGCGGACATGAGCAGACGTATCAGGAAATGATTTCCGAGAAGGAAACCAAGGAGGCCACCACCGCCGGTTATGTTCAGCTGACCGCCCGCGTGACTCCCACCTTCACCGTGATCGCGGGTCTCCGTTATGAACGGTTGAGGTCGACCGGCAAAACGCCGGAGTTCCTGGGCATGCGCAGCTATACCAATGTGGATGGCACCGCGGTCACTGTTTCCGACTACAATATCTACAGCACGACCAACGCCAACAGCCAGCGCAACCCCAATCGCGAGTTCAACACCGTCGCCGTGCGCGATCCGATCACCAACGAGTTCCTCCATTTCGACCAGGTGCCCAATCCGTATTACGGCATGCACGACGTTGTTGACCAGACCAAGGCGCTCTTCTCGAAAAAATCATTCACCCACACCGGCGACGGCGAATTGTTTCCCAATATTCAGTTCCGGTGGACGACGCCGATACGCAATCTCACGGTTCGCGGCGCCCGCACCCAAAACATCGGGCGTCCCAAGCTCAGCCAGGTGCTCGCCGAAAGTGATTACAACCAAAGCAGCAGGAGAATGACCACGGGCAACCCCGCGCTCAAACCCCAGCGCTCGGTGAAATACGACGTGTCCATTGACTATATGACATCGCGCGACGGCGAAATCCGCTTTTCGCTTTTCCGCCAGGACATCAAGGATTACATCCACCAGGAGACCTCGTATTTTGAGGTCACCGACTTGCCCGAACTGGCGAACGAAATCGACGTGTTTTATAATGACGATCTCCGCTACTTCCCCGTCCTCATGCGCACCGGCATCTGGACCTCGATCAATTATTACAACAGCGGCGAGGGCAAAAACGAGGGCTTCGAAATCTCCTATCGCCAGCGGCTCGACATCATTCACAAGAGCCTGAGAAATTTCTTCTTCTACGGCGCCTTTTCATACGCCGACCCCACGATCAAGGCCTATCGTCACACCATGCGCGCGCCTTCCACGGTGACCGCGCAAACCGTGGCCGAATACAACGCCAGTGAAATGGTGTGGGTCACGCTGCCCATGTCCGGCATCCAAAAACGCAGCGGCACCATCCAGCTCAGCTACACGGGCCGGAAATTCAACGGGCGCGTCGCAGCCTACTGGGTTGATGATTTCGCGAAGGCGGTCAACGCCGACATCGTCGAAATTACGAACCAGGCCTCTGTCGTGCGCCTCGACCTCAACCTCACCTACAAGATCAACAGCCGATGGAACGCCACATTCGACTGGCGCAACATGACCGACGAGGGCGATGACCGCAAAATCTTTGACCGCACCGCCGGCTACTTCACCTCCGGCATGGTTATTAATCTCGGTGTGAGGGCCAACTTCTGACGCCCCTCGGGCTAATGCATAATGAAAAATGTATAATAGACCCGAAAAAACACAATCAGCCAACGCCACTTTAAATATATGAAAACACTCCGCACCACATCCCTCGCCCTGGCCCTCGGTCTTGCCTGTGCTCACCTCGCCGCCCAGACCACGCCTGTGCCGACCCAGTTTAGCGACTGGACCGGCGCTGTTGACAATAACTTCTTCAATGCCGCCAACTGGAGCACCGGCTCTGTGCCCGACAGCCCCGTGGCCGCCATTCGCCTTCCCGGCGACACCGCCATCGCGAACAAGGACATCGTCGCCACCCACACGGGGGACGAGGATAGAACCATTCAGTTTTATAGCATCCAGACTGGCGCCAACAAAAGCTACACGATCGAGTTTTCGAGCGAGGGCGACGGCGTCCTTTATATCAATCCAGTCGGCAAGGGGTTCACATTTAATGGCTTGATTGGAAGCACTCCGGAGTTGGGGCGCTCACTTGATCTCACCTATCCCGAATCGACCGGGGATGACTCGACCCGGCTGGCCGCCTATTACAAGCTCGGAAGAAACACCGTCATCACGGCAGCGGATTCCTACGCCGGCTCCCGCGTCGCCAACAGCGGTCTTGGCACGGGCATCTTCACGCTTACTGACAACGCCCGCATTGACATCTCCATGGCGGGCGAAATCCCCTTTGTTTACGAGGGGTATGTCGAGAACAGGCCCGGCGTCGTCACCTACACGTCGGCCCGCACCGACGGCGTGCGCATCGGCGGCATTCTTGAGGCCGGCCCCAACACGACAATCTACGTGGGCGGACGCAATGTGACGCTGAATGACAAGCTCACAACAGGCCAGGTCAGTATCATGGGCGGGTTGTTCTATCAGGAGCCCGCCAACTCCAATTCCGCCAATGCCATTTGCGATGTGTATGGCTACATCACACGCATGACGGGCCAGGTGAACTACGAGGGCGACGGGCGCGCGCGTTTTCGCATCCGCTCCGGCGCCCAGTATCTCGTGGAGGGCGTTCACAACGGCGGCATTCAAGCCATGGCCGGCTCGGTTATCGGCGGCAGCGGCATAATCAACGGCTTTATCACCGTCGATGAGGGCGGCATGCTCACGCCCGGTTACCTCGGCTCCACCATCGGCAATTCCCCCGACACGCCGCTCACCATCAACGCCACCAATTTCGAGCTCAACGGCAGCCTCGGTTTTGATCTTGTCACGGAGACCGTGCACGACCGCCTCGACGTTACCCTCACGGGCACCATGACCATTCGCAGTTCCACGACCGTGGACTCCACCTCGAGCAATCCCAGGTATGCAAACCTCATCATCAACATGGCCGACACGTTTCCCCGCATCGTGCGCACGCCCGTCACCTACGAACTGATGACCGTAAATCTGGATGTCGCCAGCAGTGGCACCGACGTCATGATCCTGGGCGATTTTGAAAACACCACGCTTCCCGCCAGCATGACGCTCAAGACCACTTGGGAGTGGAAGAGCGAGTCCGAATACAACTACACCTACCTGCAGGACATGGAGGTGCGCCGCACGCTCCTCGTCACCGTGGAGCAAACGCCGTTCTCCGGGGTTCCCCAACTCGCCTCCGGCGACCTTGGCGACAAATACCTGGCCGCCGCCCGGAAGGTTGACGATATTTATTACAACACCCCCGTGGCGAGCCAGGCCGCCTACGAGCCGCTCTTCGAATCGCTGAACCGCCAGCCCTCCATCATCCAATACTGCCAGGTGCTCGACCAGCTCACGCCCAGCGTCTATCAGTCGTGGTTTCCCGCGGCGGTCGTCCGCACCAACTCGCTCGTGCAAAGCGTGGAGGACCGCATGTATCAGGATGCCGCCTTCAAACGGCAGAAAGGTTCGTGGCAGGCGTTTCTCGACGGATTCCGCCAGGAGGCATCCAAGGGCAATGAGGGTGATGCCGACTATTCCAACTACGGCATCGTGGGCACCGTTGTCGGCACCAGCTACGCAATCAGCGAAAACTTCGTTGTCGGCGGTTTCTTCAGTTATGAGTTCACCGACTTCGATCTCGACACTGCCGGCGGCTATACCGACCTGAACAGCTATACCTTCGGCCTCAGCGCCCGTTACAACACCGGCAAGCTTCAATTCAATTTCACCGGTTTTTATGGCGTCGACGATTATGAATCCGAACGCTCCGTGGCCCTGACCGGTCTTGGCACATGGGCGAAATCCGACACCGACGGCTCGCGCCTCGGCGCCGCAATTTCCGCCGCCTACACGGTGAATCTTCCCTGGTTCGAGGTCGTTCCCGTTGCGGGCCTTCAAGTGATGAATTGGAAGGTGGACGGCTTCGAGGAACGCAACGCCGGCGCGGCCAGTCTCCGCGTTTATGACCAGGAAAAGATGTCGCTTCAGGGCAAACTGGGCGTTCGCGTGGCTCGCAGCTTCCCGCTCAAGCACGGTGTTCTGCGTCCCTATTTGCACTATTCCTACCTGCACGAATTCGACGATGACGAGCGCTGGATCGCCTCCGACCTGTTCGGCGAGCGCATGTCGGTCCGCGGTCCCGACATCGGCAGCAACGGCTGGCGCATGGACATCGGCCTCGATTGGAATGTGACTCGCAAGCTCCGCGCCGAACTGCGCTACCAGTCCGAGTATCGCGGCGCCGCCAAGGAAAGCGTTGGTGTGCGCGGCGGCATCACCTACACCTTCTGAAAACGCCGCCAGTTTGACACCCGCTCCCGGCTACGCGATTCGAGGCCCTTCCGAATCGCGTAGCGCGCGTTTGCTCCCTTGCGATTTAAGTAGCCTCATCCAACCCGCCGCCTGCCCATGCCCACACGCACAACATGAAAACCCGCCTCCTCGCGCTTCTCTCATTATACATTTTCCATTTTCCATTATTCATTGGCGCCAGCGGCGCGCCCCCCGGACCCGTTGTCGAAATGGAACCCTACGTCGTCAAGGGCGACCGCGTCCTGCCGGAGCCCGAGCGCTGGACCTATGTTCGCGTGCCCGCGCTTGCCCTTGAGCGCGGCGGGCGCACCGTTATCGCGCCCGGTTACGAGTTGCTTTCCAACCTCAATTCCAGCCAGACAAGGGTGCTCGTGCACGAACTGCAGTTGCGCCAGCTGGCCTCCACCCGCCTCTGGCCCGCGCTTGTGCGGAATTTGCCGAGGACGCCCGTTTATGTTGTCGTTGACATCAATCAGCAACACTCCGCGCCACGGCAGTTCGTGAAAACGAGCGACACCTGGGAGGGCGACCCGATTGTGGCGGTCAACATCGAGCCCGCGCCGAGCAATTTCAGCAGCTCCGTCAATTTCGCCTACATGGGCGCGCAACGCTTTGCCTCCGAATACGGGCTCACCCAGATGGACGACATGAATGACGGCAATATTTTGACCGGCGATGAAACTGAAACCACAACGCAGGACCACTTGAACCTCACCAGTCGCAATGTGCCGGGGTTTGTGCGCGATGAATCCATCGTGAGGCCGCTTCCCGATGGTTATGTTGAGCTGGCGGTGAACGGCGGCCCGCTTGCGGTGCTCGTTCGCGCCGACGAACCGCGTTCCGGTTTGCAACGTCCCTCCGTGGAGCGCCTGGCCTCCACGGTCAGTTACGAACTGGGCCGCTTTGCCCTCGATGCGCAGCCGCAAAAATTGCCCGCGTGGTTCACGCGCGGCTTCAGCAATCTTCTCGGCAGCACGCAGGTTTCCGACAGGCTCATCCAGTTCGCGCGGGTTCGCGAGGAACTGGCCGGCCGCACCATGCCAAAACTCTCCGAGCTTCTCAAAAAGGAGGGGGCGTTCACGGAGGAGGAGGCGCGGGCCGCGTCCCTCTTTGTCCATTACGGACTTTACGGGGACAATAATAAATACTCCGCGCGTTTCATGCAGTTTGTGAACAGGCTGGCGAGTGGCGTGGCGCCGACCGATGCGATGTTCAGGGAGGTTTTTGGGAAATCCATGAAAACCATTGAAAATCACCTGGCCGCTTATGCGCGCGACATCGCCTACTATAAGAGCACGGATTTTAAGTTCGATTCGCCTCCGCCGCTGCCCGCGCCGACTTATCGCGCGGCCACGCAATCCGAGGTCGCGCGCATCAAGGGCGAGATGCATGTTTCGCAGGCGAACCCGGGAAAGGCGCTTGAGGAATTGCGCACCGCCTACTGGCGCGGCGAGCGCGATCCCGCCATGCTTGCGCTGCTCGCGACGCTCGAGCAGCAGGCCGGCTCCGAGGCGCGCGCTCGCAAAATCCTCAAGACTCTGATGGCGCTGCCCAAGCCGCCCGCGCAAGCTCACATCGCCGCCGCGCGCCTCCAGCTCAAGGACGCGCTCGCGGCCAAACCCGCCGGCGCGAAACTGAACGCGGAGGAAACATCGGCATTGATCGACACCCTCGGCGGCGCGCTCACGGGCGGCCTGGCCACGGAGGATGTTTGCGACACGCTCGCCGAGATTCTCCTGAAAAGCGAGGCCCGCCCCGAACCCGGCACGCTCGGATTCCTGCAACAGGCCGCCAAGCGTTTTCCGAAAAACCAAACCATCGCCGGGGCCGCTGGAATAAAGGCGTAGGCGAAAGTTAAAAATTAATACCGCAACCCGACGCGCAAGATAGCTCGAATTTTTCAACCAATGATAAAACGCATCCTCGTCACCACCATTCTGTCAGTCACGGCCCTCACCGCCGCGCCGCAACGCATCGACATCGCCCCCGGCTCGATAACAAGTTCCTCGCCGTTCGTCTCCATCGACCTGCCCGAGGGCGTTTACGATGTCACCGTCCACCTCGGCAGCCCGGGCGCCGCGTCCGACACCACCGTGAAGGCGGAGAACCGCCGCCTCATGCTTGAGTCGGTCAAGACGGCGAAAGGCGAAACAACCGCGCGCACCTTCACGGTCAGCGTCCACACACCGGATATCCCCGGTTCGGGCAAAAAAGTGTCGCTCAAACCCAATGAAATCGGCGCCGCAAACTGGGACAACAAGCTCACGCTCGAATTCAACGGCCCGAGTCCCGCGGTCTCCGCGATTGAAATCGCGCGCAACGAAACCGCGCTGAATGTTTTTCTCGCGGGCGATTCCACCGTCACCGACCAGCAAAACGAACCCTGGGCCTCGTGGGGGCAGATGCTTCCGCGCTTCTTCGCGCCCGGCACGGTTGTCGCCAACTACGCCCAGTCCGGCCTCTCGCTCGGTTCCTTCCACCGTCAGAACCGGCTCGAAAAAATCCTCAACACGCTCCGGCCCGGCGATTACGTTTTCATACAATTCGGGCATAACGACATGAAGGAGAAAAACGGCGGCGCGTTCACAACCTATGCCGGCAACCTCCGCGAATATGTCGACGCCATCGTCGCGAAAAAGGGCAGGCCCGTGCTGATTTCCCCCATGTATCGCCGCCGTTTTGATAAGGCTGGCAAACTCCAAAACACGCACGGCGATTATCCCGCCGCCGTCCGCAAAGTCGCGGAGGAAAAAAACGTCCCCTTCATCGACCTGCACACGATTAGCGGACGCCTCTTCACCGCGCTCGGCGTCGAGAAATCAAAGGATGCCTTTGTGTTTGCCCCGGCCAACACCTATCCCAACCAGCCCAAGGCCCTCGCCGACAATTCGCACTTCAGCAACTACGGCGCCTACGAACTCGCGCGATGCATAGTCGAGGCCATTCGCGTGCAGCTTCCCGAACTCGCCGTCCGCCTCGCTCCCGACGCCGGCAGATTTAACCCCGGGCACCCCGACGATCCGAAAAAAATCGCCATCCCTTCCAGTCCGTCCGCAGCCACACTCGAAAAACCCGAGGGAAGTTAAACCCAATCCGTCACTCCAACACGGATCACACGAATAAACACAAATGCGGCGAAGTCCGCATCCGTGTTCTCTGTCTCCAAAATAAACCATTTTCCGTCAGCCACGCTCAATGAATCAGCCCAAACTTCACGTTTTTCTGCTCGCCGTCCTCGCATCGCTCGTTCTCGCGCCCGCCGCCCTTGCGCAACGCGAAACCCACAACCTCAATCTCGACTGGCGCTTGCACGTCGGCGACCCTGTCCGCGCCGATGCCAGGGACTTCGACGACTCCGCGTGGAAACTCGTCACGCTCCCGCGCGCGTGGAACGAGGACGACGCTTTCAGCAAGGACATCAAGGATCACTCGACTGGCGTCGCCTGGTATCGGAAATATTTCACTCTCACCGCCGCGCAGCTCGATAACACAAAAATCTTCATCGAGTTCGAGGGCGTGCGGCAGGCGGCCGAGGTTTATGTGAACGGCAAGCACGTTGGCCGTGGCGAAAATGGCATCATGGCATTTGGCTTCGATATCACCGGGCAGCTCGTCGCCGGCGAAAACGTCATCGCCGTGCGCACTGACAACTCCTGGGACTATCGCGAAAAGGAAACCAACCAGCGCTACCAATGGGCCGACAAAAACTTCAACGCCAACTACGGCGGCATCACAAAAAACGTCCGCCTGCATATCACGAAAAAACTTTATCAAACGCTCCCGCTTTATTCGAACCTCAAGACGACCGGCGTTTATATATACGCCGTTGATTTTGATATTAAAAACCGCGCCGCCACGATTCACGCCGAATCCGAGGTGCGCAACGAAACCGGCAAGTCGCAGGCCGCCTTGTATGCAATGGAAATCCCCGCGCTCGGCGTGAAAGTTTCCGCCGCGGCCCCCGTCAATATCGCCCCCGGTGAAACCGCCGTTTTGAAGACAAGCGCGCGCGCCAAAAACATCGACTTTTGGAGCTGGGGGCACGGCGCGCTCTATGATGTGCGCACCACGATCTCGGTTGCCGGCAAACCCGTGGACACCGTCACCACGCGCACCGGTTTCCGCAAAACCGAATACGCCAACGGCATGATCACGCTCAACGACCGCGTCATCCAAATGCACGGTTACGCGCAGCGCACCTCAAACGAATGGCCCGCCATCGGCGCGAGCGTGCCCGCGTGGCTCAGCGATTTCAGCAACGGGCTCATGGTTGAAAGCGGCGGCAATCTTGTGCGCTGGATGCACATCACACCCTGGAAACAGGACGTCGAATCGTGCGACCGCGTCGGCCTCATCCAGGCGATGCCCGCCGGCGATTCCGAGCGCGACGTGACCGGCCGCCGCTGGGAGCAGCGCGTCGAGGTCATGCGCGACGCCATCATCTACAACCGCAACAATCCGAGCATCCTCTTCTACGAGTCCGGCAACAACGGCGTCTCGGAGGAGCACATGATCGAAATGAGGGCCCTGCGCGACAAATACGATCCGCACGGCGGGCGCGCCTCGGGTTCCCGCGACATGCTCAACAGCAAAATCGCCGAATACGGCGGCCACATGCTTTATATAAACAAAAGCGCGCGCATCCCCTTTTGGCAGATGGAGTATTCGCGCGACGAGGGTTTGCGCAAATATTGGGATGACTACTCGCCGCCTTATCACAAGGACGGCGACGGCCCGTTATATAGAAACGCGCCCGCCGCCGTCTATAATCGCAACCAGGACTCCCATGCCATCGAGAACATAGTGCGCTGGTATGATTACTGGCGCGAGCGTCCCGGCACCGGGCGTCGCGTGAACAGCGGCGGCACCAATATTATATTTTCCGATTCCAACACGCATCATCGCGGCTCCGAAAACTACCGTCGCAGCGGCGAGGTTGACGCCATGCGCATTCCCAAGGACGGCTTCCACGCGCACAAGGTCATGTGGGACGCGTGGGTCGATATCGAGCGCCCCGCCGCGCACATCATCGGCCACTGGAACTACGCGCCCGGCACCGTAAAAAACATATGCGTTGTATCGAGCGCCGACGCGGTTGAGTTGTTTCTCAATGGAAAATCGCTCGGGCGCGGCGCGCAGTCGCACCGGTTTCTTTATACATTTGAAAACATTGCCTGGCAGCCGGGCGAACTCCGCGCGGCCGGTTATGACACCGCCGGAAAAAAAGTCACCGAAGCCGTCATCCAAACAGCCGGCGAACCGGCAGCCTTGCGCCTGAAAAACATCGGCAAGGCAAACTACCACGCGGACGGGCACGACCTCGCGCTGGTCGAGTTCGAGGTCGTCGATGCCGATGGCCGCCGCTGCCCGACCGCGCTCGACTTGGTCGAGTTTGAACTCGACGGTCCCGCCGAATGGCGCGGCGGCATCGGGCACGGGCGCGCCGACAACTACATTCTTTCGAAAACGCTGCCGGTCGAATGCGGGGTGAATCGCGTCC
The DNA here is from genome assembly GCF_029504735.1 of Ereboglobus sp. PH5-10. Lineage (GTDB taxonomy): Bacteria > Verrucomicrobiota > Verrucomicrobiia > Opitutales > Opitutaceae > Ereboglobus. The sequence goes on along the minus strand of NZ_JAQFIP010000008.1, from coordinate 119,439 downwards.
TGATTCGCACCACGCGCCAGCCCGGCGCGATCACGCTTCGCGCCCGTTCGGGTTCGTTGCGCCCCGCCGCGCTCACGCTCCACTCGGTCGAGTATCCGTCGCACAACGGCCTCGCCGCCTTGCAACCCGAGCCGGAAATCGCCCGCCCTGATCGCGGCCCGACACCCGCGGGCCCGTCGTATAAAATCTCGCGCACACCGGTCGGGGTGGTTTCCGTGCGCGCCGGCTCAAATGCCGCCGATGCCGCCAAGAGTTACGACGATGACGAGACGACGGCGTGGACGAGCGCGAACGATCTCGCCGGCGCGTGGATTGAATACACGCTTGAGCGTCCCGCGAAGCTGGACGAAATCACATTGCGGCTCACCGGCTGGCGCCAGCGCAGTTACCCGGTGAGCATTACGCTCGACGGCGTTGAGATCCACCGCGACGCGACACCGAAGAGTCTCGGTTATGTGACCCTCGCGGTGAAGCCCGCCGTCGCTGGCAAGGTCGTGCGCATTGAGTTGCAGGGCAGCTCCGAGGCGCGCGACGCCTTCACCATGAGCGAAGTCGCCGCAAAGGAAAACGCCTCCACCGGAGCCGACAAAATCGGCGGCAAAACCCTGAGCATCGGCGAGGTTGAATTCTACGAAATATTAAAATAGTTGGGCGAACCACGCTTGTGCCCGGGAGCGCGGGCATCCTGCCCGCAAGACAATGGACGGGGCGAAAAATCCCCAATTTTGGGGAGGCGCAGCGAATGCGCGCTTCGGTATTCTTTCCATCATGCGCCAACTGCATGGCGCGATATGCAATCAATCCTCAAGCTCCTTTATGCGCATGAAAAAATTCCACCCGATCCCACTCTGCCTCCTCGCCGCCTCCCTCTTGCTTGGAGCCGTCGCCGTCACCGCCGCGCCGTCGCAAATGGAGGCGCTTGACCGCGGGGTTGTCGCGGTGCGCGCGACCAAGTCGTCCGCGTTCGTGAGCTGGCGCTTGCTCGGCACGGAGGCGTCCGACACGGCGTTTGATATTTACCGCTCCACCGACGGCGGAGCGCCCGTGAAACTCAACACGGCGCCCCTCGCCAAGGCCACGCACTTCACCGACAAATCCGCCGATTTCTCGAAAACCAACACCTACTCGGTGCGCGTCATCACCGGCGAACAAAGCTTCCCCGCCGCCGCGAAAAAAACCTCGCTCAACACGCTCCGGCCAAACGCGCCCGTGCGCCAATACATCTCCATCCCGTTGCGCGTCCCCGAGGGCGGCGTCACACCCGCTGGAGAATCCTATACCTACAATGCCAACGACTGCTCGGTCGGCGACCTCGACGGCGACGGTGAATATGAGATCATATTAAAATGGGATCCGACCAACGCGCACGACAACGCCCACGACGGCCACACGGGCAATGTGCTTATCGACGCCTACAAACTCGACGGCACTTTTCTCTGGCGCATCGACCTCGGAAAAAACATCCGCGCCGGCGCGCATTACACACAATTCCAGGTTTATGATTTCGACGGCGACGGGTTTGCCGAGGTCGCCTGCAAGACCGCCGCCGGCACCATCGACGGCGTTGGAAAAGCCATCGGCGACGCGAACGCCGACCATCGCGGCACGGAAGGCCGCCACACCGGGCGCATACTCTCCGGCCCCGAATACCTCACCATTTTCAACGGCAGGACCGGCGCGGCCATGTCCACCGTGCGATACCACCCGCAACGCGATCCCGAAAACCGCGACGACAATCCGGACGGCGCTCGTCAGAGGGAAATCTGGGGCGACGGCAACGGAAACCGCATCGACCGTTTCCTCGCCGCCACGGCGTATCTCGACGGAAGCCGCCCGAGCCTCGTCATGTGCCGCGGTTATTACACGCGCGCCGTGCTCGCCGCGTGGGACTGGCGCGACGGCAAGCTCTCGCAACGCTGGGTTTTTGACAGCGAGGACGGCACGCCCGGCAACAAACAATACAACGGCCAGGGCGCGCACAGCGTGACCGTCGGCGATGTCGATGGCGACGGCTGCGACGAAATCATCTACGGCGCCGCCGCCATCAACAACGACGGCAAGGGGCTCTACTCGACCGGGCTCGGCCACGGCGACGCGCTGCACATGAGCGTCATGGACCCGGATCGCGGCGGGCAGCAGGTGTTCATGGTTCACGAAAGCCGGCGCTCGTATGGCGACGCGGGCATCGAATACCGCGACGCGCGCACGGGCACGCTGCTCTTCGGCGTCGGCCCCAAGGGCGACGAGTGGGGCAAAAAAGCCGACGTCGGCCGCGGTGTCGCCGCCGACATTGATCCGCGCACAAAAGGTTGCGAGATGTGGGCCAGCTACGGCGCGCTTTACGACAACAAGGGCAACGTCATTTCAAAAAAGCCCCCGCGTGAAAAAAACTTCCTCATTTGGTGGGACGGCGATCTCCTGCGTGAATTTCTCGACGGCGACTCGCGACGCGGGCGCGCGTGGATATCGAAATGGAATTGGAAAACGCAAACCTCCGACATGCTTTTGTCCGATCCCGAGTGCGTGACCAACAACGGCACCAAGGCCACGCCCTGCCTGAGCGGCGACATCTTTGGCGACTGGCGCGAGGAAGTGATCTGGCGCACGAAGGACAACCGCGAACTGCGCATTTACACGACGACGATCCCGACGGAGCACCGCCTCCGCACGCTCATGCACGACCGCCAGTATCGCCTGGCGATCGCGTGGCAGAACACCGCCTACAACCAGCCGCCGCATCCCGGGTTTTATCTCGGCGAAGGCATGACGCCGCCGGCGAAACCAGACATTGTCACGGCAGCCCGCGACGAAAGATAAATGCCATTAGCAAGCTCGGTTTGACCTTTGAAAGGGTGGGGCGCGCTCGCCGAGCGCGCCGGGAATTAAAAGTGGCAGGACGGCGGGTCGCAGAACGCGGTGGCGTTCTGAACGGCGAAGCCGCGCTGCTTTACAACGCCCAAAAATAATCGCAAGGGATGCTTATTTCTTTTTCAGGTTCCGCACCGTCGGGCCGTCAACCCATTGGGCGGGCACGGTTGTCGTGGTGCGCAGCTCGGGGACGCCGCATTCGTTGCGGTAGAGTTGGCCTATGACGAGTTCGATGCCGCGCGCGCCGAGAATGCGCGGTTGGAGGTTCAGGCCGGCGCAGGGCACGTCGGGGTTCATCATTATGTTCAGGCAGCAGAAGCCGTGTGACTGCGGAACCTTCGCGCCGCACTCGCGCATCCAGTCGAGCACCTCGGCGCGGTGGCAGAGCACGACGTCGGGTTTGTGTTTCTTGAACCACTTGGAAAAGTCCGCGCGGTTGATTTCGCGCGACAGGAGCGAGGGGACCTTGGTCGTGTTGTTGTTGTAGTGGTGCTGGTATATCTGGTAGGCGGCTTCCCATCGGTGGAAGAGTCGCTCGTCGTGGTGCTGTTGAATCACGAGGCCGGGGCGTTTGTAGCCCAGCGACTGGAGGCGGTGCAGCGCCATGAGCATGGCGCGGTAGTGGTTGGGGCAGATGTTGTGGAGCGCAGGCTGTTCGATCACGTAATCGGTGTAGATGCTGGCGTAGCGCGACCAGTTGATTTTTGTGAGGTCGGGGTTGTCGCTGACGGGGAGCAGGAACACGCCGCGGATGCCGCGCGACTGGAGTATGGTGTCGAGGCGCTGGGGCGTCATGCCGTCGTGGCCCACGATAAATACCTCGGCCTTGAAGCCGAGTTCCTCGGCGCGCTCGACGGCGCCCTTGGTGAGTTCGCGGTGGTAGCGCGCGGAGCTGGGGGCGCGTCCGTCGGGGCCGTCGAGATCGACGATGGCGATCACGCCGCGAAATGTGGTCGCGCGTGATCGGCGCATTTCGGACATGAGCGCGCCGGCGAGAGGGTTGTATTGATAGCCGGCGGCCTTGGCGGCGTCGTGCACGCGCTGGCGCGTCTCGGGTTTGACGCGGGGATTGTTGCGCAGGGCCTCGGAAACGGTGGTGTGCGAGAGGCCAAGGGTCTTTGCTAGATCGCGGAGGGAGGGGGCTGTGGAGGACATGGGTGCTTCTTACTGTCAGAGAGTTGGCTGTTCGCGAAAGACATCAAGTTTGTTTCACATGTAAATGTTAATGTTGCCGGCGCAAGCCGGGTTGAATGTGCTGATAATGCGCACGCGCCCCGTTTCGCTTTCCCCGATGACAAACACCCGTAACCAACCCGCCATATCCGCCCCAAAACGCACTGCGGCGGGTTGTTCAATTTCATCAATCAAATAACCCAATTCGCATTTTTATATGAACGGCATCCGAATATTGGACATCCTGGTGGTTCTCGCTTATTTCGCGGCGATTGTTTACATCGGGAGGCGCGCCAAGGCCGCCTCGTCAAAGGGTGAGGAGAGTTACTTCCTCGCGGGCCGCAAGCTCGGCAAGCTCTATCAGGCGTTCCTCAACTTCGGCAACGCCACCGAGCCGCAGGGCGCGGTTTCCAACGCGAGCTTCGTTTACAGAAGCGGCGCGTCGAACGCGTGGTATTCGTTCCAGACGGTGTTCATCAACCCGTATTACTGGTTCATGAACGTGTGGTTTCGCCGCGTGCGCCTGCTCACGATGGCCGATCTTTTTGTCGACCGTTTCAACAGCAAGGGCATGGGCGTGTTTTATTCGCTGTTCCAGATTTGCGTGGCGGTGCTGCTGATTGGTTTCGGCAGTTTCACGGCTTACACGATCACGGCGTCGCTGGTGAACAAGGCCGAGGATTCATGGACGGTTGAGGAGCGCGCCGCCGTCGAAAGTTTCCGCGAGTTGCGCGCCCTCGAAACACAACAGCGCGTGTCGATCATCGCCGCCGAGCTGGCGGGTTTGAATGCGATCGCGCCCGATGCGCTCACCGGCGCGCAGCGCGCCCGCGTCGCCGAAATCACCCATGACATGGCGGCGGACACGAAGAGTTTTGAAAACATCACCCCGCTCGCGCCCGCGCAGCAGCAACGCCTGGCGGACTTGCGCGACGCGAAGGCGCGCGGCGATATATACAGCAATGTGTCGGTGCTTCGCCCGCCTGTGTATAAATGGGGTTTTTATATAATGTTTATCGCGGTCGTGGGCGCGTATATGGTGCTCGGCGGCATGCAGGCCGCGGCGGTCGCGGAGGCGTTGCAGGGCACGCTGATTATTATTTTCTCCATATTGCTCATCCCGACCGGACTCTACGCGATCGGCGGCTGGGGGCAGCTTGCCGAGAGGGTGCCTGCAAAGATGTTCGACTTGTTCGGCGGCTCGCTCACGGGCTGGAGCATATTTGCGATCACACTGGTAAGCCTTATACAAATGAACGCGCTCAGCCCGAACATGAACATCATGGGCTCCGCGAAAAACGAAACCGCCGCCCGCATGGGCGTGACCGGTCTCTACGGCAAACGCCTGATGATCATTTTGTGGACGTTCGCGGGCCTGATTGCCGCGGCGCTCTTTGTCGGGCCTGACGCGCTTGCCGATTCCGACACGGCGTGGGGCATGCTTTCCGAGCGGCTGCTCGGCCCGATCCCCGGATTCATCGGCCTCATGCTCGCGGGGGTTATCGCCGGCGTGATGTCGAATCTCGCCGCAAAATCCATCGCGGTTTCGGCCTTGTTCACGCGCAACATCTACCGCGTGTTCAATCCCGCCGCCAGCGAGACGAAAAGTGTGTTTGTTGCGCGGTGCACCATTTGCGTGGTTCTGGTCGTCGGGCTTTTCGCCGCGACATTCATGAAGGACATGATGGCGGTCGTTAAGCTCGTCATCACCGTCAACGTGCCCTTTGGCGTGCTGATCATGGTTATGTTTTTCTGGCGCCGGGTGACGCTGCCCGCCGCGTGGACGGCGATCATCGTGGCGATCGCGCTCAATGTCGCATTCCCGATTGTCGCGCCGTGGATTCCGGCGATGACCAACAACCAGTCGCTCGCGATTTCCTCCATTGAAAAGGATGGCAAACCGGCCCCCGTTTACTGGGAGGTTGTCACCCGCGTGGACAAGGACAATCCCAACAGTCCGCTGAAAGGCAGCGGTCGTTTCGACATGGAGAACTTCATGGCCACCAAGCTCGGCATCGTCGACTCGGCCACGATGAGCGCGCGCAATCGCGAAAACCTCCGCTACTATGTGGACGCCGCGCTGCCCTTCATCGTTCTCATTCTCATGAGCCTCCTGACGCGGAACCGCAACCCCGGGCAGGTCGATTTCTTCTATGGCAAAATGAAAACGCCCGTTGGCGACACGCCCGAACTCGAGGCGCAGGCCATCGAGGAAACGCGCCGCAACCCGCGCCGCTTCGACCACACCAAGCTCTTCGGCAAAAACTCATCGTGGGAATTTGGAAAGTGGGACAGGCAGGACGCCGTCGGTTTCGTTGCATGTTGCGCCGCCTCCGGCGCCATCATCGCGCTCTTCTGGGGCCTGCTCAAGCTGGCCTCGGGCGGGTAAACGCCATCTCCGAATCCCGACTTAAACCGAACAGAAAAAACCACTCCAACAATGATCCGCAAAGCATTCGTCATGAGCGTGAATCCCGGCAAGGAAGCCGAGTATCAGCGCCGCCACAATCCCATCTGGGCCGATCTCGCCGCCGAGCTTAAAAACCACGGCAGCCACAACTACTCGATCTTCCTCGACCCGAAGACGCTCCAGCTTTTCGGCTACGTGGAAATCGAGAGCGAGGAACGCTGGGCGCAAGTCGCGCAAACCGACGCCTGCCGGCGCTGGTGGAAGTTCATGGGCGACATCATGCCGAGCAATCCCGACAACAGCCCGGTGTCGCGCGACCTGGACGAGGTTTTCCACCTCGAATAATAAGCAAATAATAACAACCCTGTTTAATATTAACCACGGAGGACGCGGAGAGGCACGGAGAGCGAAATAATATAATCTCCGTGTCCCCCGTGCGCTCCGTGGTTAATTTTTTTATATTAAAACCTCCCAATCTTATAACATGAAAAACGCCTCCATCACCCGCCGCGCCTTTGTCAAAAACGCCGCCATCGCCGCGGCCGCCGTGCCGCTCGCCGCGTCGCTCGCGCGCGGCGCCGACGCCAGGGCCGCCAGGCCCGCGAAAGCCGCCTCCATTTCGCCGGACGTCAAAACCATCCGCTGGCTCGACGGCTCCGCCCCCGCGATCAATGTCGGCGCGACTTTCGGCACGCCGTGGCCGATGGGCGCCGCCGCGAAGGACACTGATTTCGCGCTCCGCGACACCTCCGGAAAATCCATCCCCGCGCAAACCTGGACAACCGCCTGGTGGCCCGACGGCTCGATCAAATGGACCGCCACCGCCGTGCCCGCCGGAATCAAAATCGGCAACGACCTCGACCTCGCCCCCGGCAAACCCGCCGCGCCCGCGAAACCGGTCTCGGTAAAAGACTCGGGCGACAGCGTAGAGGTGGACACCGGCGTGATGCGCTGCGTCATCGCAAAATCGGGCGATGTGCTCGTGCAAAAAATCACGCGCAACGATTCGAAAAACAAACCGGTTCTCGTCAACGGCCGCCTCGTCGCGCTCAGTTCCTCCGCGCCCGACCTCGACGGCTCCGCCGGCACGCAAACCACGACCGCGTTTCAAAGCAAAATCATCGCCGTCACCGTCGAGCAAAACGGTCCCGTGCGCGCCGTCGTGAGGATTGAGGGCGTTCATGCGCGCTGCGCGCTAATGAAGAATGAAAAAACCGGCAATGGTGACACGCCCCTTCAGGAAAGTTCAGTCCATTCTTCATTATCCATTTCTCATTCTTCATTAGGCGGCGAAGCCGCCGCCACCTGGCTGCCGTTCACCGTGCGCCTCTATTTCTACGCCGACGGTGAATGCGTGCGCATGATGCACAGCTTCGTTTTCGACGGCAATGCGGAGAAGGATTTCATTCGCGGACTCGGCGTGCGCTTTGAGGTGCCCATGGCCGACGCGCCCTACGACCGTCACGTTCGTTACGTCGGCGAGGGACGCGGACTCTGGGCCGAGGCCGTCATGGGCCTCACCGGCCTGCGCCGCGATCCCGACCAGCGCGGCAGCAACGCAATCAAGTCCGCCCAACTCGCCGGCCTCGCCTGCCCGCCGCTGTCCACGTTCAACAAACAAGTTTCTGACCGCATCCAATACATTCCCGAATGGGGCGACTCCACGCTCACGCAACTCTCCGCCAACGGCTTTGCCATCCGCAAACGCACCAAGGCCGGGCACGCCTGGGTCGATGTCGACCAGGGCACGCGCGCATCCGGCACCGGTTACATCGGCGGCGCAAAAGGTGGCGGCGTTGTCTTCGGTCTCCGCGATTTCTGGCAGCGCCACCCCGTGCAACTCGATGTGCGCAACGCCCACACCGACGCCGCCGAGGTTACCGTCTGGATGTATTCGCCCGAGGCGCCGGCGATGGATCTGCGCTTCTACCACGACGGCATGGGCATGGATACGTTCAAGAAACAATACGACGGCGGCCTCATCATCACCTACGAGGATTACGAGCCCGGCTACGGCGACGCGCACGGCATCGCCCGCTCGAGCGAGCTGTTCCTCTGGGCCGTCGCCGCCACGCCCTCGCGTGACACCATTGCCGACATGGCCGCGCTCGTCCGCAATCCCGCGCACCTCGTTTGCCCGCCCGCGCGCATCCACGCCGCAAAAGTTTTCGGCGACGTTTGGGGCCTGCCCGACACGTCCACACCCGTGAAAGCGGCGCTCGAAAAACGCCTCGATTGGCAGATCGATTATTACAAAAAACAAATCGACCAGCGCCATTGGTATGGATTCTGGAACTACGGCGACGTGATGCACTCCTACGATCGCGACCGCCACGTTTGGAAATACGACGTCGGCGGCTACGCGTGGGACAACTCCGAGCTCTCGCCCGACCTCTGGCTCTGGACCTACTACATGCGCACGGGCCGCGCCGATGTCTTCCGCCTCGCCGAGGCCATGACGCGCCACACCGGCGAGGTTGACACTTATCACGCCGGGCAATTCGCCGGGCTCGGCACACGCCACAACGTCCAGCACTGGGGATGCTCCGCGAAACAAGTCCGCATCTCCACCGCCGCCTACCGCCGCATCTACTATTACCTCACCGCCGACGAACGCGTGGGCGACATCATGCGCGAGCTCCTGGACGTGGACAAAAAACTCAACGACATCGACCCCGCCCGGAAACTTGAAAATGCCACGCCGCTCGGCGCCTACGATTCGCGCGTCAGCTTCGGCACCGACTGGGCCAACCTCGCCGTCGCCTGGCTCACCGAATGGGAGCGCGGCGGCGACATGAAGTATCGCGACAAACTCCTTCGCGGCATGCGCGACTGGGGCAAAATGCCGCTCGGCTTTTTCACGAGCGACCGCTACGGCTACAAAATCGCCGACGGCAGCCTCGAGCCGCTCACCGTGCGCGGCCGTCCCGGCAACAGCACGGCGACCATCGGCGTCTCGCACCTCGATTCCGTTTTCGGCGCAGTCGAAACCTTCGCCGAGCTCATTCAGCTCACCGAGGGCCAGCCCGAATACGAAGGTTTCAAAAAAGTCTGGCTGCACTTCTGCACGCTTTACAATGCGCCGAAGGACGAGAAAAAGGCCGCGCTCGGCGCCGATGTCCGCGGCGGCAGTCTTGCGCAAGCCCACTCGCGTCTCACCGCCTACGCCGCGAAGATGACGGGCGACAAAAAACTCGCCGCCCGCGCCTGGAGCGAATTCTTCCGCAACGACGCCGCCGACCATGGTGATTCCTCCGGCACGCGCCACTTGCTGGAAACGAAACGCATCGAAGGCCCGACCGTGCTGAATCCTGTTGACGAGGCCGCCTGGGTCTCGACCAACGACGCCTCCCAGTGGGGCCTCGCCGCCATGCAATGCCTCGCCCTCGTCGGCGACAGCATTCCGTAAGTGGGCGCGGTGGTGAACAATCGGCACTGCATTTGGTATATTTTCATCATGCGTCATCTCACACTTATCACACTCGGTTTGCTCACACTTTGCCTTGCCAGGGCGGCGACAGGCGCGGCCTCGGATGATCGTCCGGTTGAGGACGCTTCCAAGGCGGGTCTCGTCAAAAAAGAGCGCGCCGAGTTGCCGACGCTCTGGGTTATCGGCGACTCCACCGTGCGCGTCGGCACCAATGGACAGCGCGGCTGGGGCGACGAACTCAGGCCGTTTTTCGACACGGCCAAAATCAACATCGTCAACCGCGCCATCGGCGGACGCAGCTCGCGAACATTTCTGACCGACGGACGCTGGGACGCCATTTTGAAAGAGCTGCGCCCCGGTGATGTTGTCATCATGCAGTTCGGGCACAACGACGCCGGACCCATAAACGAAAAGCCCCCGCGCGACTCCAAGACGCGTGCGCGCGGCACCATTCGCGGCAATGGCGACGAAACCGTTTTTGTTGAAAAAAACATTATCACGGGAAAGCCCGAAACCGTTCACAGCTACGGCTGGTATATCCGTAACTACGTGGCCACCGCCAAGTCCAAGGGCGCGATTCCCGTGGTCTGCTCCCCGGTGCCGCGCAAAAGCTGGGACTCGGAATCCGCGAGCGCCAAAATAAACCGCGCCTCGGGCAGTTATGGCTTGTGGGCGCGTCAGGCGGCGGAGCAGTCCGGCGCGCTGTTTGTCGACCTCAACGAGATCATCGCGCGCGGTTACGAGAAACTCGGGCGCGCCGCCATCGAGCCGTTTTTCGCCGACAAAGGCACGCACACCACTCGCGAAGGCGCGGCTTTCAACGCCCGTGCCGTTGTCTCGGGCCTGAACAGTTTCAAGGATGATAATCCGCTGGCCGCGTATCTTTCCGAGGACGGCGGGAAGGTTCCGGCGTTTGTCCCCTGATCCCAAACGTCATAAACGTTCTCGCCGCATTGCACCCGCCCGGCATCCCGAACGCGCGGGAAACAACACCGGACAAAAAATTGGTGGGCCCTGTGGGATTCGAACCCGCAACCAAGGGATTATGAGTCCCCTGCTCTAACCGTTGAGCTAAAGGCCCCCGAAAGTTTGCAAAGAAAGAGGGATATTTCCGCTTCCTGCAATAAAAACGAACGTAAAAATCAAAACAGCCCTTTCTATTTCATGCGCGGCTGGCAAAAGTGGGAAAAATCTGCATGGTTCCGCTATTCGCCAAATTTGTCATGGTTTCACGTTTCCGTTTAGTCTTCGCGCTGGTCGTCGTTTCCGGATTTCTTCCGGTTGCAAGCGCGCCCGCGTTTGCCTCCTTGTTTTCGTTCGGCGGTTCGCAACAGGTGCGGGCGTCGTTGGTCGCGCTCGACGAGTCCGTCCAGCCGGGCGGGACGGTGACCGTGGCGTTCAAGCTCGAGCACGCGCCGCGCTGGCACACTTACTGGATCAACGCCGGCACCGGTCTGCCGACCACGATCGCGTGGGAGCTTCCCGAGGGCTGGCGGGCGGGCGAAATCCAGTGGCCGGTGCCGTCGCCCATCAAGGATCATCAGGGCAACATTACCGGCAACGGATACGACGATGTCGTTTATCTGCCCGTCACGCTCACGGCTCCGGCAAACCTTGCGCCCGGAACAACAATCACCCTGAAGGGCAGGGCCGACTGGCTCATGTGCGCCGATGTGTGTGAACCCGGTGGCGCGGATGTTTCCGTCACACTGCCCGTGCTCGCGGCGGCGCCGAAACCGTCCGCGTTGCGCGCGAAGGTTTTTGCGACACCGCCCATGCCGGAAAAAACAGGCAGCGCCCGCGTGACGGCCTCGCGCGCGCCGGGGGCGAAAAGCGTGACGCTCGTTTTTTCGCCGTCGCCGGTTTCGGCGAATGATGCCGCGCCGCATTTTTTCGGCCTCGACGCGTTGATTCAATACGATCAGGCGCAATCCGCCAAAATCGAAAACGGCGCGCTTTCGCTGACGCTGCCCGTGTCCGACTCTTACGATGGCGATGGCCGCCGTCTCGCCGGCGTGCTCGCGTTTACCGATGCGAAAGACGTTTGGCGCGGTTATGATATCGACGTGGTGATCGGCGACTCGGATGACGCTGCTGGCGCGGGAGCGGGAAAATCGTCCGCGACAACCGCGGGGGCGTCCGCTGGAAGCGCCGGGGAAATTGCGGGCACGCTTTTGCTCGCGTTTGTCGGCGGGCTCATCCTCAACCTCATGCCGTGCGTGTTTCCGGTGCTCGGCATAAAAATCCTCGGCTTCGTAAACCAAGCCGGAGCGTCGCGCCGCAAGGTCACGCTGCACGGCATCGCGTTTACGGTCGGCGTGCTGGTCTCGTTTTGGGCGCTGGCGGGATTGCTGGCGGTGCTGCGCGCGGGCGGCGAACAACTTGGCTGGGGCTTCCAACTGCAATCGCCGGTTTTCGTTTTTGCGCTGGCGGCGCTGCTGCTGATTTTTGCGATGAGCATGAGCGGCGTGTTTGAGTTCGGGCTTTCGGCGACATCGGTCGGCGGCGGCCTGCAAACCAAGGGAGGCTACGCCGGATCGTTTTTCACGGGTGTGCTGGCGACTGTCGTGGCGACGCCGTGCAGCGCGCCGTTTCTCGCACCCGCGCTCGGCGCGGCGCTGGCCATGTCAACGGGCGAGTCGTTTTTCGTTTTCACGGCAATCGCGCTCGGGCTTTCGACGCCGTATCTGCTGCTCTCGATTTTTCCCGGCGCGGTGAAAGTGCTGCCGCGCCCCGGCGCGTGGATGGAAACCTTCAAACAGGCGATGGCGTTTCCGCTCTACGCGACTGTCGGCTATCTGGTTTGGGTGCTCGCGGGGCAGCTTTCCGAAAACGGACTTTTGATGGCGCTCTTCGCGTTTGTTTTGGTTGCGCTGGGCGTGTGGTTTTACGGGCGCTACGCGGCTCCGGGCAATTCGTCCAGGCGCAAAACCATCGGCATCGCGGGCGCGCTTGTCTGTCTGCTGCTTGGCGGCTTGCTTGGCTGGCCGCGCGCGGCGGCGCCGACGGATATTGTTTGGGAGAAATGGAGCCCGGCGGCGGTCGCCTCCGCGCAAACGTCGGGAAAAACGGTGTATGTCGATTTCACCGCGCGCTGGTGCGCGACCTGCCAGGCGAACAAAAAACTCGTGTTCAGCTCGGACGAGGTGAACCGCGTGTTTCGCAACAAAAACATCGTCGCGCTCAAGGCCGACTGGACAAACAAGGACGCGCAAATCACCGCCGAGCTCGCGAAGTTCGGACGCTCCGCCGTGCCCTTCAACCTGGTCTACAAACCCGGCGAGCCGGAGCCTGTTGTGCTGCCGGAATTGCTCACGCCCGGCATCGTGCTGGATGCGTTGAAATAGAAAATAGACGACCGCAAAGATGCACAAAAAAGCGCAATAAAACAGCCCGCCGGTTTGTTTTTCTTTTTGCGCCTCTTGCGCCTTTTTGCGGCTATTGAGCCGAAAACAAAAATGTCCAACGCCGCCGAAAAACCTTCCGTATTGAAAATCTGGATACTCGCCTCGCGTCCGCGCACGCTGCCGGCGGCGGTTGCGCCGGTGATGGTCGCGTCGGCGCTCGCATGGCACGACGGCGCGTTTCACTGGCCCGCGGCGCTGGCGTGCCTGCTGTTCGCGTTGTTCATCCAGATCGGCACCAACTTTGCGAACGACTATTACGATTACGTGAAGGGCGCCGACACCGCCGAGCGCGTGGGGCCGAGGCGCGCCGTCGCGATGGGGTGGGTGAGTCCGCGCACGATGCGCGCGGCGATGTGGATTGTGTTCGGTGTGGCGTTCGGGTGCGGGCTGACGCTGCTGCGCTTCGGCGGATGGCCGCTGCTGGCCATCGGCGTGGCGAGCGTGATCTGCGGCATCGCCTACACGGGCGGCCCGTATCCGCTCGGCTACAACGGGCTCGGCGATGTTTTTGTTTTTGTGTTCTTCGGTTTTGTCGCCGTGGGCGCGACTTATTTTGTGCAGGCGGCCACGGTCACGGCGGCGGCGTGGGTAGTCGGCGCGGGCGTGGGCGCGCTGGCGGTGAACATCCTTGTGGTGAATAATTATCGCGACGCCGAGACCGACGCGCGCGCGGGCAAGCGCACACTCGTGGTGCGTTTCGGGCGCGGATTTTCACGCGCGCAATTCGCGTGCGGTTTGCTGGTCGCGTTTGCTGCGCCGGTTGTGTTGTGCGCGCGCGGTTACTCGTTGTGGACGCTGCTGCCGCTCGCGCTTGCGCCGATGGCATGGACGCACGCGCGCCGGTTGCGAACCGGCAAAACGCCGCCGGAGCAGATCGCGCTTTTGGGCGACACGGGCAAATTGCTCGCGCTTTACGCGGTGCTTTTTAGCGCGGGATTGTTGCTGGGAACGCGGACTTGACTCGCGGCGGGCTGTTTCGTCACTCTCTCGCCTTTCACCAACCAAAACCACACACACATTTATGGGCAAACAATACAACAAAACCATCAAGAAGAAGCGCCGCATCGCCTATCTTAAACGCAAGAAAATCGCTGCCAAAAAACCCGCCAAGGCCGCGAAGAAATAAGGTTTTGCCAACGGAAGTTTTCGTTTCCGAACGCATTTCAACCGCAGCCCCGCGCTGCGGTTTTTGGTTTTGTAGAATGATTTTTATCCAACCACGGAGAACACGGAGAGCCCGGAGAAAAACTAATCAATGGTTTCCGGCTCCGCGCCCTTCGTGCTGATTTCTTCTCATGATCAGCGTCAGTCTCATTTCCCTCGGTTGCGCCAAGAATCTCGTCGATAGCGAGATCATGGTCGGGCATCTGCGCAAGGCCGGCATGAATGTGATCCCCGAGGCCGCGAAGGCCGATGTCGTCATCGTCAACACCTGCTCGTTTCTCCAGTCATCAAAGGAGGAGTCGATCAACACGATTCTCGAGGCGCATCAAAACCGCGGCATGCGCAAGCGCCGCAAGGAGCAAAAGCTGATCGTCGCCGGTTGCATGGCTCAACGCTACGCGAAGGAGCTGCCCGACGCGCTCCCCGAAGTGGACGCCTACCTCGGCCTCGACCAGGTCACCAAGGTCGCGTCGATCATCGAGGAGATTTATGAAAAGGAGCGCGCGAAAAACGCGGCCTCCGAAACTTTCGTGACGCCGCGCTCGAGTTACATTCCCGACTACGACACGCCGCGCTTCCGGCTCACGCCGCGCCACTACGCCTACGTGAAAATCGCCGAGGGCTGCAATCATCCGTGCACGTTTTGCGTCATCCCGCGGATTCGCGGACGCCACCGCTCGCGCACCGTCGAAAGCGTGGTTGCCGAGGCGCGCCGGCTCGTCGCCGAGGGCGTGCGCGAGATCAACCTGATTTCGCAGGACACGACGTTTTTCGGCATGGACACCTGGGCGCAGCGCCCCAATCCGCGCACGCCCGTCGATTCGGCGCGCGGCTCCGCGCTGACCACGCTCATCCGCGAGCTGCAGGCGATCCCGGGCGACTTTTGGATACGCCTCCTCTACACGCATCCGGCGCATTGGAGCGACGAGTTGATTCGCACCATCGCCGAATGTGACAAGGTCGCGCGTTACATCGACATGCCGCTGCAGCACATCAGCGACCACATGCTCGGCGCGATGCAGCGCGAAACCAACTCCGCCTACATTCGCGATTTGGTGCGGCGCATCCGCGCGGGCGTGCCCGGCATCGCGTTGCGCACGGCGTTCATCGTCGGCTTCCCCGGCGAAACCGCAGCCGACGTCGATGAACTATGCGAGTTTATCAGCGAAACGAAATTCGAGCGGCTGGGCGTTTTCCGTTATTCGCAGGAGGAGGGCACGCGCTCCGCGAAAATGAAGGGACAAATCACCGCGAAACAAAAGGAGGCTCGCTGGCATCGCACGATGGCGCTGCAAAAGGAAATCGCGTCGGAGGTGAGCCGCGCGTTTGTCGGACGCACCCTGCGCGTTCTGGTTGAGGAGCCCGGCGTCGCCCGCGGCGAAGCCGACGCGCCCGACATCGACGGCCGTGTGTATGTGCCGAAGACCCTGCCCGTCGGTGAATTCGCCGAGGTAAAAATCACCGGCTACCACGACTACGACCTGCTCGCGCTCCCGCCCGGCGAAAAGCCGGCGAAGTTCAAGACTGCAAAGCAGGCGCAGTGACGCGCGAGGGCGGCGCGATTAAGGTCGCCCCTGTGTTAACCCACGTTACTTGAGACGTTTTTTTATAGTCATACTCAGGAAGCATGCGCATTATTACGAATATTACCTCTAAGTTATGAAATGGTTTTGCACTGCTTTCTTCAGTTTATTTGGCGTTTTGCTATGGGCCGACATCGCGCCGATGGAATATCACGGCGGTGGCATTGTCCCTGTAAGCGTGAGCACTATAAAAATGGAGTCCGCTGATGTGGAAATTATATGGGGAACGCCTTGCGTGCTTCGCGCTAAGTTTGTGATGCATAATGTGTCCGACACAAATCAAGATGTGCAGCTGGGGTTTCCCATGCCGTCCGACGAATACAATCGAGCGCATATTCTTGAAAAATTAACCATAGCGTTCGATGGTGTGCGCACACCCGTCGATGGTCCTGTTAGCGGCACGCCGGGCCGGGTTCATCGAACCAACTGGATATGGTATCAGTGTAAACATTCTTTCGTTCCGGGAAAAACAACCGTTGAGGTCAGCACCACGATGCAGGCATCGGAGGTATATGCCGCGCCGTTTCGTGAGCGCTTGAGATATTGCATTGAAACGGGGCGCAACTGGGTTGACGCGATAGGCAAGGAAACCGTCACAATTACTTTTCCCACGGATATCGCCCGCGATCAAATTATAGAAGTGAAGCCGGCGAACGGCAAAGTCGAGGGCTCGCGTGTTACATGGGTCTTTGAGAATTTCAAGCCCGCGGGCAATGAATTCGATATTGATATAACTTATGTGCATCCTCGTTTGATGAGTGAAATTACACGATTGCGGAATGAGTTGAAACATCATCCGGAATCCGCGACAACTGCTGTTAGATTGGCGAAGTGCCTGCTTGTGCTCGGTTATGCCAAATCAAACAGCGGCTTTCTGCCAGAGCGTTTTTCGAATGAGGAATACGAAAACATCGTCGCATCCATCGGTTCCAAAAAAGACAGGCGGATATTCACCAAGCATTACGTGAAAGCTGCGGATACTGACGTATATCAGCAAAGCAGTTCCGAATGGACCAGGGAACGAAGGTCTTTGGTAATGATATTGGCAACTGCGGGCTATCGGGACGAAGATTCACAGATTTCCTTTGTGCGAGAAGGCGAGGCGCTGCTTCTCGACGTCCTCAAAAAAGACAGCCGCAACGCCGAGGCATGGAATGTCTATTTGGCAAATTACTGGAGGTTCCATTATGCGGCATACGGACACTGGTTCGGGTCGCATGTCCTTACAAAGAAACAGGCATCCATAATCCGGCAAGCGTCCAAAAACTGCCCAAACGATAAATGCATCCGATTGTGGAAGGGCGCTGTCGACAAAAGCTGGGGCGATGACTCCGACTTAGCGCTTCGGGAAGCGATTAGACAAAATAAATACGATTTGCCGGACTTTCTTGATTGGCCGAATCCATCGCTGCCCGATCTCCCGGAATCGTGAGAGTTTATCTTTGATGGGGACATCCACCGTGGCCGAGGATTTTTCATAGCCAACGGCCCGCAAACTTTCTTTCCTTCAGCCTTTCCGTCCTTCAGTCTTTCAGTCTTTTTCCAAACATCATGTCCATGACTCCGCTCGAAGAAATCCGTCACTCCTGCTCGCACATCCTCGCGACCGCGGTCCTCCGCGTTTTTCCCGAGGCCAAACTCGACATCGGGCCGCCGACGGACACCGGCTTCTACTACGACTTCGACCTCGATCACAAATTCACCATGGACGACCTCGCCAAAATCGAGGCCGAAATGAAAAAGGTCATCGACGAAAACCAAGCGTTCACCCGCAAGGAAGTCTCGCGCGACGAGGCCAGGGAAATCATCAAGAAAATCGGCCAGGAACGCTACAAGCTCGGCCGCCTCGACGACATCCCCGACGACGAAAAAATCTCGTTCTACCAAAACGGCGAGTTCATCGACCTGTGCGCCGGCACGCACGTGCGCTACACAAAACAAGTCAAGGCGTTCAAACTCCTCTCCATCGCCGGCGCGTATCACCGCGGCGACGAAAAGAACAAGCAGCTCCAGCGCATCTACGGCACCGCGTTCCCCACAAAGGACGAGCTCGCGCAATACCTCGAGCGCCTCGAGCAGGCCAAGCTCCGCGACCACCGCAAACTCGGCCGCGACCTCAAGCTCTTCCACATCGACGAGGATGTTGGCCAGGGTCTCATCCTCTGGACTCCGCACGGCTCGATCATCCGCCAGGAATTGCAGACCTTCATCAGCGAGGAGCTTCGCAAACAAGGCTACTTCCAAGTCTTCACGCCGCACATCGGCAAGCTCGCGCTCTACAAAACCTCCGGCCATTTCCCCTACTACAAGGAGTCGCAATTCCCCGCGTTTGCCGAGCCCGACCAGCTCGCGCGCATCGCCGGCGAAGGCTGCTCGTGCGCCGAAATGACCGCGCGCCTCGAAGCCGTCACCTCGCAATTCGCCGCGCAAATGAACGAGCGCACCGGCTCCAACATGATCACGCCCGACCGCGTCATGGACGCCGACCGCCTGCTCGACGGCTTCATGCTCAAGCCGATGAACTGCCCGCATCACATAAAAATCTTCGCCTCGCAGCCGCACTCCTACCGCGACCTCCCCGTGCGCCTCGCCGAGTTCGGCACCGTTTACCGCTGGGAGCAGTCCGGCGAGCTCAACGGCATGACACGCGTGCGCGGATTCACGCAGGACGACGCGCACCTTTTCTGCACCGAGGAACAAGTCGCCGACGAAGTGCTCGGCTGCCTCTCGCTCGTGAAAATCGTTCTCTCCACGCTCGGCATGTCCGACTACCGCGTGCGCGTCGGCCTCCGCGATCCCGACTCCAACAAATACACCGGCGACGCCGCCAACTGGGACAAGGCCGAGGCCGCCTGCCGCAACGCCGCCAAGACGCTCGGCGTGCCCTTCACCGAGGAACCCGGCGAGGCCGCGTTCTACGGGCCGAAAATCGACTTCGTCATCAAGGACGTGATCGGCCGCGAATGGCAGCTCGGCACCGTGCAAGTGGACTACAACCTGCCCATCCGCTTCGACCTCTCCTACATCGGCCCCGACAACCAGCCGCACCGCCCCGTGATGATTCACCGCGCGCCCTTCGGCTCGATGGAACGTTTCTGCGGCGTGCTCATCGAGCACTTCGCGGGCGACTTCCCGCTCTGGCTCGCGCCCGAGCAAATCCGCCTCGTGCCGATCAGCGACAAGGTGCTCGACTACGGACGCGACCTGCTCGCGCAACTGCGCGCCGCCGGCCTCCGCGCGACGATGGACGAGCACAGCGACAAACTCGGCGCAAAAATCCGCCGCGCCGAACTCGAAAAAGTCCCGCACGTGCTCGTGCTCGGCGCGAAGGAAGCCGAGGCCAAGTCCGTCAGCGTGCGCACCCGCGCCGCCGGCGACGAAGGTGTGCAACCCTTCGCGCAATATCTCGAACGCGCAAAAACCGAAGTGACACTCAAAACGCTAACTAGGAAAATATATTAAGACACTCAAAAAAATAATATAACATTTAACAAAAAAGAGAATTCATAAAATGTCATTTCAAACTCCGATCACGATTGCAGAAGCCATCAAAAACATAGAGAGCAATCACTACTTATTGCCATCAATTCAACGCGAGTTTGAATGGAAGCATAGTAAAATTGAATGGTTGTTTGATTCGATAATGAGAGACTATCCCATTAGCTCATTTCTTTTTTGGAGAGTAGAGGGGGAAACTAAGAAAAAATACAGATTTTATCAATTTTTGAGGGACTACAAAGAAACCTACAAAACACATAATGAAGAATTTCCAACGAAAGGACATAATGATTTCACCGCTGTGCTTGATGGGCAGCAAAGATTAACATCACTGTATATAGGCCTAAGGGGCAGTTACGCCTATAGGAGACCTCGTTTGTGGGAAGAGAACACTGAACGCGTCTATCCTACAAGACATCTTTATTTAAACATAAAAGAACCGATCTCTGGCGAAGAGGATGGCCGCATTCATGAATTTAAATTTCTAACAAAAAAAGAATTCTCTGATCCTTCAAAATGGTTCAAGGTTTCCGATATATTTTCTTTAGCAGATGATTTTGAATTTAACAAATTTTTAGACACGAATGGGTATAAAAATAATGAATTTTCTTATCGATCACTATCGACATTAAAGAATGTTATTCATTCTAAACAAATAATTAATTTCTTTCTAGAAAAAACTCAGGATTTAGATAAAGCGCTAAACATATTTATACGCATTAACAGCGGAGGACTTCCACTCGATTTTTCAGACTTGATTATGTCAATTGCTGTCGCCAATTGGGAAAAAAAGGATGCCCGGTGCGAAATAAACTCATTAGTTGATAATATAAGAGATAAAGGTTATTCTACATCAAGAGATTTTATTCTGAAGGCATATTTATATCTCTATAGCAAAGATATTAAATTCAAGGTTACTAACTTCTCTAAAGAAAATGCAAAAGATTTTGAGCAACACTGGGATAATATTCGAGACGCCATATTGTCAGTGTTTGATCTAGTGAAGTCTTTCGGGTTTACGGACAAGACGCTTACTTCAAAAAATGCATTACTGCCCGTTATTTATTATTTATATCATCGTAAAATATTTAAAAATTTCACCTCCATTCAAAAACATAAAATTGATAGAGAAATTATAAAAAAATGGATGCATGTGGCTTTAGTTAAGAGAATTTTCGGCGGCCATTCAGATTCAATTTTGAGCCAAATCAGAAAAGCCTTCACTAGTGACATTTCCAAAGAAAAAATCCTGCCTGCGGTGTCGTCATTTCCTGTTGATAAAATTCAAGATCAGTTCAGTAAGGATCTCGGAATTACAGATGAGTTTATTGATAACATTCTTTTGACGCAGAAAGATGACGCATACGCTTTTTCATTGCTAGCATTGCTTTATCCGAATCTCGATTATAAAAACAATAATTTTCACAAGGACCATCTTCATCCTGCTTCAATGTATGAAAATTTATCAGAAGAGGATAAAAGCAAATATCCTTGGCATGTGTTCAATTCTTTAATGAACCTGCAAATGTTAGATGCTAATGAAAACATGTCGAAACAGGACGCCTTATTGGTTGATTGGGTGAAAACTGAAACTTTAGAAAAAGACAGAAATGTCTTTCTTGCAAGTCATCTCATCCCAGACGTTGATTTGAATTTGGCTAATTTCGATCAATTTATAAATGAACGAAAAATTTTACTTACAGAAAAATTAAAAATGATTCTAATATAAGGATTGACTACGAATAAAACGCGCAGGCTATCACAGGAAAACGAATCCATTCCAACTAACGGCAATCAACACTAATCACTTCAAAAAAAATATGTTCAATGCCACTACGATTAATTTTATGCACTTCCCTTCGAGGTTAATTTGGAATTAATCCATGAAAAGCATGAAATGTAAATAAAATTTATGGATAACCTTGTGACATGTTTTTTTACGGAAAAGCATACTAAGCGCAAGGGCGGCTTGTATCATAAAACGCAAGTGAACCTTGCCTACAATTCGAACCGGATCGAGGGCAGCCGGCTGACCGAGGATCAAACCCGTTATATATTCGAAACCCGCACCATCGGCTTCAAGGACGAGGAGGCGGTTTCGGTTGATGATATTATTGAAACATCAAATCATTTTTTTGCCTTCGATCATCTCCTTGACACGCTGGGCGAGCCGCTTTCGTGCGATATTATAAGGCAATTTCATCGCATATTAAAAACCGGAACATCAGACGACGCCAAGCCTTGGTTTAAGACGGGTGACTGGAAAACACTGCCAAACGAGGTGGGCGGTGTCGAAACAACAAAACCGGAGGCTGTGGATGCGGAAATGAATGGTATAAACGAATGGTATGCCCGCATCGAAAAAGTCTCCTTTGAAAATATAATCGAATACCATTGGCGCTTTGAAAAAAACCATCCCTTTCAGGATGGCAACGGCAGGGTTGGCCGCCTGCTAATGTTCCGGGAATGTCTGAAAAATAATATTATTCCCTTCATAATAGACGAACGGCACAAGCAATTCTATTATCGAGGCCTTGGGGAATTCGCCACTATACGGGGATTCCTCATGGACACCTGCCTCTCGGCGCAAGACACCTATGCGGAGTGGGTTTCCTATTTCTACCCAAATCTCTCGGGGAAAAATACGGCTCCGACTAATGAAATTTATAAAAAACAGTGATCCTTTTTTGGAGTGCGGTGGCAGAGGGCTCAGCCCGGCGACACCGCTTTTGCACTCATAAAAAACCCGTAAATCGCTCAAAGCGGTGTCGCCGCTGCGCTCTGCCACCGCACTCCAAAAGCATGATCCAATTTTGTGGCCTAACTTTATAGAAATCCAATATCCACCATGTCCTTCCAGCAAAACACCCTCGCCGAACTTTCCCAGAAACGAGCTGCTTACGAAAAGCAGCCCAAGCACGCTCTCGTGGGGCTCGACGGATTTGTCGACACGATTGTCACGCCCGTCGCGCTTCGCACCGCGCAGGGCGACGCGTTCACGCCCATCGCCACGATCACCGATTTCGGCCAGCGCGTCCTGGGCGCCGCCGGCAAATCCACCAACATCGAGTTCTACCCGCGCATGGAAAAACTCGGCGGCAACGGCCCGATCATGGGCAACGCGCTCCTCGCCTCCGGCACGACGCTCACCTACGTCGGCGCGATCGGCAAGGGCGGGCCGCACCCCGTCTTCGCCGACATGGCCGAGCGCGCAAGGGAGGCGATTTCGCTTTGCGCGGCCGCCAGCACCACCGCGGTCGAGTTCGAGGACGGCAAACTCATGCTCGGACAGATGCGCTCGCTCGACGAAATCACATACGAAAAACTCGTCGAGACACTCGGAGTTGACGGCCTCATAAAACAATTCGCCGCCGCCGATCTCGTCGCGCTCGTCAACTGGACGATGATCCCGAACATGACGGACGTTTACAAGGGCGTGCTCAAAAACGTCCTCCCCGCGCTTCCGCCGCGCGCCGCCGCGCAGCCGCGCCGCATTTATTTCTTCGACCTTTGCGACCCGGAGAAACGCGCCGCGCACGATCTGGTGGACGCGCTCAACGTCATCGCGGAATACGAAAAACACGGCGCCGTCACGCTCGGCCTGAATCTCAAGGAGGCGCAGCAAGTGCACGCCGCGCTCGGCCTCGGTCTTTTGGAGGGCGAGGAGGAAGCCGACCTGCGCGCCGCCGCGGGCGCCATCCGCAAGAAGCTCGCCGTCGCGTGCGTGGTCGTGCATCCGCGCAAATCCGCCGCGTGCGCCACGCCCGAGGGCGACTTTTGGGTGCCCGGACCGTTTTGCGAAAAACCGCTCATCACCACGGGCGCGGGCGACCACTTCAACGCCGGTTTCACAACGGGGCAGTTGCTCGGACTCAGCCCGCAGGCGTGCCTCGCGCTCGGCGTCTCGACCTCCGGCCACTACGTGCGCAGCGCGCACAGCCCGTCGCTCGCGGACCTCGAAACATTCCTCGCACGTTGGAAATAAATTCTCCATAGTCCGCGCATAAACCGATTCCGACCATGCCTCTTTCCAACAAACAACGCACCGGCATTCTCATCTCCTTCGAAGGCTCCGAGGGCAGCGGCAAGACGACGCAAATCGCTCGCCTCGTCAAACGCCTCGAAAAACTCGGCCACGAAATCGTGACCACGCGCGAACCCGGCGGCACCAAGATCGGCGAGCAGGTGCGCGACATCCTCCTGCACAATGCCGGCAGCGACAAAATGTTCGCCGAGACCGAGCTGCTGCTTTTCGCCGCCGCGCGCGCGCAAATCGTGCGCGAGGTCATCGCGCCCGCGCTTCTTCGCGGAGCCGTTGTGCTGAGCGACCGCTATCTCGATTCTTCGACCGTCTATCAGGGCATCGCCCGCAATCTCGGCAGCGACCCCGTCAACGAAATCAACCGCTTCGCCATCGGCAGCGTCATGCCGGATGTCACAGTTGTGATCGACGTGCCGACGAAGGTGAGCCTTTCGCGCATCAGCAAGCGCAAGGGCGCGAAGCCCGACCGCATGGAGCGCGAGAACATCGACTTTTATGAAAAAGTGCGCGCGGGGTATCTCGTGCTCGCGAAGGGAATGCCTGAGCGGTTCGTCGTCGTGAACGGCACCAAGAGCGCGGCCGCGATTGAAAAGGAAATTTGGAACGCCCTTCTAAAGCGCGTCTTCAAAAAGAAAGCCCCCAAGACGCTGCCAATGAAAAAGGCCGCAGCGAAAAAGAAAACCGCGAAGAAAAAATAATCAGGGGGAGGGCGCGTCGAGAATTACGAGAGCCAGGCGCGACGGTTGGCGGAATATCGCTGACGTTCGGGACGGCGAAACTGCCCTGTCACGGAAACTACACTCACGCGCCGGTGCCGTCGGTCGGGGAGAGGCGGGGGGCGTCGGGTTGCGGGGGCGGCGAGGGGGACAGGCTTTCGCCGGATGAGTCGGTTTCAGCGGAGGTGTCCGCGCTTTGTTGCTGGTTGCCCTGATCGCTGGCGGTGTCGCTGACGGCGCCGGCAATATTTGGCGTGTATGTTTTGGCGCCGGGTGTTCCGGGGATCGAAATGTCCGCGGTTGCATTGAGCATTGTTTGCACGCGCTGCATCAGCATGGCTTGCGCGGCGGCGGATGAGGTTGATGGTTCCGATGCCTCGCTGTCGTCGCCGAGCGCCGCGCCGCTGGTGTCGGCCATGTCAACATTTTCGAGGACGAGTTGTTTGCCCTGTGGAATCAGGATGGGGCGCGAGCGATTCGGGACGTTCATTTCGACAAGACCTTCGAGCATTACGATGGCGAAGTCGGCGGTCAGCGAATCGGCCCGTGCGTTGGGCTTGGATTGCAGGCTGTCGGGAATGTAGGAAATCTGGAAGGTCGTGCCGCGAATGCCCGCCACGCCGAGCGGCGTGTTGACCTTGAAGTTGGAGCCTTCCTCCTTGTTGAGTTTTTTCACGTTGGCGATCAACTCGCCGCGCACCAGGTCGAGGTTGGTTTGCGAGGAACTGGGTTCGCTCAGCGCCTCTGACATTTTGAAGACCGCGCCGAAGGGGGTTTGGGTGAACTCGTCGAGCGCGACGAGGGAGTTTTCGCCGATAGTCACGGTGGCGCCGTTGGAGAATGCGAGCATCACGCTGGCCTTCGGGCCGGTGGCGATCATCTGGCCTTCGGTCACCATGGAGCCGGCGCGCAACGCGAAACGATAGGTTTCCCCCGAGGTGAAAACATACACCTCGCCCGTCACCTGCACGACGATGATATTGGCGACATTTTTGGGCAGCTCGCCCTGCGGCTCCTTCGCCGGTTCTTGCTGCGCGCGCATGGCGCTGACGAGGGCGGCGCACAAGGTGGCAAATAGGAAAAATTTGGGAAGAAATCTCGTCATGCGTGAAAGGTTGTTGGCGGTGAAATGGTGTTTGCCATCAGCGGTTTGATTGCAATTTCACTCGCAAACTATCTGCGTCTGTGTGGCCGGGGTCAAGACGCAAGCACATGTCGGCCGCGGCGAGCGCAAGGCTGCGTTTCACGGGCGAAAGACTGAGGTGGTAGGCTTGGTGATACCACGCGAGCGGGCTTGCGGGCGCGAGTTGCAGGGCGCGGGCAAAGGCATCGCCTGCCTCGTTGGTGCGCGCTTGCAGGTCGAGCGCGACTCCGAGACGCAGCCAGAACTCGGACACTTCCGGCGCGCGATCAAGCGCGGCGCGGGCCGCGGTTTCGGCTTCGCCGCCGAGTTGCGCGGCATTTTGTTTTTCAATGCGCGCGTGCAGGGCGAGCGCATAGGCGCGGTCGGACCAAGCTTGCGCGTTGTCGGAATCGAGCCGGATCGCCTTGTCGAAAAACGCGGCGGAGCGGGTCAATGTTTGCAGGCGGTCGGCGCGGTCGGATGCGGTTTTCAGATCGCGACCCGCGAGCGCGTCGATTTGTTCGCGTCCGGAAACGCGCGCGGCCTCGGCCCGGTAGGTTTGCACGAAGACAATCCCTCCCAGCGCAAGCACTGCGAGGGTGATTGCGGTGCCAATTACACGCTGTCCGAAAACACGGGCTGTGGCGATTTGGGCTGCTTTTTTCGGAATATCGCGCGGCGCATTTTTACCCTGTGCAGTTTGCGAAGGCTGCGTGTTAGCTTCGCGGCGTTTTACGATTTCGGCGGCGCAAACTGCGACTATCATCGCCAGCGCGGGGATGTGCATGTGGAAATCCACCATGCACGCAAATGCAAAGCCGAGCAATCCGATGCCGAGCGCGCGGGTGAACGCGGTTTCGGCCAAAACGCCGTCGGGAATCGTGCGCGGGGTGTTGGTGATGCGCGGGCGCTTGCGGCGGCTTTTCCACGCGATCACGCACACCGCGCCGAAAAAAAGCACGAAACCGGCGATGCCGTAGTCGCTGAGCAAATTGAGGAATTCATTGTGCGTCCACTGCGGGTTGTTGAGAAAACCCTCGGGGCGGTGTTTTTCGAAAACGGTGTTGAAGCTGCCCGCGCCGGTGCCGAGAACGGGCGCGCCGGCGGTTATTTCGAGCGACGCCTGCCAGAGAATCACGCGCGATTTTTCGCCGTGATCGAGGACGAGTTTCTGCGCTCGTTCGCGCGCGGAGGGCAGGGTGGTCCAGATCGCAAGCGCTGCAAGCGCGGCAACGGCCAGAACCGCGGCACAAGCGAGCGCGCGCCGAAAAAAACGCCACTCGCCGACAAACCACGGCCAGCAAACAAGCGCGACGGTGAACGCGAGCACGCCGCCGCGGCTGAGCGTGAGCACGAGGCCGAGCATGAGCGCGAGCGCGACATATCCGCAGGCGATGCGTTGCACGCCGTTTGCGCCGCGCCGCCAGGCGAGCGAGAGCACGGGCGGAATCAATAGCAGGTAGAATGCCGCGAGCGAATTGGGATTGCCGAGAAATCCGCTTGCGCGTCCGACGTATTGCCCGGCCTGCACGCGTCCAAGCATCAACCATGTTTCATGGCCGTTGAGCTGGTAGGCGGAAAGAACCAGCGCAACCGCGCCGAGCAGCGCGACCGTGCCGAGCACGAGACGGCGGGGCCCCTTGTTTTGCAGGTTTTCGAGCGCAATGCCGAAGACGAGGAATGCCTGAATCCACAACATCAGTTCGCGCGCGCCGAGCCAGCGCACGGGGGTGATGTATAAAACGCTTGCGCCGGCGTAGAGGAGAAAAGGAACCAGCCACGCCGCGGTCCAATGGGATTTGGAGCCGCTCCAAATCATGCGAATCATCGCGATTGCGGCGGTTGCGAATGTGAGCGCGCTTGACCAGACCATCGTCTCTGCGCGCACGCCGCCGAGGCAGAGCGAAGTCCATGCAAGATTAACCGAAAGCAGAATGGCGACGAGCCACTCCCCGGCCGAATAAAGAACGGCGGGGCGGAGCGCCGCGCAAGGGCGCGCTTTCACGCGGTTCCATGCCGAAGCGGGCTTCGCGGTATTTTGTGTGGTTGCGGCGGGGGGCATTGCGCGGGTGTGCTTTGAGGCAAAACTATTTCTGGAGACGCAGCCGCGACGGATTGAATCGGGATGGAATATTATTTTTCGTCGTCCTCGTCGTCGGAATCCTCGTCCTCTGTTTCGTCGTCTTCCGCGAGTTCGGAAAGGATGTCGTCGATGCCGTCGTCATCACTTTCGTCGTCATCTTCTTCGACTGCCTTCTGCGCCATGAGGTGCTCAAGCAATTCGGTCATGTCCTCGGCGGAGTCGAACACTTTGCGCGCGACAAAAATCGGGCGCGAATGCTGGATTGCGAGCACGATGGAGTCGCTCGGGCGGGCGTCGATTTCGAGCAGTTTTTTCCCGATTTCGTTTTCCATGCGCAGGAAAATGCGGGCGAAAAACGTGCCTTCCTTGGCGTCGTTGATGAGCACGCGCTCCAGTTCCGCGCCGAGGCCAAGCAGGATGTGCCCGATCAAGTCGTGCGTGAGCGGACGCTCTTTTTTCGCGCCGTCGAGTGCCATCTGCATGACGCTGCCGACAAAATGATCGACGTAGATCACAAAGTGCCTGCCCTCGGCGCCGAGGAACACGGCGCAGCCGTTCGCGGTCGGCATGACGGCTTTGACGGAGACTTCGATGGCATCGGTTTTCATGGGGGTGAAGCGTTATTGCGCCGCCGCCGGAGCGCAAGAGTGTTTGCGCCGTCCCGGGATTCACACTTGCGCCGCCGCCCGCGCGCACGTTTTCTTGTGCGCACAACATGAAGCTAATCGACCTCAACCGCGACGGCGCCATCGGCGCCAACTGCACATATCTGCAAATCGGCGAACTCAAAGTCATAATTGACTCCGGCCTCCATCCGAAAAAAGCCGGACGCGAAGCCACGCCCGATTTCAGCAAAATCCGCGGCGTCCACCTCGACCTCATCATCATCACGCACTGCCACCTCGACCACATAGGCAGCCTGCCCGTGCTCATGCGCGAGCACCCCGAGGCGCCCGTCGTCATGACCACCTCCAGCGCCATGCTCCTCGAGCGCATGCTGCACAACTCCGCCAACGTCATGCTCCGCCAGAAGGAGGAGGCCAACATTCCCGAGTATCCGCTC
The DNA here is from genome assembly GCF_029504735.1 of Ereboglobus sp. PH5-10. Taxonomy (GTDB): domain Bacteria; phylum Verrucomicrobiota; class Verrucomicrobiia; order Opitutales; family Opitutaceae; genus Ereboglobus. Next base: position 90,879 of record NZ_JAQFIP010000008.1, on the reverse strand, counting down.
TTCACGCACGAGGAAATTGACCGCCTCAAAAAACGCTTCACCGGCATCCCCTTCGGCCAGGCCAAGCGCGTGCAATCCGGAGGCAACAAGGACGCGATCACCTTCATCCTCCATCCCGCGGGTCACGTCGCCGGCGCCGCGGGCGTCGAAATCCAGCACAAGCGCCGCAAAATCTTCATCACCGGCGACGTGCTCTTCGACAACCAGCGCACGCTCAACGGCGCGAAGTTTCCCGTGGACCGTTTCGACACGATCATCATGGAAACCACGCGCGGCAACACCGAGCGCCCGCCCGAAAAATCCCGCGCCAACGAAGTCGTGCGTCTCGTCGACACGATCAACGAAACCATCCAGCGCGGCGGCTCCTGCCTGATCCCGGTCTTCGCGCTCGGCCGCCAGCAGGAGGTGCTCTCGATTATCCACGACGCGCGCAAATTCCGCCGCCTCGTCGATTGCCCCATCTACGCCTCCGGCCTCGGCATGGACCTCGCCGATTACCTCGACGAAATCTCGCGCAAAACAAAACACGCCAATTTCAACCGCGGCATCATCAAGGAACTCAAAATCAAACCCGCGCCCCGCAAACTCAATCCCGGCGAGGACCCGAAGCAAAACGCGCTCTACATAATCAGCTCCGGCATGCTCGTCGAGCGCACGCCCTCCTACGTCCTCGCCTCGGGCCTCATCGGCAACGCCAACAACACCATCTGCTTCGTCGGCTACTGCGATCCCTCCACGCCCGGCGGCGAAATCCTCGCCTCGCGCAACGGCGACACCTACCTCTTCAAGGCGGCCAACGTGAAGGCGAAAATCAAGGCCCGCGTCGAGAAGTTCGAACTCAGCGGCCACGCCGACCGCGAGGAACTCCTGCAATACGCCGTGCAATGCAACCCGCGCTCCATCGTGCTCACGCACGGCGAACCCGCCTCGCGCGCCTGGTTCATGGAGCAACTCACGGAAGCGCTCCCCAAGGCCAAAATCACCGACCCCGTGCCGTTGCAGGAATATCAAATCTGACGAATGGGGAGTGCGGATTTCCAAGGCTACTTCGTAAACGGAATGCGGAATAACAATCCATCAAACTGTCATCTGCATTTCGTTTTGCGCTTGGGCTCCCATTGATTTCGTAATCCGCACTTCGCGATTTAATATTTGCGGCCTTTGCACTTTTCACAACTCGCCACCAATCATCCGAACCATGAAAAAAGACGCCATCCTCTCAAAAATCAAAGCCGACAAAGTGATCGGCCTCATTCGCGCCGACAGTCCCGACGGACTCATCGACTGCGCGCGCGCGCTCGCCGCGGGCGGGCTCACGAGCATCGAGCTCACCATGACCACGCCCGGCGCGATCCGCCTGCTCGAAAAGGCGACCGCCGAGCTGCCCGATTTTATCTTCGGCCTCGGCACCGTGCTCGACACCGAAACCGCGCGCGCGGGCATCCTTGCCGGCGCGAAGTTCATCGTCACGCCCGCCACGCTTCCCGCGGTCAACGAACTCTGCCGCCGTTACAGCGTGCCGGTTTTCAGCGGCGCGTTCACGCCCACCGAAATTCTTCGCGCATGGGAATCCGGCGCCGACGCGGTGAAGATTTTCCCCGCCGAATTCTTCGGCCCGAACTACATCAAGTCGGTCAAGGCGCCCTTCCCGCAAATCGACTTCGTGCCCACCGGCGGCGTCAACGAGAACAACGTGGCCGACTTCATCAAGGCCGGCGCCACCGCCACCGCCGCGGGCAGCTCGCTCGTCCAGGCCAAGGCGTTTAAGGAAAAAGACTGGGCGACAATCACCGCCAAGGCCAAGGCCTTCGCCGACGCCGTGGCGGCAATCAAATAAGTGTGGAATTGGCATCCTGCCGCGTTGTCCCCTTATTCAAACACGCCTCGCGCATTTTTGCGCTTTTTCAAGCAGACCGAATTACGGTCTGCTTTTTTCTTTTTTGAAAACACGCTTGCGTGACCGTCGTTCCGCATTCGGCATTTCGAGTTCCGCATTTCTCCGATGGATTTCGATCTCGAACAACGCACCGCCAGCTTGAGCGTGGGTGAACTTTCAGATTTCACCCTCGGGCCGCGCGATGCGTCCGGCGCGCCAAGCGGACTCTGGCGCGCGCAACTCGGCACCCACTGGCATAACCAGCTCCGCGCGCAAATCGCATCCGAGAACTCCGCCGCGCAATTCGAAATCCCCATCACCGGGAAAATTGTTCATCGCGGCTGGATACTCACGCTCACCGGTCGTATCGACCAGCTCATTCCCGCGACCGAAAATACGCCGCTCATCCTTCGCGAGATCAAAACCGTCACGCGTCCCATTCCCGCTGACGAATCCGAGCTGCGCGCCGAGTATCCCGCTTACTTTGTCCAGCTCGCCACTTACGCGGAGTTGCGTCGCCTTGCGGACACCGGCAATCAATCCCCGCGCATCCGCGCCGAGCTCCATTTCGTCGAAGTTGCCAGCGGACTCGCCCAGACGATCACGCTCACCGCAATCGACGACACGCTTTTTCGCGCGCAACTCGAGCGAGTCACCGAGTTTCTCAACCTTCGCCTTCGCGCCCGCGAGCGTCTTCGCAGTCTTCGTTATCGTTCGCCGTTCGCCACGCTCCGGCCCGGACAGGAGACGACCGGGCGCGATCTTGCCGACGCGCTTGCCGAACACCCGGTTGTTCTCTTCGAGGCGCCCACTGGATTCGGCAAAACCGGCATTCTCCTCGAACTCGCGCTTTCGCACATGCGCGAGGGCCGTTTTGACCGACTCATTTACCTCACGAGCAAAGCCACCGGACAACTCCAGGTTACGCGCACTCTCGCGGATATGGCAGACCAGGGTAGGGCGAACCCTCCGGGTGAGCTGTTTATCGACGCGACTCATCCGGAGGGTTCGTTTCACCAAATCGAATCGCAACCCTCAGTGGCTCCCGCGTGCGCAATCCCCGTCGCCGCCGATTCCACGGACGGGATGCCTGTGCCGCACGATCCCCGCCCCGGCGAGCTGGCGGCCCGTGCCACGCCCGTCACCGCCTGGCTCATGCGCCCCAAGCGCGAGCATTGCATCAACACCGCTTACAACTGCACGCGCGACACCTGCGCCTATCTCAACGATCTCGAAACTCGCTGGCCGAAGAGCGGGCTGTCGCGCTTTTATCTTGTCGAAGATCATCCGCGCGACATCGCCACGCTTCGCGCCGCGGGTGCCGACGCGCGCATTTGTCCCTACGAAATTTCCCGCGCCGCGCTTCCGTTCAACGACGTGTGGATCGGCGATTACAATTACATTTTTTCGCCGGCCAATCGCGGCATTTTTACCGGGCAGCCCGGCTACGATCCGGAGCGCACGCTGCTCGTCGTTGACGAGGCTCACAATCTCCCGTCGCGCGTTGCCGATGTTTTCAGCCATGCATTTTACGCGGACGATGCGCGCGCGGTCGGCAGTTGGTTCAACATGGTCCGGGTTCCCTCGGCGCTTTCCAATGCGTGGAGTCATTGGGTCCACTTTCTCTCCACGCTCAAGGCAAACGGCGCGCACACGCTCGCGACCGAGGACGACGCTCGCGAACTCATCGACACTCTTGCCGGTCAAATCACCGCCACGCCGCTCGATTACGCGCAAATGCCCGCCGGGATCAGCGAGACGCTCTGGTCGATTCCCGAGCTTGCCGCCGATCTCGCGTCGCTCGACCTTCCCCGTCTTTGGTGGAGCCCGCAAAACGCGCTCCTCGTAATCACCTGCCTTGACGCAGCAGACGCTATCGGTCCGGCCATCGCCGAATTTGGCGGCGCCATCCTCGCCTCGGCGACACTCACTCCTGTCGAAAACTTCACCGCCGCATGCGGACTGGATTCGCCGGAAACACCGGAGCCCGGCCCGGCATCCTCTTCTCCCAAGCTCGATAAGCTTGGCGCGCTGACCAAGCGCGACACAAAAAAACTATTCGCCAAGCTCACCTCCGCCGCGGATCTGCTCGCGCTCGACGAAGCCCGCGCAACCGTCGTGCCGCATTATGTCCGCGCCGCCACGCCTTGGCGCGATGACGCCTACGACGTTGCCATCGACACCCGCGTCAACACCACCTACCAGCAACGCGCGCAGTTTTCCGAAACCACCGCATCCACCATCGCCTCGCTCGCCTCGGCGTCGGGCGGCAACGTGGCTGTGTTTTTTCCCAGCTACGCTTATGCCGAAACCATCCAACGCGAGCTTGCCGACATGCATCCAGCGATTCGCATTTCGATGCAACCCAAGCTCCCTGATCTTGCCGCGCAAAACGCATGGCTGGGGCAATCCCTATCAGCGCCCGGCGTGGTGCTTCTTGTTCTTGGCAGCAGCTTCGCCGAGGGCATCGACCTGCTCGGCGGCCGCATCTCGCACGCGATGGTCGTCGGCCCCGCGCTCCCCGAGGTGAACCCGATCCAGCGCGCGCGTCTCGCGGCCTATGCAAATCTCGGACGCGACGAGGCCGCGCGCCGTGTTTATCAAATCCCCGGCATTCAAAAAGTGAATCAAGCCCTGGGCCGCCTGGTTCGCGCCCCGGGACAGCGTGCCAAGGTTCTTCTCCATTGCCGCCGCTTTGCCGACAAAAGTTTTCACGATCTTCTCGCGCCCGAATACCGCGCGTCCCTGCGGATTGCGAATGACGAGGAACTGAAGAATTGGCTGGGGCAAGGCGTCTAGGAGCTGAGGTGCAATGTCATTGTGCTTGCGAGGCTTCTGGTGCGCTGGTTGCTTGAAAATATGAAATTGAAGTCGCTCCTGTATGCAATGATGGGCTGCGGAATCCTGTGGCTGATCGTTGTTGCGGCTCAAAAGAATCCAAGCGTCCATGCTGATGCTCCGGATGTTTTGACGGCGGTATTGTCCGCCGGAACCGACGAGGAATTTGCGATGGCGTTGAAGGCCGTTGAGTGGAAGGATTTCGCCTCCACTTATCCCAAAAACAACGCGGGTGATCTTCTGAAAATATGCCAGCGCATAATTTTGATTCGTGAAACGGACAAGTCGTTGGATTCCTGTTTCGGAACTGTTTTTGGCCAAGCTTGTAGACATGGCGCACCGGAAGACTTCCCCGTGTTGCGGGAGTTGTTTGTCAACAATCCGCTATCTTATCTCAAGAAAGTTTACATGAAGGATTTCACGTCCTTCTGGCTTCGTTGGAAATTGGCTCAGCTTGAGAAAATTCGCCCGCCACCAATCGTAATTGAAAGCAATGATGACAAAATCGAGAAGATGGCATCGCATCTTTCAAGGGATGAGCTTGAGGCATGGAAAACATACAGGCGGATTATGCAGCCGTGGAATGATTCTGTGTTTGCGAAAAACCATGGCTATGTCGCCGACAACAGGCGTCTGTCATACACCTATAGGGGAGACCAGTTTTGGCAGATGGTGGAGGATATGATCTCAGGGAAACGCGCGGTCAGTGCCGAGAAGATTTTTCTATGGGAGTGGATGGCCGATTGTGGCACCAATGCATTCGGATTTTTTGAGGCCAAGCGGCAGGCGTTGCTCATCGCTTTGCTTATGGAGGAGCGATATGATCTGGCGATCGCCTCAGTGCTCAGTGACAACTATAGCACGCTCTGGTTTTCTCCCGAGAGGGTGCCAATGTTTCAGCGACTTGTCGAATTATGCGGCATTGATTATCAAACTTTTTGCCGCGGCGCGTATGTTGACGCGAGGATCAGTCCCGAAAGAAGGTTTAACCCTTATGCGCTAAGGCTGCTTGTGGGAGCGGGTGATGAACCTTCGATACGCGTGGCACTGAAAGAGGCTGAAAAGATGCGCGACAATGATCTGTTGTCATCCTATGAACTGGATTTCCTTTCTGCATTGGTTGATGCTTCGGGTGACGCAAAAAACCGCAAACGACCCTATGGGTATGGTGGCCGCATGGAAATTTCGCATGGGCTGCGCGATGACATCATACGGTTCATGACAACACTTCTCGCGCCCGAATCGAACCCGGAAAAGTGCAGGGAGGTCATCAAACGTCTGGCCCAAACCAAGTCTCCGCTGATAGTCGATCCCTTGCGGGCGGTGATAAGAACGCATCCATCAAAAACAGTGTGCGACGAGGCTGTGACGGCAATCAAGGGCATTACCGGTTACGAACCGGTTGTGCCAAAAAAACCGGGGCCGGTTTATTATAAGATTTCCATAAACGGGAAGCCTCTGGCCAACACGGAAGTCAGGTCGGCACTGTATGTTTTCAAAGGGAATCGCCGCGAAGTAGCGACTCGGAAAGGCTCAACAAATGAGAACGGTATTTTGAAGCTAGACCGAGATTTTATTTTGCGCGCGACAGGAAGCGGCGGGAGACTCGTGTTTTCCAGATACGGAGGCGAGGCGTTGCCGGAGGTGCCGGTTTTTTTTGCGGAGGCTCCGGTCGCTAGATTGCAAACATCAGAGATCGTTTCCGTGGACATCCAGAGCGCCCCGATGATATTTGATTTTAATTTAACCCACCCAATAGCTGACTATAAAGTCCCGATATATGCGTGTTTTGTGTGGATGTCTGATGATGAAAGAATGGAAGGAAGCAGAGATCGCGCCATAGGTATCATCCGCTTGTCCGAGTCGGTTGTCTTTCCGTCCGTCGCCCTTGGAAGGTATAATATCTCCATCAATATTGGTGAATTTGGAGAAGAGGAATCAGCTGTTGTTCATTTCGCAAAATCTCGCCACGCAGCCACACTAGCGCCTCGTGTGGATGCAATCATGAGGCTACGTTTTCCCGACAACGAAACCCATAAGCCATTATACTATAAGGGATATTGGAAGATGGATTCTGGAAAGACGGGCGAGGTTTCAATACGCGGTGATAGAGTTTTCTTCAGAAACATGCCTTTCGGGCATTATACTTTGACGGTCGAGCTTCCGATGAAAATTACGGGCGACGAGGTCGAGGATATTATTACGGGGAAGATGAAATCATACAAAGCCGATTTCACGATTACCGCGGACGTGTCCGAATGCTCGGATTTGCAGATGGTCGCGTGCGAGAAGCCCTAAGTTGCCGATTTGTGTTGGAATATCGCGTGGGGCGGGTGGTTTATTCTCCTTGTGTGTCAAAATCAGTTTTGAGGATTTGCCATTGAATGGCGTCGAGGAGCTGACCGTCCTTGGGCGTGCAGCGCGGGATGACACCAATGCGTGTCATGCCCGCTTTTTTCATGACGCGTCCGGATGCGGGGTTGTGGGGGAAATGATGCGCACGGATTGTTTCGAGACCGAGATCGTCGAAACCATATTGAATGATGCGGCGGGCGGCCTCGGTGCAAATGCCTTGATTCCAAAAGGGCGCGCCGACCCAGTAACCCACTTCGCCAAGGCGTTTTTCGAGTGTGAGATTGAGGCCGATGGCTCCGCGCAGCTCGCCGGTATCGCGCGCGCGGATGGCGAGCGTGGTGCTTGTGCGCGCGAGGTGATCGGGCAGGTGCGAGGCGATCCATTGCCCGGCGAGGCCGTCGGGATACGGATGAGGAATAAACGCAGCCATCGAGGCCACGCGGGCGTCGCCCGCATAGCGTTGCACGAGCGGGGCGTCGGCGGGCGTGAATGGAGAGAGTGTGAGGCGCGTGGTGTGAAGGGTGGGAAGCATGATCTGCGTGGTGGCGAAATTGAATATGTGGTTGATAGTTCGATGGACGAGAGTTGCGCGATGAAAGTCAAGCGGATCGGTTTTGCGCGGCTTTGCGCGCTGACGGGGAAATCGGATTCTTTGAAAAATCAATTTGCCGAAGATGCAGGTCCGGCGTGTCGTGTGCGGCATGGATTTATTTGAAATAAAGGTCGAGATCACGCCCGCCTCCGTTGAGGAGACGGACAATCTTTTGCTCGAGTTGGGCATTGAGGGGTGGAGCCTGCTTGAGGATGTGATTGAAAAGCGCGCGTGGGTTGTCGGCATTTTCCAGAGTGGCGACGAGGCGCGCGCGCAATGGGACGCGTTGAGGCCGCAACTGGGCGGCGCGCCGATTGGCGAGGCCGGGTTGCGCGCGCTGGGCAACAGCGACTGGCGCGACAGCTACAAGGCGCACTTCAAGGCGTGGAAATTCGGACGCTTGCACTGGGTTCCGGTTTGGGAACGCGACAAGTTCACGCTGCCCGGGGGCGAGGAGGTTATCTGGCTCGATCCGGGGATGGCGTTTGGCACGGGGAATCACGAGACGACGCGGTTGTGCGTGGAGCGGCTTGTCGAGTTGCCGTTCAATCGTGATGCGCGGGTGATTGACGCGGGGTGCGGGTCTGGGATTCTCGCGCTGTCGGCGGCGAAGCTCGGCTACGAAAATGTGCGCGGATTTGACAACGATCCCGATGCCGTGCGGGTGAGCATCGAGAACGCGGAGCTCAACGACATGGCGGGGCGGGTGGATTTTTTTACCGGCGACCTCGTCACGGGGCTCGCGGGTCACAAGGCCGGGATCGTGATGGCGAACATCTTGGCGAATGTGCTGATTGAGTTTGCGAGGGAGCTGACTGATTCGGTTGCTCCCGGTGGCGTGCTTATTTTGAGCGGGATTCTCGCCAGTGAAAACGAGCAGGTGCGCGATGCGTATGCGAAAATAGTGCCGCAGTGGAAAATCGAGCACCGCACCATGGGCGAGTGGTCGGATGTGTTGCTGCGGGCGCCTTGATAAAATCGCCGTGAATTACACGTTTGCATACCGTCGTTATTCGCTTCCGTTTCGCACGCCTTTGCGCACGGCGCACGGTTTGTGGACGCGACGCGAGGGATTGCTTGCGCGGCTTGAGCACGAGGACGGCGGAGTGGGTTTTGGCGAGTGCGCGCCGATCCCTTGGTTTGGCACGGAGACGGTTGCCGAGGCGGCCCATGCGTGCGCGACGCTGGGTTCGCGGGCGAGTGATGAGCGGATTGGCGAAATCGACGCGGCGCGGTATCCGTGTTTGCGGTTTGCGCTGGGCAGGGCGAAGTTATCAGCCGGGCTGTCTTTCCCCGAGAAACATCTGCCAACGGCTCAGCCGGAGGCTTCGCCCTACCTTCCGGTCGCGGCGTTGTTGCCGGCGGGGCGCGCGGCGTTGGGGAAAATCGCGGCGTTGGCGGAGGCGGGTTTTCGCACGTTCAAGTGGAAGGTGGGCGCGGGTGACATGGCGGACGAACTGGCGTTGCTCGATGATGTGTGCGCGGCGCTTCCGGCGGGGGCGCGGTTGCGACTCGACGCGAACGGCGCGTGGGGTCGGCGCGACGCGGAACGCTGGCTGTCGCGATGTGTCGGATATCCGGTGGAATTTATCGAGCAACCTGTCGCGGCGGACGCCGCCGGAGCCGAGGATTTGCTGCTTGGACTGGCGACTGATTATCCGGTGCCGATTGCGCTGGATGAGTCGGTGGTTGGCGCGGGGGATGTCGGACGCTGGCTGGAGATGGACTGGCCGGGAATTTTTGTGGTCAAGCCGTCGTTGTTGGGTGATGCGGATGGCGCCCTCAAACGGCTGCCGAAGGAACGCACAGTGTTTTCGTCGGCGATTGAGACGGGGGTGGGGGCGAAGACGGCGCTGAACATGGCGTTCGAGTTTTTCGCGGACACGGAAAAACCGCGCGCGCTTGGGTTCGGCGTGTGGCCGTTGTTTGAGGACGCGCGTTTTGACGGACCCCGGGCGGCGCCGTTTGTGCGCGCGGAGGAGTTGGAACAATTCAAACCGGAGATTTTATGGAACGCGCTGAATTGATGCGAGTGGCGGAGGCAACGGGCTGTGCCGTAAGGCGCGGCGGGTTTGTTTTTTTGTGCGATCCGAAATGGGGCGCGAGAGAGACTGCCCAGTTTGAGCGATTCGGGAAAATTGCCGACGCAATGGATCAGCCCGGACACGGCTGGCTGTGCCTGCCGACGGGCGGGACGAGTGGTGAGCTGAAATTTGCGCGGCACGATGAGCGGACGCTGGCGGTGGCGGTGTCGGGTTTTTGCAAACATTTCGAAATGGCGCGGGTGAATGCGGTGGATGTTTTGCCGGCGCATCATGTGAGCAGCTTCATGTCGCGCGTGCGCTGCGCGGCGACCTGCGGCGAGCATTTACCCTGGGATTGGAAGGAGATTGACCGGGGGAACTATCCGCGCGAGGCGGAGCTGCCGGGAGGATGGGTGGTTTCGCTCGTGCCCACTCAGTTGCAGCGGCTGCTGGTGTCAGGCGAGCGGGCGTTGTTTTGGCTGCATCAGTTTCGATGCATATTTGTCGGGGGCGGACCGGTGTGGCCGCAGCTCGTGCAGGATGCCGCGCATGCGAAGCTGCCGGTCGTGCTTAGTTACGGAATGACGGAGACGGGCGCGATGGTGACGGCGCAGGGCGCGAGCGATTTTCTGGAGACCAATGACCGCAGCAGCGGGCGCGCGATGCCGCATGTGAACGTGGAGATTGTTGACGCGGGGACGGGGCTCGAAATGGCGCGCGGTCAAACGGGTTTGGTTCAGATAAGCGGGGAGAGTTTGTTTCGCGGATTTTTTCCTGATGCACGCGAGGGGAAGATTTTCCGAACGGAGGATTTGGCGCATTGGGATGCGCGCAGGTGTTTGAATATTGTTGGCAGGCGTGACGCGGTCATAATCACGGGTGGCAAAAAGGTGATGCCGGTCGAGGTGATGGAGATTTTGCGCACGAGTGGCGTGTTCACCGACGTGGCGGTGATTGGCGTGCCCGACCCGAAATGGGGGCAGCGTGTGGTGGCGTGTTATCCGGCGCGGTCAGTTGCGGGGCTCGATATGCGCCGGGTTGAGTCGGCGCTGCATTCGCTGGCGAAATACAAATGGCCGAAGTCATACGTGCCGGTCGATGAGTGGCCGCGCAACGCGCAGGGAAAGTTGAATCGCGCTGCGTTGGTGGAGGCGGCGTTGGGGACAAAATAATTTGCGCGGCTTCGCAGGGTTTCGTTTTCCTGCACGAACGTGTTTTTTACCAACGAGCGAAAAAGGGGTTGTTTTTCTTTTCCTGAGCCAGGGTGGTGATTGGGCCGTGGCCGCAGGCGAGAACGGTGTCGCGTGGGAGCGAGAGGATGTATTTCCAGTTGTTTTTGATGGCGTCGTCGTAAGCGTCCGCGCTGCCGCCCATCGAGCCGGCGAAGAGCGAATCGCCGACGATGGCGAGGGGATACGAGAGATCGGTGGTGTAGTAGGTGGTGCCGCCGGGGGAGTGCCCGGAGGTCGGGTAACTGCGAAGCGTGAGGTCGCCGATGTGGAAGATGGTGTTGTCGGCAAAGGGTTTTGCCTCGGGAACGTCGGAGGCTTCGCGCGCGGAAATCCAGACTTCGGGAGGCGTGGCTGTTTTTATGGCGGCGAGGATTTTGCCGAGGTCGGCGATGTGGTCTTCGTGCGCGTGGGTGAGGAAGATTTGGCGGAGCGAGAGTTTTTCGGCGGCGAGGTAGTCGAGGATTTTTTCACCGGACGCGCCGGGGTCGAAGAGTGCGGCCTGACGCGAGCGGTGATCCCAGACGAGGTAACTGTTCACGGTCATGTCGTCGTGAGGTGCGTTGAAGGCGGCGAAACCGCTGCGAAAAACGGGATGCGTGGGATACCATTTTTTTGAGGCGAGGTTGACGAGCGCGCCGGGGTGGAGGCGGAGGTGGCGCGCGACACGGCGTGCGGCGGCCTCGTCGAATTGGCCGGCTTTGAGCGAAGCGAGTTCGGCAGGCGTGATTTCAGCGCGGGCGGCGAGTTGCTCGTCGGTGATACGGAGGCCGCGCTGGGCTTTGCCGAGGATATCGGCGTAATTGTCTTCGATCGGGATGCGAGGCATGGTGAAAAGGATTCGGGCGAGGTGCTAAATTCAGAGGAGTCCCTCGATGGGGAAAATGCGGAGGAGCGTGGTTTTCACGCGGCGCCAGACGCTGGCGTTGGGGTCGGTGTTGTAAGTGGCGGGTTTGCCGTCGGGGGTGCCGGTCCAGTAGAGTTTGCGGTTGCCTTCGGTGTCGGGCTTGGTGATGCGGACTTGGTAGCTGCTGTCGGGCTCAATGGCCTCGTTGAAGAACGCGGCGAGTTCGCGGGAGAGCTCGGGGCTTTCGACAAGCACACCCATCTCGGTGTTGAGGAGTTCGGAGCGGGGGTCGATGTTCATGGAGCCGATGAAGGTAATTCGTCGGTCGATGACAAAGGCTTTTGCGTGGAGGCTGATGCCGGTGCGTTTTCCTCGGAAGAATCGTTTTTTAGTCGAGGAAGGGATGACGCGGAGTTCGTAGAGATGGACGCCGGCATCGATGAGCGGCGCGCGGTATCGGGCGTATCCGGCATGCACGATGGCGACATCGGTGGACGCAAGCGAGTTGGTGAGGAGTTTTACGTCGACGCCGCGTTTGACGAGATTGCCGAACATTTCCACACCTTGGGGACGGGGGACAAGATAGGGCGAGATGAGGAGGAGTTCATCGTTGGCGGTGGTGATGATTTCAGCGAGTTTTTCACCGATGTGCGGGCCTTTTTTGGGGGCGTCGTAGGGGTTTGCCTTGCCGGGATCGTCGGCGATGAGTTGCGCAGGCGCCCAGCACCAGTTGAATCGCCGGGGATGGAGTGTTTCTGCCTGGGATTCGACCAGATCGTCCTCGAAGAGGTCATCGGGGTCGTCGTCGATGGCGAAGGCCGGGGCGAAGAGGCCGCGGATGTTTTCAGCCGCCGGGTAATCACGCGCGTTTTTTTCAAGGGTGGCGCGGAGGGCGATTAGTTTTTTGGAAGCTTTGACATGGTCGTAAAATGCCACGAGGGGGTAGGCGGCGTTGCTGTTCCAGAAGTCGTCGAAGCTTTGGCTGATTTGGGCAACGATGGGGCCGACGGCGAGAACATCGAGGTCGCGGAAGTTCATGTCCTGCCGGGCGTCGAAATATTCGTCACCGATGTTGCGCCCTCCGATGATGGCGGCCTGGTTGTCGACGATGAAGGATTTGTTGTGCATGCGCCGGTTGAGACGGCGTCCATCGAAGAGGAACTGGGTGGCGAGGCCTAGCGCGAGGCTCTTTCGAATTTTGAAGGGGTTGAAGATGCGGACTTCGACATTGGGGTGCGAGTCGATGGCGAGGATGTTGCGGTCGTTGCCGATCACATGAATGTCGTCGATGAGCACGCGCACGCGCACGCCGCGGTCGGCGGCGGCGAGGATGTGCTTGATGACAAGGCGACCGGTGGAGTCGTCGTGGATCATGTAATACTGGACATCGAGCGAGCTGGCGGCCTGGTCGGCGAGCGCGATGCGGGCGAAGAGCGCCTCGGTTCCGAGTGCGAGAAGTCGGAAGCCGGAATGTCCCTCGGGCTGCAAGGCGAGTTGCTCGGCGATAAGCCGTGTGTTGATTGTGTGCGAAGGAGGGGGGAGCGCTTCGGAGGCAATTTTCGCGTAATTTTTCCGAACACTCGAGCAACCGCTGGCCAGAAGCAGAAATAGCGTGAGGAAGATGGCGATGCCCGTGCCGCGAGTGTTGCCGCCTGTGAAAACAAAGCGCGAGAAGGCAATTCCGCGCTTTTTGATTTGTGTGCTGTTGTGAGCGGCAAACACAGTGTGGCAGCTGTCGGGCGGACTGGAGCGGAGGCGGCGTCAAGAACTCAGGTGAGCTTGAGCAGTTCCATCGCAGTCGGGATATCCTTGATGAGTTGGGAGGGTTCGGGGCCGACGCCAAGGTATCGGAAATTGGGCAGCGCCGAGGCGGGGATGCGCGAGAGGTCGTTGCCGTAATCGCCGTGGAACGCGACTTCTACCGTGGTTCGATACATGGCGGCGACGTAGCGGCGGGCGCTTTCGGGAAGATCGGCGAAGCTTCGAATTTTCGAAATGTCCTCGGACCAGCCCGCGTATTTTGCGTAAACAGGGCGGAGGGTGCGACGGACGGCCTCGTTGCGGGGGACGTGATGATAGCGCTTGCCGGATGCGTCTTCGTAGGCGGTGCAGATAAGGAGTTCACCGCGCCAATTGCCGTCGTGAGTGAGCGCGTCGGCCTTGTTGATCATGAGGTCTTGGTAGCCGCCGTAGCGGAGCGCGTCGCCTTTTTCAACAGCGTCAAACCAACCGACCATGCGCTGGCGTCCGGTGCTGGTGCCAAATTCGATTTGCTTGAGCTTGGCGGCGAGCGGGTGCGCGTCGTCCATTTGCGTGATGAAGGTGTGTGTGCCCACCTTGGTGTCATAGGCCTTGGCGACGCCGAAGGTGTGGATGCGCTGGAGCGGAATGCCGGCGCTCTCGAAAAACTCCGGCGCGAAAGTGTGCGACGCGGTGACGTTGGGCGAGAAGCCGTGGCGTTTGTCGAGCCAGTAGGACTGTCCGAACTCGCCAATGATGGTGCGTCCGGCGCGAACCTCGCTGAGGATGAGCTCGCGAACTTCGCCGATGTTTTTTTCGAGCGAAGAACCTGCGCGCCAGTAGGTGTCGGCGAGCGCGTCGAGGTTGAGCGTGAAGGGCGCGGCGCCTTTAAAAGGCTTGAAATCAAATTCGTCGGCAGTGAAGACACCGAGTTCGATGGCCTCGGCGTTGGCGCGGAGTTCCGCAGCGGTCAGTTTCTCGAAAAATGAGTCCCATGTGACGGCGCTGACCTGGCAGACGTGCTGAATGGTGCGGCAGACGCGATCGGCGCGCTGGGCAAGTTTTTTTCGGTAGTCGTCGGGCGAGGCCAGAAAATCGGCAAAGGTGATCTGCCACTGGCCGGTCTCGTCGCAGAATGCGGGCGTGATGCCGCGTCCGGTGGAGCCGCGCGGCTCCTCGCGAAGAACATTGGTTCGGTAATCCTCCCAAGCGAGATCGAGTAGGCGATGCGTGAAATCGGAAACCATCGCGCGTTCGTCAATGAGCAGGCGCGAAAGGGTGGGGTAGCCCTTTTTCTCAAGAGGGAGCGCCTCCCACCAGACCTTGCGCGGATCGGCGACAACTCCAGAGCCGATGGCCAGATGCGCGATTTCGCGTTCAACGACACCGGCCGGCAGAAGATTGAGCTTGATACCGGCGGCGGTATGCCCGGAGTTTGCGCCGCCATTGACCTTAAGCACCACGGAAACCGCGGCGGGTGTGCCACGCAGTTCACTGGCGAGTTCGGGAATGAGACGGCCTTTGCCCTCGTCGCCAAAGGAAATGCCGACATCAGCGATGAGCTGGCTTGAGAATGGGAGAAGTGACATGGTTGATGTTTCGCGCAACCGGAGTCACATGAGCGTTCCCCTGTTGCAGAGAAGCAGAAAGAAGACGACGCGCATTTCGGCAACCATAAAAGATTCGATGTCCCAACCGAGAAAAAGCCCCCGCCCATAAATATCACCTAGAAAAAAGCTAGTTTTTTACAATGTATGATAGTCGCGAAAAATGGCGAAAAAACGCCATAAATCACTATAATTTGTCAAAAATCGCGAGTTATATACATATCATTAAATCGCTTTTAGTGGCGAATATCTTGACAAAAGTAGTGTTTTTCGCCAAATAATACGAAAAATGAAAATCGAGCAAAACATGTCCGATCAACCAATTCTCAAAATAATTGGGATCAGACTGGCGCAAACACGCCTCTCTGAAAACATGACCCAGGCACAACTTGCGAAATTTGCGGGCGTGTCCAAACGCACATTGGAACGCATGGAAAACGGCGGCTCATCCCAACTGGTTGCGCTCATCCGTGTCTGTCGTGTCTTGGGATTGGTCGAACATTTTAACGACCTGATACCTGAATTACCCCCAAGCCCGATGACGCAATTGAAATTGAGGGGCCGTCAACGCAAACGCGCGCGCCCGCGCACCGATTCGGCAAGGTATTCCGAGCACAATCGCACCGCCGGGCAGTTTCTGCTGGAAGAGCCGAAGCCCGGCAACTGGACGTGGGGGGACGACACATGACAACGATCGCGGAAGTGAAACTCTGGGGCCGCACCATCGGCGCGGTTTCGGTGAATGGCCCGACGGACGTTGCTGTTTTTGAATACGAGCGCGCATTCATAGAAAGCGGCATCCAAGTTTCTCCCATTGTGATGCCATTGAGTGATCGCATTTATAGTTTTCCCAATTTGCCATGGCGGACATTCCATGGATTGCCAGGAATGCTGGCTGATTCGCTGCCGGACAAATTTGGCAATGCGCTCATCAACGCATGGCTTGCCACGCAGGGAAGGACGCCGGACTCGTTCAACGCTGTTGAACGCCTTTGTTACACGGGAGGGCGGGGCATGGGAGCGCTTGAATTTGCGCCGGTGGTTGGCCCCGTTACACGCGCCGCGAAAAAAATCGAAATCGACGCGTTGGTAAAACTCGCCTCCGACGTGCTCAAGCATCGCAACGATTTGAAAGGCACGTTTTCCGACGAAAAACGCGCGCAGTCGCTCAAGGACATCTTGCGGGTCGGGACATCCGCGGGTGGCGCGCGCGCCAAGGCGGTCATCGCTTGGAATCCCCGCACCAATGAAGTGCGGTCGGGCCAGGTCGGCGCAGGTGACGGTTTCGAATACTGGTTGCTCAAATTCGACGGCGTCTCGAACAACCGCGACAAGGAACTCGCCGACCCAAAAGGCTACGGTGCGATTGAGTATGCGTATTCACTGATGGCACGCGAGGCGGGCATTGCGATGAGCGAGTGCCGTTTGCTGGAGGAGCACGGGCGGCGCCATTTCATGACGCGCCGTTTTGACCGTCAGCCCGGCGGCGGCAAGCTTCACATGCAGTCGCTCTGCGCGCTCGCACACTACGACTTCAATAGCGCGGGGGCCTACTCCTACGAACAGGCGCTGCAGGTGATCCGAATGCTCGGACTGCAAACAGACGCGGTCGAGGAGCAGTTTCGGCGCATGGTTTTCAACATCATCGCGCGCAATCAGGACGACCATGTGAAAAACATCGCCTTTCTCATGAACAAAGCCGGACGTTGGACACTGTCACCGGCATTCGACCTGACCTTCAGTTACAATCCAGACGGCGACTGGACGTCGACGCATCAAATGACAATGAACGGCAAGCGCGACGATTTCACCCTGGCCGATTTCAGGGCGTGCGCGCGAAACGCGATCATGAAACGCGGGCGTGCCGGGACGATTATCGACGAGGTGCGCGCCGCCGTTGCCAAGTGGCCTGATTTTGCGAGGCAGGCCGGTGTTCCCGCCGTGTGGCGGAAACACATCCAGCAAAACTTGCGAATGAAAAAGTTCGCGTAGTGTCGCGGATTACCAGAGCACGCGGTAGCCGAGGTTGAACGCCCATGGACGGTCGTAGTTGTCGGCGGTCGCGTATTCATATTCCAAATACACTTGGCTGATGTCGGTGAGGCGATACATGGCGCCGAGACCGACCTCGAAACGCCAGCCCTCGCAATCGGGCGTGAACTCCCGGTCAAGTATCTCCACGAGCCCGCCGCTGCTGCTCACTTTTGCGGCGGCCAGTTTTCCGTAGGGATGCCACTTTGTGTCACGGAATTGGCGGCCCGTGCGGATGCCGACACGGTATTGCTGCGAACGCAACGACTCCATGTTTATATCGAACGCGCTCACTGTGGACGTGGTTTCATATTCCGCTTTTCCAAACCATGACATCGACGCCTGCACGGAAGGTTCAAGCCACCAGCCGTTGCTCCAGTTGAAGCGGCGGCCAATTTCGACAGAGATTCCGCCCATGTTGGTGTTGTCCTCGCCGTTGGTCACATGGCCGTTCGGGCTCTTGGCGTCGATGGTTTGCTCTTGGTGCCCGCCCTTGATGATGGCGTCGGCATACCAGCCGCTTTTGTGCAACCAGCTGCCATACACGCCGAATGCCACCGTGCGGCTTTGGCTTTCGCCGCTGTTGTCAAGATCTAGATCAACCGCGCCGACGTCGGCAAACACGCCGAGGAGCCAGGTTGCGTTTTCGGTGTTGAAAGCGCGATCACCGCCCGCGGTGACGCCGTAGCCGTATTGCGTGTAGGAGCGTCCGCTCATGTCCGCGTCCGCATTCAGTTGATAGCCTCGTCCGCGCAGCCAGATGTTGCCCTTGTTGGCGGCGTTGGGGGCAAGCGCTTCGCGTTCCATGCGGATTTCGCCCATGCGCTGGTGCATGGAGTCCATTGCGTAATTCCAATCCCTGCCGAGCATGGCCGCGGCGGCGATGGCGGCGTCAACGACGCTGGATTGTCCAGTGTCCTGCAAATACCATGCGTTGTCGTTGAGCAGCCCGGTGTTCTCAGTGCCCTTTATCAAGACGAATTTGTTGAGACCGAGATCGAGTTCGTCGATCTGGTTTCCATAAATATCGACGAGGTGATATTGCGCGGTGTCGTCGCCCGCTGCGCCGGTGAAGTTGATCAGTTCCACATAGGAGCCCTCGGCGGGGGCTTGGCCTGTGGACACGATGTTGACGCCGAACACGCCGGATGCGTTTTCGCTGATTTGCAGGTAATCGCCCGCTAGACCGCCATCAATCACGGTCCAAGTTTTTCCGGTGGCAAGCCGCCTCACCTCATCGAAATCGACATTGAGGGAGAGAATCGAGTCCACGCCGTCGAGCCGGGCTATCGTCATTGTTTTTGGAGTGCCCGCGACGAAGCTTAGCCGGCTGCTGTTCATGTAAACATTTCCAAGGCTCATGCCGGTCGCGGCGGCGATGAGCCGGGCGTTGTTCATATCAACACCGAGTGTCGAGGCGATGGTGTTGGCGCGGGTGATTGTGACGGCGGCATTGTTTGTGAGCGCGAGCGTGCCCGAGCCGGCGACCGTGTTTGAGAGCGTGCCGCTCACGCCCGAGAGTTCATAGATCGCATCGGCGGCCACGTTAACAGTTGCGATGTTCAGGGCGGAGATGTGCGTTGCGAGCAGACGGCCCTCGTTAATGTCCACGGCGCCTTCAAAGTCGCTGTTGGCTTGCGCAATGGTCAGTGTGTTAGCGCCTTCCTTAATCAAGCGTCCGCTGCCGGCGAGTGTGTTTTCGAGCGTGCCGTTTGAGGTGCTCGAAACGGTCAGGCTTCCGGTGCTGTCGGTGAACTCGATAATGCCGTCACCGAGACCACCCGCATTGTCGAGAAGCGCGGCGGAATCCGCGTTGATGGTGATTTTGGAATGCAGCTCGGCGTTTGCGCCGTAGACGGCGAGTGTGGAGGAGTTGATGATGAGGTTTGCGCTCGTGCTGCCGGTGACGGTGCCGCGGATTTCGCCGTCAGCGTTGAGTTGCAGGGTGCCGCTGTTGAGCGCGAGGATCGAGCCTTCCTTGGCGTCGAGGGAGCCGATTTCCTGGGCAAAGTTGCCGGCGTCAAACGCGGCGCCGTTTTCAATCGCGAGCATGGAGGTCTGCCCCAATGCTCCATTTGCGCCAAGCCGGAGCGTGCCGCTGCTCACGCTCGTGGTGCCGGTGTAATCGCTTTCCGCGTTGCTGAGCATGATCCAATCGGTGGCTTGTATGTCGAGGCTGCCGTCGCCCGTGATTTTTGTGTTCAGGGTCGAGCCAGCGGCGGTGCCGTCGTCGTGATCGAGAGCCATCGTGCGTCCGTCGAGGATATCAAGTTGTTTCAGGCCGTAGGAAATATAGAGGCCGTCGCTTGATGCGCCGGTGCTCGCCACATAGTCGTAAGTGGCGACGGCGTCTGTCGTCACGCCGTCGTGCGAAAGGTTGATGCTGTGTGAATTGCTGACCACCGCGCCGCTTCCGTCATGAATGACGAGATTGGCGGCGTTGCCGGAGGCCCAGTCGGCCTCGATCAATTTCATGAGCACATCGCCGTCGTCCTGCTTCAGCAGCGGCGTGCCTTCCAGTGCCGCGAGATTAGTGCCGCTCGGGATCAAGCCGGGGTCTTTGAATCCCACCTGGATGCTGCCGGAGCCGACGGTGAGGGTGCCTGTTTTCAGGACGGTTTCGACCTGGCCCGCCATCGGTTCGACTTCGCCGAATTGCAGCAAGCCGCCGTCAAGTGTGATGCCGCCGATCTGGCGCGTGCCGGAGCTTGTCGCGATTTGGGTGACGTTGCCTGTGCCCAGGGAAAGGGTCGCGTTTGCGAGCAGAGCTTCCGTCGAATCGTCTATGACATAGGCGCTGTTTTTCAATTCCACCGCGCCTTGGAAACCGGCTCCGGTCGTCGTGGTGTCCATGCTGAAAACGTCCGCCGTGCCGGTGAGATTCACGGTCAATGTGCCGCTGCCCCGCAGGGTGTTGCTCCACTGGAAATTTCCCGCGGTGGCTGTCCTGAGCGTCAGGCTTCCGTCGGTTTCGATTTCGACGGTGGCGTCCGCGCCGAGGTTTTCTTGCGAGGCCACTGTGCCGCTTCCGGTGATATTCCAAGTGCCCGCGTAATTTGTTTGCGTGCCGGTTAGGTTCACGCCGGAGGAGCTGACTTCGGTGATGCCCGCGCCGGTGATGGTGTTGCTGAACACGGTCACGCCGTCGGCGATTTCAATGACGCTGCCGTTGTCAATCGTGCCGGCGCCGAGGGCGTTGTTTGAGGCGATATTTAGCTGGCCCGCGGTTACTGACACCAAACCTCCGAAATCCGCGGCGGCGGTGTTTCCGTCCATGGTCAGCGTGCCCGATCCCGCCTTGACCAGTGTGCCCGTGATTTTGAGGGCGCCGGAATAAGTGCTGTCCTCCAAGTTGTTCACGGTTAATTTGCCGATGCCCGAAAGCACGCCTGACGACGCGCCGGACAGGTCGCCCACTTGCTGGTCGTAGCCGTTGAGGTTGAATGTGCCGTCAACCACGAGCGCGGCGCTATTCATGATTATGTTCGCGACGCCCGCTGTGATCACGCCGGCCTTGATGGTCGTTGTTCCCGAGTAGGATTGCGCCGAGGAAAAGGTGAGCGAACCCGCGCCCGTCTTGGTCAGGCCGCCGATGCCGTAGAGATTGGAGGCGATTGTGACATCATAGCCGTTGGTATCCAATCCCGCTCCTCCATCAAGAACAGCGACCGTCGGAATCCCCGAGATAAAATCTGCCGAATCCGCGGCCGCGCGGATCGTGCCGCTGTTGAAACTAACCACTGCCGTGCCGGCCTTTTTTTCAAGTCCGGCGACTTCCAGCACGCCGCCGTTCAAGTTGATCGTGCCCACGCCTGTGCTGTAATTTCCGAGTGCGATCACACCGGGAAAGAGGACCGAGCCTTGATCGTTGATGTTCAGCGTGCCATTCGACGAACCGCCGATCGCAAACTCGTGCGTTGCAACATCGGCTTCGGTCATGTCCCAAATGCCATTGTCGTAAATGGATACTGTCCCGGCTGCATCGAAACCGATGAGATATGCGCTCGAGAGATCGGACTCCGTCCCGCTGACCACCTTGGCATTGTTCCTGATCTCCAAAAGACCGCTGCCATAATCGCCGACAGTCAATGCAGTGCCGATGGTCCACTGGCCGTTGCCCGACACCTTGACTTCACCGCTTCCGTCAACTCCCGCGCCGATTATATTGTCGGAGCTCGTTACCGCACCACTGCCTTGAATGGTCAACTGTCCCGTTCCCCAGCTGCCCGCGGCGCTGCTGGATCCGCCGATATGGAGGGTGCCCGCATCCCATGTCGCGTTGCCGTCAACAGACACCGTGCCGACCGCGCCGGCGTTCAAGCCGATGTGGGCGCCGTCGGTTTTGAGCGAGGCGTTGTTGTGCAGCGACACCGAGCCTGTCCCGTCGGAACCAATCGTGGCGTGGAGTGTTTCAAGCGAGGCGTTGCTCCACATTATCAGCGAGCCGTTGCCGCCGGCATTTTCGCCGATGTATAAATTTCCCGCCGTCGGGGCTGTGGCCGTGACAACCGCGTCGGTGCCAAGGATCAAGCCGCCCGCGCCATTGCTTCCCACAACAATGCCGCCAACCTCAAACGTGGAGTTGGCGACCACGGCCGTGCCGCTGTTGTCGATGTAGGCCGTGCCAGTGGCGCTGGGCGCTGCGGGCGTCCAGTTTTCGGGCCGGCTCCAGTCACCCGTGCCGGTGCCCTGCCATTGGGCTTCATCCGCGCGCAACGGTGAAAGCGCGCATGCTGTCAGGAATATCGCGGCGAAAAAGGTCCGCGGATTGTTCAATGAGGTTTTCATGTAGGAAAGGAGTTCAAAATTTTGTGGGTGGCACCGGTGTTGTTATGGCCGGAGTTTTCGCACAATTATGTTGGATTGGATGAATTAGGTTAGAGCAAAGAGAGAAATAAATGACCGCCCAAGTTGTCAAAGGCTGCTAAAGCCACTCATGGCTTAACTACATCCCACTAATCGCAACCACTTTTCAAGTATTTTTCGTCACAACATTTTTCGTGACGCACCCCGCGATATTGCAAAATCAAAAAAATGTATCGCGTCCGATTGACGGGGATTTGACGGTTGGGCGCTACGGTTGCGGTTTTGTCGTGGTGCGGGTGATTTTTATTTTTTCACCCTCAATGTTTTCCTCGCCGCGGATGAGCGTGAGTTTTTCGCTGCTGAAGGTGACTGTTTCGTCCGGATTCGAGCGATCTATGATGACTGGATTTTCCGTGAGCGTGATGCGATCCTCGGCGGGAATGATCTCGGCGCGACCGCTTGTGACTTCGCGTGAAAGCTGTTTGAATCGCACATCCCCCGTCGCAACCAGCAGGAGAATCTTGGAGGCGATGGTTTGCAGTTTGGGGTCGAGCGTTGAATCCGGTTTCGGCGATTGAGGCGGGGCCCCGGTCTTGCGCGGATCTGCGTCAACCGTCAGGTGTTTGCAGGCGAGGTCGAGATTCGTTCCCTCGAGATGGACGTCTCCGTCAAAAATGGCGTGCGACAGTTCGTCGGGGGTTGTCCACATGGTGAGCGCCCGGCTGGTGACAACCGTGTCGGTGCCGGGCGTGGCTGCGGTGGCGCGGGGCGCGTTCGCGCTGAGGTCCTTGATCGGGGGAAGGGTGATGCGGACATTGTTTTCGGCAGTCAGGCGGCGTTCGAGCCGTTGAAGTGTGAAAGTATCCGCCGACGCTTTTGCGGATGCCTCGTGATCAATGAGCACGGGGTTTTGGGTGAGTATGATTTTGTCCTCATCCGGCAGGACTTCGGCCTGGCCGCCGGTCGCTTCGCGGCTGGCCTGGGTGAGGTGAACATTGCCAGTGGCGAGGAAATGGTGCAGCGGTGCGATTTTTGGCGCGGGTGCGTCGGGATCGGGTTGTTTCTGCGGTGTGACGGCGAGCACGAGGTGATCGCAGGTGAGCCGGGTGTCCGTGGCGGCGACAGTTACGTTTTCATCGAGATTGGCGTGGGTGAGACCGTCCGGAGTTTCCCGCATTACAAAGTTGCCGGCGGTGATGACCGTGTTTTCCAACTTGGCATTTTCCGCGCGCGGTTCCGTGCCGGTTGCCTGCCAGGGCGGGAGGATGAATCGTCCGGTTTTGCCTTCGATGCGGCGGTCGGCGCGGTGGAGGACGAGCGGGTCGCCGGCGGCGGTGATCTTGAGTTCAGTGTCGGTGACGACGGCGTTTTGTGTGAGCGTGATGCGGTCCTCACGCGGAAAAACATCGGCGCGTCCGCAAGTGACCGTGCGCGCGCCTTGGGTGAGGCGGACATTGCCGGTGGCGACGAGAAGCTGGAATTTGTCGAGCGGTGTGAGCGCGGGGTCTTTGTCGCGGAGGCGCGCGGCGGTGATTTCGAGGTGATCGCAGGCAAGGCGCAGGCCGTCGACCGAGGTGATGACGACGTTGCCTTTGAGGACGGCCAGGGTTGTGCCGTTCGTCTCGTTTTGTGTGAGCGCGAGCGAATCGGCGGTGACGAGCGTCTCGTCGGGCTCAAGTGCGGACGGGGGATTTTGCGAAGCCGGTTGATCGGTGGCGGAACGGCCGAGGATGTTTTTGAGCGGGGCTTTGTAGAGGATGCGGGCGTTTTTGTTTATCGTGAGTTTTTGCCGCGCATGATCATAGGCCCAGTCCTCGCCCGTCACGTCGAGTTCGTCCTCGCGTGCGAGGCGGACATTTTCTTTTCCCTCGATTCTCGGTGCCGGCGAGTCGAACTCGAACACACTTGCCACGGGCGCTGTCATGCGGGTCACGACACGGGCGCTTCCGTCCCCGGGGTATTGGATGAATTCGAGCCGGCCGATGTCGATCTGGCGGGTATTGATGATTGTGGCCTGTTCCCCGGAGATAAGCGATGTGCGGTGCCCGGCGTCGTTGAACGCGGGATACCGGGGATTCTTGACCGGGACGTTTGCGAAAATGCTTCTGCCCCCGGCGCCGGCAAAAACACCGGCGGCGAGGGCGGAAAACAGGAGTGCTGTGAGAAGGGCGCGCACGCGCGTTGTTTCGGAAAACTATTTCCCGTGGGCGGCGAGGATGCAGTTGCAGATTTCCCGGACGGCGCCCGCGCCCGCGGCTTTTTTGGTGATGATGTCCGCCGCGGCGAGCGCGGGGGGCTGGGCGTTGGAGACGCTGATGCCGATGCCGGCCCATTTTATCGCGGGCGCGTCGATGGCGTCATCACCCATGTAGACAATCTGGTCGGCGGTGAGCTTGAGCTTGGCGGCGAGTTTTTTAAGTTCGGCGAGTTTGTCGTCCTGGCCCTGGACAACATACGGGATTTTCAGGTCCTTGGCTCGGACGGTTGTCGCGCCGGATTTGCGGCCCGAGAGCCATGCGGTGGTGATGCCGGCCCAGCCGAGATAAATGAGGCCGGCGCCGTCGAGGATGCTGAAGGTTTTCGACTCGGTGCCGTCGCTTGAGACGATGAGCGAGCCGTCGGTGAGGATGCCGTCGACATCCATGGCGAAGAGCCTGATTTTACGCCACTGCGCGGCGCTGATTTTGGATTTTGTTTTTTTGGATTTTTTTGTGGGCATGGGAAAAGAGGATGTTGTTTGCGCGTGGCGATTTTTCGATGAGATTTTTTATGAGGCAGATGGGACGGATGGGAGTGCTGAATGTGCGTTGTATGTTTTTTGGAAAACACGGCATTTGCGAAATTCAAAAATCCGAAATCGACTCAACCCATCCATGCGGTGATTTTTTCGATCACGCTGTCCTTTGTGGGGCGGAAGACGTGTTCGAGTTCGGGGGCGAAGGGCACCGGCATGTCGAGCGATGCGATGCGCAGCGGCGGGGCTTCGAGCGAAAAGAAAAGTTCCTCGGTGAGCTGCGCCACGAGCTCGGCGCCGAAACCGTGCGAGCGCCGGCCTTCGTGCAACACGATCAGGCGGTGCGTGCGCGAGAGTGATTCGCGGATGGAGTCGAGGTTCAGCGGAGCGAGGCAGCGCAGGTCGAAGAGGTCGAGGTTGCGTTCGTATTCAGCGGTGAAATAATCGCAAGCCTCGGCGGCGATGTGAGTCATTTCGCCGTAGGAAACAAAAGTGGCGAAGTCGCCCGCGCGCAGATGCGCGGGTTGCCAGATGTCTCGGTAATTCGAGTCCCACGTGATGGGCGACTTGCCGCGTCGGTAGAGACCCTTGTGCTCG
Organism: Ereboglobus sp. PH5-10; assembly: GCF_029504735.1. GTDB lineage: Bacteria > Verrucomicrobiota > Verrucomicrobiia > Opitutales > Opitutaceae > Ereboglobus. The sequence goes on along the minus strand of NZ_JAQFIP010000008.1, from coordinate 65,603 downwards.
AAAACGAGAACGGGGTTGTTGTCCTCGTAGGCGGCGAGGATGGCGTTGAACGCATCCTGCGGATTGCTCGGGTAGAGCGCCTTGAGGCCGGGGAATGCGGTGAATAGCGATTCGAGTTCCTGCGAATGAAAGGAGCCCAGGGTGATTCCGCCGCCGCAGGGGAATCGCAAAACGAGCGGCACTTGCGCGCCGGAGCGGAAGCGGTAGGTGGCGGCGTTTTGTGTGATTTGGGTGACTGCCTCCGTGGAAAAATCGGCGAACTGGAACTCCTCGATTGGACGGCGTCCGCCGAGCGCGAGGCCGATTGTGAAACCGGTGCAGGCGCTCTCGGCGAGGGGGACGTTCATGACGCGGGGGCGTCCGAAATCGCGCAACAGATGCTCGGTGACTTTGAACGGGCCGCCGTAGGTTCCGATGTCCTGCCCGAGTATGAGCGACTCGGGACGCTCGGTGAGGATTTTGCGAAGAGCGGCGTTGATGGCCTGCGCCATCGTCAAGGGTGAGTTGTCGGCAAGCTCGATGGCGGGTTTCCATGGCATCGGTTCGGCGGCGGGGGCAAAAATGTCGCGTTGCATCGGTGCGGCATCGGAGGCGGGACGCGGCACGGCGAGCGAAATTTTGACGCAGGTTTCGAGATAGGCGGAGAGCTCGGCGTCGATTGCGTCGAGTTGCGCGGCGTGGCCCGCGCCTGCAAGGCGGGCGCGGAATTTCGGGAGTGGATCGGCGGCGGCGATGCGCTCTGCCTCGCCGGGCGGATAATAATCGCAAGTGTCGTAAGCGGCGTGCCCGCGGAGGCGGACGACACTGGCTTCAACGAGCATGGGGCGCGAAGTGGCGCGGACTTTTTCGAGCGCGGCGGCAAGCGTGGCGGCGGCGAGTTCGGGATTTGTGCCGTCGAGCGCGAGGCCCTCGATGCCATAGCCGGCGGCGCGCTGCCAGAGGGCCGCGCCGGGCGCGCATTCCTCCTCGTAGGGTGTCGAGTAGGCGTAGCGGTTGTTTTCGATGACAAAAAGAACGGGGATGTTGAGCAGCGAGGCGAGGTTGAGCGTCTCGTGAATGTCGCCGGTGGATGACGCGCCTTCGCCGAAAATGGCGATACCAACGGCATTTTTCCCCGCGCGGCGTTGCGCGTCGGTGCAACCGGTGACATTGGACGCCATCGCGCCGAGATGGCTGACCATCGGGAGCGAGCGATTCGCCGGGTCGCCGCGATGGACGTTTCCCTCGCGTGCCTGCGTGGGGCTTTCGAAGTTTGCAAAATACTGGTTGAGGTGCGTGCAGAGATGCTGGCTCCAAATGAGATGTCCGCCGAGTCCGCGATGCGTGAAGGAAATGACATCGGTTGTTTTGTCGGCGAGCAGCGCAAGGGGCACGACGAGCCCTTCGTGTCCCTGTCCTCCGGTGACGGTGCCCTTGATCAAACCCTGGCGGAAGAGGTCAAGGATGCGGTTGTCCGTGAGGCGTGCGAGTTGCATCCATGCGTAAATGCGAAGAAGGGCGGGGGAGGAAAGGGCTGAAGGGCTGAAGGGCTGAAGGGCTGAAGGTTCGACAACGGGCGCGCTGAAATCGGCTGCGCGGAGATCGCGCTCATTGAGGATGGCGGGCGGTGCGGGAAAGTTGGTCGTGGATGCCATGACGGAATGTAAGGCGACACGCTGTATGCGCAACGCGGCGCGGGCAAGGGAAAGAAGCGACGTGTCACACGGGCGAAATTCAGATTTCGCTCGCTAATAAAACTCGGATTCGAGCGTTTATTTAGATGGTATCGCCGGACAGGCTTAAAACTTATTAACCATGATGCGTTATTTCAAATTGCTCCAATGTGCCGGACTTTTCGGCATCGTCTGCCTTTGGTTTGTTTCATTGGCGCTTGATGCCGCGGACAAACCCCAACCGGAACCCAAGTGGGCAACGCCAAATGAGATCAATGCGTTGTCATACGCGATTGCCTTGGCGGAACTGCCCATGCCTCTTTCAAAAGTCGGCACAGATGTGTGGGGAGAGATGAACCCCAAATGGATATTCGGAGTCGGAGACGAAAACGGGACGACATACTATTGGGCAATAACTGATCCATCGGAAGAAAGTGAGAAGCCATATGAAAGTGAGAAGCCATATTATGGAATCGCTCTGAAACACGATGAATCAGGCGATAATCCCAATATTACATCCATGAAACTATATTACTGTAACGCCCAAGGAATGAGATTTTATGATTTGGGTGAACGTATGTCCGCTCGCCTTAAAGAGAGCGCTAGAGAAAGCATGAAAAAAAGAAATCAAACACCGTGGCAGATGGGCGTATTTTGGGCCGAGTTTAGCGCCGATTCCCGATTGTTTTATTATGCCACCAAGGACGCCCCTGACAAAAAAGGGCGCATTAATCGAAAATACCCCATCCCATTTGTTGATTCCGAAGTTAGCAGCGCGCTGTATCCATTTGACAGTGTCGTGTTTTCCACGGAGACGAAAATAGCCGAACCCAAAAAAGTATCGCAACCAAAGTTGGTTTACCCGCTTGAGTTAAAACGCTCGGCCTTTTCGGGCAGAGTGGTGCTTTGTGTGCGAATAAATGAAGAAGGGGTTCCCACCAGAATGGCCGTGAAGGAATCGAGTGACGAAGTTTTCGACCGATATGCGATTGCGCATGTCATGCAAACGACATGGACCTCCGGCACCAGAAAAGGCATGGTTCAAGATAATTGGTTTGAGACTCAGGTTGTTTTCGGAATTTCGGACGAATAAAAAACACCGCGCTTTTGGCGCGGTGTTTTTGTTGATGAGTTGTTGAAAACGTCGATGCGTTTTTTACGCCGCGAGCTTCGGCGTTTTCGCCAGCGCGGCGTCGAGGGAGGCGAGGAGTGAGGTGATTGTCTCCACGGTTTCGTCGCCCATGTTCGAGATGCGGAAGGTTTTGCCTTTCAGCTTTCCATAACCGCCGTCGATCACGAGGTTGTGCTCGGCCTTGAGGATTTTGTTCAGGGCGGCGATGTCGTAGTTGAGCGTGTTGGCAAAGCAGTTCAGCGAAAGCGAGCCGTGGCCTTCCTTCGGGAAGAGTTTGAAGCCTTTCGCGAAGCCCCAGTCGCGCACCATTTTGTTGAGCTGCGCGTGGCGGGCGTGGCGGGCGTCGAGTCCCTCGGCCTTGATGTCGTCGAGCTTCGACTTGAGCGCGTAGATGAGCGGGATGACGGGCGTGCTGGGCGTCATGCCTTTTTCCCAGTTGGCCTGGAATTCGAGGAAGTCGAAATAGTAGCCGCGGCTTTCGACGGTGGCGGCGCGTTCGAGCGCGCGCTTGGAGACCGACATGAGCGAGAGGCCGGGCGGGAGCGCGAGCGCTTTTTGCGAGCCGGTGATGAGCACGTCGATGCCGAGTTCGTCCTTTTTGATCGGAACGACGCTACAGGAGCTGACGGTGTCGACGATCGAGATGACGTCGGGGAAGTCGCGCAGCACGGCCATGAGCGCGGGCAGGTCGCTCATGCAGCCGCAGGAGGTTTCGTTGTGGATGAGGGTGACTGCGTCGTATTGGCCGGTGGCGAGTTCCGCGCGGAGCGCGTCGGGTTCGACGGGCTGGCCCCACTCGACTTTGAGCGCGCCGGCGTCCTTGCCGCAGCGTTTCGAGACGTCGAACCATTTGTCGGAAAAGGCGCCGTTCATGCAGTTGAGCACCTTCTTTTTGACGACGTTGCGGATCGCGCCTTCCATGCAGCCCCACGAGCTGCTGGTGCTGATGTAAACGGGGTCTTTCGTATACATCAGCGCCTGGAGTTCGGGCTGGACGGCGTTGAAGAGCGCGACGAAGTCGGCGCTGCGGTGTCCGATCATGGGCTGGGCCATGGCGCGGAGCGTTTTTTCAGAGACGGCGATCGGGCCGGGGATGAAGAGTTTGTAGCTCATGAGGAAATTTTCGATTTTCGATTTTGGATTTTCGATTGATTGAAATTTTTTTGCACGGGTGTGCGTTAGGTTGAATCTTGGCGTTTTTCAGGCCGCCGCGCGTCACTTGTGGGAAAGTTTCACGATTTTCTTGTTCGCCTCGGAGAGGAGGAGCACTTGCGGCTTCCAGTTTTCGGCCTCCTTTTCGTCAACAAAGGCGAAGTTCATGATCGTGATGAGGTCGCCGCGCTTGCCGAGGTGGGCGGTCGCGCCGTTGAGGCTGAAGATGCGCGAACCGGCGGGGGCGGGGATGGCGTAGGTTTCGAAGCGTTCGCCGTTGGCGAGGTTGCTCACGAGGATTTTTTCGTAATGGCGCAGGCCGACCATTTCCATGAGCTCGATGTCGATGGCAAGGCTGCCCTCGTAGTTGAGGCTCATGTCGGTGACTTCGGCACGATGAATTTTGGATTTTACGAGATTGAGTTGCATGGTTGGATCAACTTCGTGATAGAAGTCTGCCAACGAACGCCACACCGCCCTCATCGTCAATACTCAATCCCAACCGCAACGATCCACGCCTTTTGTAAAAGCCCGCACCGCAAATGTCCTCCTGGTTTCAAAGAAAAATCCGCAGCTTCGAAGCTTTCGCCATCGATGTGATCTTCGGGCGCGCGGAGGGGACGGCGGCGACATTGTTCGCGGGATTCTTGCAGGTGCTGTCGTTCATGTTCAGCGGGATTGTGCAGGCGCGCTACTGGCTTTACCGGAGGCGCATTTTTCACGATCAGCCGCTCGGGTGCCTCGTCGTGGTGGTGGGAAACCTCACGGTGGGCGGCACGGGCAAGACGCCCGTGGTGGAAAAATTCGCCGCGGCGCTTCGCGATCGCGGGCGCAAGGTCGCCATCCTCAGCCGCGGCTACAAGAGCAAGTCGCCCCCGTTTTGGCGCAAGTGGCTCAACTGGATTACGCACGCCGCGGAGCCGCCGCCGCGCATCGTGAGCGACGGCAAGACCGTGCTGCTCGACTCGGAGCACGCGGGCGACGAGCCTTACATGCTCGCTCGAAACCTGCCGGGCGTGCTCGTGCTCGTGGACAAAAACCGCGTGAAAGCCGGCATGTATGCGATCAAGAAATTCGGCTGCGACACGCTCGTGCTCGACGACGGTTTCCAATACCTGCCGCTCAAGGGCCGGCTCAATCTGCTGCTCGTTGACAAGACCAACCCGTTCGGCAATGGCAACCTGCTGCCGCGCGGAATCCTGCGCGAGCCGATCAAGCACATCAAGCGCGCGAGCTACGTTTTCCTCACGAAGTCCAACGGCCAGCGCGACCTGGAGCTGGAGGAGCTTATCAAAAAACACAATCCGCACGCCGACATTATCGAGTGCGCGCACCGCCCGCAGTATTTGCAACGCTTCGGCGCCGGAGCCGATGAGAAGCAGCCGCTTGATTTTCTGAAAGGCAAGCGAGTGGGCACGTTTTCGGGAATCGCGGTGCCGGAGAGTTTCGAGAAGTTTGTTCGCGATCTCGGCGGCTCGATTGTTTTCACGCGCCGGTTTCTCGATCATTACCGGTTTAAGAAATCGGATTTCGAATCGATCTTCAAAGAGGCGATCGAGAAAAAAGTGGAGTTTATCGTGACCACCGAGAAGGACGCCGTGCGCATCGATCCCGGCATGCCGTGCCCCGTGCCGATCTATTACCTGCGGCTCGAGATAGAGATTCTTCAAGGCGCGGCCGACTTCAACGAGGCCGTGGAGCGCATCTGCTTTCCGGGCGCCGCGGCGTTGCCGTGATTTGTTTTGCGCCGCGGGTTCGCTGTTGGCAAGGGACGCCATGTGCGCGGCTCAAACGCGCTTGATCGTCACCAGCGTGTAATCGTCGCGCTGCTTTTCCGGGCCGGCAAAGCGCGACACGCTTTCGAGCACGTGGTCGTTGATTTCCTTCGCGCTGCCCTTGCGCGATGCGCGGACGGCGTCCATGAGCCGCGCGCCGGAAAATTCCTTCCCGTCTTCGTTTGGCATTTCCGTGATCCCGTCGGTGTAGAGCACGAGCGACTCGCCGCGCATCAGCGGTTCGTGCCGGTCCTTTATGATCTCGGCGAAAATCATCTCCTCCACCATGCCGATGGGCATTCCCTCTGAGCCGATAAACTCGCCCTTGAAGTGTTTGTCCGCGCGATCCTCGCGCGCGAAAAACGGCAGCTCGTGCCCCGCGCGCGCAAACGTGACCTCGTTGTATTCCGTGTCGATGATCGCAAACACCATCGTGATGTAGAGCCCCTGCTGGATGTCCTCGGACAGCACGTGGTTGAGCTCCACGAGCACGCGCGCGGGCGACTCGAACCGCGGCGCGATCTGGCGCAGGTTGGTGCGACAAATCGCCATCAGCAGCGATGCCGCGACGCCCTTGCCCGAAACATCGCCCACCGCCACGCCGAGCTTCGTTTCGGACAGCACAAACAAGTCGTAAAAATCGCCGCCCACTTTTTGCGCGGGCGAGTAACGCGTGTCGATGTCGAACCCATCGATCTGCGGCACCCCGTGCGGCAGCAGCATTTGCTGGATGTTGCTCGCGAGCGAGAGATCCATGTCGAGCTGCTTTTTCTCCAGTTGGAAGTTGATGAAATCGACCGTGTGCAACGCGATCGCCGCCTGCTCGGCGAGCGATTGCACCAGTGAAAAATCCGTTTGCGTGAACGGATGGCTGCCCGCCGGGTTGGTTACCGCGAGCACGCCGAAAAACCGTTTTCCAAATGTCACCGGCACGGCGATGATCGAGCGCACCTCAAGCGCCGGGTCGTAATGCCGGACCACGCGCGGGTCGGCCTTCGCATCGGGAATCAACTCCCCCTTGCCGGTCTGCGCCACGTTTCCCACCACGCCATCGCCGACGGGAAATGTTTCCGACTTCAAAACCTGCTCGATGAACTTCGCCCGCGAAATGATTCCCGCCCGGCCCGAGTCCGGCAGCGGCTTGTGCGGCGGGAATAGCCCCTCCACCGCCACGCCGCGCATCATGTTGCCCGCGGTTTTTTCAAATATGCACGCGCTGAGCGCGCCCGTGCACAAAATCGACGCGTGCACGATGCGCTGATAGAGCGCCTCGCGGCGGGGATTGTCCGCCATCGCCTCCGCCATGTGGTGCATGAAATCCACCACGATTTGCGTTTCCTGCGAAACCACCTGCCGGTCGTCCTCGGCGGGCGCGGCACCGCGGCGCGCGCGGCAATAAAACAAAAATGCCGCGAACGCACCGACGAGCAGGCCTGTTAAAAACAAATACATTTCGGGATGGCTCCAAGGAAACAACCTGCGCGCTCCGCATTCAACAAAATCTCCAGCCGACGTTCATTTTTATTTTCGAACCTCCATCAATTTTGACCGTCCGTTTCTGCTTCCCTTTCAGCCCTTCTGTCCTTCAGTCTCTCGGCCTTTTACACATGAGCACCACCAACACAGCACCCGAAGAACACGCGATCCTGAAAACCTCCTACGGCGACATGACCATCAAGTTTTGGCCCGACGTCGCGCCCAAGACCGTGGAGAATTTCAAGAAACTCGCGCGCGAGGGTTTTTACAACGGCACCGCGTTTCACCGCATCATCAAGGGCTTTATGATTCAGGGCGGCTGCCCCAATACCAAGGACGGCGAAAGCGGCCTGCCCGGCACGGGCGGTCCCGGCTACCAGATCAAGGCCGAGTTTAACGCCAAGCCGCACGTGCGCGGTGTCATCTCGATGGCTCGCTCGCAGCATCCCGACTCCGCCGGCAGCCAGTTCTTCATCTGCCACGGTGACGCGCGTTTCCTCGACAGGCAATACACCGCCTTTGGCGAACTCATCGCCGGCGACGACGTGCTCGAGCGCATCGCCACCGTTCCGACGCAGCCCACCGGCGAGCGCAGCACGCCCATCGACCGCATCGGACTCACGAGTGTCGAAATCGTGCCCGCCGCGTGATCGGCGCATGCGGCCGCGACGCCGCTCCCAAACCCAATCCAAGACAAAAACGCCCGTAATCCAGTCGCGGGTGTTTTTTTTGTATTCAAAAATCAACTACAGGGATCGCCGTGTTTGAAAGCGCGGCATTCCGTTGAGCCCGGCGAGGCTCGCAATTTGCCGCAAACAAATCTGGCCATTTGTTTGCGCGTGAGTTCATTTGTGCGCTTTTCACATGTTCGAATCGCTCACAGACAAACTTTCGCAGGCGCTCCGCAATCTCCGCGGGGTTGGCAAACTATCCGAGGAAAACATGGCCGAGGCGCTCAAGGAAGTGCGCGCGGCCCTGCTCGGCGCCGACGTGCACTTCAAGGTCGCGCGCGAATTCGTGGAGCGCGTGCAGCAGCAATGCGTCGGGCGGGAAGTGCTCAAGGGCGTCTCGCCAGGCCAGCAAATCGTCAAGATTATCAACGACGAATTGGTGCGCTTGCTCGGAGAGGGCGCGACCGAGCTTTCCGCGGCGCGTCCGCTGAGGGTGCTCATGGTCGGCTTGCACGGCTCGGGCAAAACGACATCAAGCGCCAAACTCGCGAAACTGCTCAAAAAACGCGGCTACCGTCCGATGGTTGTGGCGTGCGATATTTACCGCCCGGCGGCCATCGACCAACTGGAGATTCTGGCGAAGGCGGAGGAGGTCGCGTTTTACGCGGATCGCAACTCGAAGGACGTTCCCGCCATTGGCGCGGCCGCGCTTGAGGCGGCTCGCGAGGCGACGTGCGACGCGATTATTTTTGACACCGCCGGACGCCTGCAAATTGACGAGACGCTGATCGACGAGGTGAAAAAACTTCGCGCCCGCGTGCAACCCGACGAGGTGTTTCTCGTCGCCGACGGCGCGCTTGGCCAGGAGGCGGTCAACGTGGCAAAGGCGTTCAACGACGCGCTGCAACTCACCGGCCTCATCCTCACCAAGCTCGACGGCGACGCGCGCGGCGGCGCGGCGCTCTCGATCAAGTCGATCACGGGCGTGCCGATCAAGTTTGTCGGCACCGGTGAGAAGACGGAAAACTTCGAGATATTTTATCCCGACCGCCTTGCCTCGCGCATCCTTGGCATGGGCGACGTGGTTTCGCTCGTCGAGCGCGCGCAGGAAAACATCGACCAGAAGGAGGCGGAAAAGATGGCGGAGAAACTCCGCAAGGCCGACTTCAACCTGGAGGATTTTCTCGGGCAGATGCGCCAGATCAAAAAAATGGGCTCGATGGAAAGCATCATGGGCATGCTTCCGGGCATGAACGGCGTCAAACTAGACGGCGACGCCGAGAAACAAATGGCGCGCACCGAGGCGATCATTCTCTCGATGACGCCGCAGGAGCGCCGCAAGCCCGAGCTCCTGAACGGCAGCCGCCGCCTGCGCATCGCGAACGGCGCGGGCGTGAAAATCATAGAGGTCAACCAGCTCATGAAACAATTTCAGCAAATGCAAAAAATGATGAAGATGCTGAAGGGCGGCGGAGGCCGCAAAATGATGCGCCAGATGCAAGCCATGCAGGCCAAGGGCGGTGGTGGAATGCCGAGGTTTTGAGGACACCGTTTTCCAATGGACTGGGGCACGATACAGCGTTTTTTGGTGTTTTTAGGCGGGCCTCTCTTGATTGGTTTTCTACTGAGCCGGTTTTATCCAAAATCTGTCAGAACTTCATACTGGGGGCTATTTTTTGTAGCTACACTTTTGATTGCTGGTGGCGCCAATGACATCAGAACAAAAACTTTCACTGGAAAAAGAGGTGCAGGATTGATGACAGGCGCCAGCGCGCAAATTATGGGCGCCGCTGTGCTTGTCATGGGGCTCTGTCTTTTTGTAGCGGCTATCCGCCGATACAAAATTGAAAAAGCGAAACACGAAAAAAACGTCGCTGAGGAAGCCGAAAGACGCCGCATCAGGCGCAAACAACGTCGGAAATCTTAACCTCGAAAATTTCATGCGTAGGGGCGCCGCTTGCGACGCCCTTACGGCTCGATTTCGGTTATTTTTTACTCGGCTCGAACTTCACAAAATCACCAAACGTCAGCAGCAGCGGGTAGTCGGTTATGCGGATGTTTTTCAGGGTCCAGGAATTGCCCTTGTAGCGCGATTGGACCATCATTTCGTCGGGCACTTCATAGACGTCGCCGGTGATCAGGTCCACTAGGCGCACGGGTTTCGGAAGGCCGGTGAATATCATCGTGGTCGCGCTTTCGAAGCTCGTCGTGAGCAGGTCGGTCGCGTTCCAGTAGAGGAAGCCGCGCGCGCCGTTGGACTTTTCCAATGCGAGATATTGCAGGGGATGATCGTCGAAACCGACTTCCTTTCCGTATGCGCCTTCGCCGGGGACGATTTGCAGCGCAATGTTTCCCGTGGTGACGTCGTCGGTGAAAACGGAGCAGAGGTTTTGCAGCGCGTAGTAGGAGGGCTTGGGCGTGTATTCGCCGGTGGAGCGGCCGTCCTCGTCGAAGTCCGCGCCGAGCACGCCGAAATATCCATAATCCAGATACGAGGCTTTTTCGCCGACTTTGCCGTCGAGTGCCTCGATCATGTCAACGGTCGTGAAATACGAGGTGAAATCGACATCGAACGAAATGTCGGTGACGAGGTGTCGCAGCAACAGCTTGGCCTGGTTTTGCGGCGTCCACGCGCGGTAGCGCAACGCGCCGCGTCCGTCGGGGCGCGATTGCGTGCCGGACTCGCCCTGCACCATTTTGATGTCGGGGTTGTGGGCGCGCACGAGCGCGCGCATGGCGTCGTAGCGGTTTTTGTATCCGAGCTCCGTGATCGCGTAATAGTGATACGAGAAAATGTCGAGGTGCGCGGCCATGCCGGTTTCGAGCGCGGCGGCCATGTAGCCGAGGTGCTTGAGCGAGCCGGAGGTGACACCGCCCGCGATTTGCGCGGAGGGATCGACGGCGCGGATCGCCTTCGATGTGGCGATCACAAACTCGCCGTATTCCGCCGGATTCACGCCGGTTTTCCAACAGTTGAGCGCGTTGGGTTCGTTCCAGATTTCGTAGAGTTGGACGCGTCCCTTGAAATGCTTGACGACGGCCGTGACGTAGGCGGCCCACGCGCGTCTTTCCTCCCCGGTTTTCACGGGCGGCACGCCGACGGCGCCGAAATATTTTTTCGCCTCGGGCGTGTAGAGTTCGTTGCCGTAGCAGAGGTTGATCCACGGCGTCATGCCGCGCTTGATGAGGTTGTCCACCACGCTGTCGAGCCACGCGAAATCATACTGGCCGCGAACTTTTTCGGTGCGCTGCCAGCCGGACTGGATGCGCACCCACTTGACGCCGAGCGCGCCGACTTTGTCGTAGGCTTTTTCCGGATCGAAGACATTGCGGTCGAGTTTTTCGAAGCCGATGCCGATGCGCGGGCTGACGCCTTCGACCGATGCGCGCGGGGTGACTTTGCCAATCCGTTTGAGCTGCACGGGCGCCGCCTTCGGATGGACGGTTTGTGCCGTCGCGGGGAGGCACAGGGCCGTGGCGAGGAGGGCGGGCGCGACAATGCGGAGGAGTGAGGTGAGGGATTTTGGTTTCATGTTATTGGGTTTAAAAAACTGACATTGCATGAAGCCCAACGGGCTTCTGTCTTTTAGCCCGGGGTTGCGAGCGCGGCGAGCTACCCCGGGAATGATAAGCATTACAACCAACCCCGACGGGGTTGTGGCCTGTTTGCGCACCGTGCGTTTTCAACGAACGCAACCCTTTCAGGGTTGTGTTTTCTTTTTTATCCCACCCGGGGTAGGCGCTCGTTCCTCGCACCAACCCCGGGCTAAAAGACGCATCCCCGTCGGGGATGGGTGGGCGCGCATTTTCAATTTTCCAAAACACCGTCATGGGTCGAGCGGGTCGGCGCCGACTTGGGTGGAGAGCGGGGAGAGCCTGCCTATGAGTTCGAGCGGGCCGGCTTGGGAGACGAGCGTGAACGGCGAATAGCCGAGCTCCTTTTTGGCGTTTCTTTGGAAGCGCGGGCTGACGATGTAGTTCACGTGCGTGTCGGTGGTGAGCACGCGGATGGTTTTGTCCAGGGGCGCGCCGAGGCGGATGAACAAGCGCGCGGTGTTGCGGTAATTGGTGGTGGTGTGGCGGGCGTGCGGGTCGATGATGACGCACTCCTCCGGCACGCCGAAGTCGCGGACAACGACGCGCTTCATTTCAACCGCCTCGCAATAATTGGTGCCGGAGGGCCAGACGTAGCCGCCGGTCAGCACCAGAAACGCGGAGTCGCCCTCGCGGAAGCGGCGGATGGCGGCGTCGAGCGAGGCGCGGCCCGTCGGACTGAGGGGCACGCCGGAGATGTGCGCGCCGTGGCCGAGCACGAGCAGGGCGGTGTGCTTGTAACGCGTCCAATCAATCTTCGCGGCGCGGGCAAATGCGGCCTGGTTTTCACCCGCGTGCAACGGCTCAAAACGTCCGGCATAATCGCGCTGGTGCGCTTGCAGGAGCATGACCGCGAAACGGAGCGAGGGCTGGATGAAGAGCCGCGCGGCCTCGGGGTCGTCGCGCACGAGCACGAGAAGTTCGCGGGTCGTTTTGACGTGGTAGGCGGAGGCGGGATCGTAGGCGAGCGCGTCGATTTTTGCGTAGCGGGGCGGAACTCCGAGCGCGTAGGTTTTGATGACGAGGTTGACCATGCCGGCGGCATCACCCCAGGCGCGCGCGAGGAAATCGGCGTCGGGAAGCTTTTCGTGGAGCGCGAAGAGACCGCTCGGGCGAAGGTTGTCGCGGACGGCGGCGCGGAGCGCGGGACTGTCGGCGAGGAGGCCGCGGAGGATTTCGGCGACTTGCTGAATCTCGGCGTCGGACCAGAGGAGCGGGTCGATTTGCGCGGTGAGGGCGTCGAGGGTTGTCGCGTCCTTGCTCGCCGCGGCGGAGGCCGGGATCGCGCGGAACTTGGCTTGCGCAAGCGCGGCGAGTTCGGGATGCGCGGCGAGCGCGGCGCCGACGGCGGGATCGCTTTCGAGGACGGCGAGCAGCGGGAACGTCTTTTCGAGAAGCGGATTGCTCCACGTGACGGGTCCGGCCCGCCCGGTTTTCGGCAGCGCGGAAAACGCGGACGTCGCGAGGACGCATAGCAGGGCCGGAATGACAAGGAGGCGTGCGGCGGCGCGGGGGAATTTCATGGGCGGAATTATTGTCCGGTTTTGGGAAAAATCAAACCAGACCGACGCGGTCGCGGCGGAATGTGCGCGCGCGGGCGAAACCCACGGCGATGGCGCCGACGAGGTAAAGCGAGGCGAGCACGGCGAACCCGCGCGTGAGCCCGGAGCCGTCGGTGTAAATGTCCTTCATGCGTCCGAGCAGCAGCGGCGAGAGCGAGCCGACGAGAAACGCCATCATGGTCATCATCGACACGGCGGTGGCGCGGAAGCGCGGCGGAATCACGTCGAAGAGCGAGGCGTGGGTGTTGCATTCGTAGAGGCCGCGGAAGAGGCCGAAGGCGGTCATGGCAACGCACACGGAGACGAGGCCCGGCGCCATGGCCATCCAGAAAATCGCCGGCGCGCCGAGCGCCATCGCGACGGTTTGCAACTCCAGGCGCGCGGTCGGGCGGGTGCGCGCGCGGTAGTCCGAAAACGCGCCGCCGGCGAGCACGCCGGCCATGGCGCCGAAGTGGTGGAAGAACATCGCGTAGCCGCCCGCCAGCGTGAGCGAGAGGTTGAACTTGTCCTGGAGAAACGAGGGGGCCCAGACGACGTAGGCGTTGTTCACGCAAACGATGGCGGTGAACGCGACCGTGAGCAGCAGCGCCGTCGGCGTGCGAAAGATCATGGCGAACGACTGGAAGAGCGTCGGCTCCGCTACGGGGGCGGCGGCGGGCGGCGCGTCCGCGGGCGGGGGTTCGAGCGACTTGTCGTCGTTTGTGTCGCGCAGGCGGAAGATGAACACAAAGCCGAGCAAAATGCCGCAGCCGCCGAACACGTAGAACGCGGAGCGCCAGCCCCAGCAATCGGCGATCCAGCCTCCGAGGAAGCCGCTGGTCATCACGCCGATGTAGAGCGCGGTTTGGTGGACGGACATGGCGATGCTGCGCGTCGAGCGGTGAAACTTGGCGAGCAGAGAATACGCCGAGGGCGCGTAAAAGGCCTCGCCGCCCGCGGTCGCCACGCTGCGCAACGCCACGAGCGCGACCACGCCGCCGGCGAAGCCGGTGAAGAGCGTGGCGGTGCTCCAGAATATCAAGCAGCCGGTGATGACGCGCGTCTTGGAAAAACGATCGCCGACAAAACCCGCGAAGGGCATCAGGATGGCGAGCGTGAAGAAGAGCACCGAGCCGACCAGGCCCTCCTGCGAACCGGTGAGCAGCAGCTCGGCGCGGATTTGCGGCAGCACCACGCCGAAGATCGCGCGGTCGCCCTGGTGGAAGAAAAACGCCAGGCAGAGCAGCGCGAGCAGCTCCCATTTGTAGCCCGGACGGAGTGGTTTTTGAGGTTTCATGCCAGATGTTTTGGTTTTTGGGGTCTAATGCGTGCTTCGATTTGGTTTGGTCTTGTAGGGGCGCACCTTGCGTGCGCCCTCGTATGCGAAGGACTGTGCGCGTGCGCACACCCAAAGCGGGCTAGCACGAGGGCGCACGCAAGGTGCGCCCCTACGGGATTTGCGGCGGCTGGTTTCATGTTTCGAGTGCTTGCGGGACGAGTTGGACCGAGCAGCCGCCGTCAATCACCAGCCGGGAGCCGGTGATGCGGCGCGCCTGTTCCGAGGCGAGAAAGAGCACCGAGTCGGCGATGTCGTCGCCCGTCGATTCCCAGCCGATGGGCACGATGGCGCGTCGCTGCGCGGCGGTTTCGGGCGTGATGTGATCCCAGCGGTTGGTGCGAATGTAACCGGGCACGACGGTGTTGACGCGGATGTTGTGCCCGCCGAGCTCGAGCGCCATCGCGCGGGTGAGCGCCTCGATCGCGCCCTTTGTCGCGCAATAAATGCTGCGGTTGCGGATGGCGCGCTGCGCGGTGTTGGAGCCGAGGTTCACAATCGCCCCGCCGCCTTGCGCGATCATGAGCCGCGCGGCTTCCTGGCCGCACAAAAACGTGCCCATGAGGTTCACGCGGACGACGTTTTCCATCACTTCGAACGGCATGTCCGCGAACGAGTGGCCGATGGCGTGCTGCACGGCGTTGTTCACGAGGATGTCGAGCCGGCCCCACTTGTCGCGCACTTGCCGGAACATGCCCGCGATGCCCTCGCGTTTCGTGAGGTCGGCGGGCAGCGCGAGCACGTCCGCTCCGGTGGCTTCGCTGATTTCGGCGGCGGCGCGCGCGGTGGCGTCGGGGTCGATGTCGTTGATCGCGACTTGCGCGCCCGCGGCGGCGAAGCGGCGCGCGATGGCGAAGCCGGAGTTGGCTGCCGCGCCCGTGACGAGCACGTGTTTTCCTTGGAAGTTCATTGTTGTTTTTTCGGAGTGTTTGAAGTTTCGGGATTGAAGTAGGAGACGGCGTCAGGCGGGCGGATTTGCGTGAGCGCGCCGGTGTAGTGCCGCAGGTTGCGCGGCTCGTAGGGATGCTTCGCAATTTCATCAATGCGCAGGTCGATGCCGAGGCCGGGCCCGTCGGGGATGAGCAGCGCGCCCGCCTCGAAACGCGCCTGCTCGGTGCTGATTTCGCGGCGGTGCGGCACGTCGTTCGACATGGTTTCGAGCAGGAAAAAGTTGGTCGTGCACGCGGCGAGTTGCAGCGTGGCGGCGTTGGCGACCGGGCCGGACGGGTTGTGCGGGCAGATCGCGATGTGATGCGTCTCGGCCATCGCGGCGATTTTGCGCAGCTCGCCGATTCCGCCCGCATGGCTCACGTCGGGCTGCACGTAGTCGGCGGCGCCGCGTTGCAGGAGCGCGCGAAAATCCCAGCGGCTGTAAAGGCGTTCGCCGGCGGCGATGGGCACGCGCACGCGCTGCTTCACCTCGGCGAGCGCGTCGAGGTTGTCCGGCGGCACCGGCTCCTCGAACCAGGTGATGTCAAACTCCTCCAGCCGTTGCGCGATGCGGATCGCCGTGGGCACGTTGAAACGTCCGTGGCCCTCGATCAAAATATCCACGTCGGGGCCGACCGCCTCGACAACGGCCTGCACGCACGCCATCGCGTCGTTGAGTTCGCGCTTGCCGATGTTCATGTAGGCCGAGCCGAACGGGTCCCATTTCAGTCCGCGGAAACCCTGCGCGACGGCGACGCGCGCTTTTTCCGCAAACTCGTCCGGGCGCACCGCCGGCGCGAACCAGCCGTTCGCGTAGCACGGCACACGGTCGCGCACGCGTCCGCCGAGCAACTGCCACACGGGCACGCCGAGCGCCTTGCCCTTGATGTCCCAGAGCGCCATTTCGACGGCGGAGAGCGCGCTCATCAGCACCGGGCCGCCGCGCCAGTAAACGTCGCGGTAGGTGTCGTGCCAGAACGCCTCGATGTCGAACGGATCGCGACCGACGAGGTAGCGCTCAAGCTCCTTGCACGCTTGCGCGACGGTTTGCTCGCGGTATTCGAGCGTGGCCTCGCCGACGCCGTGGATGCCGTCGTCGGTGAGCACGCGCACAAAAACCCAGTTCGTGCGCCACGCGTTGCAGATGTGTGTTTCGATTGCGGTGACTTTCATGGTGAATGGAATTGGAAATCGCTTAACATTGGTGGAACGACGGCATACACGACGCCAACGGCGTCACACAACTTAGCCCGGGGTGAGCGCGTAGCGCGCAACCCCGGGTTACCGATACCACAAGACCGGCGCCCTGAAGGGGCGCGACAACATGTTACGGTGCGCGCTGATTTGTTGCGCCCCTTCAGGGCGCTGTATTCAAAAAATAGCATACCCAGGGTGTCGCAGACTCCACCCTGGGCTAAGTTGTGACACGCCTTTGGCGTGGTTACAGTGCGGCCAACATTGCGGCCAACGTAGCGCAGACTGCCAAGTCTGCCTTCCATTAATTGCGTGATTTTTTCAAGGGCAGACTTGGCAGTCTGCGTTACAACGGCAAACGGATGCGTGGGGATGGGCGAGCGTTTGGTTTGAATTTTCATGCCGGTCGTGTTTCGGAAATTTCGTCCGGTTTACTTGCGCACCCCAAACCGCGTTTCGTAGAGCGTGGCGGCGACGTCGCGCACGGCCTCGATGGTTTCGGCGTAGGGCGTGTCGCAAATGTCGAGCAGGCCGGTTTGGTAATTCTCGCCGTCGAAACGTCCGGTCGTCGGCTGGTCGTAATATTGAAACCAATGCGTGCCGATGATCGCCGGGTTGCGCAGGCCGCTGCGCACGTATTCGCGGTAGGCGAGCGCGCGGGCGTCCTGGTCGGCCACGCGCACGAGGGCGGCGCAAAACGGCCCGCGATCAAGCGCGCCAAAGTGAAACTCGCCGATCAGCACGGGCATGCCCTTCGCGGTATCGAGGATGGCGGGAAGCGTGGCGAGGCTCGACGCGTAGATGTTGATGCTGATCACGTCGCAGTGGCGCGCGGCCACGCGCGTTACAAACGCGCTGCCGCTGCCCGCGAAACGCGCCCCGAGATACAGGTGATTCGGCGACGCGGCCTTGACCGCCGCGCGGCAGCCGGCGAAATATTTTTCGACGATGTGTTCGCTCAACATTTCGAGGTCGGCCTTGGCGGCGGGGTGTGTTTTGTCGGGCGGCGCGGTTGCGGCGAGTAGCGCGTCCCAACTTTCGTGCGCGGTCGCCCACGCGGTGTTCAGCGCGGCAATGTCGCGGTATTTTTTTCGCAGCACGGAAACGAGAGCGCGCTTGGCGGGTTGCGAGGCCGGTGAGGCGAGCGTGACCTCGGCGGCATGCCACGAGTTGCCCCAGCGCAGCTCGTTGTCCGCGAAGAAACCGAGGCACCACGGGTCGTTGAGCGACTCCCTCAACTCGGTGCGCATGGTGCGCTCCATGTGCCGCTCCCACGCGGGGTCGAACGGATCGGGCAGCTTGCCCCAGCTTCCGCCGGAGGCCTCGATGCGAAACTCCGACGCGCCCATCGGCGCGGAGTAGAGAATCGCCGTGTAGGGAAATTTGCGGCGCAGGTAAATGTCGGGATCGGAGGAGTTGGCGATGGTGTTCAATCCCCAGCTTTCGAGGCGCCGCAGCGCGCGCGCCTTGTGCGCCGCCTCCCAGTCCGCGCCGTGTTTGCGGAAAAGATTGGCCTCAAGAAAATCATAAACGGCATGCCTGCCTTTTCCCAAATAATAGCCGCGCGTCGAGGGCGACTCGTCGCCGTAAAACCGCGCGAGCGGCGACGCGGAATCCTTTGGCGGCAGCGTGAAGAAATGCTCGCGGTCGGGAAGCGGCGTGCCGCGATAAACGCCGCCGACGCGCTGAAGCGTGGCGACGCGCACCACGCCGTGCGACCAAAAGAGCCGCCCCTCCGGATCGACGAGCCACCACTGGCCGTCGATTTTTTCGACGCGGAAAAATCCGGTCGCGCGTTGTTGCGGCCCAGACGCCCAGCCGCCGTAGCGGTTCCATTTTGCGGGGCGTGGATGCGCGGCGATGTCGGCGTCCTCGGCTTTCAGGCGCGCGGCGAAATCGCGCTCCGATTTTATTTTGCCCGGCCACGCGCGGTGCGCGTATTGACCAAACTCGTCCACGAGCGGAAACACGCGGCTCTCCGGCCAGTCGCGCCACGGTTCGGGCACGCCGCGCGCGACGACTTTGCCGATGGCGAAACGTTGTCCGGCGCGCGCGTTTTTTGCATGGATTTCGATGCGCGCGATGCTTGCGCCGTCCATGACCCCGTGGCGGGCGAACTCCCGCGGCTTGCCGACGAGCGAGATCAGTTTGCCGTCGAGCGGCGATTTGTTTTTGCCGGTGATCGGCACCGTTACCCACACGACCTGACCGCCCACGGGCAGCGTCGCGGGGGCGCGATAGTGCCTGTGATGAATTTTGACCGGCCCGGTGGCCGAGGCGGCGTCGAACACCGCAAGCTCAACATCAACCGGCTCCGTCCCGAGGTTGCGGAACGGCACGGCGATTTCGGCAAACGCCTCCAAATCCCACGAGCCCGCGCCCGCCTCCGGTCTCACGGAAATGCCGGCGCGTTTTGCGTCGCGTGGTGCGGTCAGTTCGAGCCAGCCGGATTCGTTGGGCGCGGCCTCGGACGAAAGCGTTTTCACTCCGGCGGCGGGCCAGCGTTCCCAGCCGGCCACGGTGCGCGAGGGTGATTCGTCTTGCGCAAAAAGAGGGGTGACCAAGCCGATGGCGCCGACGCAGGCGGCGAGAAAACGCATGGGGGAATACATGTCCGCAAAGGCTGAATTCGCGACCCGCGAAGGCAAACAGCCATTTGCGGCAACCCGTTTCTATTTTGCGACATTGACCCGGGAAATGAGAAACACGGACGGAGACGAATTCTTTCCGGGGAGCACACGCGTCCCGCGTGTCTTGTGCGGCGTCCCGCCGCGCATGGGCGAGGGTTCGGGCGGGACGCCCAAACCAGCACGCGGGACGCGCGCGCTCCCCAAGCCGATGATTTCACGAAGAGGTCTATTGACCGGCACTGGCGGAACGCTTCTTCTCGACGCATGCCTCGCAACCGCAACAAGCCCCGCGCACGCCGCAAGCCCGGCGATCCGCTGCATGTCGCCGTGTGCATCGACACCCGCGACGGCCCGGGGCGCGAGCGCCTGCTCGGTTGCTACCAATACGCGCTCGAGCGAAACTGGCGTCTCTACCTGATCCGGCAGGACAACGCGGACGAGATCGCGAAACTCGCGGGCATTTCGCTGGACGGCGCGATCTTTTACGACCGCTCGCGCGAGTTGCAGGAGGCGGTGAAAAACAAGGACGTGGTTTGCGTGGAGACAAGCGCGCGCCACCTGCCGCTGGACGACGCGGCCGTGTTCGTGGACGACGAGGCGCTCGTGCGCGTGGCGGTCGAGCATCTCCGCGCGGTGGGATTCGAGTTTTTCGGATACTGCGGACTCGCGGGCAGCAGCCCGTCGTCGGCGCGCGCGAAACACCTCATGGAACTCTCGGGCCCGGCCGGGCACACATTTGAGGACCAGCGGCGCGATGGACAGATGGACATTGAAAAACTGATGCGCTGGCTGCGCTCGCTGCCAAAACCCGTGGGCGTGCTCGCCTTTGACGACAAGATGGGCGAGCGCGTGCTCGCCGCGTGCCGCTGGGCGGGAATCCGCGTGCCAGACGAAGTTGGCGTGATCGGAATCGGCGACGACGAATTGATTTGCGAACTGACCCTGCCGCGCCTCACCAGCGTGGCCCTGCCGACGCGCCGAATCGGACGCGCCGCGGCGGAAACGCTCGAACGCCTGCTGTCCGGCGAATCCCCAGCACAACGCTGGCAGCGCGTCGCGCCGCTGGAAGTTGTCAGCCGCGCCTCGACGGACCGCCTCCCGCCCGCGCGCCCCGCGGTGTTGAAGGCGGTCGATTTCATACGCGCGGAAAGCCACAGATTGATCGGCACCGACGAGGTTGCGGAGGCGGTGGGCATGTCGCGACGCACGCTCGAGCGCGCGTTCAACGCCGACCTTGGGCAAACCGTGCACGATTTTTTTGTCGAGTTGCGCCTGCAAAACGCGAGGCGGTTGCTGCGGCAAACGGAGATGCCGCTGGAAGCCGTGTCGCGAGGCAGCGGTTACTCGTCGCTGTCGTCATTCATGCGCATGTTCGCCGCCCGCACCGGCAAATCCCCGCGCGAATATCGCGAGCACTACAGACGGCAGGGGAAAGGGTGAGGGAGGGTGGCGCCTTATGATGTTTTCATGGCGGGGAGTGGAATAATCCATGAGGTAAACGACGCTGTGCGACAAATATTAATGCCCGCGCGTTTTTCGGGACGCATGCCGGGGCGCGCCTGTTTTTTCGGATTGAATCCTGCCGATCCTGTCCATCCTGTCTTCGAGCATGAAACTAGGCGTATTTGACAGCGGCATCGGCGGCGAAGCAGTGGCCGACGCATTGCGAAAAACTTTTCCCGGGGCGGAGGTTCTCGTTGTCAACGACCGCGCCAATGTGCCCTACGGCGGCAAATCACCCGAAGCCGTGCTATGCCTGACAGACGCGGCGATCCAGTCGCTGCTCGCGAGCAAATGCGATGTGATCATTCTTGCGTGCAACACCGCCACCGCGCTCGCAATCGACGCGCTTCGCGAAAAATATCCCGCGCAAAAATTCATCGGCATTGAGCCAATGGTGAAAACTGCGGCCGCGTTGACGCGCGGCAAAATCGTCGCGGTTTGCGCAACGTCGGCGACGCTGACCAGCGCGCGTTACAAACGGCTCGTGCGCGATTACGGGGCAGGGTTGCGCATCATCGAGCCGGATTGCGGTGAGTGGGCGTGCCTGATCGAAAACAATCTGATGAACCGCTCGCACATTCAGAAAACGATCGAGGGTGTGTGCGAGCAGGGCGCCGACGTGATCGTGCTTGGTTGCACGCATTATCACTGGATCAAGGAACTGATCACCGAGCTTGCCGCCGGGCGTGCGCGTGTGATCGAGCCCTCCGAGGCGATTGGCCGTCGCGTGAAAACGTTGCTGGCGCTTGATTGACTAAAAAACCGCAGGAGGGTTCCGTCGCTGCGAAATCACTTCGCGCGGTTTACGCGGGAACGATCCGGCTTTTGTCCAGCTCGATTCCGGCCTCGGCGAGTTGCGCCGGCGTTGTGTTCGTGACGAGGCAGCCGACTTTGTCCCACGCGATGACGTGGTGCGGCGTGTCGCGGGCGAGCTTGGTGGCGTCGATGCAAAAAACATTTTTCGCCGCATGGTCGAGCACCGCGCGCTGCAACTGCACGAGCTCGGGATGCGAATTAAAAACCCCCTTCGGGTTCATCGCCTCGCCGCCCAGAAAGGCGGCGTCGAATTTCCAATCCGCCAGCGCGTCCGGCGCGTGCTTGTTGAAAAGCGACGCCTGGCGGTGCAGGAAAACGCCTCCGAGCAAATGCAGCGTGATGCCGGGCGCGCCGCCGATCACCGAGGCGATGGCGAGGCTGTTGGTGACGACGGTGAGCTGCTGCCCCGGACGCCGCGCGAGCAGCCGCGCAAGCGCAAGCACCGTCGTGCCCGCGTCGAGGAAGATCGTGCCGTGGAGTGGCGCGCGTTTGATTGCGGCGCGCGCAATGAGCGCCTTGGCCGAACGGGCGCGCTTGGCGCGTTCGCCGATCGACGCGAAGGAGATGTTGTAATCGGCCAGCGCGCCGCCGTAAGTGCGCGTGATGTGTCCCTCCGCCTCGATTGCAGCGAGGTCGCGGCGTGCGGTGGCCTCGGAAATGCTCAGCCGCGCGCAAATGTCGGCGATGGGCAGAAAGCCGTCGTGCCGGATAAGGGTGCGAAGCCGCTCGCGACGGGCTTCAACAATATGCAGGGGGACGCGCATGAGGATTCAAATTTGTGAGGCGCGATTGTTTTTAAAATATGATTGAGGTCAATCGTTTGAAAATGTGGCCGCGCGCAGTGTGGAGGCGGACATTTGCCCGTCAGCGAAATGGCTTCTTCGTTTTTGCCTGTGGCTACGCCGCGGATTTGTCCAGACGCACGAAGTGATTTTGTTCGGGGGTGATTCCGAGGCTGAAATGCCAGGCGGTTTCGGGAAGCCATGAGGCGATTTTTTCAGGCCACTCAACGGCGAGGATGTAGGGCGTGATCAGAAAATCCTCCAGCATGAGCGAGTCGATTTGGCGGTCGTTTTCGAGGCGGTAGGCGTCGAGGTGAACGAGGCTGGCAATCGGGCCGCGGTGGATTGTGAAGATGGTGAACGTGGGGCTTGTGATTGAGCTTTGGATGCCGAGACCGTGCGCAAGACCCTGAACGAAGGTTGTTTTGCCCGCGCCGAGATCGCCATGCAGCGCGAGCGTGGCGTTGCGCGGAAGCACGTGCGCGAGGCGTTCGGCGAGCGAGCGTGTTTCCTCTGCGGAATGCGTGGTGAGGCCGGCGCGGAGTTGTTGGAGAAAATCGGACACGGGAGAAGCCGGAGGCGGAGTTAGCGGATTACGGTTTGCGGTTTTCAGTTGGGCGCGGGCGCGCCGGTTGGAACTTTGGTGGCTTGGATAACTGTAAACGGTGAACTGTAAATCGTGAACCTCACAAACATCAGCGGGCGATTGCGAGGTGTTCATAGCCGTGATGGGCGGCTAGGTCGATGGCACCGGGGGCGCGCGGCGCGTGCAACGGGACAAATCTGCCGATGCGAGCGAGCGGGGTTTTCGGAAAACGCGCGCGCCATTTTTTCTCGAAGGCGGGGACGTTTGTTTTTGAGGCGACGGTGAAGAGGAGCTCGTAGTCCTCGCCGTCGCAAAGCGCGTGGGCGAGGGGAGGGCGGTTGTCGCCGCGCGCCATTTTTTTCGCGGCGGCGCTGATCGGAATGGCCGTGGCGTCGATCTCCGCCCGCGCCCCGGCGGGCGTGAGCGAGTGAAGGTCTTTTGCGATGCCGTCGCTGATGTCCATCATCGAGCGAACCTCGGGTTGCGCGGCGAGCCACGCGCCCTCGGCGAGGCGCGGCGTGAAGCGATAATGTTTTCCCAGCAGGCTGCCGCCGAGCGCGCCGGTTGCGCAGATGTGGTCGCCCGAGCGCGCCCCGGTGCGCAGGAGCATGCGGGACGTCGTGGCGCGTCCGATGAGCGTGAGGCTGGCGGCGAGCGCCCCGGTGTTTTGCGCGATGTCGCCGCCGATGACGCGAAGCCGGTATGCGCGCGCGCAGGAGGCGAGTCCGCGGTAGAATTGTTCGAGCCATGCGATGCGCACGCCCGGATCGAGCGTGATTGCGAGCACGGCGGCGACGGGCGCGGCGCCCATTGCGGCGAGGTCGCTGAGGTTGCGCTTGAGGAGCTTTGCCCCGACCGCGCGCGGCGGCACGGCGTCGTCGAAATGGCGCCCGTAAATGACGGGGTCGACGGTGACGGCTTGGGCGCGTTTCGAGGGCGCGAGAACGGCGCAATCGTCGCCGATGCCGAGCGGCGCGGGCGGCGAGACGGGGCCGAGCCAGCGGCGGATGGATGCGATGAGTTTTTCCTCGCCGAGCGCGGAAACGGTTTCGCCGGGTTTGCTGCTAAACGGGTGCATGTGTGTTGGCTGGCGCGGGCGTCGGAGGGCGCGGGGATTGGAGGCTAGTTTGCAAGGCCGAGGAGAATGGTGAGGATTGTGCTGAGGTTTAGCAGTGCGTGCGCGATGATTGGAACCGTGAGGCGTCCGGTGCGCTCGTAGGAAACCGAAAGGATGACGCCGAAAATGAAGAGGAGCGGAAACACGCGCAGGTTAAAATGCACCAGCGCGAAAACAAACGAGGGGATGATGAGCGCGATCAGGCGCTGGGTGCGGGTGCGGATGTAGCCAAAAAGCCCCCCGCGAAAAATCGCCTCCTCGGTGACAGGCGCGATGACCACGGCTATGAAAGCAAGCGCGGCAATGCGGGCGGGCGAAGTTTCGTTGATGAAAATTTGGACGAGATCCTGGCTTGCGGCCTCGGCACCGGCGCGGTCGAGCAACCAGTCCCAGGCGAACGCAACCGGAATGAAAACCGTGCGCGCGATGCAGAAAACCCCGATGCCAACGAGAATGGCCTGGAGCAGCGGGATTGGCTTGGCTGGCTTGGGTTGCGCGTGCGCGAGGATTGCGAGGCGGGGCAGGCGTTCCATGACCAGAAGAAAGCGCCGGGCGTAGAGCACCGCGGCGATTGCGCCAATGTCGAACGCCCCTTGCGAGAGCATCTGGTTGAAGCCGTTGTTAAGGGAAAAGTCGGAATGAATCCACTTGCAGCATTGCACGAAGAGGCTTTGCGCGAAAAAGGCGGCGAAAACCACGAGGATGCACATTGCCGCGAAATAGGGCCACGAGGCGGCGATGTGCCGGACGCGCGAGTATTGCACGGTCTTGCGCGCGGTGGGGCCCAGTTCCCAATGCCACAGCAGAAACAATCCCGCGATGCAGATGGCGGACATCGTGATGATGAGGGAAACGGGCGTGGATGCGTCAGTTGAGGCGGGCACGATTGGAAGGGTGCGGGTGGGTTTGCGGTTTACGGTTGGGCGCTTCCGCGCCGGATTGCGGATGTTACTGTTTGGGTAACTGTAAACCGCAAGCTGTAAACCGTAAACCTCGCCGCGCGCGCCGCATCAGCGGCTGCCTTGCGTGCCCCAGCGGCGGTGGAGGAAGCGCTCCCACGGCGAGAAGAGGACCTTGTCGGCGAGCAGGCCGATCACAACAATCACAAACATGACACCGATGACTTGCTCCATCGCGTTGAGTTCGCGACCGTAGTGCAGCAGGTGGCCGAGGCCGAACCCGGTGAGGATTGTCACGTAGATTTCGGCGGCCATGAGCGAGCGCCACGCGAAGGCCCAGCCTTGTTTCATGCCGCTCACGATGAAGGGCAGCGAGGCGGGGAGCATGACATGCACCCATGTGTGGATGCCGCGCGAGCCCATGGTGCGCGCGGCGCGGGCGTAGATGGGCGGGATGGTGCGCACGCCCGTCTCGGTCGCTATGATCACCGACCAGAGCGTGCCCATGACCACGACAAAAAACATGGCGGACTCGGTTTGCCCGAACCAGATGATCGCGAGCGGCACCCAACAAACGCTTGGCAGGGTTTGCAGGCCGAGGGCAAGCAGGCCGATGGTGTCCTGAAAAAGTTTGAAGCGGGCGGTGACAAGGCCGAGGGGCAGCCCGATGACGATGCCGCAAAGGTAGCCGAGAAGGAGTCGCTTGACGGTGACGAGCGCGGCGGAGGCGAGCGAGCCATCGAGGACCGCGCCGTAGAGATAGCGGAGCACATCGCTGGGCGCGGGGATGAGGATGCGGTTGACCCATCCGAGGAGCGAGGCGGCCTCCCATGCGACGAGCAGGAGAAGGAAAAATGCGATGGCGGAGATAATGCGGGTTTTCATTCGGCGGCTCCGTCTGTGTTGAAGGGTGTGCGGCTGTTGGCGGCGGTGACCACGCCGTCGTTGAGGTAGCCTTTCAGGGCTTGGAGAATCTCGCCGGATTTTTCGGCGAGTGAAACGCTGTTGATGTCTCGCGGACGGGGGAGGGTGATGGGATACTCATGCCGGATGCGCCCGGGGTGCGGGGAGAAGAGCACGACGCGGTCGCCGAGGCAGACGGCTTCGCGGACGTTGTGTGTGACGAAGACGATGGTCTTTTTTCGCTGCGCCCAGATGCGCTGGATGTCACGGTAGAGTTGTTCGCGTGTGAGGGCGTCGAGAGCGCCGAAGGGTTCGTCCATGAGAAGGACCTTGGGGTTGGGCGCGAGGGCGCGGGCGAGGGCGACGCGCTGCTTCATGCCGCCGGAGAGTTCGTGGATGTTGGCGTGCAGAAAGTTGTCGAGACCGACTAGGTGCAGGTAATACTTGGCGACTTCGCGGCGTTCGTTGGTCTTGAGGTTGGGCTTGAGGCGGAGGCCGAACATGACGTTGTCGAGCACGTCGAGCCAGGGAAAGAGCGCGTGCTCTTGAAACATGACCATGCGGTCGCGCCCCGGGCCGGAGATGCGCTGGCCGTCCGAGAGCACGGAGCCCTCGTCGGCCTGGTCGAGGCCGGCGATGATGTTCAGGAGCGTGCTTTTGCCGCAGCCGCTGGGGCCGACGAGGCACACGAACTCGCCCTCGTTGATTTCGAGCGAGACGCCGTCGAGCGCGCGCACGATTTGGTGTTTCGAATGAAAAATTTTCGAAATGTTGCGCACTGAAAGTTTCGATGGCGCCTCGTTTTCGAGTTCCTGTTGAATGCCCATTGAAATTTTGGATTTTGGATAGGGTTTTTTGATGGGGAGCTGCCGCTCCGGCTTCAATCTCGGCGGCGCGCGGCGGCGCGCAATCCAAAATTATTTGGAGATGCTTGTGTCGATGAAGCGGTCGAGTTTGGTGTCGTCCTTGATGAAGCCGAGCTCGCGGGTTTGGGTGACGAGTTCCTCGAATGGGGCGAGTTTCACATCGGTTGTGAAATGGAGGCGTTTCCAGGAGGCTTGCACGAGGTCGAGCGGGATTTCGCGCTTCACGGTGTTGGTGATGCCGCGCTGGACGAGGGCTTGCGCCTCGGCGGAGTGCTCGTTGATCCACGCGGTGAGTTCGCGGTGTCCCTGGAGGAATTTTTCCACGAGCGCGCGCTTGTCCCTCAACGCGCCGCTGCTGGCGACGAGGATGGTGGTGATGGCGTCGGTTTGTTCGATGAAGGGTTTGCCGCCTGCCTCGCGTTCGATGCGCGAGACCCAGGGTTCGATGGTCCAGACGGCGTCGATCTTGCCTTGCTGAAAGAGCAGAAGCTGGTCGGGATTGGCGGCGGGGAGGATGGAGACGTCGCCGCCGGTTTGCGTGACGTTGAAGCCGTGCGATTTGAGCCAGACGCGCGCGGCGATGTCCTGCGTGTTGGCGAACTGGGGCGTGGCGATTTTTTTGCCGCGAAAGTCGGCTGGCGTCTTGATGTTTGCGGCGGGGCGCACGAGGAGCGCGGCACCGCCGTAGGCCGCGCCCGCGATGACGCGGATTTCATCGCCGCGCGAACGCATGTAGGCGTTGAGGGCGGGGTTGGGGCCGACGTAGGTCATGTCGATGGAGCCGGCGATCATGGCCTCCATCGCGGTGGGCCCGGCGTTGTAGGCATACCAGTGGACCTTGACGCCGGGGCCGAGGCGTTGCTCGAACCAGCCTTTGCCGTCGTCGGTCGAGGCGCGGCCGATGACGCCCTGGGCGTGGGTAATATTGGGAAAGTAACCCACGCGGAGCACGGTGAGGTCGGCTTCTTTCTTGCCGCAGCCGGAAATGAGAAGGGCGACGGCGAGCAAAGGAGCAGCGATGAGCAACAGAAATGTGTTTTTTGTTTTCATGTTTGCGAAGGGTTTTGCCGGGTTGTGGGTTTGTGTGCTTCTGCGCACACAAAAGCGCTCTCAAATGATGGGGTGCAGGGCGAGGTGAAATTTCATTTTAGGGTGTTTTTTAATTCAGTTTATGGATTTTTTAAGCCCGCCGGGCAAAAGCCGGGCGGGCGACGGGCCGTTCCCGTGCTTGCCGAGGGCTCGGGGATTTGGTTTGGTCGCGGCAACATGGCACTTGATGAACAGGCTGATCTTTTTGGCGGGAGTTTCGCACCGAAGGGCAAGGCGCGCGGCGCGCGCGCTTTGAGCGCGATGCCGCAAAAACCCTCGGCGGCGCAACCGCTGGCGGCGCGAATGCGGCCGCGCGCTCTGGACGAAATCGTCGGACAGGAGCATTTGACGGCGAAGGGCGCGCTGCTGCCGCGTTTGATCGCGAGCAACCGTTTTGGCAGCCTGATTTTTTACGGACCGCCGGGTTGCGGGAAAACGAGTTTCGCGGAGGTGATCGCGCGCGAGACGAATAGCCGGTTCGTGCGCATCAACGCGGTGATGTCCAACGTGGCGGAGCTGCGCGAGATTTTGGCGGAGGCGCGATCGCAGCCGGACTCGCCGACGCTGTTGTTCATTGACGAGCTGCACCGTTTCAACAAATCGCAGCAGGATTTGCTGCTGCCGGATGTCGAGGAAGGCTACATCCGGCTCATCGGCGCGACGACGCACAATCCGGGATTTTATGTGAATCCGCCGCTGCTGAGCCGCAGTCATTTGTTCCGGCTGGAGCCGCTCTCGGCCTCGTCGGTGGCGGGTGTGCTGAAGCGCGCGCTGGCCGATTCCGAGCGCGGCCTTGGCTCGCATGGCGTGACCGCGAGCGATGCGGTGCTGTCGGACTTGGCGGTGCTGTGCGACGGCGATTTGCGGCGCGCGCTCAATTCGCTCGAGGTGATCGTGCTGAGCATGCCGCCGGCTGAGGGCGGTGCGAAACGCGAGATCACGCCGGAGGAACTGGAGGCGTTCGCGCGCGAGCGGCGCGTGCGCTATGACGCCGACGAGGACGAGCATTACGACACAATTTCGGTTTTTATCAAAAGCTGCCGCGGCAGCGATCCGGACGCGGCGCTTTACTGGCTGGCCAAAATGCTGGCGGGCGGCGAAGACCCGCGATTTATCGCGCGCCGCTTGGTGATTCTGGCGTCGGAGGACGTGGGACTGGCCGATCCGCTGGCGTTGCCGCTGGCGGTGGCGGCGCATCATGCGTGCGATTTTGTCGGCCTTCCGGAGTGCGAATACGCGCTGGCGCACGCGACAGTTTACATCGCGTGCGCGTGCAAGAGCAACTCGATCACGCTCGGCCTGCACGCGGCGAAGGCGCAGATCGCGAGCGGCGTGGTGCAGCGAGTGCCGGAGTCCTGCCGTTCAAGCAGCGGCCAGGCGAACAAACGCATGGGGCAGGGCAGGGACTACATGTATGCGCACGATTACCCGGAGAATATTTCGGGACAGGCCTACCTGGAAAAACCGGTGTCTTTGTTCACGCCGAAGACGGCGGGCTCGGAGGCGCGAATCGCCGAGCGGCTCGCCCGCTGGCGCGAAATGCGCGCGACGATTCAGGCGGAGATGCGCGGAAAAAGGAAAGGGTGATCGGCTATTTCTTCGTCCTCACTGACGAGGCGTGGATACCGTCGGTTGATGCGAATTAATTGCTAGATTGGTGCGGGATTGGTCAATTTGGCGCTCTTTATTGCCATGTAATCATCCTTGCATTTCTGGAATGCGACTCCATAAATGCGAGGTGGTATGATTGCCCGCCATATCCTTCCATTGTTGAAAGCACGCCTGTCCGAACGTTCGGCAGTCGCATTGCTTGGACCTCGGCAAGTCGGCAAGACGACCCTCGCGATCACCGTGGCCGACTCCATGCCTTCCTCGGTTTATCTCGACCTCGAATCCGAAAGCGACTTGGCGAAACTCAGCGACCCGGAACTCTATCTCTCGAAGCACGAGGACGACTGCGTGATTCTCGATGAAATCCAGCGCAAACCCGGGCTCTTTCAAACCCTGCGTGGCAGTATTGACCGCATTCGGCGTCAGAAAAAGAACGGACGATTTCTGCTGCTCGGTTCCGCGTCGCTCGACCTTCTGCGACAATCCAGCGAATCCCTCGCCGGGCGCATCAGTTACATTGAACTTAGCCCGCTCACGCTTGAGGAGGTCGGCCAAAAACATGCCTCCGCGCTCTGGGTGCGCGGAGGTTTCCCCGAAAGTTTCACGGCCAAAACCGACGCAGCCAGCATGTCGTGGCGGCGGGACTTTATTCGCACTTACCTCGAACGAGACATCCCTCAGCTTGGCCCGCGCATTCCCGCGGAAACATTGCGCCGCTTTTGGACGATGCTCGCGCACCGGCATGGCGGACTGCACAACGCCGCCACCATCGCCCAGTCGCTCGGGGTTGATGGCAAGACGGTCGCCTCGTATCTGGATTTGTTCGTCGATCTCCTGCTCGTCCGCCGTCTCGAACCGTGGCATCAAAACGTCGGCAAACGCCTGGTGAAATCACCGAAAATCTATTTTCGCGACACCGGCCTGCTTCATTGTCTGCTTGGTATTGACACCGAGGACGACTTGCTCGGACATCCAGTCGCCGGAGCCTCTTGGGAGGGGCATGTGATCGAAAACATAATCGCGGCCATGCCCGAGGGCGCGCATTGTTATTTTTACCGAACCTCGGCGGGCGCGGAAATTGACCTTGTTATGGAGTTGCCCAAGCGCTGCCGCTGGGCAGTGGAGATCAAAAAAGGCCTCGCGCCAACCGTGAGCAAAGGATTCCACATAGGTTGCGCAGACATAAAGGCCACACGGCAATGGGTCATTTATTCAGGCGGGGAAACCTATCCGCTGGACGCCAAAACGACCGCAATATCACTGGGGAAATTCATACGAGGCCTTCGCACGGATGAAACTTGATCGACGATGATTCTCCTATTTTTTCGTCCTCACCGACGAGGCGTAGATGCCGATCACGCACAGCACCACGAATATTATGAATGTGATGCGCAGGCTTTGCATGAACTGGGGGAAAATCTCCGGCGTGATTTGCCTGTTGCCGATTTTTAGCGCGATCACCATTCCCGCGATGCCCATGCTGAAGGCCTGGCCGGTCAGGCGCATCGTGCCGGTTGTGGCGGAGGCTTGGCCGTAGTGTTTCTTGTCCACCGAGCCCATGATAACGTTTGTGTTTGGCGAGGAAAACAGGCCGAATCCAAGGCCGAGCAAAAACAGACTGCCGATGATGACCCCGATGGGTGTTGTCGGCGACAAAAACAGCATGATCACAAGGCCGGCGACGATTACCGCCATGCCAAACGTGGCAAGGCGCGAGGCCGAAAAACGGTCGGACAATCGCCCCGAGACAAGCGCGAACACGGCCATCACGCACGCTTGCGATATCAATATCAAGCCGGCGTGCCGCGCGTCCATTCCCTTTATATATTGCAAATATAAACTCAGCATGAACGCGATTGCCGACGTGGCCGCGTAATTGATGAGCGTGGCGAGCGAGGAAAACGCGAAGACGCGGTTCTCGCTGAACAGTTTTAAGTTGATCAACGGCGCGTCGCAGCGCCGCTCATAATATACAAACGCAAATAGCGCCGCGCCGCCGATTGACAGCCACACAAAACCGTCGATGGACGACAGCCGCGTGAAGCCGCAAATCAACCCCATGATGCCGATTCCATACAGCACGCTGCCCGCGTAATCGAACCGCTCGCCCTTTGCCACCGTCCATTCCCCCTTCAAATAGACGCGCGCAAATATATGCACCGCGAAACTGACCGCCCCGCTGACAAAGAAAATGCTTTGCCACCCGAAATAATGCGTGAGCAGCCCGCCGACAAACGGACCCGCCGCGAGCGACGAATAGACCATGGCCGTGTTGATGCCGAGCACCTTGCCGCGCTCATGCGGCGGAAACACCGAGGTGAGGATGGCGATGTTGTTGCCGAACATCATCGCGCAGCACATCCCGGCGAGAAACCGGAGCGCGATCAACACCGTTCCCGACGGGGCAAACCCCGATGCGAAAGTGAACAGCGAAAACCCGAGCACACCCCAAACGAACACGCGCTTGCGCCCGAGCAAGTCGCCCATGCGCGCCGCGGGAACCTGAAAAATCGCGGTGGGAATCAGGTAGGCGATTGTGAGCCAGGTAAGCTCGACGGCATCGAGCGAAAGCGACGCGCTGATCTCCGGCAGCGCGAGGTTGAGCGCCGACCCCATGAACGGTGCCAAGAACGCCGCGGTGCAAATCACCAGCAGCGCGCGACCGGAATGGATGGAGTGTGCGTGATCGGACATTATGTGATAATAAAAATTGTCCGGCGAGTCTGGCATGTCGGCGAAACGGGTGCAATGCCGTGATGGTGCGGACGCGGGTTTAACCACGTTTTGAAGACATGCCGGCGCCAGGGCCGCGTTTATTCGGAGATGATCGTTCGAAAGCACTTTTGCGTCTCCGACGATGGTCATTGGTCAACAGCGCGCTTGCTCTTTTGGCGGCGGGCTCTTTAAGTCCGCCCCGATTGTCGTTTTCCACAAGCAAAACCAACTTCACATGAGCACACCGACACGTCCTCTCTCAACATGGGCCCAGAACATAGCGCCGTCCCCGACGCTCGCCGTTGACGCAAAAGCCAAGGCGATGATTGCCGCGGGCGAAGATGTTTGCGGTTTCGCCGCGGGCGAACCCGACTTTGACACGCCCGAGCACATCAAGGAGGCGTGCATCGCCGCGCTCAAGTCCGGCAAAACCAAATACGCGCCCACGCCCGGCATCCTGCCGCTTCGCGAGGCCATTGCCGCGGACTACGCCGCGCGCGCCGGCCTCAACTTCACGCCCGCGCAGGTTGTTGTTTCGCCCGGCGGCAAATTTTCCTGCTACCTTGCGATCATGGCCGTGTGCTCGCCCGGCGATGAGGTGATCCTCCCCGCGCCGTATTGGGTGAGCTATCCCGAAATGATCAAGCTCGCCGGCGCGACGCCCAAGATCGTGCTTGCCGACGACACGACCGGGTTCCGCCTGACCGCCGCGCAAGTCGAGGCGGCCATCACGCCGAGGACAAAACTCATCATCATCAACTCCCCCTCGAATCCGACCGGAGCCGTTTACACGCGCGCCGAGATGGAGGCGATCATGGCCGTCGCCCTCAAGCACAACCTCTACGTGATGTCCGACGAAATCTACGAGCATCTCATCTACGACGGCGCCAAGCATGTGTCGCCCGCGACCTTCTCGGCGGAAGCCGCTGCGCGCACGATCACGGTGTCCGGATTTTCAAAAACCTACTCAATGACGGGCTGGCGCCTTGGCACGCTTGTCGCGCCCGCGCCGATCGCCAAGGCCGTTGCGGAAATCCAAAGCCAGACAAGCTCGAACGCCACGACCTTCGCCCAATACGGCGCGCTTGCGGCGCTCACCGAAAAGGAAAAAACGAAGGCGGCCGTTGAGGCGATGATGGCGGCATTTGATCGCCGTCGCAAATACCTGCACGCCGAGATCAACAAAATTCCAGGCATTTCGTGCCTGCTTGCGCAAGGAGCGTTTTATCTTTTCCCGAACATCAGCAAGTTCGGCCTTTCCTCGGCTGAATTCTGCGAAAAACTGCTCGAACAGCAAAAGGTCGCGGCGGTGTTTGGCAGCGCGTTCGGAGCGGAGGGTTACCTGCGCCTCAGCTACGCAACGAGCGACGAGATGATCAAGAAAGGCGTTGAGCGCCTGGCCGCGTTTTGCGCCAACCTGAAACACTGAGTGTGGTTCGAAAGTTTGATCGAAATACATATTAAAACCAAAACGGCAGCCCTGCTCAGGGCTGCCGTTTTGGTTTTTTCAGTCGCATTTTGAGCAAAAAAATAAACCGGAAATACTCTTGCCGCAACGCGAACGGAGACGAGGACGGCTCAACTTCGCCTACTCGCGCTTCGTCGGAAACCGCGCGCCTTGCGCGTTGAGCGTGTCGAGCAGTGTTTTTTTCATGTTGGCGGCAATTTGTGTTTTGAGGGACGACAGATCATTCTTTTCGAGGGGATCGTTTTTGAGGTCAAAAAGTTCAAGGCGATCATCCTCGTAGAAATAAATGAGTTTCAGGTCTCCTTTTCTGATGGAGGAGATCGGCTTGGTTCCGGTGACTCGCGGGTGATAGAAGGGGAAATGCCATGTCAGGGTGTCCCGCGGCAGGGCCGTTGCCTTGCCGGTGAGAAGGGGAAGGAAGCTCATGCTGTCCACCGCGCTCGCCGGTTTTTTAACGCCCAAGGCCTCGCAAAATGTCGCCATCAAATCGGTGCCGATCACGGGTGTGTCGTTGACGGAGCCTGCGCCGATTATTCCGGGCCAGCGAGCCATCAACGGCACTCGGGTGCCGCCCTCGTAGAGCGTCCACTTGCCGCCGCGCAATCCGCCATTGTCGGCAAAACGGGGATCGCCGCCATTGTCGGACATCAGGACGAACAGGGTGTTTTGCGCCAGGCCAAGCGAGTCCATCTCGTCCAGCACGCGCCCGACAAGATGATCCATCGTCTCCACAAAAGCGGCATACTCGATGTGTTCCTTGTCCATCTTCAAACCCATGCGGGCGGCCTTGGCCTTGTATTTTTTAATCAACCATTCGCAGCGGGTGTGAATGGGGGCGTGCACATAATAATGCGAAAGGCAGAGAAAGAATTTTTCATCCCGGTGCGCTTTCAAAAAATCGATCATCCTGTCGGTAAGAAGGTCGGGCGCGAACTCGCCCTCCCTAAAATCGCCGTATCCCGGACGGTTCTTTTTTCCTTTCGGGTAACTGTAGGGATGGCTGCCGCGCTCCTCGTTTACATGGACAAAACCCTGTTTGTCCGGCCCTTGGCTGCCGTAGCCGAGATAGCGTTCGTTTCCGGGAACTCCGTGCTCCGAAAGATGCCACTTTCCAAAATATCCGGTGACATAACCGGCCGCCCCCATCACATCGCCCATGCTGGTTTCCGCCGGATCAAGAAAACGCGGAAAATCGGGTTGCCTCAAAATGGTGCCGGGCGGCGGCTTGGAACCGCGCGCCTGAATAACAAATTCGAAATTCAACCGTGCCGGGGATTTTCCCGTCATGATGGCGGCGCGGGTTGCCGAGCAAATCGGCGCGGGCGCGTAGGCGTTGGTGAATCGCATTCCTTCCTTGGCGAGACGGTCGAAATTTGGCGTCTCCGCAAATCTCCCGCCATAAGGCCCGGTGTCGCCCCAGCCGAGGTCGTCAACAAGCATCAAAACGATATTTTTCGGTTGGGATGCCGCGGGAATTGACACGGCACTCGCCGCAAAAGCGCACACGCCAAGCGTCGTTTGAATCAGAGGTAATTTGGGTGACATGCGCGTCAAAGGAATCGTTTTTCTTCGCACGGTCAAGAAGCCCGCGGGATTTGCCCGTTTTGCTTGGGCGAAATCCATATCCGGTCCTCCCGCATCAATCCCGCCCATTATGCCGTAATGGGTGCTTTTTGAAAATCAGGTTTGGTGAGGTTGGCGCTTACGCAACATCCCGCCGTGGCTTGCGGTTCATTTGCCACTTGGCTTGGCCTTGCGGACGCGCTTGAGGAGTTCCTTTTTCAACTTGTCCAAGCCGTCGCCGGTCAGGCAGGAGATTTTTAAGATGTCCACTTTGTGCCGGGTCTTGAACTTCTTCAGGTTCTTTTCGGCCTCGGGGATGTCCATTTTGTTTGCGACGACAATGCGCGCTTTTTTCGCAAGCGCCGGATCGTAGAGCTTTAGCTCCTTGAGGAGCGTGGCATAATCGTCGCGCGGATCGCGGGCGTCGGTGCCCGCCATGTCGATCAGGAACATGAGCAGCGTGCAGCGCTCGATGTGGCGCAGGAAGCGATGACCGAGGCCGCGGTTTTCGCTCGCGCCCTCGATGAGGCCGGGCACGTCGGCGATGAGCAGGCGGTCCTGCGTTTTCAGGTCGTTGTATTCGATGACGCCGATCTGCGGGTGCAGCGTTGTGAAAGGATACGCGGCGGTCTTGGGGTGCGCCTTGGTGATTTTGCTCGTGAGCGAGGATTTGCCGGCGTTGGGAAATCCGACAAGGCCGATGTCGGCGATGCTTTTGAGGACAAGCCGGAACGTGCCGCCCTCGCCGGGCGCGCCGGGGTTGGCTCGTTTTGGGGCGCGGTTGGTGGAGCTTTTGAAGCGGGTGTTGCCCCAGCCGCCGTTGCCGCCCTTGCAGAGCACGATGCGCTCGCCCTCGTGCACGACCTCGGCGACGGCCTTGCCGGTCTCCTCGTTGATGACGACGGTGCCGAGCGGCATTTTCAAAATGGCGGGGCGGCCTTCGCGTCCGTTGCAGTCGGAGCCCATGCCGTGCTCGCCGCGCTCGCCCTTCCAGTGGGGCTTGTATTTGTAGTCGATGAGATTGTTGGTGTTCACGTCGCCGATGAGGACGACATCGCCGCCGCGGCCGCCGTCGCCGCCGTTGGGGCCGCCCCAGGGTTCGTATTTTTCGCGGCGGAAGCTGATGCAGCCGCGTCCGCCGTCACCGGCCTGGGCTTTGATTACACATTCGTCGATAAACATAATTGAATGCGGAATGTGGAATGCGGAATGCGGAATGTGGCGAGCCTGTAATGATTTTGAGGCGTTATTTCTTGCGAGAGCCGCCGGAACCGCCCGGCGCGGGAAAAACGATGCGCGGGATCTCGCCGAGTTGCTCGGCGGGCGCGGGCGCGGCGGTGTTTGCCGGCGCGGCGGGTGGCGGTTCCGGTGGCGGGCTGACGGGCGAAACAGGCGGCGGAGCCGACACGGGCGAGAGGGGGATTTCGGAAAGCTTGGAGAAGGCGGACTCGATGAGCTCGGCGACCCTGGCATCACGTGCGATGCGGGTTGGCGTGCCCATGCTCACGACGATGACGCGGCGTCCGTCGCGCTCGGCGGTGGCGGAGAGGCAGAACCCGGCGCTGTTGGTGAATCCGGTTTTGAGCCCGTCAACGCCAGGGACTTTGCCAAGGAGTTTGTTGTGGTTGACCATGTCGGTTTGCGATTTTTGCGGGCGCACGTTTTCGCCGAATTTGCGCAAACGCACCGATGTGTATTTGAGAATGTCGGTGTGGGCGATGAGGTGGCGGGAGAGCAGGGCGATGTCGCGCGGGGTGGAGAGGTCTCCGTCGCTGATTTTGCGGCTGGGCGGCGGAAGGCCGTGGGGCGTGACGAAGGTGGTGTTTGTCATGCCGAGCTGGCGGGCGCGGATGTTCATGCGTTCGACAAACGCGGCGCGCGAACCGGCCGTGGTGCGCGCAAGGGCGTTCGCGCAGTCGTTGGCGGATTGGATCATGAGGGCGTAGAGCAGTTCCTCGACGGGAAAAACTTCCTTTTCCTTGAGCCAGACTTGAGTGCCCCCGATCCGGCTGTCCTCGGCGGTGACGGTGGCGGGGGTGTCGAGCGAGATTTGGCCGGCCTTAATGGCGTCATGCACGACGAGAAAGGTCATAAGTTTCGTGATGCTGGCGGGCGGGTTGACAATGTCCGCGTTGTCCTCGAAGAGCACGGCGCCGTCCTGCACATTGATGGTGATGGCGCCTTTGTAGACGGCGGGTGCCGCGGCGCGCTTGGCCGTTTTTTTTGGCGCGGCGTGGAGCGCCGGTTGCGATGCGGCGAACAGGAGGGATGCGAGTGCGGCGAACAGGATGCGCTGGGAAAATCGAATGCTCATTTCTGAACCCTCAAAAATGGGCGTCCCGGCGCGGGGTTAAAGGATGAAATGCGGGGTGCCGCGAAAATCAGTGCGCCGCAAGCGGATCAACGTGCGTTTGCGGCAAACTTTTTTGTGGGGAACCGGGTGCCGATATTATTCGTCCCCGTCCAGGCCGTCGCTTTCGTCGTCATCGCCGCCGCCTTCCCATCCGCCGCCGGGGCCGCTTTCGAAGAATCCCTCGTTGGTGAGAATCGCCGTAACTTGGTCGACGATTTTCCGGAGGTCGGTTTGCTGGAGTTCCGGGTGTTCGGTGGCTAGCAATTCGAGCAAGATCGAACGGGCTTCCGATGGGTTTGTGCAACCATCGAGCGTTTCATCCGCACGATTGGCCGTTTCGTCGATGAGGGTCTTGAGGTTCATGATACGGCAAATTTAAGCGTTTTTTGGGAGAATGCAAACAGGCGTTTTTGCGTCCCACCGTAAACAATGGATACGGCAACGCCAGCCCGCGTGTGAAATGCCGTGTCAAATCACGCGCGCGTGCATTGGCGGGGCGGAGCCGTCCGGGCCGGACGGCCTGGCGAGCGTGGTGTCGAAACGCATTGCGGCCAGGCGCAGCAGCGGAACGCCCACTGGTGTGATCTCCAATTTGTCGGAGGTCAGTCGCACGATTCCGTCGGCCACCAAATCCGACATCGAGGCGAGTTCGCGGGCGTGGGTTTGCGCAAAGTCAACGCCCAGCTCCGCCGATATCGCGGCGAAGTCGATTTGGCGGTCGCACATGATGCGCATGATGATCGTGCGCCGGCGCTGGTCCTCGGCGCTGAGGCACAGGGCGCGCGCCACCGGCAGTCGTCCGCCGGCGAGAATCGAGCGGTAGGCGGCGAGGTCCTTTGTGTTTTGCCAGTATGCGGTGCGGGTTTGCGAAATCGCCGACATGCCGAACGCATAGAGCGATGTTCCGGCCTTCGTGCTGTAGCCTTGAAAATTGCGTTGCAGCGTGCCGTTGCGCAGCGCCGCGGCGAGTTCGTCGTCGGGTTTTGCAAAATGATCCAGCCCGATGTCCACAAAACCGGCGCCGGTGAGCTGCTTGTGCGCGAGCGCAAACATGGCCAGTTTTTCCTCGGCTCCGGGAAGCTGCCCGCGGTCCTCGAAAATGCGTTGCGCGGGTTTTATCCAGGGGATGTGCGCGTAACTGAAGATCGAGAATCGGTCGGGCGAAAGCGCGAGCACATCGTCCAGCGTGCGCTCGAAGGATGCGGCGGTTTGCAATGGCAGCCCGTAGATCAGGTCGAAGTTGATCGATGTGAAACCCTGCTCGCGCAGCCATGCGACGGCCTGCCGGTTCAGGGTGTTTGGCTGGTAGCGGTGGATCGCGAGCTGAACGCGGCGGTTGGTGTCCTGTATGCCGAGCGAGGCGCGCGTCGCGCCCATTTCGCGCAGCGCGTGCACATGCTCTTGCGAAAACTTGCGCGGGTCAATTTCAACGCTCACCTCGGCATCCGGCGCATAGGCGAAGTGCGCGCGCACGAGGCCGTTCAGGCGCCGCAGTTGGTCGGGCGTGAAAAAGGTGGGCGAGCCGCCGCCGAGGTGCAGTTGCGCGACCTTGCGCCGACGGTCGATTTTGCTCGTGACCAGTTCCAGTTCGCGCGCGAGGTCGTCCAGGTAGGCGTCCGCCGCGCCTTGGTCGCGCGTGATCACCGCCGTGCATCCGCAATACCAGCAGCGCGATTCGCAAAACGGCAGGTGGAAATACAGCGAGAGCGGCTGTCCGCCTTCGGCGTCCGCGTCGGGATTGTTGTCCTCGGCGATCGCGTCCCCGGCGCGCAGCAAGGCCAGGTCCTCGGAAAATTTGGTTGCGGGCGGATAGGATGTGTAACGGGGGGCCGCGACATGGGAATACTTGCGCACCAAATCAAGGTCAAAGGCCGACGCGCATGCGCGGGGCGCCGCGTCGGGGGAGTTGGTGGAGGTTGTGTGGGACTGATCCATGTCGTGCTTGCGAAAATTAAATAAAAAAAGTTAACGCTTTTTGACCTGTTTGCAATGTGGCGCGGCCGTTTTTCAAAAGCGTTTTGTGTAGGCGTGGCAGTAGGGTTGCTTGCCGTTGTTGTCGTAGTATTGCTGGTGATAATCCTCCGCCTTCCAGAATGTTGGCGCGGCCTCCAGTTTGGTCACGACGTTCAGGCCCTTGTTCCTCAGGAGGCGGATCAATTTTTCCGCGGTGTTTTTTTGCCCGTCGTTGAGATAAAAAATCGCGCCGCGATATTGCTCGCCGATGTCGGGCCCCTGCCGGTCTGTTTGCGTGGGATCGTGGATCTCGAAGAAGAGGCGGGCGAGCGACTCGAAATCGGTTTGCAGCGGATCGTAAACAACCTCGACCGTTTCGATGTGACCGGTGCCGCCGGCACTCACTTGCCTGTAGGTTGGATTCTTGGTCATTCCGCCCATGTAGCCGACGGTTGTCGCGACCACGCCCTTTGCCCTTTCCAGATAATACTCAACGCCCCAAAAACACCCGGCGGCAAAATAGGCCTTCTCAACTTTCATTTTCGATGACGGCACAAAATTGAGCGAGATCGAGTTGACGCAGTAGCGCGTGTTTTTTGCCGTGAAACGCTCGCCGTGAAAAACGTGGCCGAGGTGGCCGCCGCAACGATTGCAGACGATTTCCGTGCGCCTGCCGTCGGCGTCGGGAGTTTTTTTCACGGCTCCGGGGATGTCGTTGTCGAAACTCGGCCAGCCGCATTCGGAGTCAAACTTGTCGGACGAGCGGAACAGGATCGCGTCGCAATGTTTGCAGGTGTAAACGCCCTTGTCGCCGAACTTGTAATATTTGCCGCTGAACGCCTGCTCCGTGCCCTTGTGGAGAATCACCCGCGCCTCCTCGGGTGTGAGCGGGTTGGTTTTGATTGGCGGCTGGGGTTGTTCGGCGTTGCTGGTCATTGCGAGGAGCAGGAAAATCCAAATATGGAGTCTGATTTTCATGATTGGTCGGGCGGCATTGAAATCATAATGTCGGCGTGTTTTGGGTCTGGGCTTTGAAAATCTGGTGGAGACTGGCACATTAAAATCAAAAATGAATCATCAAATTGCAACGCCCCGGCGCGCAACAATCGTTGTCAGTCCCGGCGTTTTGTTTACATCTTTTTAAAAAATACCACCCGCCATGCGCCGTCGACTCGACCAAATCCTTGCCAGCCTCGGTTACTGCTCGCGCAGCGCGGCGCGCCTGTTTCTGAAAACGCACGCGGTGACGCAGCGCGATTCGGACGGGGTGTTGCGCGACACCTCTGAAAAAGTTGACCCGGCTAATGTGCTCGTTGATGGAGAACCGCTGGATCATCCGGAGGGGATACTTGTCGTGCTCAACAAGCCCGCCGGTCTTGTGTGCTCGCACGATCCGCGCGAGGGGCCGAATGTCTATTCGCTGCTGCCTTCGCGCTGGCGCGCGCGCAATCCGCAGGTGACGAGTGTCGGGCGGCTCGACAAGGACACCAGCGGCTTGATTCTGCTGACCGACCAAACCGCGCTCGTGCACCGGCTCACGTCGCCAAGGCACAAGGTGCCGAAAGTTTATCGCGCGACTGTCGCGAGCCCGGTTCCACCGGAGGCCGTCGGGTTGTTTGCATCGGGCGCGCTCGTGCTTGACGGCGAAAAGCAGCCATGCCTGCCCGCCCGGTTGCGTATCCTAAATCCGAATACGGCGGAGCTGACGCTTACCGAGGGGCGTTACCACCAGGTGCGCCGGATGCTGGCGAGCCAGGGCAGCGAGGTGCTCGCGCTGCATCGCGAAAAGTTCGGCCCGCTCGACTTGGACGGCATTGAGCCGGGCGCATTTCGCGAATTGCCAATCAATTTTTTCGACTGATTCTATTTCAGAAAATTTCCTCGAAACCATGTATGACTTTCCACTCACGGGCGCGCAGAGAAAAAAGCTTCGCGGCATCGGGCAGACGCTCGAGCCGGTGCTCAAGCTCGGCAAATCCGGAATCACCCGCGAATTTTTACTGGAGCTGCAGCGCGCGCTCAACGCGCACGAGCTGATCAAGGTGCGGTTGCTCGAAAAAGACCGCGACGTGCGCGCCGAACTATGCGAACGAATCGCCGACGAGGGTCGCTGTGTGTGCGTCGGCGCGGTGGGCGGCACGGCGCTATTTTTCCGCCGGCAGGAGGCCAGGGATAAACAGCGCGTGGAGATTTGATGCCGTAGGGGAGGGGGCCGCAATCGGCGCCCTTGCGAAACGATCACGCGAACGACAAATATTCCTTGCCGAAATACGGCGCGAGCGCGGCGGGGATTTTCACGCGGCCGTCGGCTTGCAGGTTGTTTTCCAGGAGCGCCGAGAGCACGCGCGGGATCGCGAGGCCGGAGCCGTTGAGCGTGTGGACGAGCTCGGGTTTGCCGTCCTTGCCGCGGAAACGGATTTGCGCGCGGCGCGCCTGGAACGACTCGAAGTTCGAGCAGCTTGAAACTTCGAGCCAGC
The DNA here is from genome assembly GCF_029504735.1 of Ereboglobus sp. PH5-10. Taxonomy (GTDB): domain Bacteria; phylum Verrucomicrobiota; class Verrucomicrobiia; order Opitutales; family Opitutaceae; genus Ereboglobus. Next base: position 23,819 of record NZ_JAQFIP010000008.1, on the reverse strand, counting down.
GTTTTTGCCCGCCCGACCAGACTTCGAGGTCGTATTTTTTTGCCTGCGAAAACCCGAGGTCGCCGCCGCACATCAGGAGCACGCGGTAGGGGAGCCCGAGTTTTTGCAACAGGCGCTCGGCGTCGTCGCGGAGCTTGTCGTGCTCCTCGTAGCTCTTCGACGGGTGCACCCATTTGAGCAGCTCGACCTTGTCGAACTGGTGCAGGCGGTTGAGGCCGCGCACGTCCTTGCCGTAGCTGCCCGCCTCGCGGCGGAAGCACGGCGTGTAGGCGCAACGGCAGACCGGCAGCGCGGCCTCGTCGATGATTTCGTCGCGGAAGAAATTGGTGAGCGGAGTCTCGGCCGTGGGGATCGCGTAAAAGCGGTCGGGGATCGTCTCATACATCATGCCCTCCTTGTCGGGGAGCTGGCCGACGGCGGTGGCGCTGGCCTCGTTGACGAAGATGGGCGGATTGACCTCCGTGTAGCCGGCCTTCGTGTCCTCATCGAGGAAGAACTGGAGCAGCGCGCGCACGATCTTCGCGCCGTCGCCGACGTAAAACGGAAACCCCGCGCCGGTCACCTTCGCGCCGCGGTCGAAATCGAAGAGCTTGTTGAAGCCGTCGATTTCGTAGTGCGGCTTGGCGTGCGGCGAGACGAGCGCGGCAATGTCGCCGTGCGTCGAGAAGACGACGTTCTGCTCCGGCGTCGCGCCCTCGGGCACGCTTTCGTGCGGGATGTTCGGGAGCGAGAGCATGGCGGCGCGGCATTTTTCCTCGGCGTCCTTGAGCGCGGCCTCCTTTTCCTTCACTTGGGCGGACACCGCCTTCATCTCCGCGACCTTCGCGATGAACTCGGGCGAGCCCTTCGGCAGTTTGGCCATTTCGCCGTTCGCGGCCTTTTGCCTGGAGCGCAGCGTTTCGGTTTCCTGCAAGAGCGCGCGCCATGCGTTGTCGAGCGCGATGACGGCGTCGAGATCGACTTGAAGGTGTTTTTTGGCAATCGCCGCGCGCACGGTGCCGGGCGATTCACGAAGTAGTTTAGGATCAAGCATGACGGTTGGTGGAAATGGAAAAACGCAAATCAAAGAGGGAAAGCCGTCCGCTGACACGCAAATTTTTGCATGGTCATCGGGCGAAACGCGGACATTCGTTTTCATCATGCGTTTTTCAAGTCAATGCTTCCTCGCGGTGATGCTGTTGTTGTGCGTCGGTGTGTTTTCCGCCTGCTCGCACTACCGGCTCGGCTCCGGCGGCAATCTGCCGTTTCGCACGATCTACATCGCGCCCGTCGAAAATGCGGCGAACATCCCCCAGGGTGCCGCGATTTTTTCCGCGCAACTGAGGGATGGGTTTGTGCGCGACGGACGCCTCTCGGTCGTCAACTCGGCCGCCGCCGCCGATGTCACGCTCACAGTCACGCTCGAACGCTACACGCGCAACATGACCACGTCGCGCGCCGACGATTCGGGGCTCGCCCGCAAGTTCGACCTCACGGTTCTCGCCGTGTGCACGCTTCAAGGCGCGAATGACGGCAAGGTGTATTTTGAAAAACGCCCGGTTTCATCCACGAGGCAGATTTTTACCACGCCCACTTTTGACGCGCGCCAAAGCGACCAGCTGCAGGCCGAATACAACGCAATGCCGCTGCTGGCCTCCTCGCTGGCAAACGGCGTGACGCACGCCGTGCTGGATGTTTGGTAAGACCCGCCTGCGGCGGGAAATTCCAATATTCAATATTCAAATTCCAAAGGCAGGAATATGTGCCCGTTTTTTTGAATTTTTCGAAATTTCTCGCCGCGGGCGGGTCTTACGAAACTTGTGTTTTAGTCGCGCTTCCGCCGAACAGCTCCCGCATCGAGCTCCACGCCTTGAGGAGCCCCGCGTCCTTCACGCCGCCCGAAAGGTTGTAGGTTTTCACGACTTCCTCCTCGTGCCCGCGATAACGCGGCGGCAGCAAGAACAGGGTGTATTCGCCGTCGCGCACGCTTGAGAAGAACAGCCCCTTGCCCACAAACGGCTCCTTCAATTTCACCTCGACCGAACGCTCCGGCAGCACGAGCCACGGTTTGAATGCAAAGCGCAGGCAGCCGGTTTCCGGCTCGTTGAGCAATCGCCCGAATGTGCGAAGCGGCACCTTTTCCAAATGCGCGCCGCTGAAAACATTGTTGGCCGAGGCGCTCACCTTGAAGCGGTATTTTCGGAATGTGAAATAGTCCCAGGTGAACGCCGTTCCGAAAATCATCAACCGGAACGACCATCCCGCCACAAAATACGAAATGACGATCACCGCCACCGACATGATCGCGGCGATCTTCGGATCAAGCGTGGAGGTGACCGTGATCAGACCCAGCAACGCGGTGCGCGCGCTCTTCAGCGCCGCGTCAATCGCGCCCCACGGACTCAGCAAAATGAGCACGTTGATTGCATGCGACGCCATCCACACCACGGCAAAAACGGCGATGCCCAGCGGCACCGTGAGGATGTTCAGCAGCCACGAAAAATCGATCGCGGCCAGGTTCACCATTGCCAGCCCGGTCGGCTCCGTCGCGCTTGCCGCCGGCGCCGCGTATTCGGCGATCAACCCGCGCAGCGAGTCCACGGTGAGCGGCACCACCGCGCCCGCGGCGACGAGGCCGGACGCCTTGTTTTCGACAGTCTCCAAAATATCGAGCGGCTTTTTCCATCCCGCCGGCAAAACCGCCCCCAGCGTATCCTTGAACGCGCAGGCCAGCGCGATCAGCAGCGCCGGAATGAAAAACGCGGGTTGCGCAAACCATGCAAGTTTCGCCCGGTCCTCATCCGATGCGCGCATGTATTTGTAAGCGCCGTAGGCGCCCGTGCCGAGCAGCGGGGAAATGGCGATGCCGGTGATCGTGGTGATGGTGGACGAGAGTGTGCCCGCGGGCGACTTGTCCGAGGATGAAGTCGTTGTGGTTGCGGCGGGCAGCACGGCTCCGAGTAACGGGCCGACAAACAGACAGAACAAGGCTGCGAACAATGCAAAAGGAGCGAGACGTTTCATGAAAAGAAAACAGACAAATGCAATTTTAAGGCGTTGAGAAGTCCGTAATGCAGTTTTGAAACGAGCTTTGGCGACAGCCTGACGCGTGCCGTGTGACGCCCTTAAAATTACAAAGACAAAAGAAACTCGAAAAAAACCTTGCGCAAAAGGGGGCGACTCGTAGCGTTCGCGGTTCTTCCGGATTAGTCCCCATCGTCTAGCCCGGTTAGGACACCACCCTTTCACGGTGAGAACCGGGGTTCGAATCCCCGTGGGGACGCCAATTTTAACCCCCTCGCGTTTTTTCAAAAAAATGCGAGGGGGTTCTTTTTTTAATTTTTCGCAATGAGACGGTTGCGGCGGCGTTGACCTGCGCGGGGTTCTCACGCATGTAGTTGTCCATGTCCGGGCAAACTCCCTCCGCTCAAAACTCAGCGCAGAGCATCTGCGGCCTTTGGATCGACGGCGACGGCGTCGCGCACCTTTCGCTTGCGAATGCCGACGGCACTCGCGCCGGGCAATCCGCCGTGTTTCATCCTTTCGCATGGCTCACCTCGGCGGAGATTGACTCGCCCGAGGGCGCGCGCATCGAGGCGCTCAAGGGACGGGGCGTTTTCACGCAGCTTGCGCACGCCGACACGCCCGACGCCTACGATGCGCTGATTTCCGCAGCCAAAAAAACACCGGCGGACGCGCGTGTCGGCACCGATGTGCTTCGTCCGTTTGAAAATCAATTTCTCCTGCAAACCCGGCAGCGTCTTTTTGGCGACCTTGGGTTTCACCAGCTTCGGCGCTGCCAGCTCGACATCGAAACCGATTCCGCCGGTGGGGGCGCGTTTAGCGACCCCTCGAATCCGACCGACTATATTCTCGCCATCGGGCCCCAGTTCACATCGGCGGATTCGCCCGCGCCGAGACGGCAGCTTCTTGTCCTTGATGAACCGACCGCCGCGGCGGAGAAAAAACTGCTCGAGCAATTCAACGCGATTCTCGCCGCCGAGGATCCCGACACGATCGAGGGGCACAATATTTTCAAATTCGACCTCGACTACCTGCGCCAGCGCGCGCGGCGTCACAAAATTCCCTGCGCGTGGGGACGTTTCGGGCAAAAGGCCGCGTTTCGCAACTCGCGCCTGAAAGTCGCCGAGCGCTGGCTCGATTTTCCGCGCTGCGACATTCCCGGCCGCGCCGTGATCGACACCTACATGCTCGTGCAATTGCACGACATCACCACGCGCGAAATGACAAGCTACGGTCTCAAGGACAGCGCGGTCTTTTTCGGCATCACCGCCGAGGACGCCGACGCCACCGGCGCGCGCACTTACATCAAGGGCTCTGAACTTCGCAACGCGTATCGCGAAAACCGCGAGGCGTTTCTCGCCTATCTCGCCGACGACTTGCGCGAAACCAAGGGGCTCGCTGATTTGCTCCTGCCCACGTATTTCGAGCAGACGCGCACGTTTCCGATCCTGCTTCAGGACGCCGCGCTGCGCGGCACCACGACCAAGATCGACCTGCTTTTCCTCGAGGAGTATTATCACGCGCGCCAGTCGTGCCCCGCGCCGGTCGAGATGTCCGCCTTCGCCGGCGGCTACACGCGCTCGTTTAAGGAGGGCGTGTTCAAAAACGTGCTGCACTTCGACGTCGCCTCGCTCTACCCGAGCCTGCTTCTTTCCATCGGGCAAAACCCCGCCGGCGACACGCTCGGCGTTTTCATTCCGATGCTGGCCCGCCTGCGCGAGTATCGCTTGAAATACAAACAACTCGCGCGCACCACGGCCGACGAGCTTCTTCGCGCCGAATACCAGGCTCGCCAGGCGAGCTTCAAAATCCTGATCAACTCCTTCTACGGCTACCTCGGATTTTCCGGCGCGCGCTTCGGCGACGGCGCGCTCGCCGCCGAGGTGACTCGCCGCGGGCGCGAACTCCTGCAGGCGCTCATCGACAGGCTCGCCGCGGAGGGTTGCGACATCCTCGAGGCCGACACCGACGGCATTTACCTCTCGTCAAAAAAATATTTTGCCGATCCCTCCGCGCTTCTCGCCAGCGCACAAACGGTGCTTCCCGAGGGCATCGAACTCGAGCACGACGGCAGCTACGCGGCGATGTTTTGCTACAAGTCGAAAAACTACGCGCTCATCGACAAATGCCCCGGCGGCAAAATCACCATTCGCGGTTCCGCGCTTCGCTCGCGCGGTATCGAGCCGTATCTCAAAAAACTCAGCGACACACTCATCCGCTACCTGCTCGGCGCGACGGACGAGTCGCCGCTCGCGCTCCTCGAGGATTACCGCAGCCGCATCGGCAAAAGCGAAATGCCGGTGGCCGAGCTCGCGAAGTCGGAAATCCTCTCGCAGAACCCCGAGACCTACGAGCGCTTCATCGCCGAGGGCGGCAAGCCGCGTCGCGCGACCGCCGAGGTGGCGTTGCAGATGACGCCCCGGCCGCGCATGGGCGAGCGCGTCAGCTACTACATCACCGCAAGGGAAAAGGGCAAAACGGCGGACTGGCAGCGCGCCCGCCCGCTCGGCGCCCACGACGCCGGGCTCGCGCCGTATGATCCCGTCTATTACAACGACAAGCTCGACGACTGGCTCGAACGCTACGGCGCGTTCCTGGGCGACGAGGCCAAGCGAATCGCCGCCGAAAAACCCGGCGCGCAAGGGGAGTTGTTTTAGTGGCGCGGGCCGCCACGCCTGCCGGTTTGAAAAACGCACGATTGGCGGAAAGCAGACTTGGCAGTCCGCGCGGCGTCGCGCATTTTTCGAATCACGCACATGTTCAAAATCCTACATCGTTATATCGCCAGCTCCGTCCTTTCCTCGGCGGCGGCGGCGATTGTTTTCATAGGATTTATTTTTGGCGCGGTCAATTTGCTCAAGGATGTGCTCGTGTATCTGCTCGACGGGCGCATTCCCTTCGGGCTCTTCCTGAAATTGTGCTGGGACATGGCCCAATACGTGGGCACCTACGCCGTGCCCATCGGCATGCTCATCGGCGTGCTGCTCGTGCTCGGGCGCATGTCGGCGGACAACGAGATCACCGCCATGCGCACTTCGGGGCGCAGCATTTTGCAAATCGCGCGCCCGATTCTTGTGATTGCGTTGTTCGGCGTCGTCGCTGAGCTCGGCATCAATTTTTATCTCATGCCAAAGTCGCGCGTGTCCTACCACGTCGAGCTTGAGAAGGCGCTCCGGCATTCGGCGGCGAACTTTTTTGTGCCGCGCACCTTCATGCGCGAGATTCCGGGAGCGGTCATTTTTTTCGACAAGAAGGACGGCCAAACTTACCAGAATCTCTGGGTGTGGCTGTTGGACAACCAGCAGCGCGCGACCTACATTTATCACGCGGCGTCCGCCGTCATTGAGTTCGATTTGGACAGGGAAATCCTGCGCGTGCTGCCTTTCGAGGGCAACATCGAGGCGCGCGCGGCGGCCGATCCGGAGAAGCGCGCCGACCACAACAACATCCTGCAAATGGGCGGCACGGAGCAGGCGGTTGAGATTCCGCTCGGCGATTTTCTCGGCAAGCGCGGTTTCAGGCAAAAGCTCAACTGGCTCACGCTGCCGGAACTTCTGGAACGGAGGACCGAGCTCGCGCACGACCCGAAGGCCACCGACATAGACCGGCTGAAAGTCACGCTCACGATCCACAACAAGCTCACGTTTTCGCTCGGAGTGTTTTCGTTCGCGCTCATTGCGATTCCGCTCGGCATCCGCACGCAGCGCAAGGAGTCGTCGGCAAACATCGGCATCGCGATGCTGCTCGTTGTGGTGTATTACGTGATGTCGGTCGCGGTCGGCTGGCTCGACAAGCGGCCCGACTTGCATCCGGAGATTTTGATCTGGCTGCCGAACGCGGTTTTCATCGGCACGGGATTGATACTTTTACGGCGCGTGGAGCGGACGTGAGCGTCAGGCAGGGTAGGGCGAACCGTCACGGTGAGCCGCGCCGCAATTGCCATCCGGCTCACCGGGACGGTTCGCCCCACCAAAAAAATGCGCGGCTTTGTGCGCCGCGCATTTCTTTTTGGATGCTTCGTCAAATGACGTTTCAGACTTTCGGGCCGCCTTGCGCGAGGTTGCGGGCGCGGAGGCGCAGGCCGTTCAGGCGGATGAAACCGGTGGCGTCGTTTTGGTTATACCAGCTTTGCACGCCTTCCATCGACGCGATGTTTTCGTCGTAGAGCGAATACTTCGACTTGCGGCCGCAGGTGATGATGTTGCCTTTGTAGAGTTTCAGGCGCACGGTGCCGGTCACGAATTTCTGGCTTTGGTCGACGAGCGCCTGGAGCGCCTCGCGCTCGGGCGCGAACCAGAAGCCGTTGTAAACGAGCTCGGCGTATTTCGGGATGAGGCTGTCGCGCAGGTGCTCGACTTCGCGGTCGAGGGTGAGGCTTTCGATTTGCTTGTGCGCGTGCATGAGAATCGTGCCGCCGGGGGTTTCGTAAACGCCGCGGCTCTTCATGCCGACGAAACGGTTTTCAACGAGGTCAACGCGTCCGATGCCGTGCTTGCCGCCGAGTTTGTTGAGTGCCTTGAGCACTTTGCCGGGCGTGAGTTTTTTGCCGTTGATGGCGACGCAATCGCCTTTCACGAATTCGAGTTCGACGTATTCGGGTTTGTCGGGCGCGTCCTCGGGCGAGACGGAGAGTTTGAACATGTCCTTGTTGGCCTTGGTCGTGGGGTCGAACCAAGGGTCTTCGAGGATGCCGGCCTCGTAGGAAATGTGGAGCAGGTTGCGGTCCATCGAATACGGTTTTTTGAGCGAGGCTTCGACGGGGATGTTGTGCTTTTTGCAGTAGGCGATCATCTCGGCGCGGCCGGGGAAGAGATCGCGGTATTCGTCCATTTTCCACGGGGCGATGATTTGCAGGTCGGGCGCGAGCGCCATGTAGGTGAGCTCGAAGCGGCACTGGTCGTTGCCCTTGCCGGTGGCGCCGTGCGCGACGGTGTCGGCTTTTTCCTTGCGGGCGATGGCGACCTGCGCCTTGGCGATGAGGGGGCGCGCGATGGAGGTGCCGAGATAATACTGGTTTTCGTAAACGGCGTTGGCGCGGATCATCGGGTAGATGTAGTCGCGCGCGAATTCCTCGACGAGGTCGAGCGTGTAGTGTTTCGAGGCGCCGGTCTTTTTGGCTTTTTTGTCCAAGCCCTTGAGTTCTTCCTCCTGGCCGATGTCGGCCGCGAAGGTGATGATGTCGGCGTCATAGGTTTCCTTGAGCCATTTGACGATGACGGACGTGTCGAGTCCGCCGGAATATGCGAGGACGATTTTCATGGGAGAATAAAGTTAAAATACTGCACTTCGTTTTCTTGCACTTCAATTTTAATCGCGAAAACGCGAAAAAACGGAAGCGCGGAAAGATTGGAACAACAGCGGCCTTTGATTGCGGAACGCATGGTTGAGGGGCGTTTTTTCGTGTTTCCGCCCTTCCGCGTTTCCGCGATCAAACCTAGCCGCGCGGTTGTTGCGCGAGCACGGCCATGATGGCTTTTTGGGCGTGGAGGCGGTTTTCGGCCTCGTCGAAGATGATCGAGCGGGGGTGGTCGAGCACGTCCTGCGTCACTTCCTTGCCCACATACGCGGGGAGGCAGTGCATGAACCAGGCGTCGGGTTTGGCGGCGGCGAAGAGTTGCGCGTTCACGCTGTAGGGCGACATGGTTTTGATGCGCTCGGCGGCCTCGTCCTCCTTGCCCATGCTCACCCATACGTCGGTGTAAACAACGTCGGCGTTTTTCACGGCTTCGTAGGGATCGGTCGTGAACTGGTATTTGCCGGGAAGTCCGAGGCGTTTGCTTTCGGCGGCGAGGAGCGCGTCGAACTCGGCGGAGGGCTCGAAGCCTTTCGGGCCGGCGAGCGAGATTTCCATGCCGAAGAGGTTCGCGCCGAGAATCCACGAGTTGGCCATGTTGCAGGCGGTGTCGCCGAGGAACGCGATTTTGCGGCCCTTGAGCGAGGCGAGCAAGTCGCCGCCGGGCGGGGCCCAGCGCTCGGCGAGCGTGAAGGCGTCGGCGTAGATCTGGCACGGGTGCAGGAAGTCGGTGAGCGCGTTGATGACGGGCACGTTGCCGAGCTCGGCGAGTTGCTCGACCTCGGCGTGGTCGTAGGTGCGCACAATCAGGCCGTGCACCATGCGCGAGAGCACGCGCGCGGTGTCGCCGATGCTTTCGCCGCGTCCGAGCTGGATGTCGTTTTTGTTGAGAAAAAGCGGATTGCCGCCGAGCTCGTGGATGCCGACCTCGAACGAGACGCGCGTGCGGGTGGAGGACTTGGAAAAGATCATCGCCCAGGTCTGGTGCTTGAGCACGGCGGGGGTGTTGCGTCCGCGTTCCTGCTTGAGGTCGCGGGCCAGCGCGAGGACTTCGGCCGCTTCGTTCTGTGTGAAATCGGTTTCTTTGAGGAAGTGCTTCATCGTGTTTGTTATTGTTGGCGGTGTGACTGGGAAAGCGGTCGTGTTTATGCGGCGGCGCGGCGCACTACGAGCGAAAAATGAGGCTGACTGTCACGCGGGCCGGCCACGGCGGACGCGCGCCGGGCGCGAGGTGTGTCTTGCGCGCGGGGGAAATCTCCGTAGCGTGCTGTTCACTTTGCTTATGAGCACCAAAACTACCTACGGACTTATTCTCGCCGCCGTCGGCATCGCGCTGGCGCTGCTCGGCTACCTGCTCGGACTTCAAACGGAAAAGGCCGGCTCGACGCTGGCCTCGATGTTTCAATGGATCGGCACGATCGCGGGCTTTTTTGTGATCTGGCTCGGCGTGCGCGCCGTGCGCGATGAAAACAACGACCAGTGCCTGACGTTCGGACAAGGATTTGGCGCGGGCGTGGTGATCGTGCTCGTCGCGGCGCTCATCAGCGCGGTTTACACGTTTGTCCATTTCACATTTATCAATCCCGATTACGCGGATCACATGATGGCGCTCGTCGAGCAGAAATGGGCCGAGGCCGGAATGAACGACCGGCAAATGGAGGCCGCGGAAAAAATCACGCGCATGTTTTTCCATCCGGGCGCGCTGGCCGCGATAGGCTTCCTGAGCCAGATGTTTTTCGGCGTGGTTTTCTCGCTGGTCGTCGCGGCAATCGTGAAACGCAATCCGGCGAGGTCCGTGCCGCCGCCTCCGGTTGTGCCCACTTCGACACCTCCACCGCCGATGCCTCCGGCTGCGCAGTGAAAATTTGAGGATCGGTGCCGCCCGTATCCGTTTAATGTCGGAAGAATGGTGGCAAGCACGACGCCAAAGGCGTCATACAGCTTGGCCCGGGGTGGGCGCGCAGCGCGCGCAACCCGGGGTTATCAGTGACACAAGATCGGCGCCCTGAAGGGGCGCGACAATATGCAGGTGTGCGTTGATTTGTTGCGCCCCTTCAGGGCGCCGAATTTCAAAAAAACAAACACCCGGGGTGTCGCAAGCTCCACCCCGGGCCAAGGGGTGGCACGCCTTTGGCGTGCAAAGGCCGCATGCCTCTCGACGCTAAACGAATACTGCCGCCCTCCGGCGCGCCCTCACTTGCTCCAGTCGAGCATGCGCTGGATCGGGGCGAACGCGGCGGCGCGAACGTCCTCGGGCATCTCGATCGCGGGCGACATGTTTTTCAACGCGTCGCGCACTTTCTCGATGGTGTTCATTTTCATGAAGCGGCAGTCGTTGCACGCGCAGGTGTCGGTCGGGCCGGCGATGAAGGTTTTGTCCGGCACCTCGCGCTGGAGCCGGTGGAGCATGCCGCTTTCCGTCACGACAATGATTTCGCGCGCGGGCGTTTTTTTGGCGAAGCCGATCATGAGCTCGGTCGAGCACACCTCGTCGGCGATGTCGCGCACGGCTTGCACGCACTCGGGATGCGCGACGACCGGCGCGCCGGGAAATTGCGCGCGGATTTTTTCAATCGCCGCGACGGTGAACTGCACGTGCGCGTAACAACTGCCGGGCCAGAGCCGCATGTCGCGGCCCGTTTTCTGGCGCACCCACTGGCCGAGATTCTGGTCGGGCACGAAGAGGATTTTTTTGTTCGCGGGCACGCGCGCGACGATTTTGGCGGCGTTGCCGCTCGTGCAGATCACGTCGCTGAGCGCCTTCACGGCGGCGGAGCAGTTGATGTAGGCGACGACGTAGGTGCCGGGATGCGCTGCCTTGTAAGCGGCGAGTTGTTCGGCGGGGCACGAGTCGGAGAGCGAGCAACCGGCGTCGAGGTCGGGCAGGAGCACGGTGCGCGCCGGGTTCACGATTTTCGCGGTCTCGGCCATGAAGTGCACGCCGCAGAAAAGGATGACGTCGGCCTGGGCCTGTTGCGCCTGGTAGGCGAGCCCGAGCGAGTCGCCCACGTAATCGGCGATGCGCTGGATCGACTCGATCTGGTAGTTGTGCGCGAGGATGACGGCGTTGCGCTCGCGTTTGAGCGCGAGGATTTCCTCCTGAATCGGGGAAAGCGGCGCGGGCTCGTTGCGCGGGCGGACAATGTAAGGCTCGTGGTTGGGCGTGGCTGTCATCGTTGTGTGTAAAATTGCGGGGGACGTTACGCGAAGCTTGCGCCCTGTGCAAGTTCGCAGCCACCATGCGGCCATGTCATCTATGCAATCAAAGCCACAGGTCCTGGCATGGCTCACGTGCGACGGCGTGCACATCGATCCCGGCTCGGGCAAGCACACCATACTCGGCGTTTTTTCCAACATCCGCGCGCGCGAGTTTCCCGTCACGCATCCGCGCATGATCTGGTTTCTCACAATCAGCGACGTGCCCGCGGGCAAGCACATGATCCGCATCACGCTCGGGCTCGACCCGATGAACATGCGCCCGCTCATCGAGCGCGAATTCGAATCCGCCGGCCCGCTCCAGCGCATCAACCTCATCAACGAAATCAACAACCTCAACTTCGACGAGGCGGGCGACTACTCGATCGTGATCGAGGTTGACGACGAGCCGTTGCTCGCGACGAGCATCACCGTTTCGAATTAATTGATGTCCGTAGGGGCGCACCTGGCGTGCGCCCTAGTATGCGGAAAACTGTATGCAAATCATCCACAACGCGGGCAAACGTCAGGGCGCACGCAAGGTGCGCCCCTACGAATTTAATTTCCACGAATTTTTATGACTCCTTCAAAACCACTCGATCTCATCGGCGTCGGCGCGCCGATCATGGATATTGTCGTGAGCGTGCCCGACGATTTTCTCGCGCACGCGGGCGGCGAAAAAGGCGGCATGGTCATGGTTGACGCGGACGAGATGGCGCGCCTGCTCGCGCTCCTCCCGACCAAGCCCGCAATGAGCACCGGCGGCTCCGCGGCCAACACGACCTTCAACACCGCGCGGCTCGGCTTGCGCGCGGCGTTCATCGGCAAGCTCGGCAACGACGACGCGGCGGACGCCTACAAGGCGCGCTTCGCATCCGCCGGCGTGGACACGTCGCGCTTCAAGCACGCCGCCATGCCAAACGGCCGCTGCCTCGCGCTCACCACGCCCGACGCGCAACGCACCATGCGCACCTGCCTCGGCGCGCACGGCACGTTTTCGCCGGAGGATGTTTCGCCGTCGGATTTCGAGGGCGCGCGGCATGTGCACATCGAGGGCTACGTCGTGTTCAACTCAAAACTCGCCGACGCGATTCTCGACGGCGCGCGCGCGTCGGGCTGCACGCTCAGCCTCGACCTGGCGTCGTTCGAAGTCGTGCGCGAATCGCGCGAGTGGCTGCTCGGACAATTGCGCAAGGGGATCGACGTGGTGTTTTCCAACGAGGACGAAATCCGCGCGCTGTTTCCCGACGCGGCGGACGCGAACACCGTGGAGGATTATCGCGCGCTGGGCGCGCGCCTGGCGGAGTTCGGCGGCGTCGCCGCGGTAAAGCTCGGCAAGGACGGCGCGTGGATCGTGCGCGGCAAGGGAGGCGGCGTCGAGTCGCACCGAATCGCCCCCGTGCGCGTGACCGACGCGGTCGACAGCAACGGCGCGGGCGACGCGTGGGGCGCGGGCTTTTTGTCCGGCTGGCTGCGCGAAAAACCGCTCCCCGTGTGCGGCGAGATCGCCTCGCTGCTCGGCGCCGAAACCGTGCGCCACATGGGCCCGCTGGTCCCGGACGCGCACTGGCCGCAAACCAGCTCGCGCGCGACGGAGTTGCTGCGTTGATGACGTTTCCCCTTTGCTTCAAAAACTCCGGGCGTCCTTTCGATTGACGCGGCGCGACGGTTTCGCCGGCGCGCTGTATGTGCCGCCTTCCGTAATTCTTGGTGTCCTTGCGAGCCGCCCACCCGTTGGCGTTTTTCCGGTATGAATTGTTGCAAGGGAAAGCCCTTTTGCCAGGCGAGCAGTCCCGGTGTGCCAGGGGTGTTTCGGCTCACCCGGAGGGTTCGCCCCGCCATGAGGTGCGGCCAAATAAATCGAATGAGCCCAGCCGTTCCAAACTCGCTCGCAGGCGCATGGCTCCATGCGATTTTCCCGCACAGGCATTGTTTTCGCGAAACAGGCCGTCGATCAGGCTCGGGTGAGGCTCGGGCGGACGCCCCTATTGCCTCGAGTGATTTGTTTTCGGGATGGACGTGTCACGGAATCAAGCAGCGCGCGTGTATGCCGGTTTACGCCCCGGTGGCATGGCGCGGCGAAAGCCGCTGTTTTGGGGCCGTTCGCGCGGGTTCCCGGCGCGGCCTGTGCAAAGCGGGAAATTAATGTGAGAGTGTCGGGCATGGACAGATTGCCGGCTTCCGACCTTGCGTATTTCCGGCGGTTCCGGCGTCCGAAATGCTTTTGTTTGAAAAAAATATGAAATTTGGCGCCAACCCTGTGTCTCTTGCGTCGATTGTCTGGGCACGATTGTGCCGGGATATCCATGGCCAGTAGCCAGTGGAAGCACGGCGCGCTCAGGCCGTTTTTTTAGCCAGAGAGACTCTAGTTTTCTTGTGCTTTTTGGGCGCTAAAATCATTCTTGCACTGATTTTGTAACATCCAGTCCCTTCTTGCTTTGCCTCTTTCTTGTGCACCTTGTTTGCAATAGCTTTTTGGGGGGATTTAACAAAATTATTCTTAACAAACCGAAGCAATCGCATCACAAGACATGGACGCGCAATTGGGAACAAAATATCTTTGCGCACATCCATTACAAAATTTCCCTGATTTTATAATCACTTTACAACTGATGCCCCGGGCTTCAGTTGCCAAGTTTAACCATCCGCCAATCATCGCTCAACCATCCGCTCACCCGTCAACCCGAGCCGGCCATTCGCCGGCTTGCCCCGTCAATCTCATGCAAAACACAAACCATAACGATCACATGAACACACCTGTTCGCCCTCCCTCCGCGCGCGGCTCTCTCGCGCTTTTCCTGTCCGCCGCGCTCGCGACCCTCGCCGGGTCGCTGTCCGCGCAGACATATAATATTACCCAAGGTGTGACTGGTTATCAGGCCTCCGCCACCGGCACGCATATCCTCGCTGCCAGCGGCACGGTCACCGACATCACGGGGCCTGCCATACTGACCAGTGTTCCCGGCGTGGAGCTTCAAATCGGAGCCAACGCCCTTGTGCACAGCAGCGGCACGCACGGTGTGTTTTTTAATGGGTATGGGGTTGGCAGCACGCTTTACAACGCCGGCACGATTTCCAGCGACAACGCTGCAAGCTACGGTATTCGTGCTATCGGCGTCGCGCTCATATCCAACACCACTGGTGGCGTGATTCAGGGCGCAGGCGGTGTTTGGTTGAGCAACGGCGGCACGGTGCTCAATTCCGGCACGATCATTGGCCTTGACAATGGCGCCGATGGCGACAGCGGCGTCTATGGCTTCAACAGCATACTCATCGACAACAAGGCGGACGGCGTGATTCGAAGCGCCAACAGGGGCGTGTGGCTCTATGCCGGCGGCACGGTGCTCAATGCCGGCGCGATCACCAGCACCGGCACCTTCGGCATCCTGTCCAACGCCGTCAACACCGTGATCGACAATGCCGCGACCGGGCACATCTCGGGCTCGCACGTTGGCGTGCGCCTCATGAACGGCGGCACGCTTTACAACGCCGGCACGATTTCCGGCGGCAATCTCTCCGCAAACTACGGTGTTCTCTCCGGCACCAACGCCGCGTTCATATCCAACACCACCGGGGGCGTGATTGAGGGCAGCGGCGGTGTTTCGTTGCGTGCCGGCGGCACGGTGGTCAATTCCGGCACGATCATTGGCTATGACGATGGCTTCAACAATGACAACGGCGTCTATGGCGGAGTCAGCATGCTCATCGACAACAAGGAGGGCGGCGTGATTCGAAGCAACAACAGGGCCGTGTATCTCTCGTATGGCGGCACGGTGCTCAATTCCGGCTCGATCACCAGCACCGGCAGCGTCGGCCTCGAGTCCAACACCGTCGACACCGTGATCAACAATGCCGCGACCGGGCACATCTCGGGCACGACCATTGGCGTGCGCCTCAATCGAGGCGGCGAGATCGTCAACTCCGGCAAGATCGAGGGCGAGAACTCTACCGGCGTGGAGGCCGTTTCCGCCGTGGTCACAATTACCAATTCCACCTCGGCGCAGATCACCGGCGGCATCTACGGCGTGAATCTCATGAACGGCGGCACAGTCACCAATGCCGGCACGATCGAAGGCTCCACGGGCTACGGTGTTTTCACCAGCACTAATTCCTCGTTTGTGGACAACATCGCCGACGGCATGATTTCGGGCGCGGGCGGCGTTTCGCTGCGCAACGGCGGCACGGTGCGCAACGCCGGCACGATCACTGGCAACAACACCGGCGGCGCCACCAACAGTGCCATCAACGGAGATGCCGGCATCTTCGTCGACAACTTGCAGAACGGCGTGATTCAAAGCGGCTACAGGGCCGTGTATCTCGCCACCGGCGGCGGCACCGTCAAGAATGCCGGCAAAATCATCAGCACCGGCAGCTTCGGCGTTGAGTCCACGGTTGCCGACACATTGATCGACAATCTCTCGACCGGCCTCATCGAGGCCGCCGATTCCGGCGTGCGCCTCGTCAAAGGCGGCGTGGTCACCAACACCGGCACCATCTCCGGCACCGGCGCGCTCGGCGTCGGCGTCTGGTCCGCAAGCGCCAGCGCGCTCGTGAGCAATTCCGGCACCGGCCTGATCACGGGCGGCCCGGGCGGCACAGGCGTGTATCTTATGAGCGGCGGCACGGTCACCAACACCGGCACCATCTCCGGCATCGGCGCGCTCGGCGTCGGCGTCCGGTCCGGCAGCGCCAACACCCTCGTGAGCAACACCAACACCGGCCTGATCACGGGCGACACGGGCGTGTATCTCGAACAAGGCGGCACGGTGCTCAATTCCGGCGCCATCCGCGGCGCTGTCGATGGGATAATGTTTGAAAACGCGTCCGGCCTGGTCGTCAACAGCGGCCTTGTGGAAGGCACGGGCAATGACGCGGTGAATTTTTTACAAGGCGGCACCGCGCAAAACACCGGCACGATTCAAGGGGCGCATGGCGTCTATGCCCAAAACACGGCCGCGGTTGTTGAAAATGACGCGGGCGCGCTCATCCGCGCGACGGAACAAAATGCGGTTACGCTTCAGGCTGGCGGACGGGTTGACAACTCCGGCACCCTCTCCAGCGCCAACAAGCACGCCGTGCGCGTGGACGGCGGCCTCGCCGTTGTCAACAACGCCACCACCGGCGTCATCGACAACGGCATCTACGCGGGCGGCACCACCACCGTTGACAACCGCGGCCTCGTCACCGGCGCCCTCGGCGTTCAGATCGGCGCGAGCTCCACGCTCGTCAACACCGGCACCATCGATGTCACCGGCACGGCTCTCATCTTTAAGGGCCACGCGGATTACACCAACGGCTCCCTCATCCGGGGCGGCGACGAGGGCGTGCATTTTGAAACCACCGGCTCGCTCGGCAACACCGGCACGATCATCGGCACAAACGGCATCGGCGTGGTCGGCGGAACCGGCGCCATTCTTGTCAACAACGCCGCCAACGGCCTCATCCAAGGCGGCACCCACGGCGTCTATCTGACCGCCGGCGGCACCGTCTCCAACTCCGGCACCATCACCGGCGGCGACGCCGGCTACGGCGTTTATGTCAACGGCGGCGAGGCCGCGATCACCAACAACACCGGCGGTGTCATCAACGCCGGCATCTACGCCGGCGGCACCAGCTCCGTTGACAACCGGGGCATCGTCACCGGCACCCAGGGCATCGTCATCGGCGTGTCCTCCACGCTCATCAACGCCGGCACCATCACCGCCGTCACCGGCACGGGCTTGGCCTTCCTGAGCCACGCCGATTACACGGTCACAACCCCCATCGACGCCACCCACGTCGGAGTCTCCTTTGCGAGCACCGGCTCGCTCGGCAACACCACCTCCATCCGCGGCGTTGCCGATGCCGGCGTCGAGGCGCTTGGCGCCGCGATCACCGTCAACAACGCCGCCAGCGGCGTCATCACCGGCGGCTCCTACGGCATCAACCTCGTTCACGGCGGCACGGTCTTTAACTCCGGCTCGATTGTCGCCATCACCGCTATCAACAATTTCGGCGTCTATTCCAAGGACAACGCCACGCTCGTGAGCAACACCACCGGCGGCGTCATTACAGCACGCACCGGCATCAGGCTGGATGCCGGCGGCACGGTCGCGAACGCGGGCGCGATCCGCGGCTCCACTTCGTCTGGAGTTCAATCCAAGGACAACGCCACGCTCGTGAGCAACACCACCGGCGGCTCCATCTCCGGCAACACCGCCGTCTGGCTGGATGCCGGCGGCACGGTCGCGAACGCGGGCACGATCCGTAGCACTAACAATTTTGGGGTCTATTCCAACAGCAACGCCACGCAGGTAACCAACAACGCCGGCGGCCTGATTCAGGGTGTCAATGCCGGTGTCAGCCTGAACGCGGGCGGCACGATCACGAATTTCGGCACGATCACTGGTGGTAGTAAACTTGGTGTGTCCTCCTCCAGCAACGCCACGCAGGTAACCAACAACGCCGGCGGCCTGATTCAGGGTGTCAATGCCGGTGTCAGCCTGAACGCGGGCGGCACGGTTGAGAACTCCGGCTCGATTGTTGGCATCAGTTATGGTGTCTCTTCCGGCAGCAACGCCACGCTCGTCACGAACACCACCGGCGGCTACATCACCGGCGCCACCGGCGTCGGTCTGAGTGCCGGCGGCACGATTGAGAACTCCGGCTCGATTGTTGGCAGCAGTTATGGTGTCTCTTCCGGCAACAACGCCACACTCGTCACGAACAACGCGGGCGGCTCCATCTTCGGCAACACCGGCGTCAGTCTGAATGCCGGCGGCACGATTGAGAACTCCGGCACGATCCGCGGCGGCGCCGGCGGCACCAATTATGGAGTCTATTCCAACAACAACGCCACGCTCGTCACGAACAACGCTGGCGGCGACATCACCGCCGGCACCGGCATCAAGCTCGCCCAGGGCGGCACCGTCACCAACTCCGGCACGATCATCGGCACGTTCGGCCACGGCATCAATGTCGCCGGCGCCGTCGCCGACATCACCAACAACGCCCTGATTGAGGGCGGTGTCGCGGGGATCACACTCGAGGCCGGCGGCTCGGTGCACAACACGAACAACGCCATCATCAGGGGCACCGCGGCTGGCAGCCACGGCATCATGGCCTCCAACGTCCCCGTCGAAATCCGCAACGACCAATACGCGACGATCTCCGGCGGGACGACAGGCGTGACGCTGGACGCCGGCGGCACGATCACCAACACCGGCCGCATCGAGGGCCGCGACCCGGCCAGCGGCGTCGGCGTTTACGGCGGCCCCAACGGGGAAACCACCGTCACCAACGACTACTACGCAAGCATCATCACCGGCGGTTCCGCCGGCGTGTGGCTCACCGGCGGCGGCACGGTGGCGAACACCGGCACGATCATCGGCACGGGCGCCGGCAGCTACGGCGTGCGCACCGACGGGGGCGCGGTGGACATCACCAACGACACCCGCGGCCTCATTCGGGGCGAGGCGGCCGGCGCATATCTTGCCGGTGGAGGCATGGTGACCAACGTCGGCCTGATCGAGGGCGGCATCCACGGCATGGAGCTCGACGGCGGCGCGACGATCACCAACTCCGGCACGATTTACGGCCTGGCTGGAGACGGCATCCGCACCGGCGCTGGTCCCGAAATCAAGATTACCAACAACCCTGGCGGCTTCATCAGCGGCCAGGAATACGGCGTCAACGCCGCGAGCGATCTCAACCTTGTCAACCATGGAGTCATCACCGGCACGAACAACGACGGCGTTTATTCCCAAGGCCGGGCGGACATCGACAACGAAGGCTTCATCCAAGGCATGGACAAGGGCGTGAACCTCGACGGAAGCACCAACGCGCGGGATAGCAAACTTGTCAACTCCGGCACCATCCGAGTGGATAATGGCGAGGCCGTCTATGTTACACAAGACACGGCTGAAATCACCAACAGCGGCCTCATCGAAGGCGAATACGGCATCCGGGCGGAGGGCTTCAACATCTCGACACTCGTGACCAACGCCGCCGGCGGCTGGATCCAAGGCTACAACAACGCCGGCGTCTCGCTGCAAAGCGGCACTGTGGACAACGCCGGGGAAATCCACGGCATCTTCGGCGTGATCATCAACGGCCCAGAAGCCCTCGTGGAAAACAAACTCGGCGGTTACATCAACGGCGGCGACACCGGCGTGAACCTCGTGCAGGGTGGCACGGTCATCAACGCCGGCGAAATCCACGGCAACGACGGCGTGCGCATCGAAACGCTCGAAGCCTACGTGGAAAACAAACCCGGCGGCTGGATCCACGGTTTCAACACCGGCGTGAGACTCATGCAAGGCGGCACCATCATCAACAGCGGCACAATCGAAGGCGGCTACGGCATTGATGCCGGCGGCGCGGCCGTGGTCGAAAACACCGGCGGAGTGATCACCGGTGACGTTGCCGTGAATCTCGCAGCGGGCGGCACGGTCACAAACAGCGGATTGATCGAAGGCGCCAACATCGGTGTTCAGACCGACGCTGCCGGCACGGTCACAAACAGCGGCACGATCCTTGGCAACACCAGCTTCGGCATTCAGGCCGACGCCGCGGTCAAGATCGAAAACACCGCTGTCACCGGCCTCATCCAAGGCGGCGAGACCGGCGTGCGTCTGAACGTCGGCGGCACGGTTACGAACTCCGGCACGATCCTCGGCGATACCGACACCGGCATCTACGCCGACACCGGCGTCACCGTGGTGGAAAACACCGGCGGCCAAATCCAGGGCGGACTGAACGGCGTGTGGCTGGGCGAAGGCGGCAGGGTGCGCAACACCGGCGCAATCACCGGCACCGCCAGCTACGGCATTTATTCCGGCACCAATGCGGAAGTCGAAAACATCGACGGTTACATTAAGGGAGGGACCACTGGCGTGCACATAGCGGGATCGAGCACGATCACCAACAGCGGCACGATCATCGGCACGGGCAGTGCCGGCATCTATTCAAAGGATATCGCAGAGCTCGCCAACACCGGCGGTCGTGTCGAGGGCGGCAAATACGGCGTGCAACTTGCCGCCGGCGGCGCGGTTACGAACGCCGGCACGATCATCGGCACGGACCTCGTGGGCATTTATTCTAGTTCCAACGCGACACTCGTCACCAATGAAGCCACCGGACTGATCTCCGGCGGCACGATCGGCGTGCATCTTGCCGGCGGAGGCACTGTTGCGAACGCCGGCACGATTCGAGGCACGGACCTCGTGGGCATTTACTCCGGCAGCCTCGCCACGATCATCAACAACGCCACCGGACTGATCTCCGGCGGCACGGTCGGCGTGCACCTTGCCGGCGGCGGCACGGTGAAAAACACCGGCACGATTTCCGTGACAAATATCAATGCGGGTTCTCTTTCCAACCCATCTCCGCATGCCGGAATATTGGTGGAAACCCGCGGTGCTGAAATCATCAACACCGGCCTTGTCCAGGGTTACAGCGGGATCACGATTCGTGCCGGCGGAACCCTCGTCAATTCCGGCACAATCGCCGGCGTGGGAACGGCGGGCAGCGGTGTGTTTGGAAAATATACCGTCGTCGCCACCAACACCATCGGCGGCGTGATCACCGGCACCATCTATGCGCTCAACCTGCCTGACAACGCGTCGAGCATAGTGAACCTGTGGAACAGCAGCACGCTCGCGGGCAGCCTGCGCATCGAGGGCGTCTCCGCGCAGCTCACCCTCAACGGCGACGCGGGCACGGAGCAACTCTACTCGGACGCGGTGACCGGCGACACGGACTTCACCGGCATACTCATCAAGCAGGGCGCGGGCACCTGGACAATCGACAAAAACCTCAACACAAACCCCCTCGCGCAAATGAGGCAGAAACTCACAAGGGTGGACGCCGGCAAGCTCATCGTTGACTGGGAGAAACACACGCTCAATAACGCCGCGGTGAACATCGCCGCCGGCGCGATCCTCGAAGTGCGCACCGCCAACACGGCCACCACGACCACGCTCGTCAACCCGCTCACCGGCGACGGCCTGCTCGACCTCGTCGGCACGGCGACGGTCAACGCGCCCAACGTCACCTTCGCGCTCTCCTCCAGCATGGGCTCCGCCTTCAGCGGCACGGTCGGCGTGGGCAGCGCCTACGGGCACAAGACCGTCTTCGACCTCGCCACCTCGGAGACCGCGCTCGAAAACGCGACCCTCAAACTCAACGCCAACAGCGAAACCACGCTCGACGCCAACCGCGAAATCGGCGGCCTCGACCTGGCCGGCGGCACATTCCTGGTCAAGACCGACACGACCACCGCGGGCCTGCCGCCCTACCGGCTCGACGTGGACAACCTCATGAGCACCGCGGGCGGAAGCAAGATCGGCGTCGATACCGAAACACTCTCCGGCATCAACCCGCCGCTGCCCCCCGGCGACGGCCTCAACCAAAACGTGTTCGATATGGACGTGATTCCGCCCGACACGCTGCTCAGCGGCACCATCGTGCACGGCGCGAACAGCACCATCATCGACGGCGCGACCTTCGACATGGTCGACAGCGACGGCAACATACTGCCCTCGGGCACCAGCACGATCAGCTTCGGCCAAAACGGCCTCTATCCGGTCGGCGTGAACAGCTACGGTTACAACGCCATCCACAAAACCAATGGCAGCGGCGGCGGCGACATCGTGCTCAACTACGGCCTCATCTCGATTGAATCCGTGCACGCCACCGAGCTGATCATCCTCGACCCGACCGGCTCGCTCGACAAGACCCTCAGCGCCAAGCTGACCGGCTCCGGCGCGGGCTTCGAATTCCGCGGCTCCGAGGCGATCACCCTCGCGCACAGCGGCAACGACTACACCGGCACGACGCTCATCAACGAGTCGGCCTGGATCATCGGCGGCGTCGTGGACGTGATCGCCAGCAGCACCAAAGTCACGCTCGCGACCGTTGACACCGGCTTCGACCTCGGCGGCAACGACCAGCGCCTGCAAAACCTCAACGGCCTCGGCAACATCCGCCTCGGCGACAAAACGCTCACCGTTGCGAACACCGAAACCGGCCTTGAACTCTCCGGCGTGATCGACGGCACCGGCAACGTCACCCTCGCCGACGACAGCGAGTGGACGCTCCTCGGCGCCAACACCTACACCGGCGTGACCACGATCGGCTCCGGCGCGCAACTGCAACTCGGCAACGGCGGCGCCACGGGCATGATCGCCGACGCCAGCGCGGTGGCCAACACCGGCACCCTCACGATCAACCGCCGCGACGACCTCGTCTACGGCGGCACCGTGACCGGCGCGGGCGTGTTCATCCAGCGCGGCGCCGGCACGACCATCCTCACCGGCGCGAACAAAATCGACGGCGGCCTCGTCGTTGAAAACGGCGCGCTGATGATCGGCCAGGACGACGAAACCGGCTGGTATTCCTCGACCATCGCGGCGAACGTCCGCGTGGACGAAAACGCCGGGATCATCTTCAACCGCTCGGACGAAGTCACCTACGACGGCGTGATCAGCGGCTCGGGCGCCGTGGCGACCATCGGCAGCGGCACGCTCGCGATCAAAAACGCGCAAACCTACGAAGGCGAAACCTACGTAATAGGCAGCACGCTGCGCCTGGACACCACCAACGCGATCGAACGCAGCGAGGGGGTGGTTCTCTTCGGCGGCACGCTCGACCTGAACAACAACAACCAGCGCATCCAGAACCTCCACGCCGCCAACGGCGTGATCCGCTACAGCACGAACAGCGGCACGGCGACGGCCTACACCAACCTCACGGTGGCGGGCGAGCTCAACGGCACGACAACGCATTACATGAACGTGGACCTCGTTGGCAAAAAGAGCGACACGCTCACGGTGGCCGGCCTTGCGAGCGGCACGCACTACGTCCACTTCGACCCGACGACCGACCCCTCGCTGCTCAGCGACCCGCAACGCAAATACGCGCTCGAAGTCGTCAAGCTCGGAGCCGGAAGCACAGCGGAGTTTGACTCCGACGGAGTGGAATCGGGCATGCACACCTACAAACTCTACAAAGGCGACGGCGGGCTGGTCATGCCCAACGGCGACTCGTATTACCTGAGCGGCGGAGACGCGCTGAGCCGCGCGGCCGACGCGATCCTGCTGACCGCCGGAGTGATGGGTGCGGACTGGCACTACGGGCTGGACAACGTGCACAAACGCCTCGGGGAAATCCGTGTGAACCTGCCGACATCGAGCGGCAACGTGTGGGCGCGAGTGAACAACTACCGGCTCAACGCCGCGCCGGACCTCGCGGGAAGCAGCTTTGAGCAGGACAGCTACGGACTGACCGCGGGCGGAGACATGATCATGCGCCGCGAAAAAGCGATGCTCGTGGCGGGAGCGTTCTTCGG
>NZ_JAQFIP010000007.1 GCF_029504735.1 Ereboglobus sp. PH5-10 | reverse complement strand
TTGTTCCTCAATGAAAAATGCTTCGTCCGGTTGTCTGCTTCGTTTCCGCCATTCGGCCTATCCATCGGCACATACGTCCCGCTCGCTATCCATACTTCACCGCCCCCATCTGCGGCACAGGCTTCAATGGCTTTTTGCACATCCTTGTAGGCCTCGGCCCAACTTGTGCCCAATGCCTCATCGTTGCCGTCAGTTTTCACGCAATACTGGGCAGCGAAAAGTTTGCCCATCATCGTCAATGCGATGATCAAAACGCTGAATTTTATTTTCATATTTTTATAATTCATAACTAGTTGTAAAATTTTCCAACCCAGACTTAAAAAATTTGAATGGGAATCCTTGGCCGAGCGATTCGCTATGGATTGCTGAGATGTGCTTGCAGATTTGGAGTTCGAAATTACCACTGACGATTTGCTTACAGGTGGTGTGCACGCATCGCACCTGTTATGTTTTTGCATGTCAACGCCCTTTGTCGGGTAAACGTGTTCGCTGCAATCTGCCGTTGGGCTCAGCGCCTTCAGCGAACACCTCGCGGATACATTGACTTTGCGCGCCTTAGGCGCATTGAAGAGGCGCTTATGTTTTTATAATTCGGTAGCGTTCCGATGTGCGTTATTGCGTTGCGGCATGCCGGAAGAGTCGCGCGTTGCGCTCCGGTTCCGGCGTTGTGTGTGTGCGGAAAATGCCCCTTGCATGGCTCTTTTATAACCGTCCGCAATCCGCGGCGGTGGGGTTCGTGCGGGGGCTTTCTCAAACACATGAATATACAACACAACGTCCCCCTGAAGTTCGTCACCGAAACAGGGGAAATCAAACTGGCGCCTGAGGGATTCCTGCGCCTTTTTCGCGCGGCCCAAACCGCGCAAACATCAACCGGCGGCGAGCGCCGCGCCGCCCTCACGAAGGCCGCCATGTTCGACGGATTCACTCCGACAGCCGCCCAAGTCAAAACGCTCGAACGCATCGTCTCTCCGGACCCCGGGACGAAACGCTCCGACCGCGACGCGGCATTGGAGTTGCGCTTCGACACACTCACCATCAGCGCGGATGGCACCGCGTTTACCCGGCTCTACGGCATCGCGATAGACTTCACTCCCGACGAGGGCTGGGCCTATACCGGCTGCGTCGTGCCATACAAATCAATCGACGCCATGATCATCGCGATGAGGGAGAACCTCAAGGCTCCCCCGGATGAATCCACGACCGAGGATCGCTGGATACTCGTGCGCCGTCACGAGGTGCTCAACCTCATCGCATCCTCGCTCTACACCACGATGACACGCGAGGAGCTTGCCAGCGAGGTCCGCACCTTCCTTGAGGGCAAATCGCTCACGGGGGACGGTGGCGTCACCCACGCGCTCGTCGAAATCCGTCCCGATGAACATGGCGCCTTGCGACGGCCCGAGCACAAGCATGGCAGTCTTGACCAAGCGTTCCTTGAATCATTTCGAGAGTTCTTCGACGCGCTGCCGGACCAGCCCGACATCGAATGGCAGGTTGACGCCTACTTCCACGCCAGAACCAGGCTCGAGCGCGAAATCTCCCACGAGGTGTGGCTGCGCCTTCCGGCGATTTTGAGGGCCATCTGGAAGGCGGATAAAATCGAGGACGCCTTCCAGTGGGTCGAGGCGGACGCTGACGCGACGGAAACCACCGGGCTGACGAAAGCCGAAAGTGTCATCGTCAACAACCTCCTGGACAAAATCGTCGAGATGGAATCGCCGCCGTCTCAGGGCGTGAATCCCTTTTATTCCTTCGTCACCGACAGGTTTGGAGCTTTCACCTCGGGGACATGGCCGGAGGCGGATGAGTTCGGAAAACTGCCGGCGGTGAAACGGCGCATCGCGAAGGAAAAAATCATCGAGACGTTCGGATGGGTGGAGCTTTTGCCGCTTCCGGACGATTGCATCTGAGCTGATGTGGCAACACGGGAGCCGCGGTCCTTCGGGCCGCGGCTCCCGCATGATTTGCCCCGCGGGCGTCCTTGCGCGCGGCTTTTTGTATTCATCCGAAATTTCGGCTGAAGGGTTCGTGGGCGAAGACACCCGAAAAAATGACAAGCACCAAACCATGTATCATAAAATTGATACAACCCTCCGGGCGCACCGTGCCCGTTCCCATCGCGCTCCTGCGCGGCCTCCGCAGCATCCATATCTATGGAAAACACGAAACCGAGGCCGATGACGCCAACGCCGCCGAGGAAGGCTTCCGTCAACTCGACAACGACATCGACGTCACCGACGCCCAAGCGCGCACGATCACCGCCTTGACGACGATGAACAGGGGCACCCGCACCAACGACTACGAAACGCTTCTTGAGGCCGGAGTCGCCGAGGCGGTCCTTGATGTCAGCGGCAGAACGATCATCCATGACGGAAAACACATCATCGTTTTCACTCCAAAAAATGGATGGAGGGTGAAAGGCTCCAAGTCGGACTACGCGCCAACCCTGGCGCACCTGCTCGCTTCGATTCACGGTGAAATACCGCCGACATTTGAGTAGGCGCGCAGACTGACAAACCGCCCGCCGACCGGCTTTGCGGAAACAATTCCGCGAGCCGCGAGGCGGGCGGTTTTTGACCGGGGTTTATGCGAAGCCGGTCGTGAAAACGTCGTCACATCAATCCATCAAGAGTAAGCTATCAATAGTAGTATCTTCTTGCCATCGGAACCTGCGATGAAACACTCACGCATGTCTCGCCCCGCACAATTCCAACCACAACCATCATGACCCAGCACTCCATCTCGCCGGCGGACACATCCGCCACGCCGGACAACAAAAAACACGTTCCCACGCGCCGCGAGCGACTGTATGCGCATATCGGAAAACTCCTCGGAATCACCCCGCGACAGTTGATCACCCGCTCGCAACTGAACGCGGAAGTCGCCAGGGCGCTCCGCGATTTCAAAATTGTCCCTCAGGACAGCGCCGCCGGCGACGCGTCCGTCGGCGCTTGCAAAAACCAAACGAAAAACACCGCCATCTTTTTCATCCAGAGCAAGGGCGCCCTCGGCAAAACTTTTTGCTGCGCGCATCTCTACGAATACCTGAAAAACCTCGGTCACAAATTTCTCCTGCACAACGCCGATTCAATCAGTGGGGAACTCGTAAAAATTTTCCCCGAGACAATCCCCAACCGCCTCAAGATAGATCGCTTTGAAAACCAGGACTTGCTTTTCGATTCCCTGCGCGAAGGAAAAAATATCATCGCCGACTTCGAGGGTGGCTTCGCTGTAATAGACGCAATCCTGGATGTGTTTATCGGCAAATTTGACTTCGAGGCATTCTGCAACGAAACTGGCACCAAACTCATTTTGATCGTCCCCGTCGATGGTGGCCACGCCAACACCAAATGCTGGCTCGATCTCAAAAACGCATTTCCCTGGGCCACATTCTTTCAAATCAGAAGAGCGGACGATGATTCGCCGCGCGCGAAATACCCCGAACACCCGCCCGGACGGACCATTTTCATGCCTCACTTGAGCGGAGGCGATCCGGTGAAGCTCGCCTTTTACAGGGAGGGCCTGACAGCCAACATGCTCGCCAATCGCCTCGACATGATCGACGCGATCAACGCCAAGGTTTTCAGGGATATGCTCTACCGGGAGTTTACGAAACTCCTGAATCACATCCCGTCGCCGGGCACGCGCCGGTGATTTGCCCTGGACGCAACCGCGGGCGTGCCCGCGCCGCCGGCTGCGATCAAAGCTTCAGCTTTTTGAGCAGTGTTGACGGAGGCTTGCCCAGCGCCCGGCACACATCGGCGAGCAGGGCGACAGTGATGGTGCGCTGCCCGCGCTCGATGAAACCGATGTAGGAGCGGTGGATGCCGGCCTCGTGCGCGAAATCGTCCTGGTTGAGGCCGATTTTCTTGCGCTCGGCGGCAATCAGCCGTCCGAGCTTCTCGGAGAGCTCCTTCTTGTGTTTGCGCCTCTCGGCGCGGCGTTTTTCACCGGACTTCATGCGGGCACACTGGCAAAAATGGCATAAGGAGTCACCCATGAATAATAGGACATCAATAGTAGTTTATCCTTGCCATGCAATTTCCCGTGAAAACACTCGCCGCGCACGATTCGGAAACGCGCAACTGGCCCGCGCCAAAACAGCGCTCATTTAAATCATTTATGACACCACCGCCCAACGACCCGCCTGATCGGCACCCCTTGGAGGATTTTTTCAACGCGCCGGAGAATCAAAGCGCCTTCCTCAAGTTCCGGATAAGGCTGCATGCCTTCATAGGCAGACTCCTTTGCATACCGCCGCCACGGTTTATCACCCGCGCACAACTCGACGCGGAAATCGATAAAATCAACAGGGACTTATAATATGCGTGGCGCTTCGACGCGGAGATATCAAAGCTTCGCGCGCAAAAAAATGGCCGACGGCTTCGTCCTCAAGACCGCGCAAATGCGCATCAGCATCGACAGCGACACATTTTTCTCACCCCGCTCAATGTTGCCAAAATACGCACGGTTGATGTCCGCCTCCAGCGCGAAACCCTCCTGCGAATACCCCGCCTCCTTGCGGATTTCGCGGATGGCCTGACCGAGAGCTCTTTGCGTCCTGTTCAATGTGGCGGGCATGCCTTCAAATATAACCGTCCGCCTCTTTTAAGGCCACATGCTGACAGGCAGCATTTTTGATTGACTCCCACGTGCGCTGGCGCGGGACTGCACGCATATTATTTGTGTTAAACACGCCTCCGCCCCGGGCCCATGCATTGAACTTACCGCATCCTCCAATGAAGAAGACCAAAATCCTCCTCAGCGCCGGCATAGCCAGCGCTTTCGCCGTCGCGATACTCTATATCGCCGGCATTCACACCAAGGATGCACCCGTGCAACCACAATCCCAAGCCGCCGCAACTTGCACGCACGACCATGCGAAGGAGCCCATCGTGCTCCAAAAGCTTGAAGCGCACCTGACCGCACAGCTCCCGGTGGCCAAGGCCTACCCCGACATCGCCAACGATCCGGAGGCCGTCGCCGCCATGCAGCTCAAGCGCCTGCAAGCCGTCTTTCCGGAGCTCACCGCGTTTCCCGCCAACTGGAAGAACTTCAGCCCCAAAGAAGTGCTGATTGCTCCTTACGAGGACATCCAAATTCCCTTCCAGCTCGACACCGCCAAAACGGTGAAAGCAGCCGAGGGCGAAGATCGCCTCGTTCAAATCTACCGCAATGGCATGCAAGGCGGATACGCCGTCACCGCGGCCACCTCGGATGAAATCCTTACCATCGTCACCGTGCCAGGCTCCGACATCTTCGAAATCCATGTCAACAAGGACAACGAAGTCACCGTGACCACGGCGCCGAACGCCGATTGCGGAACCCAAGAGCCGCCCAAAAAGGCAGCTCATGTGCCCACGCACGCCGCCATGGTTGCAGCCGCCCAACAAGTCGAAATGCCCGTAGGCGTTCTTCAAAGTGGAAGCAACCACGTTTCCAATGTGGTGTTCTTCTATAATCAAGCCACACTTGATAACTTCTCAACATCAGGCACCAACATCCTACCAACCAACCCCACAACCTTGGAAACACGGTATATCGCGCATGTTGAGGCAGCCAATATCACCCTCTCCAACAGCGACATCCCCCTCGAGTGGAACTATGTGGGAGCATTCCAAATGCCAGAATTCCAGCTCATCAGTGACCGTGAACTAAGAGAGCCAGACGGCAGCTTGGTGCCAAATGCGGATTCACCGCTTCACAATGGAATAGAAATCCTTGGGAACTATTCGTTCAACATTATCGACGCACGCAACCAAGAAGCCTACAATTTTGCCATGGCAAAAATTGAAGAAGTCAAAGCGGACCAATCCGTATTCATCGCACAAATCTGGCCAAACCGTCAAGGTATCGCCGGACTTGCTTGGACAGGATGGAAAGGTTCCCCTGCAAGAGCAGCCAGCGTGCGCACAAACGCCAATTACAACACGCTCGCTCACGAGCTTGGCCACAACTTCGGCTGCCTCCACGATCGCAGCACAGAAAATCTTCCGGACTCAGCCGAATACAATTATGGCTTCATTTTTCTCGGAAACGACCAAGGCTGGGAAAACACTAAAATTGGAACCATAATGAGCTATGCCAGCCGCTACATTCCCTACTTCTCAAGCCCATTGCTCACGTTCACCGATGACGCCAGCGTTACTGTAACCATCGGAGTAGCCGAAGGACAATACGGTGCCGCGGACAATGCGCGCTACATGAGGGAAACGGCTCCTGACATGCCGATTAACCGGAATCCCCCGGTTATCCTAACACACCCTCAAGACGTGGAAATCGCGCAAAACGCGAGCTTCACGCTGACGGTCAGCGCTTCGGGCAACGACATGACCTATGCGTGGTATCACAACGGCGTGCAAACAAGCACCACGACCGCAATCTACACTAATTACGGCACCGTGCTTACGTCGGGCACCTACGTTGCGACAATCTCCAACAAATACGGAAATGTCACCAGCAACCCGGCCGTCGTCACAGTGACGCCGATCCTGGCGCCCGTCATCCTGACACATCCTCAAGACGTGACAGTGACCGCGGGAGCCACCTTCACGCTGTCAGTCGCAGCCTCGGGCACCAACCTGACCTACCAGTGGTATAAGGGTGGCGTGGCCATCACAAACGCCAAGTCCACGACCTACACGAAAAACAACAGCGCCACAAGCGACTCCGGCTTCTACACCGTCGTAGTGTCAAACCCTGGTGGCGACACCAACAGCCAAACTGCCACCGTTACGGTAAACCCGCCGCCGCAGCCGCCCAGCATCACGAGCCACCCTCAAAACGTGACCGTGACCGAAGGCAGCAGCTTCACCGTGTCCATCACGGCCTCGGGAACCGGACTCTCCTACCAATGGAAAAAGGCAGGGGCGAACATTGCCGGTGCCACCTCGAGCAGCTACACCAAGACCAACAGCGTCACCACGGATTCGGGTGCCTACACCTGCACCGTCACCAACGACGTTGGTTCGAAGACAAGCAACGCCGCCACCGTCACGGTGAACGCAGCCGGCAAGCCGCCCGTCATCAACAGCCAGCCGCAAAGCATCACGGTTGCCCAAGGCAACACGTTCACGCTCGCGGTTACGGCCTCGGGAGCGGGCCTCAGCTATCAGTGGAAAAAGAACGGCGCCAACATCGCCGGCGCTACATCGAGGACATACTCGAAGGTGGCCGCAACCACTGACAACGGCAACTACACCGTCACGATTAGCAACGCCTACGGCAACGTCACCAGCAGCGCAGTCACCGTAACCGTCACCACAAGTGGCGGCAACACAGGCGGCAATAACAACAGCTCGTCCGGGGGCGGCGGCGGTGGCGGAGCCCCGTCGCTCCTCTACGTCCTCGGACTCGGCGCCACGGCGCTCATCAAGCGGCTGATAAGGCGGTAGATTGGCTACAAGCTCGGCTGCTATTCTGAGCATGGTTACCGCTGAATTTTATTTAACCTCGATATTCTTGGGGAGTATATTACGAGATGAGATATCGTCCCCAGTGCTTTTACTTATAGCTTTGACTGCGTGCGAGACTACAGCGAACTCATAATAGTCCTCCAATTTCGGAGTCGAAATAACCAAGACAAAAAAAGGCACCGCCAATCACTATGACGATGCCCTTTGGTGCTTTTGGCATGGCTTAATAAGCCACTCCGATCTGTCGCGTTACTCCATTTCCATCCCGCCGGGCTTCCTCTCGGTCTCCTCATAATCCTCTTCCATAAGGAATTTTTTAAGCGATTCATTTTCCCGATGAAAAAACTCATTTTTCTGTTTTTCCTCTTCGAATTCTGCTTTTAGTTGATCCGCTTTTTGCACGGTAGTCGCAAGATCAATTTTGAGTTGCTCAATTTCTCGCCTTGCATTTTCGGCATCCTCCTTCAGCTGAAGGTTTTGTTTTTTGAGCTGATCGGGACGTTTAGCAAACCGCCCCAATACTTCTTTAGTGTAGCGTTTTTTGGCGGCATCAAAATAATGCTTAAGCTTGTGTTTGATGCGGAAATCTTGGCATGAAACCACCACCAATTCGGAGAGCTGCCAATCAATGGGAATTTCACCGTGAGTTTTATGAATACGCTTGAAATCCTCCTCGGCAAGTTCGGCGCTGTCCAGAGGCAGTATTCCCGCGCGCGCGAGCCGGAGATCTCCGATATGTTGAGGGCCTAGGCAGCGGATGCCTTTTCTTCCAACACCGCGATCCAGCCACATCAACTCATTGTAATTTGAAACGGCAGTGAATGTGATGTGAAAGTGCAGAACACCCTCTTCGGGATGCAGCTGGACACACATGGCACGCAACCCAGTCTTGGTTTTGAACTCCACCGCCAATGCATAAGCCAATTCCATGAGGAATGGCTTGATGAGTTTGCTTAGCTCCGGATCACGCTCCAATTCCATCAATGCCATGGCATGATCGGGTCGAAACGATATCTCAAGATTCAATACCCCATCGGTTTTGATTTTGCGACGGCGCATGCGTCCGTCGGGACGAATTTCATCCCTCCAATAGAATGATAATTTTTTGATAAGCCAGGTGTGCAGGAGCGCGTGTTTTTCAGATGTCATTTCTTTGCCCTTTGCAGAAATTAGCAGGCCTCCGTCGAGGCTTGGATATTTGAGAACTTTAGGCTCTTTGCTTTCTTCGTGCTTCTTGCTCTTTGGCTGAGGAATAACCGCTAAGAATCGAGAATCTTTTCGGCGCTTTTTGTGAGATCTCAAGGATCTCGACAATTTTTGGTCGTCCGAGTGAATTTTGTCCTTCGAATCAAGATGCATTAGGGTGCGTGGGCGTTTTACTTTGATGATGTGTTTCATATTTGAATATGTTTTGATTGTTGAGCGAATTGCCTGCCCCTCCCCGGCAAAGAAGGGCAGGCGGGGGGGCTTAAGCCTTTTTACCTCCTGCTTGTTTAGCGGCTTCGGCCCGTTTGGCGGCTTCCTTCTGCATTGCGCGCTGCCACCCGACGAAAACACGCTTCACGAGGTTCATATTAAGCAACGCAAGATGCGCGGCTTGAACCTGCGTGACCAGGCTTTCATGTGGATAGTAGCCCGCCTTGAGGATGGCTGCTGTGTATGTCGAGGCGGCTGCCTGGGAGGGCTCCGCCGTTGTAGGATTTTGATTTGCATTCATAGTTTGTTGCCTTGGCGAAAACCGATCCGCCTCCGGCTTCCTTAATATTATAAAAAAGAAACGGTATTCCAAAAATTATTTTCAAAATCTCACTAAAAAATCGATCGTAAGATCTACAAGACATGAAATGGAATATTCGGTTTATGATCAGGGTAATTTGATTTTTTGATATGATTTTATAAACTATGGAAATTTCTTTGTTGTGGGTTTAATACCCCGAGAATTGCCTCGTTTCGCTTGAAACAACAACGGAGTCCGTTGCTTGGTGTTTTATTCAATACACCGCTACTTGCGGCGGGGTTCTTTATTCATACAAACGATTTTTCTAGCTAGGGGCAGAATGGCCAGAATTTTTTCCCGTGTTAACATTACCTTTCGACAAAAATACGGCACCGCTAAACATTTAAAAATTTCCGAATACAATGTCTGCATAGAAATGCGATTCTTAATTCCGATCAGTTTTGCGTGATGGGACTGTTGTTATTTTGACAAAACAGCGCTGATGCCCCGCCTTTTAATAACACGGGCCTCTTAAACATTTAAACTGGCGATCATGGCTCTCGCGATGTCTGAATCCGGAGGAATGTAAAAATGATAGACTACCGGATTCAGCGCACCGACATGATGGCGGCTGAATGCCCTCAGCCCTTCGTCCCAGGTTTCTTTTCCTTGATGGGAAGTTTTAAAAATTCTTCCCACGAGAGCTTCACGGAATCGGGGGTGATCAGAAAATAGCGCGCGGCGTCCGTCTGGTCGGCGACGCCTTCGTATTCCTCGGTCGTCTTCGGATTCGAGTGCTGCGCCAGATACTGAGTGAGCGGGGTGTTCTTAAACGCGGCCAAGTGATAGCTAATGAATGAGTGCCGCCACACGTTGCGCAGTCCGCGGATCCTTTCCTGGTTCTCCGCATCCGATGTGTCCGACGGCCTTATTCCCGCCCGGATCCCCGCATGACGTTTGCCCTCCCGGTAATTCAATGCGCTCATCGCCCATGTCGATTCCGGCGTGTGCGCCAACCATGTCCAGAGATTGTCCGGATGTCCTTGGCGGTAACGCGTGCGTCCGTCTTTTTTTCCTGTTTTGTGAATGCGCGCTACCAGCCTCAGGCCTTTGTTCTCGAAGTTGACGGCGTCCTTCTGGATCAATCCTGCGGTCGTGTAGCGGATGCCTCCGAATGCCTCCAATGCCACGCGCCCAACCACGCGCTCGTCGCGGTTTGCCTTGAAGAACTCAAACGCGTCGCGGAGCGGAATCACGACTGGATCACCGTCCTCCGTTTTTGGCGGCTTGATCAGCAGGCACGGATTTTCAACGGCGCCCCAGCGTTCGCGAAGGGCATAGTCGAAAAATGTCCTCACATGCTTCAGATGGTCTTTTTTTGAATAAGGGCCGATAGGATTTCCCTCATCGTCAACGAGTCCGTCCATCCATTCGCGCACTTCCTCGCGCGACAACTCGCTCAAGCGCTTCGCCCCGTGTTCGTCGCACAGGCGCTTCAAATGTTTCTCAGCATGACGCTCTGCGTCGCGTCCCCAGCTTTGTTCGCTTTTGCGCAAGGCGAAGTATTTTGTGACGGCATCGGTCAACACTAGGCTCTCAATGCGCGCCGTCCCCTGTTTGCTTTTTTTCCACTCATGGGCGACAATAACCGGATCGACGCCCTCGCCGACGATTGCCTGAAACTCCCGATATTTTCGCCACAGGACTGGATCGAATGTGAGCACTTCGCTTCCATGCGCGTCACGTGCTTCCGCAAGGCTGCGAGCCTTGATCTCACGAGATGCCTTGTCTTTGAAGCCGAGGGCTGTCTCTTTTCCATTCTTGCGCCAATGCAAATAAAATGGTGCGGACTTTCGCTCAGGACGAAATGAATAACGCATACCGCGAGGGGGAACCCATTCCCTGCTTCGTTTCACACCTTGTTGAGACAGACCTCGGTTTGCGTCTGGTTTGGACCCTGGTTTGCGTTTGGTTTGCATTCTGGTTTGTGTTTGGTTTGTGTTTTGCCTTCAAACCACCGCAAACCGATTCAGTCAAAAACAAAAGCCGCCCTATGAAAGGCGGCTTTTGCCGGAAAAGTGGTGGACCCTATTGGACTCGAACCAACGACCTCTTCCATGTCAAGGAAGCGCTCTAACCAACTGAGCTAAGGGTCCGTAATTTTGAGGGGCAGAGTAAGGACTTTTCGCATCGGGGTGCGCAAGGAAAAAGTAATGGTCGTTTTTTCCGGGGTTCTTCACGCGGGCTCATCACGCGCCAAGCAACATGCGCGAAAAACTTCTGCTTGGCCTGCGCGGGCAGGTTTTCCAGTCTGACGAGCCTTGCAAAAACCTCGCCTCAAGATCGCCTATCTTTTCACGACGTTTCCGAAAAACACGGAGA
Organism: Ereboglobus sp. PH5-10; assembly: GCF_029504735.1. Lineage (GTDB taxonomy): Bacteria > Verrucomicrobiota > Verrucomicrobiia > Opitutales > Opitutaceae > Ereboglobus. The sequence goes on along the minus strand of NZ_JAQFIP010000007.1, from coordinate 159,607 downwards.
CGTTCCTCCAGCGCGAAATCATCGCGATGCACCGGCTCGGCGCCGACTTGCGCATTTATTCGTTCTGGGGCGGCGGCGGGACGTTCTGCGGGCTGCCCGTGCGCGCCTTTAACAAATGGCGGCTGCTGGAGCTATTCTGGATCATCCCGTGGGTCGCGGTCACGCGCTGGGATGTGTTTGGCATTTTGTTGCGCGGGCTTCTCACGCGGCGCGCGCCCTCGTGGATTAATTTTTGGGAGAACATGCTCGGCGCGGGTTTCGCGGGTGTGTTTTACCGAGCATTCAAAAAAGATTCCCCCTCGCTCATTCATGCCGCGTGGAGCGGCGCCCCGGCCACGGCGGCGTGGTGCCTTTCGCGCTTGAACAAAATCCCCTACTCGGCGGCCGCGCACGCCTATGATATTTACGAACACGGCGGGGACTGGTGGCTTGACGAAAAACTGGCGGACGCGCGCTTCATCCACACGTCAACAGCGATGGGACGAGCCACGCTCGTTCAGCGCGGCGTGTCCGCGGGCAAGGTCCGCCTGATCCGTCGCGGACTCGACGCGTTCCCCATCATGAATCCGCTGCGCCCCGACCGCTCGCCGATTCGAATCGTGTGCGTTGGCCGCCTCGTTGAGAAAAAGGGCTTCGCGCATCAAATGCGAATCTATGCCGCGCTCCGTGACGCGGGCGTTGCGTTCGAGGCGCGCATCATCGGCGACGGGCCGCTTCGCGAGACACTCGCGCAAACCGCCGCCAAAAACAGCGTCGCCGACAAGGTTGCGCTCATGGGGCATCTCGCCCTGCCCGAAGTCTGGCGGCAGCTCCAATGGGCCGATGTGCTCATTCACACCGGGGTGGTTGCGCGCAGCGGCGACCGCGACGGGCTGCCCAACGTCATCCCCGAGGCCATGTCCGCCGGCGTGCTTGTGATCACATCACCCGCCGCCGCGACCACCGAGGCGATTCACCACGGCGAGACCGGACTCGTTGCCGGTGTCGAGGACATTGACGCCTGGGTGGCCGGCGTGCGCCGTCTCGCAACCGACGACCTTCTCGCCGAATCGCTCCGGGCCGAGGCCCGCCGCTGGGTCGAGGAAAACTTCGACGCGCACAAAAACGCCTCCCAGCTTTACGCGTGCTTTGAACTGGCCGCGCAAACAACAATCGACAACACTGCACGCTCTCAACACCCTGAAACATCATGATCTACTTCGACGTTACCAAAACAGGTCCCGCGAAATACAGTTCCGGTCTTACACGCGTAAGCCATCGCCTGCTCGACGAACTCGCCTCGCAACGATGCACCGCGGTCGTCTGGAAAAAAGGCGGCTGGCGCAATTCCGAGACCGGCCGCGAGATCGCCTTTTCAAAGGCGCGCAACGAATGGCTTTTAACCGTCGAGCTTTTCAGCGAGGGCGAGCGCGAGGGCTTCCGCGAATTCATCGAATCAGGCAAATGCAAACTCGCCGCCGTTTTTCATGACGCCATCCCGCTGAAGCATCCCGAAATCACGCGCCGCAACAGCGTGCTGCGCGCGCCAGACTACATGAAGATGCTCTCGAACTTCGACCGCATCCTCGCCGTTTCCAATTACAGCGCAAACGATCTTCACGAGTTTTGGAGATTCCAGGGCATCGCCCCGCGCGCGACCGTGGAACGCATCACACTCGGCGCGAACTTCCAAAAATACACACCGAGGGCGAGCGCCGCAAACACGCCCGCGGCGGCCAACCCCGCGTTCCTGTGCGTCGGCGCGCTCGAACCGCGCAAAAACCAGAACTTCCTGCTTGATGTGTGCGAGGCGCTTTGGGACGAGGGCCTGCAATTTGAAATGAACTTTGTCGGTCGCGTGAACGAGGAGTTTGGCGAGCCGATCAAGAGTCGCATCAAGACAATGCGCAAAAAATATCGTGGCCTGCACCTGCATGAAAGCGCGTCCGACGACGCCATGCTGGCGCTCTACACCAAATGCCGCGCGGCGCTCTTCCCGACGATTGCCGAAGGCTGCGGCCTGCCCCCGCTCGAGGCGCTCTGGATGGGCCTGCCCTGCGTGTGCAGCGACCTGCCCGTCCTGCGTGAATACACCAACAGCGGTGGTTGCGTAACCGCGCCCGTGAATCATGCCGCCGCATGGAAGGCCGTGTTGCGCCGCATCCTCACCGACGAAACCGAGCTCACCCGTCTGCGTTCCGAGGTTCTTGCGCGTCCGCTCCCCACCTGGGCCGACGCCGCCGCGCAAGTGCGTAAGAGCTTGGTGTGACATTCAACACCATAGAAAAGGCCATTATCACGGTCAGTTGCCGATCGCAGTCTCTGCGATCTCACCAATAAAAAAGCCGCCTGGGGAAACCCGGCGGCTTGAAATTTTTGATGCGCAATACCCGGCAATTACTGGGCTGGCGCAACGGCGGGGGGACGAGCGAGCGGGCTGTCGTTGGCGCGACGGGCGACCATTGCGGCGTAGCGCTGGACTTCCATCTCGGCGTTCTGGCGCTCAATGTATGCGGCCGCGATCTCCTTGCTGAGATCAATCGACTCGCGACTGAGCTTTTCCTTTTCCGCGCGAATCTTGTCCAGTTCCGTCTCAAGCTCCGCAATCTCCCTCTTGTATTTGTTCAGGTCTGCGGTGAAAGTGGCTTCCTCGTCACGGATCTTCTGAAGGCCGGCCTCATACTCCTGCTTCTTTTTCAGTTCCTTTTCGGCCTCTTCCGCCCTGCGTCTTGCGTCGGCCTTATCAGCATTTTCCTTATTTCGTATGCGAAGCGCCTCTTTTTCGTCGGCGATTCGCTTATCTTCCGCCGCTTTCTCGATGCGAGCCTTCTCTTGCGCGGCTTCAATCTTCTTCTTGCTGTCCGCATAGATGAAGAGAAAGGCGACCATTAATACGACGGGGATTCCGATATAGAGTAAACGATTCATGTTACGTGTGATTTAAAGGGTTATTTTTTCGGGGAGGCGGCGGCAAGGCGAGCGGCTTCATTGGCTGCGGCAATGCGTTCGGCCGCCTCCAGTTTTCCGTATGATTGTTCGTAAATTGACTTTTTGGCGGTGACTTCCTTGACGGAGTTTTTGATGTAATCGAGCTGGGCGTGCTGCAGTTTGATTTGCTCCCGTGCGCGCCGCAGCTGGGCATCCCCCGCGCTACGATCTTCCGTGAGCTTGAGTTTTTGCTTATACGCGCGTTCGCGCTCTTGCAACGCATCGGCGAGCGCGTCGCGCGCCGACTGCATTTGAGCCTTTTGCGCATCTTCCTCAATGCGCTTTTTTTCGCGTTCCGCGGCGCGAGCCTCGGACTGGGCCACCGCTATCGCACGGGCGCGGTCACGGTCTTCCTTGTCCTTTTTTATTTTGGCTTGAATTTCAGCCTGTTGCTTGGCGTTGGCCTCCTCGGTTCTCTGATGAATGACCTTTCTCTCGCTTAGATAGAAAAAGAGAAAGATACTCGCCAGTATGATCGGGATGATGAAATAGAGTTTTCTCATTTTGAAATCGAAATGTGTTGGGTCAGCTTTTCTTTGCCTGCGCTTTCAGTGCTTCCGCCTGCTTGATCGCGGCGGCAGCGGCGGCGTCCATTCGAGCCAGCGCTTGCTCATAGAGTCTCTTGTTTTGGCTAACCTCGCTGGCCGCTGTTCCGTAATATTCCGATTGGATGCGTTGCAGTTTGAGTTGTTCCTGCACCGCCGCCAGTTGATCGTTCGCAACGGAACGGCTGTCCAAAAGATCGGTGAGGCGCTTGCTTTGGCGTTCGCGTTCGCGATAAACGAGGTCGCGCGAATCCTTGGCTGCTTGCACTTCGGCGGCCTTGCGCTCCTCCTCTTTTTTTCGCTCCTCGATCTCCTTGATTCGCCTGTCAACATCGGCGCGAGCGATTCGGTATGCTTCCTGTCGCAATTCCACGTCACGCTTGGCGCGTTCTAGCTGCTCCTGCTCCTGTTGTTTTTTACGCTGAACTTCGCGTTCATGGAGCTCGGCCTTGACGCTTGTGTAGAAAAAGGAAAAGCAGATGACACCGATTATCGGAACTATGAAGTAGAGGGCTGTGAGTTTTTTCATGGCCTGTAATTTTCGGGATTATTTGGCGGGTTGCTGTGCGTTCTTGGTTTGTTCCCCAGCCTTGGAATCGCCTTCTTTTTTCTCGGCTGGCTCATCCTTCTTCAGGTTGCGATTGCGGTCATCGATGGCCTCCTTGATGGCGCGCTGAACCTCGCGGGCGTTTTGATTTTTGGGATCAACCTCGAGGGCTTTTTCCACCGAGGCGAGTGCCTCGTCCAGCTCCTTGAGTTCAAAGTGCAAATAACCGATGAAGAACAAAAGCGACGCGGTCCTGTTTTTATCCACGCCCTTGTCGCGCGCCACTTTCATAAACTCGAGCGCCTTTTGGTATTGTTCGTTACCGTAGTAGAGATAGCCGATTTGCATATCGAGATCGCCCGAGTCCTTGAAAATCTTGGATGCGTCAACAAGCGTGTCGATGGCCTTCTGGGTCCGATTGAGCTGAAGGTAACAACTTGAGAGGAGCTCCCAGTTCTTTTGGGTGTTCTCAACTTTTCCGTTGCGGAGCCCGTCCTCAAGAATGTCGACCGTGCCTTCAAACTGGCCTGAGTTGAAATAGCAGGCGAGTTTGCGCTGGTAATCCCCCGGCGCGGTCATGAAGCCGTTGGATTGGGCGCGCTCAATGGTGTAGACGGCCCTGGCATAGGCGTCGTTGCGCAAGAAGGAGCCTTCGGGGAGGACTTCGGCGGAGCCGAGATACATCGAGAGAAGCATGGTCCAATACTGGGAGCTCTTGGGATTGGCGGCGACCATGAGCTCCAAATACTTGGTGGCTGTCTCGTAGTCGTTGGCCGCTTGCGCGATGGCAACCAGCAGTTGGTAGATTTGCTCCCGCGCCCGGATGTTCATGGTCAGCGCGTTTTGGCATTCCTGCTCGGCTTGTTTCAAAAGTTCCTTGTCAACTTCCTTGGCGGCGCCACCGCCTGTCGCCTGCTGGTAAAGAATGGACGCGGCATAGTGATAGGCCTCAAATGTCGGCTTTTTTGTTTTTGAGAGCCACTCGCGCACCATGGAAAGTGCCTTGGCAAACTTGGTGCTCTGAATTTCCGTGTTCTTTTCCGTGCTGGCGTCCTGAACATACAACTGGGCAAGCATCCACGTAATTCCCAGTTCCTGTTCGATGCCAAAATACTTGTATTCCTTGGCGAGGCGGTAAACTGTCTCCAAAAGAGGGATCGTTGAGGTGTAATCCTGCTTGTTGATATAAGCCTGAGCCTTCAATTGCGTGAGGTAAGCGGTGTCGTAGCTGTCCGGTTTGACTTGGGCGAGCAGGGTGTTGATGTCGTTGATCGCGCCATCCAAATCGCGGGGTTCCTCAACGATCTTTTTTCCGATGGCCTGAATGCTTTCGGAGACCTTTTCCGAAAGCTCCGGCTTGGGCGCCTGCTGCGCCACGAGGGAAATGGATGTGATGGCCGCGATCAGCAATATGCCGAGCTTGGCCGGGAAGGATGAAAGTGTTCGTCTATTGCGGGACATGGGATGGGCGAGATTATTCGTCTTCGTTCAGATTGAACGCGATGGGGATTTGCATGCGAGTGATGACAGCCTTGCCGCCTTTTTTACCGGGGCGGAATTTCCATTTCTGAACAGCTTGAATTGCGGGTGCCTCAAACTCGCGATGTGTGGAGCGAGTGACCGTGACATCACGAACATCTCCGCGCTCATCGACGAGGAACAGGAGTATAACTTCCCCTGAGATTGCCTGACGCTTCATTTCATAGGGATACTGGGGCTCTGCGCGCATGCCTCGCGGCGTGGGTCTTTGATCGAGATCCTTGAGGTCAAAAATAGCACCCATGGTGTTTTTCACTCCCGAGCCTGGGGGGCCTTTGGGGATGGTCATCGTGCCGCCATCGGGACGGCCGAGTGAAGGTGGTGGCGGCGGCTGCATTTGCTGAGTGAAGGAGTCCACCTGCACATTGCCGGGGACGTCCATGAGGCTGGGCGGGGCGATGGTGGCCACGTCAACCGCCGGCTCCTCATCCGCTGCCTCGGTGGGATCGGGCGGCACTTCAGGCATTTCGGGAGCCTCCCATATTTCCACTTCCACGGTCGATTTTTGTTGTGTGACAACCTCCTTTTTGGGGCCAAAAAGTGCGTCTCGGATTTTGCCGTAGGCGGTTTCGCCCCAGCCCAATCCACCAATGACAAAGCAGGAAACCAGTGTGCCGATAATCAAGTCGCGTCTCATGGTATGGGTCTCCTTTGGTTATTTGCCGGAAAGGCGATAATTGGTTTCAAATGATATTTCCTCGACGCCGGCGGCTTTCGCATAGTCGAGCGCCTTGATCAAGGCGCCGTATTTGGCGCGGTCATCCCCCGAAATGAGCACGCGGGGAACCTTGCCCTGATTGATTGTCGATTCCTTGTAATGAAGAATGCGCGCATACACATCGGCCATATCGGATGGCTCGCGGGCAATATAAACAGTGGTTCCGTCCGAAACCTGAACAATCAGAGGCTCGTCGTCGGATTTTTTTTCCGTCTCCTTGCTAGTCACCGGCAGCTTGGTCTCCATGGACTCGATGCGGTTCAGCGAGAGGGTGAACAATACAAAGGTGGCGAGCAGAAAGAAGATAACGTCAATGAGGGGAATAATCTCAATGCGCGCTTTTTTGGAACCGCCTGTGCCCAACTGTGGTGTGTCAGGATTTTCAGCCATGGGTGTCTATATTTTAAAATGATTTGATTAATTCTGGCGCTCGGCGTCAGGGACGATGCGCGTCTCAATCATGATTTTCTGGATTTGCGTGCGCTTGATCTGGTCGATCACATAGCGAGCCGAGGAGTAGTTGGCGTTTTCATCGCCATTGATAAATATGCGGGCGTTTTCGGGGCCGACACGGATCGCGTAATCATGAATGCGGGTGACAAACTCCTCGAGCGATATGGTGTCCTTGTCCCAGCCGATCTCGTTGTTGTCGGTGATCGAAATGGTAACCGAGTTTGAAGGGTCGCGGGGTCCGCTGTTCTCAACCTTGGGCAATTGAACGGACAAACCGTTGGATTTGTTCAGCGAAAGGGTGAACAATACGAAGGTGGCAAGCAGAAAGAAGATAACGTCAATGAGGGGAATGATCTCAATGCGCGCTTTTTTCGGACCGTCGCCTTTATGTGAGCCGCCGCCTGCCATAGTTTTATAAGTTTTTTATTGTTATCTAGTAATGATTTTTTTTGGGAACCGCCCGGGTATTGATTCCGGGCGGTTTCAAACGAAATCGTCGGACGAATCAGGCGTGAACTTTGTCCGCCTTGTTTACCTTGTAAATGGTCAGTGTGTTGGAGGCATCCGCCATGTCGTGTTTGACCTGCTCGATGCTCGCATTGAGAGTGTTGTAAGGAATAAGACCGAGGATGGCGATGGCGAGACCGCACATGGTGGCGATAAGGGCCTCGGCCACACCGCCGGTGATCTTGGCGGACGACTGGCTGATGTCCGCTCCGGTGCCAAGGGCGCCGAAGGTTTCCATCATGCCCGTGACCGTGCCGAGAAGGCCGAGGTAAGGGGCCGCCGTAACCACGGTGTCGAGCACCGCGCTGCCTTGTTGATAAAGGCGGAGCTGACTGTTGGCCTCGCGTGTGAAGGCGCTCATCATACCGGCGGAAGGCACGGCAAGAGCCGCCGAAATCGTCTTGGCAACAGGATCCTTGCTCTTGAGGCCGATCTGCTTGGCTCCCTCGAAATCACCGTCCTGAATCTTCTTGTAAATGGCCTCAAGGACTTGCGGCTGGCGGCTCATCGCCGAGCGGACGAGAAAGATCGTGCGTTCGACAGATACCGTGATGCCGACAAAGGCCGTGATAAGAATAGGCCACATGATTGGGCCGCCATGGAGAAAAAGCTCCATGGGGGTTTGGTTCATGAGCTTGAAGAACGCGAGCGGTGAGCTGCTGAGGACTGCTGTAATCATAGTATTTGTGATTTCGTTTGGGAGTGAGAGTTAAAGGTAAGTGTTTTTACAAATCTACTATTTTTTGAGGGGTCGTATTGGATAACGCGATTGGAGGGGATTTATTAATCTTCGTTTGAAAAATATTCAGGATTCCTGTCTTGGTGCTTCCGGCAGCTTGGAACTACGCACGCGATGCGGCGGATTCACTGCCTTTGGCTTGGGAGAGGGGAAAAAGGGTGTAAGGGCGATTGGCGGGCTTGGTATTGTTGGGTGAAAATAAGGTGAAGAAATTCGGGAATTTGTCTATCAGCGGGTTTCCTAGTCAACGCTCTTCTTTTATTTTTTTATTGAACGCGACTTAAGGCATTTTCCCCCAATATCTTGCTGGCTGCCCGACTAGGACTCGAACCTAGACAAGCAGAGTCAGAATCTGCTGTGCTACCATTACACCATCGGGCAGTGGGAAAAAAAGGAAAGGAAATGAGGGCAGAGAAAATGGGTGGAAAATGGCAAGAATCAGGCGGCGATTGGAAAAACTGGAGCCGACGACTGGATTCGAACCTGTAACCGCCTGTTTACAAAACAGGTGCTCTACCGTTGAGCTACGTCGGCAAAAATATGCCCCGCGCGAAACCTGCGCGGCGTTTCTGCGTCATTCATGGTCTGTTGGAGTGGGAAAGAACGGACTGCCTGTGCTGCATCGGCAATGTCCGGCATTTTTTATTTTACCCGGGCAATCGCAAACCAGACACGCGGAAAAGAACTTGGTGGCTCCCCAGGGACTCGAACCCTGAACCAATTGATTAAGAGTCAACTGCTCTACCATTGAGCTAGGAAGCCAAAAAATGAGAATTGGGAAATACCTCGTGATTGAGGTTCAGTGTCAAACTCTTTTCGAGAATTGCCCCCTGTTTTCCCGTTTTTTCATGGAGATTAGCCTCAAAAAAGCCTTTTTTACGCACATGGCGAAGACGCGCGCTGGACGGCGATCCGAAGACCGCCGTTCCCTTGCGCGCAGGCTCAACTTTCGTTTTTGGGCTCGCCGGGATTACCTTCAGTCGAATCCGCGGCCGTCTCGGATGCGGGCTCCGGCTCCGAAGCAATTTCGGGCGCGGGCGTGACCGGCGGCTCAACCGAAGCCCGGGCCTCGGTCTCCGCGGGCGCCTGTTCGGCGGGCGGCTCGGATTGTCCGGACTCGCTCTCGGAAACCGTGTGCGCTTCCGCGGTTGGAAGGTCGTCGCGATCCTCATTTTCGACCTCCTTTTTGCGAGCCTCGGACATCGGCGGATAAGTGAATAGCGAACCGTCGATGTATTCAGTGACGTAACCTTCGGACACAAGCCAGCGCAGATCGCCGGTGAGCCGGTGCAGGCGCGCCTGCTCTTCGGCGGAAAGCGGCTCGGTCGGGAACGGCGCAACAGAGCCGCTGGATGGCGGCACAATCGGCGGAGTGGTTTGCGCGGATGCGGGAGCCGCCGCCAATTCCGGCGCGGCCTCGGCGGCGGGCGCGGACGTCTCCGCCGACACAGTCTCCGCCGGCGCTTCCCCGGCGGGCGCGGGTTCGGCGGGTTGCGATTCGGCGGCGGGCGCGGTTTCATCCGCAACCGCTTTTTCGAGCGGCGCGGGCACTGTGGCGACCTCGGGCGCGGCGATGGCTGTGGCGGCGTGTGTTTCGAGTTGTTTGATTCCGAGGAATTTCGCGGGAAGTTCGCTGGCCTTGACCATCGGGTTGGCCTCAATGAAGGCGATGAGCGCGTCAATGCTGTCGGCGAATGTCTGGCCGGGGACACGGAACTTGCGCTTAACGGCGCAAACGTAGGAGATGCCCTTGGAGCCTTTCTTGAAGATGGTGAAACCTTCGCGGCGGAGACGCCCGCGAAGCGCGTTGGCGGTGTCGAGCGGGAAACGGCGCTGGCGCTCAAGCGTGCTTTCGACCGCGCGACGCATTTCGCCCTGCGGCATGATTTCCAAAAGTTTGCCGTGCATGCGCGCGGTTTCGACAGTGCGAACAACTTTGTCGCGCGCATTGGCGAGCAGGTGGGCGCGCGCGTCGTCGAAGGAGTCAAAACTGATTGGCGGCGCGCCTTCGGCGGGCGCTTCAAGTTTCCACGTATAGCGGGTGGCCTTCTTCATTTTTTCAAGCCACTGGTTCACGACCTCGGGGTCGCGCACGGTTTCGATGCGCGAGCGGAACGCGTCCATGTTCATGCGTCCCAGGCGCGAGGCGTGGTGCTGCTGGACAATCTGGTTGTAGAGGTGGTAGTTCGGCGGCCCCAAAAGCTCGCCTGTGACACCGCACTTGTTGATAACTTGGTAGTTGCCCTTGGGCGGCTCGACTTCGACCTCGGAGGTGTCGAAAAACTTGTCGAGATGCTTGCTGAGAACATGCGCGATGGCGGCATCCTCGCTGTCGAAGGGAAGCCCGTCGGGAATCGAGATGGCGAACAGGGCGGGCTTCGCGCGGGCGGGGGTTTCCGTCGCGATCCCGTCTTCTTCGGCCGCCGCGTCGGCCTGCGAACGGGAAGCGCGGGGAGCCTTGTGCGCGTCGGGTTGCTTGCGCTGGATTGCGGCGACAAAACGGTCGTTTTTGCCAATGACAACGCGCGCAATTTCAAAGAGTTCGTAAGTGCGGCACGAGGCGCGGATCGCTTTCACGAGCGCGGCGAAACCGTTGTCCTCCGGATAAAACGTGACGGTGTAATACGGGCTGAAATACGGTCCGGCAAACTCGCGCGCGCCTTCGCGTTGGTGGCCGCCGGGACGGCGGTCGTCGCGGCGCGGGCCGCGGAAATCACGCCTCGGGCCGCGTTGGTCGCCTTCGCGGCGGGGCATCCGGTCATCACGACGCGGACGGGATTGCGCATCGGCGCCGGCGGGCGAATCCGCGCCATCCGCGGGGGTCGCGGGCTTGCGAAAACCGCGACGATCCCTCCGGGCGTCGCCGCCGTTTCTGCGCTGGGGACGCTCGCCGCCCTCGCTGGATCGGCGTGAATCGCCTTGGCGCGAAGACGAGGTTTTGTCCTGCGTCCATTGGGTGCCGAAGCTGAACCCCTGGAGTTGGCTGAGATCGAGTTTGTTAAAATCCTTGGAGGGATTCTCTTTGGATGCTTGGTCGTCCATGATTAGACTTTATCAATGAAAAAAGGCCTGGGCCCGTGGAGGTAACTGCAATAGGGTGCGGTGGTTTGTGTATTGATTAAAGTGAGAGAGTTTTACGGCGCAACGCGCGGTGGCAAGTGCGATTTACGGGGGCAGTGGGCGAAACCGCGCATCCAAAAACGGCCCCTTTGGGCGCAATACTCCGGCGCGAATCCGGGCCTTTGCGCAAAATCCGGGGGGCGGCTCGCCCGCGCCATCCCAACGTTTTTTCACTACGCGCTTTTCAACAGGCGTCGTCCGTGCATAATGCCCCCGTTTTTTCCACAGTGTTCCGTTTGAAAAACGCAGCATCCATCATTATCTTTTTGCCATGAAAAAAATTCTCCTCATCGCCCTGACAGCCTTGTTTGCCGCCATGCCCCTTGCGCGCGCCGACGGTCGCTCCGACTACGTGAAACAAATCGAGAATTGCGAGGCCATCATCCGCGAATTCATGGCCGACAAAAACCACGCGATTCCCGACACCGTGCTGAGGGAGGCGCGCGCCATTGTCATCACAAGCCAGTTCGAGGCCGGCCTCATCTTCGGCATGAAGGGCGGCTACGGCGTGATCATGGTCAAGCGCGGCGACGGCACCTGGAGTATTCCCGTCCTCATCCGCGCCGGCGAGGCCAGCGTCGGACTTCAAGTCGGCGGAAAGTCGATCGAAACCGTTTATATCATCACCGATGACGCCACGCCAAAGGTGCTCTTCACAAAACGCCTCAACGTCGGCGCGGATGCCAAGGCGGTTGCCGGACCGAAATACGCCGAGGCCGAAAGCGTGAGCAAGGAAATCCTCAAGGTGCCCGTGCTCGTTTATGTGAAGAACAAGGGCTTGATGGCGGGCGCCACCGTCAAGGCCGGTTACATGAGCCGCAACGACGACGCCAACCGCAAATTCTACAACACCGAATACACAATGCCCGAGCTGCTATACGGAAACTTCGTTCCGCCTCCCCCCGAGGTGCAGCCGCTGATGGCATTCATCAAACAAATCGTCCCCGAGGCGGAAGCTCCCGCCCAGGCGGCGGAGTGATAAACAGCCGTTTTTTCGGCACTCTTTTTATTCCCCGTCGGCGCGCGTTTCCGTTTCCAAATAATCGCGCCACCCATCCTCGATCAGCACGGGCGCGCTGTAGTTGAAACGAATCAGCCCCTGCAAGCTTCCCCGTTCATCGGTCGGCAGGCGAATGTCGCGCACGCGCGAAAAATCCACCAACTCCACCACGGCGCCCGACGACACATCGAGCGGCTCGCGGGTCAAAAACACCCACATCGCGCCTTCGGTCAACTCGTTTGGATTGTCAAACGATTGCACGCCCATCGCGGACATACCGAGCGAGCGCGCGGCGGCCTTGCACAACGGCAGCAAATCCAGATGCCAGTTGCTAATGTGCATCGCCAGTATCCCGTCCGGCGCCAGGCGTTTTGCGTATAACTGAAACGCCTCCTCCGTCGCCAGGTGCAGCGGAATCGAATCGCCCGAATACGCGTCGATTATCAACACATCATAAACGGCCTCGCCCGCGGACTGCTCGCGCTCAAGCATCAGGCGCGCGTCGCCGAGGATCGTGAGCGGAGCCGCCGCCGACCGCGTCACGCAGGTGAAAAACTGTTCGTCGCGCGCGACCTTGTCCACAAGCGGATTGATTTCGAAAAAACGCCACTCGTCCCCCGCCCTCGCCCATGTCGCCATTGTGCCGACGCCAAGCCCGATCACGCCCACGCGCATCGGCGATCCGTTTTCGCCGGAAACCGGCCTGGCCATGTCGCCCAAGTTGATTTTCCCGCGCGCCCCGCCCGTCCATTTTTTGTGCAGCATCACCGACAAGCCGCCGGCCAGCGACCCGTAATAGGAAGTGGGCATTTTTTCCAGTTCCGGATTTCGCCCATGCGCCTGCTGCCCGTGCATCGTGCCACCGTTGGTAAGCGCGTAAACGCGCGCCAAGTCACCCGCCAGCATCATATCCGACTGGCTCACTTTTAACGCGCCGTAGAAATTGCGCCCGCGCAACACGATCCCGCGCGACTCCACGGTCATCGCCGTCCACACCAGCATGCACACGCACACACTCGCCACCGCCGTCACGCCGTTGAGAAGCCGCGCATGCCAGACCAATTCCCATGACAATACCGAGAACACCAGCGATGCCGCCGCAACCGCGACCAGCGCGACCTGATACTCCCAATATCCCGAAAACACCACCGGCGCGACAAACGACACCAGCATCCCGCCAACCGCCCCGCCCACGGCCACGCACAGGTAAAACCGCGTCAACCGCGCGCCCTCGGGCCGTGTCGCGTAAAGCCATCCGTGCAAAAACACGCCCCCGAAAAACACCAGCGCCGCGCCCGCCAGAATGTTTGCCGTAAACGCGTCGCCGCCCGATTCCTGCGCGGCGAACCCGCACGCGATCAATGCGCCCAGCGCCAGCAACCGCCACACCGGCAGCCATCGCTCGCCCGCGCGCGAAAACCCGACCGCGTAACTCAGCAAAAACGCGCCCAGCAAAATCACCCACAACAACGGCATCGGCGCCACATCCATCGACAGATGGTTCGTCGTCGCCACCAGCATGAACGAACTCAAGCCCGGAAGCACAAACCACCACGCCGCGCCGGAAAGCCCGCGCGCCAGCACCACCGGCTCCGTCTTTTTCGGCTGCCGCGAAGCCGCCAGCGCCGCGTCAAGATCGCTCAACGCCTCCGCCCCGCCACCGCGCTTTCCCCGCGCCACGCCCGCAACCAGCGCCAGATACACCACCAATCCCGCGCACCATCCAAGCCATTGCCCGCGCAACGACACGAACGGATCCAGCAAAAACGGATAGGCGAACAATCCGAAAAACGATCCCAAGTTGGAAATCGCATACAGCCGATACACCCCGCGCCCGCCATGCTCGCGCGCCGTCTCGCTTGCCCACGCCTGCAACAGCGAACTGCCCGCCGACAAAACCAGATACGGCACGCCCACGCCCGCGAGCACAACACCCAAAACCCCCAGCGCAGGATGCGCCCCCGCGTGCAAACCTCCGCGCACCCACGCCAGCCCCGCCATGGCCGCGGCAAACGTCCACGCCGCCGCCACGCCAAGCAACGCCACATGCGCGCGCCGCTGTTTTTGCGCGCCCAACTTGTTCAACCCGTGCGCATACGCATAACCGCCCACGAGCAACACTTGAAACGCGGCCAGGCACACCGACCACACCGCCGCCGATCCGCCAAACGCGGGCAGCAATGTGCGCCCGACCATCGGTTGCAGGCAAAACAACAGGGCCGAACCAAGAAAAATCGCAATGGGCGTGAGCGGGGACATGGATGTGTTTTGTTTCAAAAAAGCCCCGGAATCAGAAATCAAAAAACCGGAAACTCAAAGGAAACTTTTTGCAGATTATCCGCGCGACCAACGCCGCGCGTGCGCACTAAACGACGTCCCTTATTGCACCAGTGTTACCTAAAAATGTGACTGGAATAGCGGGCAGGATGGTTTCGCGTTCCGAGCGCCGGCGACATTCCTCCAACCATCGTGTTTGTCCCTCGTAATTCCAGGCACGCCCGGCGAGCGCGCCCCACCCGGGGAAACCATCTTTTCTGGCAACGATTTTAACCACTCACATTGCGCCTTGTTCGCAAAGCAAGGCGCCCGACACTTCGCGCGCGATCTTATTTCCCGCGGCTTCCTTTTTCGTTCCACAGCCGGACAAACTCGCCGAGATGCCGGGCGATGTCGCGCTGGTCGCTCTTGATGCTGTTTTGATCGTAGATCGAACCCTTCTCGCGCATGCCGCGCAGCACGCGGCGAATCACGATTTTTGATTCGTCGTATTCGGCGTAAAACTTGTGGTAGATTTTTTCGTAGCGCGATCCTTCGTAATCCGCGATTGCGTGCGCGCGCTGCTCGGCGGCAAGTTCGTCGAGCTCGGCGCACAACGCCTCCGCTTTTGCCGCCCATTCCTCGGCGGCCGCGATGCGCGCGCGGCGTTGCTCCGGGGTGATGCCGGTGCCGTGCGAGGGATCGGCGAATTCGGCGCGCAACAGGCACGCGGTCATGGCGCGGTATTTTTTCATGAAGCCGCGCATGTTGAGCACCCACTGGCCGACGGGAATCTTGGCGACATTTCGCGCGTCAATTTCATCCGTGATCTCGTCAACGCGCTCGCGCAGCGGGTCGCTGGCGTCACGGATCGTGGCGATCAACGCCTCCATGCGCGGGGCGGTCATGTAAACTTTTTTGAACCAGTCGTCCTTGTAGTCCTCGGCGGCGTAATACGTTTCGAGCTCGTCGATGAGCGCGATGATTTCGCGGACGGAATCGCGCACCGTCGTGATGCCGGCGTTGAAAAACTCCTTGTCCTCCGAGCTGAACGCCTCGGGCGGCTTGAGGTCGAAGCCGGGGATTTTCGGAAATCCCTTGCCGAGCCCGGAGCCGCGCAGCGAGCGCCAGCGCGTGCGATCCGAGAGGTGATCGCGATGCGCGTCGCTCACCGACTCGGTCATTTCCTTGGAGATTTTTTCGAGCGGTTTGTTGGCGGCGGCGAGCACGCCGTAGAGGATGTTGTGAAACTCGATGGCGTCGCTCTCGGCCTTGTCCTTTGTCTTGGCGGCGGACGGCTTCGCGGACTTTTTTGAACCCGTGGTCACCGTGTGCTTCCCGGATTTGCGCTCGACGGTTTCGGAGCCCCTCGACCTCGCCTTGAACAACTGGTCGCAGCCGCACAAACAGGCGAGCGCCGCAACGAGGATGATGCCGGAAAAATAGCGGAGTGATTTCATAAAAATGATGCGTTGATGGTTAATCCCGCGCGCGTTTCATCGCCCGCGTGCCGCCGGCCCAGATGTTGAACATGCCGACAAATTCGTCGTGGTAATAATTGAGATTCCTCACGCGGCTTTCCACGCGCGAGCTGTCGCCAATGGCGCCTTTCTCGCGAAGCTCGGCGGAGATTTTTTCAATGTTTTCAACCAGCGCCGGAATGTCGTCGTCGTAAAACCGGCCCAGCGCGCGAAGGCTCGTTTCGACGGCGGATTTGTTTTCGTATGCGATCGCGTCCGTGCCGGTTTGTTTGTGCGCGGCCGCGAGCTCCTTCAGGCGGGCGGTGATCGTGTCGAGTTTTTCCGCGGTCCTGGTGACAAGCGCCATGCGCACGCTTTTTTCGGCGTCCGTTTCCGGCGGGCGATCTCCTCGGGAATCGCGCGGCTTGAGCGCGGGATCGCTGACGAACGGGAGCGCCGACTCGGCGACGGCGAGCACTTCGCGCATGTTGGTGATGAACACGCCGCGGGGATTTTTCGCGAGCGTGCGCGCCTCGCCGGCGGTCGCGATTTTCAACGCGAGGGAATCAAGCCAGTTGGCCATGTCCCGGGTTTTGGAAACGAACTCTTCGAGCCCCGGTTTTGCGTCCGTGTATTTTTTGAAGCTCTCCGCCTTCGCGCCCTCGCCCTTGAAATACTCGACCAGCGAGTCGTTGAGCGCCGCCAGTTCGGTGAGGGAGGACATGAGATTCCCGTGCACGGAGCGAAACTCCTCGATGGTTTTTTTCTCGTAAAAGTTGGGCACGCGCAACGCGCCGCCGGCGCGCGACTCGATGCGCATGGAACGCCAGTTCGAGTAGCCTGATTTATAGCGGTCGGCGTTCGGAATGTAACGATCCGCGTCGCTTATGTTTTTCTCAACGCGCTCAAGCGACTCCAGGACACCGCGGGTAATTTCGCGCACGGAATCATAAAAGCGGACCGCGATCATTCCCTCGACATCGAGCTCGTAGTCGGATTTGCCGCCGCCGGTTTCCGCCCGCGCCGCGTTCGCCGTGAATCCGGGGGCGAGCAACAACAACAAAACAGCGACAATCGCAGGGGACAAATCGAAGGGCCGGCACATGTTTTTTCGCATGCCCGCAAAAACGCACGCCATGCAAAAAAAATGCAAGCACGCGTTGGCAAAATGGAAACAGCGCGGGATATTCCAACTGCGCCGAAGCCGCCGCCAAACGCCGCCAAGCCGCAAAAACGTGAATAAATATCCTTAAACCAAAACCCTTGCCAAGCGGCGCGCGCGGCTATTTTATTTGCGTTTCACATCACGGGATGCGCTTCCGCAAACCGCATCAGTCAAACAGTAATACAACACTCAGAAAGAAATCGGAGCTAATCATGGCAATCAAAGTTGCAATCAATGGATTCGGCCGCATCGGCCGCCTCGTCTTCCGCGCACTTGTCGAGCAGGGTCTGCTCGGCACCACACTCGACGTCGTCGCAGTCGGTGACATCGTCCCCGCCGACAACCTCGCCTACCTTTTGAAATACGACTCCACGCAGGGTCGTTTCGCCGGCACCGTTTCCTCCAAGAAATCCGCCGCCGACAAGGCCGAGGACGACGTCCTCGTTGTCAACGGCAAGGAAATCCTCGTCGTTTCCGCCCGCACCCCGGACGGCCTTCCCTGGAAGGCGCTCGGCGTTGACCTCGTCATCGAGTCGACCGGCCTCTTCACCGACGCCGAAAAAGCCAAGGGCCACATCACCGCCGGCGCGAAGAAGGTCATCATCTCCGCCCCCGCGAAGGGCGAGGACATCACCGTTGTCCTCGGCGTCAACGACGACAAGATCGACTACGCCAACCACAACATCATTTCCAACGCCTCCTGCACCACGAACTGCCTCGCGCCGATCGTGCACGTCATGCTCAAGGAAGGCTTCGGCCTCACCGAAGGTCTCATGACGACCATCCACTCCTACACCGCCACGCAAAAAACCGTGGACGGCCCCTCCAAGAAGGACTGGAAGGGTGGCCGCAGCGCCGCGATCAACATCATCCCCTCCACGACCGGCGCCGCGAAGGCCGTCGGCCTCGTGCTCCCCGAAGTCAAGGGCAAGCTCACCGGCATGTCGTTCCGCGTGCCGACCCCGACCGTGTCGGTTGTCGACCTCACCTTCAAGACCGCCAAGCCCACCTCGCTCGCCGAGATCAAGGCCGCGCTCAAGAAGGCCAGCGAGACCTACATGAAGGGCATCCTCGGCTACACCGAGGACGAAGTCGCCTCGTCGGACTTCATCCACGACAAGCTCTCGTCGATCTTCGACGCCGGCTCCTCGATCGAGCTGAACCCGCAGTTCTTCAAGCTCGTGAGCTGGTATGACAACGAGTGGGGTTATTCGAACCGCGTCGTCGAGCTCACCCAGAAAATGGCTGAGAAGCTCTGATAAAATCAGGTCCGAAAAACGCGTAAAAAACGCGCGATTCACTTCCAAGGCCGGGGCGCAAAACGCCCTGGCCTTTTTTGGGCAAACTCAACCTGTTCTTGCCACTATTACCGTCCCCGTGCTTACTTGTTTTTCTCCTTTTCCCTGCTATAGTCCATACCCTCTATTTTTTCAATAAACACAGAACCAATAACTATATAAAAAACACTTATTTCGCGTAGCTTCGGCTGCTGTCACCATCGAAACCTTGGAAATTTCGTGAGCAAAAAGGCCGCGCTCGACATGCGCTCCCATTGGGGCGCATTGAAAGCGTTCTTTTTGCGGGCCGTCCAAGGTGCCCGATGGTGGACGCAAGTAAATGCGTCCCTTTTTTGTATTCGGGCACCAAGGAAATCCCGCAAAAGGAACTTCCGCAGACACGGCAAAAGCGCGCCCTTTTACCATGTCTGCACATAATCCTGTTGGCGACGCCGTGGGGCGTCGCGATTTCAAACAACTGCTCGAAACCTTTCGTTCGGATTCGGCCAATGAGCGCGAAAAAGGCGCGCGTTTTGAGCGTCTTATGCAGCGGTTTCTGAAAACAGATCCCACATACGAAGGTCGCTTCAAACATGTTTGGCTCTGGAATGAATTCCCCTTCCGTGCCGATCTCGGTGGCAAGGATACCGGAATCGATTTGGTTGCCCAAGACACACTCGGGGATTACTGGGCGGTTCAGTGCAAATGTTACGCTGCCGATGCCCGCATCGACAAAGCCGAGGTGGACAGCTTTCTCTCGACCGCCAGCCGATCCTTTGTGGATGACTCGGGAAGGACTGCCCAATTTGCGCACTGTCTCTGGATTTCCACGACCGACAACTGGGGGAAAAATGCAGAGGAAGCGATACACAACCGCATCCCACCAGTATCCCGCATTTCTCCGGCACATTTGCAAAACAGTGCGGTTGACTGGGACAAACTTGCCCGCGACATGAGCGGCGAGAAGGCTCGCAAACCCGCCCATCAACCGAAGCCGCACCAACTCGACGCCATTTCCGCCGCGAAGAAACATTTTTCAACTGCAGATCGAGGCCAGCTCATCATGGCATGCGGCACGGGCAAAACATTCACATCCCTTAAAATTGCGGAAACTTTTTCTCTCGAAAACGCCAACAGCGCCGGCACCGTTCTATTCCTCGTCCCTTCAATCTCGCTCCTTGGCCAAACTCTTGATGAGTGGAGCGCGCACGCGGCGCATCCCATCAAGGCAATCTGTATCTGCTCCGATCCTGAAGTCTCCAAGAAAAAAACAAAGGATGAGGATTCCGGCGGTTTCAGCGTAGTGGATCTCGCGCTACCCGCATCGACGGACGCCCATGTTATTCTCCGGCAACTCGACGCCGCAACAAACACTCCTGGACTCACGGTCATTTTCAGCACTTACCAATCAATCTCCGTCGTTGCGAAAGCGCAAAAAGCATGGGCTCAAAAAGTCGGTCAAAACAGGGCCATATTTGATCTCATCATTTGTGACGAAGCCCACCGCACCACCGGCGTCACCCTCGCCGATGAGGACGAATCCGCCTTTGTCCGCGTTCACGACAACGCCTTTGTCTCCGCGCGCCGCCGCCTCTACATGACGGCGACGCCGCGCCTCTATCACGAAACCGCCAAAAAAATCGCCGACGAAAACGACATGGTGCTCTGCTCCATGGACGACGAATCGCTCTACGGCCCGCAGTTCTACCACATCGGCTTTGGCGAAGCCGTCCAACGCGGGCTCCTCTCCGACTACAAAGTCCTCATCCTCACCGTCAACGACGGCGACCTTCCAGAAGCCGCGCAAAAAATGATCGCCGCCGGGAAAACTGAAATCCCCGCCGCCGACATCAACAAACTCATCGGCTGCATCAACGCCCTCAGCAAACAAATCGTCGGCGACAAAGGCATCACCCGCCAAACCGACCCCGCCCTTATGCGGACTGCCGTCGCCTTTTGCCAAAACATCAAAACCTCCAAGCAAATCACCGCCACCCTCAATCAGATGGGTGAGCTTTACTACAAAACCCTCTCCGCCGACGCGCGGGAAAAACTCGTCACCGTTTCGTCCGACCATGTTGACGGCACCATGGCGGCGCCTACCCGCGAACAAAAACTCTCCTGGCTCAAAAGCCCCGGACAAAACACCGCCGCCGCCAATCCCTGCCACATCCTCACCAACGTCCGCTGCCTCTCCGAAGGCGTGGATGTTCCCACACTCGACGCCGTCATGTTCCTTTCCGCCCGCAATTCGCAGGTGGATGTCGTCCAATCCGTCGGACGCGTCATGCGCCGCGCACCCGACAAAAAATACGGCTACATCATCATCCCCATTGTCACGCCCACCGATGTCTCCGGCGAAAAAGCCCTCGGCAACAACCCCGCCTACGCCGTCGTCTGGACCGTTCTCAACGCCCTTCGCGCCCACGACGACCGCTTCGCCGCCACCGTCAACAAAATCGAACTCAATCGCAACAAACCCCTCGGCATCGTCATCGGAGGAGCCGCCCACGGCGAAGCCGAAACAACCGACGGCACCGAGCGTGTCGGCAAAGGCGCCCATGAGCACGCCGCGGGGCAACTCACGATGCGGTTCGACCAAATGCAGTCACTTCTCTACGCCAAGCTCGTCGAAAAAGTCGGCGAACGCCGCTACTGGGAACAATGGGCGAAGGACGTCGCGCAAATCGCCGAACGCGAAATCAAAAACATCACCGCTCTCGTCAAAAACTCCCCGAAACACCACGCCGCCTTCGGAAAGTTTCTCGGCAGTCTGCAAAAAAACATCAACCCCTCGGTCAACGCCGCCTCCGCCATCGAGATGCTTGCCCAGCACCTCATCACGCAACCCGTCTTCGAGGCGCTTTTTGAAAATTACTCCTTCGTTCAAAACAATCCCGTTTCCAAGGAAATGACGAAAATGCTCTTCCTCCTTCGCGAAAACCGAAGCGAGGACGACGACGCCACCCTCGTAAAATTCTACGACTCCGTCCGACAACGTGCCGCCGACATCGACAACGCCGAAGCCAAGCAAGCCATCATCGTCGAACTCTACGACAAATTCTTCCGCAACGCCTTCCCCAAGATGGTCGAGCAACTCGGCATCGTCTACACGCCCGTCCCCGTCGTTGATTTCATCATCCACTCCGTCGCCGCCGTTCTCGAAAAAGAATTCGCGCGCAAACTCGACGACGAAAACATCCACATCCTCGACCCCTTCACGGGCACCGGCACCTTCATCACGCGCCTCCTCCAATCCGGACACATTTCCCAAAAAAATCTCCTCCGCAAATACAAGAAGGAAATCCACGCCAACGAAATCGTCCTCCTGCCTTACTACATCGCCTCCGTTAACATCGAAAACGTCTTCCACGACCTCGCCAACAAAACCGGCGGGACTTCCGACTACGTCCCCTTTGACGGCATCTGCCTCACCGACACCTTCCAGCTCGGCGAAACCAAGGAAAGCGAGGATTTCCTCGACGAAATCTTCCCCGCCAACTCAGCCCGCGTCCGCGCCCAACGCAAAGCGCCGCTCCGCATCATCGTCGGCAATCCGCCCTATTCCGTCGGACAAAAATCCGCCAACGACAACGCGCAAAACCAAGCCTATCCAAAACTCGAAAAACGCATCGCCGACACCTACGTGGCTGCCAGTGACGCAACCAACAAAAACGCGCTTTATGATTCCTACATAAAAGCATTCCGCTGGAGCACAGACCGCCTCGATCCCGAACACGGAGGCATTATCTGTTTCGTCAGCAATGGCGCATGGCTCGATGGAAACAGCACCGCAGGTTTCCGCCTCTGCCTCGAAAACGAATTCTCCGCCATCTACGTTTTCAATCTCCGGGGCAACCAACGCACCAGTGGTGAACTTTCACGCAAGGAGGGCGGCAAAATTTTCGGCTCCGGCAGTCGCACACCCATCAGCATCACCTTGCTTGTCAAAAAACCGCGGCACCAAGGCAAAGCCATCATTCACTATCACGATATCGGCGACTACCTCAGCCGAGACGAGAAGCTTTCCATCATCCAAAAGTTTCACGATCTTGCTGGCGCGGATATGCCGTGGAAAACTCTCTTGCCGAACGAACACGGCGACTGGATCAATCACCGAAACGATGCTTTCGACAGCTTTATTCCCCTTGATTCCGAAAAGAAATTCGATGCCCAAACCAGCAGCGTTTTTACCACTTATTCCAGCGGGTTAAAAACCCAACGCGATGCATGGGCCTATTCTTCATCCCAAGAGCAATTGCGGCGGCAAATGAATGGGTTGATAGATTTCTACAACGGACAAGTTGCCGCCTTTCAAACGGCTGTTGGCGGCAATCCAAAACTTTCAGCCGAGGAATTCGTCGAAAAGAACGCGAAGAAAATCAGTTGGAGCCGAGCCTTGTTCAATGGTGCCCAAAAAGGGAATGTCCTAAAAAAAGACGGTCGGGTTGTCCGGAGTATGTATCGTCCGTTCTTTGCTCAATATCTCTATTCGGATAAAAATTTGAATGAGATGACGTATCGCATCCCCCAACTTTTCCCGACATCCGAAACAGAAAACATCGTTATTTGCGTGCCGGGCCTCGGTGGAAATAAAGAATCCTCCTGCTTTATTACAAATATCACTCCTGACATACAGCTGATGTTTAACGGCCAATGCTTCCCTCTCTACTGGTATGAAGACTTGCGTAAGAAGGAGGAAGCGACGCTTTTCGATCAAGTTGCCGAACCCCAAGCCGCACACTACGCCCGCCGCGACGGTATCAGCGACAGCATCCTGCAACGCGTGCGCAAAAACTACGGTTCGAAAACCACCAAGGAAGACGTGTTCTATTACGTCTACGCACTGCTGCATAATCCCGACTACCGACAGACCTTTTCCGCCGACCTAAAAAAATCCCTGCCGCGCATTCCGCTCGTCGAGGATTCCGCCGCGTTTTGGAAATACACCGAAGTCGGACGCGAACTTGCCGAGTTGCATTTGCACTACGAGGATTACGCGCACGAAGCCACGGAACGCTTCGGGGTCATCCAACTCCTCGAACCGACAACAAAAGCCGACGTCGAAAAATCGCTCGCCGGAAAAAAGACGGATTATCTCACCTACGCCGTCACCAAAATGCGCTTCGAGAAAAACGGCAAAGAAGACGACAAAACCGCCATCCGTTACAACGAACACCGCGTCATCCGCAACATCCCTGTCGAAGCCTACGAATACATCGTCAACGGCAAATCCGCCATCGAATGGATAATGGAGCGCTACCAAATCACGACCCACAAGGAGAGCGGCATCGTGAACGACCCCAACGACTGGGCGCGCGAACACGAACAACCCGCCTACATGCACAATCTATTATTAAGCGTAATCGCAGTCAGTATGCAAACTGTGCAAATCGTCAAAAGTCTACCGAAAGTGGAGTTTAAATGAGTTGAATTCGAAATTATGGGGATTGTGAAACAGGCGAAGTGATCAAAATATGGAATAAGGTGCATGGATAATGTGTAGCAAAGACCACTATTTAACTCCTCCATATGAAGAGGATGCCAGGCTCACGCCCTGCTCTTGCCCGTGACGAAATCAATATAATTTTCGGAATTCACGACGGTCTAGTTAACGCTTGGGCGGCAGATAGAGAACGTAGCCAGAGGCGCCGCGCCGGCAGGGGGATTCCACTTGCATTCAAAGGCGAAGCGCGCCGTGATTCGCGAAGAGAAAACGTGGAAAATCAGCTCATCAAGCCGAAAGTTTGCCTTCATCACTTCAATCCACCTGAAACGGCAGTCTGCGTTCTTGAAAACCGCAACCCATGCTTGTCGATATTCAATAAACTTTTGTCGAAAGACTTGGGCCTTGAACACCTGTATATCGTGCATCCCGGCGAATACCATTTCCCCCTCGATGACAAAATCACCGCGCTCCCCTTGCGCGAAGTCGCATCGCTGGCATTTGACTGACCGGATGCGAAAAACACCGCCGGTTGTTGTCAGAACAAAGAAGGCCGGATGGGAAACCGAGGGAAGATGATTCCGCCCAAAGGTTTATCCCTGAACAAAACATAATCGCGGAGGACACGGAGCGGCTTTGCCGCAACCGAAGATTTTTTAAACGCAGGTGGACACAGATATACGCAGATACGGAAAACAATGAATTTATGAATCGATGGTTTGAAAATCTGCGTCCATCGGCGTTTATCTGCGGTTAAATCTGTCTTTGATTTTATTGGGGTGCGACATAGGAGGATCGTGCTAAAATTAGGGAACTTTCAGGGGTAATATTACGGAGATGCACGGAGCCTGGAGAGAAATTCACCGATGGGTTTTCATGGATTTCTCCGTGCCTCTCAGTGCCCTCCGTGGTTAGAAAAATCAGAAAATCTCAACTCGGGATAGCCTCCAAGTTTCAACCACCGCATTTCAGCAAACCGCAACCAATTCTTGCCAGCACCGCCATTACCGTTCTTTTTTGGAGGTTCTTTTTCCTACCATGCCTAAATTCAAAACCATTCGTGATCTCGACCTCGCCGGAAAACGCGTTCTCATCCGCGTCGACTTTAACGTCCCGCAGGACAAGGCCACCGGCGCAATCACCAACAACCAGCGCATCGTCGCCGCGCTCCCCACGATCAAATACGCCCTCGAAAAAGGCGCGTCCGTCGTCCTCATGAGCCACCTCGGCCGCCCCAACGGCGCGCGCGTCGAGAAATACTCGCTCAAACCCGTCGCCTCCGAACTCGAAAAACTCATCGGCAAACCCGTCCTCTTCGCGGACGACTGCGTCGGCCCCGTCGTCGAGCAACAAGCCGCCACGCTCAAGCCCGGCGACGTCATGCTCCTCGAAAACCTCCGCTTCCACATCGAGGAAGAAGGCAAGGCCAAGCAGGAGGACGGCACCTCCGTCAAGGCCGACAAGGCCGCCGTCGAAGCCTTCCGCGCCAGCCTCACCAAACTCGGCGACATCTATGTGAACGACGCCTTCGGCACTGCGCACCGCGCCCACTCCTCCATGGTCGGCGTCGCGCTCAAGGAAAAGGCCGCCGGTTTCCTCATGGAGGCCGAGCTCAACGCCTTCGCCAAGGTCCTCGACAACCCGCAGCGCCCGCTCCTCGCCATCCTCGGCGGCGCGAAGATCGCGGACAAGATTCCCCTCATCAACAACCTCCTCGACAAAGCCAACGCCATCATCATCGGCGGCGGCATGGCCTTCACCTTCAAGAAGGTCGCGCAAAACATGGAAATCGGCAACAGCCTCTTCGATGCCGAGGGCGCCAAGCTCGTCCCCGAACTCGTCGAGAAAGCCAAGGCCAAGGGCGTGCAACTCGTGCTCCCCGTTGACTACGTCTGCGGCGACAAGTTCGCCCCCGACGCCAGCGTGCAAACCGCCACCGACGAAACCGGCATCCCCGCCGGCTGGATGGGCCTCGACGTCGGCCCCAAGAGCAACGAACTCTTCACGCAAACGATCAAAGCCTCCAAGACCATCGTCTGGAACGGCCCCGCCGGCGTGTTCGAATTCGATAAATTCGCCGACGGCACCAAGGCCCAGGCCGCCGCGATCGCCGAGGCCACCGCGGCGGGGGCGACCACCGTCATCGGCGGCGGCGACACCGCCACGGCCGCGAAGAAATTCGGCGTCGCCGACAAAGTCACCCATTGCTCCACCGGCGGCGGCGCCAGCCTCGAATTCCTCGAAGGCAAGGCGCTCCCCGGAGTCGTGTTTTTGGAAAGCTGACGTTTTCGGGGAAAGGAGTCAGGGTTCAGGAGACGGGAGTCAGAAGAAACCACTTCGTCATCCTAAAAACTCCGAGAATCCTGACATCCTTTCCACTTATCGCCACTCCACCATCCCCTGTTTTAATCTCCTGACTCCTGTATTCTAACTCCTGACTCCTAATTATTACACCATCATGATTCGCAAAAAACTCATCGCCGGAAATTGGAAAATGAACAAAACCGCGACCGAAGCCGCGCCCCTCGCGCAGGAAATCGTCGCCGCCGCGGGCCGCAACACGGACGTGGACATCGTCGTGTGCCCGCCCTTCACCGCGCTTGAAACCGTCGGCAAAATTGTTGACGGTTCCAGCATCAAACTCGGTGCGCAAAACATGCACCCCGAGGCCGGCGGCGCCTACACGGGCGAAATCTCCGCCGCCATGCTCCGCGACCTCTTCGCGACGCACGTCATCCTCGGCCACAGCGAACGCCGCAGCTATTTCGGCGAAACCGACGCCTTCATTAACAAGAAGGTCACCGCATCGCTGAAGAACCAGCTCAAGCCCATCCTCTGCGTTGGCGAAACCCTCGCCGAGCGCGAAGCCGGCACCACCCTCAAAGTCGTGCAAACCCAAGTCGAAGTTGGGCTCGAGGGCGTGTCCAATGACGACATCACAAACGTCGTCATTGCCTACGAACCCGTCTGGGCGATCGGCACCGGCAAAGTCGCCACCACCGAGCAGGCTCAGGAAGTCCACGCCTTCATCCGCGAACTCCTCACCAAACTCTACGGCGAGGCCCTCGCGCAAAAAATCCGCATCCTCTACGGCGGCTCGATGAAACCCGCCAACGCGCCCGAGCTCCTCGCGCAAAAGGACATCGACGGCGGCCTGATTGGCGGCGCCGCGCTCGAATCGCGCAGCTTCCTCGAACTCATCAACGCCGCAGCCGCGGCAAAGTAAGCCGGCCACGCCGAGCACCAACTCGGCCCCCGCCCTTTCCCAAACGCGAACCCGCAACGGTTCGCGTTTTTTTATCAGTAAAGATCCCCGGAGCAATCTCCGGGCGTTGGAGGGACCGGCGCTGTCCGGCCCGCGAACGACAAAAGACCTTTGCGTCCAAACCCGGACGACACGAAGGTCGTCCCTCCAGCCAAGCCGAAGCGAGCTTCGGAGTATTGAACCCAGGCAAATAAAAACCCGGAGCCCGCAACTTCGATCCCTGGCGTTGTTTTGACCGCGGCACGTTTGTGTGATTTTTTCTTGCACAAACTGTCCCACCTGTTCTACTTCAAGTAGAACAGGTGACAACCAACCCGTTTTTTCAAAAAACAATCCCATGCTCCCCTTCCCCGTGGAAATCAAACCCGGCCTGCCCATCGCGGAACAAGTTGTGTTCGCGGTAAAAAAGGCCGTTGCCACCGGCCGGCTCGCTGCGGGCGATCCGTTCCCGTCGGTCAGGCAGCTGAGCATGGAGCTCAAAATAAACCCGAACACCGCGCACAAAATCGTCGCCGCGCTCGTCTCCGAGGGCACACTCATCGCGACGCCCGCCGTCGGAACCACAGTCGCCGCGCAGCCCGGCGGCAGCCGCCGGGAAAAGACGGCATTTCTCAACGCCGAGATCGAGCGCCTCGTCGTCGAGGCCTCGGCTCTCGGCATCACATCCGCCGAGTTGAAGGCCGCCATCGACAAGCACTGGAAAAAAATCGGCGGCGCGTGATCCCATAATCCCCCTCCACATGAATATAATCGAAACCCATAACCTGTCCCATAACTACGGCAAAACGGAGGCGGTGCGCTCGCTCACGTTCTCCGTTTCTCCAAGCGACGCGTGCGCGCTTCTCGGCCCGAACGGCGCGGGCAAGACAACCACGCTCAAAATACTCATGAACCTGCTGCGCCCGTCCAGAGGCAGCGCCACCGTGCTCGGCACGGACTCGCGCAAACTCAGTCCGGCGGAGTTTCAGCAAATCGGTTATGTTTCCGAAAACCAAAAGCTCCCCGCCGGAATGACCGTGCGCGGTCTTCTTGATTTCTGCCGCAAACTTTACCCGAAGTGGGACGTTGATCTTGAAACCCGCCTGCTCGCGCGCTTCGAACTGCCGCCGGAGCGCAAGCTCGCGCACCTCTCGCGCGGCATGCGCATGAAGGCGATGCTGCTCTCCTCGCTCGCCTACCGGCCCAAGCTGATCGTGCTCGACGAGCCTTTCAGCGGACTCGATCCCGTAGTGCGCGACGAGCTCACGCACGGTATCCTCGAACTCGCCGGCACAGGCGAATGGGCGCTACTCGTTTCGTCGCACGATATTGACGACGTGGAACGGCTTGTTGAAACGGCAGTAATTATAGAATCGGGCGCGCTGTTGATAAACGAGCGGGTGGATTCGCTAAGATCGAGATTCCGACGCGTGGAAGCGTCAACCTTCACCGGAGCACCTTCTGATCTACCGCGCACATGCATCGGATTCGAGCACGTCAGAACGCAGGCTCGGTGGATCGAAACTGATTTCTCGCCGCAAACGGAGTCCGACTATCGCACTGCGTGGCCATCGGGCTCTTTCATACTGCAACCCATGTCATTGAAGGAAATTTATATGGTGGTGGTAAAAAACGCCGCCTCAAGGAAAGGAACCAAAACATTATGAATGTCATTCGAGCTTTTGTTTATAGGGACCTGCGCCGGTTTGCCTTGTTGATCCTGTTGTGGATGGTGGCGGCATTTATATATTTTGCACACAATTTTCTAGATGGCGCGGGGATGCACATGGTGTTCTTGGGATCCCTGACATGGGTGATGTGGGTGAGTTTTGTGTCACTCATCGTTCACGACGCGCCTCCGTCCGGCACATCGGAATTTTGGATGACCCGACCGGTGTCCGGGGCACAGTTGTTTTTATCAAAATTTATAGTAGTTGTCCTGTTCTGCGCAATCGCCCCAATTTTGTCGCTATCGATGGCAAAAATATGCGGATTTGTGGGGAACGGGTGGTTTCATGATGCAAAAAATGCGCAGGCAATTGTTTTGCTTTTCCCTCAGCTGCTTGTGATTGCCCTCGCGCTGATGCTGGTCGCCTCCCTAACCCGCAACACGTTGCAGTATATTGTTAGTTTATTCCTCACGGGCTTCGGCGTCACATTATTATCAGCGCTCGCGCCGAGACAAACCGCGCTGTCCAGTATGTCCCGGCTGCAATATAGCGACTTGCTCAAATGGTTGCTCGCGGCTGTGGCGACAGCGGGAATGGTCGCGATAATATACAACCAATACAAACACCGAAACAGGCTCGCCACAATCGGCCTCGCTATATTGCTTGGATTAACACTAATCGGAATCTGGCAATCTTGGCCAAGTAATTCTCGTGGGTGAATTTTTTTCGCCGGAAACGCCCCTTCAGCAAACGGTTGATTTCCTCGACTTCCGACTTAGGGATTTACGTGAAGGCGATTCGCATCGGTGCCTCCGACGACGCGGCGAAACAACCCGGGAACGCCGAGCATCAGCTCGGCCCCCTGCTCTTTCCCAAACACGAACCCGCAACGGTTCGCGTTTTTTTATTCTTCGCCTTGTCGGCGCAGTCTGTCGATTGCCTGGCGCATCTCGTCACTCTGCCTCATCACGCCGCCGGGCGCCGTGAGCTGCGCCTTGGAAAAAAATTCGAATTGGGTGTCGTCCAAAAATGTCCGCGCTTTCGCATCCACACGATCCCAGTCAATTTTGCGATTAAACATCTTGCCGCCGTTTTGATACGGTTCGCTACCCCCTGCAATCGCCGACGCCAAACTCACGGCCTGGCTCAAATCCAAGGGTGACGTTGTGAAGGCCAGCTCCGTCGCAAGCTGGTTCACAAAATACCATGCCGGCCGCGCACGCTCGTAGCGATCAAATGCTTGCGCCGCGTCATCGCCGGCAATCGTCGCAATGTTTTCGCGCAATTCATTGCTGGCATTCTCCCTTGCATTCCGTGAGGCCAAGTCGTCACGCGGCGACTCGCCGGCGCGCACGCGTCCGTCCAGCAAATCAAGGCGCATGTCGCGCGCAAACAAAGCCTCGGCAATCGCATCGCGCTGCGCGGCGGTCGCCCGAATGCAGTAAAGAAACGGCCCGTAGTTGAGATCAACATTCGCGCGTTTTTCCGCGTAATAATTGACTGCGAACGCCCTGTCGTTTTCCAGCCGTTCGTTGAGGGTTTTCGCCCGCGTGTGGAGACTCTCGAACAATTTCCGACCCCGTTCTTCCCGGGCTTTGCGCGCCTCATCCGCTTGCGCCGATTTCGCATCTGAAGCGGCCGCTGGCTGCACGGCCTCGGCTTGGCGAATCTGCTCAAGGAGCACGAGATTCTTTGAATCCAAATCCTTGCTCGCCGCGTTATGCGCAAACCTAGCGGTCAGCGCGCGTTTCGTCCACACACCCGCGACGGCAATCGCGACAACCGCGAATACCACGAGCACGGCGTTTCTTATTTGGGCGCGTCTTTTCATTTTATTCGATTCTTCCGCCGTTTCGATTGCTCTTCCTGCCGCAACTGCCCCTCATAATTCGACTGAAGGCGTTCCTTCATTTTACGCAAAGTGATCATCTGCGTTTCTGACAAAAACGCCTGCGACCGCGCCTCCAATGCGTCCCACCAAACCGCCTTGTCAACGGGGCCGCCCTGCGCTTCCCGCAGGTCGGCGCAAACCCGCTCCAGCGCCCGTGCCTGTTCCGCCGCCAAAGGCGTCTCGGTAAAATAAAGCGCCGACGCCATCGTGCGCGAATACCTCGCATATTTGGAATGCCGCTCCTCCGCCGCCTTGTATTTCTCAAATCCATCGTCCCCCAACAAATCGCGAATTCTGTCATCCTGTTCTTTCCGTGAATGCCCCGAATCGCCAGGTTTTCTGCCCCCAAGCGTAACCGCTCCGTATCCCGGCACATCACGCATCGACATGCTCCAATTGGTGGCGCAGGCGTCAATCAGCGCTGCGCGCTGCTCTGCGGACAATTCCAATTCATCCGCCACACGATGTGCTTTGATAAAACTTGAGGAAACTCCGAGCATTTTTAATTTGTCCCTGATCTCCGGATGCTCGGCCAAAAGTTTTTCCCCAGCGAGACGCGCAGCCTCGGTTTCTTCAGCCGATCTCCCCATCGGCGCGCGGCCGCCGGAGGTCGTGCGTTGTCTTTGGATATTCGCCTTTCGTTCGGCGGCGGCCAATTGCCCGGTCAATTTGCTGTTTTCGTCTTTTGCCTGCATCAGTCTCGCCTCAGCCGCGCGCTCCTGTTGCGTCCCGTAAAACGTCATGCCAGCCGCGATGCACAGCGCAGCCAAGGCAGCCATTGTTATTTTTGTGGAACCCATAAAAGCCATAATGCCGCCGGCACCCGCGATTGCCGCCAGCGTCCCGCCCGCCGAGACCAGTGATCCAGCCGATACCGTCGCGGCAAGCCCCGCAGGCGCGCTCGCCGCCGCCTCCGCCGTCATCAACATTCCCACCGCCACGGCCGAGGATGTCACGCCACGCTTCGCAAACACAGTGCGCATTTTTTCGACCGCCCTCGTCACGCGCATCCGCGCGGCGTCTTCCGACATTTTCAGTTTTGCGCCGATTTCGCCAAAACTGCATTTGTCGAAAAAACGCAGCAATACCGCCTCGCGCTCGCCGTCCCGCAAGGCGCCGAGCGCATCGTCGAGCAGTGGACGCAACTTCGCAAACTCAGCCTCCGGCATGGTCGGCTCGCTTTTTTGAATCTCGCTCATGATAACCGCCTCCTGTTCGCGTTTTTGCCGGTTTCGCGCATCGCGCAGTGCGCGCCGGGCCACATGCGTTGTCGTCGTGTAAAGCCAGCCGGACAAACACTCGTGACGCGCAAGCGCCGCCGCCTTTCTGGCGACAAGCGAAAATACGATTTGCGTCACATCATGCGCCATGTGCGCATCGCCCGCCAGCTGGCGCAGCGCCGCGTTATAAACAAAGCCGACGCGCCGCTCCACCAATTCGGTAAAAGCCGCCTCGGAATGTTTTCCGGCATACGCACAAAGAAGTTCAGCATCAGTCGGCATGTTCTTTTGCCCATATAATCCCAAAGCTTAGCAAAACCGAACAAGTTTTTTGCGCTACACTGTCAAAAAACACGCGCGCGTTGCAGATATCTCACACAATTCATCGGCGGCATTTTTTGGCAAATGGAGCGCCGTTTTTCGGGCGGCGCTTAATTTGCTTTCAAACGCACAGCATCTGTGGCAATAATACCCGTGCTTCAATCAACCCATTACCCACCATGAAACTCCTCATCAAACTCGCCTCGCTCTGCTTTGTATTCGCCCTGGTTGCCACGCCGGTCGTGGTCAATGCGCAAGATGCCGCGCCCGTAAAAACCGAAAAGAAATCCGGCAAGGCCAAGGGCCCCGCCAAAATCGACATCAACCGCGCCTCCGCCGAACAACTCGCCTCGCTACCCGGAATCGATGTCGCCACCGCGAACAAAATCATCGCAGGCCGTCCCTACGGCAACAAGACCCAGCTCAAGAGCAAAAACATCATCACCAGTGAAGCCTACGAGTCGATCAAGGACCGGATCGTCGCCAGGCAGGAAAAGAAAGGCGGCAAGGCGCCGAAGGGGGATAAAAAGAATAAGGCGAATTAGATAAATCTTTAAATTCATCCGTCAGATTTTCAACACCGCCGACCGCAAGTCGGCGGTGTTTTTTTGCCGCGCATGAACAATGCGCACTTTTGCGGTGTTTGCATGTCTGTGCGACAGCGCACGATTCGCGCGCGCGGTTTGTTTTGTGTGGATTGGGCGCGCGCGATCACTAACCTGCCGCCTCAAGTTCACTTAACTTCACCAGACGCCGGAATGCAGACAAACGCACAACGCAAAAACTCTTCGCGCGCGACGGGCCAGTCCGCCGCGGGGGCCGCCGCGTCCAAGCGCCGCAAGCGCAAATCGACCGGGCGCAAACGCACGACCCGGCGCGGCGCGTATTTCAACCGCGAGCTCTCATGGCTCGCCTTCAACCGCCGCGTGCTCGACCAGGCGCGCAACGCAAAAAACCCGCTTCTCGAACGAGTGAAGTTTCTCGCCATCGTCAGCTCCAACCTCGACGAGTTTTTTGAGATTCGCGTCTCCGGCCTCATCCAGCAAGTCGAGTCCGGCATCACCGAGCCGACGGCCGACGGCCTTTCGCCGAAGGAGCAGTTGCGCCGCATCCACGCGCTCGTGGCCGCGCTCGTCGAGGACCAATACCGCTGCTGGCGCCGCGAACTCGTCCCCGCGCTCGCAAAAAACGGCATCGTCATAAAAACCGCGCGCGACCTACGCCCCGCCGAGCTCGCGTGGATACAGGCGTATTTCTACGAGCAGGTTTTGCCCGTTGTCACGCCGCTCGCCATCGACCAGGCGCATCCATTTCCGCAGCTCGGCAACAAGACGCTCAACGTCCTCGTCACGCTCGCCGGGGAATCCAGCGGCGGGGAGTCCGACGACAACGAACCGCGCATCGCAATCCTTCCCGTGCCGCGTATTCTGCCCAGGCTCGTGCCCATCACGCTCGCCGACGATGAGTCGCCGAATTACATTTTCCTGAGCGAAATCATCAAACTGTGCGCGTCCTCGTTTTTCCCCGGTTACGAAATCAGCGACACATGCGCCTTTCGCGTCACGCGCAACAGCGACCTCTACATCGACGACGAGGAGTCGGACAACCTGCTCAAGCACATCGAGGAGCAACTCCGCAACCTGCGGCGAGGCGCCGCCGTGCGCCTTGAGATCGAGGACCACGCGCCCGGCTTCATCTACCGCACCCTTTGCTCGCACCTGAAAATCGCGCCCGAATACGTTTTCCGCCTGCGCGGCCCGCTCAACCTTTTCCGCCTGATGAGCCTCACCGCCATCGACAGGCCCGAGCTCAAGTATCCCTCCTTCACACCGGTGAATTGCTCGCCGCTCGCGCTCGCAAACCCGGACATCCCCGCCGCCGGAAACACAAGGGCCAATCACGCCGACAGCAAAAACATTTTCGAAATCCTGCGCGAGCAGGACGTGATGCTGCATCATCCGTATGACAGCTTCGCGCCGGTCGTCGACTTTGTCTCGTATGCCGCGCGCGATCCGCAGGTGTTCGCCATCAAGCAAACCCTGTATCGCACCAGCGGCGACTCGCCCATTGTGCGCGCGCTCATCGAGGCCTCGCGCAACGGCAAGCAAGTCGCCGCGCTCGTCGAGCTCAAGGCGCGCTTCGACGAGGCCAACAACATCCACTGGGCGCGCCAGCTCGAGGACGCCGGCGTGCACGTCGTGTATGGCCTGGTCGGGCACAAGACGCATTGCAAATGCTCGCTCGTCGTCCGGCGCGAGGGCGACGCGCTCCGCCGCTACGTCCACCTCGGCACCGGCAATTACAACCCGAACACCGCGCGCCTCTACACCGACCTCAGCCTTTTCACCGCGCGCGAAACCATCACCGCGGACGCCGCCAACCTGTTCAACACGCTCACCGGCTTCAGCCGCTCGCCCGCGTTTGACCGGCTGATCGTCGCGCCCTTCGGAATGCACGAGCGCATGCAGGAACTCATTCTCCGGGAAGCGGCCAACGCCGCCGCCGGCCGCCCCGCGCGCATCATGGCCAAGATGAACTCGCTCGTTGACCAGGAGACGATCGACAACCTCTACACCGCCTCGCGCGCGGGCGTGAAGATCGACCTCATCGTGCGCGGCATCTGCTGCCTCGTGCCCGGCATCCGCGGACGCAGCGAAAACATCCGCGTGCGCAGCATCGTGGGCCGCTTCCTCGAGCACGCCCGCGTGTTTTATTTCGAGAACAACAACGGCGGCGACATCGATTCCGCGCCGCTCATCTACGCCGGCAGCGCCGACTGGATGCCGCGCAACTTTTTCCGCCGCGTCGAGGTGCTTTATCCGATCGACGCGCCCGCGATTCGCGAATGGATAACCAGCCGCTTTTTCCCGACCGAGATGGCCGACAACGAAAATGCGCGCGAGTTGCGCTCAAACGGAAACTACACGCCAGTCGCGCACGCGCCAAACGCCGCGCTCGTTTCCGCGCAGGAAAAGTTCATGGCGGATGCGATTGCTCGCGCCGCCGGCACCGCTCCAAGCCGGAGTGCGTAGGAAAAACCGGATGGCAAACAAGCTGTAACGTAGCGCGGACTGCCAAGTCTGGCTTCCGTCAATCGTGCAATTTTTTTCCGAGGCAGGCGTGCCAGTCCGCGCCACCTTTCGGCGAAACCGCCCTACCGTTTGCGCAAACCGAGTCCGTGCTTGTCGAGTCGCTCGACAAGCGCGCGGTTGGCCGGGTCGGCAAGCCATGCGGCGATGCTGGCGGCCGACTTTTTATTGACGCCGGAAATCGCAACAAGCGAGGCCTCGTCCGCCGCGATGAATGCCTCGAGTGAATTGTATTTTTTGACGAGCGCCCTTGCCGTTGCCGCGCCCGCGTCGGGAATGCCGAGCCCGGCAATCACGCGCCACAAATCCGCGCGGCGGCTGGCGGCGATGGATGCGTGCAAACGCGCGGCGGTTTTTTCGCTTCTGATTATTTTTGCGATTTGCGCCGCCTCCAATTCGTAAAGGTCGGCGGCGTCGCGCACGAGACCGCCGTCCACAAGTTTCCCAATCGTCGCCTCGCCAAGTCCGCTGATGTTGACGCATTGCTTGGACGCGAAATGCGCAATGCGGCGCTTCACCTGCCCGGTGCACTGTGTGTTGGGACAGCGGTTCGCAATTTCATCACCGGCGTCGCCCGAACCGACAAGAGGCGTGCCGCATTCGGGGCAATTTTTTGGAAACGAAAACGGCGCGACAGGATTCTCCGGCGAGCGCGCCTCGGGTTTCACGCGCACAACCTCGGGGATGATTTCGCCCGCCTTCTCGATCACCACAATGTCGCCAACGCCGATGCCCTTGCGCACCATTTCGCGCGGATTGTGGAGCGAGGCGCGCGTGATTTTTGTGCCCGCGAGCATCACGGGCTCCAGCTCCGCGACGGGAGTGATCGCGCCGGTGCGTCCGACTTGGAGCGTGATGGCGCGCACGCGCGTCTCGGCGCTGCGCGGCGAGTATTTGTAGGCGATCGCCCAATTTGGCGCGGTGGCGCCCGAGCCTAGCCGGTTTTGCGCCGCAAAGCTGTCAACCTTGATGACCGCGCCGTCGATCAGATACGCGAGTTGCGGACGCATGGCGGAAAGCTCGCTAATTGCCGCGAGAAGTTTTTCGGGGGAGTCGGCAACCCATGTTTTTTCCATAACGGGCAAACCCCACGCGCGAAAACGCGCGTGCAATTCGCCCTGGCTGGCAATGGGCTTGCGCATCTCGGTGCCGGGTTCGCACGCGCCGATGCCAAAGACAAAAACACGCAAACCGCGTCGCGCCACCTCGGCGGGATCGTGCAGCTTCATGCTTCCGGCGGCGAGATTGCGTGCGTTGGCATAAAGCGGGCGGCCCTCGGCGGCGCGTTGCGCGTTGATGCGGTTGAAATCGGCGAGCGGCATGTGGATTTCGCCGCGTATTTCGATGAATGAGGGCAGACCGTTGCCGTCGTCAACGAGCTGCTCGGGCAACGCGCGGGCGGCCCGCACATTGGCGACGATGTTGTCCCCTTCCGCGCCGTCGCCGCGCGTGATTACCTGGGTTAGTTTTCCGTTTTCATAAACGATGTTGATGCCCGCGCCGTCGATTTTTGGTTCGACGACATATTGAAGCGTGGCGACCGCGGCGGGCGGGGACGCGAGCTGCTTGCGGATTTTCCGGTCGAAGGCGCGAACGGCGTTCTCATCATAGGTGTTTTCAAGGCTGAGCATGGGCGCGATGTGCGAGCGGCGTTTGAAAAAATTGTCGTGCCCGTCGCCTGCGACACGGCGCGTGGGCGATTGCCTGGAGGCGAGCCCGGGATTGGCGGCCTCAAGTTCGCGCAGCTCGCGTTTGAGCGCGTCGTATTCGGTATCGGAAATTTCCGGCGCCGCGGCTTTGTAATAAAGGTCGTCGTGGCGCGCGATCTCGACGCGAAGTTGCTCGATGCGCGCGGCGTCATCGCCGGCACCGGGAGCAAACGGAGCGAGCAAGAAAACAAACAACAGCAGCGACAATTTAGACGCAAGCAGACGAAGCGGGGGGATTTGCATGGGGAAGCGGGGTTGTCCCCGAGAATGAAAAGGATTGTCGCGAAGTCGAGCCGTTTCGCCAAGCGCTCCGAGAATCGCGGGTGCCGGGTGCGGGAAACACAAAACGCGGCAATTGGCGGACTGTCGTTATCGCTCGAAACGGCGAAACCGCCCTGCCCGCAAGCCCGCAAAGGATGGGCGGGCCAACCCCGCAAAATAAAAAAACGCAGCCCTCGGGCCGCGTTTGAAATGGGTTGCGCGTGTTGCGCGGATGCTCCGCGTTTACGTCTTATTCGACGGAGACCTTGCGGTGCGGCTTGTCGTAAACGACCTTGCCGTCCTTGAGGGCGAAGAGCGTCCAGTCGCGGCCGGTGCCGACATTGCGGCCGGCGTGGAGCTTGGTGCCGCGCTGCCGGACGATGATGTTTCCGGCAATAACGGACTCGCCGCCGAATTTCTTCACGCCGAGTCGTTTCGAATGGCTCTCGCGTCCGTTGGAGGATGTTCCCTGACCTTTTTTGTGCGCCATGACTGTTCCTTATGCTTTGATTGATTCGATTTTGATCACGGAGAGTTCCTGGCGGTGGCCTTGTTTGCGCTCCATGCCTTTGCGTTTCTTTTTCTTGAAGACGACGATTTTATCGCCGCGCTTGTTTTCAAGGATTTTGGCGGTGACGGTTGCGCCTTCAATGAGAGGCGTGCCAACGCGGAAAGAATCGCCTTCGCCGACGGAGAGCACCTCTTTGATCTCAACCGTGTTACCGGCTTCTGTCTTGGGATAGCGGTTGACGACGAGGATGTCGCCTTCGGTCACGGCGAACTGCTGTCCTTGCGTTTTAATAATGGCTTTCATGTGAAAATAAAAGGTCGGAATAAGAAGCCCGGCGCAAACGGTAGCAAGGATTATTTGCCAAAAACATCAGAAAAGCCGTCCGCCGCCCCTTTTTGAGGGACGCGCGGCGGCGTTTTGGGCATTTTTGGATCCCCGCCGGTTTCGCACCGGTTGCGTTTGCGGGTTATTGGCCTTCCGTCTCGGCGTTTTTCATTTCAACGCTGAGGTTGTAGTGCGAACGGCGCTTGTAGTCGGTGTTGTAAACGGCGCGATCCTCGTATTCGGCCCGGGTCTTGGCGACCACGGTTTGGGCCTGTTCGCGCTCGACGGCCTGCTGCGTCTGAAGCGCGGCGAGACGGGCGGCCTCGCGGTCAGCGGCGGCGCGCTGGGCGGCCTCGGCGGCGGCAAGTTTTTCGAGGGTGGCCTTGCGGGCGGCCTCGGCGGCGGCGGCTTCCCTCTCGCGTTGCTCGGCAATGCGGCGGGCTTCGCCGATGGCCTGCTCCTTTTCCTTGGCAAGGCGGGCGCGCTCGGCGGCGGCGAAGCGGACTTGCTCCTCGGCGTTGCGGCGGGCGGCCTCGGCGGCGGCCTGTTCGGCGCGCAAGCGGGCGATTTCACGCTGGGCGGCTTCGGCTTCCTGCTTGGCCTTGAGGTCGCTGAGGCGGGCGGCCTCGGCGGCGGCTTCCGCGTTTTTCTTGGCCTCGGCGAGGGCGCGCTCATGGGCGGCCTGTTCGTCCGCGATGCGTTGTTCCATAAGTGCTTTCTCCTTTTTTGTCTGATGGCTTTGGTAACCAAAGTAGCCTCCGACAAGCAGGGCGATGATGATGACGGCTGCGATTACGGCTTTGTTCATGGCTGTTTTTTAACGGTTGAGTGTTGGTTGTTGGTGAGAATTTAAAGTTTGCCCGGTTTTTGTGTCAGACCGGAAAGTCGGCGGTTGGTTCAGTCCTGTTTTTCGTTTATCTCTGCAAGGGTTGAGGTTGAGGCGTTGGCCGAGGCGTAAGGTATGGCGTTCGCAACCGCGTCTGCGAGTGAAAAATGACGGTTTTTGAGATTATGCAGCAACACGGCAAAGAGCACGTCGCCCGAACCGGTCGCCGAGACCTCGCGGATTGCCGGCGGTTGGTGCGAAACAGGGGCGGGGGCGCTCCCATCCGTCGGGGTCCCGGCATGCCAGACCGGACCGGGTCCGTCGGTAATCACCCAGGCGCGAACGGGCCAGTTGCGGCATGCGGCGACGAGGCGGTCGGGCATCGGGTTGGACGGAGAAAGCGCGCGCGCCAGCTCCGGGTTTTTCACGGAGGCGCATAGCTGGTCGAATTCGTTGCGATTGATTTTCACGAGCGCGACCGGCTCATTGACGAGCCACGCGAGCGGCGGCCCGTAGGTATCGACAAAGACACTGCCGTGCGCAACGCGCCGGACAATCGCCTCGCGCAAAAGCGCGCCCGCGGGCTCGAGCAAACCGGGAAAACTGCCGCAAATGGCGAGCGAGGGCGAGGGCGGTTGCGCGTCGAGCCACGCGGCGCATTTGGCAAACGCAGCCTCGCCGGGCTCGACATCGACGCCGAGAAAAGTCGTCTCGGCGCGATCGGGCGCGCGCACCACCGTGCCGCTGCGCGTCGGAGCGCCCGTGTGAAACGCATGATGCGGAAGGCCGCGCGCCTTCAGCCAGCGCAGGCATTCATCGCCCGTTTCGCCACCGGCAAAACAGACGGCGAGCGTGGGCGCGCCGAGGTTCGCGAGCATTTTCGAGACATTGATGCCCTTCCCTCCGACTTGAAACGACTCCGCCGTGGCGCGCTGCGTCCCGCCCGGTTGCCACGAGGCAAATTCGAAAGTGCGTTCAGCGAGGAGGTTTCCGGTAAGCGTGATGATCATTGGAAATTATTGCGCGGCGCGGCGCCGGTTTTGCGGGCAATACAAGACATGCTTCACGAGGAAGCCAAGCCCGGGCATCGCGTCGGTGTTGAAACACGGGCGCGTTTTGACACAAAGGATGCGTTGACGCAAAAATGTGACTGAATCAGTGGACTGAACGCGCATGGGCAAATCAATCAAAGCGAAACCAAACCGGGCAGGCAACGTGATGTCTCCCGAGGTATTGCGTTGCAAAAACACTGTCGCCCTGGCCCGCCGGCTCATTGGCAAAACACTCGCCCGTCGCCTGCCCGGCGGCGAAACTCAACGCGCCATCATCACCGAGACCGAGGCCTACCACGGCGAAACCGACCTCGCCTGCCACGCATCGAAAGGCCGCACCGCGCGCACCGATGTCATGTATCGCGCCGGCGGCGTCTGGTATGTTTATCTCTGCTACGGCGTGCACGAAATGCTCAATCTCGTGACCGGCCCCGAAGATTTTCCGAGCGCAATTCTCATCCGCGCCGCGGGCGGAGTCACCGGCCCCGGACGCCTGACCAAGGCCCTCAAAATCAACCGCGCGCTCAACGGCGCCTGCGCCTGCGATCCCGCCAGCGGCCTCTGGATCGAGGACACACCGGCGCCGGTTCGCGCATCCCAAAAACAAATACTCATCACCCCGCGCATCGGCATCGACTACGCCGGTCCCGTCTGGTCGGCCAAGCCGTGGCGGTTCGTCCTCAAGGGCAATCAGCCCGAAAAGTAAGCCAAAAGGCGCGTTTTTTGCCTGCAAGATTTGTTTGACAAACATGTTTGACACAGGTGTCAAAATGCGTCTCCTTCGCCACCTCTTTACAAAAGCACCGGATGACCGAACAGACCATACTTCACGCCGCAAAGACCGTTTTTCTCCGCAAGGGACTCGGCGCCACCACCATGCAGGATATCGCCGCCGAGGCGAAAATCTCGCGCACCCTCCTGCACTATTACTACCGCAACAAGGACACCCTTTTCCGCGCCATCCTCGACGGCGCCGTCGGCGAATTCATCCCCAAGGTCGCCATGCTCATCGAGCTCGACATCCCGCTCATCGAAAAAGCCGGACTGCTCGTGGACGGCTACCTCGCGCTCCTGCTCGAGGACCCGCTCCTGCCGCATTTCATGGTGATGGAAATCCAGCGCGACCCGCGCGTGCTCGTGCAGCTCTTCCGCG
This sequence comes from Ereboglobus sp. PH5-10, assembly GCF_029504735.1. GTDB lineage: Bacteria > Verrucomicrobiota > Verrucomicrobiia > Opitutales > Opitutaceae > Ereboglobus. Next base: position 118,597 of record NZ_JAQFIP010000007.1, on the reverse strand, counting down.
ACAAGCGCGGCGAGTTCGGCGAGGTCTCGCGCCTCAAGGCCCAGATCGGCAAGGAGCTTTGCATCGAGGGCGACACCGACGCCGCGCTCGCGCATATTTTCACGAGCCTCTACGGAATGCTCATTTTCCCATTCCTCGCCAAGCCCGCGCTCGACGAGGTTTTCTTCGACAACAACCCCGACGCCTTCCGCGCGTTCATGATGGAGCGCAAGCCCTACATCGTTTCCATGATGCAAACCCTGTTTGCGTCGATGAAACGCGCCGCGGCCACATCCGCCGCGCCGGCGTCTTCCTCCGCAAAAAACAAAACCGCGCGCGCAAAAACGAAGGCGGCGGTTTCCGGACGCAAGGCCGCCCGCGCCGCCGCCTGACCCCCCAACTCAACCACATCTGCATCCACAAGCCATGAGCACGGCTAACACAGTTGCACCCGCGGACAAACCAGCACCCTCGCTTTTCGCCGGCCTCGACGTCGGCTCGACCACGCTTAAAATCGTCATCACCGATTCCGCGGGCGAAATCCTCTTCACCGATTACCGGCGCCACAACGCCGACGTGCCCGCCGCGTTGCGCGCGGCTTTCGCGCAGGCGCGCGACACGCGCATCGGCAACGCCCCTGTCTCGCTCACCGTCACCGGCTCGGCGGGCATGGGACTCTCGGAAACCTACCGCATCCCGTTCATCCAGGAGGTCGTCGCCGCGGGCGAGGTTGCCCAGCGCCGTTACCCCGACATCCGCACGCTCGTCGACATCGGCGGCGAGGATGCGAAAATGATTTTCTTCTCGCCCGGCCGCGCGCCCGACATCCGCATGAACGGCTCCTGCGCCGGCGGCACCGGCGCGTTCATCGACCAGGTGGCCACGCTCCTCGGCTGCGAGGTTTCCGAGCTCAACGAACTCGCCAAAAACTCAACCGCCCTGCATCCCATCGCCTCGCGCTGCGGCGTGTTTGCCAAGACCGACATTCAAAATCTTCTCGCGCGCAACGTCTCCAAGGCCGACATCGCCGCGTCCGTGTTTCACGCCGTCGCGCTGCAACTCGTCACCTCGCTCGCGCGCGGACGCGAAATCGCGCCGCTCACGCTCCTGTGCGGCGGCCCGCTCGCGTTCATCCCCGAACTGCGCAAGGCGTGCCTCAAGGTCATGGGTCTCACCGACGACGATTGCGTCGTGCCCGACGCCGCCGCGCTCATCCCCGCGCTCGGTTGCGCGCTCGCGACCGACACCCCGCGCCTCGCAATCACCATCGACGAACTCCTCGCGCGCTTCGCCAACACCACGCGCGCCGGCCGCCCGCTCCTCAACGGCCAGCCGCTCCGCGTGCTCTTCGACAGCGCCGCCGAACACGAAGCCTGGAAAATCGAAAAGCAACGCTACGCGCTCCCGCGCGCACACTTCGCCGACCTGCCCGAGAACGGGGAAATCTACCTCGGCATCGACTCCGGCTCCACGACGACAAAAATCGTCGCCACCGACGCGCGCGAAAACGTCCTCCACACCTTCTACGAAAAAAACTCCGGCGATCCGCTCGCCGTCGTCGCCAAGGGCCTCGCCGGGCTCAACGCCGCCGCCATCGCCGCCGGACGCCCCGCGCTCCGCCTCGCCCGCGCCGCCGTCACCGGTTACGGCGAGGACCTCATCAAGGCCGCGTTCAATTTCGACAGCGGCCTCGTCGAAACCATCGCGCACTACCTCGCCGCGCACAAACTCAACCCCGAAGTCACCTTCATCCTCGACATCGGCGGTCAGGACATGAAAGCCACGTTCATCGAAAACGGCTCCATCGTCCGCCTCGACATCAACGAAGCCTGCTCCTCCGGCTGCGGCTCTTTCATTGAAAGTTTCGCCAACACCCTCGGCCAGACCGCCGCGCAATTCGCCACCTCCGCCTGCACCGCCGAGTATCCCTGCGACCTCGGCACGCGCTGCACGGTGTTCATGAACTCGAAGGTCAAGCAATCGCTCCGCGAAGGCTCCACGTTGCCCGACATCGCCGCGGGCATTGCCTACTCCGTCGTCAAAAACTGCCTCTACAAAGTTCTCAAATTAAAAAACGTGGACGACCTCGGCGCGCACATCGTCGTCCAAGGCGGCACCATGCGCAACCACGCCGTCGTCCGCGCGCTCGAGCACCTCACCGACCGCGACGTCGCCTTCGCCGACATGCCCGAACTCATGGGCGCGTATGGCGCCGCCATACACGCTTCGCGTGCAAATCCCAAACCCCAAGTTCCAAATTCCAAAGGATCGGATTTTCACCCTTCACCCTTCACTCTTCTCTCTTCTTTAGCCCATCCCGCCACCTCCACCACCGAGGAAACCACCTGCCCCGGTTGTGAAAACAAATGTGTTGTCCGCAAATACACCTTCGCAAACGCGAACACATTTTTCTCGGGCAACAAGTGCGAAAAAATCTTCACCAACCGCGGAGCCGACACCCGCAAAGGCGAAAACATCTACGCCTTCAAATACAGCAAACTCTTCGGACGAACCGCGCCGTCACCCGCAGCCGGAGCAATCGAAAATCGAGAATCGAAAATCGAAAATCCCATCACCATCGGCATCCCGCGCGCGCTCAATTATTACGAAAACTACCCCTTCTGGCACGCGCTCCTCACGCACGCCGGAATGAAGGTCACGCTCTCCTCGCGCTCGACCTTCGAGCTCTACGGCAAAGGCGTGCACACCGTCATGTCGGACAACATTTGTTTCCCCGCGAAACTCGTCCACGGGCACATCTACGACCTCATCGCGCGCAAAGTTGACCGCATCCTCATGCCCTTCGTCGTTTACGAGGAGCAGGAGGACAAAAACGCCGTCAACACCTACAACTGCCCCATCGTCACCGGCTACTCCGACGTCATCCGCAGCGCCATCAACCCCGAGGGCAAGCACGGCATCCCGCTCGACGCGCCCACGCTCAGCTTCCGCGACCGCAAACTCCTCGAACGCGCCTGCCGCGACTACATGACCAAAACGCTCGGCGTCGCCCCGCGCGCCTTCGAGCGCGCCTTCGCTGCCGCGCTCGCCGCGCAAACCGAGCACTTCCGCACCCTCGCCGAAAAAGCCCGCGCCATCGCCGCGCGCGCCGCCGCCGAAAACCGCGTCACCATCCTCCTCGCCGGACGCCCCTACCACGCCGACCCGCTCATCCAGCACAAAGTCGCCGACATGATCGCCGGCTTCGGCGTCGATGTGATTTCGGAAGACCTCGTGCGCCTCGACGACGACACCGACGCCGGCGGCCCCGGCAGTGTCCGCCAATGGGCCTACACCAACCGCATCCTCAAATCCGCTCGCTGGGTTGCCGAGGCGCCCTCGAACGTGCACTTCGTGCAACTCACCTCGTTCGGCTGCGGCCCCGACGCGTTCATCATCGACGAGGCGGGTGACATCCTCCGCCGCAACGGCAAGAGCCACACCATTCTAAAAATCGACGACATCAGCAACCTCGGCTCCCTGCGCCTGCGCATCCGCTCCCTCGTCGAAAGCCTCGCCTACCGCGGATCGAGTGGCATGGGCGACTCGCCCATGTCCCCCCCCGCCAATCCCAACCGCTGGGAAAAACTCCCCGCCTCCCCCGCCACCGCGCGCAAACTCTCCCTCGCGCCCAATCCACATGGGCGGGTCGCCCATGCCACCCAATCCACCCAACCCCTCACCACGCCCATCTTCACCGAGGCCGACCGGCATCGCACGATCCTCCTGCCGTTTTTCTCGGAAGTCTATTCGCCCTTCATCCCGATGCTCCTCGGGCTCATGGGATACAAATGCGAAGTCATGCCGCCGAGCGACGCCGCCTCGATCGACTTCGGCCTCAAATACGCCAACAACGAAGTCTGCTACCCGGCCACGCTCGTCGTCGGCGACATCGTCCGCGCGCTCAACAGCGGCAAATACAAACCCGACGAAATCGCCATCGGCATTAGCCAGACCGGCGGACAATGCCGCGCGTCAAACTACATCGCCCTCATCAAAAAAGCGATGATCGCCACCGGTCACGGCAACATCCCCGTCGTCTCGCTCGGCACATCGAGCGGCGCGGTCTCGAACACCCAGCCCGGTTTCAAACTCAAGCTCCTCGGCAACCTTAGCGAAATCATTGGCTCGGTCTTCTACGCCGACCGCATCTCGCAGATGTATTACGCCTCCGTGCCCCGCGAACGCGAACCCGGCTCCGCCGCGCGTCTTCGCGACGAATACATCCAGGCTGCCATCGCCCGCGTGGCGGTGCGCGACACCAAGGCGCTCTACCGCCTCCTCGCCGAGGCGGCAGCCGACTTCAACGCCATCTGCGACCACGACCGCCGCGTCCCCCGCATCGGCATCGTCGGCGAGATTTACGTAAAGTATAATTCCATAGGAAACAAAAACGTCGTCCAATGGCTCATCGACCAGGGCGCCGAGGCGGTGGTGCCCTCCGTCGCCACGTTCTTCCTCCAGGAATTCCCGAATCACCGCACCAACATCGAGCAGCACCTCAAGCACAAGCCGCGCATCCCGTTTTTGGACACGGCGGCCTTCGCGCTCATCCGCCGCGTCGAGAAAAAGTTCGATCGCGCCGCCTCGTCCTTCGCGTATTTCCACCCCTCGCACAACCCCTACGAGCAGGCCAAGTCGGCATCGCGCGTGCTCAACATCGCCTCGCAATACGGCGAAGGCTGGCTGATCCCCGCGGAGCTTGCGGGCTTCGCCGAGCGCGGCGTGATGAACGCCGTGAGCCTGCAACCCTTCGGCTGCATAGCGAACCACCTCGTGTCAAAAGGCATAGAAAAACGAATCCGCGACCTCTATCCCGACATGAGCCTCCTCTTCCTCGACCTGGACAGCGGCGCCAGCGAGGCCAACATGATGAACCGCCTCCACTTCATGCTCCAAAACGCCAGAAACCAAGTGGAGCAGACCGCTGCGACCGTTGTGTGATGCTTCGTAAAGTGTAATAGGGAAACGTAATAAGCATTCCCTTTTTTAATTTATAGTATTAATGAAACTTGCTTAAATGGTTGCGTAAATTTGTCGCGTCTTGGATCAAACACAAATAAGTCATTTCTGATATTCCCAGGCAATACGATATTAGGCAAATAAAATGTTTTAGGATTACTATTAATCAACTTCATTCTAAAATGTTGGTTTATTAATGATGAAAACAAGTTCTCGTTTTGAAATAATACATTTGGCCCATATCTCACACAATAAAGAGTCAATGATGCAATAACTGCTGCTATGCAGTTCTCTAAAGTTGCTAGGCGAAAATAATTATTCCGATTGTGTTTTGTCTTATTGTAGGCGCTATACCAAGATAAAGATTCTGTCGGCTTCTGACTCTCCCATCCATAAAACGCCCGGATTGGTGGCAATCTTGGATATGTGATCAATTGGAATTGGTATTCCTGCAAAAACAAACTGTCTTTGAGATTGACATAGTCATTTGTCGAAAATCCACGCCCATGTGCATTTTTTAATCCAGCCTCCCGCATATATTCTTGCCAGCAGTTCTCAACCTCAGTGCAGGCCAATATTAACAATTCTCTTGTCTTATGGCTATATGTTTTGATGCTATCTTCTGTTGGTTCAATATAGTAGAATATCTCGTCAAGTTTTTCTATTAATAATTTTATAGCTTGTTGGCTTGGTGATAGCATTTCCATTGTTGAGCCAAGAGCTTGTAGCGTGTCATTAAAATAGTATAATGACGGACGCCAGACACCAGTCAACGATTCGCCAACTTCCCTATCCATCGGTTCAATATTTTCAGCTCCAAAAACATCCTTTACCCAATTTTCCAATGTTCCTTGCTTTTTCTGAATAGCGGTCAATCCGATTGAAATCACAAACCATCCAGAGTCTTTTCCATAAAAATGCACGAAATGCGTCGGTGTCTCATACGCGTATCCTCGCGGATTTGAAATATGCAATGTATTTTCCCAATTAGGTATTCTCGTTTTAGTATTTTTATAAGTTATGGCTTTCATTGGAAACACTACCAGAGTTCGTTTAGAAGCCTGAGATGGGATGCAGCCGCGTCGGGTCGATGTTTGTTGATTTTTCTCCTTGTTCGCAATGCGAACGAACACCGCTCACACATCCGCAAGCCACCGCTCGGCAATGTCGGAGATCGAAACCTTTTCGCGTTTCGCGGCCGCGCGCAGCTTGCGCGCCACAACCGGGCGCAGCCGCAGCGTGATCGGTTCGCGTCCGGATGGTTTGCGACCCGCGCCCGGCCTCGCCCCGCCGTGAAGCGGACGCCACGCCGCGCCATCAAGCGCGGGCAGCGCCTCGTTGTTCAGCGTGTTCATGCCGGTCTGATAGCCATCCGCATCGAATGCGGGCTTAGCGTGAATTCGTTTTCCAGTAGTTTTCATAATAATCCTTTCCTTTTCGCCAGTATCCCGCGCCGATGATGCGAACGATTCCCGGCGTGCGATGGGTGTAGCGCACGAGCATAACCCGTGCGCCGACCATGCCGAGAAGCCACCAGCGCAGCTCCGTTTTGCCGCCATGGGCCTCGTCGAAAACGACAAGGGCGCGCGGGTCGTCAAACGCCTTTTGCGCTTCGGAAAAGTCAACACCGTGCGAGGCGATGTTGTCCTGCTCCTTTTGCGTGTCCCATGTGAAGCGCACGTCAGAAAACGTGGGGTATTTGATTTGATTGTCAACATTGAGTTTCAAGGCAACGGACAAATGCGATGGGGCGATGCTTGCTGATTTTACCCTGCGAAAAACATCAACCGCCGCTTTATGCGCAGTCGCGAACACCTTGTCGCCGATTACCCGCCCCTCGCCACGCGTTGGGTGATTTGGGACAATGCCCGCATCCCCGCAAAACAACTCGCCTCATCCGAATCTTCGGACATAAACGCGGTCGTTGAATTGTTGAAATAATGAAACCAAAAACAACCAAGCCATCCGCCGGGAAAAAGCAACCTATGCCCGAGTTCGCCCTCCGTGCCGAGCGAGCTTTCAAAAAAGTAGGACGCCAAATCCGAGCCAAAGCCAAGCGCGACGGGGTAAAGCCCTTGGTTTGGAAGTCGTGATGAGCCAAAGGAAGTAATCCTAAAAGCAACAAAACTCACTCCGCCCCGTCCACGCACAGTGCGATAAAATTACATCATAATACAATAGCTCTATGAAACGAAAAGCCATTCTCGCAACGCTCCTTACTCTTGCCATCGTAGTTACATTCGGCTGCTCCAGCCGGGCAAAAACCGATAGCGTGAGCCGCGTGCAAATACCTAATGGATTGACCACCCGAGAGGCAACAGCGGCGTTGGTGCAGACACTGAATGAGAAACTGCCCATAGATGATCAGGGCAAAAACTGGGAGCGCATCGTGGACTCGCTCCTGAGCGCCCGTGTGTGGGGATACGAAAGCCAGTTTAATCCACGCGGCTCCGGATGGTATGTGGAGAATGTGAATTCCGATAGCGTCACCTATGGCTATAAACGAAGGAGACACTATATGCGCGTGAAATACGAGGTGCGCGAAAATGAAATCGTGCCGACCATAATAGCTTCCGAAAACCTCGACCAATCGGGTAAAAAAATACACCCCAACGCTGTGCAATGGGTAAATGATTTTTCCACGCGTATTCGCGGCACACTAGGACAACTGGTGATCATGAAGTCAGAGTTCTTGCCCAAATAGTCTCCATCTTTTCCCAACGATCTTCACTTGAGGAATCCTTGAAGGGACTGGCAATGCTTGTTGATTTCCCCTTAGTTGTAACGCGGCCGGAACACCATTCGCACGCACGCGGGGCCAACATGATGAACCGCCTCCGCATCATGCTTCAAAACGCCGGCAAACAAGTCGGGGATTTCATCGTGGCGGCGCGAATGTGAAACACAAACGTTGCCGCATCACTCCACTTCGTCGCTGCGCGGGGTTTCGCTGGGAATGGGGGCGGCGACATTGAGGCGGATGGAGGTGAGGTTTTCGATGACGAGCTCGCCCATTGTGTTGCAGTGCAAATAGGACGGGCGGCCGTAATGCGCGGCCAAACCCTCGCGCAGTTCGACGACGTGCGAATGCGGCGCGATTTCGGCTTGCGACATGGCGCTAAGCAGGGCGTTGAGGCGCTCCTCTCCGGTGTCGGCGCGCTGGAGCATGAGCGCCTGCTCCTCGCGTTGATACTGGCGCGCGCTGGCCACATTGAGGTGCTTCATGCAGTAGAGCGCGAGCGACTGGTTTTCCTTGAAGAACTGCGGGCGGTAGAGGTTCATGCGGCCCTCGTAGGATTGCTGGTCGAAATCCATCGCGCGGATGCGGATTTGCGCGCCCTCAAAATCGGGCGTGATGACGACGACAAAATTATAACTGCGCATGTCGCCGAGAAGGCGCACAAAGCAGCGTTCGTTGAACTTGACGAGTTCCTTGGCGAGGCGGATGGGCTTGATTTCGGAGCGCTGGTCGAGCCAGCGTTCGACAAAGATGTCGCCCGGAATGCCCGCGACGTGCTCCTCGACGAGCGTGTTGCCACAGGTCATGAAATGCATGCGGTTGGGTGAAAGGAGATGCTCGAGCTCCAGGCCGTAAACGCGCGAGGCGTCGCCCTTCTTGACGTAGAAGTGGTCGGGGTTGTCGTTGTAGGCGTTGACGATTCGCACGCGAAACGGCGCGGAGTTGCCGAACGCGCAAAAGTCGATGCGGTCCACGTAAAGATGCTGCATGACGGACATGTCGCCGTCGGTGCGCAGGAGCGCGTAAATGTGTTTTAGCCCCTCGTGGATGGACTCCATTTCCATGTGGTCGTAAACGACGGTTTCCCAGAGCGTCATGTTGCCCTCGGGGTCGGTGTAGGGCGCGCACTCGGTGAAGCGGCGGAGGCGCTCGTAGGTGACGGGCAGTTCGCGTTCGCGGCGGTAACGCTTGAGGTAGAGGCGCAACTCCTCGCCGATGGGGAAGCTGGGCTTTTTGTGCTGCGTGCGGCGCGCGGCGGCCGGGTTGGTGCTCATGACGGGAAGATGGCGCGGAGGTTTTCTGTTCGCAATGTCTTGTTTCAACGGACCCTTTGCGCAATGTATGCGGGCTTTCACTTCGCGCACGTTTCAATTTTGCACAAACCATGTCCGAAACCGTCAAACATGTTTTCCAAACCTTCATGGAAATGCCGGTGGATTTTTGGGTAAAAACACTCATCGCGGCGGGCGTGCTGTTTCTGTTGTTCACGGTGGTCAAAAAAGCGGCGCGCCTCGGGCAGATCGCCACGCTGCTGCTGGTTTTGTTCATTCTGGGCGTGATCGGCTACAAGTGGGTGCGCCAAAGAAATGAGCCGGCGTTCATGACGCCGATCGTGGATTTCGTGGCGCGTTTTTTTCCGCAGCCCTCGTCCCCCGCTCCCCCGCCCGCGCAGCCGGGAAAGTAATTGCCAAAAATCACAAAACGCCGCGGCAAAAAACGGAATCCGGGGTATTTTAGGATTCAGTTTTCCCATAAAATTATAAACATTCGCACACCTGTTCACTTTTTTATTTATGCCTAAAGAATACTCGGACATCGGACTCATCGGACTCGCCGTCATGGGTCAAAACCTCGCCCTCAACATAGCCGACCACGGCTTCCAGATTTCGGTTTTTAACCGCACCACCGAAAAGGTGGACAAGTTTGTCGCCGAAAATCCCGCCACGCCCGGCGGCATCGTCGGCACAAAAACGCTCGAGGACTTCGTCAAGTCCCTCGCCAGGCCGCGCAAGATGATCATCCTCGTGCAAGCCGGCAAGGGCACCGACGCGGTGATCGACGGCCTCGTGCCGCTCCTCGACCGGGGCGACATCGTCATCGACGGCGGCAACGCCCTCTGGACCGACACCATCCGCCGCGAAAAGGCGCTCAAGGAAAAAGGCCTGCGCTTCATCGGCTCCGGCGTTTCCGGCGGCGAGGAAGGCGCGCGCTTCGGCCCCGCCCTCATGCCCGGCGGCGACAAGGCCGCCTACAAGGAACTCGAAAAAATCTGGAACGCCATCGCCGCCAAGGTGGATAAAAAAACCGGCAAGCCCCTCCTCGGCGCGACCGCCGGCAAACCCGTCAAGGGCGGCGTGCCCTGCGCCACCTACATCGGCGAAAACGGCGCCGGCCATTACGTAAAAATGGTCCACAACGGAATCGAATACGGCGACATGCAGATGATCTGCGAGGCCTACGCCATCATGAAAGGCGTGCTTGGCATGAAAGCCCCCGAAATGGGCGAGGTCTTTTCGCAATGGAACAAGGGCGCTCTCGACAGCTTCCTCATTGAAATCACCGCCGACATCCTCAAGCAAAAGGACCCCGTCACAAAAAAGCCCCTCGTTGACATCATCCTCGACACGGCGGGCCAGAAAGGCACCGGCAAATGGACCTCGGTCAACGCGCTCGACATGGGCGTGCCCGCGCCGACCATCGCCGAGTCCGTCTTCGCGCGCTGCCTCTCCGCGGTGAAGGACGAGCGTGTCGCCGCCTCGAAAATCCTCAAGGGCCCGAAGGCGAAAAAATACACCGGCTCGAAAAAAGCCCTTCTCGAAGCCATCCACGACGCGCTCTACTGCTCGAAAATCTGCTCCTACGCGCAAGGCTTCCAGCTCATGCGCGAGGCGCAAAAAGAGTATGGCTGGAAACTCAACTTCGGCCAGATCGCGCAAATCTGGCGCGGCGGCTGCATCATCCGCGCCGCGTTCCTGCAAAAGATCACCGAGGCGTTCCGCGGGAACCCGAAACTCGCGAACCTGCTCCTCGACCCGTATTTCAACAAGACGATCCGGAAGGCGCAGGACAACTGGCGCAAAGTCGTCGCGCTCGCCGTGCAAAACGGCATCAGCGTGCCGACCTTCAGCTCGGCGCTCGCCTACTACGACGGCTACCGCGCCGAGCGCACCCCGGCCAACCTGCTCCAGGGCCAGCGCGATTATTTCGGCGCGCACACCTACGAGCGCGTTGACCGGAAGCGCGGCAAGTTCTTCCACATCGACTGGCCGAAGGCTGACCGCCCGCAGATCGCGATGTAAGCGCAACCGCGCATAGTTTTGTTTTTACCAGACCACGGAGCCCAACCGCTCCGTGGTTTTTTCAGGGCGAAGCCCCCGGCTGATTCAAAATCATCCAAACGACTTGCCTCATTGCCGCACCCGCACATTTGGAAGCTGTGTGCGTCCGGCAAGCCCGCGCACCAATCCCAAAACTTTTGGAACCCGGCGAATTCGCGACCGTCTGACAGGAATTTTGACCGCCCGCCCCGGTTTAATAACATTTGCCCGGCGCGTCGTGTTACCGTTGATTCGTTTTCTGTCCGACCTTCTGAAGCCTACTTTCCGCATCCGCACCATCACCAATATGCAGCCTCGGCGCGCAACCGCCCTCGTTTTTTTTGCAGTCCTCGCGGGACTGGGCATTCGCGCGCCCGGACAGGCAATGCCCACGGCTCAGCCGGAGGCTCCGCCGCCGCCCGCCGCATCCCGGACTTTTGTCTTCGGAGCTGAAAACAACCTCTCACCTTTCTGGGTTGGCCGCGCCGAACCGGGCAATCCGCTTTCCCGCGCCAACGCCCCCGCCGCCTCGTGGAACGCGATCGGGCCGCTGATTTTTCGCCAGCCGCTTGTCGCGCGTCCGCGTTACGACGACGGTGCGGTTGTCGCGCGCGGGTTTCGTCCCCTTTATGTCGAGAAGCGCGACGCCTCCGGGCAGCTCCTCCAGTTTCACGTTCTCTATCCGCTCTTCAACTGGCGCAAAGTGAAGGACGACGGTTACCGCTGGGACATTTTTAACCTCATCAATCACGAGCACGGCCCCGCCACGCGCAAAACCGCCGCCCACGATGCCGACAACCAATTCGACGTCTGGCCGTTTTATTTTTCCAACAACACCGGCGATCCGGCGACGAGTTACCGCGCCGTGTTTCCGGTCTACGGCAATGTCAGCGGACGTCTTTTGCAGGATCGCCTCGGCTGGTTTTTGTTTCCCATCTACGGCTGGTCCGAGCGCAACGGCACCACGTCGCGCGCCGTTCTCTGGCCGATTTTTCGCCGCACCACGGGCGGCGGCGCGGACGGTTGGAAAGTGTGGCCGCTCTTCGGGCGCGACACAAAAAACGACATCGAGACCGGCGCGCCCCTCTACAAAAACACCTTCGTCCTCTGGCCGTTTTATTTTAACAACACCACCTGGAATCGCGACAATCCCGCCGCCGATCCCGCGCGCGCCCTCGCCGTGCTTCCCTTTTATTATCGCGAAACCGCGCCCGGTTTTCGCTCCGACAGCTACATGCTTTTTTGGGGACGTTCGCGCCGCGTCGAGCCCTATGTGTATTCAGAAAACCGATACTTCTGGCCGCTCTTCGTCCAGGGCCGCGGCCCCGAGCATCGCGTGAACCGCTGGGCGCCGTTCTACACTTATTCGAATCACAAGGGACGCGAAAAAACCTGGGTCATGTGGCCGCTCTGGAACCACAAGCGCACCGACGACACGGTCAACAGCCACGTGCGAAAACGCTTCTTCTATTTTCTCTACAACAGCGTATCGCAAAAACCCCTCGTCCCGCCCGGCGCCACGCCCGCGCAAAAAGCCGCCATCGACGCCATCAAGCCCGCGCGCAAAATTTCCCTCTGGCCGTTCTACACCTACTGGACCGACGGACGCGGCCGCAAACAACTCCAGGCACTCAGCCCGTTCGAGGTCTTTCTCCCGCAAAACGAACCCACGCGCCTGATCTACACGCCGCTCTTCGCGCTCTATCGTTACGAGCAGGAAGCGCCCGGCCGCACGCGCCACAGCTTTCTCTGGAACGTCATCACGCACCGCCGCGAACCCGGCCTGCGCGAGTTTCACGTCGGCCCGATTTACAGCGGCGAGCGCGTGGGCGGGCACAAGCGCCGCGCGCTTTTCCGCGGTGTCGTCGGCGCGCAAAAAACACCCGGCATCGGCTGGCGCCCCTTCGCATTCCGCTTCAAAAGCCTCCAGCGCCAGCTCGCCGAGGCCTCCAACCCCGCCGCCGCCGCGCCCGCAAAACCCGCGCGCGTTTCCACCACGCCCCCGATGGAAACCTACCCCAAGGTCCGCACCCGCCGCTAACCCCGTCTCCGAAATTCCGCATTCCGCACTCCGAACTCCGCATTTCCAATGAACCGCATCATCACAATTTTCGACTGGCTCGGCGGCGCCGTTATCATGGCGCTGCGCGCCTTTCGAATGCTGCCCCAGGCGCCGCGCATCCTCAAACGCACCTTCGAGCACGTGCTTCAAGGCGGCTACGCGTCGCTGCCCATCGTGTCGATCCTCAGCTTCTTCATCGGCGCCGTGCTCGCGCTTCAGGCCGGCCTCACCTTGCAGGATTTCGGAGCGAAACAACTCATCGGCACGCTCGTCGGCGAGGCGCTCGTGCGCGAACTCGGGCCCGTGTTTGTCGCCATTCTCGTCGCCGGCCGCGTCGCCTCCGCCACCACCGCCGAGCTCGCCTCGATGCGCGTTTACCAGGAAGTGGACGCGCTCGTCACCATGAACATTCCGCCTGAGCGATTCCTCGTATTGCCGCGCCTGCTCGCCGTCCTCTCCTACATGCCGATACTCACGATGGTCGGCATCGTCATCGGCTGGATCGGCGGCGCGGTCGTCTGCAAATACGTCGGCGTGATCGGCGTCGAACCCGCGGAATATTTTCAAAGCGTGAGCGCCTTTCTCACCACGCAAAAGATGGTCGACAGCCTCCTCAAGGCCGAGATTTTCGGCTTCGTCATCATCCTCATCGCGTGCAACACCGGCCTGCGCACCAAGGGCGGCCCGCGCGAAATCGGCTTCGCCGTCACCAACTCGGTCGTCTATTCGCTCATCGCGATCCTCGGCCTCGACTACTTTATCACCAAGGCCCTCGGCGGCTCCTGACAACCACGCATCCGCACGATGAAAAAAGAAATTCAAAAGGAACGCTTCCAATCCGAGCCGCACCAGCCCGCGAGCATCGGCCAGGCGCGCGCGCCCGTGGGCGTCGAAGTCTCCAACGTCTTCAAAAAATACGGCCCGCAAACCGTGCTCACCGACATCTCGCTAAAAGTCGAGCCCGGCGAAATCTTCACCATCATGGGTCCCTCCGGCTCCGGAAAAAGCGTGCTCCTGCGCCAGATCGCCGGACTCGAGCAGCCCACCTCCGGCACCATCCGCATCAACGGTCACGACCCCCACGACCCCGACACGCGCGACCGCTTCGCCATCGCGCTCGTCTTCCAGGCCGGCGCGCTCTTCAACTCGCTCTCCGTTTACGACAACCTCGCCCTCTACCCGCTCGAGCACCGCATCGGCACGCACGCGCAAATACGCGACCGCGTCATGCGCGCCCTCAAAATCCTCTCGCTCGAAAACGCCGTCAACAAGTCCCCCGCCGAACTCTCCGGCGGCATGAAAAAGCGCGTCGCCATCGCCCGCGCCCTCGTCATGGAACCGCAACTCCTCCTCTACGACGAACCCACCTCCGAGCTCGACCCGGTGATGAGCGCCACCATCAGCGAAATCATCGCCACGCTCAAGGAGCAGTATCAAGTCACGAGCATCGTCGTCTCGCACGACCGCGAACTCGCGCTCACCATCTCGAACCGCGTTGCGATCCTCATGCGCGGCGAACTCCTCTCGCTCACCACGCCCGGCGAACTCCAGCACACCGACAACCCGGAAATCGCCGACTTCATGCACCCGAAAATCGACCTCAAAAACCCGCGCTACAAAACCATGGGCGCGTGACGCGACCCGCCACTTTTCCACAACTCTAAACACCAAACGCAAACCAACTCACCATGAACCAAGCTCAAACAAACGCCCGCGTGGGCATCTTTTTTGTCCTCGGCATCGCGCTGCTCTGGATCACATTCCAGGCGCTGCACACCGGCAGCTTCAACGTGAAGGACGGCTACGAAGTCACCGCCCCCTTCAAATCAGTCCGCGAACTCAAAGTCGGCAACGAAGTGCGCATGGCCGGCGTGACCATCGGCGCCGTCACCGCGGTGCGCATCAACAACGGACGCGCCGAGGCTGTCCTCAGCATCAAGAAGGAAGTCCCCATCCACAAGGACTGCGTCGCCACCATCGCCACCTCCGGCCTCATCGGCTCGAACTATATCTCGCTCGACCTCGGCACCCCCGCCTCCGGCACCGTCGCGCCCGGCGACAGCCTCCGCACGCACGAAGTCCCCGACTTCAACAAAATCATGTCCGACCTCGGCGAACTCGGGGCCGACATCAAGGTCGCCGTCGGCAAAATCGGCGCCGCCTTCAGCGACAACCCCGACGGCACGCCCGGCCTCATCACCAACGTCAACAACCTCGTCAACGAAAACCGCGCCAACCTCAACGCCTCCATCGCGAACCTCAACGAAATCACCGAGAAAATCCGCGCCGGCGACGGCACCCTCGCCAAGCTCATCAACGACCCGGCGGCCTACGACCAGCTCCTCGCCGCGGTCACCGAAATCAAAAACGCCGCCACCGAGGCGAAGGGCTTCATCGGCGAAACGCAGACGATCATAGCCGACGTGAAAAGCGGCCGCGGCGCCATCGGCACGCTCATCTACGACGAGGCCACCGCGCAAAACCTGAAAGTCGCCGTCAAGAACATCAGCGACATCACGAACAAAATGAACAGCGACGAAAGCAGCTTCGGCCAGCTCATCACGAACGACAACCTCGTGCGCGACGCCAAGGCGACGTTGCGCAAAGTCGATCGCGCCATGGACGGCTTCGCCGACTCCGGCCCCATCACCGCCGTCGGCGTCGTCGCCAACGGCCTGTTCTAAAAAACCCGCGCCAAATCTTTTTTGCGAAACCCCGCGCGCCGGCTTGCCGTGGGATCGGGCGCCTGGGCGCGCCCGCGCGAAGCAACAACCCTTCCAAAATGGTGCCCGAGGCGGGACTCGAACCCGCACACCTTTTCAGGCAAGGGATTTTAAGTCCCCAGCGTCTACCATTCCGCCACTCGGGCAGCAGATGAAAAAAGCAGTAGCAGGATTGCTCCCGTTTTTGCCAGCATGAATGTTTGCGCGATACCCGGCAGCCGTTCGCTTTCGCGACAGGCCGGGAAGATTTTCATGGCAACAACGCATGAGAGGTGATTCCTTGCCTCCAACACCAATCTTTTGGAAACCCAAACGACATCTTCATCATGCGCCGCCCGTGGCGGACCAACCCCTCCCCATCCATTCGGGAGTGTTGGGCCGGAAAAAATTTGCCGGTGAATAACTGAACCATTCGCCCCCTCTTTTTCGCACTCCGCTTACGAAGCAGCCTGAAAATCCACATTCCGCATTTATATGAAACTTCGCGACCGCATACTCGCACATCTGCGCCAGCGCCATTACAGGCCGCAGGACATCAAGGCGCTCGGGCACTCGCTCGCGCTCAATAAAAAGGAGCGCAACTCGCTCAAATTTGAAATCCGCCAGCTCCTCTCCAAGGGCGGCATCGTTCACGTGCAGGGCGACCGCCTCGCGCTTGCGGGCGAGGACGACACGCGCACGGGCAAAATCATGTTCCGGCAGGGCGGCTCGGCGTTTGTCATTCTCGACCCGCTGCCCGGACGCGCCGGCGCGAACGCCATCGACGAACCCGCCATCCAAATCGCGCCCGAGGACACCGGCGTCGCGCTCCACGGCGACAAGGTGCTCGTAAAAATCTCCCCGCGAATGTCGCGCGCGCGCAACGGCCGCCCGCCCGAGCCGCAGGGCCGCGTCGCGTCGATCGTCGAGCGCGCCAGCAACACCGTCGTCGGCAACCTCGTGCGCATCCGCAACAAATTCTACGTCAACGTGGACGACCCGCGCTTCGTGCAGGACATCGCCGTCGGTGATCCCGCCGCGAGCCGCATCAAGCCCGTGCCCGGCCCCGGTGACAAGGTCGTCGTCGCACTCTCCGAATGGACCGCGCGCCACAAACCGCTCGAGGGCAAAATCACGCAATGCCTCGGAAAAACCTTCGAGCCGGGCGCGGAGCTCGCGGGCATTCTCATAAAACACCACCTCGACCCGAAGTTCCCCGCCGACGTCGAGCGCGAAGTCGCCGCGCTTCCCTCCGAGGTCGTCGCGACGCAACTTCCCGGACGCCTCGACTACCGCGACACGCCGACGTTCACCATCGACCCCGACGACGCGAAGGATTTCGACGACGCGCTCTCCATCGAGACGCTCGACAACGACGAGACGCGCGTCGGCATCCACATCGCCGACGTTTCCAACTACGTGCGCCCCGGCACCGCGCTCGATCGCGAGGCGCGGGGCCGGGGCAACTCCACCTACCTCGTCGGCACCGTCATTCCGATGCTGCCCCAAAAACTCTCCAACGGACTTTGCTCGCTCGTCGAGGGGCAGGACCGTCTCTGCAAGGCGGTCTTCCTCACCTTCGACAAAAAACTCCGCGTCACCAACACCACCTTTGCCAGCACAGTCATCCGCTCGCGCAAGCGCCTCACCTACAAACAGGCCTACGCGTTCATGTTTGAAAACAGCATTGCGAAAATCCGCGCGCTTCCCGTTCCGCCCGCGCACCAAACCGGCTCGACCGGGCGCGCGCTCAAGGAACTGACCGACCTCGAGCTCGTGGACTTGCAGCACTGGTTGCGCAGCCTCTGGAAAATCGCCGCCAAGCTCCGCCGCGAACGCATGGCGCGCGGTTCGCTCGACCTAGACATGCCCGAAACGAAAATTTTCGTTGATGAGAAAGGCTACGCCGACCGGCTCGAGCGCATCGAAAACGACGAAAGCCACCAGCTCATCGAGGAGTTCATGCTCGCCGCCAACGAGGCCGTCGCGCGCCTCACGCGCGCGCACAAGCTCGTTTCGCTCTACCGCGTGCACGACGAACCCGACGAGGACAAGCTCATCGAATACCAAAAGGTTCTCGCCACCGCCGGCGTCGAGGCCGGCGACCTCACGCAGCGCAAGGAAATCGTCAAGGTGCTCGCCGCCCTCGAAAAACACCCGCAGGGCTACGTGCTCCGCAGCCAGCTCTTGCGCAGCTTGAAAAAAGCCTGCTACCGCGCCACGCCCGACGGCCACTACGGGCTCGCGAAAAAGGACTACACGCACTTCACCTCGCCCATCCGCCGCTACTCCGACCTCGTCGTGCACCGCGTCCTCGCGTATTATCTCATCAAGCACGCCGGGCACCCCGTTCCCGCCGATTACAAATTCGGCTACAGCGCCGGCAGCATGGCCTCGCTCGGCGAGCACCTCAGCCTCACCGAAACCAACAGCGCCGAGGCCGAGCGTGAGAGCGTGAAGATCAAAACACTCGAATTTTTCGAGCGCGAACTCTCCAAGAAAAAGAAAACCAAGTTCGACGCGGTCATCACCGATGTGCGCGGCGCGGGTATCTTCATCGAGCTGACCGAGTCGATGAGCTTCGGCTTCATCAACAAGGACAGTTTTACGGGCGACATTTATTTCCCGAACGCGGGCAACACGGCTTTCGTCGGGCGCAAAACCAAGAAACACCTCAAGGTTGGCGAGCACATCACCGTCGTTGTGAAAAAAGTGGACCGCACCAAACGCCAGATGGATTTCGCGATGGCGTAGAAACCCCGGGCGCTGATCGGGGCATGCTCCGGCACGCCCGGCCAAAAAATTTCCCCCCGGCGCAATCCGCCGGCGTTTTGCGGCATCACTCTTGCGGATAGATGAGCAGGCGGTCGTGAACGAGGAGGAGGATTGATTTTTTGCCGTCGCCGGTGATGTCGGCGATCACGGTTTCGCGCGGCTCTAACTGCCCGCCGCGACGGCCCTGATAGTGCTGGTCGATTTCGAAAACCTTGAAGTGCATGACGCTGTCCCAGCGCATGCCGCCGGCGTCGCGGCGCAGGATTTCGAGAAGGTTTTTCGCGGGATCAACGCAAATGATTTCGGGCCGGCCGTCGCCAACGAGATCGCCGGCGATGATGTCGGCATAACTGATGCCGGGAAGGTCGGTGGTGTGCGTGGAAAGCGTGGAGGCGGCGAAGTCGCGCCGTCCCAGCGGGAGCCACCAGAAGCGGTCGCGCCCGAAAATGAACGCCTCGTTGGTGGAGGGAAGAACCTCGGCCCCCGTGACCTCGATTTTTCCGGCGGGGATCGTATCCACTATTTGATACAACCCGTCGCCGTCGGGACGCAGGATTTGGAATTGCTCGGATTTGCGATCGTAGAGAACCACTGTGATCCTGGGTTTTGGCCCCTGGGTTTTGGATTGGGACACCGTCGCGCCAAGGCCGGGTTTTTGCCAGTCGGAGGCGGTGACGGGCGAGGGCGCGTCGGGAATGGCAAGGACTGCGGCGACCTCGGTGTTGGGATCGCGGGCATTGAATTGCTCGATAACTTGAAGGCCGCCGGAGGCGTCGAGCCGGAGTGCGCGGGCAAACCCGGAATGAGCGGTGACTAGCTCGTGTTTGCCGTCGCCGTCGATATCGCCAAGCGTGAGCGCGGAGGATTCGAGTTTGTCCACAAGGCTGCGGCGGAACCCGGAGTCGGCGCTGGCCTCGGTGAATTCGAGGCCGTCTCCCTGCACGTAGAGGCGCATGGCGTCGAGCGGAGTGAATACGGCGATGTCGAGCTTGCCGTCCTGGTTGGCGTCGAGGAGGCGGAGCGCGCGCGGGTCGGTCTTGAGGTTGGTGATCGGGATGGTGTGCTCGAGTTTGGCTGTGTCGCCGTCGCGCGACCAGAGTTCGATGGAACGCTTGCCTTTGTTCTCAAGAAGAACGGCCAGAAGTTTTTGCCCAAGACCGTCGAAATCACCGTAGGCAACGTCGAGGGGGCGCCCGGTAACGGGAAGCGGCTTGGGATACTCGAAGCGTCCGTCAATGTGGCGGGAAACGCCGACGGCCTGTTCCTTGGGACTGCCGATGAAGAGCGCGTCGCGGCCTTCGTCATACCAATCGCCCGCGGCGAGGGCGCGCGCGTCGGAAAAAACGGGTGATTTTTTTGCCGTGGTGAAACCGCCGTCGGGCTGGCGCGCATAGAGATAAATTTGCGCGGCGTCGGGATCGGAAACGACGATGTCGGGGCCGGAAAAACGCGAGGATGTTTTTTGGGGAAGCGAGGCGCGGGGTTTGGGCTCGGCGGTGAAATTGCCGATGGCGTAGGCGGCGGGGGTTTTTGCGCCGGGACGGGGGCTGAAGATGCGGGGATTGAGGGAAGGAAGCGGCGTGGCGCCCGGCTGGAACCCGACGGTCCCGGAGGAGGCGTCGCCAGGCTTGAGGGTGAATTCCTCCAGCTGGCCGGTGCCGTCTTGCGCAAAGGCAAAGATGGCGTGGCGGCCGGTTTTGGCGTCGGCTTGTTGCAGGATTTGCAGCGTGCAGCGGGAGTGCTTGATTTCGTAGGAAAGCTCGGGGCCAAACTGGCGAGACGGAGTTTGGAGGCGGACGCGAACTGTCTGGCGCGCGCCGTTGCAGAGGTAAACAAGGTCCGCGAGCCCGTCGCCATCGACATCGCAAACCTCGAGGCCGTAGCAGTTGTTGTCGGGAAGAGTGTAGCGCTCGGGCGCGGCGAGGGCGCCGCCGTCCGTTTGATAAAAAACGGCGAGTTCGTTTTTGCCGAGCATGGCGAGATCGGCGCGACCGTCGCCGTCGAGGTCGGCGATTTTGAGCGAACCGACAAGCTGGTTGGGCGCGGGGGCCTCGGGGATTTTTTTCTCAACCCACGAGCCATCGGCTTGCTGGAGGCGGAGCGTGAGCGCCTGGGGCGAGCCGGTGTGAACGAGGTCGGGAAGTTTGTCGCCGTTGAGGTCGCCGGCGCAGAGGTCGAACATGACGACACCGGTGGTGATGGTGGCCTTGCGGAAGCGGGCGTCCTCGACAACGGGCTCCCAGCGATTGGGGCTG
Organism: Ereboglobus sp. PH5-10; assembly: GCF_029504735.1. Classification (GTDB taxonomy): domain Bacteria; phylum Verrucomicrobiota; class Verrucomicrobiia; order Opitutales; family Opitutaceae; genus Ereboglobus. The sequence continues at coordinate 97,805 of NZ_JAQFIP010000007.1, read as the reverse complement.
AGCGAGGCGGGAACGCGGGGAGGCGGCTCGCCGGGCTTGAGCTGGTAAAGGAGTTCGATGGTGGAGCGGTCGTTGTTCGCGACGGCGATGTCGGGCAGGCCGTCGCCGTTGAGGTCGGCGACTTGAAGCGAGCGCGTGCCCCAGTCGAGTTTCACAACCTCGGGGCCGGTGAGCGCGAGCGGAGATTGCGCTGAAAGGGCTGAAGGACTGAAGGGCTGAAGGACTGAAAGTGAAAAGAGGAGGAGTATGATGCGGAGGCGCGGGATCATTTTAATTGCGTGTGATTTTTGTCCTGAAGTAGGTGCCGTCGTTTTTGCGATAGAAATAGTTGTAAACTTGGTAGTCTTTCAGGGAGTCAAAGGAAGGACTTGGCAGGCGGGGAGCCGGTGTGTTTGCGCGCCCGGGGTCGGCGGGCCGGGTTTCGATGGCCGCGCGCTGCACGGCGGTGCCCGCGGGAACAAACCAAAGGCGGGCCATGTCGCGCAGGGAATAACGGGAAATGCCGCAGAGATTGCCGGGCATGGTGTCCGCCATTTCAACGAACCGGGGGTCCGTCCAAACCGATGCGCTTTGACCGGCCCAGCAACGCACGGCTTGATCGATGCCGCCCGTGCCGCCGGCCGCCAAAAAATAGTTGCGAACAATCGCATACTCGAACCTCGAGCCGGGATAGTTGGTTCCGTTGGACACACTGCGAATGGTGATATCGCCGAGCTGGCGCGTTTTTTCGGGAAGGCCGCCGGCCACGATAAGTTTCCCGAGGGCGGCGGTGAAGGCTTCCGGCTTTTTCAATGGAAAGGCGAGGAACATGCTGGTTTCCCTGCTGTTTTTCGCGGGCGGAAACATGCCCGTGATCATGCAGCCGTCGATATTGACCAGCAAATCGTTTTCCAGATTAACGCCCATGTTTTGATTGAGGTTGTTGATTTGCGCATCAATCAGCGCGCCGACAAAAGGGGCGATTTGCTGGACGGATGCCTTTACCGTGGCGAAGGTGCCGGCGGCGTCGAAGTTGGATATGGAGACGCTGGAAAGGGTTTGGGGAAGGAAGGGCGGACGGGGAAGCGAACCGGCTTTGGGCGCGAGCAGCCGCAGCAAGCCGTGGGGATTGTCGTGGGTGCAGGCTCCCGCGATTTGCATTTCATTGTTATCGAGAATAACCCCGAAAAAGGCGTCGCCGAATGCGTCGATGCCGAGCGCCGATTCGATGGCGTCCATGCTGATCACGGCGCTTTCCGGGTTCTTAGCGAGTTGTTCGCTCGCAGCTTTTTTGACGGTGGCGAAAAGCGACTTGATATTGGCGGCGTATGCGATCTGGGCCATGCCAATCGTGCCCATCATGCGGCTGTGCCGCGCCGACATGGCGAACGAGATGGTTTTGCCGATCCGTTTGACCCGGTCGATGGAGGCGTGAAGGTGCTCGCGGTTGCAGGAGGCGATCAGGGTGCTGTCAAGGACGGTCCAGTAGATCGTGATGCTTTCGCCGCCGGAAGGTTGCGGCACAACTTCGATGTTGATTGGCAGACCGAAATAATCCTCGACGCGGCGTTCCCATTTTCCTTCGGCCAGCATCGTGGAAATTTGCTTTTCGGTTTCGCGAGCCCCGGTCCCGAGATCCAGCGCGACAATCAAAGAGCCGAGAAACATTTCGGGTGATGTAAAGTTGGTGTCCGCAAGGGCGACAATGGCGTTGGGCGCGAGTTTCGAGACCTGTTTTATAATGGCGGTGATTTCATCCATGCCGCCGGCGTCGGGGGGAAGCGATGCGATGCCGCGCAGCGCGTTCATTTGGTCGTTGAACTGGCTGAGTTCGGGATCGTTGATCAAGGCGGCGATCGGAGTTTTCTCCCAGAGGCGGAGGATTTCCGGAATGTCGCGCAGCATGATGATAACCGGCGCGTTTTCATCCGGGACTTCGGCGAGGTTGGCGGCGCGGACCGGCGCGGAGGCCAGGCAGGCGGCCGCACCAAGCGCCAGCGCGCACAGGGCGGACCGGAGGGAACTGGGGATTATTGATGTCATGTCGAAGATTTTCGGGCATTCAGGCGCGCGTTCGCCTCCGGGCTGCCGCCGTGCTTTTTGGCCGCGGATTACTTTTTATAAAACATCTTTGACGTGAAGTAGAGTCCGTCGGATTCGGAGGTCATCCAGCCGTAACTGTTACCGAAATGTTTTTCAAAAAACTCGACGCCGGGCGTGGCGGAGGAATCCAGGTATTCGCTCAACTGCGGCAGCGCCGCGAAGGCGTCGCAAAGCAGGCGGAAGGTGAAGGCGGTGTTTTGCACGCTGAAGGAGACCGTGTCGGCGGGCGCGGCGGCGAAGTTTTCGCGCACGTCGTTTCGCTCGGCGAGGGGCGCGGTGGTGCCGTTGGCGAGGTTTTGCACGAGGAACTCAACAATCGTGGGCGAGCCGATTCCGACGACGAGCTGGTTTCGCGCAATCGTGTAGCTGACTTGCTTGGCGCCCGTGTTGATCGTGGTGATTGTGTTGCCGAGGTATTCGCGCTGGACGAGCATGGGATGGTTTTCGAGGCCGGTGGAGCGCTTGAGGGTTTCGATCGCGTTCTGGAATGTGCGCGCGTCCTTGAGCGAGATCACATAGAGGACGCCGATTTTTTCGCTGAAGCCGGTGTCGTTGGCCGTCACGCCGGCGGGGAGGATGTTGGCGCTCACGATTTGCTCGCCGAGGGTTTCGACGAGGTCGCGCTTGATGTCGATGCCGAGGCGTTGCTTGGCGCTTTCGAGCTGGCCCTGAATCATCATCGAGACGCCGGGGTTGACGGCCTCGAGGAGTTGCTCAAGCGCGGTGAACGCCCGCGGGATGCTGTAGTTGACAACACTGACCGTCGGCCAGTCGGCGGAGGCGTATTCGGGGATTTTCACGGCACCGTCGCCGAATGTGAGCAGGCTCAGAAGGCCGCGGCGCTCGGTGTAAGTGATGGCACCGCTCGCGGTGACGTTGTCGGTGCCGTAATTGGCCCCGAAATAAATATCCTTGAGCGCATTGAAGCCGAGGACGGACGCGAGGGTTGTGTAATCAACATAAGCGGCGTCGCGACCGCCGGAGGCCGCTTTTTTTGCAAAGGCGGCGTTGATCGCGGGGTAGATCGCCTGGAAGTTCACCGCATACATGACTTGCGCGTCGCCGGTTCTCTGACGCATGCGCAGGTAACGCTCGGATTTGCCGAAGGCGTTTTCCGCGCCGCCGTTTTTGATGGCATCGATGGTCGAGATGACCGCGGCCTTCGAGGGGCTGAGCAGGAATGTCTTGTCGACAATGGCCCAGGCGGTGTTTTCGGCACCGTCGGCTTTGCCGGTGTTTTTGATGATGTTGATGGTGACGCCCGCGTAGTCCTCGGAGTCTGTTGCGCGCGACGCACTTTTTTCGGAAACAAGCGTGGCGATGAGTTTTTCGACCCTGGCTTTGTTGTCACCGATTTCCGCGGCGATGATCAGGGGGACGTCCTCGTTGGAAATCTTGTCGATGTTCGCGGGCATGCTTTTGAGTGCGATGAGATAGTCGCCCTGGACGAGACCCAAAAGCTCCTCGATCGTGAGGCCGGTTTTGGCTTTCACTTTCTCGTCCCATTCCTCGCTTTTCAATTTGGCGTGGAGCGGCGCGAGGAAGCGCTTGATTTGATCGTCGTTCCACATTTCGAGCCACGGGCCGTCCTTGCAGGACTTCACTATTTTGGGGGCGTCGTGCGCGATCATGACAAAGGCCGCGTCCTCGCCCACAAGGTTGATGAGCGGCGTGGATGCGACCGCCGTCATGCGGAAGGCGGAGAGAACAAAACCGCAGGCGACGAGAAGGACGATGCGGAAGGCGGAGGTGGATGTTTTTTTCATGCGGTTTGGATTTGGAATGGTGCTCACTGTTCAGGGTTGGCGGTGCCGCCGGTCTTAAGGATGCGCGGGGGCTCCAGGTAACGATAGCCTGAGTTGGGATTACGGGCGTCGAAGGCGTAGGCGTCGCGGTTGCGGAGGAAGTTTTTGAGGACGGCGGCGGGAATCGAGAAGCCGAGCCCCTCGACACCGGTGATCATGGGTTTCATGTTGTTCACGCCAACCACTTCGCCTTGGAGGTTGAAGAGCGGGCCTCCGGAATTGCCGGGATTAATTTGCGTGGTGGTCTGGATGTAGAGCTGGCCGCCGAGGGGGCGGTTGCGGCTGCTGACGATGCCCTGCGAGACGGTGCGGTCGAGCCCGAGCGGGCTTCCGATGGCGAAGACAGTCTGGCCTTCATTGAGGGTGTTGGAATCGCCGAGGGGAAGCGCGGGGAGCGTCACGGCGGCGGAGAGGTCCTCTATTTTGAGAAGGGCGAGGTCGAGTCGCGGGTCGAGCGCGACTATGCGGATTTTATGATAAACGACTTTTTCGAGTTCGTTGCGTCCGCTGCGGAAGAGTGTGACGGAGATGTTGTATTCGCCGGCGATGACGTGCTGGTTGGTGACAATGTAGCCGGCGGGATCGATGATGAAACCGGAGCCGAGCCCCGTGGGCGTGCGGATTTGCACAACGGCTTCGCCGACGCGGGAGACGTTTTCCTTGACGGTGAGGGCGGGCTGGTTGGGCGCGGTGCGGAAAAGCGCGGAGTCGCCGGTTTCGGTTTCTGCGTTGTCGGAAAAATCCCCCGCGGCCTCGGTGGTGACGCTGTCAATGTCGTCCCGGGGAATCGCGACAACATCAAATCCGAGATCGACGATGACCCGGTCCGCGCGCTCGGCAATAATGTCGCCCTGGATGGCGGAGCCGTTCTTGAGCCTGACGCGCCCTAGCGAAAAAGCTGACGGACGCGGCGGCGCAAAAACCGCCTTGCTTGAAGTGGCGGCCCGGGGCGCCGATTCCGCCGCGCTTTCCTCCAAGGCAACAGGAGCGCAAAAGCCGGCTGGCTGGAGCGCGGAAACGGCGAGTGCCGCGAGGACGGGCGCGGAGAGTTTTCGGAAAATCATAAAGATCGGTCGGGCCCGGTTGATCAAACTGACCGGCCGGATTGGGCGTGTTTTTTTATTTTGCTGATGAAATCCCCTCGGGCGCGTGAGCGCGGGCTTCGCGGCGCGCGGCCCAAAGCTGGCGGGCCTCGCGGATGGTGTAAGCGAGCACTTCCGGCGTGAGCGCCTGCTTGGGATCGTCGCCTATGCCCTTGCTGGGCGAGACGTGCGATTCGATGCAAAGCCCGTCGGCCCCATAGGCGACGGCGGCGAGCGCGCAGGCGGGCACATAGGCGGCCTTGCCGACGGAATGCGAGGGATCGACCACGACGGGCGCCCAGGTTTTCTCCTTGAGCAGGGGCGTGATGGATTCGTCGGGATGATTGCGGTAGCCGTCGATGGCGGGCGAGGTGCCGCGCGGGCAAAGCAGGATGTTGGGGTTGCCAAAGGCGGCAATATACTCGGCGGCGGAAATGAACTCGTTGAGCGGCCCCATGTGGATGGAGCGCTTGAGGAGCACGACGGTCGAGGGGCGGCTGGCAACGGCGCCGCCGATGGCGCGGAGGAGCGAGTAGTTGAGGGCGTTGCGCGCGCCGACTTGGAGCATGTGCACGCCGGCCTCAATGGCCAGGTGGAGCTGGTGTTCGTCCATCACCTCGGCATCGACGGGAAGCCCGGTGCGGCGGTGCGCCTCCATGAGGATGTCGAGCGACTTGTTGTCGCCCTGGAACGAGTAGGGATTGGTGCGCGGTTTCCAAACGCCGCCGCGGATGGAGTTGGCGCCGGCTTCCTTCACGGCGTGGGCGGTTTCGTAAAAGTAATTCGGGTTCTTGGGATCGATGGTGCACTGGCCCGCGATGACGAGCAGATCCTCGCCGATGGTGAGGTTGCCGACCTTGATCTTGTTGCCCGAAAGCGAGGAGCGCCGGTCCATGAGCTTGTAGGGCGACTGCATCTTGTCCACGCGCTCAATGTAGGGAAGCCCCTCGAGGCGGTTGGTCATGAGCTCGTCGCGCTCATCCCCCACGATGGCATAAATATTGCGCACGGCTCCTATGATGGGCTGAATGCGGCAGCCAAAGGGCTCGACGATTGCGGATATCTCGGCGAGTTGTTCGGGCGACAGACGTGCGGGTTTCGGAATAATCATGGTTGTAAAATAAATGTGCAGCGTAGGCGGGCGGGGCGCGTGCGTAAAGCTGGAGTTGCGATTAATGGGCAAAAAGGTTCAATCGGGCGCAATCCAACAAACAAACCCGCTTTTCCCATTTCCCATGAGCCTGACTCCCGCCGAATTTGCCGCCACGCTCGACTCCACCAACCTTCGCCTCGACGCCACCGAGGCCGACATCGAGGCGCTTTGCCGAGAGGCCGTCGAGGGCGGGTTTGCCTGCGTGATGATTTACCCGACAAGCGTGCCGCTCGCGGCGCGCGTGCTCGCGGGCTCCAAAATGCGAATCGGCACGGTGGTCGGTTTTCCGAGCGGACGCTTCACCACGGCCGCAAAGGAGGCCGAAATCAACGCGATGGCGCGGGCGGGCGCGCACGAGGTGGACATTGTGATGGACTACGCGGCATTGCGCGCGGGCCGCGGCCCGGACGTGCTGGCGGAGCTGGTCGAGCTGACGCGCGTCGCGCATGGCAACGGACAATTAATCAAGGTGATCACGGAAAACTGCTTCCTCACGGAAACACAAATGCTTGAGGCGCTGAAAATGTGCGAGGATGCCGGCGCGGATTTCATCAAAACATCCACCGGGTTCGGCTCCGCGGGCGCGAAACGCGAACAGATCGAACTGTGGGCAAAAAACCGACGCGACCTGAACGGCTGGCAGATCAAATTGAAGGCGGCGGGCGGTATCAAAACGCTAACGGACGCCCTCGCCCTGATCGAGGCGGGCGCGTCACGACTCGGCACCTCAAACGCGGGCGCGCTGCTCACCGAGTTCAAGGGCGGCGCGGCGGCAAAGGCGCCGGGCGCGTATTGATCGTGAACGCCGCGGGCATGGCTTCGGCGGAAAAAGACGAGGGATCGGGCAACGCACACGCGCGCGGCCTCGGAATTTTTGCGCGCGCGATGTGCGTATCCATTTTGTTGATACACGCCGGCTGTTCGCGCGCGCCGGCTCCGGCTGCGACTGCCGCGGGCGGCCAATTCACATCGGCGGAGATCGTGCGCGCCGGCAAACTCGCCAACCCGAAAATCAACGAGGCAAGCGGGCTGGCGGCGTCGCGAAAAACAAACGGCGTGCTCTGGACGCACAACGACAGCGGCAACGATCCCGTGCTCTATGCGATCGGAACCGACGGCCGTTTTCTCGGCTCAGTCTGGCTCGCGGGCGCGGACAACATCGACTGGGAGGACATGGCCTCGTTCACAATCGACGGACGCGCCTATCTGCTCGTGGCCGACACGGGCGACAACAACGCGAGGCGAAAAAATTGCAGCCTCTACGTGATCGAGGAACCGAACATCGCGCAACTTTCCCCGGCAAAAGAACTCGTGGTGCAAGTGGCGTGGAACGTGCCGATCTTGTATCCCGACAAACCGCACGACTGCGAGGCGGTGGCGGTCGATCCGGGCGCAAAAGGCGACGGAAGTGACGGAAAAATCTACCTGCTGACAAAACGCGAGGCACCGAACCGCCTGTTCTCCGTGCCGCTAAAACCGGAGGCCGCAGGCGTGCCGCAAATTGCGTGGGAGTTGGGAAAAATCGCCCTGTTGCCCCAAACATCGTCCGTGCAAAACCTGCTGCCCGTGCCGACGGGACGCTTCCGCGGACAACCGACCGGAATGGATTTTTCGCCCGACGGACGCTCGGCGGTCGTGCTGACCTACGGCAACGTGCTTTTATATGCGCGACGCGAAGGCGAAAGCTGGTTCTCCGCGCTCGTGCGCAACCCGGTCGTGCTGCCCCCGCACAAACTCGGCCAGGCCGAGGCCGCGTGTTTTTCGAGCGACGGAAAAACCATCTTCGTAACCGAGGAGAATAAAAACGCGGCGCTTCTTCGGTATGATTTAAAATAAGCTGGCCGAGAAACCAGTAACCGGCCACCGCGACCTCGCTATTCACCCTCCGTCGCGACGAACCCCGAGCGCCCGTCGATCTCGGCCATGACGATGTCGCGCACGGGAATCGCCCCGCGGGTTTTGAGCAACTCGCGCGCGCAATCGTCGAGGCGGACAAACTCCACGCCCGCCTCGCGGCAGGCCTCGAGCAGCGCGCGAAAAAGCGGCGCCTTCATCATGCCCTCGATCTCGGCGTGCAGCGTGAACACATTCAACGCATCCTCGCGCAACAAACTCATGTAATGCGCCACGATCTTGTCGTCGGGAAACTCAGGACGCCCCAGCAACTCGTCGAACGTCGGCAGCGTGCTCGGGATTTCGAGCGTGTTAAAAACACGCCCGTCGATGCGCGGGAAAAACGGCGCGCGCCCACGCGTGTCGCTTGAGTAAAGCAAGTCCGCCTCGTCGTAAACCTGGCGCGCGTTCACGCACGTCTGCCAGCCCGGCGCGCCCGCGGTGGGCGCGCGCGTGCCAAAAATGCGCTCGTATTCCGCAAGCGCGGCGCCGAACTCCGCGCGCACCTTTTCGAGCGGCATGGTGCGCACGTAATCCTGCCAGCGAAAATGGTCGTTGCAATGGATGCCCGTCTCGAACCCCGCCTCGCGCACCGCGCGCATGATGCCCGCGTGTTTTTTCCCGATATGCGGCGCGGGCAGCAACGTGCCGTTAAGCAGCGTCCGCACGCCATACATGCTCACGACGGACGTGCGGCTGACCTTCTTAAAAAAACCCGGGCGAAACACCCGCCTGATCGCCTTGCCCGTGTTGTCCGGCCCGAGTGAAAACAAAAAACACGCCGGCGCTTCAAACTCGCGCAACAGCGCAACCAGCGCCGGCACGCCGACACGCGTCCCGCGTTCCGTATCAACATCAATTTTCAGGGCGAGTTTGGGCATGCGAAATTTTTATGACACGACTCTGTAGAGCCACACTTCCAACTCAATTTTGCGCGCCGAGGTCGTGGTCTTTTTGGGCGAGGTGGTAGTCGAGGGTCAGGCGGATCGCCGTGGCGAGGTCGGTTTTGGGTTCCCAGCCGAGGGCTTCCTTCGCCGCATTGATCGAGGGAACGCGCGTCTGGATGTCCTGATAATGTTTGCCGAAATATTCGCCGGATGAAACCACTTCGATTTTTGCATGATCGGCGTGCTCTCGCCAGGCGGGGTATTCGCGGAAGATTTCGATCACGATTTTTGCGAGGTCGGCGACACTGACGTTGTTGGCCGGGTTGCCGATATTGAAAATGCGACGCGAGGCGGCTCCGTTTTTGTTTTCAATGATGCGCATCAGGCAGTCCACACCGTCGTCGATGTAGGTGAACGAGCGACTTTGCGCGCCGCCGTCGACGAGCTGGAGCGGTTTCTTAAAAATCACGTTGCTGATGAACTGCGTGAAAAGGCGCGAGCTGCCTTCCTTCGCTTCGAAAACGTTGTCGAGTTTCGGGCCGATCCAGTTGAAGGGGCGGAAGAGCGTGTAGTCGAGGTTTTCGTGGATGCCGTAGGCGTAGATGACGCGGTCGAGGAGTTGTTTCGAGCAGGCGTAGATCCAGCGCTGCTTGTCGATGGGGCCGTAAACGGGATTCGTGGTCGTTTCGTCGAGCACGGCGTCGGGGCTCATGCCGTAAACCTCGGAGGTCGAGGGGAAGAGGACGCGCTTTTTGTATTTAACACATTTGCGCACAATTTCGAGGTTGGCCTCGAAATCGAGCTCGAACACGCGCAGCGGCGCGATCACGTATTGCTTCGGGTTCGCGATGGCGACGAGCGGGATGACGACGTCGCATTTTTTCACGTGATACTCGATCCACTCGCGGTTGATGGTGATGTCGCCCTCGACGAATTTGAATCGCGGGTTGCCGAGGCTGCCGATGAGTTTGTTGTCGCCGATATCCATGCCGTAAACCTCCCAGTCTTTTTGCTGGAGGATCGCGGCGGTGAGGCAGCTTCCGATAAATCCGTTGGCACCGAGGATGAGGACTTTGAGTGGCATGATGGGAAAGTAAGGCAAGGGCGGCGGGCGGGCGAGCCTGTTATAAGATTTGTCCGATTTGCAACGGGGCCGCGGGCGCGCCCCGCCATTCGGTGCGGGTGAGCTCAAGCGCGCCGTCGGCGGTGGCGACGATGAGCGGTGAGAGTGAAAGGATTTCGCCGGGCGCGGCGCGGCGCGGCGCGGCGATTTGCTCGGCCCACCAGACCATGAGGCGAGCTGGAGCGGAGGGGTTCGGATTCACGGGCTGGAAGCCCGTGCCTCGCAAGCCGGGCGTCGCAAGCGACACCCCTACGGGTGGGACATCCGTGAACGCGCCGGGGTAGGGATCGGTGACGGCGCGGATTAGGTTGAAGATTTGCGCGCTTGTATCCGTCCATTGAATACGTCCGTCCCCGGGTTTTCGTCCGCCGAAATAGGTCGCTTGCGATTCGTCCTGCGGCGTGGCCTGGGCAGTGCCTGCGAGGAGCGCGTCGATTTGGCGGGAGAGAATGGCGCGCGCGCAAGGGAGGACTTTGCGGAAAGCCTGTTCGGCGGTGTCACGCGGGGCGATGTCAACGCCCTGCTGGTCAACAATGTCGCCCGCATCGGCGCGCCTGACCATTTTGTGAAGCGTCATGCCAATGCGCGGCTCGCCATTGAGAACGGCCCAGTTGATCGGGGCGCGTCCGCGGTATTTGGGAAGGAGCGAGCCGTGCATGTTGAACGCGCCGAGTCGCGGAAGCGCGAGAGTGCGCTCGCTGATCATATTGCGATAATAAACGGAAAGGATCAGGTCGGGCCGGATTTCGTCGCATATGCGCGCAAACCATTCGGGCGTGTTGATGGAAGCGGGAGCAAAAATGGGAATGGCGGGGAATGCGGAATGCGGATTGCGGATTGCGGAATTATACTCGCGAACGGCAACAGCGGGTGTCTTGAACCAGATTTTTTCGGCCGGGTTGTCCTCGTGTGTGATGAGAGCAACGACGTTGTCGCCACGGGAGAGCAGAAGCGAAAGGCACTCGTAGCCGACTTCGCTGTAACCGAGAAAGAGAATGCGGGGCTTCATGGGAGAAATTCCAAATTCCAGTGATCAGATGCCAACGAAATTCCAATTATCAATGCATGCATTAGATTACTCCATGTTTCTCAAGATGGCGGCGAATATCAGTGTGAGTTCGCGTGCTTCTTGGCGCAGAATCTGTCGTTGGTTTTCAAGTGGTGCATTATTGTCACCCACATGAACAAGCCGCAGCCAAAGTCCGGACTCCTTGGCCTCCTTTCGGCATATTTTGAAATGCAGCAGCTTGTCTCTCCCTCCAAGCGATTCATTGGCCTCGATATAATTTGCGGCCACCGAACCCGACGCTCTCACGAGTTGTTTGACATCCTCGATGTTGGAAACCGTGCGCGGCAACGCCCTCACAAATGTCCTGACCGCAACCGCAAATTTCTCCGTGCGTTCTTCAAGGTTTTCACTCATATGGCATAGAGGGTTTGGTATTTGGATTTTGGAATTTTATTGGAATTTGATCACTGGAATTTGGAATTTCCTCCTTCATGCGTTGGGTCATTCTCCAGCACCCGATTCACCTGATACCTCGTCCGCCCCCTAACCACTTGATACGTTCTTCCCACGTATTCGCCGATGATGCCGATGCCGACCATGCAGACGCTGATGAGAAAAAACAAAATTCCAAACAGCGTGAACAATCCCTCGGCCTCGGCTCCGAGGAAGATGCGGCGGAAGGCGAGCACGCAGACAAGCAGGAGGCTGCCTGCCGAACACGCCATCGCGAGCATGGTGAACAGTTGCAGCGGAACCGTCGTGAACGCCGTGATGAGGTCAAAGTTCAAACGGATGAGTTTTCCTAGCGAATAATTCGACACGCCGGCGTGCCGTTCCTCGTGCGCGACGGGCACCTCGGTCGGATTTTTGGCGAGCGTGTAGGCGAGCGCGGGGAGGAATGTGTTGATCGCCCCGCTGCGCACGATGCCCTCGACAACGGCGCGGCTGTAGGCGCGCAACATGCAGCCTTGATCGGTCATCTCAATGCTCGTCGAGCTGCGGCGCACAAAGTTCACGAACATCGAGGCGTAGCGGCGGAAAAAACTGTCCTGCCGGTTCTGGCGCACGCCGCCGACACAATCGTAGCCGGCGTCGGTTTTCTCCAAAAGCTTCGGGATTTCCTCGGGCGGGTTTTGCAGGTCGGCATCAAGCGTGACGACCACGTTGCCGCGCACGCGCTCGAACGCCGCCATGATCGCCATGTGCTGGCCGTAGTTGCCGTTGAAGTCGATCACGCGCGTGACATCGGGACGCGCGTTGAACTGCTCGGTGAGCAGCTCGATGGACGCATCCACGCTGCCGTCGTTGGTGAAAACGACTTCGTAGCTGCGCCCAAGCGCGTCGAGCACGGGATAAAGCCGCTGAAACAAGAGCGGCAGGTTGCCCTGTTCGTTGTAAACAGGAATGACGATGGAGACATCGAGGGACGGCGGCGCAAAGGGCGTTTGGGTGAGGGAGGCGGAGGAATTAGTGCTCATAATTTTTAACCGCTAATGGACGCGAAACTTTGAAGGTAGCAGAGACATTCCTGTCTGTGCCTTGATTCGTGAAGTCTCTCTGCACAGACAGGAATGTCCGTGCTACTTTCCATGTCGCGGTTCATTTCTTTTGAAGGATTTCGCCCAAGGTCGCGACCACGCGCCCGACATCATTGGTGGTCATCGCGGGGAAAAGCGGGAGCGTGAGGATCGTGCGGCCGATGCGTTCGGCGTTGGGGAAATCGCCGGGCTTCCAGCCGAGATTGCGATAGAGCGTGAAGAGATGGATGGGCGGATAATGGACTCCCGCTCCGATATTCGCGGCGCGCATTTTCTCCATTACTTGCGCGCGCGTGAGACAGCCGGGACCCTCGGGGAGCACCACTTGAAACATGTGCCAGTTGCTGTTCTCAAAATCGGCGGGCGGCAGGCCGAGGTTGAGGGCGCGCGCGGCGGGGGCGTCGAGGAGCTTGAAATAGTGTTGCGCAAGGGCGCGGCGTTTTGCGTTGAACTCGTCAAGGCGGCGGAGCTGGCCGAGGCCGACGCGGGCGGCGACATCGGTGAGGTTGAATTTGCCGCCGAGCACTTCGGCATCCATCCCGTCGAAGCCGGTGCGGACGACGCCTTGCAGCCGGTATTGCTCGGCGAGCGCGGCCTCGCGTTCGTCGTTGAGGACGAGGCAGCCGCCCTCGATGGAGGTTATGTTTTTGTTGGGATGAAAACTGAAGGAGGCGAAATCGCGGCTCGCGGCTTTCGTGCCGATCAGGTTGCCGCGCCATTTGGAGCCGGCCGCTTGCGCTGCGTCCTCGACGACGCGGAGATTGTGCTTTTGCGCAATAGCGTGAAGTCGGTCGCGGTCAACGGGCAGGCCGGCGAGATCGACGGGGATGATCGCCTTGGTGCGCGGCGTGATGGCGGCCTCGATTTTTTCAAGGTCGATGTTGCGCGTGACCGGGTCGATGTCCACGAAGACGGGGCGCGCTCCGGTTTCGAGCACGACGTTGCTTGTGGCGATCCACGAAAGCGGCGTGGTGATAACCTCGTCGCCCTCCCCCACCCCGGCGATGCGCAGCGCGATTTCCATGGTGCAGGTGCCGGAGTTGAAGGCGCGCACGGGGCGTCCGCCGAAAAGTTGCGAAAGCGCGGTCTCGAAAGCCTTCACTTGCGGGCCCGAGGTGATCCAGCCGGAGCGAAGCACGTCGGCGACACCGGCGATGGTTTCCTCGTCGATGTCGGGACGCGTGAAAGGAAGAAACGGCTTTGTGTCGTCGGTCGGGCTCATGCGTGAAATGTAGGGGCGCACCTTGCGTGCGCCCCTGCGGAGGCGTTTGCGTGGATGTTTTGTGTTTGGGAAAACATGGGCGCGTTGATTATTGTGCGTCGGGCTTGTTTACAAGGAGCAGGTAGCGCGAGGTTTCGCCGACCACGGTGTGCGGCAGCGAGGAGAAATAGCGATCGGCGGCGCGTTTTCGCACAATGGCGTAGGCGCGCGAATCGAAGGCGAGCCAGCGACGCGAGAACTCGGCCTTGTCGATGAAGCGCGAGTCGGTCTTCTCCGGCTCGGCGCGCACGCCGAACTCGAGCTCGCCCAAATAATCGACGACGGAGATTTCGCGCCCGATGTAGGGCGCGACGTCCTGAATGTATTCACCGACTGAATACACAGTGTCGCCGGGCGCGAGGCGGCGGGCGAGTTCGAGCGAGAGCGGTTTTGAGGAGCGCGTGTCGAGTTCGTCGCCGAGGTGGTTGCCCGACGCGAGCCAGAGCGCGAAACCGGCCGTCATCACGACCAGGGCGTCGCGCATTTTCCCGCGGCGCAGGCACCAGGCGAGCGCGGCGGCGCTGCCGAGGAAGATCACGGCGAACCAGATGGACTCGCCTATGATGAGCTTGGTGGCCGCGGCGTGTTTTTCCGGCACGGACCAGACGAGGGGCCAGAGCGCGAGCGCGAGGCCGAGCAGCGCGGAAAGGATCGCGTAGGTGGCGAGGCCGGCGCGCAATCCCGGCGCCTTGCGTGCGCGCCACGCGTCGGCAAGCCATTTGCCGATGAGAACGGCGATGGCGGGAAATATCGGCAGGATGTAAGGCGGGAGTTTCGACTGCGATTTCGAGAAGAAGAGAAAAATCACCACGGCCCACACGATGAAGAACCACTCGTCGGCGCGCTCGTTGCGAATCGCGCGCCAGCCGCCGCGCACGTTTTCGCGAAGCGTCTGGAACGCAAAGACGGTCCACGGGAAAATGCCGACGAGCAGCACGGGCGCGAAATACCACCACGGTTTATAACGCTCGTGCACGGTTGTTGTGAAACGCGTCCAGTGCTCATGGATGAAGTAGAATTGCGCGAAGTCGGAGTTGGCGCGCGCGGCGAGCACGTGCCACGGCGCGGCGATGGCGAGCAGCACGAGCGCGCCGGTGAACGGATGGCAGGGGCGCAGGCGTTTCCATTGGTTGAACACGAGCAGCCACACAAACGCGACGGTGCACGGCAGGAGAAATCCGATGAGGCCTTTCGAGAGGACGGCGAGCGCCATGCTCGCGTAGAACGCCCAGAAGAGCCAGCGGCGCCCGGGTCCGGCGGGCGCTCGTATGCCGAACAGAAATGCGAAAAGCGCGGTCGCGACAAAAACCGACACGGGCATGTCGAGAATCACAACGCGGCTGAGCGTGTAGTAGAGCAGCATCGTCGCGAGCACGACGGCGGCCCACCAGCCCGCGGCGCGCCCGAAAAGCCCGCGCGCGGCGGCATACGTGGCGAGACAGCCGAGCGTTGCAAAAATGGCGACCCACGCGCGCGCCGTCCATTCGTTGACGCCGGCAACCTCGATGGTGAGCGCGGTGAGCCAGTAGAGCAGCGGCGGTTTCTCGAAATACTTAACGCCGTTGAGGCGCGGGGTCACGTAGTCGTTGGTCGCGGCCATCTCGCGCGGGATTTCCGTGTAGCGCCCCTCGTCGGGATTGCTGAGCGGACGCGAGCCGAGAAAAAGGCCGAACCACACCACGAGGATGAGCGCGAGCCATGTCAAATCACGACGCCACGAGGTGGAGTCGGTATTTTGGGGGTTGGAGAGTCCCGAATTCTGTTCAGCCGCGATCATCGTGCGATGAAAAGCTGAATAGAGCGGGGTTTGGGCATTCAGGGCGAGAATGTTTTGACGGATAAGCGCATCTATATTTTTGAACGCACCTACGGTCCGGGCGCCAGGAGCGCAAACGGCCACCACGGAAGGTTGCGCGCGATCATGAAAACAACAACGACAACAAGCACGACACGCGCCAGGCCGGTTCGCACCGGCAGCGGCGGAAGATTGTGCCGAAGGGCGCGCCAGAGTGAACGCGCCGTCCATATCGCGAGGAACGGCGCGACGACAACAACAAGGATGTTGTGCCCGCACGCGGCGCGCAGATTTCCATGGACAAGATCATGGACCACGCGCGCCGATCCGCATCCCGGACAAAGCAAACCCGTCGTTGCGCGCAACGGACACGGCGGATACCAAGCCCGCGGCGAGGGGCCGGCATAATAAGTCCACGCAAAGCCGGAAATCAAAACAACCAGCGCCACCGCGGCAAACACACGCGGTTGCCGAATGGCGCGGGACAAATTTCCAAGCGCGGTCAAAACTGGCGGCCTTGTGGTTTCACACTCAAGATTGCGACGCGGGCAAACCTCAAACTGGCGGGCGCAATTACTGCGCCAGCGCGCCCGCGAAGCTCATCGCAAAAATAATGACGCTGGCCACAAGGCCAAGAACCACCGACAGCCACATAAAGGTCTTCGATTTTTTTGCGGCATCCTCGGCGCCCGCATAATCGCCCTTGTTGTATTTTCCGTCCACCTGCGCCGCAAACACGATGGACACAATGCCCAATGGCACGCAGCACAAGAGCGTGACAATGATCGCGCCAATAAGATTGTTGCCGGGTTTGACCGGTTTGACATCAGGGGGCACCGTCATCATCAGCTCCGCAACTCCGGTGACAGGCGGGGGCGAGCCGGGGGCGCTAACGTCGCCAACGGCAGGCGCCGCGGATGCGCCGAAAATTTTAGAGGCGGGCTCCCACGTGGCCATGCCCTCAGTCCACACAAGATCGGTCGGGAGAATCGCCCCGGCGTTGTAGCGGGCGATTACTTCATCCTTGAGAAAAGTGCCAAGTTGCTGGTTGTTGCGGGCGATGTGATAGGTCATGGGGAGCTATGTGTGTGTGGTTTGTTTGTCGGGAAATGATGCCGGCAGGTTCGCGAAAAAACGGGCGTTTGGCAAGCGAGGTTGCGAGACAAAAGCATGATGCCCGGTCCCGCATGGCGATTCCAATGCCATTGCAAAAACACCGGGTCGAAACCCGGTGTTTTTGGATTAAATGTCGATGTCGCGTTTTTTGAGACTGGTGCGGAGTTCCTCCACGTTGGTGTCGAGTTTCGGGAGCACGGTTTCCTCGAGTTTTTTGATCGCCGCCTCCATGCGCTTGAGTCCGTTATCGGTGGAAATGCCGCTGCCGGCGATCTCGCCGTGGAGATAGGTGATGGTGCGCAGGAAGTCCGCGTTGGCCATGAGGAATTCGGACGGGGTTTCGAGGGTGTTGGACGAGAACTTCATGTTGTCCCAAACAAACGTCTGCAGCGCGAGCGCGCGCTTGCGGGATGCGAGCGAACCGTCCTTGCGAACCTTGGCGACGTAGTCTTTGACGACTTCGATGTTGCCGGCCATCTCGGTGCGGAGCGACATGCGCAGGTAGGCGTTGTTTTTGTCGGAGCGGATGTCGTCGAACGCGATGGCCTGCTTGAGACCCTGGGTGGCGGCGAGATACACGCCGAGGACGGTCGCAATGATGACGCATATCTGGCTGACCCAAAAGCTGGCTTTGCGCACTTCGGAGGTCTCGGGCTTGGGTTGGACGACGGGCAGGTTTTCGTTGTTATTCATGGATGGATTGTTGATGGTTTTTGTCTAAAAAGTGAGTGAAGTTTCACGAGATTTTCACCCTTTGCCAAGTCGCAAGGCAGTGGAAAAGGCGCCCGAGTTTCCATGAACATGCGATGACATTAAAGGTCCCCGAGGGGAACTCGCAATCAAGGCGCGCCCCTGCGATTGCAACCGACATAAAAAACAGCCCGCGGTTTGGCGGGCTGTCTTTAAAAAGCGAAAAATCGTTTTTCGTTCAGGTGCGCTTCAAGCGCGTCCGAGGTAGGTGCCGTCGGCGGTGTTTACGCGAATGACTTCGCCTTCCTTCACAAAGAGCGGCACTTGGATTGTGAGCCCGGTTTCGAGCTTGGCGGGTTTTTGCACGTTGCTCGCGGTGTCGCCCTTGATGCCCTCGGCGCTTTCGATGACCTTGAGCGCGACGGCTGAGGGGAGATCGACGTTGAGCGGTTTTTCATCAACGAAGAGAATGTCGACCTTGCCGCCGGGGGCGAGGTAGTTGACCACGTCGCCGAGCTGCTGCGTGTTGAGCTCGATCTGCTCGTAGGTCTCGGGATCCATGAACGCGTAGGTGTCGCGGTCGGCGTAGCTGAACTCGAGCGTGCGCTTGTCGGTCTGGAGGACCTCGATGGTGTCGGTCGATGCGAAGCGCTGGTCGAGCGCCTTTCCGTAGCGGAGGTTGCGCATCTTGATCTGGACGAACGCGCGCAAATTGCCCGGCGTGCGGTGTTGTGTTTCCATGACGAGGTGCGGCTCGCCATTGTATTTGATAACTTGTCCTTTGCGAATGTCGTTTGCTGCGGGCATGTGCTGATTACGTTTGAGGGATGTGTGTTTTCCGAGTGTTAAAAGGTTGATTGGTTATGCGTTCGCGGGCGGGGGTGTCAAGGTTTGGCATGCGGGCAAACATGGGCGCGCGGGAGAGAACGCCGGGCCGGGGCCCGGCGATCCCGGAATGAGCCCGGATCACAGGTGAAACACTTTTCCGCCGGCGAGCACTTCCTGGCGCGCGGCGTCGAAGGTCACTTTTTCGCCGGTGCGGGCGGCGGCGTTGGCCATGATCGTGGCGATGGAATGCTGGTAGCCGGCCTCGACGGGCGCGTTCGGCTCCTTGCGCGAGCGCAGGCATTCCATCCAGTTACGCATGTGCGCGAGCACCATGTTGTCCACGCCGGTGTTTGCGTCGGTCGCGGCGGGGCCGTCGCCTTTCAACGACGCGGGCTTGAGCCGGTTCGGCCGCATCTTCATGCGCGTGGCGTATTTCTCGGTCAGGCCGCCTTTCGGCGAAACTTCGTTTGTGTCGAGGTTCAGCTCGCCGCCGTTGGAATAATAAATCTCCTTCACACCGCCCGCCGAGTTGCTGAAGCGCGAGGTGTAGACGACTTGGAATCCCCTCGTCGGGTCGTCGAGCGGGCCGTAATCGAAGACTGATGTCATCGTGTCGAAATTGGTGCGCCCGTCCTTCCACATGTAGATGCCGCCGTTGGCGCTCACGCTGCGCGGATGCGGCAGTCCGGTGAACCAGTGCACGGTGTCGATCTGGTGGCACATCCACTGTCCGGGAATGCCCGACGAATACGGCCAGAACAGGCGATACTCGACATACTTTCTCGGATCCCAGGCGACGCGCGGACGGTTCATGAGAAAACGCTTCCAGTCCACATCGCCCTCCTTGAGTCCCGCGACGAGATCGGGGCGGCGCCAGCGGCCGGGCTGGTTCACGTTCCAGCTCATCTCTGCAAAAACGATGTCACCAAACTGGCCCGACTTTATGTAGTCATGCGCGGCGTGGTAGCTGCGTCCGCTGCGCCGTTGCGAGCCGATCTGCACGATCTGCTTGCTGGCACGCACGGCCTTAAGCGCGGCGCGATTGTCCGCCATCGTTTCGGCGAAGGGTTTCTCGACATACGCGTCGCACCCGGCGTTCACCGCCTCGATGCAATGCAGCGCGTGTTGAAAATCCGCCGTGGCGATGATGACCGCGTCGAGGCCGGCCTTTTCATACATCTCCTCGTTGTTGCGATAAACGGCGATGTCCTGGCTGTATTTGGTTTTGAAAAACGCGACCGCCTCGTCGCGCCGACGGTTCCAGATGTCGGACACGGCGACGATTTCGCAATTCAGTTCGCCCGCCAGTCGTTGAAACGCGGGGATGAGCGTGTCGCGCGACCGGTCGGCAAACCCGACCAGGCCCACGCGAATCCGGTCGTTCGCGCCGCGCGCGCGCGCGAGCAGGCGCGGCGACAAACTGCCTGCCCCGACGGCAAGCCCCGCGAGTGAGAGACTTTGTATAAATGTGCGACGATTCATCGAAGTGTGAGGGGTGGTGGTGAGGAGTGAAAAATGGGAAGCGGGAGGAAAACTGGTTGTTTGTCACAATTCGCGGAGCTTGATGCTGCGGAAGCGCACTTCGTCGCCGTGATCCTGCAACAAAACGCGCCCGCTCTTCGCGAGGCCGAAACCCTCGTGCTTGTTGTATTTGCTCCGTTCGACAAGCGCCATGAAGAGTGGCGAGCCGCGCGTGTATTCGACGACCTTGATGCCGTTCAGCCAGTGCTCCACCGTGCCGTCGGCGCGCGAGATGATGCGCGCGTGCTGCCATTCGCCGAGGCGCGGCTTGACGCCGAGCCCGCCCGGCATCCGGTTGATCGGGATCAAGTCGTAGAGCGAGCCGAGCTGGCGGTTGCCCGCGGCGCCGAGTTTCGCGTCGGGATGATTCGCGTCGTCGAGCAACTGAAACTCCAGCCCGATGGCGGAGCCCTTGGTCACGTATTTCTCGGTCACGTAATACTTGATGCCGCTGTTCGCGCCCTTGGTGAGCTTAAATTCCAGCGCAACCTCGAACGCCTTGTATTCCGCCTCGGTCACGATGTCGCCGCCGTTCTGCGACTCCCTGCCGTCGGATTTCTGGACAACCAGCTCGCCGTTTTCGATGCGCCAGCCTTTTTCAGGAAACGCCTTCTTGCCCGCGCCGCGCCAGCCCGCGGTCGTCCTGCCGTCCCAGAGAAGCTTCCAGCCCTGCGCGCGCTCGGCGTCGGCGAGGTTGTTGGCGATGACGTTGCGAATGAAAAGCGAGTCCGCCGGCGAGGGCTTGAGGTCGGTGGTTTGGATGCGGATGTTGCGCCAGAACACGCGACGGCCCGCCTCCTCGGGCTTCTTCTTCGAGATTGAGTGGATTTGCAGCGCGATGAATCCGCGCGCGTCCATGTCGTCGATCACATGCGCGACCGGCTCGCCGTTGATCCAAGTGCGAATCGACGGGCCGATGGCCTCGATGCGAACGCGGTTCCACTGGTTGAGCTTGTAGAGATCGCGCGCGGCATGGCTCATCGCGCCGGTGTAAAACCAGCCGCGCCGCGCCTCATCGTAAATGCCGCCCGTCCACGCGCGCGGCGTCGGGTCGATTTCCATTTGGTAGCCGTGCACGCGCCCGTCGGAGGCGCGGCACTCGCTGCGGAACTGGATGCCGCTGTTGCTCGGCGCGTCCTGCATCACCTCGAGTTCGAGAATGAAGTCGCCGTAAAGCTTTTCGGTCGCGAGGAAACTGTTCGGCGAACCCGGCACCGTCGTGCCCATGATCGCGCCATCGACGACCTTGTAGGGCGCGGTGCCGTTGACCTGTTTCCAGCCGGACAAATCCCTGCCGTTAAAAAGCGGCTCCCACGGACCCGCTGAAAGCGCGAGCGGCGCGACGGCCGCCAGTGCAAAAACAAACGCATGAACGCCTCGGAGTGTTTTTCTCATGGTATGAAAGGGTAGCTGAAAAATGATGCTCAAAAATCAGAGCCCAAACTGAACACGCCGCAAAGACAAAAGCGAGCACGCCTTACATAAAAATATCCCCCCCGGCGGCGCGCCGCGGACCCCTTAATTTCCACATTTTTCTCTACTCGCAAAAAACATCGCCTGCCCGGCCGCATTCATGCTCAACTCGCCGCTTACCTTCCATGAAACACAATCGGTTTTATTCCGGCTTCGACACGCAAACGCTCGGCGAACCCCGCAAAAAAGACTATCGCAGCGCGTTTCAGGTTGATCGTGACCGGCTCATTCACTCGCACGCCTTCCGCAAGCTCCAATCGAAAACGCAGGTGTTCCTCTCCGGCGAATACGATTTCTACCGCACGCGCCTCACGCACTCCATGGAAGTCGCGCAAATCGGCCGCTCCATCTGCCACTATCTCGCCTCGGAGGAATGCCCGAGCCACGCCCTGCTCGCCCCCGATTTTTATATCGACGACGACCTCGTGGAAGCCATTTGCCTCGCGCACGACCTCGGCCACCCTCCGTTCGGCCATTCGGGCGAGCGCACGCTTCAGGAAATTATGCGCGACCACGGGGGATTCGAGGGCAACGCGCAAACGCTCCGCCTTCTCGGCGAGACCATCTTTGAATCGGAAACCGCCGTGCGCGGCATGCAGCCCACGCGCGCCCTCACCGACGGTGTTCTCAAATATAAAAAGCTCTACCGCGAATTCACCGGCCCCGGGGCGAAACCAACAAACCACTTCCTCTACGATTATCAGGAAAAGCAGCGCTCCTTCGTTTTCGCGAACCGCAAGATCCCCGGCGAGCTTCACGACGGCCTCGCGCTCAACGCCTTTAAATCCGTCGAGTGCCAGATCATGGACTGGGCCGATGACGCGGCCTATTCGCTCAACGACATCGTTGACGGCGTGAAAGCCGGCTTTCTCACAATCGAACGCATCGAAGCCTGGGCCGCAAAAACAGAATCTCACTGGAACGGGCAAACCGGCCCGCACAAACTCAGCGCCAAGACCCGCGGTGATTGCTTGAGGAAACTCATCGACGGCATTCGCGCCGACAAGCTCGAGCGCATGTTCGCGGCGAAAATCGGCACCTTCGTCCGCGCCACGCGCCTGAAGGAACGCATCAACTTCATGTCGCCGCTCACCAACCGCTACCGCTTCGAACTCACCATCGCGCCCGCCGCCGTCGCCGAGGCCGAGTTCTACAAGAAAATGGCGAACGACATCATTTTCGAAAGCCCGCAACTCCAGCAAATCGAATACAAGGCTCGCCGCGTGTTGCACACGCTCTGGGAAGCCGCATGGGAAAACTATGTCGAGCCGCCCCAAGCCCGCCGCGCGATCAAAGTCATCCCCATCCGTGCCGCGCACCAAATCAACGAGGCCAGGACGCGCGAAGGCAAGGCCCGCTGCATCTGCGACTGGCTCGCCGGCCTGACCGACGGCATGATCGTCCGCACCTATCGCCGCCTCGTCGATCCCGAGTTCGGCAGCATCCGGGATCTGAGCTAAACCCCGGCACCCGTAACGCCAAAGCTTACGTCCTTGCGCTTTGGCTACACTCTTTACATCCACAAACCCACAACTACCTTGCGATTTTCGCAAAAAACTCATGCCCAAAAAACTACTCGTCACCGGCTCGTCAGGACTTATCGGATCTGAAGTCTGCACCTACTTCGCGCGCGAACTCGGCTGCGCGGTGCACGGTGTGGACAACAACCAGCGCGCGGTCTTCTTCGGCCCGCAAGGCGATACCCGCTGGAACCAGCAGCGCCTCGCCCGCGAACTCCCCGCCTTTCAGCACCACGAACTCGACATCCGCGACCGCGCCGGCGTGCTCGCCTCGCCAACATTTATTCGCCACAAGTTCTATTCCCTGAAGACCGCTTAACTTTTGAATCTTTATTCACCGGCTCCCCCTTCTCAAAAATTTTGAAATATTTTTCAGAATCAAACGATCGACTAATATTTGTATTTGCGGACAAGCTGAATCTTATTCTCCCTAACTACCCAATCACGTAAAAGTTTTCAAATCATGAAAGTATTCATCACAGGTATTGCTGGTTTCTTGGGAAGTCGCATCGCGAAAGATCTGCTAAGCAAAGGACATCAAGTGTCTGGCTGTGACAACCTCATAGGAGGCTATCTCGACAATGTGCCGGATGACGCGGAGTTTTTTCAAGTGGATTGCATGTATCTGAATGCCATGAAAAAAATCATCAAAGATCATGACGTGGTGATCCATACAGCCTGCACGGCATACGAAGGACTGAGTGTATTTTCCCCTCACGTAGTTACTCAAAACACTTTTCAAATCTCATCAACAGTGTTCGCGGCATGTGCCGCCAATCATGTAAAACGCGTCATAAACTGCTCCAGTATGGCGCGTTATGGACATCAAGAAGTGATTCCCTTCCGCGAGCATGCGGTGCCGGTTCCAGTGGATCCTTACGGAATTTCAAAACTCGCAGCGGAGCAAGTTTTACAAGTGCTTTCGGAGGTTCATGGATTCGAGTTCGTGAATCTGGTGCCTCATAACATCATTGGCGCACATCAAAAATACGACGACCCGTTTCGCAATGTGGCGTCCATCATGATTAATCTGATGCTGCGAGGAAAACAACCCATCGTTTATGGTGACGGCCTGCAAAAACGCTGCTTCTCGGATGTTCGCGATATTCTGACATGTTTCTCCCAAGCCCTGGATAACAAGGTTGCCGCAGGCCAAACCATAAATATCGGACCTGATGAAGAATTTATCACAATTTTGGATTTGGCAAAAACGATCGCCGACGTGCTGAACTTCAAGAATCTTGAGCCCGTCTTTGTCGCTCCTCGCCCGCGTGAAGTCAAATATGCCACATGCAGCGCGGACAAGGCGCGCAATATTTTCAATTACAAAACAAACCACACATTGCGACAAAGCATCGAGGAAATGGCGCAGTGGATAGAAAAACGCGGCGCCAAGAAATTTCGCTATCATCTGGATGTGGAAATCATCAACGAGAAGACCCCGAAAACGTGGACGGAAAAATTGTTCACATGAGCAAAAAAATCGTCGTGGTCATCCCCGCCTACAAAGCGGCGGAAACACTACCAAGCGTCTTGGCGCGCATAGTGCCCGAGATGTATGAGCGGTTGTTAAAAATTTTGGTCGTTGAGGACGGCGGGGAAACAGTGCCCCGCTCCACCAGCGCCGAGTTACTCGAAAAATACCCAAAAGTCGAAGTGCTGTTTCACGAGCACAATCGAGGCTATGGTGGCGCGCAAAAAACAGGCTATCGTCGTGCGTTGGAATTGGGGGCCGACATTGCCGCAATGGTGCATGCTGATGGTCAATATGCGCCGGAGGAGCTTGAGCGCCTGTGCCAGCCCATGGTTGACGACAGTGCTGATATGGTGCTCGGCTCGCGCATGAGGAGCTGGCGCTCGGCCCTGAAAGGAGGAATGCCCAAATATAAATTTGTCGCTAACATATGCCTAACCCAGTTGGAAAATCTCGTCTATGGATTGCATTTTTCGGAGTATCACAGCGGTTACATGCTCTATAGTCGAAAGGCACTCGAAACAATCCCCTTTGAAAAATTAAGCGACACATTTCATTTTGACGGCGAAATGCTGCTGGTCGGGGCCAAGCGCGGACTTCGGGTTGCCGACTTGCCGATTCCGACCCGATATGGCGACGAAGAGTCCCACCTGAAACCAATCAAATACGGTTTTGAAGTGCTTGGGGTGATTCGCGATTATTTGCGTGGCAAGTATGACTTTAATGAAGACTGAGCCGCAAGAGACCAGCTAAACTTATGAATGTCTCAACAATCGAACCCCGTTCCTGTTCGGCATCGGAAATCCGGAATTGGGACACAAAAAAATGGGCTGTCGCCATCTTAAGCATGATCGTCTTTGCGACCCTGCTTTTCGCCAGATTGGGGCATTATTCTCTCTGGGATGATGAGACCATGGTTGCACTCGTGGCCAAAGGCGTGGTGCGCACGGGAGACACCTCCGCCATCATAGATCACGGCAACATTGTAGCATATGAAAACGGCCGGCTTTTGCACAATCTCCATGATCGATCCACCCCTCCCCTTGCGACATACATAACCGCGATATCATTCATGCTTTTTGGCGAAAATGCATGGGCCGCGCGCGCGCCCTTCGCCTTGTTCGGCCTGGCCACGCTTGCCTTGGTTTTATATTGGGCAAGAAGGCAAAATATTATCATATTTTCGCTTTTGGCAATTGGTATTGTCTGTAATGTGGCCTTGTTATTGCAATTCAAACAGTGCCGATATTATGCGGTTACCGTTTTTTTCAGCGTGCTCGTCGCATACTTATATTATTATTGGGGGGGCGACCGGCGCAAATTAATACTAATGGCGCTGGCCTCAATCTGTCTCTTTACGGCAAACTATCTGAATTGCATCGTCATGCAATGTTGCCTGTTGATTGACTACATATTTTGGAAGCGGCATGAGCACACTCTCGGCTTTCGAGACTGGCTTGCGCTGCTGCTGCCGCAAGCCGTTGTCTGCGGCATGATTGCACTGATATGGAACCCAATGAAAACCGCTCAAGGAAACCTTGCTGACGGCAATACTTTTTTTGATCGCATTACCCTCATCTATTGGAATTTTCGAGATCTCAACGTTTGCGAATTTTATACCTGGGTTGTCTTGGTTTTTGCACTTGTCATCGGAATAATGCGAAAAAAAACATGGTTGCTGCGCGCGAGCACGGCACTTGTCGCTTATGTTATAGTCCTTTCTTTCCTTTCCCCCCAAAACTTGCATGGAACCTCGGCCGCGGATGTGCGCTATTTTGGGCCACTCGTGCCTTTATCGATTGCGCTGGGCATAGGTGTGATCCATGGCATAATGTTGAAATGGTCGCGGCCTGCGTTGATTGCGGGCGCGATCCTGTTTTCCACAAACATAATAAGCGGGCATTTTTTTCAGCGTCCCTCGACAATATACTCATACATTGGTGAGTTGAGAACTCCGCCGGAAGAACCGTTTAAACCCACATCTGAATGGATCAATAAAAATATACCCGAAGGCAAAACTGTGTTTGTCGCCCCAAACTATGCCGCCTATCCGCTTATGTTTCACGCGCCCAAAGCAACTTATGCCTGGCAATTGAATGATCGCCTGCAAAAACAATATATAAATCTCAAACCGCCCCTTATCAAAGGGGAGGAAATGCCTGATTATCTGATTGGTTTCGGCCCATATGTAAATGAATTAAAATACAACCTGCAAAAATACGGCGATCCGAACGCCCGCTATCAAATTGTCGAGAAAATCGATGTGTTTTGGAAGGATATGTATAGGCCAGAATTATTCTGGCGCACTTTCAAGTCCATCAAGAATTACTCCAAAGGACAGGATGAAGTAATTATATTTAAAAGGATACAATGAGCAACGATTAAGGCGCCACCCATACCATTTCACAAACATGGCCCCTCTCAAGTATGGATGCATGTTACAATATCTTCAAGCGCTGTGTTATTTATAAAATATACGAAGATGGGGAGAACCGTCGCAGGGGGCTGGGCTCTAAAATCACAGCAAAAACGCCCTCTCAATATGCGTGATTTACGGTTGGCGCATCCCGGACTGCGAATCCGCCCATGCAGGAAGCAAAAGACAAAAGCGAGAGACGGGGATCGCGAAATCAATGACATTTTGAAATATAATATTTTTTCCTGATTAGCGTTTTCGATCACAATATCCATAATGAACAGGCATAGGGAAAAACTTAAATCAACCATGCGATTGCTTCTCACCAAGCATGACAAATTGCTTGCGGCAGGCGTTTTGGCAATGGTTGTAATAGCATTTTTTGCCCCCGTATTGTTATGCGGAAAAACACTGCTCGGGCGTGATTTTACGATATGGTTCTACGGGGTTAAACATTTCTTTCGTGAAAGTGTGCTCAACGGGGATTTTCCTTTTTGGTGCCCCCAATTGCTGGGGGGGACTCCCTTGCTCGCGTCATGGCAACACGCATTGCTCTATCCTCCCTCAATAATTTGGATTATTTTTCCAACAGCTTACGCGTTTGGCGTGTTTGCGGCACTTCATCATTGGATGTTTGCATGGTATAGCTACCTTCTGGCGCGCGAATGCCGGGCCGGCATGGCGGGAGCGTGGATAACGGCCTGCACCGCATTCGCAACCAGTTCACTGCTGCATGTTACCGAATGCACTGAGCACTTGGGCGGTTTTGCGTGGCTACCATTAATATTATATTTTTTTCTTGGTGTGCTTCGCGGGGGAGGATGGAAAAAGACGGTAGGCCTGGCCGTGGCATGCTCGCTGATGACGTATGCAGGCAGCCCGTATCCTTTGCTCATGACCTTGATTGGCATGATCGTGACGGGGATTCCGTTCTGGCTGTGTTCAAAAAAACGATTGCTCCTGCCCAAGGTGCTGCAGCATGGTGTCATCTCGGCTGGGCTGGTCTTTTTGCTTACCGCGCCGCAACTCCTGCCAATGCTGGAGCTTGCATTGCAAGCATCAAACGAACACCTACAGCGCGACCCAGCGATCCAGCTTCACTACTCAATGTGGGCGGCAGATTGGATAAAGTCGCTAGTACCAACCTTTTTTGGAATGCCGATGGAGATGCGCCATGCTTATTTTGGGGTTCTGCCCATGATGCTGCTCGAAATCATTGCCGTTGTAATCTTATTGCGCCGCTGGCGATGGACCCCATCAGTTATTGCAATAACGGCCCTGATGCTGACTGGCATAGTCATGGCATCAGGGCCCTCCTTGCAATTGCACAAAGTAATGTCGCTCATGCCAGCCGTGAATCGAATGTATTCATACCCCGCGACCTATGTCATCCTCGTTACGGTAGCGCTCCCAGTGCTGGCCGGATTGTCCATACGCCCACTGCGACGCATGTCTCCAATATTCCGCAGATGTCTGTATTGCGCGACAATCATGGTTGCACTCGCAGTTTTCTTGGTGAGAAAGCCAATAGAAACATGGGGATCCTCAATGCGTGCATTACCTCATTTCTCAGCCGACATTCGCTCGCTTACAGCCGGCATGAATGCGTTTCCCATAGATACGAGTTTGCATGTGTTTATAATATTAGCAATCGGCTCAATAGGAGTAATCTTATTATTGGCAAACCCACACCGATGGAGGTTGGCCCTGCTAGCGACAACCCTGTTTTTATTCGCAGATAAAACTCTCCTGCGTCAGGATATGCGTATGTTTGGGGACGTCAATGTTTATGTATTCGAAACACCATCCATGCATGCGTTGAAAAAAGTGGGGGCTGATCGCGAACTAGCCCGTATACACAAAACATTTCACATGATGGGAGAGTCTCATATACTCAGCGGCAGCAATAATCCGAATGAGTTTGCCTGGATTAGAAACTTTTTACCGTGTTCGGTCGGACTTGCCCTAAATTTTAGCCAGACCAATATCAGTGGCACGTTAAACATTCCCGAAACCGAGCGTTTTTGGGCCTCCGCCTTGAACCGTTATAAACCGTGGCAAAATGACCGTCTGCGCGGCTTGTGGAATGTAAAATGGATCATGGATATCAAGCGTAGCCCCGAAAAGGGCTATACCAGCAACCTGCGCGAAAACTCGAATTTCATGCCGCGCGCATGGCATGCGGGAAAGGTCATGACCGCAAACGATCCGAACGATGTTTTGAGAATGCTTATACACAAGGATTCTGATCCCCGTGGCACGGTTTTAGTTTATGCGAAGCCATCGGATATACCGATGAATCTGCTGAACCAAAACACGGGATATGCACCCGCACAGGCGGTCGTCCAGACAAACAATACCATCACAGTCACAACCTCTATTGTCACGGACACAGTTCTTCTTGTTGCAGACACCTATTATAAATGGTGGCGGGCCGAAATCGATGGGGTGCCCGCGCGGGTTTTCAAAGCTAACATGGCACAAAAAGCCGTAATGGTTCCAGCCGGCAGGCATACTGTGCGACTCTACTGTGTTCCCGTCAGCTTTTATACAGGTTGCGGACTGTTCATTATCGCCATTCCCTTAATTATATTCCTGCTGCGACTTGATATGACGAGAAGACCATCGCCCGCTAAATTTGAGCTGCAGACCATAAATAACCTCAACCAGCAAAACATGCCGGCCTCTGCAGGGGCGCCATGTGGCCCCCAATGAAAATCCCTGAACCACGCCCCGAGGTGCTTGAGATTTCAACAACAGATTTCTTTCCAAAAAACGACGCTATCTTCGAGGCATTGAACCTGTAACAAATAAAAGCATCACCCGGCACTGTCGTATTGTGATGCCACGAGGCGCTCCACCATGCTGTCGAAGTTTACGGTTCGGGACCAGTTTAGCTGTTTTTCAGCCTTGGCGGGATTGCCACATGGGGCGACTGGTTCCGCGGCGGTTATCAGCGAGGGATCTTGTTTCACGTGGTCGCGCCAATTCAGGCCGACGCATTGGAAGGCTTTTTCGACAAGGTCGGCCACACTGTGCAGCTCGCCTGTCGCCAGGATGTAGTCGTCGCATTGATCGGCTTGAAGCATCCGCCACATGCCCTCGACATAGTCGGGCGCCCAGCCCCAGTCGCGTTGCGCCGTCATGCTGCCCAGTTTTAGCTCCGTTTGGAGTCCCTTTTTTATGCGCGCCGCGGCGCGGGCGATTTTCATGGTGACGAAGGACTCGTTGCGGCGGGGGGATTCGTGGTTGTAGAGTATCGCCGAGCACGCCGGGAGTTTGTGGGCGGTCCGGTAGATGCGCGTCATCTGCTGCGCGAAGGCCTTCGCGGCGCCATAGGGCGTGGCGGGGTTGACGGGCGTTTGCTCGTCCTGGCGGGAATTGGAGGGCGTGCCGAACACCTCGGCGCTGGATGCGTTGAAAAACCGGGTCGGGTGTTGCAGACCGCGCAGGATTTCCAGCAGCCGCAGCGTGGCAATTCCAACGCTGTTTGCCGTGACTTCAGGCAGTTCGAAACTGAGGCGCGGGCTGGACTGGCCGGCAAAGTGGTAAAACTCATCGGGCTTCGTCCGGTCGATGATGCGTCGCAGATGCGTGAGTTCCTCGAATGAGCCGGCGTGGAGAAACAGGCGCTTGCCGAGGATGGCGGGGTCGGCGACCAGGTGGCGAAGGTTGCCGTTGGCGGCGGACTCGAGCGGCGTCACAAGCCCGTGCACCGCGTAGCCTTTTTCCAAAAGCAACTCGGTGAGATACGAGCCATCCTGTCCGGTGATTCCGGTTATGAACGCATTTTTTTCGGGCATGTTGCAAAGAAGGCTTGGGCGGGTTGCGAAAAGCCTAAAGCGTTAAAAGGAGCCTCCGCCGTTTGTGTTTCTGCGCATGTCGGCTTCGACCATCATCTGGCAAAGTTGCTCAAGCGTGGTCTTCGGCTCCCAGCCAAGGACCTCTTTTGCCTTTGCCGGGCTGCCGATGAGCAAATCGACCTCGGCGGGACGGTAGAACTTTGGATTGACGCGCACGAGGAGTTTTCCCGTGGAGGCATCCTCGGCGATTTCCTGCTCGTCCTTGCCCTTCCACTGGAGCGTGATTCCGACGGCCTTGAACGCCATGATCACAAAATCGCGAACCGTCTCGGTGCGTCCCGTTGCCAGGACAAACGTGTCGGGCTCGGGCGCTTGAAGCATCCGCCACATGCCCTCGACGTATTCCCCGGCGAAGCCCCAGTCGCGCTTGGCGTTGAGGTTGCCGAGCTCGAGCACGTCGAGCGTGCCCAGCTTGATTCTGGCGGCGGCGTCCGTGATTTTGCGCGTCACAAACTCGCGCCCGCGCAGAGGCGACTCGTGGTTGAACAAGATGCCGCTGGCCCCGAAAATGCCGTAGGATTCGCGATAGTTGATCGTGATCCAGTGCCCGTAGAGTTTCGCAACGCCATAGGGGCTGCGCGGGTGGAAGGGCGTTGTTTCCGACTGCGGAATGGCCTGAACCTTGCCGAACATTTCGGAGGTGGAGGCTTGGTAAAACCGAATCTGCGGGTTCACGATCCTGATGGCTTCGAGCAAATTGAGCGGGCCGAGCGCGGTGATTTGCGCGGTGGTGGCGGGCTGCTCAAAGGACACGCCGACAAAACTCTGGGCGGCGAGATTGTAGATCTCCGTCACGTTGGCCGTCTGCAAAAGCCGGATCGTCGCGCCCAGATCCGTCAAATCATATTCGACAAGCTGCAAGTTGGGATGCCCGGTGACACCCAGCTCCTCAAGCCGCCAAAAATTAACGGAGCTGGTGCGTCGATACGCGCCAAAAACCTTGTAACCTTTTTCGAGAAGCAACCTGGCGAGATAAGCGCCGTCTTGGCCGGTTATTCCAGTAATGAGTGCGGTATTGTAAGCCATGTTGATAAATAAAAATTAGCTGCACGAAAAAATGAAGACCTCGTAAGGAAACGAAAAAGAGATTTAGGGCGAGTCCTTATTAAATGCAAAAAAACGGCGGCGTGGGCATTCGCCGGACTATCCGCCGAAGAGGCGCGCGAAATTTTGCGCGATAGAAACGCCGAGCGCCGCCGGCCCAACCTCTCGCACGCCGGCGAGTCCGGCATGCGTGCCGGCGATGTTGGCGGGATGGTTCAGTTTTTCGTCGGGCGCGGAAAATGAAAACGGGCGGTATTTCGCGGGCGCGGGCATGGCGGGCGCGTCGGTTTCGACCAGAATGCGCTCGACGGGGATTTGGTGGAAAACTTCGCGATGGCGGGTGTTTTTTTCGGATAGAAACGAGCCGTTGAAGGAGAAATAGGCGCCGAGCTTGATGAATTGCGGGAGCATTTCGGACGGGCCGCTGTAGGCGTGCAGGAGAAAACCGCGCGCGGGGAGCGGCGTGGTTTCGAGGATTTTTAGAAGCAGGCCGAAGGCGTCGAGGCAGTGGATGCTTGCGGCAAGATTGCGCTCGGCGGCAAGCGCGAGTTGGGCGCGAAAAACTTCGGCTTGTTCGTCGAGCGGAGCGCGGCGGAGTCCGGCGAGGCGCGGATCGTCGGGACGCGCGCGATCAATTATCCAGCGATCGAGGCCGATTTCGCCGATGTGCGCGCCGGGATTGGCGTCAAGGGTGGCGCGGAGTGTGTCGAACCAGTTTGGCGTGCGATTGCCGGCGTCCCACGGGTGCAGGCCATGGCTGGGGAGGACAAATTGGTAACGGCGGGCGAGCGCGGTGACATCGGGCCAATCGGCTTCGCAGGTGCCATTGACGACGGCGCGCCCAAGGCCGATCTCCGCATAAGCGGCGGCAATCTCGTCGAGGTGCGGCGCGAGCGCGGGGTCTTGCAGATGATTGTGAGCGTCGTGATACAAAGGGCTGAAAGACTGAAGAGCTGAAGGGCTGAAATCGGAAAACTTGAAGATTTTAAGGCGCAGTTTGTCTTGGATTAATTCAGCCTTTTAGTCTTTCGGCCTTTTCCTTGATTCGTTTTTGCACGGCGAGCAGGCCGGCGCGACGGGTGGGCGAGAGGTTTTGGGCGAGGTGGAGTTTTTCCAAAAGCTCCGGCTGAAATGTGGCGGCGTCGGCGGGATCGGTGTCGTCGTGGAGTTCGCAGATGAGCGCGACCAGGCCTTTGACGAGCGGGGATTCGGCGTCGGCGCGCACACGGAGGCGGCGCGTGACCGGATCAAGTTCGACAACGAGCCACACGGTCGAAACGCAGCCGGGGACATGGTTGGCGTCGATGCGCCCGGCGGGATCAAGCGCGGGCGCGCGGGTTGCATGCGCCACGACGGCGGCGAGCCGTTCCTGCGGATCGGGAATAATCAGGAAGTCGTCGATGAGGCGTTGTTGTTTTTCGGCGAGGGTCATGCGGAGCGGTCGGCGAAGTCACGGGCTGGCGGCCCGGGCCACTTTTTAGAACTCCACATCGCGACAGAGGGTTTCGATGTGTTGCGCGAGTTGCTTGATTTGGTTTGCTGCGAGCTTGGGCGGCAGCGTTTCGAGGTGGAGGGGGATTTGCGCGGGTGTGAGCACGCGCACGGCGCTGTTGGCGGCGGAGTCCGTCAGCTCGACGCGCCAGCCGGGGAATGTGAGGATGGCGTGCGCGGGCACATTTGGGATGCCGGTTTTGGCGATGGTTTTTTCGAGCCAAAGCGCGTTGTTCGCAGCCCGGGAAATGCCGAAGGTGTCCTCTCCCCAAGGATAGGCGAGTTGCGCGCCGTCGTAGATGATTTTGCCGTCGGCGCGGCCTTCGCGCACGGGGCCTTTGCGGCGGGTTTTGGTTTCGATGGCAAAAACACCGGCGGGGCAAATCACGACGTGGTCAATATTGACGCGGCCCTGCTCCGCCGAAACCGGAACGTCGTGAAAAACGCAGGCTCCCTTTGCGCGCAGCGAGTCGAGGCTTTCGCTGACAATGCGCTCGCCGAAATAACCGAGGTAGAGGTTGCGGCGCTTGGAGAGGAGGCGCAGGAGGTGGATCGTCGAGTAGAGGGTCCAGATGAAAACAAGGGGCAGCACATACTGGATGAGGATGGCGACAAATCCATCGAACGCCGTTTTTCCGGACAGGAGGTATGCGCCCGCCGTGCTCGCGAGCATGATGAGCGGGAGGCCGAGGATGTTGAGCAGCCACGAGAAAAGTTTGTCATCAATGGCGGCGATTTGCCGTTGGAGCGATTCACCGGGGCCGCGCAGGAGCTTGAAGCCGGGGGTGACGCGCTCGTTGTTGCGGTTTTCCCGCCAGCGCCAGATGGCGTGGCAGAGCACAATGCACACGACGGTGCACAGGCAGAATATGAATGCGGGCGTTGTGATGAGATCCATTGAAATGGAGCGAAAGGTTATTCATCCAAAACTTCACGCACTTTTCTGGCAAGGATGTCGCGAGTGAAAGGTTTTTCGAGGAAATGCGCGGTGCTTTTTTGAAGGGAGGCGGTGACAAAGCCCGATATAAAGAGCACGCGCATCTCCCCGGAGTGCATGGCGCGCATGCGGTCCGCAAGCTGGCGTCCGCTGATGCCGGGCATGTTGATGTCGGTGATGAGGAGCCTGGCGTCGGCGAGCACGGTGTTCACATCGACGCGGTATTGCGTGAGGAGCGCCTCGCCTGTGCCGTAGGCGCGCACGGTGTAACCGAGCGACTCGAGGATGGCGGCGGTGACTTCGCGAATGGCTGCGTCATCCTCGACGAGAATGATCGTCTCGGCGCCGGTGGGCAGGTCGGGTTCGTCCGAGGGCGCGTCCGGCATGGCGCGCGGCGCGGGAATCGGCGGGTTGCTGTCGCGTTCGAGAAAGAAGGGCGACACCGAGGCGTCGGCGGGCGCGACTGTCCGCGCCGGCGCAATGTCGGGGAGGAGCAGCGTGAATGTCGTCCCCTTGCCTTGCGCGGTCTCAAAGCTGATTTTTCCGCGCGCGTTCTTAACGATGTTGGCGCAAGTGACCAGGCCGAGACCGGTGCCGCGGCTCTTGGGTTTTGTGGTGAAAAAGGGCGTGAAGATTTTATCACGAACCTCGGGCGGCATGCCGGCGCCCGTGTCGGTGATGGAGACTTGCGCGTAACGGCCCGGCTCAAGCCCGCCGTTTTCCGGCGAGGCCGCGACATCCGCGCCGGCAACACTGATGGTGAGGCTTCCGCCCTTGGGCATGGCGTCGCGGCTGTTGATGGCGAGGTTGAGGATGACCTGTTCGATTTGGTTGCGATCCACATAGGCGTAGACCGGCTCGGGGCCGAGCTTGAGCTCGAGGTGGATGCCGCTGCGAAGAAAGGCCGTGATGAGGTCCTTGAAATCGAGGATGAGGGCGTTGATGTCTATGCGGGCAATTTGCGTTGACTGGGTGCGGCTGAAGGTGAGGAGCTGGCGCACGAGCTTGGAGGCGCGAAGCGCGGCGTTTTCGATGCCGGCGGTGTGCGCGCGGAGCGTTCGCGTGGCGGCCTCGTTGAGCGAAAGCTGGGTGATGTCTTTTTGAAGAAGCTCGGTGTAACCGCAAATGGCAGTGAGCAGGTTGTTGAAATCATGCGCGATGCCGCCCGCGAGGAGCCCGACGGCCTCGACTTTTTGCGCCTGCAGGAGTTTCTGCTCGCTTTCGGCCAGCGCCTTCTCGGCGTGCTCGCGCTGGTGCACGGCGGCAAGGACGTTGGAAAGTCCCTGAATGAAATCAACGGCGTCCGAGGAAAACGTGCGGACGCTGCGCGTGTTGGCAAAAAAGTAGCCGTAAAGTTGCCCGCCCGACCCGACGGGGCAAATGAGCGAGGACTGGATACCCTTGCTGGCAAGGAGCTGCGCGAGCGGAAAATTTTCGCGGTCGTCGGCCAGTTGCATCGCGCGCGTGATTGAAAGCGCGGCGGGTTTGACATGGCCGAGCTCGGGCGGCGGGTTCTGGCCGAGCCGGCAGGCGAAAGCCTCGAGGGTGAGCTCGTGCGTGTCGTGGTTGAGCGAGGCGAGGTAGGCGCAATCGACGTGAAGCGTCTCAAGAATCACGTTGACCGCCTTGTGCGTGAGCTCGCCGAACTTGCGCACTTCGAGCGCGAGGCGTCCGTAGGCGGCGAGCGCGGTCTGCTTGAGCGCGCGCATCGCAAGCGTGTTTTCAAACTCGTGCTGGTCGTTAAAATCGATGCACACGCTTATGAAGCCGGCGAAATGGTTTTTCGAATCGTAGTAGGGCGACGCGTGCGAGATGATCCAGCGGTAAACGCCATCGTGCCTGCGCAGGCGATACTCGACGCGGTAGGGGGCGCGCGCGGCAAAATGTTTATTATGGCGCGCGCTGACCATGTTGCGCTCGTCCGGGTGGATGTTTTCATACCACTCATCGAAACGCTCGACCACATCCTCCCCGGTGTAGGAGCGCCATGCCTTGTTGAAGAAAAACCCGGTGCCCGCGGTGTTGGACATCCAGATGCAAATGGGCGAGTTGTCGCACATGCGGCGAAACTCTTTCTCAGCTTCACTAAGCGTGTCCCTGAAGAGTGTGTGCGATTTGGTCATGAGCGAATGCCGTGTGCGTGCGTGTGTTGAATTGCGGTGGACTATCAATGCGATATGCCAACGCGGTTATTTTTGCAAGAATTGGCAATGTCGGGCCCGCAATCTCAACGATAATGTGAAAAACCGTCGGTTTTTTAATTTCCGGCTTTTATTTTCCATTTTTCGGCACTCACTAGTATGTTTTTTCCAACGCCATGACCTACGACGAAATCGCCGCATCCCTGCCCGCCAAGGCCGTCACTTCCATCGACGGGCTGCCATTCCCAAAAATCGCCTCGGGAAAAGTCCGCGACATCTTTGACCTCGGGGACGCCCTGTTGATCACGGCCAGCGACCGGCTTTCGGCCTTCGACGTGATTCTTCCCGACGGGATTCCCGGCAAGGGCGTCATTCTCACGCAAATGAGCAACTGGTGGTTCGCGCAGGCGGCAAAGGCAAACATCGTGCCCAACCACCTGCTGCCCGACCAGCCGGGCGAGTTCGCGCGCCGCGGCATCAAGGATCGCGACCTGCAACTGCGCTCGATGATCGTGCGCAAACTCAAGCCCCTCACAATCGAGTGCGTGGTGCGCGGCTATCTCGTGGGCAGCGGTTGGGACTCCTATCAAAAAACCGGCGATGTCTGCGGCATCAAACTCCCCGCCGGACTGCGCCAGGCCGACAAACTGCCCGAACCGATTTTCACCCCGACAACCAAGGCACCCAAAGGCCAGCACGACGAGCCGATCAACGACGCGCAAGGCGAGGCCGCCGTCGGCGCCGCGCTCTATCAAAAAGTGAAAGCCGCCAGCATCGCGCTCTACACGCTCGGGCACGACCGCGCCAAGCAGGCGGGCATGATTCTCGCCGACACGAAATTTGAATTTGGCACCGACGAGGCGGGCAACCTGATCCTGATCGACGAGCTGCTCACGCCCGACTCCTCGCGCTACTGGCCCGCCGAAAGCTACGCGCCCGACCAATCACCCCCGAGTTACGACAAACAATTCGTGCGCGACCACCTGCTCGCAATCAACTGGGACAAAAAACCGCCCGCCCCCCGCCTGCCCGAAAACGTGATCGCCGACACCCAGGCCAAATACCTGACGGCGTTGAAAAACCTGGTTGGGTAAAAACGGACGCGCATGCCTTTGCGGAGCGGCGGCTCGAACGGAGCGGCGATCTCCAGGTCGCCGGACACGACGAAGTCGTGTCCTTTTTTGCATTTCAGTTTTTCGAGTGAGTGTTTTTTTGCGAGGCGCGATGCGCCTCGTCCGGCGACCTAGAGATCGCCGCTCCGTATCGCACACGTAGTTTTGGTGACATCACTTTGAATCGCACCCCTCACGCGCCGCAATTCGCCTTGCAACTTAAAAGCATGGGCAAAGACTTCATGCATGGCCCCGTTGCGATTCTTCCTTGGCATGGCTCTTTCGGTGTTCCTATGTGCGCATGGTTTCGCCGCCACTTGGCCTGTCATGGTGGATGGAAAGGCCGTGAATGTCCCGTGGTTTTCGCTCTCGGAAACTCCCGAGGAGCTTGCTGTTGGTGATGTCTTGATAGTAGCCGGGGCTCCGGTGTTGGTTCGCGACACGGACAATCTCAATTTTATAAACAAGCTTTCCAAAAAGGCCAAACTCCACCGTGTATTGCCGTCGGGCCGCAAGGAGCTCGTTGCGTTTTATCCGGATTACTGGGATGGCAAATGGAGGCGTCCACGTTTAAAAAAATTGAGCAAACGGGAAATCAAAGGGCTGTGGGGTGTGAGCATAAGCGAGGAATCGGGAAGCAAGACCGGCTTGATACAAGGAGAAGACACGTTTGTTGATATAAAATATACAGCATGGAAAAAAGTGCCGCTGGTTTTGCCCGGGCTTCCTTTCCGGGCGGTCAAGGTTGACTGGAATGCCGATCCTGATGCGCAGCTTTATAGTCTATTTTCAGAATCAACACGCTTCGTCTCGCTTGACGTCTCCGCCAGGGAATTGCAGTTCAAATGCGAATCTCTATTGCGCAGCAAGGACATGAAATGGCTTTCGTTGCGATTGGAGGCGGATGAATTGGATGATCCAGGCATACCGGCCCAATTTCGCAAGCTACGGTATTTATTTTGGCCTTGGGCCGGATTGAGGGCGGTTGATTTTTTATCGAACCTAAATGATTTGAAGGAAATTCATATCGCGGGAAATGCGATCACAGATATTACTCCGCTTGCAGGGTTGCCGCGATTGAGTGCCTTAAATGTGCAGATGTCGCCGCTTGCCAGTTTGCCGGACGGTGGATTTCCAAAGCTGAAAAACCTTGTTTTGTTTGGCACAGCGGTTCCCGCCGATGCGGTGGAATCTTTTCGCAAGCAACATCCCGATTGCGTGGTGCAGTATGACTGGGCTGCCGAGCTGCGAAATGTTATTTCCAGCGCCGACAGATTCATTGTCAGGACAGGCGGCACATGTCATCGGCGTTATGACAAGGAGAAAATCATATTCGAAACAGTCAGTCAGGATGAGATCGCTGGATTGATTTCGCTAATTACGATTGATGGAAAAACGAGTAATGGTGTCTGCATGTGCTGTGGCACGCCAACGATGGAATTCTATAAAAACGGTAAGTTAATAGCCATGGTGGGCATTCAACACGGCAGGGCCTTACGATGGGGTGGATGGCCAGCGGATGCAGTTTTGACCGAGGAAAGCATCAAGCAGTTTACTGAATGGCTTTATGCTCGAGGCGTTAAGGAGCCTTCCGAGGAAATAGAACGCGCGAAATCCCAAAGGGCGATGATTGAGGAAGCACTCAAGGCTCAAGGCAAACAATAGGGCGTCTGCCGCAACGGATGGTAATAATCTTTGCTTTCACGATTTTCCCGTCCCGTGCGATTCTCGGCCCAAAAAACCGGAGCGGCGATCTCCAGGTCGCCGCTCCGTAATGACTCCGTAATGGCTTCGCCGCGAGCGTTTCATGCTTGCCCCAAGTTGTCGCGCGTCCACGCTTCGCGCTCATGGAAGAACTCCGTTTCTTCAGCCCCTATGCGGACACCACAATGCTCCGCAACCGCCTGCCTCATTGGGAGCAAATGGGCGCGACATATTTCGTCACCTTTCGCCTCGCCGATTCGGTTCCGCGCGAGTTGCGCGAGCGATGGATTTGGGATCGCGACGCATGGTTGAAACGCAATCCGCCGCCTCACACAACCGAGCAGGAGGCGGAATATCACCAACTGTTTTCCAACCAAATGGAGGCGTGGCTCGACGCAGGCATGGGCGGCTGCGCGTTGCGAAATTCCGACGCGCGCGCGATTCTCGCCGGGGCGTTGCGACACTTCGAGGGCGTGCGCTGTCATCAACTCGCGTTTGTTGTCATGCCCAATCATGTGCATGCGGTCTTTGCCACGCTCAACGGCGAGCAAGTGCCTGACTTGCTGCAATCGTGGAAAAGTTTTACCTCGCGCAAATTGAGGGAGGCATTGGCTGACAAATGGCCCGGCTGGCAAAAAGATTACTACGATCGCATGGTGCGCGACAAAACGCACTTTGGCCGCTGTGTGCGTTACATTCGAAAAAACCCGGAGAAGGCGAAACTGAACGAAAGCGAGTTCGTGTTGTTCGAGGGTGAACGAGCACGCATGTGTTGACGGAGCGGCGGCTTGAACGGAGCGGCGATCTCCAGATCGCCGAACACGACGTAGTCGTGCCCTTTCTGCCTTTCTTGTTTTTCGAACGGTTTTTTGCGAGGCGCGTTGCGCCTCGTCCGGCGTCCTGGAGAACGCCGCTCCGTGCGTGCTTACTTCGCGCCGAGTTGTTTCATGATTTCGCCGGTGAGGCGTTGCACGAGGGCCTCGACTTCGGGGTTCGCGCCCGGCTCGGCGGGGGCGGCGTCGGGAACCTGGCACATCACGCCGGGGCGGAATTCGCTGTTGTCGCACAGTTCGCATTCCTTGAGGCCTTCGCGGTTGTCGGGCATGCCGAGGGCCTTGCGGATTTTGATGAACTCGCGCGCGTTCGCGCCGCCAACGCCGGAGCCGAGCTCGCCGCCGAGTTGCGAGGCGATCCAGACGGTCTGGCAGTAGGCGTCGGCGTTTTCCATTTTCCAATACGCGTCCTCGATGTCCTTGCCCCAGGTGATGACGCCGTGGTTGGCGAGGAGGACGCACTGGTTGTCCTTGCCGACTTCGCCGACGGTGTCGGCCATTTGTTGCGAGCCGGGGGTTTCGTAGCGGGCGATGGCGATTTTGCCGAGGAAGATGTCGGCCTCGGGAATGAGGCAGGTGGGGGGCTGCACTTTGGCGACGGCGAACGCGGTGGCGTGCGGGGGGTGCGCGTGGCAGCAGGATTTGCAGAGGGGCTGGCGCTTCATGATCGCGATGTGCGTCATGCATTCGCTGGTGCGTTTGCGCGCGCCGGCGAGTTGCTTGGCGTCCATGTCAACGAGGCAGATGTCCTCCATCTTCATGAAGCCTTTCGAGATGAGCGTGGGGGTGCAGAGCACGAGGTTGTCGCCGACGCGCACGGTGAGGTTGCCGCCGTTGCCGTCGGTGTAGTTGCGAGCCCACATGCGCTGGCCGATGTCAACCATGCGGTGCTTGATGGCGACGATGGCGGGCGAGTTGAAGAACGCGGCGATTTCGGCGGGTGTTTTCGGGTCGGCGCCGGGCGTCCATTTGTATTCGTAGTCGGGAACAACGGGGTCGTATTTTTTGCCGGGGATGCCCGCGACGGGCGCGGATGCGGCGGAGGGCGTCGCAAGCGACGCCCCCACGGGGGCGATTTTGGAGTGGCCGTGGTCGCGGAGATAATCGTGCGCGCCGGGTGTGAGGCGGGCATCGGCCGGGACGGGCTGGCCGTTGCGAATGAGTTTCTCGACGTCGCGTGCTGTGAGGAATTGTGCCATGGTGTGCGAGTTTAGTTTAGAGTTTTTGGTTTAGTGTTAAAAATTAAGGAAAGGAGTCAGAATGCGGGAGTCAGGAGTCAGGAGGAAATGCCATCGCGTTTTTAGAATTAGCTCTTGGGTGGGTTGTAGTCGATTTGGTCGACGATGCAGGCGATGTAGGCGTCAACAGGGGCGTCGGCGGTGAAGGGCGCGGTGGCTTCGGCACCCTCGGTAAAACCGACGATGTGGCCGATGTCCGCGCCGAGTTGATCGTAGGCGACGAGCGTGGAGACGTTGGCAAGTTTTGGCGCCGTTTGGGTTTGGAGTTTGGCGTTGGAGAGCGCGGCGATATCGGCGCGCCCGAGCGGCTGCACAAGGAGGACGCGCCCGCCTTTGTAGATGGGTTCCTGAAGCGTCATGGTGACGCGGCCGATGACTGTGCCGAGGCGCATGGTGGAATTTTGGATTTTCGATTCTCGATTTGGCAGACTGTCGGCCTGCGGCCTCGAAACGATTGGGCGCTACCGCGCCGCTGATCGGTTGGAATTTGGTTATTGGAATTTGGAATTTACGCCGGCGTCGTCCACGACGCCAAGAATGTGGTTGCGGAGCGGGCTGTGTTTGTCGCGGACGATTTCGCGGGTGCGCGAGCCGTCGGTGCTGATGAGGACGCGTTGGTGAAGGCCCGCGCCAAGGGTGTCGATTGCGAGAACGGGGTTGCCGATGTCGTTGCCGTTTTCGTCAAGCGGCTGGCATATGACAGTGCGCGTGCCGCGCATGCTGGGATGGCATGCGGGGGCGATGATGGTTCCGTCTATGCGAGCAAGGTTCATGGGCAAATTTTGGATTTTCGATTCTCGATTTTGGATTGGGCGCTGCCGCGCCGGTGTTTTTTCAGCCTTCAGGTCTTCAGGTTTTTAGGCTTTCGCTGCGCGAGCAGCTTTGCGGTTTTGGCGAGTTCGGCGGCGAGGAGTTTTTCGGAGGGGAGGGTGTGCTTGTATTCGCGGGCTTGGATTTTGGTTTCGAGGCCGTCGAGCGCGTAGCGGGCGATGGTTTCGTTTTTCTCGGCGCAGAGGATGAGGCCGACGGGCGGGTTTTCGCCGGGATGCGTCCAGTGCTCGCGGGCGTAGTTGACGTAGAGGTTCATCTGGCCGGCGTCGGCATGCGTGAACTCGCCGACTTTGAGGTCGATCACCACGAGGCTGCGGAGGCGGCGTTGGAAAAAGAGGAGGTCAATGCGATACCATTTGTTGTCGAGACGGAGGCGCCGCTGGCGTCCGACGAAGGTGAAGTCGTTGCCGAGTTCGAGCAGGAAGGTTTCGAGGTGGCGGATGAGCGCGTCCTCAAGCTCGGTTTCGGAGTATTCGTCGCGGAGGTTGAGGAATTCGAGGACGAGCGGGTCGCGGATTTCCTCGTCGGGCGTGAGGAGTTCGCCGGCGCGCGGGGTTTCGCCTTTTTTGAGCATCGCCGCCTTGTTTTTCGAAAGCGCGGCGCGTTCGTAGAATTGCGTGCCGATCTGGCGGTCGAGCTGGCGCACCGACCATCCGCCGCGCAGGGCTTCGCGGTGATAAAACTCGCGCGCCTCGGGCGAACGGCTGCGGCTGATAAGCATCACGTAATGCGACCAGGGCAGCGGGAAGGCTTTGGCGAGTGTGGGGAGGTCGAAGGCGGAGAGCGGGGTGCCGAACAAATTGTCTCGTTGATGGGGAACGAGTTGCGTATCTGTGGCGGAAGGTGAGTTTGTAAGTTGTTGGGAATCAACGGAAGATTGTGCAGACAGTGTCTGCACAATTTGACCCGAAATCGCACAAGTCGTTGTTTTGTAAATCCATTCGGAATCAAAACATTGATAAAACAAGCAGCAGTAGTGGAGGTTTCGCTTTGAAAAACCGCGTCCGTGTTTTGCAGTTAAATCATTGGCGAGTGTTTCAAGGAGGTAATCACCATATTCCGCTTGGTTGGCTCCCTTTTGCTCATATTCGACGATGTGGCGGCCGACGTGCCAGTAGGTCGCGGTCATGCAGGCGTTGACGGCGCGCGCGGTGTGGCGGCGGGCGGTTGCGAGTAGGGTGTCGATGCTGCCCAGCAAATTGCCATAGCCCGACGCGGCCGGGGCGACCAATTTTTTCTTGGTCGCGCGGGCGCGAGCTTTTTTGGCTTTGGCTGGTTTGGGCATTGGTTGGAGGCGAGATCACGGGAGGGCGTCGCAAGCGACGCCCCTACGCGGTGATTTTTCTCAATAAATCTTCAGCGCGTCGACGAGGACGCAGCGGCGGGTTCTGGTGAAGGTTTGCGGGTTGGTGATGCCTTCGCCGGTTGTTGTCGCAATCGAGTAGCTGAGGTAGCCTTCGCCGTCGAGGCCGAGGCCGGTCGTGCTGGGACCGTTTTTCACGAAAAGCGTCGTGTCCATCGCGCGGCCCATTTCTGTCATGCGATCGACGTTGAGCGAGTGGATGATCGAGGAGTGCTTGTAGCCGTGCTCGGATTTTTTCGCGAGGGCGACGCCTTCCTCGAATGATTTCACTCGGACGATGGGGAGCATGGGCATCATTTGCTCTTCCATCACGAAGGGGTGGTCGGGGTCGGTTTCGCCGATGAGGATGGGCGTGGCCTCGGGGAGGTTGAGGCCGGCGCGCGCGGCGAGGACGTTTGCGTTTTTGCCAACGAGTTCGCGGTTGAGCACGGGGTGCGAGCAGCCGCCGGCGTCGGGTTTCATGGTGAAAACTTCCCTGGCGAGTTTTTCGACTTGCGCGGGGAGGAGGCGAACGGCGCCGGCTTTTTCGAGGCCGCGGATGAGCGCGTTGGCGACTTTGTCGAGGACGAAGACTTGTTTCTCGCCGATGCAGAGCAGGTTG
Source organism: Ereboglobus sp. PH5-10 (assembly GCF_029504735.1). Classification (GTDB taxonomy): domain Bacteria; phylum Verrucomicrobiota; class Verrucomicrobiia; order Opitutales; family Opitutaceae; genus Ereboglobus. Next base: position 53,981 of record NZ_JAQFIP010000007.1, on the reverse strand, counting down.
TTGTCGAAACCGCAGCCGTGGATGATGTCCTTGGCGGCTTTGTCGGGGCAGACGGTGTCGTCAACAAGCACGGGCGGGTTGCCGGGGCCGGCGCAGATGGCGCGCTTGCCGGATTTCATGGCGGCGTTGACGACGCCGGGGCCGCCGGTGACGACGAGCAGGTTGACGAGCGGGGATTTGCAGATGGCGTCGAACGATTCGAGCGTGGGTTTCTCGATTGTGCAGATGAGGTTTTCGATGCCGGTGGCGGCTTGCACGGCCTGGTTGTAGGCGCGGATGGCGAGGGCCGCGGAGCGCGCGCCGCCGGGGTGCGGGTTGAAGAGGATGGAGTTTCCGGCGGCGACGGCGTTGATGATGTTGCCGGAAAGCGTGGGGACGGAGTGCGTGACGGGGAGGATGGCCGCGACGACGCCGAAGGGCGTGTATTCCTCGTGCATGAGGCCGTGGTCGCCGCTGAGCGCGTAGGGGCGCAGCCATTCGACGCCGGGCACGAGGGGGACGAGGTGGAGTTTGCCGATCTTGTGCTCGAGGCGTCCGATCTTGGTTTCCTCGAACTCGAATTTGCCCCAGGCGTCGGCGTTGGCGATGGCGAGTTTTTTGATGATGTCGACAACTTGCTTGCGCGCGGCGACGCCCTTTGCGCGGAGTTGCTCGTAGCCTTTTTGCGCGGCGGCGGCGGCGGTCGGCACGTCCTGAAACACACCGTATGCGGGGCCGGAGGAGTTGACGATTGCGGGCGCGGAAGGCGCGGCGGCGGGCGCGGTTGAGGCGGAGCCGGAGCGGATGTTGCGCACGACTTCGCTGACGATTGAGCGGACTAGATTTTCGTCGATTTGTAATGCCATGGGTAAAAGTGCGTTTGTTGTTTTTCTCGTTGGTGATTATTTTCGGAGCCAGACGGCGCAGGCTTCGGGTTTGTCGGTGTTCACATAATCGGCGCCGAGTTCGAGGAGCGTTTTCCACGCGGTTTCGGTGTCGGGCGCGCCCCAGAAGCGGACGGGTTTTCCGAGCGCGTGGACTTTCTTGATCGTCTCGCCCAGGCGCAGGCGGTCTTCGTCCGGCAGCGGCGTCTTGCCCTTCCAGCGCGACAGTTTTTTGAAGTTGTAGCTGATCATGCAGACGCGCGCCAACTGCTCCGGGGTGTAGTTTGCGTGCGAGCCGTCAAAAAAGATAAACGCCGGATAATTGCCGAAGCGCTCGGCGAGCGGGGCGGAGCTGGTGAGCACCACGCGCACGGCGCGCGGATTGACGCCGGGGTCGAACACATCGGGGTGCATTCTCAACTTGGCAACCAGCCTGTCCAGCGTGTTGGTGTCGGATGTTTTCAGGTCGATCAACAGGGTGAGTTGTTTTTCCGATCCGCTCCAGGGGCGTCCGCCGTTTTGCCTAAACACCTCGACGAGCGGGCGGATGTAGGTTTCATCAAGCGAGGGGGCGGAGGGCACTTCCTCCTTGTCATGGGCCACGCGCAGTTCGCCGGGAACGGGCGTGGAGTAAATGTCCGCCTCGATGGAATCCGCGTGCTGGGAATACGCCAGGTAGAAGGGGCGCTTTTGCCTGTAGTCGTTGTGGGAGTGCATCCGGATCGCCTTTGTTGCCGGGCGCGCGGCGATTTCCGCGGCGGTGGCGCCGGCGGCACGAACGCCGGAGATCATTACGGCTTCGGGATGCTTTTCCAGAAACGCAAGAATCTCGGCGCGCATTTCCTTGATCGCGTTTTGGGTGTGCGGATTTTTCAGCATTTCCCTCGCGATGGTGAAACCGAGCAGGCATCCGGCCTGGGTGTCGCTCGGGTAATGCACGCCGGCGATGATGCGGCCCCAAGTGGTTTCGCGCACATCCTCCATGAAAAGATTTTTGTATTCGGGCATCGCCTCGCTGTAGAGAATCGCCAGGAGGCCGCTTTCGGCGGAGTGCCCGCTTGGGTAGGATTCGTCCTTCGGCACGATTTCCACGCAGGGCGTGATGCCGATGCCGCGATTGTAGGGGCGCACGCGGCCCCATTGTTTTTTCGAGGCAAGGACGGCGGGGCGGTGCTCAACGTATGCCTGCTCCAATATCTCCGCCGTGCGGGGGAGGTTTTGCCTGTTGAATTCCCATCCAAACACGAGCGCTCCCGGCGACATGATGTCCTGCGAACTGACGCGCTCGGCGCGCGCGAGCAGCTCCGGCGTGCGGCTTTTCTGGACCTGGTAAAGCGTTTCCGTATCGGCCATGTCCGCGGGGGAACCGGGCGCGGGCGGCGGCGGGATTTGCGCGAGGATTTCGGCCTCGGCGGTAAGCAGAAAGCGCGCCGATTGCTCCTGCGCGAGAAGCGAGGCGGCGGGGCATATTGCGGCAACGATGAATGCAACGATCGGGGTAATGTGCCGTTTTTTCATAATGCGTTTTGCCTGTTTTCTATTTTGTTGCGGAGGGAAAAAATGAGCCGTTCGACGATCGACGGAATATCACGCTGCGTTTTTACCGAGCACCTCGACGGTGTCGACGAGGCCGACGATGGCGGCGTCGATGGGAAGCGTTTTCATGCCGGTGGTCATGCGCGCGGAGCTGCCCTGGCAAAAGAGCACGAGGTCGCCCGCGCCCGCGCCGAGGGCGTCAACCGCCACCACTGTGCTGCCGCCGGGTTTGAGTTTGGTCGGGTTTGCCTCGTCGGGAAATACCGGGCGAAGCACGAGGAGTTTGCGGCCTTTCATGGTGTCGTCCTTTTTGGTCGAGACCACTGAGCCTATGACGCGTGCGAGAAACATGGTGCGGTGGGCGTTTGGGTTGCTGTTGTTCGTGAAAATGACAGTGGAAAAATTCCAAATTCCAGCGGCCAAATTCCAAAAAAATTCCAATTTTCAATTTCCAAATTCCAAAGAAGGTGGCGCGCGGTTTGCGCGCGGCTGTTCCTTTGGAATTTGAGTATTGGCTATTGGAATTTACCGCGAAAAATCACTTTTTCGCGGTTGCTGCCTTCGGGAGCACGGTGGCGACGTCTTCGTGGGGGCGGGCAATGACTTGCACGCTGACGACTTCGCCGTAGGTGCGCGCGGCGTCGGCGCCGGCTTCAACGGCGGCTTTGACGGCGGCGACATCACCGGTGACAACGGCGGTGACGAGCGCGTTGCCGACCTGTTTCATCGGGCCGGCGAGCTTGACGTTGGCGGATTTGAGCATCGCGTCCACACCGGCGACGAGCGCGGTGAGGCCACGGGTTTCGAGGAGTCCAAGGGCGGATTGTGCCATGATGTTTTTTGTTGGTTGGTTGATTGTTGTGGTTGAAGAAAAAAAAGAGTCAGGAGTCAGAATACAGGAGTCAGGAGAACCGTGGCGGGTTGTCTTAGGTTTGTTTTCACCATTCACCCTTCACCATTCACTCTTCCGGCTTTTGCTTGCAAAAGCCGGGCAGTTTCGCGGGCGACGACGAGTTCCTCGTTGGCGGGGATGACGAGCACTTGGGTGCGCGAATCGGCGGCGGCGAGGTTTTGCTCGGTGGCGTTGGCGGCGTTTTTCGCGGGGTCGAGCACGAGGCCGAGTCCGGCGAGGTTTTCGCACACGGCGGCGCGGAGCCAGGAGTTGTTTTCGCCGATGCCGGCGGTAAAAACGAGCGCGTCGCAACCGCCCATTTCGAGCCAGAAGGCGCCCACCCAGTGGCGTATTGAATAAATGAATACATCGAGCGCGAGCTGGGCGCGGGCGTCGCCTTTGTCGGCGGCGGCCTTGATGTCGCGCACGTCGTTGCTCACGCCGGAAATGCCGAGCAGTCCGGATTCCTTGGTGAGTTGTTTTTCGACATCCTCGAGCGAGAGTTTGAGGCGGCGCATCGCGCAGGGAATCGCGCCGGAGTCGAGGTCGCCGACGCGGTTGTTTTGCGGGAGGCCGGACTGCGGGCTGAGCCCCATGCTGGTGCCGATGGCAACGCCGTCGCGAATGCCGGTCACGGAACTCGAGCCGCCCAAGTGGCACGAAATCACGCGGAGACCAGAAGCCAGAAGGCCAGAGGCCAGAGTGCCAGAGGATTGCGGGCCGGCGATGTAGAGGTCACGGACTTTTTGGGCGATGTCGTCGCGGCCGAGAAGCTCGGCGCTGCGTTCGGCGACAAACTTATGGCTCGCCCCGTGGAAACCGTAACGGCGAATGCCGGCTTGATACCACGCCTCGGGAACGGCGTAGCGGTGCGCGCTGGGCGGCACCCATTGATAGAACGCCGTCTCGAAGAGCGCGACACGCGGCACTGCGGGCAGGCGTTCGCGAAATGTGCGAATGCCCGCGGCGTAGGGCGGATTGTGCGCGGGCGCGAGGTCGGCGGTGGCGAGGAGCGCCTGCTCGACCTTTTCATCGGCGAGGAGGCAACCGGTGATGTCGCCGCCGAGCACGGTTTTGAAACCGACGGCGTCGATTGTCTTGTGACCGGCCACGGCGAGCTCATTCATCGCCTGGTCAATGACCGCGCCGTGATCGGTGACGCGCTCAAAACCGCCGCGCGCGAGCATGCGCGCTTCCGCGCCGTCGATGGCGTAGAGACGGTATTTAAACGAGGTCGATCCGAGGTTGGCGACGAGAACGTTCATGGATTTTCGATTTTGGACTCTCGATTTTCGATTGGGAGCTGCCGCTCCCACCCCGACTTCGATCACGCGCGGGAGCGCGCAATCCAAAATCGAGAATCGAAAATCGAAAATTACTTCACACAATCCACTTGCCGAGCGCGCCGATGTCTTCGTGGGGGCGCGGGATGACCTGGACGGCGACGATGTCGCCGACGCGACGGGCGGATTCAGCGCCGGCGTCGATGGCGGCCTTGAGGGCCGCGACGTCGCCGCGGAAGAATGCCGCGACGTGGCCGGAGCCGATCGCCTCGTAACCGGTCATGGTGACGTTGGCGGCTTTGAGGGCGGCGTCCGCAGCTTCGACGAGCGTGCAGAATCCCTTTGTTTCAATCATGCCGAGTGCTTCTTGAGCCATGGTGATAAAAATGAGTTTAGGGTTTGGTGTTTAGAGTTTGTTGTTGTTGGCGTCGTGGTTCGCGCGCTTCAGATGCCGAATTGCTTGAGGAGTTCGGCGTGGGGACGGGCGATGACGTGGGCGCAGACGAGCTCGCCGACCTGTTTCGCGGCGTCGGCTCCGGCGTCCACGGCGGCTTTTACGCTGCCGACGTCGCCCTTGACGAGAACGGTGACAAGGCCACCGCCGATTTGCACTTGCTTGACGAGCGTAACGCCCGCCGCCTTGACCATCGCGTCGCTGGCCTGGACCGCGCCGACGTAGCCTTTGGTTTCAATCATTCCGAGAGATTCGCTCATGGGATTGTGTGTGTTGTTTTAGGTTTGGGTTGTGGTTGATGGTTTGGGAAAAGTGGCGGGTAGTGAGTAGCGGGTAGCGAGTAGTATCGGGCGTTAAATCACTTCAGTAACTCGCACGGCGTGTTCGGCCCGAGGCCGCAGCCGTTGGCTTCGTCGGTGTCGATGTGGACCTCGAGTTTGAAATCGGGCGAGACGCGCACGAACATGCGGTCAAAGGTGACGCCGCAATCGCCGCCGACGCGGAGTTTCATATAATCGCCATTTTTGACGCGGTAAAACGCGGCGTCGTCCGGGTGCATGTGCACGTGCGGCGCGGCGCGAATCACGCCGACGGGCAATTCGAGAAATCCGGCGGGCCCCATCAACATGCAGCCGGGTGTGTCCTTGATGCTGCCGGAGTTGCGGACGGGAATTTCAAAGCCGAGCGAGATGGCGTCGGTGAATGCGAGTTCGACCTGGTTGAGGTCGCGGCACGGGCCGAGGATGCGGAGATTCGAGATGACGCGCGAGCGCGGACCGATGAGCGTGACGGCCTCCTTGGCGGCGTATTGGTCCTTTTGATACAGCCACTTCATCGGCGTGAGCGTGTGGCCCTTGCCGAAAAGGATTTCGACCGCCTGCGGGGTGAGGTGGCAATGGCGCGCGGAGACGTTTACGAGAAGCGGATTGGGCGCGCGGACGGTCTTGGGCATCGGTTGTCCGAGTCGCTCATAAAGCGCGCGGCGAACCTGGTGTTCGATGGTGGCGCGATGGGGAGCTGGAGGCGCGAGAGACATGGGTGAAATGCGAGATGTCGGACGTGGATTACAGTATTGGAAAAGTGGAATGCCGTGAAAATTGGGGCTGTTTTGTGAGAAAAGAGAGGCTCACACTTTTTTATTTATGACGCAAGTCAATCATATAATTTTCAAACACTCCTCCCTTAACGAAAATCAAACCCAGCGTTCGGCTCGAGAGGCGCGGACTGCCAAACCGTGGAATTGAGTGCCAAGGACAACTCATCGCCCCGCGCTCAATTACAGCTGAAAAACTACATCCCGCCAAAATCGCCCGTCACGTATTGCGCTGTTGGTTTTTCCTCGCGAGCTTGATCAGCTCCTTGAATGCGGCGTGGTTGTTGAAACATTTCAAATCGTCGTCCTTGGCCATCCAGTCGGCGTCGCTGTAACCGAGCGAGATGGCCTCGGAAAGCGTTTGGAGGGCGTCCTCAAACTTGTGCGAGAGCGCAAGACTGCATGCGAGGTTGTAGCGCGCGGTGGAGTCGTCGGGCCGGATGCGCACGAGTTTGCGATCCATTTTGAGTCCGTCGGCGATGCGCCCGGTTTTTGTGTAAAGGCTGCCGAGGATTTCGATGACCGAGTCGTATTGCGGGTCGCGGCGCAGGATCGACTCGTAGAAGGAGATCACAAAGGGCAGGTCGTCTTCCGGTTTGCGTGACATGGGCGGTCTGGCTCTCCATTCCAGCGCGGGATGGTCCGCGGGTCAGCGTTTCTGCGGGCGGTTCTTGCAATCGCCTGTCTTGCGGAATGAATCACATTGCGCGTTGACTTGGAGGCGTTGCGAGCAGGGTGTGAGGCCGAGCTTCGACGAGACGGTGCTGCCATACCATTCCATGAAGGGCGCCTTGACCTCGAAAATGCGGTCGCAATCAACGCAGATCACCTGCGCGACTTGCGTGTTGTCGTCGCTGTTGGGCAGGTAGTATTTCAAGTTTTTGCCGATGTCGACTTCGCGCACGAGCGCGCTTTCGATCATGATTGGAAGCGTGCGGTAAACGGTGGCGCGTGACACGGAGTCGTCGATGTCGCGCGCGTAATCAAGCAGTTCCTCGGCGGTGAAGTGTTCCGTGCGCGCAAAAGCGGCCTCGAAGATGGCGAGACGCTGATTGGTCACTCGATGACCCTTTTTCGAGAGGTAGATTTTGAATTTTTCGCGTGCGGCGTCGGTGCTCACGAAGAGTAATGTCGAAGCGCGGCGGTGAGGTGTCAAGCCACCGCGCTTGCGTGCCCGCGCCAAAAAGTTTGCGCCGAGCCCGCGCACCCGCCGTCATGGGCGCTCACCAATTGCGCAAAATGATCGTTGGCGTCCATCCGCTCGCAGGCTTCGACAAGCTCCTCCACTACCAGGTGCCGGAGGGGCTGCGCGCGCACATGCAAGTCGGCTCACTGGTGCGCGTGCCGATTGTCAACCGCATGCACCTGGGCATCGTCGGCATGATCGGCGCGCCCGACAATTTCCCGGTGAGCAAGCTCAAGAATGTCACGCAATTGCTGCACCCCTTCCCCGCGCTGACGCCCGACCTGCTTTCGCTCGCGCGCTGGATGGCCGCCTACTACGCGTGCGGCCTCGACGCGATCATCGAAACGATGCTGCCCGCCTCCGTGCGCAACGGCGCGGGCCTGAAAACCGAAAAACAACTCGCGCTCGTTCGCCGGCTCGACGTGCCGGAGCTCGAAACACTCAACCGCCGCGCGCCGCAGCAGGCCAAGCTCTACGCGTTTCTCGCGCAGCAATTCAAGCCGCAGCGCAAGTCGCTCGTGCTTTCGCGCCTCGGCATCACCGCCGCGGTTTCCAACGCACTCGTCAAACGCGGCATTATTCGCGAGGAGGAGCGCCGCATCGAGCGCATCGCCTACGACGACGACTGGGCCGCCGGCGAAATCGTCGCCGCGCATCCTCCCGCGCTCAACGACGAGCAGCGCGCGGCATCCGATGCGCTCGCGGCATCGTTGCGAGAGGGGAAATTCGGCGTGTCGCTGCTGCACGGCGTCACCGGCTCGGGCAAGACGGAGATTTACCTGCACGCGATCCACGACGTGCTCGAGGCGGGCGGCGGCGTGATTTTTCTCGTGCCCGAGGTCGCGCTCACGCCGCAAACCGTGGCGCGCCTGCGCGGACGGCTCAACGCGCTCATTCCGCACCACGGCGCGGTGGTCTGGCACAGCCACCTCTCCGACGGCGAGCGGCTCGACGGCTGGCTCGCGCTGGCGACGGGCGAAAAGCGCATCGTGGTCGGCGCGCGCTCGGCGATTTTTGCGCCCGTGCAAAACCTGCGGCTCATCGTCGTGGACGAGGAGCACGAGCCCGCCTACAAGCAGGATGAAACACCACGCTACCACGGACGCGATGTCGCGGTGATGCGCGCCAAGCTCGCCGGCGCGCACTGCCTGCTCGGCTCCGCCACGCCGTCGCTCGAGTCATTTTTCAACGCGCAAAACGGGCGCTACCGCCTGCTGCAACTCCCGCGGCGCATCGACTCGCGCAAGCTGCCCGACATCGACATCGTCGACATGCGCATCGAAATCATGCGCACGCGCGGCATGACCACGCTCTCGCGCCAGCTCGTGGGCGCGATGCGGGATCGATTCGAGAAGCGCGAGCAGACGATCCTCTTCATCAACCGCCGCGGCTATTCATCGAGCATGCTTTGCTCCGAGTGCGGACACGTCGAGGCGTGCGAGCATTGCAGCATCGCGATGACGTATCACCGCCACGACGAGCAACTGCGCTGCCATCTTTGCGGCGCGGAACGCCCCGCGCCCCTCCGCTGTCCGAAATGCGGCTCGCTCAAAATCCGCTGGCGCGGCCTCGGCACGCAGCGCGTCGAGGAGGCCGTGCGCCATGTGCTTCCGCATGCTCGTATTGAAAGAATGGATACGGACACAATGTCGCGCAAAAACCGTTTTCGCGAGGTGCTCGCTCAATTCCGCTCGGGCAAGATCGACGTGCTCGTGGGCACGCAGATGATCGGCAAGGGGCTCGATTTCCCGAACGTCACGCTCGTCGGCCTGGTCGACGCGGACATCTCGATGCACGTGCCGGACTTCCGCGCGAACGAGCGCACATTCCAGCTTCTCGTGCAGGTGGCCGGGCGCGCCGGGCGCGGAGACCGCGCGGGCGAGGTGGTTGTGCAGACCTTCACACCGCAGTCCGAGGCGATCCAGTTTTCGCGCCACGCGGACTTCGCCGGATTCGCGGCGGGCGAGTTAAAGATGCGCGAACAATTCCTCTACCCTCCCTACCGGCACCTGATTCAACATGTGTTTCGCGGGCCGAATCCCGAAAAGCTGCAGTTTTTCGCCGAGCAATGGGCGCGAAAAATCGAGCAGACCCTCGGCGACAAAGTCGAGCTGCGCGGCCCCGCGCCCTCGCCAATTGAAAAGATAAAGGACGAATACCGCTACCAACTCTGGTATTTCACGGCGCAAGTGACAAAAGTCGTGGCGGAGATCGCGAAATTGCGCCAGGATTTTGCCTGGCCCGACGACATGATCCAAGTGCTCGACGTCGATCCGGTGAGCCTGATGTAGCCGGGCCGCCGCGAGTCTTTCTGCTTTCTTAATTCTTAATTTTTAATTCTTAATTTCACCCATGTCCGATGTCATCGCACCCAAAACCCAATGGCCCGCCGCGCTCGCCGACTCACCGTCGATCGCCGTGATCGAGCAGGCCATCCAGACCGGACGCCTCTCGCACAGCCTGCTCCTTTCCGGTGACGACATCGAAATCCTCGCCAGCATCGCCGATTGCACCGCCGACCGCATTCTCAACACACACGCCTCCTCCGCCTATTTTGCGCCCGCGAACCATCCGGATTGTTTCACGCTGCGCCCCGCGGGAAAAGTCCGCCAGATCGGCGCCGACGCCACGCGCGCGCTCATCGGAAAAGTGCAGGTTTCGCCAAATGTTTCGGTCAAGAAAACCGCCATCATTTACGAGTGCGACCGCATGAACCCCGCCTCGGCAAACATCTTCCTGAAAACGCTCGAGGAGCCGCCCGCCAACACCACGATCATTCTCCTCACCACGCGCCCCTATTCGCTGCTTCCCACGATCCGCAGCCGCTGCCTCAACTTCCGCTTCCCGAGCATCCCCGCCGCCTATTCGCCCGACGGCTGGGGCGCGTGGCTCGCCGACTACAAGGCGTGGCTCGCGCGTCTTGCCGGCCCCAAAATGGAAAGGCGCGATGTCGCCGACAGCATCTTCACCGTCTATGGATTGGTCTCGCGCTTCGGCGTGATTCTCGAATTCGCAACCGACGAGATTTGGAAAAAACAAAAGGAGAATCTCCCCGCGGACATCGGCGAGGCCGAGCAAATCGCCATTGAAACCGGCATCGCCAACGACCTGCGCACGCGTCTTTTCATCGAAATCGAACAGGCCACGCGCGACTTTGCCGTGCCGGCAATCGTTGCCGAAAACCCCAAGGCAAGCCGCGCGCTCACCGAGGCCGTTGCCAAGCTCGAGCACGCCACCGGCCTTCTGCGGGTGAACATGAACGAATCCGCCGCGCTGGAAAGTTTTCTGCTTTCATCCCTGCGCATCTGGACGACGGCGAGATAAGCGGGAGCGCACCCGGCGGCGCGCCTTGTTCTACAACAACTCGTCCTGCGCGCCAACCGCCGCCTTCAAACCGATCGCGTGATAACCTTTCGGCGTGATCATGCGGCCCTGCGGCGTGCGCTGCAGGTAGCCTTCCTGGATTAGGAACGGCTCGTGCACTTCCTCGAGCGTTTCGGATTCCTCGCCCACGGCGACCGCTATCGTGCTCATGCCGACCGGGCCGCCGCGATAGTTCTCCGCGATGATGCGCAACATGCGCTTGTCCATTTCGTCGAGGCCGGTCGCGTCGATTTCGAGCAGTTCCAGCGCCGCCGCCGCGACCTCGCGCGTGATCACGCCGGTCTTGGTTCGCTCCTGCGCATAGTCGCGCACGAAGTTGATCAGGTTGTTCGCCACGCGCGGCGTGCCGCGGCAGCGCATCGCGATTTCCCTCGCGCCGGTTTCCTCAATGCGCACGCCCAACAGGCCGCAACTGCGCTTGATGATTCCGGTGAGCGTGGGCACGCCGTAATAATCAAGCCGCGTTTGCAGCGTGAAACGCGAGCGCAGCGGCGCGGTGAGCAGGCCTGCGCGCGTCGTCGCGCCCACAAGCGTGAACTTCGGAATCGACAGGCGCACGCTGCGCGCGTTCGGCCCCTGGTCGATCATGATGTCGAGACGGAAGTCCTCCATCGCCGAATACAAATACTCCTCGACCGCCTTCGGGATGCGGTGGATTTCGTCGATGAACAAAATGTCACCCTCCTCCAAATTAGTGAGCAGCCCCGCCAGGTCGCCCGCCTTCTCGACAACGGGGCCGGAGGTCACGCGCACATTTTTCCCCATCTCGTGCCCGAGGATGAAACACAGCGTCGTCTTGCCCAGGCCCGGGGGTCCGCTGATCAAAATATGGTTGAGCGGATCGCCCCGCCGGCGAGCGGCGTCCGTCATCACCTTCAACCGCTCGACGGTTTTCGGCTGGCCCGCAAAATCATCGAACGACAACGGGCGCAACGCCGACTCCGCCGCCGTCACCGGGGAAGTGAGCGCGTTGCTGATGTAGCCGAGGCCTTTGTTGGGTTCGGGAGCGGAAGCCATGGGACAAAACAGAAGTCGAAAACGGAAACGTGACGAGCGAAATGATGCCGGCGGGTTTTCGCCCGCGGCGCGGCGCCCCTAATCCCGCCCCTGCATTTTCCATTGGATTTCGCCGCGATTTCGCTACGTGTTTCGCATTACACCACGGAATGAAACACAAGCAGAAGCACCACACGGTTTATTTTTCCGGCGAGCTCTTTTCCCAGAAACACCTCATTGGAAACGCGTATCTTGCGGAGGCGATTTATGAAAAGTCGCACGGGCGGTTTTTGTGCGTGCTCCCGCAAAACATCGAGCACGGAAAATCATCGAGCCGCGCGGCCCGCGACCGCGACATCAAGGAGCTGCTCGAGTGCGACCTCGCGCTTTTTAATTTCGAGGGAACCGCGGTCGATTCGGACACGCTCGCCGCGTTCATGATCGCGAAGTTTGCGGACATTCCCGCCGTCGTTTTGCGCAGTGACACGCGCGGCGACGCATGGACGGCGATGGCCGGGTTTTTCCCGCGCACCGTGAAGGTGGTTGTCGACAGCCCCGGCCTTTACAAAACGTCGATGAAACGCCGGCGCATCGCGGCGATCGACGAGATCGTGCGGCTCGCGGGGCAGCACAGCTCGGTTTACGCGCAGTTGATGTGCGAGCAGATCGCGCAGGCGTGCGTGCGCGCGCTCGACCGCGCGATCAAAACAAAACCGCGCATGCCGAAACATTTGTGCGAGGAAGTTTACAGCTGGCTCGCGCTCATGCCCGGTTTCAAGGGCAAGGAAAAGGTGCTGCGCAAACACATAAGCCGCATCCTCGAAAACAAAATCGACCGCGACCTGTTGTGAGCGGCAAAAAACGCCGCGCCACAAATTTTAACACAAGCCGTTCCGGGCCGATTCATGCCGGCCGCCGGCACGGCGGTTTTAAAACACGCTGTTCTTTCCGCGTCCGGCGAATTGCAACCCGAGGCGGTTTGCGCGCCGGGTGAGGCGGATGGGCGAGTCGAATGAGGCGGAAAGCGTTTTGCCGGTGAGCGCCGTGGCGAGCGGGCCTTGCGCGACGATTTTTCCGGCGCGAAGCACGAGCGCGTGCGTGATGGCGGGCGTGATTTCCTCGACGTGATGCGTGACAAGGACGAGCGCCGGGCAGGCGCGCCGGCGGGCGAGCTTTTCGATGAAAGCGAGAAAGTGTTCGCGCGCCACGGGGTCGAGCCCGGAGCAGGGCTCGTCGAGGATGAGCAGGCGCGGGTTGGCCATGAGCGCGCGCGCGATGAGGATGCGCTGGCGCTCGCCCTGCGAAAGGTGGAGCCATTCGCGGCGCGCAAGGTGCCCGATGCCGGCGAAGCGGAGAAGCTTGAGCGCGGCGGTCTCGTCGGCGCGGGTGTTTTTTATCCAAAGGTCAAGCTGCGCGTATTTGCCGCTGATCACGGTTTCGATGGCGGGCTCGGCGGGCGGAATCGAGGCTTGGAGCGAGGTGGTGACAATGCCGATTTGCAGGCGCAGGTCGCGCCAGTCGCACTCGCCGTAGGTGTGGCCGAGCACGGAAACGTCGCCCGCGGTGGGCGAGATGTATCCGGTGAGCGCGCGCAGCAGCGAAGTTTTGCCGCAACCGTTGGGGCCGAGGATAACCCAGTGCTGTCCGCGCGCGACGCGCCACGCGATGTCGGCGAGAATGACGGTTTGCCCGCGCTCAAGGCGCAGGCCGGAGACGTCGAGGATGGGCGCGTTTTTCGCGGGCGTGGCGGCGGGCTTTTTCATGTGAAACAAAACATGAAACACAGGGCGGCGCGGCGTGCCAAGCGCGGAGCGAACAGGGAGGGCGCATGGCGGGGGATTGCGGCCGCGCACAATGCGGCTTGGCAGCGGGCGTTTCATTTGGGATACGTTTTTTGCATGAGCCTCCAGCGCGATTATATTTTGCGGCTTCTCGACCAACTGCGGGAATTTCTTTCGCAAGTTGTGCGGCTGCGCGAGGCGGAGCGGCCTGATGACGCGATGATGGCGATCCTGCAGGCGCAGGAACGCTTGTTCGGGCGCAAGGCGGCGTTGTTCATGGGACTCGCGCCGGAGGAGCAGTTTCGCGCGCTGACATTAGGCGAGGCGGCGGACGAGGCGCGCGCAAAATGCCTGCTGCAAGCCGACCTGCTGTCGGAAATGGCGCGGGTGTATGTTTACAAGGAGCAACAGGCGCTGGCGCGCGGCGCGTGGCAGTATGCGCGGCAGTTGCTGGAGTTGACGGCGGAAAAATTTCCCGGCGCGGGAATCGACGAGCGGATCGCCGCCGCGCGACGCGAGATCACGCTGCTAAGATAAAAACACGGGCGATCTGATCGCGCGTCAGAATGGCGTGGTGTCGAGTTCCTTGTCGAACTTCTCGAGGAAATCCGCAAAGGCGCGATCATAGGCGCGCTGCCAGTTTTCATCACTTGCAACCTGGCCCTTGTTCATACCATGGCCGCGTATGGTGACGCTTGCGGGCGAGCCCGCCCTTGTGAGCGTAATCGTGCAGACGACTTTGGCCTCGAAGGAAATCGTCCACATTCCCGGCGTGAACCACGCCCAAAATTCATCGACCGAAACCGACGCGGTCACGGGCGCGGAGCCATCGGTTGCGATTTTATAACCGCGTTTTTTGAGCGCGGCCTCGACAAGGGCCTGGGCGCGCTGTGGGACGGATTCGTTGTTGGCCAGGGCGATGTCGCCCATCGCTTTTCCAAAACCGTTGCGCTGGCGTCCGATCATTTTTGATTTTTGTTCGGGCGTCATGGTCGAGACATCGCCGTTGATTGAGGGCACTGACGCATCAAGCGGGTTGTTTTGAAATTCGCGATTGTCCGCAACCGAAGTGATCTGGATGGCACCCCTGTCAACGGCCCCCGGAGTGACCTGAGGAACGCCAAGGGAAACCGAACGCCGACCGGTAACACAGCCGCTGAGCAGGGCTACGCTGGTGAGTAACAAGACAATGAGGCACTTTTTCATAATATGGGGGTTGGGATTTGTTGGAGTTTCGATCGCGCATGGATTTATGCTCTCCACAAGCTGATAGCGTCAAGTGCGCTTCACCACATACCCGCAATATCGGATCCCAAAGAGGAGCAATCAACAACATGGATGCGGCGATGTTTTTTCAGGAAGTCCATTGCGCTTTATTTCCCGGAAAAAAACAGTTTCATGCGAAACATGAACATACCCCTGCGCCTGTGCGTTGTTTTGGCCCTGATAGTTTTGCCAGTAAAAACATGCGGCGCGGAATTTGTCGCGCCGTCGGAGGAGGCGCGCGCACGAGCGCTGGGTGATGTTTCGGACGAGTCCGAACCGTTTCGAAAACTGCTCGCGGCGGATGCGGACTTTGAGGTTATTGCAAAGCCGGGGCCGAGTGACTGGCTGTCGCGCCACAAGGAACGCGGGCAAACTTTTCCGGATTACAAGCGGAGCAACGCCAACCGGCCCGACAACGCGCGCCGCGTGATTTATCTTTTTCCGATCGGAAAATTCGAGGAGGAAGCGAGCCCGTCGCTGGAGGCGTTGCGCGAATATGCGGCGGTGTTTTTTCAAATGGAGGTGCGAGTGCTTCCGGTTTTCGAGCCTGCGGAGGAGTTGTTCTCGCCGCGCATCAACAAATACAGCGGGAAACGGCAGATTCTCACGGGAAGCATCATGGCGTTTTTGCGCGAATTGCTGCCAAAGGACGCCTACTGCATGATCGGGGTGACAATGACTGATTTGTATCCGCAGGCGTCGTGGAATTTTGTGTTCGGGCAGGCGTCACTGAGGGAACGCGTGGGCGTGTTCAGTTTCGCGAGGCATGATCCCGCGTTCCTCGGCATCGGAATGACGGGACGCCCGGCGGACTTCGAAAAGCGGATGTTGTGGCGAAGCTGTCACACACTCGCGCATGAGGTCGCCCACATGTTTGGATTGTGGCACTGTGTTTATTATCAATGCCTGATAAACGGCTCGAACACGTTGGCCGAGGCGGACCGGCAGCCCCAGCATGCGTGCATAATCTGCCTCCGAAAACTGCGCGAGGCGATCCGCTTTGACCCCGTGAAACGCTACCGCGAACTGGAGGCCTTTTATCGCAAGCACAACATGACCGACGAAGCGGAATGGGTGAAAAGGCAATTGGCGAAGGTGAAGTGACAATTGCAAGATGAGCGAAACCGGAGTGGCGGGCGGCGTTTCATAACGCCATAGGGCGGGGCAAAACATCATCGGCACGCCGTGTTGCGAGGTTTTCGACAGCGCGGGGCTTCCGCCAGTCTTCCACTCAATGTCGCGCCCATTGCGCAGATTGCACTATCCGTTTTGGCAAACGATGAATCTCGATTGACCGTTCAACTGTTTTTTACAGCATCACTAAGCGTTTCTAAAAATTAGAAACAGCGACGCGAACGTCCTTTCGCTTTTTTATACCCATTTCAAAAGATGAAAAAATATATATTGATATTATTCACATTTCTCAGCCCGCTTGCGTTTGCAGGACGACATTTCGACAAGGCTCTCGAGCTTTATGCAAAAGGGCCGTCTGCGGCAAACCAAGTCATCTCCGAGCTTGAACTTGAGCTTAAGGATAACCCCGAGAATGAGCAGGCGCTTGTGTTGCTCGCCATTGTCCAAAGAGGACAGGCAAAATTTGATGATTCAATTGAGACCTTAAAAATTGCAGAAAATATATATATTAAAAAAGAAAAACTCAATCCACAGATATACATGCTGATAGTGGAAAATTATTACTTCAAAAAAGATTACAAAAAAACGAAGGAGCTTTTGACGGCATATAGGGCGCTTTTTCAAGACTCCGAAGAGCTAAAAACCAAATGGAATGCGCTTTCCGAGGCGGTTGAAAAGGCGCTGGATGAACCAGAAAAAAAGCCGGACGCAAAAGAGCAATACAATCTTGGCCTTGCGCATTTAATGCGAGGCACGCCCAAGGACATATCCACCGCATTCAAATACTTCCAAACTGCGGCTGAACAGGGGCATGTAAACGCTCAATACAACCTCGCCTACATGTATAAAATGGGGCAAGGCACATCAAAAGATCTCCTGTCCGCGTTCAAATGGTATCAAAAGGCAGCTGAACAAGGAAATGCGTGGGCGCAACACAGCCTCGCGCTTATGTATCGCGCTGGCGAAGGAACACCCCAAAACCTCCCTGCTGCAGTCAAGTGGTTTCAAAAGGCGGCTGAACAAGGCGACTCCAAGGGACAATACAACCTTGCCACCATGCATTACCATGGTGCGGGCACACCCAAGGATCTGCCCGCAGCGTTCAAATTGTATCAAAAGGCTGCCGCACAAGGTCATGGAGAAGCGCAGTTTCAGCTTGCCGTTGCATACTATGATGGCGAAGGCATCGACAAGGATGAGGTCGAAGCGCTCGCCTGGCTTTATACAGTCAAAGCGAACCAAAAAGAACTCACTGACTCACTTGAAGCCAAGGCTAATGCCCTTATCAAAAGGCTTGAGAAAGACCTTCCTAAAAAATCGATCAAGCAAGCTCGGCAAAACGCCAAACAAATCCAAGCCGGGATAACCGTTCGCTAGATTTTAAGGTTTTTGTAGGACGAAGCCTCTGGTCGCGTCAATCATCCCCAGCCCCGAGGGCTGGCAACTGTGCTACAAAACCGCGCCACGGGTGCGCTGGCGGTAGGCGGCGGGAGTTTCACTGAAGGCTTTTTTGAAGACGCGGGTGAAATAACTTTGGTCGCTGAAACCGCAGGATTGGGCGATTTCGGCGACAGGGGCGTTTTCACGGGCGAGGCGGCGGCGGGCGTTGTCGAGGCGGATGCGGAGGAGCAGCCCGGTAAAGGTGGCGCCGGCGTGCTCGCGCATGAGGTGCGAAAAATGCCCGGGGGAAAGACCGGCGGCGCGGGCAACTTCGTCGCGTGTGAGGTCGTTGGCGTAGTGTTGCTCGATGTGGGCGACGGCGCGGGCGAGTTGCACGGCGTTGGGGTGCGCGGCGGGCGCGCCCATCGCGTCGATGAGCTGCTCGAGCATGTCGCAGAGCCAGCGCGAAAGGTCCTCCTGTGAATGCACGTCGGCGAGCTCGGTGAGCGAACGGTAGTTGAGGCCGAGGACTTTTTCGGGTTCGGCGCCGGCTTGCACCGCGGCGCGGGCCATCATGACGACGAGTTCGAGCGAGAGGGTTTTGAGCAGGCTGCGACGTCCGGCGCCGCGCGCGTAGATGGCCGTGAGTATGCGGTTGATGATGCCGCGCGCCTCGGCGCGCTCGCCGCGCTGGATGGCGGCGAGGAGCGCGGGTTCCTCGTGAAGATAGGCGCTGCGGATTTCGTCGTAGAGGCGTTCCTTGAGATCGTGCAGGGCCTCGGCGCGACCCGACTCGCGGCGCGCCGCAAGGCGGTTTTGCTCAAGGAGCGCGGTGTTGGTGAGGTTTTCCCGCGCGGCAAGATTGAGGAGGCCGTGACTGGCCGAGAGCAGGCTGCGGTCAAGCTCGCCGGCGGGGCCGTCGGGCTCAAGGGGGACGCCGGCAACGAGAAGCCCGCCGAGCGTTTGCTGGTTGCGCATCACGGGCACGGCCCAGAGCGCGTTTCCACAAGGGCAGCACATGATGCAGGGCTCGCCCCAGCGGAGAGTTTCCTCGAGCGCCTGGTTGAAAAAGGCTGAATGACTGAAAGCTGAGGGACCGGCGGCGCGGGCGGTTTTTGTATCCGCGCAATGGATACGACCGGCGAGAACCTTGCCGGCGGAGTCGATGGCGGCGAGATCGAGACCGTGCGCGCGCTTGTAGCGGGCTGCAAGTT
This sequence comes from Ereboglobus sp. PH5-10, assembly GCF_029504735.1. GTDB lineage: Bacteria > Verrucomicrobiota > Verrucomicrobiia > Opitutales > Opitutaceae > Ereboglobus. The sequence continues at coordinate 35,519 of NZ_JAQFIP010000007.1, read as the reverse complement.
TTTCAAACGCCACCTGGGTGAGGATGCCGGGGAAAAGAGGAGGGAGGCCGGAGGTTTGGCCCCTGGTTTTCTGGTCTCCGGCACTCTGGCCTCTTGTCTTATTCATGGTTGAGTTTCCACGCGGCCGCGAGGCCGCGGAGCGTGAGATCGGGGACAACCTCGAAGGGAGTTTTGAGCCGGTCGCGCAAGAGGGCGGCGGAACCGCCGGTGCTGTAAATGCGCGGGGTTGTTTCGCCGCGCCTGGCAAGGTCGGCGATCACGGTATCGAGAAGCGCCTGGATCATCCCGCCAAAACCAACCACGGTGCCGATGCGCATGGCCTCGATTGTGGACTGGCCGACGGCGCGGGTGACGTCGATTGATTCGTCGAGGAGGGGGAGTTGCGCGGTTTGCTCGTGGAGATAACGGCGCATGAGCTCGACGCCGGGGGCGATGATGCCGCCCTCGTATCCGTGCGCGCGGGTGATGATGTCGAATGTGACCGCCGTGCCCATGTCGATAACGACGGCGGGGAGCTCGCCGAGAAGGCGCGCGGCGGCGGCATTGGCGAGGCGATCCTGCCCGATTTCCCCCGGGCGCGGGTAAGTGATGGGGACGCCGAGTTTTTTGTCGTGCGTGAGGTGGAGCGCGGGAAGCGAAAACTTGTCGCGCGCGAGGACGCGGCGGAGCGCCTCGGTGGCGGCGGGAACGACGGAGCAGTAAGCGAGCCCGATGATTCCGGGCTGGCGCGCGAGGAGATCGGCGATTTTCGGACCGATGCCGCTGGCGGGGTCCTCAAGGGTGCGCGTGGGCGTGTCGTATTGCGCGCGCGCGCCGTCGCCTTCGGCTACGACGCCGTAGTGCGTGTGGGTGTTGCCAATGTCTATGCAAAATAACATCTGCAGTGTGTGTGTAAGCTTGATGAAAAATTCCAAATCCCAACGCCCAAATTTCAAAAAAATCTCAAATCACGAAATTCAAAACCTCAAAAATGACTATTCCAGTTTTTTAATGATAGCGGACAAAATGAAACGCAGCTCATGAGATTCTTGCGCGAGAATATTTCTTTGCTTATCCAGCGCCGCGGCTTCACCGATATGAACAAGTCGCAGCCAAAGTCCGCATTCCTTGGCTTCTTTTCGGCTGATTTGAAAGTGAAGCAGCTTGTCTTTTTCACCAAGGGATTCGTTGGCTTCAATGCAATTGGCGGCAACGGAGCCGGACGCCCTGACGAGCTGTTTCACGTCCTCCATGTTTGAAATGGTTCGCGGAAGTTTTCTCGCAAACGACCTGATGTTTGCGGCAAACTCGGCAGTGCGTGCTTCCAAATTTTCCGGCGGGGGTTTCATGGGGTTTTGTTTTTTGGGATTTCTTTGGAATTTGGATATTGGGATTTGGAATTTTTCTCAATTGTGACTTCCCCGGCGCGGACTTTTTGGGGGCGGCCGGATTCGGGTTTCAGGATGAGCGAGCCTTCGGGGTCGATGCCGCCGGCGATACCGGTGAGGCGTTCGTTGCCGGAGAGAATGGTGATGGGTTTGCCGCGCAGGAGATCGTGTTTTTTCCAAAGCGCGGCGAGGGTCGCCGCCGTGGCCTCGGGTTCGTCGATGAATTGCTCGTAGGCGTCGAGAATGCGCGTGATGAGCGCGGCGGTGAAGATGTTCATGTCGAGCGGGGCGCCGTCGTTTTGCTCAATGAGCGAAGTCGCAACGGGCCGAAGCTCGGCGGGCCAGCCGGCGGGCGCGCTGTTGATGTTAAGGCCGAGGCCGAAGATGAGGTCGCGTATCTGGTCGGCATCGATGCGGGCCTCCGTGAGCATGCCGCCGGCCTTGCGAGTGCCGAAAAGAAGGTCGTTGGGCCATTTGATGCCGGGAGTATTTTTCACATGCGCCGTGACGAGATCGCAAATGTTGACGCCCATCCAGAGCGTGAAGGTTTGCATGTGCGAAGGAGTGGCGCGCGGACGAAAGGCGAAGGTGATGTAAAGATTGCCGTTTTCCCTGCTGTGCCAGGGGCGTCCGAAACGTCCGCGTCCCTTGGTTTGGGCGCGGGAAATCACGATGAATGGCGCGGGGCAATTTGCGGCGAGCTGGCGCGTGGCCTCGTCGTTGGTGCTGTCGAGCGTTTCGTGAACGATGATGGCCGGCGTGTGTTTGCGCGGACCGACGAGGATGCGCAGAAGCGCGGCATGGGGCGACTCGGGAAGGCTCGCGATGCGGTAGCCGACGTTGCGAATCGCCTCGAAATCGAATCCCTCGGCGCGGAGTTTTTGCAGATGCTGCCAAACCGCGACGCGCGTGATGCCGAGATTCTCGGCAAGCTGCTCGCCCGAAATGAAGCGCGCGCGGTCTTCGAGAAGCGCGCGGAGGATGCTGGTTTCAAGGTTGTGACCGGGCATTGCGAGAATTGCTTTTTCAGCTTTTCCAATCGAGGCCGATATCGACCCAGATGCTTTGGTGGACGAGCGCGCCGGTGGATACGAAGTCGAGTCCGAGCGCGGCGAGTTTGGGAAGTGTTTTCAAGGTGATGCCGCCACTGGCCTCGGTGAATGCGCGCCTGCCGACAAGGGCGACCGCACGCTTGAGCATGGCGGGGGTGAAGTTGTCGAGGAGGATGACGTCGGCGCCGGCGTCGAGCACGGGCGGGATTTGGTCGAGACGGTCAACTTCCACTTCGACGGGAAGGCCGGTTTTCTTTGCGCGGGCGACGGCGGCGGCGAGCCCGTCGTTGGAGCCGAGGAGCGCGAGGTGGTTGTCCTTCAGCATGACGCGGTCGAAGAGGCCGAGCCGGTGGTTCCAGCCGCCCCCGCAAGCGACTGCGTATTTTTCGAGCATGCGGTAGCCGGGCGTGGTTTTGCGCGTGTCCAAAAGCCGGGTGCGCGACTTGCCGAGGGCGTCCGCATAGAGCCGGGTTTGCGTGGCGACGCCGGAGAGTCGCTGGAGAAAATTGAGGATGATGCGTTCGGCGGCGAGGAGCGTGCGCGGATCGCCGGAGAGCGTGGCGAGCGTGCCGCCGGGGCGGATGCGGCTACCGTCCCTGGCGCGAAGCTGGACGGAAACGCCGGAGCCATAGGCGGCGAGTATGACGGGCAGGAGCGGAAGTCCGCATGCGACGAGCTCCTGGCGGGCGACGAGATTTGCGGCGGCGGCGCGCGGCGCGGCGGCGATGCTGCCCGTGGAACGATCACCGGTTTTGCGCGGACGGGCGCGCAGGCCGAGTCCGGCGAGATCTTCGTCGCGGGCGATTTCGACCAGGCGGCGCAGATACGCGGGGTCGAGCTCGTCCCAAGCGAGCCGTTTGATGAGCGAGCGGGCGATGGCGGTGCGGTTGCGTTTCATGAGATGCGGCGGTAGGTGCCGAGGTAGTGTTGCGAGCCGGGTTTGGTCGCGAAGGTTTCCGGGGCGACGCCGTCCATGCCGAGGCAGGTGCGGAGGCGGTTGCCGACGAGCTGGTAGATGCCGCGGAGGGTCATCGAATTTTTGTCGGACGCGCGGCGGCCCTCAATGAGAATGTGTGTTTCCGTGAGCGAGTATGTGCCGTCGAATGACGTCTCGCCGCCAAAGCGCACGGTGTAGTTGCCGTTGCGAAAAATGACTTCCGTTTTTTCAAGCACCATGTCGGGCGCGGCCTCGCCGGCGTATTCGAGGCGCACGGCAACCCAAACGCCCTCAATGGCGTGCGGCGCGGACGGCGGCGAATCTTGTGTTGATGGATGATGGCTCATCGTGACCGCACTATGCGGGGCGCGCGCGCGCGATTCCAGTGTTTTTGTGGGAATGGTTTCGGGGCGGTCATTCCAGTCCGCGCGCCTCGAGGTCGTCCTCGTCCCAACCGAGGTAGTGCCCGAGTTCGTGCAAATAGGTGAGACGCACCTCGTCGCGAAAAATCGCCATGTCGCCCTCCGCGTAATCATAGATGCTCTCCAAAAACAAAAGCACCTGGGCGGGCGCGACATTGCCCAGCCCCGGTTCGACACCGAGCGGATCGCCCACGAACAGGCCGAGGATGTCCGGCTCAAACTCGTCGTCCAAAATCTCCTCGCCAGGCCAGTCGTGATACACGACCGGCAAATCGGCGGCATACTTCGCGACATCGGGCGGCAGCTTGCGTTGCGCCTTCGCAACGGTTTTTTCGGCCTCGGCCACGAGTTTGGAGAATAGGGACATGCGGCAATCTTATCAAAAAGCGTCAAATGCCAAAAAACGAGCGGGCGTTTTGCGTGCTCACGCCGGCCAGTTCCTCCGCGGAAACATTGAAGACTTTTCCCGCCGCGTATTCCGCCGTGTGCCGCGCGAAGGCGGGCTCGTTGGGTTTTCCACGGTGCGGCTCGGGCGTGAGATAGGGCGCGTCCGTCTCGACCATGAAGCGCGAAAGCCCCTGCTCGCGCGCGGCCTCGCGCACAAGCTCCGCGTTCTTGTAGGTGAGCACGCCGGTGAACGAGCCCCGCCCGCCGCGTTGCATGAGCTCGCGCATTTGCGGCGCGCCCTCGACAAAGCAGTGAAACACCACGCGAGCCCAATCAACGCCGCTTTCGTCGATCATCCGCACGCATTCGTCAAACGCGCCGCGCGAATGAATCACGACCGGGCACGCAAGACTGCGGGCGATTTCGAGCTGCGCGGCAAACGCGGCGCGCTGCCACGCGAAAATCCGGTTGGCGAGCGCCTCGTCGTTTTTCGGAAGATGAAAGCGGTCGAGCCCGCACTCGCCGAGCGCGACGGGAAGCGGATCGTTTTCATGGCGCGTCCAGAATTGCCCGATCTGCGAAACCTCCCGCTCCCAGTTCTCATCGACCGAGCACGGATGCAGCCCGGCCGAATAATGCACAAACCCGCGATGCGCGGCGGCGAGCGAACGGTAGAGCGCCCAGTCGTCGGTCGAGGTGCCGATGGTGATCATGGCGGAAAGCCCGGCCTCGCGCGCGTTCGCCAGCGCGGCGTCAAGCGTTCCCTTGCGGTGGAAGGATTCGAGATGTGTGTGCGTGTCGATGAGCATGGATTTTTAAAACAGGCGACCCGATGGAAACGCCGGTGTCACTTTAGATACAGCGGCGCGTAACGCTCCTCCAAATAACGCAGCAGCCATTTCGGCGAAAGCTCGCCGCCGGTTGAGTGGCGCACGAGTTCGAGCGTGTCGTGTTGCTTGCCTTGCGAGTGGATTTTTTCGCGCAGCCATTTCAGCAGCCACGAAAAATCCCCGCGCGCAAAGTCATCCTCGAGCGCGGGACGCTCGGCCAGCGCGGAATACCAAAGCTGCGCGGCCACCATGTTGCCAATGCAGTAGCTCGGAAAATATCCAAACGACGCGGCGCTCCAATGCACGTCCTGCAAAACGCCCTCGCGGTCGTTTTGCGGCTCGAGCCCGAGGAGCTCCCGCGACGCGGCGTTCCACGCGCGCGGCAGGTCGGCGATGGCGAGCTCGCCGGAGAACAGTTTTTTCTCCAGCGCGAAGCGCAGAATGATGTGCAGGTTGTATGTGACCTCGTCGGCATCGACGCGGATGAGCGTTGGCTGCACGGCGTTGACCGCGAGGTAAAATTCGTCCGGCGAAATCGCGCGCATCTGCCCGGGGAACGCCGCGCGGAACTTGGGCTCGAACCAACGCCAGAAACCGCGGCTGCGGGCGACTTGATTTTCCCACAGGCGGCTTTGCGATTCATGCACGCCCATGCCCGCGGCCTGCCCGAGCGCGGTGTGGCGCACGCCGGCGGTCAACCCCTGCTCATAAATGCCGTGCCCTGCCTCGTGGATCGCGCTGAAAAGCGAATCGAGCGGGTTGTTTTCGTCGTAGCGCGTCGTCATGCGGATGTCGTCGCCCGTGCCCGAGCAAAACGGATGGATCGAAATGTCGATGCGGCCGTGATTGTAGTCGAACCCGATGCGCTCCGTGACCTCGCGGAGAAACGCGTGCTGTTTCTCCACGGGAAATCCGCGCAAAAGATCGGGCCGCGCCTTCACCGGCGACTCGGTGATGCGGCGCACGAGCGGCGCCAAGCCGGCTTTCAGTTCATCGAAGAGCTTTTCGGTCACCGCCGCGTTCATGCCGGGATCGTGCTGGTCGATCATGTAATCGTAAGCCTCGGCGCCTGTGCCGCCATGCCCGAGATGCGCGGCTTCGCGCCGCACGAGCTCGATGTTTTTTTCCAGCATTGGCGCATAGGAGGCAAAGTCCGATTTCTCGCGCGCGGCGGCCCACGCATGATAAGCGCGACTGGTTTGCGCGGCTTTCTCGCGGACAAATTCGGCGGGAAGTTTTGTCGCGCGGTCATAATCGCGGCGCGCACAACGGATGATTGCGCGCTCGGGCGCGGTCAGTTTTTCGAACGCCTCCGGACTTTCGAGCGCGGCGAGTTGTTCACCGATGCGCGGATCGCTCACCGCCGCATGCGCCGCCTCGGCCAGCGCGGAAAGCTGCTCCGCGCGATGCTCCGCCCCGCCGGGGGGAAGATAGACCTGCTCGTCCCAGCCGAGGAGCTCGGTAATCGTGAGAAACAAATGCGGGCGCTTGAGAAGCGAGGAAAGTTTGGCAACGGAACCATCAATGAGTTTTGACATGTTAAAAATAAAACAGCGCCCAGTGGCGCTACGCAGCAAGAAATTCAAAAAACGAAGCTGTTTTTATCAACACTCACTCTTCCTTTATTATAAAAGCTGGCTGAACAATGTGCGCGCCGGAACAACCACGGGGGCGGATTCCTTGAAGCAATCCGCATTCACATACGGCATGTCCAAGACAACCTGAAATGCGTGCGCCGCCTTGGTTTCCCTTTGAAAATAACCAAGTGCGGGAGAAATCGTCGTCTCCGAATGTTTGACCTCGGCCAAAAACCAAGGCTTGCGATCGCGCGTCACGAGGAAGTCGACCTCCCGCTTCATTTTGTCGCGCAAGTAGTATAATTCAAAGCGACCCAAGCCCATGTCGGTCCACCCCTCCACCGCCTTAAGCAAGTGACAGGCGGCAAATGTTTCCGCACGCGCACCAACGTCCTCAATGCCGGACCAATCGCGCAAAAACCACTTGGGTTCCTTGCGCAACGCCTTGTTGATATTCTTGAACCAAGGGCGCACCAAAAATCCATAGTGCAACCGTCCGAGCAGATCGACCCAACGCTTTATTGTGTTCACCGAAACGCCGATCTCGGAGGCAAGGTTGGCATACACGAGTTGCTGCGACGAACGTTCCGCCAGCAATTGGACAAGCACCTCGACAGTGCCCAAATCCTGCAACTGGCTCACCTCGCGCAGATCCTCCCTGGAAAGCTGCTCCTGCCGCAGTGTGTTCCACCGTCTGGTGAAACGGGCGTCTCTTTTAAGAAATGGCTCCGGAAATCCACCATGCGCCCACAGCGCATCCCAATCGGCATCGGTTACGTTTTTTGGCAAACGAACAGGATTGGCCGGCATGTCCGTGTGCAGGCATTCCGCGACCGACCACGGATGCATTCGATAAAGCAAATATCTGCCCATGAGGCTGTCGCCGCCCCGTCGAAAAACATCCAGACGCGAGCTCCCCGTAACAACCACTTTTATTTTTTTCCCGTATGTGTCAAAAAATCCCTTCAGCAGTGTTTTCCATTTCGAATACTTGTGTAGTTCGTCAAAGGCCACAACCGGCGGTTTCTCGCGCAACTGACCAATGCCCATTTTATCCGCCATGACGGACGGCCCCGACAACATTAGGCGTCGATCGTCAGTGTTGTCCCAATTCCAGCAAACATCGGCGGTGCCTTCGCACACGGTCGTTTTTCCAACCTGCCTCGGACCGCTGACAAATGCCATCTGGCGGTATTCTTTGAGATGCCATGCAAGCAGGGAATCGTAAAAACGGAGGCGCTGTGACATGAGACTGTTTTGCCGGACGTGGCAAAATAGTCCAGACTAATTTGCCACAGTCGGCAAAATGGTCCTTTAGGCGAATGGCCTTTCGCCCGCCACCACGCGCACGTCCACGCCGGCGTCTTCCAGGGCGGTTTTGAAATGCTCCGGGATCCCGGCGTCGGTCACGAGCATGTCGATGTCCTCGAGCGATCCGATGCGGCCAAAGCCGCGTTTGCCGAACTTCGACGAGTCCGCCAGCACCACCACTTGGGACGCCACTTGCATCATCTTTTGCGTGAGCGTGGCCTCCTCCACCGTGGAGGCGGTGACGCCGTATTCGAGGTCCAGTCCGTCGACGCCGATGAACAATTTCGAGCAGACGAGGTTGGCGAGCCCGGAGGCGGAATAATCCCCGCGCACGGAAAGCGAGTTGTGGTTCACGTTGCCGCCGAGTTGCAGCACGTCGATGTTTTCCTGCTCGCAGAGCAGCATGGACACGCGCAACGACAGCGTGACGACGTTCAGGTGGCGCACCGGCTTGAGCACCGCGGCAAAGGCCTCGACGGTCGAGCCGGAGCCGATGATCACCGAGTCGTCCTCCAAAATGTGCCGCGCCGCCTCCAGTCCGATCAGGCGCTTTTTTTCGCTGTTCAACTGTCCCTTCACTTTCACGTTCACGTCGCTCACGTGCGGGTTGGCTTTGCTGGCGCTGCCGTGCATGCGGTAGAGCATGCCTTTTCCCTCGAGCATCTTGAGGTCGTTGCGGATGGTGACTTTTGTCATGCCGAGACGCTCCGCGAGGTCCGTGACGCGCACGAATCCGTGCGTGTTGAGGAGGTCGAGAATATACTTATGTCTTTCGGCGATGCTTAACATGGAGCGGGTGTGTTTTGGTATGAGCTATGGTCTTGGGCGTTATCCTGAATTAAGGTTTTCTGATTTTATTGACCACAGATTACACGGATTTGCACGGATACAAACCAGCTATTTTGTATTTATCCGTGTAAATCCGTGTAATCCGTGGTCATTCATTATTCAGTGATAATTCCCTATCTTTTTTCGCCGGCGGTTTCAATGCGTTCCAGATCGCCGTAGCCGTCGGCCTTGGTGTTCCACATCAGCATGAGGATGCCCATGCCTATGAACGAGACGATGATCAGTGCCAGGTAGGTGTAATTCCATCCGTAGTGCTGGGCCACGTAACCGAAACCCACGCCCGAAATCATCGTGCTCGCGTAGCCAAACATGCTCTTAAATCCGTTGGCCGTGGCCGCGGCTTTTTTGGTCGCCTGGTTCGCGGCCGCGATGCCGATGAGCGCCTGCGGTCCGTAGATGCAGAATCCGGCGGCGCAGAGTGTCGCGTAATAAATCCACACGGGAATCCCCGGCTCGAGCCGCCAGAATATCGCCATGAAAATGGCCGTGCCCAGCATGCAGAACACGCAGGTGCGGTGTGCCCTGCCGCCGAGCCACCGGTCGGTGGCGTATCCCGCGAAAAGCATTCCCGCGATGCCCGCGATTTCGAACATGGCGACAAGCCAGCCCGCGTGCGCGAGGCTCACGCCCTTGGAATCGCTCAGGAGAAACGGCCCCCAGTCGAGCACCGCGAAGCGCACGATGTAGACAAAAAAATTGGCGAACGCGAGAATCCACATGATCGGATTGCCGAACACTTTTTTGCGAATCAGCAGCTTGGTTTCGGCGGACTGTTCTTTTTTGGTGGCGTTTTTCCTGACCTCGGTGCCCTCCAGTTCGGGCAGGCCGACGGACGCGGGCGTGTCGCGCAGCGTCATGAAGAGCGCCGCCGAGCCCGCCAGCGCGATCAGCCCGGGAATCCAAAAGCACCATCTCCACGCCCCGACGTGATTCGGCCCCTCGCCCATGTTGGTCATGATGTAGCCGCACATGATGACCACCAGGCCCGCGCCCACCGAGTGCGAGGTGTTCCAAATCGACATTTTTGTGGCGAGCTCCCTTGGCGGAATCCAATGGGTCAGCAATCGCGCGCAGGGCGGAAATCCCGCGCCCTGCAAGATGCCGTTGAGCACCCACATGAGGCCCAGAAAGAGCACGATGGTGCTGGTGAACCGCGCCCCGTCGTGCTCGCCCGTGAGGAACGCCGCGACATCCGCCCCGAAGCCGAAAAATATGTTCACCGATGCGCACAGGAGGAGTCCGATCGACATATACCAGCGCGCGTTTTTGCGGTCCGCGAACATCCCGTTGACGAGTTGCGAGACGCCGTAGATCAGCCCGTTGAGCGTGAGGAAAATGCCGAGCTGGGTTTTGGTGACGCCGAGGTCGGCCTCGATGCCGGGCATGGCGAGCGAAAAGTTTTTGCGCACAAAATAGAACAGCGCGTAGCCAAACATCGTCCCTATCAGCGTGCGTGTCTGCCAGTATTTGAATCTCTGTTTTTGCTCGGGGGTCATTTTGGGTTGTTCGGCTTATTTGGGTTGGCGGACTGTTATTATTAATTTCGAAACAAAGGGGACGTTGCATGAAGCCCAACGGGCTTCCGTCTCATAGCCCGGGGTTGCGAGCGTGGCGAGCTACCCCGGGAATAATGAAAAGACAACCAACCCCAACGGGGTTGCGGCCTGTGGTGTGTCCGGCGTGGATTTTCAGCAGACACAACCCCCTCGGGGTTGTGTTTTCTTTTTCATCAAACCCAAGGTAGGCGCTCGCAACTCGCGCCAACCTTGGGCTATGAGACACATCCCCGTTGGGGATGGTCGGCCGCTCGGCTCGATTTTTCATGCGGCGGTCATTTGATCTCCCACACGCCGCCGGGGCCGAAGAGCTTGTCGAGCCAGGCGTCGAAAAACCGGCACCTGACGGCGACGTCGATCACGTTCACGCGGCTCCGCATGTAGGGCACCTTGGTGAACGTCTCGCGCAGCTTGGCGCGCGAAATGCCGATCTGCTCCGGCTCATGCGCCGCGCCCACTTCGCGCAGTCGGCGTTTTATCTCCGCGAAGGGCAGTATTTGTTTTTCGAGCGCGGGTTTCAGTTCCGGCCATTTTTCCCGCAACGCCGACAACTGCGCGCGCAATTCCACGGGGGTCGCGTATTTGGCTTTTGTTTCGCCGATGCAGCGTCCGAGAAAACTTTCGTCGTTGTTGAAGACGCGCCGTATTTCCTTTTCGGTCGCGTCCCACGACGGCCAGGCGGCGACGCACGCGTCGATGTCGAGCGCGCCGACGGGCGCGGCGATCAAAAATTCGTGAAACGCGGTCGAGGCGAGCGTGCCGATGCCCACCTTGAATCCGTGCGAAACGCCCTGCCCGTTAAAAGTGTGGTGCTCCATGTCCCACAGGTGGCTGAACTGGTGCTCGGCGCCAGACGCGGGACGGCTGGAGTGGTGCGCCTGCATGGCAAAACCGGCGAGCAACAATCCCTCGACGAGCGGCGCCACGCGATCCTCCCGTCCGTCGTTCACACCTTTCGGATCGCCCAACGCATTCAGCAACCCGTCCTGCACCATGTCGAAAGCGGGCTTATTCATGGGCTCGGCTCCGATGGCGTCGGCGAGAATCCAGTCGGCGCCGGCGGGCACCTTGGCCAGCAAATCGGCGTATCCCGAAGCGGACATGTCGCTCGGCGCGGCGGCCACCACGCGGGTGTCGATAAGCATTCCAAGCGGCGCCGGACAATCGAAAGCCTGCTTCGAGCCCTTGTAGGTGATCGACGACCCGTAAGCCGTGTAGCCGTCCATCGAAGCCGCCGTGCCAACGCACAAGTAGCGCCGTCCGCAACGATGCGAGGCGACCTTGACGAGGTCGTTGATCACACCCGAACCCACGGCAACGGGCACCGCGTCGGTGGCATTGAGAATACCCATAAGTTTCTCAACATAAGCCCATTCCGCATGTGGCTCCGGCGCTTGAAAGACAACGGGTTCATCCTGTCCAATCCCGGCCCGCCGAAACGACTCCGCAACCGCCTGACCGGCAATCGGATAAGTGTTTGTGTCCGCCATGACAAGCGCGCGCCTGCTGGGAAACAGCTCTGCGAACATCTCCGCCGTTTGGGGAAGCGCGTCGCGGGCAATAATGAGCGCCTTGGTGTCCGTCGTGCGAGATAATGCGTTTTGTATTTTATTCATGGGTAATATATTCTGTTTGAGGCAGAACACGAAAGAGCGTCTCCTCGCGATCAATTTTCCTTTTCCATGCTATTTAGCAGACAAATGAAAGAAACATTCGCAAAAAACAAGAAAAATAAGAATTATTCTTTCCTTTTCTTTATTTTTAGTTTTCTATTTTTGCGTTTTAGCGATTCCGCTTCCCCTCGATTCTCACCTCAACTCATTCCTAGTTTATTCAAAAAATGTTGGAACACCTCAAAGAAGAAGTGCTTAAGGCAAATCTCGACCTCGTGAAACACGGGCTGGTCATTTTCACTTGGGGAAACGCCAGTGCGATAGACCGCGAGCGCGGGTTAGTTGTGATAAAACCCAGCGGCGTGGAATACGACGCGCTTACCGTCGGCGACATGGTGGTCGTGGACCTTGAGGGCAAAACCGTGGAAGGCGCGCTCAACCCCTCCTCGGACACACCCACGCACATCGAGTTATACAAGGCGTTCCCCGGCATCGGCGGAATCGTCCACACGCACTCCCGCCACGCCACCGCTTGGGCGCAGGCCAACATGGCGCTCCCGGTCATGGGCACGACGCACGCCGATTATTTCCACGGCCCGGTGCCCTGCACGCGCCCGATGCTCGCCCCCGAAGTCGAAACCGATTACGAAAAAAACACCGGCGCCGTGATCCTCGAATGCTTTGAAAAACGCAACCCCCTGCACACACCGGGCGTGCTCGTCTCCAATCACGGCCCCTTCACTTGGGGACGGACGGCGGCGGAAGCCGTTCACAACAGCGTCGTGCTGGAGGAAATCGCCCGCATGGGACTCATCACCCGCCAGCTCAACGCGGAAATGCCGATGAACAACCTGCTCATCAAAAAACACTACAGCCGCAAACACGGAGCCGGCGCCTATTACGGCCAGAAAAAGAAACCGTGATTTCCCCGCCAACACGACCGCAATCCTCGCACACACCGCACTCCCCCGCCCCACCCCGCTTTGTCCTTCCAACGCATCCAACCCACCAACCCAACATGAAAAAACTGCTTTCACTCTTATCACTATGCATGCTGACCGCCGCGGGCGCGGCGAACCTCGCGGCGCAACCCAAGATCGTGGCGCATCGCGGCTTTTACGCCACCGAAGGCTCGTGGGAAAACACCGTCTCGAGCCTCGCCAACGCCCAAAAGCTGGGAGTCTACGGAGTCGAGTTCGACGTCAACCTGACGGCGGACGACCAGCTCATCGTCGTCCACGGCCCAAAAATCCACGGCACCAAACTCCACGCGCAAAAAAGCAAATTCGCGGACATCCGCGCCGCCAAACTTCCCAACGGACTCCAAATACCGACGCTGCGCGAATTCTTCGAGCAGGGGAAAAAGTGCGCCGCCACCAAACTGATCCTCGAAATAAAAATCCACCCGACACCGAAGCGCGAAACGCAAGTCGTGGAGGCAATCCTGGCGCTCGCCCGCGAAATGGAGCTCGTGCCGCAAATTGAGTTCATCTCGTTCAGCAAACACGTCTGCGACGAAGTGGTGCGGCGCCAACCCGGCGCGACTGTTGTCTATGTCAGCAGCAACATGAAAGCCATGAGCCCCGCGGAGGCAAAGGCGCTGGGCTACAAAGGCCTCTCCTATCAACTCAACGTGATGATGAACCGCCCCGAAATCGTTCGCGAGGCCAACGCACTCGGCATCGAAACCACGCTCTGGATGGTCAACGACCGCGAACTGATCGACTGGGCCATCCGCCACGGCGTCACCTACGTTTCGACGGACAGCCCCGACAAAGCCAAAGCCTACCTCGACGCGATCGCGCAGTTCAAAAAGTAAAAAATCCCCCTCGCTCGCGACGCCCGGTTTGGCATCGTTCCGATACATGTCGCCACACGTCGACTCGCGTCGGCACATGCCGCGCCGCCGCCACGATCGCCCCGCCAATTTCGCCTCGCGTTCGCCGAATAAACCAGAATACCGTCGCCCCCGCAACTTCACCCAAAACCCAACCTCCGACCGATATGAAAAAACTGCTTTTATTGTGCGCGCTTACCGCCGGCATGCTGAACCTCGCGGCGCAACCCAAGATCATCGCCCATCGTGGATTTTATAACACCGAGGGCTCGTGGGAAAACACCGTCTCAAGCCTCGCCAACGCCCAAAAACTGGGAACCCACGCGGCCGAACTCGACGTCAACATGACTGCGGACGGCCAGCTCATCGTCGTCCACGGCCCCAAGATCAACGGCACCGATCTGCACGCGCAAAAAAACAAGTTCGCGGAAATCCGCGCCGCCAGGCTGCCCAACGGAAGCCAGGTGCCGACGCTGCGCGAAATCTTCGAGCAGGGCAAAAAAGGCCCCGCGACAAAAATGATAATCGAGATCAAAACCCATCCGACGCCAAAGCGCGAAACGCAAGTCGTGGAGGCGGTGCTGGCGCTCGCCCGCGAAATGGACGTCATCCCGCTGATGGAAATCACCTCATTCAGCAAACACATGTGCAACGAGGTGGTCCGGCTCCAACCCGGCATGACGGTGATCTACTTGAGCAGCAGCCTGAAGGCGATGGGCCCCGCGGAAGCGAAGCAGTTGGGCTACAAAGGCATTTCCTATCCCCTGAACGTGATGATGAACCGCCCGGAATTGATCAGCGAAGCCAACAAGCTCGGCATCGAGACCACCATCTGGCAGGCCAATGACCATGAAGTGGTGGACTGGGCGATCCGCCACGGCGTCACCTACGTTTCGTCAGACTATCCCAACAAGGTGAAAGCCTATCTCGACGCGGTGGCGCAATTCAGGACAAAACCATGATCGCGGCGCGCCATTCGCTTATTCCACACCGCACCCGCTGGTGATCGGCGCGGCAAACACACATCGCGACCCAACAAAAAACGCGAACCGGTTGATGCGGTTCGCGTTTTTTTGCGGTGAGTTTTTCACGAGCGGCGGGATGCCGCCTCCACTTTAACGATACTCTTCGTTTGTGACCGCGTTGATGATTTTGAAGTTTTCAACGTGGTAGTTGAGGTCGGCGCGGAAGGCGAGCTTCACGCCGTAGAGGCGTTCCATGCGCACGAGCAGCTCGGCGTCCTCGCTGCGGAGGCGTTCGAGGATGCTCGGGTGCACGAGCACGCGCAGCGAATACTCCTTGCCGTCGTTGCGGTTTTGCAGGCGGCGGACAATCGAGCTGAGCTTGCGCTGGAGTTCGACCGACATCGTCGTCGCGCTCTTCACAATGCCGCGACCGCGGCAATACGGGCAGTCGGTGTAAAGGTTGCTCGAAAGGGATTCCTGCTGGCGCTGGCGCGTCATTTGCATGATGCCGAGTTGCGAAATGGGGAGGATGTGGTTCTTCGCCTTGTCCTCCGACATGGCCTGCACCATTTTTTCGTAAACCGCGTTGCGATGGCGGCGCTCCTTCATGTCGATGAAGTCCATGATGATGAGGCCGCCAAGATTGCGGAGCCGGATCTGGCGCGCGATCTCCTGCGCGGCCTCGAGGTTCACGGCGTAGATGGTGTTCTTCTCGTCGCCACCGCGGTTTTTGTGCGAGCCGGTGTTCACGTCGATGGCGATGAGCGCCTCGGTTTCGTCGATGATGATTTCGCCGCCGCTGGGAAGCGGCACGCGGCGCTGGAAGGTCTGCTCAATCTGGCGCTCGATGTTGAAGCGCTCGAAGATCGGGATGTTGTCCTTGTAGAGCGCGATTTTGGAGCGGGAGCGTTTGCTGATTTGCGCGACGAGGTTCTGGATGCGCGAGTGATCCTCGGAGCTGTCAACGAGCACGCGGTCCACTTCCTCGGTGAGGAAATCGCGCACGGTGCGCTCGGCGAGGTCGGGTTCCTGGTAAAGGCAGGCGGGGGATTTTTCCGACTGCATTTTTTGCTGAATGCCGGCCCAGGTTTTGAGGAGGATGTGGAGGTCGCGAACGAAGTAGCGCGTCTTTTTGCCCTCGCCCGCGGTGCGCACGATCACGCTCATGCCCTCGGGGATGGTGAGCTCGTTGATCATGCGCTTGAGGCGGTGGCGCTCCTTGTTGTCCTCGATTTTGCGCGAGATGCCGCACTGGTCGGAGTAGGGCATGAGCACGAGGTAGCGGCCGGGGATGGCGAGGTTGGTCGTGGTGCGCGGGCCCTTTGTGCCGATGGGACCCTTGGTGACCTGAATGACGATTTCACTGCCGGGCGGGTAGAGGTTGGGAATGTCCTTGATGGTGGGCTCGGCGGGGCGCTGGGGCGCGTTTTTGCGCTTGTTCACGCGCACCACTTCGACGGACGAGTCGGCGGCGGCGGGAAGCATGTCCCAGTAGTGGAGGAAGGCGTTTTTGGAATAGCCGATATCGACGAAGGCGGCCTTGAGACCGGGGTCGAGGTTTTTGATGCGGCCCTTGTAGATGCCGCCAACCATGCGGTTGTCGGAGTCGCGCTCGATCTCGAATTTTTCGAGCGTGCCGTCAACGAGCAGGGCGACGCGTTTTTCGAGCGGCTCGGAGTTGATGATGAGCTCGCGGAAGGTGGTTTTTTCCTTTCGAAACACGGAGAGGATTTTTTGGAGGATCGGACGGTCCTTGGCGCGTTCCTTCGCCCCGGCCTTGAGTTCGGCGGGGCTGACGGGGTCAACTTGCGTTTGCGGAGGCGGGTTGACGAGCTCCTCGTCGTATTTCTGGAGTGCGGCGGCCGGGGTTTGCTGGCGCGGCGCGTTGGAGTCGCCGGAGTTTCCCGGCGAGGGAGTTTGTGATTGGTCGCTCATGGCGTATGTATGGGCGAAAAGGACTGAAGTTCCGAAGGCTGAAGGCTGAAAAAATCGGGCGGCGTTGGGAGCGCGCGCCTGCTTGTTTCAGGCTTTCAGCTTTTCGGGCGTTCAGGCTTTTTCTTTTGTTGTGTGTGGTGGTGGTGTCGGCGGCCCCAATACGCGGTGGTTGCGGCGCAGGAAATCCCGGCAGGGCGGTCAGTATCGCGAGGCTGGATTTTTCAGATGTCATGAAAAATCCCTCCTAAAACGATAGACGCTCTGGACCAGTCCTTGCAGCAAGCAGCAACAAAGCAAAAAGGAGCCTCCGTAGCTAATGAAGGGAAGCGGTATGCCCGTGATGGGCACCAGTCCGATGGACATGGCAATGTTCACAAACACATGCACCGTGAAGAACATCGTCACGCCGATGGCGATCAGGGTTCCAAAGCGGTCCCTTGCGAGACCCGCGATGCGTATGCTGTTGAACAGGATCAATCCGAACAGACTAATAACCGTAAGACTTCCCAAAAATCCTGTTTCCTCGGCGATGACCGAGACAATAAAATCGTTATGCGAAACGGCGGTGGGCAGGTAACCGAGCTTGGCCTGCGTGCCTTGGCGCCAGCCCTTGCCGGTAAGCCCGCCCGTGCCGATTGAGATGAGAGATTGGTTGAGGTTGTAAGAATCGCCGGTGCCCGCCTGGTCGATGATGTTGGGCGCGGCGAAGGCAAGGATGCGGTTGCGCTGATACCCGCGGAAAGGCAGCGGAGAGCGCTTGTTGTAAAGATCGCGCTGTTCGCTGTTTTGATACGAGTAGCCGTTTTCCTGCATGAAATTCACATAACACGCGGTGTCCCATGCGACCACGCCCACAAGAAGCACAAACGCGCCCAGCACCACCGCGAAAAAGCGGAGCGAAAGGCGTGAGACGTAAAGCATGGCGAAAATCACGGGAGGAAGGACAATGGCCGATTTGATATCAGGCTGCAGAAAGATCAAGAAGATGGGAACGCCCGCCGCAAGTGCCAATTTGCCAAGCACTCCGAGCGAATCGAGCACATTGCCTATTTTCGAGCGCGCGAGAATGCCCGCCGACATAAGGAGAACGGCGATTTTCGCCGTCTCGGACGGCTGGAATTTAAAGAAACCAAAATTAATCCAGCGCTGCGCCCCAAACTGCGAATCGCCGATACCGGGCACAAGCACCAGCACCAACGGCACAAGCGCGGCGATGTAAATCCAGTGCACATAACTGAGCCAGATTCGGTAATCGATGAGCGACACCACCACATAGACGGCGATGCCCAAAACCCAAAAAATGCACTGCGCCTTCCACGCCGTGCCGTGCCGCTCGAGCTGCGCGCTGTAAATAAACATCACCCCCGTCACGCCGAGCACAAGCAACGCCGCGGGCGTGAACACGTCGAACCGCTCCTGCGTCTTGATCTTGAAGGCGCTGAACCAGTCGAGCAACGAAATGCGTGTCTTGGCTACCATGCGGACGGGATGGAATGCGGAACTCGGAATGCGGAGTGCGGAATGAAAAACGTGAGATAAGGAATGAAAGGATGCAAAAAACCACATCGCACCAATGCGCGAAAGAGCAAAAAGCGAACCGCGGCGGTTATTTTTTTCGGATTCGGACGCCGGAAGCATGCCGGATTCTCAATGTGCGTGACATTCGGCATCACCATCAGATTGGCATTCTCAAGCCACCAAAAATGGCAAAATATAACCTGACCCTTTTTTCAATCATCATTGGGGCTTCAACGACCCGGCGCACGCGGTCGGCACAGAGGATGAAATCCTCACCGAGTTCCGGCGCGTGCGCGGTGAGATCAAGATCGTCTTCACCGCGTATGCGGCGGGGTTGAGGGAGGGGCGGTTTATCGCGCCGTCAGAATGAGATAGACGCCGCCGAGAATCACGAGGACGCCGCAGGCGCGGCGCAGCCAGCGTCCGCCGGGAGCGTCGTTTTGCCACGAGAGGAGTTTTTGCACCCACGCACTCGACGTGCCCGCCAGCGCGATGACGGCGCAGTGGCCAAGCCCGAAAAGCAGCAGCATGCCGTAGGCAAAAACCGGGGCCGTCGCCGCCATGCCAAACGTGACGCCGAGCACCGGAGCCATAAAACCAAACGTGCACGGGCCGAGCGCGACGCCGAATATGAAGCCGAACAAAAACGCGCCGAGCGGGCCGCGTCGCGGATTGTTGGGCGCGGCTTGCAACGCGGCCGGCAGCGGGATGACTCCGAGCAGGTGCAGTCCGAATATGAAAAACACGGCCGCGACGATGTAGTTTCCCCACGCGCCGAGATCGCCGAGCATGCGACCGGCCGCGGCCGTCAGGATTCCGATAAGCGCGATGGAGCAGAGTATGCCAAACGCAAACAGCGTGGACAGCCCGGCGGCGCGCGCGGCCGAAACACGTTTGCCTCCCTGAAGGAAGCCGACGATGAGCGGGATGCTCGCGAGGTGGCACGGGCTGAGGATGATGCTCAACACGCCCCACGCAAACGCGGCAGCGAGCGCGACGAGCGGAGCGCCGCCCATCGCGGAGGTCAGGGTTTCGAAGAGGGTGTCCATTGTCGCGGACGATTCGGGATCATTCCCTCGCGGGCGCGGGCACCGGCTTCGGTGCCGGTTCCCTCACCGTGATTCCCAGTTCCGCCCATTTGGCCAAAATGTCTTTTTTGGAAATGAATCCCTCATGGCGCGCGAGTTCCTTGCCGCTGGCGTCGTAGAAAATCTGCGTCGGAATCAGGCGGATTTTGTGAGCCCGGCCCTCGTCCGGTTTTTTCCAAACGTCTATGAACACCGTCTCAAACTGGTCGGCGTAGTCGCGCATGAACTCATCGAGGATGGGCTTCATTTGTTTGCAGGGAATGCATTTGTCCGCGCCGAGATCGACGAGCTTGGGCAAGGCGGGTTTGGCCGCGCCGGGCTTGGCGTCGTCGGCGCGCGACGCCGGAGTGAAAACAAACGCGAGCGCGGCGGCGCAGAGCGTGATGAGAAGGCGGTTTTTCATAATGCGCGAAAAATCAGGCGAGCAGTTGTTTCATCTCCTCGTCTGAGGGGACTTTGCCGGACACTTTCACGACGCCGTCCACGACGAGCGCGGGCGTGAACATGACGCCGAGCGCGGCGATTTCGTTCAGGTCCTTGACTTTTGTCATTTCGTATTGGAGGCCGAGGTTTTTGGCGGCGGTTTCGGCAACCTCCGCGAGCTTGTTGCACTTGGCGCATCCCATGCCGAGGATTTGGATTTTTTTCATGATGTGTGTGTTGGTTGGTTGTGTGGTGGTGGTGGTGGAAAATAAATTCATCAGCCGAAAATCGCGCCGTAGCCCCAGCCGGCGAGTGTCGAGAGCACGATGACGAGGCCGATGTAGGCGGCGGTTTTTTTCAGACCGAGCACGGAGTTGATGACGATCATGCTTGGCAGGCTCAACGCGGGGCCGGCGAGCAGCAGCGTGAGCGCGGGGCCTTCGCCCATGCCGTTGCCGATGAGACCCTGCAAAATCGGCACCTCCGTGAGCGTGGCGAAATACATGAACGCGCCCGCGATGCCGGCAAACGCGTTGGCGAAAAACGAATTTCCCCCGACCGATTGCATGATCCATTCCGAGGGAATCAGCCCCTCGTGCCCGGGCCGTCCGAGGAGCAATCCGGCGACGAGCACGCCGCCGATGAGGAGCGGAAAAATCTGCTTCGCAAACGTCCACGACTGGTCGAACCACTCGCCCGCCTCGCCGTCGCGCCCCGCGGTCGCCCAGACGAGTCCGGCGATGGCGGCGAGCACGCACGCCTCGGGATGCGCGGGCAGCAGCAGCGCCGACGCCGCGGTGACGATTCCAGTAACGGCGAGCTTGGCCCCGGAGAGCTTGAACCAGCGCCAGAGCATCACGCCGAGCACGGCGGCGAGCAGCGCGGTGAGCGGCCATTTTATGGAAAAGACGACGGCAAAAAAACCGCTTTCGCCTCCGGGCGGGCGCGACCAGTTGGCGAACACAAGAATGCCGACCATCGTTGCGAAAAACGCGGCGGTTTTCCAAAGCGGACGCGTCGCCGGCGCCTCGGGTAGCGCGGCGATTTTGGCGGCCTTGGCCTGCTCCTCTTTTCGAAAAAGCAGGTGCATTAAAATGCCGATGACGATGGAAAACACGACCGCGCCCACTGCGCGCGCGACGCCGATTTGAAAGCCGAGCACCTTTGCGGTCATGATAATCGCGAGGGCGTTGATCGCGGGGCCCGAGTAGAGAAACGCCGACGCCGGCCCGAGTCCCGCGCCCATGCGGTAGATGCCGGAAAACAGCGGCAGCACCGTGCACGAGCACACCGCGAGAATGGTGCCGGAAACGGACGCCACGCCATAACTGAGCGCCTTCGGGGCCTTCGGGCCGAGGTAACGCATGACTGACTGCTGCGAGACAAACGCGCCGATCGCGCCCGCAATCCAGAACGCCGGCAGCAGGCACAGGATGACGTGCTCGCGCGCATACCATTTGGCGAGTTCGAGCGCCTCTCGAATCGCCAAGTCAAAACGCGGCCAGCCGGACGGCAGGAAATAGAACGCGGCAAAAACGCCCGCCATCAGGAGAAATGTTTTTGTTTCCTTGAGTTTGTTCATTGTGCGAATGCGGATGGCGGGGGCAAATGAAGGACGGCGGGTAGTTCGTGAAATTGCGAAATAGTCGGCGACGGTTTTGCGCGTTGTTATTAGGCGGGAAAAATCAGTTTGCGCAGCAGGCTGTTTTAGCGCCGGCCCCGGCTTTGACAGTGAAGCGCACATCCTGCCCGTCGGATGCCGATTGCAGGCACGAGATGAAGCGTGCGACGCACGGAAGCCGGAGGCGGTAGAATACCTGCATGCCGCGTTTTTCGGCCTCGATGACCCCGGTGTCCCGAAGCACGGAGAGGTGGCGCGAGACGGTTGACCAGCCGAGTCCGGTGAGATCAACGAGGTCGCAAACGCACTGCTCGCCCCCGGCAAGCCTGGCGACAATTTGTAGGCGCGCGGGATGTCCGAGCGCCTTAAAAACCGCCGCCTCATGCTCGAAAGAGGGTGAACGGGCCCTTTTGGAACGCGCTGATTTGGTTAAAAGCATGTCGCGACCATTTCGCCGTTTTGCGAAATAGCAAGACATATATTTTTAGTCATTTCTCACGGAATTCAAAAAAGACATGAGAGAATCAATAACACACGCCTCGGATTTTTTGCGTGCATCTGACCCTTTTTCGGCCCTTTTCGGCCTCAAAAAGCGACGGAATAAATCAAAAACTCCGGCTTGGAAAAATCCATCCCAGTTTGCCTTATAATCATCCTACAGTTGCCCCTGATCCTGTTCGAGTGGCGATGTCTCGATGGCCTGTATTTGAAGCTCCAAGTCTTTTGCCTTCGACTTTAGCGATTCGATTTTTTCGAGCGTTTCCGGCGCATACTCCGCCGTCATTTGCCGGCCTCCGCAGTAAGGTGCGTTTGCCCTGAGTTTTTTCAAACCCTGGTCGTAGGCATTCAGCATGTCCCTGGTCTTCTGGAGCTCTCTTTTCAGGTTCCTCAATGTCGCCTGTGAAGCCGCCGCCCCGGCTCGCTGTTCCTCGTCCGGGCTTCCTCCGCATCCAGAGACAAACGATATCGCAATGCACAATAAAACTGCAATCGCTCGCAGCGAAATGGTTGCCGTGTTGTTAATTGTCATGCGCGTGTTTTTTTGGAGACTCTGTGCTTGGCAAGATAGTTGCGCACTGTGCCCGCTGTGCCAAGGTGCAATTCTTCAGCGATCCATCCAACCGGCGCCCCGCCCTCTTTTCTCAGTTGCGCCGCGATCTTCATTTTTCACCCCCGCAGCCTCGGTGTGGTTTTCAGGTCGCCGGGCTTCCGTCCCGCCGCTTTCAGTGCCGCTTCCAATTGCCCCTCCCAATGCAATTCCTGTATTTCCCCCGCCTCTTCTTTGTTCATGCCTTCCGCATAGGTTTTATGCGCATATTCGCGGGCCAGCGCTTGTTTCCAACCATGCGTGCCCAATGCCCAGCCCCGTGAAAGTTTCACCAACCCCATTTGCTTCTGCGCCTGCTCATCGTTTCCTATATCCTTCAGATATTGCAGGTATTTTTCATGCCCTTGGCGTCGTCGGACCATCCGCCCCTCGCCTCAAGCCAGTCGGCGGCGGTCAATCCCGCGGGCCTTTTTCTTTTTAATGAACTCCGGCAAACTGCTTCGCTGGTATTGCTCCACCAGTCCGGGCGGCACCGCACCCGCGCGCACTGGGTTCAAGTGTATGAAATCAACCACGCGGCTCAATGCCGTCGCATTCTCCAGCAATATCGCCTTGTAACGGCCCTGAAACACATGGCCGTTTTGAGTCCGGAGGGTTGATGTAGGTGGAAATAAAAATTTTTGCCAGATATCAGTATCGATTTCCGCTCTGCTTGAATGAAGTCGCTCAAACATTGGTAATCGCCGAGACAGTCCCACCGATTGAGGGCAATTTATTCACGGCATGGCCCAACTGATGAACTCGTGTTAATAGTTATACGCAATCTCCCCCGTGGGTTTATACCCTATGCGGGTGCATACTGCCGTCACTTTGTCACCGTTTTTTATCGTCAGGGGTCCAGTGTAAAGTTTCCAATGCCCCCTCGCCAGCCCCTCGCCATTTATTTGGTAGGCGATGGATGCCCCCGGCGTGGGGCACTCTATGGTGAGCTTGCGTTTCGCGCGGGTAAAAACCGGGTCGGCAACCCTGGGTTGCTCGCCGCCGGGCCAGAGGTGTTCACGGAGTGCTGATTCCGGCTTGCCCGCGAAAGGATTATACGCGGCATCCATTTCCGCCAGTTTTTTACGCAGCCGAGCGACGTCTTTCGCATACCGCGGATCGTCTATGACATTGTTCATCTCGTGCGGATCCTGCTCAATGTCGTAGAATTCCTCTGTTGGGCGCGGCTTCGTGAACCACAGCGAAGGGAGTTTTTCCAATTTTCCTTCGTTGTATAATTCCATCATGTTTCGCAGGGTGGGAATATTGCGATGATAACTGATGTCGAGAAATTCGGACTGTTCCGGCATATAATTATGCAGCAGTCTGAAGCGGCGGTCTCGAACGGCGGTCTGGCAGTCCGTTTTCGCATCAAAACGGTCCCGGGCTCCGTAAATATAATCGCGCGCCGCCTCCTTGTATTTGCCCAAAAAGGCCTTCCCGTGCATATACTCGGGCGGCTTGATGCCGGCGAGCGACAGGATGGTGGCCGGAATGTCCACGAATGCGCGAAGATCATTGTCAACAGTCCCGGCAAAACGCCCGTCGGGGAACCTTATCATGAACGGGGCCAGCGTGCCGCTGTCGCGCAACGCGCGCTTTTGACGCGGCATCGGCCCGCCGTGATCGGAATACCAGATGATAATAGTGTTATCGAGAAGACCCGCTTCCCGGACTTCGTCTATATATTTTTGGACCATGCGGTCCATCGCGGCGATATTGCCGTAAACAACGGCCCAGTCGCGGCGAGAGATTTTATTGTTGGGGTGATAGGGTGGCGGGGTGATGTCGTCCGGATTGACCACAAGCGGCTCCTTTGCCCGCTTCCATATCTGCGACTCATGGGTGACTGCGATGTTGAATATTGCAAAAAACGGCATTCCTTCGGGACGGTTTTTCCAGTGGGCTTTGCCGCTGCTTTGGTCCCAGGCAGTTATGGGGGCGTTGAACTGGTAATCGGTTTTGCTGTTATTTGTGCAATAATATCCGGCGGCGCGGAGAAACTCCGTGTAACATTTAACCCCGGCGACCGGGACGGCTTCGTAAGGTTTCACGCGAGCGTCGTTATCCGGGCTGGCCGACGAAGTCCTCATATTGTTTGCGCCGAATGAGGTGGGATAAAGTCCGGTTATCAGCGACGCCCTTGAAGGGGCGCTCACCCCAACCGAGGAAAACATGCGCGTATAACGCCGTGCTTGCGTTGCGAATCTGTCGAGATTTGGCGTGACTGCAACCGTGTCCCCATAGCAACCCAGATACGGGCCTATGTCCTCGCATACAATGCAAAGTATGTTGGGCTGTTGCCGGGGCGTGCTCGCGATGCCCGGCGTGGGCAGGGTAGTCAAGAACGCCGCCGAGGCCCAAAGGGCGGATTTTTTCAATTTTACGTTCGCATGCATGTTTTGCCCGTGTGTTTTCATGGTTCGTTTGGAGTTTGCTTGCGTGTTTTCGATGGCAGATCTCGCAGCGCCTCGGCTATTGCGGCGGCGACCACCCTCGCGATTTCCTTGCCGCCCTCCGCCGTATAATGAACGTCGCGTGGTTTTCTGGAGTGCTTGCCGGCAAGGGTCATTGAAGGGGGCAGGTTGTGTTTTGTCATTATATCCATTCTTCCCGCATGCAACTTTGAGGATTTTTTGCCCTTCCCTTCGGAAAACAACAAACTTTCCACACGTCGCGGTTTTGCGCGGCGCGCAGCGGGCGGGGTTTTGACGGCGGCAGGGGCCATGCACTGAGAGATTGCCCCGTCCGCAGTCATTGACAAGTGCAACCTCGGGAGTGGCAAAACATAATCCGACTCTTTTTCGGCTCTCGATCACTGTTCCAACGGCCTCCCCCAACCGCGACAAACTCGTCGAAACTACGGCAGGAATGCGATTGCTCATGCTATGCGAAGTCCGTATCACATGCAAAATGCGCCCACCTGCCAACCATCGCAATTCAAAGCAAAGCCCTCCCGCAAACATCAAAAAGTGAGGAGCGGCTCCGTCTCAGCCCCATGCAATATGCAAGCATAATTAGAAAAAAACGGTTGGGAAAAAGGATTGATCGAAACCAAGTTGAACCCTGTGAGGCCATATTATAAAAATCCAAAAAATATCCAGACCTTTAGTTGTTATTTTCAATGCCCAATCAATCTCAATCCACTTCAAAAAACCAGCACGAGCCCTCGCCAAGTTGGCATGAAACAAACAGTCTGTTTCTCACGGGAATACATCGCGCGGATGGCGACAGATTTTATGTCCTTAATGCGGATAATAAAGAATTACTTTTACACACAGGAGAGCCAGAATTAACCCCGGCAAGCAATGCCTTGCGTCATGCAGGTGCAATACCTCTGACATTGACATCAAAATTCGGGAAAATGGCTGGATTTCAATACATCATAAATGACTCATTGATTCACCGCCCTATTTTGAAAATCTCCCGTGAGCCCGGAATAAAGGGAACCTGTCTCTTTCATCTTTTGGCGGAAAACCGTATTCTCAGGCTTGAACAATGTTTTACCATTGTGAGCGGTGACAAATGGCGGTTCACGGATGAAAACAGATCGCCCATCGCCGAGTTGAGGATAAAACGAAAAGGTTTCTTGGTGCTGTCAACAGCCAGCCTTTCTTATGATCTCATTGTTAATGGGGCAAAATTCGCATCATACAAACCATGTGTTTTGAAGGTTTGCAACGACCGCGAAAAAGTCCCCGGAAAATTGATCGAGTTTGTCGACACCCTGGAGCCTGGCAGCACCTTCCGGCTGCTTTTGCTGGGCGTGGCGATTGCCCTTGAAAGAATCATGCAGCGATAGCGATAGCCCGATCAGGACAAACAAAGACTCCGCCTCTTCGGGGGAAAAGGCGGAGCTTGAAAAAAGAAACTTTTACCCACGCTCAGGTGATCGAAGCTTCGTAGATGGATTCGACCGAGGCGGCGAGAGTCTTGTTGAATTCCTCGTCGCTTTGCCGGGCGCCGAGTCCCTCCGCAAGGGCGCGGGAGAAGCTGGCGATAAGCCCCTTGTTGAGTCGCAGCTTTTCGTTTGCCTCCTTTTGGCTGTAACCACCGGAGAGGGCGACAATGCGGACGACATGCGGGTCCTGCATCAGGTCGGCGAAGAAGTTGTCCTCACTGGGAATGGTAAACTTAAACATGACCTTGGTGCCGGCGGGAAGCGCGTTGAGCTGCTTGACGACGTTTTCCTTGAGGAGCCTTTCACAAGCGGGCTTGTCGGGGCTGTGGATATCCACCTCGGGTTCGATGATGGGGACGAGTCCATGCGCGGCGATTTGCCCGGCGACTTCAAATTGCTGGGCGACCAACCCGGCGATGCCAGCCGGATTTGCCTCCTTGATGACGGAGCGCATCTTGGTGCCGAAGATGCGTTTCTCAACGGCGCGCTTAAGCAACTTGTCGAGCTCCGGCATGGGTTTCATGAGCTGCACGCCGTTGTTTAGCCCGGCCAGGCCCTTGTCGATCTTGAGAAAGGGAACGATTCGTTTTTTCTCCCACAGGTAATCCGCGGTCGGCATGCCCTCGACCAGGCGGTCCATGGTTTGCTCAAAGAGGATCACGGCGAGGATGCGCCCGCCGGTAAAGGCGGGGCTGGTCATGATGCGCGTGCGCATTTCGTGGACGAGGGTGAACATCTCCTCGTCATTGGAATAGGCGCTTTCGGGAACGCCATATTGGAGCAGTGCCTTGGGAGTGCTGCCGCCGCTTTGGTCCAGGGCCGCGATGAAGCCCTTGCCATTTTGCATTCGCAGAAGTTGTTCGTTGTTCATATTCAGTGCCTTTGATGGTGGTTGATAAAACTATTTCACTTCAAAGTATAATCATGATACGAAATGTTTCAAGCGGCCGGAGACGGTATTGTCTCACCTTTGGGGAATTCGGAAGGCATCAATCCGGGATTTACCAATTTTTGATCAAAAATGTTAAATTATAGGCACGTAAATTCCATCCATGCCATGAAGCCGCCGCGAGCAGGGCGTCTGCTAACACCCACGCCGCACAGCGCTCCCTCAAATAGGGCGTTACGATAATTACCCTGTCGGCTCACCTAGCCCAATGCTCCGGCATGCTGGATTCTCAATGTGCGCGGCGTTCGGCAACGCCCCCAAACGCCTTTCTCAAGCAATCATAAAAGTTACAAAACACGACCTGACGCTTTTCGACTTTTTGAATCATAATAGGTTTGCATCTCAGATTTCGTAACATCTTGATTGAGGCCACGTTTCCCCCATTAACTCGACTTCAATAATCTTTTCGGAGTTTTCCTCAAAAAAATCCCATATCATTCGATCACGAAGATCTTTTGTTAAAATAACAATGATGCCTTGGGAATTCACATCATATGAGAAATCTAGATTTATTTTGATCAAAGAAGACGCCTGAAAAAGACCACATCCATTTGCAGCTTCAGTCCAAATATAAATTGGTGATGAATTAAGCTGCTCCAGCTGTTCAATGAAAGTGCGAAAACGTTGACCCGTTTTTTCCGGAAATGGGATCCGAAATTTTTTTTGAGGACATATTGTTATCTTCTCGACAAGTTTTTTTCGTATCCTAGCGACTTCATCCAAAGGCACAAGTGTGACCTCAGTCACAGGCACATTAATTAACTCACGTAATTCCTCTAGATATTTGGCAAGGCTTTTACGATAATTGATATATTGCTGTATGCTACTCATTGTAATCAGCTTTCGACTTATCATTCGTGAGCTTTGGCCGCCTATAATCATTCATACAGGTCATTGAAAGCGCCAGGTTGTGTTTTGTCATTTTATCCATTCTTCCCGCATGCCATTTTGAGGATTTTCTTTGCCCTTCCGGAAAACAACAAGCCTTCCGTGCGTCGTGGTTTTGCGCGGCACGTGCAGCGGGCGGGGGTTTGACGGCGAAGGGGGATATTGATCACTCACGTTCGTCGGGGTTTCTGTTTTGCGTGAAATATAATTCCTATTTTGCGCTTTCTTTCGCCTCATCCTGCTTCGGCGCCGCGCCGTTGCTGCTCGCCGCCGCCGCGCCGAGCAAGATCCAGAAGACCACAGCGCCCATCGGGCCCTCGAGCACAACGCCGAAGCACGCGCTCGTGAAAATCGCCCACACGCAGCACCACGCGCCGGATTTCCACTGCGGCCCCGTCCATTCGCCCGTGTCGATCAGCCGCTCCCGGCTCCGGCGCGAATCCTCGCGCGACACTTTCCACGTGCGAAAAAGCATCGCCGTGCACAGAATCATAAACGCCCCCAGCCCCGCCACACCGGTCCGCGCAAAAATACTCAGCAACAGGTTGTGCGGACTGCGCGTCGTGAACTGGTCGCTCGAATCCGCGTAATACGCCCGCAGGAAACCCTCCGCCAAATCGTGACCGTAACCCAGCCCCGTCCACGGATTGGCCGCCACCGTTTCGTCAACAACCGTCTCCCACCAGATCGCGCGAAACCGGTTGTTGTCGCCCTTCGATTCCGCGCCCTCCGCCGTCGAATAATCCCGAGCGCCCTGAAAATCCACAATCGACACCACTCGTTGCGAAATGCCGTGCAGCGGCGTCTTCTCCCACGGCCGCCCCGTGGTTTGCGCCCAGAACAAAATCGCGACCACCGCCACCGCGCCCGCCGAGACAAGCGCCGCCGCAAACCGCCACCGGCCGCCGATCAACATCACCGCAACGCCCGCGGTGAGCGCCAGCATCGCCGCGCGGTTTTCGGTCGCCAGCATCGCCGCGACCAGTCCCAGCGAAATCGCCACGGCCAGCCAGCGCCAGGGCGACTTGCCCCGCTCGAACACAATAAACCACACCAGCGCGCCGACGCTCATGAACGTGCCCGCCAGGTCGCCCTTGAAATAAATTAACGGCAGGCCGCGCACCGTCAGCGTGCCCAGGAAAAAATCCGGCCACAATGAAAACGCCCCGTAAAGCAACGGCAGCATCGCCGTGCCCGCCAGCAAGCAGCGCCTCGCCCAGCGCCTGCCCGCGTCCGAGGCAAACGCCTCCTGCGCCACAAAGAAAAACAGCGCGTAATACACCATCGCATAATCGCGCAACGCCATCGCCCCGTATGTGCGCGCATCCAGCGGCAGCCGCACCGTGCTCACCGCGATCCAGAAAATCAGCGCCCAATTTAGAAAATCATTCCGCCACGGCAGCTTTTTTTCCCGCGCGCAACGCCAGAGCAGCACCGTCAATGTTGCCGCAATCCCCAGCTCCGCCGGAAACAACGGCAGGCTCCCGGAAATCGAAAGTTGCGCAAACCCGCGATTGCCCAGCATGTATCCCGCCATGAGCAAGCCGAGCACAAGCGGATTAAACCGAACCGGCGACACATGCGCGACAATCACGCAAAGGAGAATCCCCCCGACCATGATCGGCAGTGTCATCGTTTCGCTCGCGATGCGCAGCCCCGCCCACACCGCCACGACAAGCGCGATGAGCACGATAACCAAGTCTTTGCCGGATAGTTTCACGAAGTGCCGGATGCTGAACACCTCGCGCACAACGTGCAAGTGTTCGCACCATAAAAAGGCGGGAAAGGCGCCGCGCCGGGCTTCCCCTCGGTGCGCGAGTGCATCTGGTTTGGGAGGCTTCCAAAAATGTGAATGTTGGGAGCCGCAAAAACGGCGCCCAATGGATCAAGAGCACTGTAAAAAGGAGATCGTTTCATTGACGGCGCCGGTTGCCGCCCCGGGGCCATTTGTGATGACGCGCGGGCCGCCCTCTTGATCCTCACGCTTCCCACCGTCCGTAGATTCCGCACGGCAGCACCTTGCCATCGCGCTGGATGGGCAGGCCGACTTCGCCGCCGGTGATCGTGCCGCGGGCGGCGTGCATCAATTCGCCAAGCAAGTTGACGACCACGGTTGGCGAAAGGCGCGCGGTGTAGGCGTTGATCAGGAAAAACAGCGGCTGATCGCTCAGCACTTCGCGGCATTCCCTGAGCAACTCCCACAAGTGATCCTCAAGCTTCCACATCTCGCCGCCGCTGCCGCGCCCGTAGGTGGGCGGGTCCATGATGATCGCGTCGTAACGGCGTCCGCGCTTGATCTCGCGACGCACGAATTTCATGCAGTCGTCGGTGATGTAGCGGATGGGCGCGTTTTCGAGGCCGGAGAGCGCGGCGTTTTCGCGGCACCACTTCACCATGCCCTCGGCGGCGTCAACATGGCAGACACTCGCGCCCGCCGCCGCCGCCGCGCAGGTGGCCGCGCCCGTGTAACCAAAGAGATTCAGCACGGACACTTCGCGCCCGGCGGCTTTTGCGTCGCGGATTTTTTTTGAAAACCAGTCCCAATTCACCGCCTGCTCGGGAAACAGCCCCGTGTGCTTGAACGAGGTCGGCCGTATTTTGAAGACGAGCTGCCCGTATCCAATTTTCCAATACTCGGGAAGCGGCTTGCGAAACTCCCAGCGCCCGCCGCCCGTGGCGTGGCGGTGATAATAACCGTCCCAGTTTTTCCAGTCCGCGGGGCCGGCCCCGCCGCCGTCGCGCCGCGGCCAGATGATCTGCGGGTCGGGGCGCACAAGCGTGTATTCGCCCCAGCGCTCCTGCTTCATGCCCGCGCCGCAATCGAGCAACTGGTAGTCGCGCCAGCCGTCGGCGACGACGAGCGCGGAGCGCGCGGATTGAGGCGCGGCGGGATTTTGCTGTTTGGACGCGGACATTGGAATAATGCCGCGAGCGAAACGCGATCAGCCGGCGATGTCGAGTGCTAGACGGTGTTTTTGCACAAATGCGTTTGCCAAAATCCCCGCCGGGCATTTCGTGAGCTTTTTGCATCCATCCATGACACACATTCAAACCATCAAGAAAGCGGCCGCCATTCTCTCCGCGGCGCTGCTGGCAACGGGCTCGTTGTTCGCAGATGTTATCGAAACCAAAAACGGATCCCGGCTCACGGGCAGGGTCACGAAAGTCGACTCGTCCACCGTGGTCATCAACACCGACTTCGCCGGCGATATCAAGGTCAAGCAAAGCGAGATCACCTCGGTCACCACCGACGCGCCGATCAATGTGCGCCTCGCCGACGGCAGGGTGATCACCGGCTCCATCAGCGGCTCGCCCGCGGGCGCCGTCGTGCGCACCAGCGCGGGCAGTCCGGTCACGGCAAACCTCGCCCAAGTCAAGGAATCCTGGGCCATCGACGCCAAGGACCCCGAAGTCGCCAGAAACGAACGCCATTGGAGGTTCGAGGCCGGCATGGACGTGACGGGCAAAACCGGCACGAAGGAGCAAATCGGCACGAGCTTTTCCTTCCGCGCCACGCTCAAGTCGAGTTTCGACATTCTCCAACTCTACACCGGCTACGACCGCCAGGTCAGCGATCACGAAAAATCAGCCGACCTCTTCCGCGCCGGCGCCGATTACCAGAACAACTTTTCGGGGCGCTTCTCCTGGTATGCGCGCGACGAGGCCGGGTTTGACCGCGTGAAGGAAATCAAACTCTACAACACCGCCGCGGCCGGCTTGGGCTACGACATCATCAAAAACAAAGTCGACACGCTCACGTTCCGCGCCGGTCTTTCGCACCGCTACGAGAAATACGACGACCCGGGCCCCGGCCTGACGGCAATTCCGAACCTGAGCGAACTCGGCCTCGACCTCGGCCTGATCAACCAGCTCACGATGAAAACCTGGTCGATGACAAACCGCGTTTCCTGCACTCCCACCTTTGATGATTTCGGCGTGTATCGCATTTACCACGAGTCATTCATCGAGCTCCCCATGGCCAGCCCGCGCTGGAAATTCCGCGTCGGTATTTCCAACGATTACAACAGCCATCCGAACCCCGGGGTCGAACGCCTCGACACCACGTATTTCGCGCGTCTGCTCCTGACGTGGAAATAATAAATCCGGGGAACGCCGCGCCCCGGCCCGGCGTTCCCGAAGGGTTTCCGCTTTCCGCCGCTTACGTCCCGTAAAGCCGGTCGCCAAAATCCCCCAGCCCCGGCAGGATGTATTTTCTGTCATTGAGCGCGCGATCAAGCGCGCAGGTGTAAATCGGCACGTCTGGATGCGCGT
Source organism: Ereboglobus sp. PH5-10 (assembly GCF_029504735.1). Taxonomy (GTDB): domain Bacteria; phylum Verrucomicrobiota; class Verrucomicrobiia; order Opitutales; family Opitutaceae; genus Ereboglobus. The sequence goes on along the minus strand of NZ_JAQFIP010000007.1, from coordinate 3,134 downwards.
CCTTGACGGCCTTCACGCCCTCGGGCGCGGCGACCACGTTGAGCATGCATATTTCCCCACCGCCTTTTTGTTTCACCACGTCGATTGCCTGCACGGCCGAGCCGCCCGTCGCCAGCATCGGGTCAACAACCATCACGCGCGTGCCCGCCAGCGGCGGCATCTTGCAGTAGTAGTTTCGCGCCATGGCCGTCTCGTGATCGCGCTCCAGCCCGATGTAGCCGACGCTCACATCGGGAAACATCGCCACGATTGGCTCCACCATGCCAAGCCCCGCGCGCAAGATTGGCACGACCACGAGCGGCCGCGCCAGCTCGTGCCCGATGCACGCCTCAAGCGGCGTGTTGACGGCCACCTCGCGCATGGCAAGGTCGCGCGTCGCCTCGAGCGCGAGCAACATCGACAGATGATGGCAGAGCGAGCGAAACTCAGCCGGCTTGGTGGTCTTTTCGCGAAGACGCGCAATCACATGCAACGCCAGGGGATGTTTGATGAGGTGCGGCATGGCGTGAATGGAAAACCACCGGCGCGAAAAAAGGAAAACAAAAGCGGCGCGTTTTATCTGAAAGGTTCGTGAAAATTTTCTCTATTTTCCCAAAACCGTCCGCGCCGCGCATTCCAGCGCCGGGTCCTCGCCGGCGCGCAGGCTCTCCACGGTTGGCAGCGGCGCGTTGATGTCGGCGGGCACTCCGCGCCCCTCAAGCAACGCGCCCGCGGCGGTTTTGTAATTGCTCAAGGGCAGTTGCAGCTTGCCGCCGCCGGGCAGGGAAAAATCGACGCTCATCAAAACCGCGCCCGCCGTGCGCCCCGTCGATGTGCTGCCGACAATCACGCCGCGCTTGTTGTCCTGAATCGCCGCCGAAAACACCTCCGCGCCGCTTCCGCTCATCCGCGCCACGAGCACCGCAAGCGGTCCCGTGTAGTGCGCGCCCCGGCGGCTGACACTGGCCTCGACGGCGGAAGCTCTGCCGCGCCTGTCCAGAAACACGCCCGCCTTGACCGGCTTCGTGAAAAACTCCCCCAACACACGGCGGCACGCGCCCACCTCGCCGCCGCCGTTTAGCCGCAGGTCGAGCACCACGCCGCGCGCGGAACCCGCATGCGTTTTTAATTGCTCGCGCACCCAGGCGGCGGAGTCCCCGCTGAAACGGTCGAAGCGCAAATAGAGCACGCCGTCGGGTCGCATCTCGGCAAAATTGCGCGAGCCCAGTCCGCGCACCGCGCGCAGCGTGAAAGTCACCGTGCGCAGCGTGTTGTTCTCGTCGAGAAATTGCTGGCGCGCCACCTCGCCCTCATGCGCCGGCACGTCGGTGTTGTCGCGCAGCAGCACGCCGACCTGCAGCCAGCCGCGTTTCACGCCGGCCTCGGACGCCGGACTGTCGGGCGTGACTTCATACACGACGGGTGTGTCGAGGCCGGGCAGCCGCACCGAAATATATCCGAGGAGCGAAACCGCGTCGGCGCGCATTTTCTTTTGCGCGCGCACGATTTCAGGCGCGATGGCGGTCGCATGGCTGGAGCCGAGCTCCTTGAGCATTTCGTTGAGCGCGTTATAAAGCTCCTCGTTGTTTTTGGCGGCGCCGGCTTTTGCCCGGTGTTTCGCCTGAAGCGCGGGCCAGTCGCGCCCGCCGAAAGTTTCGTCGTAAAAATAAATCCCCGTCAATTTGCACGCATGGTCGAAAACGATGCGGTTGTAATCGGCGCGCGGTGTTTTATCCGAGGCGCGCGGAGTGACGCGCGGCATAAACCACGCGCGGTCCGGCGTGCTCGCGCAGCCGGAAAACAGCAGCGCGAATGCCACCGCAAGAAACAGCCACGCGCACCGGCCTTTCGCAGCGCGTGTTTTCAACCAGTCCGTTGTCCTTAAAACCAGCACGTTGCGAGCAGACTGGAAAACCCCGCCGCAAAAGCAACACGCCGCTTGAGAAAGGACGCCGGGACGAAAGTTTTTGCTCAAGACTTTCGTTTTTCCTCAATGACCCGCAACTCCCTGGCGGCGAGCAAGTCTTTGTCGCGCCCGAGCGCCTCTTTTGAGGCAATCAAATCGGCAAGTCCCATGATGCGGTATTCGCAGCCGTCAATTTCCACCACCTCCGCCGCCCGCCTGAGTCGCTCAAAATCACCCACGCCTATCACCGACGAAAGAATATCCACCACGCCTTTGTCAGTTTCCAAATAAAGGTTTTTCACATCCTCGCCGGCACTTGGATGCGTGAGAAACGAAAGCCGGGCCGGCGTCATGCGGTGCCTTGGATTCCATCCGGACAGGGCTGCGCGAATTCTTTCCACGTTTTCCCGTGTAAGCGCGGCACAAAGATCAACATCTCGCGTAAGCGTTGAAGCCCCGTAAGCCACGGCGGCAAACCCGCCTATGATGACAAAGTCGACGCCCTCATCATTGAGACGCTTCAAGAGGATGCTTAGGTCTTCCATGACGTGCCTTCATGGCGCGTTCCAGTTTCGCCGCCAAGCGCAAAGCCTCGTTATGCCGGCGCACGCGTTCGGAAACGCTCAGGCGAAGATTGGTGTCGAGTAAATCCAGATCGACTCCCGCCTTGCGGGCCTCATCGAAAATTCGCTCTCTCTTCAGCCGTTCATTCATGCGCCAAAGTTTCCGGAGTCCGATGCCCGAGGCAATGATGAAAGACCCCGCGCGGCCCTCCTGTTTTAAACCTGAAAACCGCGATTGGAGATTAATTTTGCAGCAGGCCCGGGGGGATGTCCCTTGGTTTTTCACCGGGCGGTTCCAATCGCGGCGCGATTGAACGGCACCATCGCAATGTTTGCTCGATCATCGGCTTGCGTTTTTCCAACCCGCCCCAGCTGCTGCTCATGTGCAGCACATGCTTGTGCCCGCTTCGTCCGCCCACCGCTCCGCACAGGAACACCTCCATGCGCAGCGTCACCGGACGCTTGTATTCGCGCTTTTCGCCCAACGCCGCCCCCTGCCACACACTGAGCAGGTTGAAGAGCATCAGCACCGAGCGAAACGCCGCCTCCGTCGCAAAAAACTCCCGCCGGCAAAAACTGTCCGCCGCCAAGTCGTCCTTGAGTTCGCATATGCGCTGCTCGATTCGCGCGCGCTGGTTGTAATCGCGCCACAACGCCTCGGGCGCATCGTTGCGATTGGTCACGAA
>NZ_JAQFIP010000006.1 GCF_029504735.1 Ereboglobus sp. PH5-10 | reverse complement strand
CCGGGCAAATCGAGCTGCCGCCAGAACTCGACCAGGACGGCCAGGCCGCCGAAAGGCGTGACCGGCCGCGGAGTGGAACGCAAAATGGCTTTGCGTCCGTCGCCCAGACGGTAAAACTCGTGATGCACTGTTTCGTTCGCTTCGTGAATGTTGTTTTTCATCACCCAACATCTTGACGAAGTTTTCCTTAGGGCGAAACAGTGCTCTTTCCCCCTCCTTCAATCGCTGTTTTCAGGTTAAAAACATTGTCCGTCAACCAATGCGCTGGCTTGACCCGTTGCGGAACAAGCCGTTTGCTACTAACTCAATATGCACGACGTCCCTCGCCCTATTGATCCATCAGTAAAATATAAACGCATTGTCCTCAAATTGAGCGGGGAAGTTCTCCGCAGCGGCAAAACCGGAGATCCGTTTGACCGCGCCATTCTCGACAAGGTCTGCGAACAAGTTAAGGAAATCTACGACCTTGGTGTGCAAATCTGCCTCGTCATCGGCGGCGGCAATATTTTCCGCGGCCTTCAGGGCGAAAAACGCGGCGTTGACCGCACCACCGGCGACTACATGGGCATGCTCGCCACCGTCATCAACTCGCTCGCGCTCATGGACAGCCTCGAAAAGGCCGGCGTCAACACGCGCGTGCAAAGCGCGATCCCCATGGACCAAATCGCCGAGCCGTTCATCATGCGCCGCGCGATCCGCCATCTCGAAAAAGGCCGCGTCGTCATCTTCGCCGCCGGCACCGGCAACCCTTATTTCTCAACCGACACCACCGCCGCGCTTCGCGCCTCCGAAATGCACGCCGACATCATCATGAAGGCCACCAAGGTTGACGGCATCTACGACAAGGACCCGAAAAAATACCCCGACGCCGTCAAATACGAAGAGCTCTCCTACATCGACGCGCTCAAGCAGCGCCTCAACGTCATGGACTCGACCGCGTTTTCCCTCTGCCTCGACAACAACGTGCCCATCCTCGTGTTCGACCTGAAAGCCGAGCACGCCATCCTCCGCGCCGTTCGCGGCGAAAAGGTTGGCACGCTTGTTCATGGCTGAAGAAATTTTCGATTCTCGATTCTCGATTTTCGATTGCGCGCTACCGCGCGGGTTGGAAATTCAAAACGGAGCGGAAGCTCCCAATCGTTTCGAGGCCGAAGGCAGACAGTCTGCCAAATCGAGAATCGAAAATCGAAAATTCCCCTCCCCTTGCTTCCCCAATGAAAACAAAACCTCCCCCCTTCTCATCCCCCTCCCCCTGCCCCGCCGCGCCTTCGCCCCTCGCCATCCTTCTCGTTTTCCTCGCTTCCGCTGCGGGACTTTTTGCCGGGCCAATCGCCGACACCGCCCGCCGGTTTGTTGAGGATGGCGCCACGGCGGGTGTTGTGTTTCTCGTCGCCGACGACACAAAAACGCTCGACTGCGAGGCCGTCGGATTTGCCGACATCGCCAGCGCCAAACCCATGCGCAACGACACTCTTTTCTGGATCGCCTCCATGACCAAGCCCATGACCGGCGCATGCATCATGATGCTTGTTGACGAGGGCAAGATTTCCCTCGACGACCCGGTCTCAAAATACATTCCCGAATTTGACGCTCCGCAAAAAATCGTCCCAAAAAAAAGCGCCACCACGGTCAACGAGGAGGGTGTGAGGGTTGCCGACAGCGCCCCGCGGCAAACCGCGCCCAAAAACACCCTTCGCAAAACCCCGATCACCCTCCGCCACCTCCTCTGCCACACCTCCGGCCTGCCGAGGGTCGACCCGGATGAAACGCCTTACATCGACACCCGCCCGCTCGCGAAAGCCGTGCCCACCTACGCCCGCCTCAACCTTCTCTTCGAGCCGGGCACCAGTTACAGCTACTCCAGCATCGGCATTGGAGTCCTCGGGCGCATCGTCGAAGTCGCCAGCGGAATCCCTTACGAAACCTTTCTGCAGAAACGCCTCCTCGATCCGCTCGGCATGACCGACACCACCTTCTGGCCGACCAAGGCCCAGCTCGAACGCCTCGCCACCAGCTACCGCGGCAACCCCTCCAAAAAAACGCTCACCGCGGGAAAAATCGGCAACCGCCAGTATCCGCTCGACGACCGCGTTCGCCGCCATCCCACGCCCGGCGGCGGCCTGTTTTCCACCGCGCACGATGTCGCCCGCTTCGGCCAGCTCCTCCTCAACAAGGGCGTGTTCAACGGCAAGCGCCTCATCAGCGAAGCCTCCATCAACGAAATGACCCGCCGCCAGGCCGCGACCAAAAGCAGCGGCCTCACACTCAGCCTTGGCGAAGGCGGCCGGTTCGGGCACAGCGGCGCCCACGGCACCAACTTCGCCGTCTGGCCCAAAGAAAAACTCGTGACTGTTTTCATGGTCCAAAGAATCTCCAAGTGGGGAACCCCCGATGGCAAAAAACTGAGGCCCGCGCTTGAAAAACTCGCCCTCAAAACCCACTCCGCGCAGTGACGTTTTCCTGAATTAAAAATCCTTTGCATCCCCGCCGCCCTTCTGTGACAACCTAGAAAATCAACAATCCAAGCCATCACCATTGCTCCCCGTGTTGAGCAACATTCATAATCATCCATCATCATGTCCCACCCGATCCTCACCGATATGCAGGCTAAAATGAAAAAAGCCCTCGAGCACACCCTGCATGAATTCAGCCAAATCCACACCGGCAAAGCCTCGCCCACGATGGTCGAAACCGTGATGGTCGAGGCCTACGGCTCAACGATGCGCCTCAAGGAGTGCGCCGCCATCTCCACACCCGACGCGCGTATGATTTTGATCCAGCCCTGGGACAAGGGCATCACGCAATCCATCGTCAAGGGCATCCAAATCGCCAACCTCGGCTTCAACCCGCTTGTTGACGGCGCCAACGTCCGCGTGCCCCTTCCCGAGCTGAGCCGCGAACGCCGCCAGGAAATGGTCAAGCGCGCCAACGGCATGGCCGAGGAAGGACGCGTGCAAGTGCGCATTGTCCGCCGGGATGCGATGGACGCGCTCAAAAAAGCCGAGAAAGACGGCAATATTTCCGAGGATGAATTAAAGCGCTTCGAAAAAGAAGTGCAGACCGCCACCGACCAAACCATCAAGGACATCGGCGAGCACCTCGAAAATAAGGAAAAGGAACTCACGACGCTGTAAGACGGTCTGCCTGTTGGTAAAAAATCGTTAATCGGGAGCTGTTCCGGCTATAAAACTGGAATCCCCCCGGTTTCCGTTTTTCCTTTCCTGATTCCAACCGGCACATGCAATTTTTGCACAAACTCGTTTGTGACGCCGCACCGTCGCACGCTCATCCATCTCTCTCCAAATGACGCCCGCAGCCTCTCAGCAAACCGCGCCATCGGACTCGACACCCGCGCGCACGCACGCCGGGAAACAACCGCGGCCGATCTACCTGATCACGCACGAATTTTATCCCAAGCACGGGGGCATCGCCACGTTTGCCGAGGAAATCGCGCGCGCAGCAGCCGCCCTCGGACGCAAAGTCGAGGTTTGGGCGCAGGCCGCCGCGCCGACGGACGAAAAACAATGGCCGTTTGAGGTGCATCGCCTTCCCATCAAAGGCACGCTCAACCTCACTTGCCTCGCGAAATCAATGATGGTCATCGCCAAACGCCGGCGCGAACTGCGCAACGCCACCGTTTATATTCCCGAACCGGGCCCCATGCTCGCGCTGATGGTTTTGCAATTCAACAAAAGCATGCGCCCCAAGGAGCTCATCCTCACCTTTCACGGCTCGGAAATCCTGCGCATGCACGCCAACCCCGCGCACCGCTTGCTCATGCGCCGCCTCATCCGCCGCGCCACGCGCATCAGCACGCTCACCGAATTCACCCGCGACCTCCTCTGCAACCGCTTCCCCGAGGCAAAAGGCAAAACCATCATCACCCCCGGCGCCATCCGCAGCGACCTGCTCGCCAATATCGACAATCTGGCCACCTCCTCCCTGGACCGGGACGAGCTTCCCGTTGCCGCGCCCGGCAAGAACGTCGTGCTCACCGTCGGCCGCATCCACCCGCGCAAAGGCCAGGTCCGCACCCTCCGCGCCCTCAAAAACCTTCCCCTCGCCCGGCGCGAGACCACCGAATACTGGATTGTCGGAAAGATAAACGGCTCGTCCTACGAAAAAATCCTCGTGCGCGAAGCCGAAACCGCCGCCGGCCTCGGCCTCACCGTGCGCTTCCTCGGCGGACTTCCCGACAACAAACTGGGCGACGTTTATTCACGCGCCGATATTTTTGCGATGACCAGCATCAACTACCGCCAAAGCGTCGAGGGCTTCGGCCTCGTCTACCTCGAGGCCTCGGCGCACGGCCTGCCCGTCGTCGCCCACAAAGTCGGCGGCGTGCAGGAGGCCGTCATCGACGGCGAAACCGGCCTCCTCGTTGATCCCGAGCCCAACCTCGACGCCCCGGCGCCCGCGCTCACCGCCGCCTTTGAAAAACTCCTCGCCGATGAACCGCTCCGTCGGCGAATGGGCGAGGCCGGACGCCGCCACGCCCGGAACAATAATTGGACCGATTCCGCAAAAAAACTCTTCGCGCCATTTCTCGCATTGGATAAGGCCTGATTTTTGTGCCATACTCGCGCCTTTCCTTATGATTCAAGCAAAGGTGCCAATAAACGTCCGCTATGCGGAAACCGATCAAATGGGCGTCGTTTACCACGGCAATTATCTGGCCTGGTTCGAAGTCGCGCGCACGCAAATGTTCAAGGACGTGGGCCTGCCCTACAAAAAAATCGAGGCCGACGGCTACCACCTGCCCGTCCTCGAAGTGTCGCTCAAATACCACCGGCCCGCGCTCTACGACGACGACCTCGTCGTCACCGCTAGGCTGGCCGAAAAGCCCGTCCTGCGGATAAAGGTGCAATACGAAGTCCACCGTGGCGACACCCTCCTCGTCACCGGCACGACCATGCACGCCTTCATCGACCACGAAGGCCGCCCCGTCCGCCCGCCCCCCTACGTGGCGGAGAAAATGAACGAGGTTTTTAAATAATAGCCTGATCCATCCCGCGGGGACGCACCTGCCAATGTAACTCGAATATGAAAAAAATTAGTTCGACCCCTTGGAATTTTCTTTGGTTTTTTGCCAGTTTTCCAACGCGCATTTGGCAACAGATCCAAATGCATCCATAAATTGGTTGCCGGCATCCTGCGTAAAGCCGATTGCGTCCCTTACCACACGTCCATTTGATCTCAATAAAGAACGACCCATTGTGATTGTTTTTATATTATTTATAGATTCCCCTTGTATGTTAATTATGAAGGTTCCCTTGCACCGCACATAATATAATAGCTCATCAGCAATTGCATTCTCCAATTCATCGGTCATTGTTTCATTGCAATGGGATTCCCCAATGTAATTTTTAATCGACTGAAATGTCCTTTCATATACCGAATCAATTGCATCCTGAGGCATTCCAATTGCCAATCCAACAGTATCATTTGAGGAATACTCACATGTGGCATATTGAGCTACTGCATTAAGGGCCTCAAACTTGAGTTTCATAAACAATTGCTCCATGCCGGGAATATCCGACTCCTTCAACTGAAATTTTTCTATGATATACTCCGATATTTTGTAATGTATTTTTTCTTTTCTTGGCAGCCCGGCGAATTTTTCATTTTGAGCATCGCCCGATGATAGTTTGGATTCTTCACCCCCCGGCGAACCGCTTACGCCAGCATTGGGAAACTTTCCCCCAAAGAATAAGAGTTTAAATATAACTATAATAAAAACACCCAATAATAAAATTAGTAGTTTTCTTTTCATGGGAAATCCAAAGGGGGCGGGGGAACCGCTTTTATAGATACCGTTAATCTCCATTCGGCAACGGCAAACACCCCTTCCGCAGGCCCAGCAGAAACTCACGGTTTCCGTCAGCGCCCGTGATGGGCGAGTCCATGCTGCCGATCAGTGCCGGGCCGGGTAATTCACGCAGTGCGAATTCTGTGATGTCCGCCAGGATTGCGTTCTGCAACCCGGGGTCGCGAATCACGCCGCGTCCCTTGTCCACCTCGGCCTTGCCCGCCTCAAATTGGGGTTTCACTAGTGCGATCAGGACTCCGCCATCCGCGCGCACGAACGGCCACACGGCGGGCAGCACGGCCTTGAGCGAGATAAATGACAAATCCATCACCACCGCGTCGAAATCCGCGCGCGGCAAATCCCCCGGCGCAAGGTGGCGCGCGTTCACCTTTTCGAAATTCGTGACGCGCGGGTCGGCTCGCAGCTTCGCGTGCAGTTGCGCGCGCCCCACGTCCACGCACACCGCGTCCGCCGCGCCTGCTTGAAGCGCGCAGTCCGTGAAGCCGCCTGTCGATGCGCCCACGTCCAGCACATGCGCGCCATTCAGGTCGATGGAGAATTTTTCCAGAAACCCGGCCAGTTTTTCCCCGCCGCGGCTCACAAAACGCGGCGGCTGCTCGACGGTGAGCTCGATGTCGCCGGGGTATTCCTTGCCCGCCTTGTCGAGACGCTCCGTGCCACGCAGCACGCGACCGCTCATGATGAGCGCCTTGGCTTGCGAACGGGTTTCGGCAAGGCCGCGGGCAACGAGGATTTCATCAAGGCGTTGTTTCATTGTGGACAGCCCGATTCGAGATGCGAAACCGCGCGCTGCAACACTTTTCCACCGGAAACGCCGGGGCCGTCCGGCATAAAGTATTCTCGAATGCGGACAAATCTGACGAGCTGGAGCGCGGTGGTCCCGGACATCCCCAACACCCATAAGCGCAAACACACAGGTCGATGCCTTCAGTCGTATCCTCCTGTGATACGACAATCAAAAACTGGTTCATCCGGAAATTTCACCCAACTCCAGTAGCGATTCTGGGGTGCGATCGAAATGGCATAATATGTTGAAGACCACGATAAAAAGAAATTTCGTGGCAGTTTTTCAGGGCCTTTGTTTTTCGGTGAAGGGCAGAAATTTTAAGGAATTTGCATGATAATATTTGATTTTATTAATGATTTGCATATTGCTCTATCCAAAAAATTAAATTTACAGATACAATCTTCTATTTGTTTTTCTGTAATTGTTTTATTATTAATAAGATAAAATGTATCACGACTTAGAAAAACACACAATTAATAACATTACGAAAATTAATAAATGTTATCATAACAATTACACAAATTGATTGTTGAAACAGTATGATTTGGATAACGAAAAACTCTCAATTTGTTGCCATGGGTGGATCAGTGATAATTCACCCCAATTACATCATATTCTATTAAGTATAAATTACTTATGTAATTATTTATAACAAAAATCATCTACAGATTAATGATTTCTCAAGTTAAAAATCCCACAATTAAATTCAGATGTAAATGGTTGCATTTCATTTATATGCTAATTTGCGGACATGGTTTCTTGCTCAGTGCGCAACTTTCCGCGCAACAAGTGTCCGGCACTTTTGTGGGCACAGGCTCGTTGTGGAGCGAAGCAACCAACTGGTCGTCAGCCACTGCGCCCGGGTCTGGCTCAAATCACGATATATCAACATTTAACAATGACAATATTGCGGAAAATGGTGCACGCACTATTACAGTTGATGGCCTCTTTAATCTCAACAAGCTCGATGTGCTTACCAGTTGGAACCAAACCCTGACATTGACCGACGGCGGCGGGATGGGACGGGGTATCCGTCTTGGCGGGACTGACGCCGCCATCAATTTGTCCGGCAACGCATTCCTGACGGTGGACACCAATGTGTTCCTCGATGCCTCCGCGAAGCTGGATAGTTATCAAAGCAGGATGATATTCAACGCGGGCAAAACGATCGACATCGCGAGCCATAATTTGCTGATCAACACGGTGATCGGCAGCGCCGAGGTTCAAGTCCGCTCCACTATTGCCGGCACCACGGGCGGCATTAGAAAGACCGGCGCGGGCAAATTGGAGCTTTACGGCGACAATACGTTTGGCGGCGGAGTGCAATTGCATGATGGCACCTTGCGCATTGGCGGCAACACCGCGCTCGGCTCCGGCGCGCTCGAAATCGGAAATGGCGTGACGCCGTCAAACCTGATGACGATCGAATTGCTCACGCCGTCCCTTGTGCTCTCAAACCAGATCTATTGGAACAACGACTTGACCATCGCCAATGGCGTCACACTCACGCAAAAATCCATCACGTTCGACTACAACGGCATCGTGCAGCTCGACAACGGCATTCGCCAACTGAACATCAGTGACTTAACCAAGGTTGTTTTCGGGCGGGACTTCGTGCTTGCCGGCACCGGCGGCCTTCAAGTGAGCGGCGGCAGTTTGTCCGAGGTGAGTTTTCTCAACGGCAACAATACGTTCAGCGGCGGTTATGTGCAATGGCTCAGGCAGGCCACCATCGGCAACGGAACGACCAACATCACACTCGGCGCCCTCGATTCCGGGCACAACTACATCGGCACGGGCGCCGTTGCGGTCAACGGCGAAGGCTTCACGCTCAGCCTGAACCCCGGCGCCGGGCGCACTGTGAACATGCGAGGCGGCATCACGCTGGATTACGGCGCGATTCTGGACGTAACCAACGGTTCCATTGTGCTTGATGGCGCGGTGCTGGGCTATGGAGCCAACAACCTCGGCAATAAATTTATTTTCCGGGGCGACACGACTTTTGATGATGCGAACTTTGTCAACTCGCCCGACCTTTATTTTACAACCACGGGACTGATTACCATTGGCGGCACGGGCATGGGCGCGGGTTTGAACCATATGATTTTAAACAACACGGGCACCATCGCGCTGGGCGCTTCCGCCAAGAATATCGGCGCGTCGCAGATTCGCATGGAACGTGGTGTTTTGGCGCTGGGTGCGAACGACCAGATTCAGGCGGGCACGGCATTGCATATGGATGCCGCGACCGCACTGCGGGCCAATGGATTTTCCGCCACGTTTTCCGGGGGGCTGAGCTGGACCAGCACTGGCACGCGAATCATCGATTTCATGGCCAACAGCGCAAACACGCTCGATTTTGGCACCGGCAGCACGGGCGGCTCCGGATTGGTGTATATACAAAACTGGCTGGAGGGCTCGAATCACCTCCTTTTCGCGGATGACATTTCATCCGCGTTCTGGCGCGGCAATATCAGATTCGACGGCTACAACTGGACCATGGGCGTGCAGGTTGTCGATAACGCCGGCAAATATGAACTAATCCCGACCGCGGGCACGTCCGCGGCACCCGACACCTATGAATGGACGGGGGCGGCCTCCTATAGCTCCGGTGTCATTGGCACCAACATGTGGAATGCGCCGGGCAATTGGGACATCAACCGCATTCCGACCTTTGGCGCCGGTTCCACCATGGTGTTCGGCAATAAATACACCTCTTATAATCCAAACCTGGCGCTTCCCGGCACATTGACGATCGGCACCCTCTTGTTCGCCAGAACCACCTCTTCATATAATGCCGCCACGATCAGCAGCGGCACATTGATCATGAACAGCGGGACATTGGGCGTTGCGGCGCAGATAAAAAAGTCGTTGTATGATGGCGGCTCCGGCAGCGGGCGCATTAGTTCCGCCATTCGATTGGATAGTAATTTATTGCTGGACCGCACCGACACCAGCCTGCCATCAGGCGGTTATTACCGCGATTTGAGCGGTCTGATCTCAGACGGCGTCAATGGCCCAAGCTCCATCACCATCAACGGCGGCGCATGGTATTTGAGCAATATCAACAACACCTTCAGCGGAGGCGTCACATTGAACCCCGACGGCATGTTGCGCATTGTTTCCAGCGGAAGCAACAACTCGCTGGGCAAGGGCGAGCTCACTATAAACGGCGGCGTGCTGTGGGGCGCCGATATTTATAACAAGATCAATATAAACGCGAACTTTGTCATCAGCAATCCCAGCGGTTATTATACAAGATTATACGCCACTGGAAACGCGGCCAACGACACAATCTGGCTGAACTCTGATATTACCATAACAGGAAAATGGGGCGGCGCCAGCACTCTGGCCTGGGGCAATTATTCATATCTCTATATTCATGAAGGCAGAAACTTTCAGGGCGCGGGCGGGCTGACGTTCGCGGGCAGCTGGGACCGTCTTTACGCATATGCCGCGGACAGTAATTTCAGCGGAGGCTACACTCAACGGGGCAGCACGATGCAAGTGTATGCCAATTCCTCGACCGCCGACGGTTCCCTGGTGTTTGGCGAACTGGCCGCCGGCAAAAATTATCTGGGCATTGGCGACATTACGCTGGCCGGGGGCAATATTCAGGTCACCCCCAAATCCGCGGGCAACACGGTTGAGTTTCGCAATGGCATCACAGTGACCGCGACCAACGGCACCTTCACAGTCTACACGGCGCCTGTGTATTTTCTGGATAATTCGACGCTGAAACTTTTCAGCAACGGTAATTTCACAACAAGCAATAGTGATTTGATTTTATCGAGCGTGAATTTGATTGGGGCAAACACCACGTCGGGGGGCAACATAACAGTGGGCAAGAACTTGGTTGTCGGAAATGTCGCCGTGAGCCAGAAGCCAAATGTCACCATGTCGGGAAGCACCAGGGTGATGGCGCAATCGGGCACCACGGCGCTCACGGGGCTGGGACGATTCACGCGAAGCATATCGCTCACGACAACGACCATAGATTCATCCATCAGCCAGCTGGGGGCTTCGGAGTTTTATATTAACTCGGGCCGCCTTCAATTTACGAGGGATCATCAAGCTGCCGGAACGGCCAACCTGCATCTCCATTCGACTGGCATCATAAATTCCGACGGGGTCAAAAACACCTTTGGAAATCTATACATATACGGGGATTCCACCATGGAACTGGGCGGCGGCGGCGAATTGTCGTTCAACAGCCTGGGCTCGTGGAGCACAAGCGGCGTGATTCCCCTGCTCAATATCCAGAATGACAGCGGCGAATGGAACACGGTCGCCGATCAGACGCTTGGAGGCGAGCATGTGTGGTTTGCCGCGAATCCTTTCTCCGCCGGCGACGTCCGCCTGGCTAATATCGCGTTCACTGGCTACACGCGCGGCGCGGGTATTGTATATAACAATGGGAAATACGAGTTGGTAACCGCGGGTGAAAAAGGTTACGAGTGGTCGGGCGGCGGCCTTTCCAACACCAACTGGGACGCAGGCGCAAACTGGTATGGAAACGCGGCGCCCGATGGCGCCGGCGCCATCGCCATCTTCCGCGATGCGGACGACCGGCTGAACGGCAAGACGATCAAGCTCAACGGCAGCCGCACCTTGGGGAAAATATTTTTTGAGGCAACAAGCGACGCGAGCTTCACCATCGCCCCCACCTCCACCGCCGACAGTCTCACGCTTTCGAACAGCGGCAGCCATGCGGTGATTTATATGTCGGGCGTGTCCTCGCCCACCATAAGCGCCAATCTGATACTGGAAGACTCTTTATTGGTGGATCATCGCGCCAAGGGCAAGAACTTGACATTGTCGGGCGCCATATCGGGAACAGAGAGCATTCGTTTCACGGTTGATCCCGCGGCTCTTGGAAATTCATACAATCAGGACTACCGCCTGACACTTTCAGGCAATAACAACTTCAGCGGCGGCATTGAGCAGCAAGGCGGCATGCTCTACATAAACAATGATAACGCCCTGGGTAGCGGAACCTATACGGTCACAGGCACGGCCACGATATATGCAAATGGCAATCGCGTTCTGACAAATGCGTTGGAACTCGACGGCGGGCTCTCCTCCCAGGGATCGATGATTACATTCAAAAACAACACCGGGCTGATCACCGGAGGAACCAAGAGTATCTATACTTATAATTCCAGCGGGCTGATTTTTGACAGCGATTACATTCTTACCGGATCGGCGGGTTTGCACATCCAGAGCGCATCCTTCGCAAGTAACTCTTATCAATTGATAATGCGCGGACAAAACACCTTCTCCGGCGGCGTCACGTTGAACAACGGAGGAATAAAAATCGGCGCCAGCAGCCAAGTGGCGGACGGCCTTGTGGTTTCCGGCCCCCTGGGAACCGGCACTTATACATTCAGCAATGGCGCGACTTATTTGGAAAACACGACCCAGCACCACGTAATCCACAATCCCTTGAGTCTTGGCGCAAACGGCAATGTTTATCTGGGTTACTACGCACCATCGAGCCTGCAGGCCGGCTCACTGACCTTTGATTCCATTGAGGACCTCAAACTAAGGCCGGGGCAGAATAACTTTTATCTTATGGGCGCGATGGTGGAGTTTAAAAACTCCATTACCAATCCGGATTCTGGCAGTGGAACATTTTATCTTACGCAATATACCAGTTCTCCCGCATTTCTGCGCTTGTCCGGCAGCAACAGTTTTACCGGGGGTCTTACGATAAACAGCAATTATGGCAGCAGCACATCCTATCAAACCACACTGTCGATTGCCAATGACGCGGCGCTTGGCACCGGCACGCTGACCCTCTCCGGTTATTATATAACCCTCCAAGCCCACGGGGCGGATCGAAACATAGGCAATCTGCTTTATTTTAACAACGGAACCTACACCACCTATTTTACCGCCACCGCCGGCGCGCAGAACATGCTCTTTAGCGGTTCGGGAAACAGCACCGTTACATCCGGTAATAAAAACTGGAATGTAGCCAACGGCATGACCGTCACCTTTGGCACGTCCCACAACCTCGTCGGTTCCAGCGCCTCGATCACCAAGCAGGGCGCGGGCGAGCTGCAATTGCTCGCCCCGAAATCGACATTCCGAAACCTGACTGTTTCGGCCGGCACCGTGTCCACCGTTCTTCTCGAGGGTCGCGACATGGTGCTTCAGGGCGCCGCCAATGCCACGCAGGACAGCTACTTCGGCACCGGCGTTCTCAGTATCAACGGCTCGACCGCCGTCGCCCGCATCGAAACGTGGAGCGAAAGCGGCACGATGGGTAATGTTTACTTGAACGGCAACCTCACCGTCAGCAACGGCGGCATGCTTCAAATCGTGGGAGGCGGCAATCTCCACCTCAATTCCAACCAAACGATAAGCGCCACCGGCAACGGAAATATTTCAATCGGCGACGGCGGCGCGTTGTTCAAAGAGGGCGAGGGCACGGTCTCCACTTTGAACACGAGCATCATCGCGCCGATCACCATCCGCGGCGGCGCGCTGTCCCTGGCCACGACCAATCTCCTCAATAATGTGAGCAACCTGAACATGGCCGGCGGCAGTTTATTATTAAACGGCCTGAGCCAGACGCTCGGCGGCAACCTTTCCCTGACCGGCGCATCCCTGCTCGATATCGGCGTCAACAGCCTGCCGAAAACATTCACCGTGGCCGACCTCGGCATATGGAACACCAACCACATATTGCAAGTGCTCAACTGGGACGGCGTGCAATCGGTTGGCGGCGGCAACACACAAATCATCATAGGCAATTACACCGGCGCCATGGAATACGTTCCCAATGTCTGGTTCCAAGGCTACGCCCCCGGCGCGATCCTGCTGGACAAAACGGGCGGCACCAAGGAACTGGTTCCCTACGCCCAATCCTTCAACTGGACCGGCGCGAGCAGCTCCGACTGGACCGCCGAGCCCAACTGGAGCAGTTTCCAGTCGCCAAATGGCGTCGGCGCCAGCGCGACTTTTGATGACAAGGCCGCAATCTCGGTCACCGGCTCAAACATCCTGCTCAACGAAAACAAGACGCTCGGCTCGTTGATTTTTAGCGGCGCCCGAAACCAGCGCTTCAACATCACCAGCAACGGAAGCCCCGCGATTATTTTCGACTTTCCCGGCGACATCAAAAACGACCCCAACGTCACGGCGCTCATCCTGATGCGCAACAACTCCGACGCTTATATATCCGCGCCCATCGACCTGCGCGTGAACCTGCAAATCGACAATGTGAGCGGCGCCGACATTGAGCTCGCCGGAACCATATTCGATGACTTTGGCACGGGCCGCAAAGTGACCAAGACCGGCAGCGGCATGCTCACCCTCTCCAACGGCTTCAACAGCTTCAAGGCCGGCATGGTGCTCGTGGACGGCCTGCTGCGCATCAACGCCGGTGAAACTTTGCTCGACGGCCACGTTAATTCGGGGGCGATCGGCACCGGCGCCTTCACCATCAACGGAGGATCAATCGAGGCATACGGGCAGAACCGCACGCTTAGTAATCGCATTGTGATCGGCGGCGACTTCTCTGTCGTCGGCAGCAACACACTTGCGCTGGCATACGACTCCACCCTAAACAGCGTAAAAAGTGCCTTGGGCGCCGACACCACCATCACTGTGAACAACGGTGCCACGCTTGTGATTGATGCGAATAACACACTGGAAGTCGCGCTGGCTGACAGCGCCACAAGCGCGAAGCTCACCAAAAGCGGAGGCGGCCTGCTGGAAATAAACAGCGTGCTCGGCGTGGATCATGTTTTCGGGCTGGGCATTAACTCCGGCACGCTCGTCCTCAACGCGGGCAACGCCTACTCCGGCACGACGGAACTCGCCGGCGGTGTTCTCGTCGCCACCAATGATCGATCCCTCGGCACGAGCTCGGTTGAAGTCCTGTCCAGCGCAACCCTCAGCCTCTCCGCTCCTATAACTCTCGATAATGGCATCACGCTTTCAAACGCGCCACTGGTTGTCGATGCCGCCCACACCGGCACGCTCTCCGGTGAAATCAGCGGCACCGGCGTCCTGACCAAAATCAGCGCCGGCACCCTGACGTTGAGCGCGAGCAACAGCTTCACAGGCACCGCCCGTATCAACGCCGGCACTCTTCGCGCCACGAACGCCGGCTCCCTTGGCGAAGCCGTTGCGAATGTCGCCGCCCCCGCCACGCTGAACTTCGACTCCTTCACTGGCACTGTCGCCAATAACATCACCGGCAGCGGCACCGTGCTTGTCACCAGCGCCAGCATTGCGCTCTCCGGCACCAACTCATCGTTCGCGGGCGCATGGCATGCGCGGGAGAGCAGCCGTGTTGCGATTAGCGACACCATTCACCTCGGCACCGGCAATGTTGTTCTCGAGGGCGCGCTCCTCGTTGAGGGCGCAAACAACTTTACCCTTAACAATTCGCTCACCGGCAGCGGCACGGTTACCTTTGCCAGCGGCGGCACCCAAGGTTTTGGCGCGGGCGCGGGCACCGGATTTACCGGCAAGGCGGAAGCGGCCTCCGGCCATTTTGTCTGGAACGCAAACTCCAGCTCCGTGCTCAACACCGCGACGCTCGCGTTAACCGGCGGCTTGCTC
This sequence comes from Ereboglobus sp. PH5-10, assembly GCF_029504735.1. Classification (GTDB taxonomy): domain Bacteria; phylum Verrucomicrobiota; class Verrucomicrobiia; order Opitutales; family Opitutaceae; genus Ereboglobus. The sequence goes on along the minus strand of NZ_JAQFIP010000006.1, from coordinate 158,723 downwards.
GACGTGACGCCCGGCGTGCAAACAGCAAACAGTTTTGTGATGAACGGCGGCACCGCCGCTTTCACTGGCACCGCGCGTGTTGCGGATTTTGCCATTACCGGCAGCAGCAATATCCTCTTTGACCAATCCGTCGCGCAGGCAATGCCCTTGCTGCAGCAGGATGAAGGCGGCGGACGCGCCTACGTCATTGCGCAAAACTGGGATGGTGATGCTTCAAACCTCCACCTCGTCCTCGCCGACGGCACCCGAATCGGCGCCAGCTCGACACTCGCCATTGGCACCGGCACCGAGGCGCTCGGTGTTTACAGCAACACCCTTACCGCCGCCGGTGGCACGCTTGGCGTCGCGTATCAACTCAAGGAACTTCAGCTTCAGGCGGGCAAAACGCTCACGCTCACCGGCGACATCGCGACCCCGGCGGGCGGCGATGAACTCCACGCGCTCATTAGCGGCAGCGGCAATCTGCTGATAAACGCCATCAACACCATCACGCTTAACACAGCCGCAACCCACACCGGCACCACCATGACAGGCGGCGGCACATTGAAGGCCGGCGCGGCCAACATCGTCGCATCCAGCACGCACCTTGTGAACGACGCCGTTTTCGACACCAACTCCTTCGCGCAAACCGTGCAAAAACTCACCGGCAGCGGCACAATCCTGTTTGGCGGTGGCACGCTCGTCATCCAAAGCGGCTCTTACGACGGCCTGCTCGCCGGTGCGAACACGGTCCTCGAAAAAACCACCGGCGGCACCCTCACGCTCAGCGCGAGCAACACCTACACCGGCACCACGCTCGTCACCGGCGGCACGTTGCGCCTCGTCTCGGAAAACGCCGCCGGCAGCAGCACGATAAACGCGGCCAGCGTGCTCGATCTCGCGCTGACAGGCTCCTTCGCCAACACAATCAACGGCAGCGGCACCGCGCAAGTAAGCGGCAATGTCGCCATCACCGGCGCCAACAATATCGCCGCATGGAACATCACCGGCACCGCCCGGGTCGCCGAACAGCAAAATCTCGGCTCCGGCGCGACACATATCGACGGCGAGCTCTCCATCGCCTCCTCCTCCGCATGGAGCTACGCAAACGCGCTCACCGGATCCGGTATCCTGAAAGTGGATACATCCGGCACCGTCTTTTCCTTCAGCTCCTCAGCCTTCAGTCCCTCGGGCCGCTTCTCCGGAACCGTGGACATGCGGAACGGCTTCTTCCAACTCGACGGCATCAGCGCCGGTGTTGGAGCAAGCCCGGCCTCGGGCACCGGCGTCTTGCGCGACGCCACGCTCGTTCTCGGCGCAAACGCCGCCACCCTGCTCAGCAGCGGCAGTTATTATCTCGGCGGGCTGGCTTTCGAGGGTGGCACTCTGAAGGTTGAAATGGACCACGCCACAACCCCCAAGGGCAAACTGACGGTCGGCGACCTGACCGATGCCACGAGTGGAAAACTCGCGCTGGACAACTGGCACAAAGTCAGCGGCACCACGCCCGACGGCACCGACTTTTTCTATCAGGATAGCGGCACGCTTTTTGAGCAAATCGTCAATGTCACCGGCAACGTCAACGACGTTGGCGCCCAGCTCGATCTCCACGATTTCGACGGCGCGCTCATCACGGATGCCACGCTGAAACAAATCTACGAAAACGGCGGCGTAAGCGGCACCGCCATTTACGACTACGGCGCGGAGGTGGTGGATGACGGCAACAACAAAGGCATCTATCTCGCCTACATGCTGCGCGAGTTGTCGGCCAACAGCGGCACCAGCGTCACCCTCAACAACATCGGCACGCAGGACGCCACCAGCACGCTTAACGCCAAGCTCACCGGCGAAGGCGGATTTGTCATGGGCGGCACCGGTGTGTATTACATCGGCAGCGCGGAGAGCAGCTACACCGGCACGACGCTCGTCACAAGCGGCACCGTGGCGCTCCATACCGACAACGCCTTTGGCAACACCGCGCGCCTCGACATCGCAGCCAACACCGGCGTTGATCTCAACGGCAACACCCAGGCGGTCGGCGCGTTCAGCGGCAGCGCAAACAGCGCGCTTAACTTCAACAGCGGCACACTCATCATCAGCGGAACTGACGCCGCCGGCCTCGCCACCAACAGCGTGAGCAACGGCGCGTTAACCGGCGCGGGGGCGCTCGTCGTGCAAGGCAACACGCTCACCGTGAACGGCGCGAACACCGCGTTTGCCGCAAACACTTCGATCAACAACACAGCCACAGTTGTTCTAACCCACGCCCAGGGACTCGGCACTGGTGCGATCACCGCCGACGGGCAACTCGTCTTCGATGCCGCCACCGGCGCAAACGCCAACAGCATCAGCGGCACGGGTCTGGTTTCCGCGACGAATGCCGCGAACATCATCCTCAATGGCAACAACGCCTCCTTCAGCGGCACATGGCAAATCGCCGCCGGCGGCGCCTTCAAATCCGTTGGCGAAAACAGCCTTGGCGCCGGCGGGGTTGCCAACACCGGCACATTGGTCCTCGGCGGCACTTCGCCGTTCACCCTCCACCTTTCCAACTTCATCACAGGCGCGGGAACACTCGTGAAGGAAGACGCCAGCACGGTGACCATCAGCCACAGCAACGCCTACACCGGAAACACATTCATCAATGCGGGCGGGCTCAACCTCGCTCATCTCGGCGCACTCGGCACCGGCACTGTTGGCAACTCCGCATCCTTGCGCCTCGGCGCAAGCGGCACATTCGCAAACGCCCTCACCGGTGCCGGCGCGACTACCATCGCCGCCAACGGCGTGAATATCGCCGGCGCAAACGCGGCCTACACCGGCACGTGGAACGTGACCGGCAGCGGCACGATGACCGCGCCCGAAAACCTCGGCGTGAGTGGCGCGGCGCAAGTCAACATCGTCGGCGGCGGCAGCCTCGCGCTTGTCGGCATGGGCGGCGATTACAAGTTCGACCACCAGCTCACCGGCGGTGGCGCGCTGCTTGTCAACAACTCGGGCACCATCGCCTTTGGCAGCACGACCGGCACAAACTTCGCCGGACGCGTGGTGCTGCAAAACAACCGCCTCGATTTGACCGCCGAAAACACTCTCGCGCTCACAAACGCCACGTTGGTTGTCGATAAAAACAACCGCACCGATGTCGGCGGCGGAGCGCAAAACATCGGCAACCTTGAACTCTCCAGCGGCACAATCGCCTTTACTATGGACGCGAGCGGCACCGCCGCCGGCATCGTCAACACCGGCACGCTGGCCGTCGGCAACTCCGTCGTCATGGTCGACACATCCGGCATGGATGTCGATGCGCTGACACTGTTGCAACAAGACGAAGGTCTCGATATCCAGCTCGTCACAAGCACCACGCTCGCCCAAGGCAGCAAGACGATCGTCAGCGGCAGCAACCTTGTTGACAAGAATGGCAACGAGCTTACCGGCGCGTCGCAACGCGACATCGCGCAATCCGGCGGCACCATCGCGAGCGGCACCTATGACTTTGCGGTCACGGCTGACAACGACGGCCTGCAACTCTCCTACACTCTCACGCATCTCGAATTGCTCGCGGACAAGACGGCGGTTCTCGATGGCGAAAAAAACACGCCTCTCGGCGCCGACGAACTGCACGCGCTCGTCAGCGGCTCCGGTAACCTGCAAATCAGCGCGACCGGTGCCATCACGCTCAACAACGGCGGCAACACCTACTCCGGCACGACCTCAGTCACAAGCGGCACACTCGTCGCGGGCAACAGCGGCGCGTTTGGCAACACCAGCATGCTGTCCATTTCCTCAACCGCCTCCGCCGACCTGAACCACACCGCGCAGACCGTCGGCGCGCTCGACAACGCCGGCGCGCTGCTCTTCAACGGCGGCACGCTCACCGTGGCGAACGGCGGCGCGAGCACGGGTGCCATGAGCGGCACCGGCGCGCTGAATCTCGACGGCGGCAACCTGCTCGTCACCGATGCAAACACCGCGCTCGCCATCACCACCAACATCGCCGCAAGCGCCACCGCCACGCTCAACCACGCCTCCGCTCTCGGCGACGCCGGCTCGGTCTTTGTTGGCGGCGCGCTCGTGCTCGATGTGCAGTCGTCAACCGCGCAACCGTTCAACCTCTCCCTGCTCGGAGCGGGGGATTTTGTGAAAGCCAGCACAGGCACTGTCACAATCCCGAATGCAAATCCTGACTTCACCGGCTCCGGGTTTGTGGAAGGCGGCGGCCTGGTTCTCATGAATCTTGCGGCGCTCGCCGGGGCTCCGATCGAAGTGAGCGCCGATGCGGCTCTTGGCTATCACAATGTGAGCGGCACGCTCGCCAACAATGTCAGCGGTTCAGGCACGATGCGGATTGCGAACAGTGCGCTTTCAATCGAGCACGACAACGTCATCGCTAACAGCCTTCTCGAAGGCGCGACTGTTTGGCTCAGCGCCACGCATGCGCTCGGCCTCGACTCCGCCAGCGTGCTCGCCGGCGCGGACTCGACAATCCTCGTCGCTCTCGACGGCGCGCGCCTCGGCCATGTCACGCTCGCCGAGGCAACGCTTGGTTTTGTCCACAATGCGCCCGCGTTCCATCGCGCCACGGTCGCCGGCCTTGCCGGCGCGAGCGGCACGCTTGGCTTCAATGTCGATTTCACGGGTATTTCCGGCCTCAAACAATCCGGCGAGGTTGCCAACCATCTGACCGTGACCGGTGGCAGCGCGGGTGTTTTCACCGTGCGCATCACCGCGCTTGGAAACCTGCCAAGCAATGACGAAACGGCGATCCCGCTCATCACCGATACAGCGGGCACGGCGTTCTACCAACTGGAGTCGGGGAAATTGGAATTCGGTCTGACGGAGTTCAAGTTTGCCAACGGCGCCTCATCCGAAAGCACCCTCTCGCTCGATCCCGGCACATGGTATCTTTACAGCACCGGCCTCTCGCAGGCCGCGGACGCGATCATCGACACGGCGTCGTTGATCGGCAAGGATTGGCACTACTCGCTCGACGCCCTGTATCTGCGCATGGGCGATATTCGCGGCGAAGGCATTCCCGCGGCAGCCGGCTCCATCTGGACGCGCGCACGCGGACACCAATTGAACGCAACCAACCCCCTCTCCGGACGCAGAGTCAAACAACACTCCTACGGCGTGACCGTCGGCGGCGACAAAGCCTTTGGCACCGGGACGGGTGTGAATCTTTTCGGAGCCTTTGTGGACATGGGCCGCATCACCCGCGACTTTGGCCGGAACAGTGATGGCAAAACCACCAATGCCTCCTTCGGGCTTTACGGGACGATGATCAAAAACAACGGCTGGTATGCCGACCTCGTTCTCAAGGCGGATCGCTACAAGCACCGCTTTGACGTGAGCACCATTTCAGGCCGGCCGGTGCACGGGCGCTACAACAGCAATGCTTGGGGCGGGTCGCTGGAAATCGGCCGTCGCATTGAACACGCCGGCGGCTGGTGGATGGAACCCAGCGTGCAAGCGGCCGTGGCGAGATTGGAAGGCGCGAGCTATCGCACCACGCCCTCAAACGCGGCCATCGACGTGAAAGTGGACGACGCGACCTCCGCGCAATATCGCGGCATGGTGCGCTTTGGCCGCCAGCTCAAGGACACGAGGTGGTCTTTCTACGGAAAATTCGGCGTGGTGAAAACCGACACCAACGATGGCGAAATTCACGCCCATGGCCGCGACCTGACGGTGAATTTCGACGGTTGGCGCATGGAAGCCGGTGCCGGTGTCGGTTATCGCATCAACAGCGGCAGTCAGTTGTATTTTGATTATGAATACGGTCGCGCAAAAGACTACGAGCGTCCGTGGGCGCTAAACCTCGGCTATCGCAGGCTTTGGTGAGCCGGCTGGATCGACTGACTTCACGCGCCAATCATACGCGCTATTTGGCGGCGCTGAAGTTTTGTCTTGAGACTCCGCCGTTTTTGGGTTCGGTAAGCAGTCCCGTTTTTTTGCCAGAGTAGCTCAGTGGTAGAGCAGGGGACTCATAAGCCCTTGGTCGGCAGTTCAATCCTGCCCTCTGGCACCACTTTTTCAGCCCGGAAAAACACCTCCGGCGTTGCGCGGGAACCCGGCCAGGGCCTCCATGGCGCGCTTACAATGCGCGTTTTCAGCAAGCCAGAAACTCGGCGCGGGAGTTTTGACACGGCGTTTTCGCCCCGCGCATATTGTAAAAAAGACATGCAATATCAGGCGATGCCGTCCTTGCCGTTGAATGATGGCTTTTGATTGTGCCACGCTTTTCCCGAATTTTTTCCGTAAAACCGGCATGCTTTCGAAAAGGACAACAATCATTGTCTGCATTGCGATTTTTGCCATTGGACTCCTTGGAGGAGGCTTGGAGTGCTTCCGCATGTATAAAAACCAGCGCGGGAAACTGGAGGCCGGCGTGCTGCATTATGCGCTCGCGTTTCCCATCGACGAGGTTTCGCAGCTGACGGGGCTGCTCGGCGATGCTGACTCAAAATTATATGATGAGATCAGCGAGCGGCAGGCGGAGCTCCTGGACAGCCACCCGGCGCTTGCCTTCATGGAGCTCATCCGGCTCGACAGGCGAAGCGGGCGCATCGTTTGCCTCGCGGCCACCGGGCCGGGCGAGGAGGCGGCGCGTGTGCCGCGCGCGGGCGATTCGCTTGACGGCACGCCGGATGCGCGCCCCGTGCTCGAACTGGCGGGCGGCGCGAAAACCACCGTGCGTTTGTTTCACCGCGACTGGCTGGACAAGCGTTGGGTGAGCGCGTATGCGCGCGCCGGCGAGCCGCAGGAGCCTGTCAACGGGAAGCCCTTGATGAATGTGCTGCGCTACGATGTGGACGCGAGTTACTGGATAAGGCACATCTCCGAAAGCGTGCTCTGGCGCGTGTTCACCGTGTGGGTGGCGCTCGGCCTGCCTTTCGCCGCCTACACGCTGGGGCGTTTTCGCAACCGGCAGAGTGTCCGGCTGCGCGAATTCGGCGAGGCAATCGAGCAGACAAAAACCGCGATCGTCATTTCCAGTTTCGACAGCGTGATCAATTATGTGAACCCCGCCTTTTGCGCGCAAATCGGGTATGAAAAAAACGAGCTAATGGGCTTGAAATGGCGCATTTGGCGTTGCGCGGAGCCCGAGCCGAGGGAGATCGAGCGGCGGTTGGAAATACTGAGGACGGGCGCGCCGGTGGAGGTCGAATGGGAGTTTCGCAGAAAGGACGGGCGGACCTATCCCGTGCGCACCACATTGACGCCGGTGCGCAACGAGTCCGGCAGCGTGGACACGATGATCCTCGTTATCGTCGACATCACCGGGCAAAAAAAACGGGACGCCGCGCTGCTCCTGGAGAAGGAACAAGCCGAGCAAATGGACCGCGCCAAAAGTGTTTTTTTGCATGCGATGAGCGAGGAGGTGGGCGTGCCGCTCCGCAATCTGGTCGCGCTTTCGGGTTCGTTGCGGGCCATGCCTCTTAACAGTGAGCAGGAGGGATACGCCGAAATCATCCAAAAAAGCACCGGCACGCTTGTGCGGCTCACGGACGACATCCTCGACTTCTCGCACATCACGGCGGGGCAGGTGAAAATATCGCCCGTGTTCGCGGAACCCCGCGTGCTGATTGAGGAAACGCTCGACATCGTGGCGCCCCAGGCGGCGCAGAAAAACATAGTTCTGCTCCGCAACATCATGCGCGACGTGCCGCGCGCGATCATCATTGACGGAACGCGCCTGCGCCAGGTGCTGCTCAATCTGGCCGGCAACGCGATCAAGTTCACTAAAAACGGCGAAGTGGAAATACGGCTGAAGGTGATTTCCTCGGGTAATGCGGGCGGCAATGACCCCGCGAACAGGAACCGCATGTCGCTGCTGTTTTCGGTGCGCGACACGGGCATAGGCATCGCGCGCGAGGACCAGGAAAAACTTTTCATCCCCTTCTGGCAGGCCGATTCGACGAATGTGCGCCGCTACGGCGGCGCGGGCCTCGGGCTGGCGATTTCCCGCCATCTCATCCACATGCTCGGGGGGGATATTTGCGTGGAAAGCGAACCGGGGAAGGGCTCCGTGTTTCATTTTTCCGTGACATGCGAACTGCCTCCCGACGCGGCGCCGCCGGAAACCATGCCCGAGCTCGAGCGCGCGCGGATTCTTGTCGTTTCGGATTGCCCGGGGCTCGCCTCCGAGTTGAGACGCGAGATTTCCGCGCGCGGCGCGTCGACCGCCGCGATTTCGCCCGATGATTTTGACGGGCTGGATTGCGACACCTGGGACGCGGTTGTGGTTGATTGCGGCGCGGCGCGCGATGGCGGCGCATGGCGCGGGTTTGTGGAAAAAATCACGCTGCGCACCATTCCCATAATTGGCCTGATGGACACGGGCGCGGACGCCATGGCGAGGCTCCGCACGGGCGGCGCGTTTTGCGCGCTGCTCCCAAAGCCGGCCCACTATGACGAACTGGTCCGCGCGCTCGCAAACGCGACCCGGACGGCCTTGGAAGGGAGGCGCGCATGAAGGCCTTGTCGGGCAGGCAAAAGGCGGTGATTGTCTTTGCACTCATCCTGACGGTGAGCGTCTGCGCCGGCGTCGCCCGCTGCATGCACCGGAGCGCGTTTCACAGACAGAACGCGGCGGCGGGATTGAAGATGCTGGCGCTCTCATTTTCCGACGAGGACCTGGCGGACCTGACCAATGATTCGCCCGCCCTGCGCGCAAAGGTCCGCGCGGAATTGGAAAAGCGCATGGACAATGTGCGCGACGCCGCCCCCTCCGTGAAAACAATGGAGCTTTTGCGGTGCGACACACGAACGGGCGAGGCGACGTGCCTCGTGCATTCAAGCCCGCCGGACACGCCGGAAACCCCGCCCGCGGGTGAAAGATGCACCGCGTTTGTGAAGCCGGAGTTAATCCAAAGGCTTGTGAACAAAAACGAACCGGTCGTCCATTTGCACATACTCGGACCGGCCGGCGGGTTTATTGTCGAAGCCCATGCGTTCGTGGCGCCGTCCGTCACCCCCTTGCGCGCGCAGCCGGCGGCAGACATAGTGCGCTACAACCTCGATGGAAAAACATGGTTCTCCGAATGCGCGGCCGATGGCGGGCGGGGATTGCTGGTGTGCCTCATACTCATGGGAATGCCATTCGCCGCTTACGGCATCGCGCGCCGCAGCACGGGCAGGGAGCGCATGATCGAGGGATTGCGCATGGCCGCGGACCAGTGCGAAAACGCAATCATGATCGCGGGACTCGACGCGGGCGTGATATACGCCAACGGCGGCCTCGCGCGGCAAACCGGCTACTCGCGCGATGAACTGCTCGCGATGCGGGCGCCCGACCTCGCCGCCGAGGACGTGTCCGAAAGACTCTGGATGGACTCCTGGAACAAGGGATTCCCGCCGGATTCGGAAGTGATGTTGCGCCGTAAAAACGGCGAGCCCTACCCCGCGAACGTGGTTTCCACGGCGGTGCGCCGCAAAAACGGCAGGGGGGATGTGTTTAGCTGCATTTTTATCATCACCGACCTGACCGAGCGCACCCGGCGCAACCAACAGCTCCAGCAAGCCAGGCACAGCGCGGAAAACGCCAGTCGCGCCAAGGGCGCGTTCCTGGCCATGATGAGCCACGAAGTGCGCACGCCGCTCAATGGCGTCCTTGGCTTTTCGAGCCTGCTGGCGGACACCGAGCTGGACGGCCGGCAGCGCGAATGCGTGGAGGATATTCGCAAAAACGGCGAAATGCTCGCGCGCCTGAGCGCCGACATTCTCGATCTTTCACGAATCGAATCCGGCAGCGCCCAACTCCATCTCGACTGCTGCAACCTGCGCTCGCTGATCGATGACGTCGTCAACTCCGTCAGGGAAACCACGGCGAAAGCACCATTGGAATACGCGGCGCGCGCGGACGCCGCGGTGCCGGTCGAAATCATGGTGGATTCGATGCGGCTGCGCCAGATACTGGCCAATTACACGCTCAACGCGGCCGGGGCCATCTCCGCCGGAAAAATCGAACTGGCCGCGTCCGTCACGGACAACAACGACGGCATGGTGACATTGCGTTTTTCCATCCGTGGCGTTTCGACCGGCGCGGCGCCCTCCCCCGCCCCGTCCGCGAAAGTGTCCTCGCTGGCGATGACAATCTCCCGGCATCTCATACAGCTGATGAATGGCGAAATCATCGCCGAAAACAGCGACAAGACGGGCTCTGTATTCGTTTTTTCAATACAGTGCGAGCGCTGCTAAACGCGCGCTTCGTGAAAAAGCATGGCGCAAAGCCACGAACCATTAGTTAGCCGCAGACGGCGGAGGTTTCAATTTCCCCGCCGACTGCATTTTTATGGATTTGTTGTTTTTACTATCAGTATACTCTACAGAGCCACTATTTGAAATTGCGATCACACCACCAACATTTGTATATATAATTATGTCTGAATCATAGAAATAAGAATCTTTATACCAAAATAATCCGAATGCATCTGTCATTTCTTTAACTGATTCCGTTTTTAATTTTTCAATCGCATAAGACGGCATCAACTCCTTTAGGCTGTATTGCGCCTTAAGCTTACCATCGGGTGCATATAGCACAACGCTGTTCTCCCCGCCCAACTTGGCATAGTCATCGAATGTGACAACTTCACCTGAATCACTTATGCGCGCGAAAGAGGGAGCCACTTTATTTATCAAACGATATTGTTTCTTTTTATCGAAACCCCAAGTTTTGTCATTGAATTGGAACACAAGCGCAATGGCAGTTTCCCTTCCAGGCAGATTTTCCACACCTGGCATTACCCTTAAAACAAAATGCTCGTTTTTACTAGTGTAACTCTTTTTAGGAGGCGCCAAACTCACGGCGTTCATTGTTAGGCATCCGCCAAGGGCAATAAGATAAAATGCGACAAAGTATTTCATGAATAGGATTTATGGGGAGTCGATGTTTGTTGGTTTTTCAAACTCCAGATTTTGGAGCAGTCTACCTTTAGGCATGAGGGCCGGGAAGGGATTGCCATCCCTATGGAGCGGCGGGCGTCGGAACCGAGCGTGCGTTTTTGGAAACGGTGGTTTTCATGCCGCGAAAGATTGCGTCGCGACCATCCTTTGACAAGTGCCTTTACCCCGTCATCGGAATGGAAACGCTCCCGAATACGATCAAACCTGCCGCGCTGGGGTCCGGATTTTCCGGCGGCAAAATGCTGCACGTGAAATTATTTTATCGAAAAACCCGCACGGTGTGCGCTAAGCAATCAAGTCACAATAAAACCGTGAGCACCCTCATCATCATTTCGCATCATCCATACACGGCCGCGCGCGGCATGTGCTGAACCGACATGAACGTCACCGAAGTCACCGCCAAGGCCAGGGTGCTCCTTGAAGCACTTCCCTACATTCAGGATTTCCACGGTTCCACGTTTGTCGTGAAATACGGGGGCAGTTTCATGGACGACCCCGATCCCATCACCCGCAACCGGGTCGCCTACGATATCGCGTTTCTCGCAGCGGTCGGCATCAATGTCGTCGTTGTCCACGGCGGCGGCAAGGCGATCACAAAGGCCATGGCCGAGTCCGGGTTGAAGGCCAATTTCGTGCAGGGCATGCGCGTCACCGACGAGGCGACCATGGCCATCGTCAAAAAAACACTCGATGAAGTTGTGAACAGGGACGTCTGCGGCGCCGTCTGCGCCGCCAAGGGAAAACCCAAGGGCGTGCCCGGCGACAGCGTGCTCGAGTGCGCCAAAATCACGGCCGACGACGACGGCAACCCCATCGACCTCGGCTACGTCGGCGATGTCACCGAGGTAAAGATCAAGATCATCAAAAAGGAAATCGCCGACGGTTTCACACCGATCATCTCGCCCGTCGCCGAGGGCCTCGACGGCAAGCCCTACAATGTGAACGCCGACCTCGCCGCCGGCCGCGTCGCCAGCGCGCTGCGCGCCCGCCGCCTCGTTTATATGAGCGACGTGCCCGGGCTTCTCTCGAATCCCTCCGATCCCGACTCGCTGATCTCCACGCTGAAAATTTCCCAAGTGGACGACCTCAAAAAGAAAGGCGTCATCGACAAGGGCATGCGCCCGAAAGTGAACAGCGCCATTCGCGCGCTTCAGGAAGGCGTGCAACGCGTGCACTTCATCGACGGACGCCTGCCGCACAGCCTCCTGCTGGAAATTTTCACCGACAAGGGCATCGGCACCGAAATCGTGCACGGGTAAAGTTTCACCAGTCTGATCAGCCAGATCTATCCGATCAAAAAACCACCGCAATGAGCACCAGCAACGTCCGCACCGCCGCCGACCTCTACGACGCCTATGTTTTGAAAAACTACGGGCGCGCGCCGATCACGCTCACACGCGGATGCGGCACGCAGGTTTGGGACGACGAGGGCCGCGCCTATCTCGACTTCACCTCCGGCATCGCCGTGAGCGCGCTCGGGCATTGCCATCCACACTGGGTCGCCGCGATGCAGCGCCAGTCCGCGGAGCTCATTCACACCAGCAACCTTTTTCGCAATCCCAACCAGGCGGAGCTCGCCCGCCGCCTTGTCGGCCATGCCGGGCCCGGCCGCGTTTTTTTCTGCAACAGCGGCACCGAGGCCAACGAGGCCCTGATCAAACTTTCGCGCCTGCACGGCGTGCAAAAGGCCGGCGGCGCCGAGGGCAAGTGCCACAAAATCATCTGCGCTAAAAACGCCTTTCACGGACGCACCTACGGCGGCATGAGCGCCACGCCACAGGAAAAAATCCAAAAAGGCTTCGCGCCGCTCGTGCCCGGTTTTGTTTTTGCCGAGCTCAACAACCTGCAAAGTTTCGCCGGCCTCGTTGACGAAAACACCGCCGCCATTTTCATCGAAACCATTCAGGGCGAAAGCGGCGTGCGCGTTTGCACTCCGGAGTTTCTGCGCGGCCTGCGCGAACTCTGCGACAAGCACAACCTCCTCCTCATGCTCGACGAGGTGCAATGCGGCATCGGGCGCACAGGAAAATTCTACGCCTTTGAGCACGCCGGAATCCGCCCCGACGCAATCGGCATGGCCAAGGGCCTCGGCGGCGGCATGCCCATGGGCGCGATGTGGGTGCGCGAGGATCGCGCCGATCTTTTTCACGCCGGGCACCACGGCTCGACCTTCGGCGGCACGCCGCTCGCCTGCGCCGCCGGCCTCGCCGTGCTCGACGTCATCGAAAAGGAAAACCTCCTCGAAAAAGTCACGTTGCAATCCGTGTCGTGGATTGCCGCGCTTAAAAAGCTCGCCGAAGACCTTCCGCAAAAAATCACCGAAGTCCGCGGACAGGGTTACCTCATCGGCGTGCAAATGGCATCCGATCCCGCGCCGGTGATCGCGAGAATGCGCGAACTCGGCCTGCTTGTTGTCGGCGCCGGCAGCAACACCATCCGCTTTCTCCCGCCGCTCAATGTGAGCGGGGAAGAACTGGCGAAATCGGTGGAAATCTTCCGAAACGCCTTGTAAAGGAGCGGCGGTCTCTAGGCCGCCGGACGAGGCGCAACGCGCCTCGCAAAAAATAAAGCCATTCGAAAAACAAAAAGGCACGACTTCGTCGTGTCCGGCGACCTGGAGATCGCCGATCCGGATTATTTCAGCTCCAGCCCAATCGGGCAGTGGTCGCTGCCCATGACTTCGGGGCTGATCCAGGCGCGTTTTAACGCGGGGCGCAGCGTCTCGCTCACCACAAAATAATCGACGCGCCACCCGATGTTTCGCGCGCGGCAGTTCATCATGTTGCTCCACCAGGTGTAGTGGCCGGGGCCTTTTTCAAACTCGCGGAATGTATCCACAAATCCACTACCAAGCAGGGTGGAAAAATTGGCGCGCTCCTCGTCGGTGAAGCCGGCGTTGCGGCGGTTGCTTTTCGGGTTGGCGAGGTCGATTTCCTCGTGCGCGACATTGAGGTCGCCGCAAAAGACGACCGGTTTGCCCGCCTTCTCCAGTTTTTTAATGTGGGCGAGAAACGCGGGGTCCCATGCCTTGGTGCGATAATCGAGACGGGCGAGCCCGCGCTGCGAGTTGGGCTGGTAGACGTTTACGAGCCAGAATTTCGGAAACTCCATCGTGATCACGCGGCCTTCGTTGTCGTGCTCGGGCACGCCGATTCCGAAGGTGACCGACTTGGGTTTCACGCGGGTAAAGATAACCGTGCCGCTGTATCCTTTTTTGAGCGCGCTGTGCCAGTGGGGTTCGTAGCCGGCGGCCCATGTGACGTGCTGGACGTCGCCGGCGTGGGCCTTGGTTTCTTGAAGGCAAATCACATCGGCGTCGCAGTCCCGCATGTAATCGAGAAAGCCTTTTTTCAACGCGGCGCGGATGCCGTTCACATTCCAGGAAATGAGCTTCATAAGCGATGGATGCGCGGGGGGTGTTTATTCCAAAAAGGTTCCCTGTTTGGGCTCCTTGGCGGCGCGGGCGGCGGCGGCCTCCTCGGGGGTCTGGCTGCTGAGGTGGCGGGGCGGGCGCGAAACACGTTTCGCGACGGCGGCCTCGCGGTCGGCCACGATGCGGTCGCAGATCGCCTGGATGTGGAGCTTGAGCCATTGCGCGGTGCTGCTCGATTCGGTGTAATCGGCGGGGCCGTAGTGGTCGATGCGCCCCGCCTGGCGCAGGGCGTCGTTTTGCCGAAATTCCTCGGGGCGCCCGGGATGATAAACGCCGTAGGCCGTGCCGCCGTTTTTCTTGACGACGGAGAAGCTCGGAATGTCGCTCGGGCCGTCGGCAATGTAGATCATGTTTTGGAAGGGGATGCGGCGATCCTCAAGGGCGATGTTGGCGTTGACGTCGATGGCGGGGTTTTTGTTGCTGCCCTTGTTGATCTCGAAGAGCGCGCGGGTCTTTGTGGTGTTGTCGATGATGGTGCCGATTTGCGCAATCTCGGCGTCGGCCGTGATGTCGAGTTCCTTTTGTCCGATGAAGCCGGGCTGGAGCGGATTTTCGATGAATTCGCAGGCCCATATGTCGTCGATGTGAGGGGCGATGGCGCTGCCGCGTATCATCTCGGCGATGCCGGTGCTGACGATGTAGTGCTCGAGGTTGATTTCGTGTTTGCGGTAAGTCTCGTGCTCGGTGACGTAACTTTTCGAGCGTTGAAAAAATTCGGGAATGCCGGGGTAGAATTTTATTTCCGCGCCGCATTCGCGAAAGACCTTGTTGTTGAGTTTCGGCATGCGACCCGCGAGCACGTAGGTGAGGAGGTGGTTGAGGTAGG
This sequence comes from Ereboglobus sp. PH5-10, assembly GCF_029504735.1. Lineage (GTDB taxonomy): Bacteria > Verrucomicrobiota > Verrucomicrobiia > Opitutales > Opitutaceae > Ereboglobus. Next base: position 143,580 of record NZ_JAQFIP010000006.1, on the reverse strand, counting down.
CGATTTCGCTGGAGAGGCGGTAGCCGCGCTTGCGGTATTGCTCGACGAGGTGGTTGGTTTCCCTCCAGAAGTTCGCCTCATCGACTTCGTAACGGCGAAAGAGCGGCGACTGCATGTATTCGGGGATGAGCGTTTTGTCGAAATCCCATACGCAGGCGATGGTGTTTTGGGTGAAGAGTGTGGTGGCCATGGGTCGATGTATGATGCGCAAAGCGTGGGGGATTTTGCGACGCGAGTAAAAGGCAAAGCGCGACGCCGAGGCCGGCGGCTTTGTGCTTGCAAGCGTTTTTAGGAAAAGCGTGATCATGCGCCGCCATGGAAAGACCCTTGTTAAACGACCCCAACCTGCCCCCGGACGCGGCGATTTTGAAAAAAACACTCGGCCGCTCCCATGCGGCGTATGAGGCACTGGCCGCGGGCGCGAGTGGCGCGGGCCTGGAGATGTCGTGGCGATACTATAACGACGGCAAGGCGTGGCTCTGCAAGGTGACGCACAAGAAGAAAACCGTGTTCTGGCTTTCGGTGCGGGACGGACTTTTCAAAACCGGTTTTCACTTCACGGAAAAGACGCGCGGCGGCGTGGCCGAACTGGATATTGACGCGAACATCAAGTCGACTTTCGCCCGCGCGCAGGCCGTCGGCAAGCTGGTGTCGCTGGGGCTGGACGTGCGCAAAAAATCACAAGTGCGCGACGTGCTGACGCTCGCGGAATACAAGAAGACTTTGAGGTGAGCAAAGCCGTTCGCCGGTGGCGCGAATTTTAATAATTTGTAAATAATTCAACCTTTAGCACCCGCCGGGGTTTTTGTGTTCAGGAACCGGCGGTTTTTGTTAAATATTTGTTATCGTGTCGCTCTCCCGATTAATAAAAACCCGCGTGACAATTGCCTGGCTCGCCGTGGCCGTCATTGGCGTGGCGGCGGGGGCGCACGGGTATTACGGCAAACGGAACGGCAAGCTTCAGGATTTTAAGCGCGCCGTGCGCGGAGCGGCGCTCGTTATGGCGATTCCGGAAGTCTCAAGGCTGACCGGCACGCGCGCCGACGAGACCCTCGATGACTACAAGCGCGTGAAAGCCAGGCTGCGCGAAATGCGCGGCGTGTATCCGGGCCGTGGAAACATTTATGTCTTTCGCATCAACCCGGAAACCGGGGACGCGATATGCCTGGCGGACTCGATGGAGAATGGCTCCCCGGCGGGATCGCGCCCCGGTGATGTTTTGCCGGGAAAAACAACCGCGCAGGACATGCCAAGGACATTGCGCGACGGGGCTGTGACAATCAACAGCTCGTTGTCCGACGAGCACGGCCGCTGGATCACGGCCTATTCGCGAATCGAGGATGGCGCCGCGCGCAATTTCGTGCGCTTCGACAGGGACCGCCGGCACTGGTGCGGCGGCCTGGCCGGTGCGGCGCTCACGCACGCCCTCTACGCATGGCTTCTGCTGGGCGTGCCCATGGCGGTGTATCTTTTGGTGAAACATTATTCCAAGCAGGCCCGCTTCATCGAGCAACTGCGCGCCGCGGTGGACCAAAGCGCCGCCGGCATGGTGATCATAGACGAGAACGGCATCATCCGTTACGTGAACGACAGCCTGTGCGCCATGAGCAAGTTCACTCGCGAACAAATGGTCGGCCAGCACTGGATGAACAGCGCGGAAGATCTCGACCGCGAAAAACTGGACCGGATGACGGAGATGTCCGCCAAGGGAAAATCGTGGTTCGAGGTTTTGGAGTGCGAGGACAAAAACGGGGGGAAATACCTGGGGCGCATGACCTCCACACCCGTGCAGGACCGCGCGGGAAAAATCATAGCATACATCACGGTGGTGTCGGACATGAGCGAGTTTGTGCGCCAGGCCAACGAACTGCGCGAGGCCAAGGAGCAGGCCGAGGCGGCGGACAAGGCGAAGGGCATCTTCCTGGCGACAATGGGGCACGAAGTGCGCACGCCGCTCAACAGCATCATGGGCTACTCCGACTTGCTCAAGGACACCGCCCTGACGGACGAGCAGGGCGACTATGTGCGGTCAATCCGCGCCAGCAGCGAACTGCTGGGCCGGCTCGCGGAAAACATCCTCGACTTCACGCGCGTCGAACGCGGTGTCATGCGAATAAAAAACGAGCCCGTTGATGTGCGCGTCGTGGTGCGAAACGTGCTCGACGGCATGATGCCCAGAATGGAAGGCAAGCACCTGCGCGTCTGGCAGGACGTGTCGCCGGACGTCCCCGCGCACATCATGACCGACTCCACACGATTGCAACAAGTGCTCACCAACCTGGTCGGCAACGCGGTCAAGTTCACACAAAAAGGCGAAGTCGGCGTGAAGGTGCGCATGCGCATGCTGACAACGCCGCCGTTCAATCCCCCCGCCGAAGCAACGCCCGCTGAAAACGACTGCGCGCAAGATGAAAAAATCCGCCTGCAATTTACCGTCAGTGACACGGGCATCGGCATCGCGCCCGAGGACCAGTCGCGCCTCTTCAAACCATTTGTGCAACTGGACTCGTCGTCGGCGCGCCACTACGAAGGCATCGGGCTCGGACTGGTGATCTCGTATGACCTCGTGCGCCTGATGGGCGGCAGTATTTCGGTGGCGAGCGAAAAGGGCAAAGGCTCGACCTTCTCGTTTGATATTATTTGCGGAAAAGCGGTCATGTAACGCCCGCCCCGCCGCTGCGAATCAAGCGCGGACATTGTTTTTTGGAAAAACTGTTTGGACACAAAGGCCCTCAAGGCACTACACACCAACATCCTCAAAACTTGGCGCGCCAAGGCGCGGCGGAAAAACACAATGAACGAACCCCAAAAAACATCCAGCACCGACAACGTGGCAGTCTGCGCCACAAAAATCGTCGGCGCGAAAAACGTCCTCACCGCCCCCGAGGACATCATCCCATACGGTTTCGACGGCACGGCTGCGATCAAGCAACGCCCGCTTGCTGTCGTGTTTCCCGCCGACACCGCGCAGGTTTCCGCCGTGCTGCGCCTCGCGCGCGAACACCGCGTCCCGGTCGTCACGCGCGGCAGCGGCACGGGTCTTTCCGGCGGCAGCGTGCCGGTCGAGGGCGCGCTCGTTGTCTGCCTCGCGAAGATGAACCGCGTCCTCGAATTGGACACGGCCAACCTCACGCTTCTCGCCGAGGCGGGCGCGGTGACGCAGGAAATCTACGACGCGGCCGACAAGGCCGGCCTGTTTTACCCGCCCGATCCCGGCTCGATGCGCGTCTCGACCATCGGCGGCAACGTCGCCGAAAACGCCGGCGGCCTGCGCGGTCTCAAATACGGCGTCACGCGCAACTACGTCATGGGCATGGAAGTCGTGCTCGCCGACGGCTCCGTGTGCCAACTCGGCAACAAGTGCGTGAAGGATGTCGCCGGTTACAATCTCCGCGACCTGTTCATCGGCAGCGAGGGCACGCTCGGCATCATCACAAAGGTGCTGCTCAAGCTCCTCCCAAAGCCCGCCGCGCGCCAGACGCTGCTCGCCACCTACGCGCAAATGGACGCCGCCGCCGCGACCGTGTCCGACATCATCGCCTCAAAAATCATTCCCTGCACGCTTGAGTTTCTCGACCGAAAAACAATCCGCTGCGTCGAGGATTTCGCGCACGCCGGGCTTCCGCTCGACGCCGAGGCGGTGCTCCTGATCGAGTCCGACGGCCACGCCGCCGCCGTTGCCGACGAAGCCGCGCAAATCGAGGAAATCGCCCGCAAGCATGGCGCGACAAGCGTGCGCCGCGCGCGCGATTCCGACGAGGCCGCGCAACTCGCCACCGCGCGCCGCAGCGCGTTCAGCGCGCTCGCGCGCCTGAGGCCGACCACGATCCTTGAGGACGCCACCGTGCCGCGCAGCGAACTCGCGCACATGGTGCGTTTTGTCGAAAGCGTCGCCACGCGCCACGCGCTCGACATCGCGACCTTCGGGCATTTCGGAGACGGCAACCTGCACCCGACGATCCTCACCGACGAGCGCGACACTGACGAGATGCACCGTGTCGAGGCGGCCATGCAAGAAATCTTCGACGAGGCCCTGCGCGTCGGCGGCACGATCACCGGCGAGCACGGCGTGGGCCTTGCGAAAAAGAAATTCCTCCCCGCGCAACTCGGCGACGCCAGTTATGCATTGCTGAAAAACATCAAGCGCGCGCTCGACCCCGACGGCCTGCTCAACCCGGGAAAGATTTTCGACTGAAAATCAGGCCGATCCGTCCGATCTGTCTTATTCATTCCGCACTCCGCATTCCGAATTCCGCATTCATGAAAAATCTCCTCAAGTCGCTCGACTACTCGGTGCTCCAGCAATGCATGCATTGCGGCATGTGCCTGCCCGTCTGCCCGACTTACGCGGAAACGAAAGAGGAGCGCCACGGGCCGCGCGGACGCATCTCGCTCATGCGCGCCATCGCCGACGGCGAGCTCGAAATCACGCGCGGCTTCGCCGACGAAATGTATTACTGCCTCGGCTGCCTCGCGTGCACCAGCGCGTGCCCGGCGGGCGTCAACTACGCCGAGCTTTTCGAGACCGCGCGCGCCGAGGTCGAGCGCCGTCATGTGATCAAATCGACGCAGCGCGACTTCTGGCGCTGGTCGGTCGTGAAGGTGCTTTTCACACGCCCGCGCTTGCTGCGACTCGCCGGGCGCGGCTTGTGGCTCTGGCGCGTCACGGGCATGCAGGCGCTCACGCGCGCGCTGAGGCTCACGTATTTGCTGCCGCGCCGCCTCCGCGAACTCGAACCGCAGGCGCCGCGCGTCGGCGCGAAATTTTCGCACCAGTTGATCAAGCCGGTCGAAAAACCCGCGCAGCAAAAACGCCGCGTCGCCGTGCTCACCGGTTGCGTGCAGGACCTCGCGTTTCCCGAAATCAACCGCGCCACGGTCGATGTGCTTCTCGCCAACAACTGCGAGGTTCACACGCCGCCCGTGCAACCGTGCTGCGGCTCGCTGCACGCGCACAACGGCGACCTCGAATCCGCGCGCACGCTCGCTCGCCGCCTCATCGACATGATTCCGCCGGAAAACTTCGACGCGATCATCAGCAACGCCGGCGGCTGCGGCTCGCACCTGCGGCACTACGATCATTTGTTGCGCGACGACCCGGCTTACGCGGCGCGCGCCGTCGAGTGGTCGGAAAAGTTGAGGGATATTTCCGAGTATCTCGTCGAGATCGATTTTCGCAAACCCGCCGCGCGCGCGGTCACGCAAACCGTGACGTATCACGAATCCTGCCATCTTTGCCACGGGCAGAAAGTCAGCGCGCAGCCGCGCGCGGTGCTGCGCGCGATTCCCGGCGTGGAGCTGCGCGAATGCCCGGAGGCGGCCTGGTGCTGCGGCTCGGCGGGCATTTATAATATCACGCAACCCGTCACCGCCGGACGCTTGCAAGATCGCAAAATGGCCAACCTCCGCCGTGCGCACGCGGGGATCATCACCACGGCAAATCCCGGTTGCCACCTGCAAATCCAAAACGGACTGCGCGCCGAAAAAGACACCGTCACCGAGGTCGCGCACCCGGTCGTCCTTCTAGCCCGCGCTTACGCCGCCGAAAAAAACGAGGCGGCGGCGCGCGCATGATTGTTTGGGATCGCATTGGTGTTTCGTGAATGTCAACGTCCCTGTTTTTCCAATACCCAAACACAATCAGTCATGAAAAAACACATCGCTTATATTGCCCTTGCATTTGTCCTGTTGGTTCCCGCCTTCGCCCAAAAGAAATACGGCGAGGCCACCAAACCCGAGCCGCAAATCAGCTCGCGAACCGGCATGGTTTCCGTTGGCTGGTGGGAGCGCCACGCCAAGCTCGTGGATCGCGCCCAGGCGGGCGGTTTCGACATCATGTTCATCGGCGACTCGATCACTCACCAATGGGAAAACAGGGGATTGAAGGTTTGGAACGAAAAACTCGCCCCGCTTGGCGCGAAACCCTTCGGCATCGGCGGCGACCGCACGGAAAACCTCCTCTGGCGCCTGCAGTGGGGGCTTCTTGACGGCGAGTCGAATCCGAAACTCGTCGTCATGATGATCGGCACCAACAACACCGGGCACCGCATGGACAAACCCGCCGACATCGCCGCCGGCGTGAAGGCCTGCGTCGACGAAATTCAAAAGCGCAAACCCGACACCAAGATTCTCGTGCTCGCCATCTTCCCGCGCAGCGCCAAGGCCAACGATGAGAAACGGCTGAACAACGAGGCCGCGAACAAACTCATCCAGAAATTTGCCGACGGCAAAAAGGTTTACTACGCCGACATCAACAAGGTGTTCCTCACGGACGGCGGCGTCCTGGAAAAAAGCGTGATGCCCGACCTCCTCCACCTCACGCCCGACAGCTACCACCTTTGGGCCGACGCGGTCATTCCCGAAATCAAAAAAATCTATCCGGGAAAATAATCCTGGTCGCCAAACCAGATTTTTCCTCCCGTTAATCTTCGGGCGCCGGCAAACACCGGCGCCCTTTTTGTTGTCCGGCACAGCCGTCGCCTCTGTCAAAAAAGGATGGCTGTCCGCGTCGCGATATGGTTCAAAAAGCGCATCTTTTTAAACCGCACAAATCCGCAACCCATCACACTCATGCGCACGATCAAATCACTTATTCTTCCAAAAATCCTCCCCGCGCTGCTCGCCTTGTTTGCGCTTGCCGCCTGCTCGGACAAAAAAAGCCCCGCTGGCGCGCAAGCGGGCAGGGGCATTCAGCACGAGTTTGTCGCCATCGACGAAGGCAGGGACACGCTCTTCTACATCAACGAGCGCAATCCGTCGAAAAACTGGCTCGTCAAAACCGAACTCCCCAAGGCGCGCGATTTGCAGCTCATCGGCGGCGGACGCCTGCTCGTTGGTTATGACAACGGCTACGCCGAATACAATCTCGCCGACGGCACGCAGCTCAAAAAATACGACGCCCTCTCCGGCGTGACCTCCGTGCGCCGCCAGCCCGACGGCAGCACGATTGTGACGGGTGTCGATCTCAGGGGCGGCAAGGGCGTGAGTGTGGTCGTGCTTGATGCCACCGACAGAATCCGCACCACCACGGTTTATCCGGGCAACTACGTGCGCCTCATGCGCCAGACCGCGCAAGGCACCTACCTCATGGCCTGCGGCAACGAAATCCGCGAGGCCTCCACCGACGGACGCTACCTGAAAACTTATCCCGTCGAAGGTTTCAAAAACATGTGGAAGGCGATGCGCCTGCCGGACAACCGCATCATCGCCTCCGCCGGATACGGCGCGTTCATGGCCGAGCTCGACGCGGACGGCAACGTGCTCCGCAAATGGGGCGGCAAAGGCCAGGTGCCCGACAACGTGAACCCGCATTTCGCGGCCACATTCCAACTCCTCCCGAACGGTCACACCGTGCTCGCCAACTGGCAGGGACACGGCTCCAACCACGGCAAGTCCGGCGTGCAACTCCTCGAATTCGACAAGGACGGCAAGATCGTCTGGCAGTGGAGCAAGGCGGACATGATCTCGTCGCTCCAAGGAGTGCTCGTGCTTGACGGCCTCGACACCTCGCGCCTCCACGACGAACGCAACGGTGTGATGGAGCCGCTGTGAATTTGCAGGCGCAAACAAAACACAAACTCCCAACACCCATGAAAAAATTTCTCCTGCTCTGCCTTTTTCCCGTTCTCGCGCTGATGGCCCCGTGCAATGCGCAATCGTCGAACGACGAGCGCGATGTCGCCGCCGCCGCCGAAAAACTGCGCGCCGCCATGCTCTCGGCCAAAGCCGCCGACCTGAACGCCATCGCCGCCGACAACCTCCTCTACGGCCATTCCAGCGGACGCCTCGAAACCAAGGCCGAGTTTGTCGACACGATTGTCAGCGGACGCTCGGTGTTCGTGACGATTGATATTACCGACCAGAAAATCAAGGTAACCGGCGACACCGCGATCGTCTGCCACACCTTCACGGCCAAGACCAATGACAGCGGCAAGCCCGGCAACGTGAAGATCGGCATCATGCTCGTCTGGCAAAAACAAAAAGGCGAATGGAAGCTGCTCGGTCGCCAGGCATTTAGAAAGTGACCTGCTGATATAAACTAAAAGCACAGGCGGAAATGCCTGTGCTTTTTTTGCGCCCAACGGCGCCGGTCGGCAGTCAGACCGGAATCATTATTTCCGGTTCAACTGCTTCGCGCCGATGTCGCGGCGGCAGTATTTTGTCTCGCACTCGATTTCGTCGCACGCGGCGTAGGCGCGGCTCGCGGCCTCGGCGAGCGCGGGGGCGAGCGAGGTCACGCCGAGCACGCGACCGCCGGCGGTGACGAGTCGGCCGTCCTTGTCGCGCGCGGTGCCGGCGTGGATGATTGTCGTTTGCGGCGGCAACGCGGCGGGAAGAGTGATGGGGATGCCTTTCGGGAATTTTGCCGGATAACCTTTTGACGCCACGACAACGCAAATCGCGGCTTCGGGGCGCACGCGCACATCGCGCGCGACCTCGGCGAGGTTGCCCTTGGCGGCGGCCCAAAGGAGCACGAGCAGGTCGGTGTCGAGGCGCGGGAGGACAACTTGCGTTTCGGGGTCGCCGAAGCGCGTGTTGTATTCGAGCACTTGCGGGCCGTCCGGCGTGAGCATGATGCCGATGAAAAGCGTGCCGCGAAAATCAATGCCCTCGTCGGCAATCGCGTTGACCGAGGGGCGCACGATTTCGCGGTCAATGCGCGCGAGCAATTCCGGCGTGACCACCTCGGCGGGCGAATACGTGCCCATGCCGCCGGTGTTCGGGCCGGTGTCGCCGTCGCCGATGCGCTTGTGATCCTGCGAGGTCGGGAGGATGTAATAATCGCGTCCGGAAACGATCACGAGAATCGAGGTTTCCTCGCCGGTGAGACAGGCTTCAATGAGGATTTTGGATTGGTCGGAAGCTGTCGCGGCGTTGAGCGCGAGAAGGTCGTGGACAGCGGTCTCGGCTTCGGCAGTGGTTTGCGCGACGACGACACCTTTGCCCGCGGCGAGTCCGTCGGCCTTGATCACGATGGGCGCGGGGTGCGTGCGAAGATATTCGACGGCAGCGGGCGCGTTGTCGAAGGTCGCGGCCTCGGCGGTGGGGATTTTGTATTTGAGCAGGATTTCCTTGGTGTAAATTTTCGAAGCTTCGAGGCGCGCGCCGTCGGCCTTCGGGCCGTAGGCGGGGATGTTCGCGGCGGCAAGCGCGTCGACCAGTCCGAGCGAAAGCGGCACCTCGGGGCCGACAACCACGAAGTCGATTTGCTCGCGCTGCGCGAGTTCGACGAGGTCGGCGATGTTGTCGGCGGCGACCTCGGGGAAGCAGCGGATTTCATCGGCGATGCCGGCGTTGCCCGGCGCGCAAACGACGCGCGGTTTGGAGGGCGACGCGAGAAGCGATTTGACGATGGCGTGCTCGCGTCCGCCGGAGCCGACAACGAGGATGGATTTAGGAAGGGTTTGAGACATGGGAAATTTTGCGAAGGAGGAGGATTCGACTTAAATCGACTTAAATCGATTCAAGTCGACTTAAGTCGAAACAAAAAACACGCCGCGCTCACAGCACCCGCAGCGTTTTCTTATAAAAGCTCACGACCTCGTCGGGGTCGTTGCTGAAGAGGATGTAGTCGAGCATCCACGCGGGTGCGCGTTTGCTGGAGACCATTTCCTCCACCTGGTCGCGCAGGCTCGTCCAGAATTGCGCGTTGTAGAATATATACGGGATGCGCGGGCGGATGCCGAGTTTGAGGTTGCACATTTCGATGCCGATTTCCTCGAGCGTGCCGACGCCGCCGACGTTGAAGATGCAAAAGTCCGCGACCTCGAACCATTTTTGCCGGAAGTGGCGCGAGGTCTCCTGAAAGGTGTTGAAGAAGTCCACGCCGATCTCGGGCGGTTGAGCCTCAAGCTCCAGGAAACACGCGCCGGTGAGCGCGCCCTTCGCGCGGGCCTGATCGGTGGCGAGTCGCATGACGCCGCCGCCGCCGCCGGTGAGCACGCCGACGTTGGCGCCGATGAAGCCGGTCAGCTTGTCCATGAGCGAGGAGATGCGGTCGGTGTCGGCCTGGTCGAGCCCGACGGCGCTGCCATACATGGCGAGAATGGTGGATTCCCGGAACCGGCGGCCGAGTTCCTCGCGGATGAAAAAGCCGCGGTCCTTTTTGTAGGTGTGCAGGTAGAGGTCGTCGAGTTGCGCGTTGTGCCAGTAAACGTCGATGCCGATGTCGTGGTAGTTTTCGAGGCGTCCGTGCGCGTTGTAGGAAAGGAAGAAGCCGTGCGTGCGCGAGGGCTTGCGGAAGATGATGCGGCGGAGCTTGAGGTTGGGCAGGCGGGTGAGGAGCTCGATGTGCTCGGGAAGATTTGGGAAGATGTCGATCAACAGCGTGTCGGCGTCCTCCGGCGCGGCATCGAGCGCCTGGATGATCGTGCGGAATCCGCAAGACCCGGCGGCGTTGATCTTGTCCTTGAGCGCGGCGGCGTCGGTGAACTGGCCGGCGTTGAAGAAAACGCTGTTGTTGTCCTGCGTGGCGTTTTGCCCGTTGAAGGTGACGCGCGCGCGCGGCTTGGGAGGCTCGACGGAGCCGTTGTCCTTGGGCGGGGTTTCGTCGAGCGCGCCGTAGATTTCCTTCGAGGCGGAGAGAAGGCGCGCGCGTTTTTTGGCGAGGTTTTTGACATCGGTGTCGGCGGGCTCCGGCGCGCGGAACACCTCCACGGACACGACGGGATTCACGACGGGCTGCTCGCCGGGGTTGTAGATTTCGAGCATGATGTTCGTGCCGAAAGTTTTTATCGGGTCGAGCAGCACGGCGGAGGTGTGGATGCCGAAGTTGCCCACGCCGCGGTTGAGCAGCACGTAGTGCTCCTTCAAATACATGGAGCAACTGGTGAGGATGCCCGAGCGCGGCGCGACGGTGAGGATGGGCGTCTCGTGGCGCACCTGCACCTTGTCGAGATAGGCGCGTCCGGCGTTGCCGGAGACGAGCGACTCGAAATCGGGGCGCTGGAGCTTCGGGTTAAGCGTGTAGCGCACGGGATGGGGCGTGAGAAACACGCTGCCGTTGCGGTCGATGCTGATGGTGTTGGGAAGCTTGAGGGCGTTGTTGGAAATGGCGTCCCATATTTCGGTCGAGGAGAGTTTTTGCGACTCGGGCGCGTAGAAGAGGCGGCCGATGGGCATGCCGGAGCGGAAGAGTTTTTTCCAATAGGGCGCGTTGGGGAACGAGTGATCGAAGAGAAACGTCTCGGCGTCGAACACGAGGCGGTTGCCGTCGACGGCGAGCGGCGTGGCGCGCATGATTTCGAGACCGATGCGCGCAAGCGTGCTGCGCTCGGTGAAGTGCAGGTCGTCGAGGCGCGCCTTCATGAAGTCGAACTCGGCGGGGTTGCGCGGCCAGAAGGCGATGGTGAGCGAAACGGTGTGCTCGGAGAGATTGGGGCGGACGGTGAGAACCTGTCCGTCGAGGCTGGTCCAGAATTGGTCGTTGTTCATAGCCATGTGACAAAATGATTGAACGATATCGGCATTGATTGAAAGCCTTGTTCTTTTGGAAAAGGACGCGCGCGCCCGATCGGACACACCATCACTGATGTGCATCGCTTAATATTTCCAAAGCAGGCTTCGCCTTATGCCTTGCGCCTTGGTGACAACACGCGCCGGATGCCAAGCAATGCCGCCACGGAAGCCATGAGCCAATACGACACCATGCCGCCGCCTCCTCCGCCACTCGACTCGCCTGGGTTTGTGCCGCCGCCGGGCGTGATTGGCGGATTGGGCACTGTGCCGGATGAAGCCGGGGCTGCCGTGATGTTGAGCGTGACAACCTGCCCGGTATACAAATCGAGTTCGCGAATAGCCGCATTTCCAGTATCGGCGATGTAAAGTTTGCTTCCGCCGAGCGCAACGTCCGAGGGATGATTAAACCATGCCTCCTCGCCAACGCCATCCTTGAGGCCGGTGATGCCGGGCAATCCGGCAAGGGTGAGGACTTGGCCCTCGGGAGTGACAAAGCGTATGGTGGAGTTGCCGGTGTCGGCCACATAGATGTTGCCGCTTGAATCAATCGCCATGCCTCCGGGATTGTTGAAACGGGCCTCGTCGCCCACGCCGTCCTCATATCCGCTCACTCCGGGCAGGCCGGCGAGCGTGCTGATGGGAGGGACCATATACTTTTGCGGCGAACCGAGTTCCCTAATGACGTGATTGTAACTATCGGCCACATAGGTGCTCCAATAGAGGTAATCGTTGTTCGGCATGGTTACAGTGACGCTGGCGGCAGTCACAGGGTCTGACGTGTTGTTCGAAATGGCAGCCTGAATGGGCGCGGGCAAAGGGGCGGCGACATAAGCGGATGACCAGAACGATTTTTTTGCGATTCCAGAGGGGCGGTTCAGGTAGGCGTCCTTGGCATCGCCGTCTTTGTGTCCGGATACGCCGCCGACTCCCGCCCGAGTTGTCGTAGTGCCGCTGTCACAAACACTGCGAATGGTGTGTGACGTCGCATCGGCAACGAGAATGAAGTCTCCCGAGCCAGACGTGTCCAAAAATATGGCCGTCGGCGCCGAGAACGTGGCGTTGCCGCCCACGCCGTCGGCATGTCCGCGTTGACTGGGCGAACCCGCCAGTGTCGCCACAACCCCGTCGGGCGAGATGGTGCGTATGAGCGCGTTGCCGGTGTCAGCCAGAAAGAGCCTGGCCTCGGCATCCGCCGATATGCCCTTGGGTTGGTTGAATCTCGCGGCGGTGCCCGTGGCGTCCGTCGCCCCCGTTTGTCCGGGAGAACCGGCAAGGATGCGCGCCTCGCTTGTGGCGAGGTCAACGGCTTGCACGGTGTGCAGCGAATCATCGGTCACGTAGAGCATGCCGCTGACGCAAACGAGCGAGGCGGGGTTGGGAAATACGAGCGGGGCAACGTCCAGCGTAATGGCGGAGCCACCCGGCAACATTCCCCCGCTTGCAAGCGCGCAGCGGTATTGGTTGCCGCTCATGTTGCCGGCGGCGGCGTTGATGCCCAATGTCCCCGTGTTGACGCCGGTGTAGGTCGCATTGTTGGCAAGCCTGCTCCATGTGTTTCCGCCATCGGTGGACACTTCCCATTGCACGGCGGGCGGCGGATTGCCGCTAATATCGGCCGTGAGCGCAACAGAACGGCCCGCGGACACGGCGTGCGTGGTTATCGGCGCGGGAGTTGGGTATGTGATATTGAGCGTGGCCTCTTGGCTGACCGTGGTGCCAGTGGAATTCCAAACCACCACACGGTATTTTCCCGAATCAGCAGGGCGGAGATCCCGTATGCATAGGGAGCGGAGTTTGGTGGAGTCTTTTTGGGGATTTGTATAATCATCACTGCGATATTTTTCCGAATACTCCAAATCAACCCCGTCTTTTTGCCATTGAAAACGGGACGCCACCCCGCTTGTGAAAATGTATAATCCGATGCTGCCGCCCTTGGTGTAATCAACCACGATGGGTTTTCCATTAACATAACCGTCATCGTCATTACGCGACACCGTCGGTTGCTTGGTAATAACAGGGGCTTCCGCCGGCGGCAGAATGGTGAGAGTCGCCGGATTGCTATGGCTGGTGCGCCCCCAGCGATTGGTCACCGCCACACGATAGGTTCCGGAATCGGCCACCATGAAATTATATGTTTCGAGAAACGCTTTTCCATATTGATCAACCCCGCACTCGATTGACACATCCGCGCCGTCTTTCTGCCATACGCATGTGAGGGGCCCCTCATTACTGCCCGCGAGAATGGAACCCATCGCAATCGTGGCGCTCAGGGATGAATTCGACATCGTTCCCTCGGTGACGGTCACATCTTTGGGATGAACAATAAATGACGGCGGCGGATGCGGCGTGACCGTCAGCGTGCCGGATTCACTGATAATTTCCCCGCCCGCCGAGTCGCGGATTTTCACGCGATACACGCCCGCGTCAGACATCATGCAGTCGCTGATATTCAGAAGCTCTGTGTCCGCGCCCGATACACGCGGGAAGCCCACGATTATTTGCCCGTTGTCCGGAAATGCGATGTCAACCCCGTCCTTCTGCCATTGATATGTCAGTGAGCCGCTGCCCGCCGCCGTGACAGAAAAAAAGACCGCTCCAGGGTCGTTTGACCCGGAGAACAGAATCTGCAGACGCGAAATACCATGACCCTCGGTGCGTGTGATGCTGGCGGGCTGCCGGGTTATTTGCAAAGATTGCGCTGATGCCTGGGCCGCCAAAAGACCGGCCATCGCCACAAGCATTGATATGGTGGCTGATTTTCGAAGTAAACCCGTTTTGATTGAAATAAAATTGGAGCGGAGAAAAGGCATAATAATGGGAGGGTTTCAGAGCTGTCGCAGAAAATGGCGGCAACCTTATAATTGGCAATGCATTTTACGCCCGCGCTTACCTGGATGGATTTTTCGTTCTAGTGTAAATCTTCATTCCAAAACCAAATGATATGCCATGCACTTCTGCGTTTACTATTGAAATCACAGGCCGTTAAAAATCTCATCTTTTTATGAAACGCCTCTTCGTTTTTATTTTTACCCTCGGTTGTTTTTATCTCAATTGCGCCGCCTCCGCGCAAACTCCCGCAAACGACACGCGCCTGCTCCGCTTCCCCGCCACAAACGACACCGACATCACCTTCTCCTACGCCGGCCAGCTCTACACCGTGGGCGTCAAGGGCGGCGTCGCGCGACGCCTCACCAGCGGGCCGGGCTACGCGGTTTTCCCGCGCTACTCGGCGGACGGAAAACAGCTCGCCTTCACCGCGCAATACGACGGCAACACCGAGGTTTACGTCATGCCCGCAAACGGCGGCGCGCCCAGGCGCCTCACCTACTCCGCCACGCTCGGCCGCGACGACCTCGCCGACCGCATGGGCCCGGACAACATCGTCATGACCTGGCGCAACACCGCCGACGAAATCACCTACCGCTCGCGCTGGCGCAGTTGGGACCCGTTCATCGGCCACCTCATGAGCGTCAACCTCGACGGCAACCTGCCCGTGCAGCTCCCCGTGCCGCGCGGCGGCTTCGTCACCTATTCGCCCGACGACACCAAGATCGCCTACAACCGCGTCTTCCGCGAATTCCGCACATGGAAAAATTACCGCGGCGGCATGGCCGACGACATCTGGATCTACGACCTCAAAACCGGCGCGCTCGAAAACATCACCAACAACCCCGCGCAAGACCTCTTCCCCATGTGGGCGCCGAACAACCGCATCTACTTCGTCTCCGAGCGCACCGGCCGCGCCAACCTCTTCGTTTACGACCCCGTCAAAAAGCAAACGCGCCAGCTCACCGATTACACCGACTACGACGTCAAGTTCCCCTCCATCGGAAAAAAATCCCTCGTCTATGAGCACGCCGGGCAAATCTGGCGCCTCAACCTGGCCACGGAAAAATCCGCGCCCGTCGACATCAGCATCCGCGAAGACCTCGCCTCCGCGCGCCCCGTGCTCGCAAAAGTCAAACCCTCCTCCGTCCGCCCCTCGCCCGACGGCAAGCGCGTCGTCGTGAGCGCGCACGGCGATGTTTTCACCGCGCCGCTCAAGGACGGTCCCGTGCGCAACCTCACGCAAACCCCCGCCGCCCACGAACGCGACGCCTCGTGGTCGCCCGACGGCAAACACATCGCCTACCTCTCCGACGCCACCGGCGAATTCGAACTCTACATCCGCCCGCAGGACGGCTCCGGCGAGCCCGTGCAACTCACCACCGGCGCCACCACCTACTACGCCCTGCCCCGCTGGTCGCCCGACTCGAAAAAACTCCTCTGGACCGACCGCGAGCAACGCCTCCGCACCATCGATATCGAAACAAAAACCATCACCCTCGTCGCGCACAACCCCGACTACGTCATTCGCCAATACGCCTGGTCGCCCGACTCCGCCCTCATCGCGTGGACGCACCAGACGCGCGGCGCGCTCTCGCGCATCAAGATTTTCAACACAGCCGACGGCTCCACGACCGACGCCACCGACGGCTGGTATGCCGCCAACTCCCCCGCCTTCAGCGACGACGGCCAATGGCTTCTCTTCGCCAGCGCGCGCAACTTCAACCCCGTTTATTCCGACACCGAGTGGAACCACGCCTACAAAAACATGGAGCGCATCTACATGATCGCCCTCTCCAAGGAAACCAAGTCCCCCCTCGCCCCCCGGAGCGACGAAGTCGCCGAAAAACCCCAGGGCGACGCATCCGAAAAACCGGACCAGCCCGATAAAAAAGAACCCACCAAAAAGAAAACCTCCGCCCCGCCCTCCTCCAAACTCGATCCCGATGGTCTCGCCTCGCGCATCGTCGCGCTCCCCGTCGAATCCTCGAACTACGCCAACCTCCGCATGGTCGGCGACCGCGTCTTCTACCAGCGCCGCCCCGGCGGCCCCGTCATGGGCGACGGCGGCGGGGAAGGATTCGGCGCCACGCAAAAAACACGCACCGTCATCGCCGCCTACAACCTGAAAGAGCGCAAGGAAACCATCCTCGGCAACTACGACGCCTGCGAAATCACCGCCGACGGCAAAAAAATGCTCGTCCGCGACAAAAGCACCTACGCCCTCGTCGACCTCCCGAAAGATAAAATCAGCATCAAGGACAAACTCGACCTCTCCAACCTCCAGCTCCGCATCGACCGCCGGGCCGAGTGGGCGCAAATCTTCAACGAAAGCTGGCGCCAAATGCGCGACTGTTTCTACGCGCCCAACATGCACGGCATCGACTGGCCCGCCCAGCGCGACAAATACGCAAAACTCCTCCCGCACGTCGCCACGCGCAACGACCTCACCTACCTCATCGGCGAAATGATCTCCGAACTCCACGCCGGCCACGCCTACATCGGCGGCGGCAGGCGCGCCATTGCTCATCGCATCCAAACCGGACTCCTCGGCGCGCAGCTCACCCGCGACACCGCCACCGGCTATTATCAAATCACAAAAATCCTCCGCGGCGAAAACTGGGAAAAATCCACGCGCTCCCCGCTCACCGAACTCGGCGTCAACGCCCGCGAAGGCGACTACCTCCTCGCCATCGACGGCAAACCCACGCGCGACATGCCCAATCCCTACGCCGCGCTCGTCGGCACCGCCGGCAACCAAGTCACCCTGCGCCTCGCCTCCAAGCCCGACGCCGCGGCGGACGATGCGCGCGACATTGTCATCGTTCCCATCGCCGACGAAGCCCCGCTCTACTACACTAACTGGGTTCTCAACAACATCGACTACGTTGCAAAGAAAACCGGCGACCGCGTCGGCTACCTGCACATCCCCGACATGGGCCCCGAGGGCCTCAACGAATTCGTGCGCCGCTTCTACCCGCAGCTCCAAAAGGAGGCTCTCATCATCGACGTGCGCGGCAACGGCGGCGGCAACGTCTCGCCCATGATAATAGAGCGCCTCCGGCGCGAACTCGTCATGATCAACCTCGCCCGCAACGGCACCCCCGCGACCAACCCCGCCGGCATGCACCTCGGCCCCAAAGTCACGCTCATGGACGAATACTCCGCCTCCGACGGCGACATCTTCCCCTATCGCTTCCGCGAGATGGGCCTCGGCAAGCTCATCGGCAAGCGCAGTTGGGGCGGCATCGTGGGCATCACGAGCAGCCTGCCCTTCATGGACGGCGGCACCCTGAACATCCCGCAATACGCATCCTACTCAAAGGACGGCAAGGAGTGGCCCATTGAAGGCTACGGAGTCGATCCCGACATCGTGGTGGACAACGACCCCGCGCGCGAAATGAAAGGCGAGGACCAGCAACTCGACCGCGCCATCGAGGAAATCCTCGCCGAGCTAAAAACCAACAACCCCAAGCTCCCCCCTCCCCCGCCCTGGCCCGTAAAACCGGCGAAGTAATCCCATTTACGCCTAAGGTTTACTCCTTAGGCGCCATCAAAGGTAGGCCGGTTGGAAGATTGCCGCTATCGCTCGAAACGCCGTTACCGAGCGCCAGCGACGTCTGCCAACCGACGGGGTTGTCTCTCGTAATTCTCGGCGCGCTCGGCGAGCACGCCCTACCAATTAAAGACCAAAACTAGCTCGTAAACGGTATAAAGACGCACTTTCGCGCGACCCGTCTTTACTTCATCTTCTCCGCCTTGGTGCGGATTTGCTCGGTGATGGCTATCGCCACTTCGAGCGCGGTTTTGCCAAGCACGGCGCCGACTTTGGGCTGCTTTGCCTCGCGCACGCTGTTCACAAACGAGGCCAGCTCGAGCGCGAGCGGCTCGCCTTTTTCTATCGGGATCTCGCCGACGGGAATCGAGCTCACGTCGCCCGGTTTTGCGAGGCCGACTTTCATTTTCAGGCCGTAGGCGATGATGTCGCTTTTCTTCACGAGGTGGCCCTTCTGGTTCATGAAGTCGAGCGAGAGGTAGGCGTTTTCCTGGAAGACGCGGATCTCGCGGTTGCGCTTCAGGCTCAGGCGGCTGGCGTTGAGGTTGGCGACGCAGCCGTTTTCAAATTCAATGCGCGCGTTGGCGATGTCCTCGGTCTTGGAGAGCAGGTTCAGGCCCATGGCGTCGATTTTCAGGATGGGCGATTTCACGAGCGCGAGCACGATGCCGATGTCGTGGATCATGAGATCGAGCACGACGCCGACCTCGGTGCCGCGCGTCTGGTAGGTGCCGAGGCGCTCGGTCGTGATGTAGCGCGGGCGGTTGATTTCCTTTTCCAGGAAACTCATCACGGGGTTGAAGTGCTCGACGTGACCGACCTGCACGATGCTGTTGTTGGATTGCGCGGCGGCGAGCACTTGCGAGGCTTCCTCGAGCGAGGCGCAGAGCGGTTTTTCGATGAGCAGGTGGCAGCCCTTGGCGAGGAGAGGGAGGGCGACTTGCGCGTGCTTGTCGGTCGGCACGACGACGGAGACGGCGTCGCACGCGCCGGCGAGTTCCTCGAGCGAGTCAAACGCGCGGCAGTTGTGCAGCGCGGAGATTTCCTTCGCGCGCGCGGGGTTGGCCTCGTAGATGCCGGCGAACTCGACGCCCTTCATGTTCGCGTAAATGCGCGCGTGGTGCTGGCCGAGCGAGCCGGTGCCGACGACACCGCAGCGAATTTTTTCGGTTTTCTTGAAGAGTTTTAGCATGAGATTTTGTCGTGGTTTTAGCGCACGGAGCGCAGGGTTCCTTCGTGCAAAAAGTATTCGCGCGCGGTGCGTTGCGCGTAGAGCGGGTTGTGCGTGACGAGCACGAGCGCGGTGTTTGTCTCGGCGCAGATGCCGAGCAGGAGATCCATGACGCTGTCGGCGGTTTTTTCGTCGAGGTTGCCGGTCGGCTCGTCGGCGAGGACGACACGCGGCGAGTTCATGAGCGCGCGGGCGACGGCGACGCGCTGGCGCTCGCCGCCGGAGAGTTGCGAGGGCAAATGGTGTCCGCGGTCCCTCAATCCCACTCGCGCGAGCAGTTCGGCGGCGCGCGCGCGCGCGGCGGCGTCAACATTGCCCGCGATTCGCCTCGCCATGAGAATGTTTTCAAGCGCGTTGAGCTCGGGGATCAGGTAAAACGCCTGGAAGATGATGCCGAGGAATTTTCCGCGAGCGGCGTTGTCGATTTTTGAAAAACCATCCCACGAGAGCGTGCCGGCGCCGGCGGTGTCGAGCGCGGCGAGGAGGTTGAGTAGCGTGGATTTCCCCGAGCCTGATTCGCCGCGAATGCTCACGCTCTCGCCGGCGTTGATATGGAAATCGACATCGTGAAAAACCTCCAACTCGCGGTTGCCGCTCCTGTAGGTTTTGCGCAGGGCGCGGGCGGTGAGAATGGGTTGTGCCGTGTTACTCACTGCGCATCGCCTCCACGGGTTTGAGTTTTGCGGCGCGCCACGCGGCGACGAGGCCGGCGAGCGTGGACATGCCGATGGCGAAGGCGCAGATGATCGCAATGTCCGCGCCGGTGATGTGCGCGGGCACCTTGGTGAATTCATAAACCTCCACGAGCAATTCCCAGTTGCCGGTCAGCCGCGCGATGAGCCGTGCGATCGGGTCGATGTTGGCAAGCGTGAGCAGGCCGATCGACACTCCGAGCGCGGTGCCGATCACGCCGACAATCACGCCCTGAAAACAAAAGCACATGGCCGACTGCCACGGCGACGCGCCGAGCGCGCCGTAGAGCCCGATTTCGCGCGTCTTGTGCGCCACGGCGACAAGCAGCATCGCCGTCACCAGGAACGCCACGACAAAAACCACCATCGACACAATCAGGATGATCATGAGGCGCTCGATCTTGAGCGCGAAGAGAAACGCCTCGCCCGACTGCATCCATGTGCGCGCGCGCATCCGGCTGCCCGGCGGCAAGGAGGCGTTGATTTCACCCGCGATAGCATCGACATCGGCATCGGGCGCGATGCGCACGTTGACGCCGTATGCGCCCTCGCCGAGCCCGTAGAGATCCTGCATGCGGCGGAGCGTCACGATGGCGACCGACTTGTCGAGTTGCTGGTGCCCGAATTCGTAAACGCCCGCGACCGTCAGCTCGGTTGGCATCATGTAGGCGTCCTGGCTCAGGCGTTCGAGCGTGAGCGGGCTTACCACGGTGACTTTCGAGCCGACGCGCGTGCTGATCGAGGCGGCAAGCCCCGCGCTTAAAACCACCGCGTCGTCGTCGAGATCCGCCATGGAGCCTTCGCGCAGGTATTTTGAAATGGGAATCACTTTCTCAACACTTTCCGGGGCCACGCCGATGATGCCCGGATAACCCGGCCTGCCCTGGTGCTCGATCATCACGATGCCCTCGGCGGTCGGCGTGCTCGCGACAACGCCGGGCACTTTGTTGATGATTTCCTGAATCCGCTCCGGATTCTCGATGAACGCGCCGCGCACCTGAATCTCGCCGCCCGTGTCAATGATCATCCGGCCGTATTTGAAGCCGAAACCGCTCATCACGCCGATGATGATAATGAGCATCCACACACCGAGAAACACGCCCAGTGTCGAGATGCACGTGAAAAACGTCATCCACCTCCCCGACGGGAAAAGCTGCTTGAAGGCGAGGTAGAGATACCAGGGCATGGTTACGCGGCGGCGTTGCCGCCGCTAATGAAAAATGAATAATGAAGAATGTATAATGGGAGCGGACTCATGTGTGTAATCGCGTGCTCGGCTTGTTCATTCCACATTATACATTTTTAATTATACATTAGGCGGCGGGCGCCGAGTCAGTTGCCGCCGCCGCGCTCGGGCGGAGTTGCGGAAACAGAATGACGTCGCGGATGCTGTCCGCCGCGGTGAGGAGGATGCAGAGGCGGTCGATGCCGATGCCCATGCCGCCGGCGGGCGGCATGCCGTGCTCGAGCGCGAGGAGGAAATCGTTGTCCACTTTTTGCTGCTCGCCGCCGGCCTGCGCCTCGAACATCGCGCGCTGCACGTCGGGGTCGTTTTGCTCGCTGTAGGCGGGCGCGACTTCCATGCCGCCGATGGTCAGCTCGAACACGTCGATCACGCCCGGGTCCTCGAGATTTATTTTCGCGAGCGGGCAAAGCTCCTTCGGCAGATGCGTGACGAAGGTCGGCTGGATGAGCGTGTGCTCGATTTTCTTGGAGAAAATTTCGTTGGTGATTTCGAAGTCCTCCCACGCCGGGTCGACGAAGAGGTCGATGCTTTTGCAGTAGGCGATTTTTTCGTCCTTCGCGCGGCCGAACCAGTTCGCGTCGCCGGTGAATTGCGTGATGAGGTCCTTGTAGCGCACCTCGCGCCACTCGCCGGCGAAGTTGATGTCGTGCGTGTTGCCGTCCTTGTCGGTGAACTTGATCGTGTCCGAGCCGATCACGTCGCGGCAAAGCCCCTGGAACAAATCGCGCACGAGCGTCATCATGCCGCGGTAGTCGCTGTAGGCCTGGTAGACTTCGAGCATGGTGAACTCGGGGTTGTGCTTGCGGTCCATGCCCTCGTTGCGGAAGTTGCGCCCGAGCTCGAACACGCGGTCGTAGCCGCCGACGAGCATGCGCTTCAAATAAAGCTCCAGCGAGATACGCAGCACGAAGTCGATGTTGAGCGCGTTGAGGTGCGTCTCGAACGGACGCGCCGCCGCGCCGCCCGCCACGCCCTGCAAGATCGGCGTCTCGACCTCGATGAATTTGCGGTCCTCAAGAAAACGGCGGACATACGAGATGATGCGCGAGCGCTGCATGAGGCGTTTGCGCGACTCGGCGTTGACGATCAAATCGAGGTAACGCTGGCGGTAAACCTGCTCGTCGTTTGTGAGGCCGTGCCATTTTTCGGGCAACGGGCGCAGCGCCTTCGACACGAGCGTGTAGCTCTCGACGCGCACGGTGATCTCGCCGGCCTTCGTCTTGAAGAGCGTGCCCGTGACGCCGATGAAATCGCCGAAGTCGAGTTTCTTGAACGCGGCGTAGGCGTCCACGCCGAGCACGTCGCGCTTCACATAAAGTTGAATCTGCCCCTGCTGGTCGAGGATCTTGACGAACCCGCTGCCGCCCTGAATGCGAAAGGTGACGAGCCGGCCCGCGACGGAAAGCCGCACGGCGTTGTCCTCGCCCTCGACGTAACATTTTTTGGCGTCGTCAGAAAAATGCGTCTGTTCGCAATTGGCGCGAAACGGATCGAAACCCGCCGCGCGCAAGTCGGCGAGTTTTTGCCGGCGCACGGCAACCTGGTCGTGGGAAATGTCTGTCGGAGTGTCGCTCATGGATGAAAACGCAAACGGTGACGCCCGCCGCGCGCTTGGGCAATGGGAAATTGATCGGCGCGGACGCCCGGAATGATTCGGACGCAACACCGAGCCGGGAACCGTTGGCCAGGCGCGGTTTGTCAAAATAGTATGAAATATTTGTTTCATTTTTATCAAATCCGCGCGCGTTGCCTAATGCACTTGATATTGCGTGTGATGAAACAATTTTTTTCCCGCTGGTGTTTGATATTGCGCGCTCCGGATCACCAAACGGGCCTTAAAACCTTGATGGTGTTTCGCAACACGGCGGGCGGAGAGGCGCGAGGTCGGGCGGCGGCATATTCTAAAAAAACCCATGACCACCACAAAACTCTATGTAGGAAATCTTCCGTTCGCCACCATGGCGCACGAAGTGCAGGACCTGTTTTCACAGGTCGGCGCAGTATCGGCTGTCGATCTGATATGCGACAAGATCACCGGACGCTCGCGCGGATTCGCGTTTGTCAACATGGCCTCGCCCGAGGACGCGCGCACCGCGATCGAGCGCTTCAACGGCCACGAACTGGGCGGGCGGGCGCTCTCCGTCAGCGAGGCGCGCCCGAAGGAGGTGCGCCAGCGCATTTTTGCCGGCGGCGGCAGCGAACGATCCTGGCAGCGCTAGGCGCAATCCCGTTTTTTGATAGTGTCTATCGGTTGAATCGGTTGAAAAAGGGCGCGCATTGAGCGCGCCCTTTTTTTGCGTTCGCTTGGGGCGGCACGACAAAAAATGCGGCAAATGATTTGCCATGCCCAAGGAGGCATGGCGCATATTTTGCTTTCCAGCGGGAGATTGTTGGCACTTTATGCGCAGTCACTCATTCGCACAACAAACTCTTTCCCACATGGACGCCGCCGATAATCCCAAGCGCAGCCGGATGCTTGTGACGCAGTTCAAGCAGTCGCAAATCTATCGGGACTACGCGCAAGCGTTTCGCGACGCGACGGGGCTGCCTTTGAGCCTGCGGCCGGTCGAGTCGTTTGACTTGCAGCACGCAAACGATCCGAGGCAAAACCCGTTTTGCGCGCTCATGGCCCAATCGAACCACTCGTGCTCGGCATGCCTGCAACTGCAGCGCGAAGTCGAGCAGCAGGCGCAGCGCGAGCCGGCCACATTAAAATGTTTCGCCGGGCTTTATGACTCGGCGGTGCCGGTCCGCGCGGGTGAAAACGTGCTGGCTTTTTTGCAGACCGGGCAGGTGTTTTTCCAAAAACCGCTGGCGGGGCAGTTCGACCGGGTCGCGCGGCAACTCGCAAAATGGGGCGTAGAAATCGACGCGAAACCCGCCGCCGCCGCGTATTACCAAAGCCGCGTGGTCTCCAAAAAACAATACGACGCAATCCTGCGGCTGCTCGCGGTTTTTGCGCAGCATCTCGCCGCGATCAGCAACCGGCTCATGGTGCAGGAGGAGCACGCCGAGTCGCCCGTCATCACGCGGGCGCGCAACTTCATCCACGAGCACCAGGACGACGACCTCACGCTCGCGCAAGTGGCGCATTCGGTGAACACAAGCGCGTTTTATTTTTGCAAGATGTTCAAGAAGTCCACGGGCATGACGTTCACCGACTACCTGGCGCGTGTGCGCGTGGAAAAGGTGAAAAACCTGCTGCTCAATCCGCACAAACGCGTGAGCGAGGCGGCGTTCGAGGCGGGCTTCCAGTCGCTTTCGCAATTCAACCGCGTGTTTCGCAAACTCGAGGGCTGCTCGCCCACAAACTATCGCGGCCAGCTGCACCCGACGATTCCGGCGCGTTGAAACAAGCGCGGAACGTCCCATGAAACCACAGGATGACAGGCCGCCCGACCCCCGCAACTTGGCCTTGAACCCGCGCCGGTTCGCATTGTCCAATGCGGTGTTTTTTCAACCCACTTCAACGCATTAACACGCGCTTTTTCTGAAATCGAAACCTCCACATTTTGCCGGGCGGATTTGCCGCGGATGCCTCCGCTGGGCTGGCACGATTGCGCTCTGGGCGTTGTGGCTGGCGCTGGCGGCGCTGCTTCTTGCGCAGGCGCGCATCGCGACCGCCGATGAAATCACGATTCCCGACGCGGTGCTGCGCAGGGTCGAGCAACGGCTGGCGGAGCACGGGCTGCGCCTCACATTCGGCGCGATCCATTGCGATTCGTCGGGGCATGTGGTGGCGCGCGACTTGAAGCTGTTCTCCAGCTTGCATCCCGACCCGGTGCTCACGGCAAACGCGGTGCGATTCGAAATAAACCTCCCCACGCTGCTGCTGCACAACATCGCGCCCCGCCTCGCCGGGCGCATCGACGGCGCGAGCCTTCGCGTGCCCGCGATGCTCTCGAACGACGGCACCAACGCCGCCGCGGTTGACAGGATAAACGCGGAGGTGGAGCTCAAGTCGTCCGTGCTTTCCATCAAGAACCTGTCGGCGCGCGCCGGCAACCTGGCCGTGCTCTGCCGCGGCGAGCTGGTGATCCCAAAAACGCGCGCCAAAAAACGCGGCGCCGCGGAAGCGCTCTCGGACGCAATCGCCTCCTACCTCAAAACCGTGCGCGCACTCAACGCATGGACGCAGCGGCTTGACGCGCTCGACAACCCGGTGCTCGACATAACATTCACTCCCGACGCGAAGCAAATCGCCTCCGCCCGCGTCGAGCTCATGTGCGGAGGCCTGCACCCGGGCGACATCGGACGGGCGGACGCGGACGCCTCCATTTTTTCCGCCTCAAAAATCGAGCTCGGCCCGCTGCTCGCGCGCGCAACCGTGGACGTGGGCGGCCTGGTTTCAACTCCGCGAGCCCGCGATTTTAGCGTCCAGCTTTCAACCGCAAGCGCGGCGATCGGAAACACCATGCGCGCGCGCAACGCGCGCCTGCGGCTCACCATGCCGATGGCCGACATCCTTTCCCCCGCCAGCCGGAAATCCATGGCGTCGGGCGTTCCGCCTGTTGTGAACCTGTCGCTGGCCTGCTCGGCGGAATCGCTCGCGGCCCGCGGCATCACCGCGCGCTCGTTCACGGCGCGAGCGGACGGGCGCCTCCCGCAAACGCTGCGGGCAAGCATCACGACGCGGGTGCTGGGGGAGCCGGTCGCGTTTGAAACGGAGGTTGATTTTGCAGAAAAGAAAGCGGACGCGCGCATCAGCACCCGCGCGACGCCGCTGCACATCGCCGCGATCTCCCGCGAGGTGAATTACGACCTTGGCGAAATCCTGAAACCCGCGCGCCCGATCGAAATCGACGCCGCGGCGCGGCTTGGCGCGGGATGGCGTTTCGCGGGCGCGCGCGGCGCGCTCGACATCGGGCCGATAAATGCCGACAACGTGGCGGTGGATCGCGCGCGCGGCACGTTTGCGTATGATCACGCAAAGCGGGTGATCGTCTTTTCGCCCGCGTCGGCGGCGGTCGGGGAGAGTTTTGCGCGCGGGAGTTTTGAAACGAATTTCAAGACGCTCGACTTCCGCTTCCTGCTGACCGGCAGGCTGCGCCCGTCCGCGATCAACGGCTGGTTTGGCAAATGGTGGCCGAGCATTTGGAATGATTTCACCTTCAACGACCCGCCGCCCCACGGCGACGTGGATGTGCGCGGAAATTGGAAAAACACGAGCCTGGCGCGCGTGTTTGTCTTCGCGGACGCCACCGGCTTCACCTACGAAAAAGTCGCGGTCGACCATGCGCTGCTCACGCTTTTCGTGAGGCCCGATTATTGCGACGCGCTCGATCTTTTCGCGCGGCGTGGCAACGGTTACGCGCGCGGCACATTCACCCACCAAAGTGTCGATCCCGGCGATCGCACACTGCTGACCGTGTTCGACTTCAAGGGTGAAAACATCGACCCGGTCGCCGTGGCGCCGGCAATTTCGCCCGCCTTGGTGGACGGCCTCTCGCCGGTGCGTTTCGAGAAGCCGCCGGCACGACTGCGCGCCGCCGGGCGCATTGACGGCCCGGCCGCGCCGCGCGGCGAGCACACGCTGATCGACGTGGAAGTGGAGGGCGACGGCGCGTTCAGCTACGAGCAAATTCCCCTCACAAGCCTCTCCGCAAGCCTGCGCGTCCGTGACGACGCCCTTACCATCGACCGGCTGCGCACGCAATTCGCCGGCGGACACCTCACCCTCAAGGCGCAGGTCTCCGGCGCGGACAACGCGCGACGCCTCGGCTTCGACATGAATCTCAACGGCGCGAGTTTCGGGCGGGCGTTCCAAATGGTTGAGGAAATATCGGCTCGCAAACGCGGCGTGGCCGCGCCGCCGGACGAGCACTACAACCAGCCCGCGAACGCCCAGATGGATCTTCGTTTTTCAGCCGATGGCTTTTTGAGCGACAGCCTCAGCTTCAAGGGCAACGGAAGCGCGGAGGTTTCCGGCGCCGAACTCGTTAATATCAACATTTTCGGCGAGCTCTCGCAGGCGTTGCGCGATGTCAAGGTGCTCAACTTCACGTCGCTTAACCTCACGGACGGCCAGTTCAACTTCACCCTCGACGGACGGCGGGTCGTCATTCCCGAGGCCGTGCTCACGGGGCAAAAGGCGCATGTGAAACTGAACGGCGAATACACACTCGACACCCGCTTCGCCAACCTCACCGCCAAGGTTTATCCGCTTTCTGAAAGCAGGGGAATCATCGGCAAGGGGCTCGGTTTTCTGCTCGTGCCGGTCACGCACCTGACCGAGCTGCGGCTGACCGGCTCGCTCGACGCGCCGAAATGGCGTTTCAGCTACGGCCCGACAAGCATCCTGCGCGCGCTCATCGGCAAGAGCGGCGACACCGAATCGCTCGAGCAGGAGCACGCAAAAAAATCCAAGGCTGCCGACGACCAAGAAAAGCCGTCCGCCACGCCCGAGCCCCAACCTTTGTCAATGGAAACACCCGCCGAAACCCCGGAGCCTCCGGCAGCCAAGGAATAACGCCCCAAAAAACCACTACCCCAACCACGCGATCACAAACCGGTCGCGTTTCGTCAAGTCCTGGCGCGATTCGCTTCGCGCAAAACCCGCATCCGCGCACGCGGCGAGAAGCGCGGCGTGCTGGGCGATTCCCGTTTCGAGCGCAAGCACGCCGCCGGGCTTGAGAAACGCCGGCGCACCCGAAATGATTTTCAGCAAATCCGCGCATCCGTCGTCCTCCGCCACGAGCGCGGAATGCGGCTCGAACTGCCTCACCTCGGGCTCCGTTTCGGCGATTTCCTCCCGCGTCAAATAAGGCGGGTTTGAAACAATCAAATCAAACTTCTCGCCGGCGGGAACCGCGCCAAACCAGTCCGATTTTAAAAATGAAACACGCGCGTCCAGGCTGAGCGCGGCGGCGTTTTCACGCGCGAGCGCAAGCGCGTCATCACTCGCATCCGCGGCAAGCACGCGCGCATCGGGGCGCGCCTTTGCCAGCGCGAGCGCGAGCGCGCCCGTGCCTGTTCCCAAATCGAGGATGTTTTCCGCCGTCGCCGCGGTTTCCGGGCGCGCGGCACCCGCCGCCTCGAGCGCGATTTCGAACAGTAATTCCGTCTCGGGACGCGGGATCAGCGCGCGCCCGTCCACCTTGAGCCTGATGCCGCCCCACTCCACTTCGCCCGTGATGTATTGCAAGGGCTCGCGCGCCGCGCGCCGCCGCACAAGCGCGCGCATTTTTTCCAGCTCCGCCTCGGTCAGCAGCCGCTCAAATTGCAAATAAAGCTGCATGCGCCTCAATCCAAGCGAGTGCCCGATCAACAATTCCGCGTCGAGGCGCGCGGACTCGATTCCCTTGGTGGCAAAAAAATCGGTCGTCTTTTTGATGATTTCGAGAACTGAGAGCATGGAACGCGCGCAGCATGGGTGAATGTGCGCTCCGTAGTCAACGGAGCACGAAGACGGCCGGTGCGATTTAAGGCAGCTTAAATGAAACTGTGTCCGCGGCGGGCGCGCCGGGTTTTTTGAACGCCAACCGCCCTGCCAAAAAGCCAAAAGGCCGGCTGCCGCGCTTACGGCTGCGGCAGCACGCTGGCGTGCTCGGCGCGCAGGGCGCTGATTTTTGTGGCGCGGTTGTGCGCCTTTTCCTCGCCATCTGGGCTTTCCACGGTGTCGAGGATGTAGAGATAGCGCTGGTCGCCCGAGGGGCGCGAGGTGCAGACGACGTGACGCCCGTCAGGCAGCCACGAGGGTTCGAGGAAATCGCCCCTGATCACCGCGCCGGTGGATGTTTTCGGCGTGATGAAGCGCGTCTTTTTTGTCGAAAGATCATACACGCCGATGCAGAAGGCGCCGTTCCGCCTGGCGGTGAACACGATAAGGTTCGGGTTTGCCTGGCTCCAATCGGGCTCGGCGCTGTAGCTCGCGCCGGTCTTGATGCGCTCGGGCGTGCCACCGCCGGCGGGCATAATGTAGAGCTGCGGGCTGGAACCGTAGGCCATCGCAAACACGATGCGCTGGCCGTCGGGCGAGAAGCAGGGCGAGGATTTGGCGTCGGGCGAATTCAGGATGGACCTGGGTTTGGCGCGGCCGTCCGGCGTGCCGATGTAGAGGCCGTGAGTGTCGTTGGTGTGGCCGATCACGAAGACAACGCGCGAGCCGTCGGGGCTGTAACGGGCGCCCATGTTGGTGCCCTTGTAATCGGCATAGGTGGTCCAGCGGCCGGAGCGCAAATCGAGTTGGAAGAGATCGGGCGAGTTGCTCCTGAAAAGGCTCGTGTAGAGAATGCGGGAGCCGTCGGGCGACCAGCGAGGCATGAGGATGCTGGCGCGCTGGTTGGTGACGGCGCGCGCTTCGTTGAGAAAAAGGTCGCTGACGTAGATTTCGTCCTTGCCGGTGTTGTTGCTGACGAAGGCGAGCCGGGAGGTGAAGTAGCCGCTGGTGCCGCTGGTGTTTTTCACAGCGGCGTCGGCGGCGCGGTAGAGGGCGTCGCGCGCATCCGCGCCGCCGGCGGTGACAGTGGTGATGGTGGGCGAGCCTTTTTTGGCAATATCGACGCGAACCTGCGTGGCCGAGACGGGCGAGAAAGTGAGCGTGAAATCGCCGCCGCTGGTGACGCGCGAATAGCGGCCGTGCGACTCGAAGGCCTTGTGCGCGTAGGCGGCGAGTTGCGTGTCGCCCGCGATCACGATGGGCACCGTGTTTTTTTGGAGCGTGTCGAGATCGTAAACAGTGACGGGCTGGCCGCCGGTTTTTTGCGCGAAGGCGGGTGTCGCGGCGGTTGCGAGGATGAGAAGGGAAAGTGCGAAGTTATGTTTCATGGAAAAAGTGTGTTGCCCCGGGAGGCGTTGTTGCAGCCCATTTCTATTTACTGGCTGGGCGTCATTAACAATGTCAAAACAGTCGAAATCGCCAAAAAATTATTCACATTTCCCAACGTGACCTCCGACTCAATCAAAGAAGTTCTCAAACAAGTGAAATATCCCGGCTTCAGCCGCGACATCGTTTCGTTCGGGCTGGTGCGCGGCGCCGGTTTTGCGGATGGAGTCGCAAAGGTGTCGCTCGCGCTGACCACCTCCGACCCAAAAGTGGCGCAGTTTATCAAGACCGAGGTGGACAAATGCCTGCGCGCGCAGCCGGGCGTGAACGACACGCTCATCGAGGTTGAAATCGCGCCGCCCGCAAACGCCCCCGCGCAAGCCGCCGCCAGCGCGGCCCCGGCGGGCATCAGCCGCTCCATCGCCATCGCCTCCGGAAAAGGCGGCGTGGGCAAGTCGACTTTCTCGGTGAACCTCGCGTGCGCGATTGCGCAACTGCTCGCCGAGCGCGGGCGCGCGGGACGCGTGGGACTGATGGATTGCGACATTTACGGTCCGTCCGTGCCGCTGATGATGGGGATTTCGGGACGCCCGTATGTCGAGGACGACAACTTCATTATTCCCCTGGAAAACCACGGCGTGAAGGTGATGAGCATGGGTTTTCTGGTGGACGAAAACACGCCCGTTGTCTGGCGCGGCCCGATGATCATGAAAGCCGTGCAACAATTCGTGCAAAACGTGAAATGGGGTGAGCTCGACGTGCTCCTGGTCGACCTGCCGCCGGGCACGGGCGACGCGCAACTCTCCCTCGTGCAAACGCTGCCGCTCGACGGCGCGGTCATCGTGACCACGCCGCAACTCGCCGCGACCCAAGTGGCGCGCCGAGGCGGCCTGATGTTTCAAAAAGTGAACGTGCCCGTGCTCGGAGTCGCGGAAAACATGAGCTGGTTCACCGATCCGGCGGGGCTGCGGCACGAATTATTCGGCAGCGGCGGCGGCGCAAAAACGGCGGAGTCACTCGGCGCGCCACTGCTCGGGCAGGTGCCGATACAACCGGAAATTCGCGAAGGCGGCGACTTGGGCGCGCCAATTGTGGTGAGCGCGCCGCAAAGCGAAGCCGCGATGACATTCCGAAAAATCGGCACGGCGTTGCTGGGTTGAGGTGAATGTAGTCACCACGCGACCGAAGCTCCTTGATGGATAAAAGCGAATCGCTTGTGGCATGTGCAAAAGCCTGTGTCTTTTTATTTCAAGGCTCCCCTCAAAATCAACAATACTCAGCCCGTCCGCTTTGTGACATCGCAGGCTCGCAGGGGTTTATCCCAGTGTTTTTTCGATGATTTCGAGCGTGCGCGCGACGGCACCCTGGTTGCCGCGGTAGCATTCGGTTGAGGCGGTCATCATTTTTGCGCGCGCATCGGCGTCTCCAAGTATGCGCGCCGCCGTGACGCAAAGCTCCTTGCGATTATGCACAACCTTTGCCGCGCCGGCGTCGGTCAGCCGCCTCGCGATTTCGCGGAAGTTGCCCATGCCCGGGCCGAACAGGATCGCGCGGCCAAGCGCCGCCGCCTCGACAGGCGTCTGGCCTTCCGTGTGCGGGGGAAGGCTTTTGCCAACAAAAACCAGGTCGGCCAGTTGCGTGAATTTTCTCAACTCGCCCGTGGTGTCGCCCACCGCAATGTCAACCACGCCCGGCGCGGCGCCACGCGAGCGAAAATGCCAGGTCGGCGCGGTGTCTTCCCTGTCCGGGGTTGTCTGTTTTTGCAGCAGCGCCTCGACTTCGCCGCGACGTTCCATGTGGCGCGGCACGAGCAGCAATCGCGCCGCGATGCCCGCCGCGCGAATCGCACGCAGCGCCTCCAGCAGCGCATCCTCCTCGCCCGGCCATGTGGACGAGCCGAGCAGGATCAGTTCGTTTGCGTTCGCGCCGAGGCCAATCTCCGCGCGCAGTGACACGCGCTCCTCCGCGCTCATCAGCGGAATGGTCACATCCCATTTAATGTTGCCCGTCACCGTGACTTGCTCCGCCGTGAAGCCGAGTTCGCGGAAGCGTTCCGCGTCGATTTCCGAACACGCCAGCACGCGCGTGATGCCGCGCTGCATAAGGGGCATCGCCACCGCGCGCCATGCTTTCATTCGCGAGTAGCTGCGGTCCGAAAGGCGCGCGTTCACCGCCAGCACGGGCACGCCGCGCCGCCGCGCCTGCGCGATGTGCTCGGGCCAGCGCTCGCCCTCCATCAGGATCACCAAGTCGGGGCGCACGCGCCGCCATGCGCGCGCGGAAAATGCCCACCAGTCGAGCGGAAAATAGCCGGTGCCGATTGTGATGCCGGATTTTTCGCCGTAGCGGTCGAGGGCGATTTTGTGGCCCGTGCTCGTTGTGGTTGTCAGGTAAACCTCCACGTCGCCGCGCGCTTTCAACGCCTGAAGCAAGGGCGAGATCGCCTGCATTTCGCCGACGCTCACCGCCTGCAACCACACGCGTTTTTTGGCGGGGTTTTTGGGCGGCAGATTCACCGCGCCGAACCGTTGCGAGAAACCGCTTTTGTAACCGCCGCGCCGCCACATCCTCAGCAAATAATAAGGAAGCATGAAGAATAGCGCGGGAAAAAACAGTATGCGGTAAACCCAGATCATCGGTGGTTTTGACAGCGCCAAGACTCTTTTCCCGCGCACATGATGCAAGACAAAGTGCGCGGGCGGGTTTTGCGCGGAGTGTGATTAAAAGTGTGACCGGAAACACGACGTCATGTGTGGGGCGTGCGCGCCGAGAATCGTGGGCGTCGATTGAGAGAAACCCGCAACACGGCGGTTGGCAGATGTCGCTTGCGCTCGGTAACGGCGTTTCGAGCGGTTAGCGACAGTCTGCCAACCGCCCCACCCTCATTTCAGGCACACTTTTAATCTCACTCCGTTTGCGCAGTGCGCAATCCGCCGCGGCACCCGTTATTTTTTCAGTTCGCCGATTTCCTTACGGATAAAGAGCCGCTCGATGCAGCCGTTGAACGGGCGCGCGTTTTCGGCATTGAGCAGCTCAAGCGCGGTTTCGGTGTCGCGCTTCATGTAGCGGTAATATCCCGCGGCAAAAAAATGCGCCTCAGTGAGGAATGTTTCCTTTTCCTCGTCGCTGATTTTCATGCCGTTGATGGCGGCCAGGATTCTCTGCCAGTGGCCCTTGCCCCACCAGAGGCGCAGCATTTCCTCGTGATACGGAGTGGAGACGTTTGCCGTTTGGATCAGGGTCGTGATCGCGATGTCGGGGCGGAGTCCGTCGACCGAGCGGCTTTTGGCGGTGAGCCAGAGGCGCCAGAGCGTGGCGTAGTCGCCGTCCTTGCTCAGCATGGAAATGCGGGGCTGGATCTCAAAATCGCGGGTGAGTTGCGCGAGCGCCTTGTTGTAGTTTCCGAGAAGCGCGTAGTTGAGCGCCGAGTGCATCGGCGCATCCGTGCTGATGGCGCGCATGCCGGCATCCCCGTCCGACTTGGCGGGTTTTTCACCCTTCCTGATGCTCTTCGCGCGCTCGCCGCGCCATTCTTGGAATTTTCCGAGAAGGCTGTCGTATAACGCGCGCGCGGCCTGGTGCTCTTCGTTTGAGTCGAGAATAATCGCCTTGTTCACCTGCGCGCCCAGGTCGTCCGGCGCGAGCGCCTCGGCCTGCCGGATGACATCAAGCGCCTCGGCAGAGCGCCCGAGCCTGGCCAGTGCGAGCGATTTTTCATTGAGCGCGGCGAGCCTGGCCCCGTCGGTTTGCGCGTTTTTGAGTTGTTGCTCCGCTTGGGCGAGACCGGCCTCGTTCCGTTTTTCAAGGGCGGACTGGGCGGGCGAGGCGAGCTGCATCGCGAAAGCGGCAAGGGCGATGCAGGCGAGTTTTGCGGCGGGCATGCGGAGATTCATTGTGCTTGAGAAAGGAGGCGGGTGTTAAAGTGCCGAGATTTTTTCGGCGAAGGCGGCGCGGTCGGCGGCGTTGAAGAACGAGGTGCCGGCGACAAAAGTGTCGGCGCCTGCGGCGCGGCACTCGACGACGGTGTTGAGGTCGATGCCGCCGTCCACTTCGAGGCGGAAACCCAGGCCGCGTTCGCGGCGCCAGGTGTCGATTTGCGTGATTTTTGGAAGCACGTCGCGCCGGAAGCTTTGCCCGCCGAAACCGGGCTGCACGGTCATCGCAAGCACGAGGTCGACTTGCGCAAGCAGCGGCTCGATGGCGGTCGCGGGCGTGCCGGGGTTGAGAACGATTCCGCACTGGCAGCCGAGTTCGCGAATGCGCGCAAGCGTGCCGGCGTGGTCGTATTGCGGCTCGATGTGGATGCTGATGAGGTCGGCGCCGGCCTTGGCGAATGGCTCGATGTAGCGGTGAGGCTCGTCGAGCATCAGGTGCGTGTCGAAGAAGAGGCGCGAGTTTGGGCGAAGCGCCGCCACGGTTTGCGGGCCGAAGGAAAAGTTCGGCACGAAATGCCCGTCCATGATGTCGAGGTGAACCCACGCGAGCTCTTGCGGGCGGACGAGGTTTTCGACCACGGCGGTTCCCGCCGCGAGGTTTGCGTGGTCCGCCGCAAGGATCGACGGGGCGAGGATCGGTTTGTGCATGAGTGGAGGGAAGGGCTGAAAAACTGAAAGGCTGAAGGACTGAAAGATGTGGGAGGGGTTATTTTTGGCAATGGTTGTGTTCGTGTTCGCCGTGCTCGTGCTTGTGCTCGCAATCGTCGCAGTTGCCGCCGCCTTCACCGTGACGGCCGCAGGGACGGCGGCGTTTTGACGGAAGGCGTCCGCCGAGATCGAGCACGACGGGCGCGGCATCGTTGCGGGTGTTCGCGCGCGCGGCGGCGGCCTGGCGTTTGCGCGTGTTTTGGTGGACAAAGAAGATCACGATCGAAATCACGCCGAAACAAATGCTGGCGATCAGTAGGAGAGGAATGGTTGCGGACATGCGGATGGTTGTTTGTGTGTGCGGGCTTTGTTTTGCGAAAAGAAAAAACGCGAAACGGCGCCGCTTCAATCGAAGAAATCAGCGCGGTTTCGTTTTGGCCGCGGAGCCGGTGGCACGGCGGAAAATCTTTGCAATGCGTGAAAGCACCACCGAGAGTAGGCGCACTTTTCCACACGCGCCTCACACTCAACGCCAATGTATCAAGTCACCTTTTCAGAACAAGCGATGGCCGAGCTCAACAAGCTCGACAAACTCCAACAGCTGGAAGTGATCCTGCCCATCAGCAATCTCAAGCCCTCCGACATCGCCAATCCGCGCGAACCGCTCAGCCGCTTCACCCGCGGCACAAACACGCTCTACCGGTTGCGCGCCGCCGAGTTTCGTTTTTATTTCGAGGTGCGCGGCAGCACGCTCCACACCATTTACATCCTCCACAAAAACTCGCTGGAGGATTTTCTTTTGCGCAACAAGCTTCCCGTTTCCGAGTCGCAACTCGTTGAGCAGCACTCCAAGTTCTGGAAATATCTCGAAACGCTCACGAAAAAATAAAGCAGCCGCGAGGTTCCGACGCCCTTTCCATTTTCCCTTCCCATGTCGCAAGATTCACCGACAAACCCGCAGGCGCCCGTTGATGCCGATCCGCGAGACCCTTACAACGTCACGCAGGCCAGCCGGATTTACCTTTTGCCCAACCTTATGACGGCGGGAAATCTCTTTTGCGGATTCTCGTCACTCATCAGTTGCATCTTCGCGCGTTTCGCCGAATACGGCGCCGACGGCCTCTACAATGGCTACTCGTCCTACGATTATTACCGGTTTGCCGTTTTTCTGATTTTGGGCGCGGCGGTGTTTGATTCGCTCGACGGACGGCTCGCGCGCATGGGCGGCCGCGAATCGCTTTTTGGCGCCGAGTTCGACTCGCTCGCCGACGTGGTTTCGTTCGGCATCGCGCCGGCGATGATGGTTTTCTTTTTCATCCTCTCGCCCACGCAGGGCATTCCCTGGTTTCGCAACATCGGCTGGGCGGTCGGTTTTATTTACCTGCTTTGCGCGGCAATGCGACTGGCCCGCTTCAACGTCATCACCAATCCCCTGCTCCACCGCGGAGCCAAGGATTCCAACAAGGATTTCATCGGCCTGCCGGTGCCGACCGCCGCCGCGACCGTGGCCGCCACGCTTCTCTGCCTCATGCGCCTGACGGAATCCGAAAAATCGCTCAAGGTCATCTCGCTCGGGTTGCCCGTGCTGATGCTATTGGTCGCGTTTTTGATGATGAGCACGATTCGTTTTCCGAGCGGCAAAAACCTTGGCATGCAAACGCGCATTCGCGTGCGTTACTTTGTCGTCCTGCTCATCGTGGTTGGCTTTGTCATTTACTACCGCGAGTTTGCGTTTCTCGGCCTGTGCGTGGCGTTTCTGCTCTTCGGCATCTTGCGGCACATCAAACGAAAGGTATTCGGCCACAAAACCGCCCCCGCGGCAGCCGATTCCAACAAGCGAACAACTGTGTGAGCAACCTGCCCGCAACTTTCCAACAACTTCCTTTTGTGAACAACCACCCGCTTATTAACGCTCCCGTCCGCATTTGTTCACAGGCCTTTTTTGGCGTGTTTTCACTGGGGAAAAACCGGCTTGTGCCCGTTTTTCACACCCCATAATAATACGGATATCATTCTTTATTGATTTAGTAAGTATTTACCATTTGTTAATCCTTTCAAAGTCGCTCCTGTTTCGTCACCATCCCACATCATATGAAATTCAAGATCAACCGCGATCACTTCAGCAACGGACTGGCACAAGTCCTTAATGTCGTAGGCTCAAAGGCCACAATGCCCATATTGAGCAACGTGCTGATCGAGGCTGAAAAAGACTCCATCTCGCTCACCACCACGAACCTCGACCTCGGCATCCGCTGCAAAATCAAGGCGGAGGTTTCGCAACCCGGCACCGTCACGCTTCCCGTGAAGCGCCTCGCCACAATCGTTCGCGAACTGCCCAACATCGACGTTTCCTTTGACGCCTCGCCGAACCACCAGGTCAAGCTCACCTCCGGCGGCTCCAACTTTCGCATCATGGGCATCGGCAAGGAGGAGTTTCCCCCGCTGCCCGAGTTCAGCAACGAACGCTCCTTCGTGCTCGATCAAACCGAGCTCATTGGAATGCTCAAAAACGTCGCCTACGCGCAATCCACCGACGAAACGCGCTACATCCTCAACGGCGTTTATTTCAACTTCAAGGACGGCAAGTTTTCCGTTGTCGCGACCGATGGCCGCCGCCTCGCTCTCATGAGCAAGGAAATGGAAATTCCCGAGGATGCCGCCGGCAACATCACCGTTCCCGCAAAAACCGTCGCCGAGCTTCTCCGCATGCTCGACAAGGGCGAAAAGGTGAAGGTCTCGTTCAACGAACGCCGCGCCTCCTTCCAAATCAATGTCGAAAAGGACACCAGCGGCCTGCTCGACAACATCTACCTTTATTCGAAAGTCGTCGAGGGCAACTACCCGAATTACAACCAGGTTATTCCCAAGGAAACGCACCAGCGCATCAAGCTCGAGCGCGAGCTTTTCCACCAATGCGTGCATCGCGCCGCGCTCGTGTGCAGCGACAAGTCGAACTCGGTCAAAATCAAGCTCAGCACCAACTTGCTCGAAGTCATGGCGCAAAGCCCCGATTTCGGCGAGGCTCATGAAAACATGGCGATTGCCTACAGCGGTCCCGAACTCCAAGTCGCCTTCAACCCGAACTTCATCCTCGATCCGCTCAAGGCGCTCGACAAGGACGAGGTATTCTTCGAGGTGAAGGACGAGGTGAGCCCCGGCGTGTTCAAGACGCTCGACAGCTTTATTTGCGTGATCATGCCCGTGCGCATGAGCTGAGGTGATTTTCGATTTTGCGATTGGGACATGTTTGATTCGTCGCATTTTGAGATAGGGCGAACCCTCCGGCTGAGCCGTTAATGTTGCGGCGCAGCCGGAGGGTTCGCCCTACCAAAGCGTGATTCCGCGCGGAAGCACGCAATCGAGAATCGAAAATCGAAAATCGAAAATTTCCACGATGGAAAACGCCGCATACATCATTGTTTTCGCGATGGTCGTTTCGCTTGTGTTGATTCAAATCAACCGGACCGAGGCGTCGCCGATCATCGCGCTGGTGAACCGCTGGCTGCGCTGGGGGATTTTTTCCACCGGCGGCGCGTATGTGCTGAAGGGATTGCTGATGCTCGACCATCCGTATTGGATGCTGGTGGTTATGTTCGCGCTGATCTGGTTCCTCGGCGAAACGCTCTACAACTGGATGGCAATCAAGGCATACAGTTACAGCGAACTGCCGCTCTTCCCGAATTACGAGCCCAACGAATCCGGCGAGGAGTGGCCCACGCAAAAACGATTCCTCAAAATGCGGGAGGATATCCGCGCCAACGGTTTTGTCCACCTGTGCTCGATGCGCGCGTGGGTCATGGACAGCGTGCATGTGCGCATATCCGTTTACCAGGACGCCTCTACCGCGACGCGCCTTCAAATCACATTTCTGCCGCAAACAAAAACCAATGGAATGGCGACAATCATCGGACTCTCAACGCTGACCGCCGACGGATGCCGTTACGTGACCGACAACACCTTCATGCCCTACGCCGGGTTTTATCCGGAAAACTGGTTTGTTGAGCGCAGACCGTGGATTCGATCGCTGACATCGTTGCTCAAGCGTCACAAAAACCGCCTCGAAAAGAATAACGAGACCCCGGTGCCGCACACCAGTGATCCGCTGGAGGAAACCAACGCGCACCAACGCATGATCGAGCGCCTCAATGTCGAGATGGGTTTCCTGACGACACCGCTTCAACGCGAGGAGCAAGGCCGCATCACCAACGCCGGCCGCTACCGCACGTGGAAAGAACTTTGGACGCTCAACTACCTCGGCAAAAGCATGCGGTATTCGTGAGCGGGGCCGGCAGTCAAATCAGGATATCGCCGCGCGAAATTCCCGCATGGATTGCTCGAGCGGCTGGCCGGGGCGGTATACCGCCGTGGTGCCGCCGACGAATAGGTTCGCGCCCATGCCGGCCATCAGGCGCGCGCGTTCGGTGCTCACGCTTCCATCGACGCTGATGAGCACGTCGGCATGGCCGCGCGCGTCGAGATAGGCGCGCGCTTGGGGCACTTTGTCCAGGATGCCGTCGATCAGCTTGCCGCCGGCGAAGCCCGGACGCACGAGCATCAGGATGACGACGTCGATGATGCCGAGCCAGGGTTCGAGCGCCTCGATCGAAGTTTCGGGGTTGATTGCGAGGCCGAATTTTCCGCCGGCGGCGCGCACGGTTTTGCTCATCGACGCGAAATCGCGGTCGAGCTCCACATGCGCGGAGAGGATGTCGCCTTTGCGGATGTTCAGCTTGGAGAGAATCAGCTCCGGGTCTTTCACCATGAGGTGGGTGTCGGTGGGCGTGTTGCTGACGCGGTGCATCGCCGTCACAAAATCGGGGCCGAACGTCAGGTTCGGGACCAGGTGCCCGTCGGTGATGTCCATGTGGAGGTAATCCACGCCGGATTTTTCCAACTGCTTGATTTCCGACTCCAGATTCAACAGGTCGGCGCACATTAATGACACTGAGATTTTTCGTTCCATTTTAGTTCGTTAAGGGATTTCCGTCTTTGTATTTGGCGGCGATTTTGGCTTCAAGTTTTTCGGCCTCCTCGTAGCTGTCGGCCTTGATGTTCCAGATGGTCAGCAGGACGAGGATGGTGAAGATGGCGACGCCGAGCAACGCCACAAAGGTGTGATCCCAGCCGTAATTTTTGGCCATGAACCCGATGCCCAGTCCCGAGATCACCGTGCTGGCGTAACCGAAGAGTCCCACAAGGCCGTTGCCGGTGGCGGAGGCTTTTTTGGTCGCATGGTTGGAGGTGGCGATGCCGAGCAGGGCTTGCGGGCCGTAGATGAAGAAGCCCGCCATGCAGAGCGCGACAAAGGTGGCGATGGGATGCGCGTCCGCCGGGATTTTCCAGAACAGGAGCATCGAAACGGCGGCGCCGATCATGCAAAACACGCAGGTGCGGTGGGCGCGGCTTTTCAGGAACCGGTCCGTCGCCCAGCCGGCGACGAGCATTCCCACGATGCCCGCGATTTCGAAGAGGGCGACCATCCAGCCCGCCGAGGCGAGCGACACGCCCTTGGTTTCCTTGAGGAGCGTCGGGCCCCAGTCGAGAATGGTGAAGCGGACGATGTAAACGAGGAAGTTGACGAACGCGATCGTCCAGATGATGCGGTTGCCAAAAACCTGCTTGCGCACGAAGGCCCTGTATGCGGGCGATTTGGTGTCCGTTTTTTCGACCTTTCCTGCGGTGGCGGTGTTTGTCAGCTCGGGAAGCCCCAGCGAGGAGGGCGTGTCGCGCAACGTGAACCACAGCCAGACGGCGCCGCAAAGCGAAATCGTTGCCGGGACAAAAAAGCACAACCGCCACGCGCCGACACCGAAATGCGTCATCAGGTAACCGCAAAGAATAACCACGAGCCCGGCGCCGATTGAGTGCGACGTGTTCCAGACGGACATTTTTGTGGCCAGCTCCCTGGCCGGAATCCAGTGGGTCAGCAGGCGGTTGACGGGAGGCACGCCCATGCCCTGGACAAAGCCGTTCATCACCCAAATGACGCCCATGAACACAACCGTGACGGAAAGAAACTGCGCGCCGTTCGACATGCCGGTCGTCCACCGCGCGAACGTGTCGCTGAACCCGAACGCGTAATTGGCCAGCGAGCAAAGCACCAGCCCGAGCGTCATGAACTTGCGCCCGCTCACACGGTCGGCGATGAAGCCGTTGACAAAGCGCGAGCATCCGTAAATGACGCCGTGCAAAGTCAGGAAAAATCCCAACTGCACCTTGGTGATGCCCATGTCCGCCTCCAATCCCGGCATCGCGAGGCTGAAGTTTTTCCTCACGAAATAATAGAGCGCGTAGCCGACCATTGTGCCGATGATCGTGCGCGTCTGCCAGTATTTGAATCTCTTGGCCTGTTCAGGGGTCATGTGTTTTTTGTTTTGGGGATTAATTAAACGGGATCGCGCCGGCGGGCGGC
The DNA here is from genome assembly GCF_029504735.1 of Ereboglobus sp. PH5-10. Classification (GTDB taxonomy): domain Bacteria; phylum Verrucomicrobiota; class Verrucomicrobiia; order Opitutales; family Opitutaceae; genus Ereboglobus. The sequence goes on along the minus strand of NZ_JAQFIP010000006.1, from coordinate 102,813 downwards.
GAAGCGAAGGCGCACGTTTCAGGACAACGGCGGGGAAAGGCGTTTAGCCGAGTTTGATATCGAGCACTTTTTTCGCCTGCGAGGCGCGGAAATCGCTGAGCGACTTTGAAAGGCTCTCATCGTTCAGCGCGAGCATCGACACGGCAAACAGCGCCGCGTTCACCGCGCCGGCCTTGCCGATTGCGAATGTCGCCACGGGCACGCCGCCCGGCATTTGCACGGTGGAAAGAAGAGAGTCGATGCCCTTCAACTGCGGCGACTCCATCGGCACGCCGAGCACGGGAAGTTGCGTGAGACCGGCCATGACACCCGCGAGATGCGCCGCCATGCCCGCGCCGGCGATGATGCATTTCAAGCCGCGTTTTTGCGCCGATGTCGCATACTCGAATGCGGCGTGCGGCGTGCGGTGCGCGCTGATAACCCGCGCTTCGTGGGCGACGCCGAAATCGGCGAGGGTCTTGGCGGCATTTTCGAGCACGGGCCAGTCGGACTGGCTGCCCATGATAATTGCGACAAGAGGAGCGGCGGATTCGGATTTCATTTTGGGAAAAATCTCAGGCTAAAACGTGGGTGAAGCCGAAAATGCGTAGCGTCCCGCGGAAAAATAGCAACACGCGATTGGGTTTCGCCGGCGGGGAGCGCTCGCCTGGCGCGCCAAAAAATAACGGGAAGTGGGCGGTGGCGATTGCGGCGTGCCGGAACGGTGTCAAACGGTCGTTTTGCCCGGAGCGCCCTACCCTTCGCCCGGCTCCGCAAGCCAGGCGTTGAACGCGCGCAACTCGTCGGGCGTGCTTATCACGAGCAATTCGTCGCCGGCCATGAGCACTTCGTTTCCGTCGGGGTTGAGTATGCGGCGGTTCTCGCGGCGTATGCCCAGGATTTGCACGCGGTGCGTTTGCGCGAGCGCGAGCGAACGCAAGTCGTTTCCCGCCGCGCGGCTGTCCGGCGGCACCAGCAACGTGTCTATGCGCGCGTCGTCAAATTCGGCCATGTGGGCGCGGCCGGAAACAGCGGTGAGCATTTTTTTGCCTTCGCTCACTTGTTCCTCGGTGCCTATCAGCAAAACTTTGTCGCGCGGATAAAGCACCTCGTCGGAGCCTGGGTGGGGAATCATCACGCCTTGGCGCTCAATGCCGGCAACCACGCAGCCATAACGCGCGCGCAAATCGAGCTCGCTGATTCGTTTTCCTTGACAATCAACAAGATCGGGCAGTGTGCAGCTCGTCGCGCGGATGCCCCAATCGTCGCGCATGGCGAGCCAGGGCGCCGCGGTTTCCACGCCCAGCTGCGCGGGATGGTTGAGCATCGAGTGCAGTTCGGACTCCATTTCGCTGTGCCAGTAAATCAACCTGCGACGAAGCATGAATAGCAGCACGGCCGCCGCGAGCACGCTCGTGAGCAGGAACCAGCGCGTGCCGGGCATCGACGGCAACAGCGTGAAAAACCACACAAACATGATCGTGCCCGAGAGAATCTTGAACATTGCCTCCATCACGGGTCGCAAACGATGCGATCCGGTTGTGCGCCGCGGCACGAGCACTTGCGCGTAAAGCAGGCTCAATGCGGAAAGATTTCGCCACAACGCCACGAGCGGCGCCAGCACCACGACCATCATGAGCAGCCAGAACAGCACGAACAGCCCGTTTGGAAACAGCCAGTCTTCGCCGAGCCAGTCCGTCAGCAACCCGAGCAGCGGACGCGAAAAAACCATCACGCCCGTGACCATGAGCACCTCGACGGCGACCTGAATGATGCGCTTGCGGCTCAACTGCCAGAGCACGTTTTTCTTGCGGCGCATTTTCATGCGGTCGAGCTGCGTGTTGTAATACGAGTGCCACGTGCGCATCCACCCGGGCAGGCGGTCGACAATCCACTTGCTGATTTTTCCGGCATTGCGAGTCAGCGAAGGCGCGCACACGGTCGTCAGCAGCGAAACCCCCACGGCGATTGGATAAAATTCCTTTGGCACAAGCATCGCTGTGACACCGACTTGCGCAATTATGAAGGAAAACTCGCCGATGGGCGTCACCATCAAGCCGGCCCGGAGCGCGTTGCACATCGGTGTGCCGATCAACGACAGTCCGAACGAAACCGCAAACGTGCGCACCACAATCGTGAGCGCCGCGACCGCCACGATCATTTTCCACGAGGAAATCAGCAGCCCCGGTTCGATTTGCAGTCCGATCGCCACAAAAAACACCGACGAAAACACATCAGTCATTCCCTCGAACGTGCGCTCCACCTGAATGCGCTGCGGTGTTTCCGCCACGATCATGCCGAGCAAAAACGCGCCCAGCGCGAGCGAATACCCCGCCTCGTTTGCCACCAGCGCCAGCCCGAGCAAAATGCCGGCCACCGCCACGGTCTGCAATTCGCCGCTCGCCGAAATACTCAGCTTGCGCAACAGCCACGGCACAAAAAGCAACCCCGCCACGCTCGCCATCAAGACAAACATCGCAAACGTGCCCAGCGTGCCGCCGATGTGCGCCTCCTGCGTGCCGCCGAATTTCGCGACCGAGTTGAGCATCGCCACGAGAATCACCGCGACGACATCCTCAAGCACCACCACGCCCATCGCCGTTTGCCCCGCGCGCTCGTGGGCGCCACCCGTTTCCTCAAGCACCTTGCTGATGATTGCCGACGACGACACCATCAGCATGCCCGCGAGAAAAAGCCCCTGCATCGGCGGCATGGCAAACACCCCCGTTGCCACCATGCGCGTGATGTAATAAATCGTGCTCGCGCTGACAAACACCGCCAGCATCACCGAAAGCCCGAGCCGTCGCAACCGTCGCAAACTCAATCGCAACCCGATTCCGAACATCAGAAAAACCAGACCCATTTGCGCAAGCCGTTCAATACGAGCCGGATCTCGCAACATCGGCTCGGTGAACGGATGCAGCGAAATGAGCATGCCCGCCATCAGGTAGCCGACAACAACGGACAGCCCGATGCGCTGGCAAACCCACCCGGCGATTGCGGCGACAACGAGCACCAAGGCGAGGTCCTGTATTAAAAAAATCCCTTGGTCCATGATGGTTAGATTAAGTAGCACCGACTCGACCCCACCCCGCCCAAATCGTCAAGCCCCGTAGCGACGTGGCGGCGCAGCGCTGACAACCAAGTCTAAAACGGCATCCTGTCGTTTCCCGCGCAACAATTCCCAGGCGTAGGGGCGTCGCTTGCGACGCCCAAAACGACCACCATCGGCGAAAAAGACCGTCCAAAGGCACCAGCGCCAAACGCCCGCCCCCGCCCGCCCCTTTCCCATTCAACAGCGACAGGGTGTGACCAGAGGTTGTGTCAAATCACGCTTGCGCCCTGGGAGCGCGGGCATCTTGCCCGCAATGTATTTTCGCACAACTTGAGTCATTCGTTTTGCGGGCAAAGATGCCCGCGCTCCCAGGGTGCTGACACGTTTCATTCACCCTGCATTGTCTTTTTGACACAACTTCTGGTCACACCAACAGCGATATATCCAAGGCAAACACGCTTGCCTGCGCGCGGCTCATTTCTAACATCTATTGAAAAATGAAAGCGCCTACCCTTTTTCTATTCATGCTTTCAGGTTTATTCTGTGCTGGTTGCATAAGCAGGGAGTATCGAGCCCCGGGGCGGCTGGCGGTATTGCAAGAGAACGCGGAACGGCTGGACCTTGGCCAGGAACAAGTGGCTGCGTTGGCGAGAGAGATGTCAGGTTCATGCAAGATTACATCCATTGAACGCATTACACCCGAGAGGATTAAAATTTGCTCGGAGGTTCATCGCACTCGGTATCCAATGCAGGAAGATATCTATATAGCGCGAAAAGGAGAAAAGACGGTAATGCACGTTGAGTCCATTGTGGCGTTTGAGCCAACTGGCTACTGGGCGTCACGGAAGAAGCGAATCAAGTAACCGAAACGGCCGGGTATTAAGCGGGTGCAATTTCGAAAGGGGTAACCCATAAACGAGATGCGCGCAATTATGGCGTGCGGCGATTTATCGCCCCGTCCAAAGCGGCATTGACGTGGCGCACTCCACAACAAACAACGACGGCGACTTTCACACTTCCCAGTCAAATTGCCACCAATCGCAATCACAGCCGCCCGGACGCAATTAGCGCCATCAAAATATTGATATCGGCTGGCGTGATGCCGCTGATCCGGCTCGCCTGGCCCAAGGTGTAGGGCTTGAATTGCTGGAGTTTTTGGGCGCATTCCTTGCGCAAGCCGCGCACTTTCAAGAAGTCCATTTCGGGCGGAATCTTGATCTTTTCAATGTGCGCGTATTTTTCGATCTGGCGTTGTTCGCGTGACAAATATCCTTGATACGCAATGCGATACAAAACTTCATCGCGAACGGGTTGGGATTGCTCAAGAAATTCCGATGGTAGGGCGAAGCCTCCGGCTGAGCCGTTTTTCAAATCGCCATTTGACCTGTCCGCATCGGATTGCGGCTCAGCCGGAGGCTTCGCCCTACCCGTTCCGCCCCGCCGGATAACATCGCCCCAAGTCCCCTGCCCCACCCCGCTGCCCGCGGGCGGACGCTTTTTTTCCAACTGCTCGATCCATTGTTTGACCAAGCGGCATTTCTCGTCGATGCGCGTAATCCGGCTGGCGCTGAGCAAGCCGTGTTCGCGGGCGTGATGAATAAGCCGCAACTCGGCGCTGCCGTGGTTAAAGAGCAAACGATGCTCGGCGCGGCTCGTGAACATGCGGTAGGGCTCGTTTGTGCCCTTGGTCACGAGGTCGTCGATGAGCACGCCGATGTAGGCCTCGTGACGGCTGATCACGAGCGGGATTTGTTGTCGGATTTTTCGCACGGCGTTCACTCCGGCGACAAGCCCCTGCCCTGCCGCCTCCTCGTAACCCGAAGTGCCGTTGATCTGGCCCGCAAAGAAAAGATTCTCGACCTTCTTCGATTCAAGCGACGGGTAAAGCTGGGTCGGCGGCGCATAATCGTATTCGACCGCATAAGCTGGACGAAGGATGACGGCGTTTTCGAGTCCCGGCACGCTGTGCACCATTTCGAGCTGCACATCAAACGGCAGCGATGTGGAAAGCCCGTTAATATAATACTCGTCGGTCGTGCGCCCCTCGGGTTCGAGAAAAAGCAAATGGCGCGGCTTTTCGGCGAACTTGACGATCTTGTCCTCAAAACTCGGGCAGTAACGCGGCCCGATTCCCTCGATCTGTCCGGAATACATGGCCGAACGGTGCAAATTGGCGCGCACAACCGAGGCCGTGCGCTCATTTGTGTAAGTCATCCAACACGCAAGCTGCTCACCGCCGGGCTTCCAGCCGGGACGCTTGAAAGGCCAAAGCTTCTGCTGTTCCACGTGGAACGGCGTTTCGCGCGCGCCCTCGTTTATATTTGGTAGGGCGAAACCTCTGGCTGAGCCGCCAGTCATCGGCTCACCCGGAGGGTTCGCCCTACCCAATTCACCGTGAAATGGCGGAGTCAGGCATTCCGCACTCCGCATTCCGCATTCCGCATTCCCTTGTTCCACGTGGAACAAGTCCTCCGGGTCGCGCGTGTCGTAAAATCCGAAAAGGGTCGGGGAGGCGTCACCGTATTGCGGCTGCATCTTGCTGAAATTCAGGCTTCGCCCGAGCACGCGGCAGGGGGTGCCGGTTTTGAAGCGATCAAGCTCGATACCGCCTTCAAGCAGGCTGGCGGAAAGGGTGAGGGCGCTGAAATCGCCGAGCCGACCGCCTTCGTTTTTGTTTGAGCCGATATGCATGAGCCCGCGCAGAAACGTGCCGGTGGTGACGATCACCGTGTGGCCGAGAAACTCAATATCAAGATTGGTCTGCACGCCGGTGACGCGGTCGCGGGAGGGCAGGGCATAGGTGAGGGCGGTGACGGTGGCTTGGAAGAGTTGCAGATTGGGCTGGAGCTCTAGCGTTTGCTTCATGCGAAACTGGTATGCTTTTTTGTCGCATTGGGCGCGGGGAGACTGAACTGCCGGGCCTTTCGATTCATTGAGCAGGCGAAATTGGATTCCCGTAACATCGGTATTGACAGCCATTTCGCCACCGAGCGCGTCGATCTCGCGCACAATTTGCCCCTTGGCCTGTCCGCCGATGGCGGGGTTGCACGACATCTGGGCAACAGTGTCGAGATTGCCGGTGACAAGCAGGGTGCGCGCCCCCATGCGGGCGGCGGCCAACGCCGCTTCGCAGCCGGCATGGCCGGCCCCGCAGACGATGACATCAAATGGATTGGATGGATTGTAGATCACGGGTGAAGAAAAAAGGCTGAAGGACTGAAAAGGATAGGAGTCAGGAGAGGCGCTATAGCGCCGTGGCGGGTTTGGGTTGGAAGCTTTCTGTTTTGCTATATTCTGACTCCTGACTCCTGTGTTCTGTATTCTAATTTCATAACTATTTTCCTATGCAGAAAGTTGCGAAGAGGTGGTCGAGCATGCGCTCGTTGTCAATGCGGCCCCCGATTTCACCGTAGGCATCAAGGGCGGCGCGGAGGTCGGCGGCGAGCAATTCGACGGGGCCGTTGGTGTCGAGATGAACGAGGGCGGAGGCGAAGCTGGCTTGGGCACGCGAAAGGGCGTCGGCATGGCGGGAGTTGATCGCGATAATCTCGTCGCCTTGGTCGCGGCGAAATGTTTCGGCGCGATCAATAATGGCTTTTTCAAGCGCATCCAACCCTTCCCCTGTCACGCAACTTGTTCCACAAAAATGAGTTATGTTGTAATTTTTGAAATCTTGATTTTGGAATTTGAGATTTATTTTGGATTTGGAATTTCCCGTTGCCGCCCCGGCAACGGGCACGAGGTCAATCTTGTTCAAGACAATCAGGGCGTTTTCCTGTGATAACTTTTCCAAAATTTCCGGCGGCAGACTGGGGTGGGGGCGTGTGGCATCGAGCACGAGCAGGAACAGGTCCGCCTCGGCTGCGCGCTCGAGGGTTTTTTGCATGCCGAGTTTTTCGAGCGGGGCAGGGGAGGGGTTCAGGCCGGCGGTGTCAATGAGCCGCAGGCAGTGCGGGCCGATGTGGAGTCGCTCTTCGATAAAATCGCGAGTCGTTCCGGGTTCGGCACTTACGAGCGCGCGTTCCTGGCCGACGAGGCGGTTGAGCAGGGAGCTTTTGCCGGCGTTGGGCTCGCCGATAATGACCGTGCGGATGCCTTCGCGCAAAAGTTCGCCATAGTGCTGTGTGGCGAGGAGCCGCGCCGTGCCTTTTGAGAGATCCTCAATGTCGCGCCGGACAATCGCGCGATCTTCCGCCGGAAGGTCTTCGTCGGGAAAATCGATATACGCCTCGATGCGGGCGAGGGCGGAGAGGAGGTTCTCGGTGAGCGCGTCGAGATGGCGCCCGAGAGAACCGCGAAGTTGTTGGTTGGCTGCGGTTAACGCCCTTTCACTGCGCGCATGGATGAGGTCCATGACCGCCTCGGCCTGGCTCAAATCGATGCGACCATTGGCGAAGGCGCGACGCGTGAACTCGCCCGCCTCGGCGGGGCGGCAACCGCGCGCGAGAAGGTCTTCGAGGATTTTTTGGGCAATGAAAGGGTTTCCGTGGCAGGAGATTTCGAGAATGTCATCGCCCGTGTAGGAGTTGGGCGCGGCGTAATAGATGGCGACGACATCATCCAGCAGCGCGCCGGAACGGTTGCGATAATCCGCATGGGTGGCGGCGCGGGGTTGGGGAGGGTGGGGGAGTTCGAGCGCGTCGCGGGCGATGGCGGCACAATCCGGCCCGCTCGCGCGCACGATGGCGATTGCCGATGTGCCGAGCGGCGTGGCGAGCGCGGCGATGGTGTCGCGGTTGGAAATCATGACCCCGCACTATGGACGCACTGCGGCAAAGAGTGAAATTAAAAGTGAGGGCCGCTTTCAGCCACCCACAGCAATGAAGCCCTGGCCAGTTTGAAAACCTTTTTCTCGCATTTATCCCTTGGGCTGGATTACTTGAGACCATGCCACTCAAGCCGAATCTTAATCAGCCCCTTGCCGAGGTTTTTGGATATCCGATCAATAACCAAAGCCCGGAGGCGATTCGTGCCCGTAGGACAAAACTGTGCCCTTTCTACAACAAGGTGCCAAACTGCACCAAGGATAAGGCCAAGAATCCTCTCGGCGTCTGTTCAGTATATGACGGCGCAAACATAGTCAGCACATGCCCAGTGAGGTTTCGCGAGGATTGGTTGATCGCCACCGATGCCGCCGAATTCTTTTTCGACACCAAGGCAAAATGGACAACCTTGACGGAGATACGCCTTCAGGATGAGGACGGCAGGAGTGCCGGCAATATCGACGTTGTAATTGTTGCTTACGACGACAATGGAAAAATATACGATTTTGGCGCACTGGAGGTTCAGGCAGTTTATATTTCAGGTAATGTGCGCAACCCATTTGAATATTATATGCAGGATTGCCCCAAACGTGCGTCAATGAATTGGCTAAAACAGGAGAATTATCCCAATCCCGACTTTCTTTCGAGTTCTAGAAAAAGGCTTGCTCCCCAGCTAATATATAAAGGCGGAATTCTTAATGCGTGGAACAAGAAGACCGCCGTTGCGTTGGATCGACATTTTTTTGCAACGCTTCCAACACTGGAAAGAGTGCCCAAAAAGAAAGCCGAGATGGCCTGGTTCATATATGATTTCAAATTGCAGTCAGGTCGCTACAAAATGGTTTTGGATGAAATTGTGTATACGCAATTTGCCCCGGCCTTGAATAAAATCACACGCTCAAGGGCGGGCAATGTGGGGGATTTTCTTAAAAAACTCCAAAACAAACTTGATGAGAAACTGGAAACTCCGCCCACAACCGAAACATTGCAGGTTAAACTGTCCGGATAGACGCCATGGTTTCTGTTACTAAACAATTATCATTGGATATAATCGAGGATTCGACGCCCCGACCCAAACCAATAAATGTTGCCAGCGTGCCTCAGTTGAGTCCGTTTCGCTATCCTGGTGGCAAAACTTGGTTTGTGCCCAGATTCCGTCAATGGATTCAATCCCAGCCAGCGAGACCCAAATTGCTGGTGGAACCGTTTGCCGGAGGAGGGATTATCAGCCTGACAGCGGCGGCGGAGTCACTGTGTGACGAAGTAGTGATGGTTGAGCTGGACGCGCAAGTTGCGGCTGTATGGCAGACAATTCTGTCGGATGACGCCGACTGGTTAATAAATCGCATAATTAGGTTCGAGATGACGCTGGAAAACGCAAGGCGCGTTCTAGAGGACCATTACAAGGAAACACGGGATGTCGCATTTCAAACCATAATAAAAAATCGCACGGTTCACGGAGGCATACTCGCATCCGGTTCGGGGTTGCTTAAGCATGGAGAAAACGGAAAGGGTGTATCAAGTCGCTGGTATCCGCAAACACTTGCCAGGCGAATTCAGCAGATACACTTGATTAGACATCGCATCAAATTCCTGCATGACGATGCGTTCAGTGTATTCAATAAATACAAGAACCAAAAGGCATTGTTTTTTATAGATCCACCCTATTCGATTCCGGGAAGCAAAAGCGCCGGATCACGATTATATACATATTGGAAAATAGATCATGAAAAATTATTTTCAATATGCGGCGGTCTTCAGGGTTCTTTCGTGTTAACATACGACAATGCCGAAGAGGTGGTGACGCTGGCTAACCAGCATGGATTTCAACACAGGCAAATTGCCATGAAAAATACGCATCATGCTGAAATGAGCGAATTGGCTATAAGCAAAGATATGAGCTGGTTAATATAAACCGGTGCCTCGGTTTGCTAGTCGTCATTATTTTTGGGCGCTTGCGGTATTTCGCTTTGCTTATCAACAGGCGCGGTCTTTTTGTTTTGTTCGCCGTTTGCCCCGCTTTTTTGCGCATCCGCCTTCGCCGGCTCGCTTTGGTCGGCGACGCCTTTTTTGCGCAGGGCGTCGATTTCCAGCACGGCCGACATTTTTTGCGTTAAAAGTTCATCGGCGGTCACGGTGTCGAGTTTGGTTTGCGCGTCCTTGAGACGGCGGAGCTGGCCGAGGGCTTTTGCCTGGTGGATACGGCAGACTTGTTGCTCGATGCCGGGTTTGAGTTTTGTCTCGAAGACTTCCCAGAATTGCAACGCGGCCTCCCATTCGCCGGTTTGGAGGTCGTAAAACGAAAGGCCGTAACGGTAGGCGTATCGCCAGTCGCCGGGGGTGAGCTCGGTGGCTTGCAGGAAGGCGGCTTGCATGGCCTGGTCGATTGTCGAGCGCGACCACATTTCGGGTTGTTCCTTCAGAAAAATATCGCGCGCCTCGGCGAGCAGCGTGCCGAGCTGATAATAATAAAGCGGTTCTTGCGGGGCGAGCGCTATGGCGGCGTTGTAGAATATGTAGGCTTCGAGCGGGCGGCCCTCCTCGGCGCAGAAATTGCCGAGCTGGTTTTTCACGACGGGGATTTTGTCGTCGAGTTCGTTGGCCTTATACATGAACGCGGCTCCTTCGCGGCTCATGCCGATTTTGTCCAGCAGGAGCCCGTAGGCGACGCAGCCCGGCACGTAATTGGGGTTCATGCGGAGCAACTTGTCGTAGCGATGGGTGAGTTGCTGCAATTTTGAGCGGAAACTGTCGCGGTCAAAATTGGCGCCCGCCGCCTCGGCCTCGGCGAAAATAGTATTTTGCGCGGCAACGATTTCGCGCAATTCACGATCGGCTTTTTCGGTGTCGAGTTGCGGGTGTTGCTTGGGTTTGACCGGCACGGGAACGAATTGCGCGGGTGGTGGCGCATCCGCTCCCTTGGGCGCGGCAATCCCGGGCGGCAGCTCGGCGCGGGTGGCGCATCCCGAAAAAACACCCGCGAGAAAAAAGGTGAGTGCGAATGTGGAAAAAAAACGCGGCAAAATCATTCGTTGAAAAACTGTTGGGAAAAAGTTGAGAACCGAAACCGGCTTGAAGAGTTGGGAAAGCTTGAGACCCGCGCAAGCATGCGAAGTGCGAAGGAATATGATGCCATAACCACGACCGGATCAGACGCGACGAGGCAAAATGAGTCGCGAGCCGGCGCCAATTGCAGCATTGATTGCAACGAGCTTTCACGCAGTCACAGCAGCCCCGCCATCTTGAACGAATACCATCCCGCGCCGGCAGGGTCGTTTGCCGCCTCGCCCACGATTACGTGGTCAACCAAATCCACGCCAAGCACCCTCGCACCCTCGCGAATCTGCCGCGTCGTCTGGATATCCTGCGCGCTCGGCATCGGGTCGCCGCTCGGATGATTGTGCACGCAAATGATACCCACCGCGCCCTCGCGCAACGCCTCGCGAAAAATCTCGCGCGTTCCCGCTAGCGCCTGCGTCGCCGTCCCCGATGAAAGCTCCACCAGTTTTAGCAGCCGGTTTTTTCGGTTCAGACACAAAATCCAAAACTTCTCCACCTCCGCCCCCGCGCAAAACGGCCTCATATATGCCGCCACCCCATCACCCTTGTCGAATACCGGAGCCGCGCCGTTTTGCTGCGCCAGCACCCGTCGCGCCACTTCCATTACCGTTAACAACTGCAACGCCTTCACGCGCCCGATTCCCTTCAGTTTCTTGAAATCGTTTTCCCTCCAGCCAATCAACGCCCCCAGCGATCCCGCCTCGCGCAACAACGCCCCGGCGAGTGTCAGCACATCATGCCCGCGCGTTCCGCTCCGCAACAGCATCGCCAGCAACTCCACATCGCTCAACGCCCCCGCTCCCAGCCGTTGCAACCGTTCCTGTGGCCGCTCAGTCGCCGCCAATTCCTTCAAACGACTCTGCGCATTCATGGCTGGTTTTGCATTGTCCAAGGGTAAAACGGGGTTCGCAGAACAAATCACGCCCAACCTGCGTCGTGGCAACCGAAAACCAGCGGCGCGCCGCCGCGGTTCGCAAAGGCAATTCTGGTGGATTTGTGCAAAACATCTTGCCCCGCGGGCTCTCAGCCGAACGATTATTTGTTTTCGTTTTTCCGTCCGGGCGGCAACCCGCCCGACGCCAAACGCGCTATTTTTCACACTTCACCACTCACACTTCTTCTCTTTTTCGCACATGTCCGCCACTTACGACGAAAAATCCATCAAGACACTCTCCGCCCTCGAGCACATCCGCCTGCGCCCCGGCATGTATATCGGGCGCCTCGGCAACGGCTCCCATCCCGACGACGGCATCTACGTGCTCATCAAGGAAACCATCGACAACGCCATCGACGAATTCACGATGGGCTTCGGCAAGCGCGTCGAAATTCACCTCGCCGACCGTTCCATCTACGTGCGCGATTACGGACGCGGCATTCCCCTCGGCAAACTCGTCGAGTGCGTCTCCATTATCAACACCGGCGCGAAATACGACTCCGAAACCTTCAAGAAGGCCATCGGCCTCAACGGTGTCGGCCAAAAAGCCGTCAACGCGCTCTCCCTCGAATACCGCGCCCAGGCCATCCGCGACGGCAAGTCGCGCCTCGTCGAATTCTACCAGGGCAAACTCAAAAAGGACGGCAAGGTCGTTAGCACCCCGCCCGGCGAACGCAACGGCACGCTTGTCGAGTTCACGCCCGACGAGGCTCTTTTCGGTAAGGACTTCCGCTTCCGCTCCGAGTTCATAGAGGAAATGCTCTGGAACTACGCCTACCTCAACCGCGGCCTCACCCTCAGCTTTAACGGTAAAAATTTCCGCTCCGAAAACGGCCTCAAGGACTTGCTTGCCAAAAAGCTCACCGGCGAGCCGCTTTACCCCATGATTCACCTCGAAGGCGAGGACATCGAAATCGCCATGACCCACGGCGCCCACTACGGCGAGGAATATTACTCCTTTGTCAACGGCCAGCAAACTACCATGGGCGGCACGCACCTCACCGCCTTCAAGGAGGGCGTCGTCACCACTGTCCGCAACTTCTTCAAGAAGGACTACGAGGCCGCCGACATTCGCCAGTCCATCGTCGCCGCCGTTTCTGTTCGCGTGATGGAACCCATCTTCGAGTCGCAAACCAAAACCAAGCTCGGATCGGTCACCACCTCCCCCGAGAAAAACGCCCCCACCATCCGGAATTTTGTCACCAGTTTTCTCCAGCAACACCTCGACAACTACCTGCACCGCAACCCCGAGGCGGCCGACGCCATCAAGCGCAAAATCGAGGACAGCGAACGCGAGCGCAAGGAACTCGCCGGCATCCGCAACATCGCCCGCGAACGCGCCAAAAAAGCCTCCCTTCACAACAAAAAACTCCGCGACTGCCGCGTGCACCTCGACAGCAAGGACAAGCGCGCCGAGGACAGTTCACTCTTCATCGTCGAGGGCGATTCCGCCGCCGGCTCCCTCACCTCCTGCCGCAACGTGCAGACGCAGGCCGTCTTCGCCCTCCGCGGCAAACCCCTCAACACCTACGGCCTCACCAAAAAGATCATCTACGAAAACGAGGAGTTTCACCTCCTCCAAAGCGCCCTCAATATCGAGGACGGCCTCGACAGCCTCCGCTACAACAAAATCATCGTCGCGACCGACGCCGACGTGGACGGCATGCATATCCGCCTGCTCATCCTCAGCTTTTTCCTCCAATTTTTCCCGGAGTTGATCACCAACGGCCACGTCTTCTTCCTCGAAACTCCGCTCTTCCGCGTGCGCAACAAAAAGGAAACCATTTACTGTTACAACGAAGCCGAAAAACAAAGCGCCCTGAAAAAACTCGGCCAGACCGCCGAAACCACACGCTTCAAAGGCCTCGGTGAAATCTCAGCCGGCGAGTTCAAGGATTTCATTGGCGAGGACATCCGCCTCGAAAAAGTCACGCTCGAGCACGTCCACAACAGCGATCAGCTTTTGAGCTTTTTCATGGGCAAAAACACTCCCGAACGCCAGGAGTTCATCATCAAAAACCTCCGCACTGAAAAAGACCTCATCGAGGTGTGATAGCGTTTGTGCGCCATTTTGGCCTTTAGAGCTGTTTCGGTTTATGAAACGCCTTTTGGTAGGGCGAACCGTCCCGGTGAGCCGGGAATGTTGCGGCTCACCGGGACGGTTCGCCCTACCATTGGCGACACCTAAAAGGTAAAAAATCCCATTCGCGAGCGGGATAAAAATAAGCGCAACAAAGTGCCAGCAAACGGCTTTTGCGCATTTGGTTTTGAGCACGAAGCGCGCTCGTGATTTTTCCCGAAGGAAACAAAACTTGAAAAAAAGTTGGCCGGTCGCCTACCCCTAAGCGACCGGCCATTTGCTTTCTTAGTTACCCCAAAACTCCCGCTATGCGGGAGAAATGAAAAATCTTGATTAGGAAAAAAAGCCCTCGTGCACATTTCGTCAATACCTTTTTTTTAAAAAAATGCATTCGACATGATTTTTACAAAAAACACCCCGCGACAAAGCTGTTGTCGCGGGGCATCGAGCTGTCCTTGGTAAAACCGGCCTTTACTCCACAACCAGCGTCACGATGGCTTTTGCGGGCAGGGTGATTGTCAATGTTCCGTCCGCGATTTTTGCATCGGAAAACGCCTTCGGCTCCACAACTCGCGGCGAGTCGAAGGTGTTCACGCTATTGATGGCAGGCGCGGTCAGCAATTGCCCCGATATAACTTTAGGCTGTTTTTCGAGGCCTGCGATTTCACAGCGCACGGTTGCGGGGGCGCTCGGATTTGTGTTCACGAGGCTGATGTGGATTTTGCCGTCTTTGGCGCGCGAGGCGGTGGCGCTGACCGTGGGGATTGTCTTGCCTCCGTGCTCGTAATTCGGAGTCGAAAGCGCGAGGGGCAGCGAGGTTGCTCCTTGGTGCGCTTTATACATGTTGAAGACGTGGTAGGTCGGCGTGAGGATCATTTTTCCCTTGTCCGTGAGAATCATGGCCTGGAGCACGTTGATCGTTTGAGCGATGTTCGTCATCGCAACGCGGTCCGCGTAGGCGTGGAAAATATTGAAGTTGAGCGCGGCGATGATCGCGTCGCGCATCGAGTTTTGCTGGTAAAGGAAACCCGGCTCGGTGCCCGGCTCGACATCCGTCCAGATGCCCCATTCGTCGATGATCATGCCGATGCGTTTTTGCGGATCATATTTGTCCATGATCGCGGCGTGCTTCGCTATGAGACTGTCCATTTTGAGCGTGTTAACGAGCGTGGCGATGTAGCCGGCCTCGTCGAAATCGGTGGCGGAGCCTTTCGTTTTCCAATTGCCGGTGGGGAGCGTGTAGTAGTGCAGCGAGAGGCCGTTCATGCGGCGGCTTGCGTTTTTCATGAGCACTTCCGTCCAGTTGAAATCGCCGCCGTTCGCGCCGCAGGCGATGCGATAGATTTTGCTGCCGGGGTAGTTTTTGACGAATGTGTTGTAGCGTTTGTATTGGTCGGCATAAAATTCCGGCGTCATGTTGCCGCCGCAACCCCAGCTTTCGTTGCCCACGCCGAAGTAGGGGAGTTTCCACGGTTTGGCGCGGCCGTTGGCGCGGCGGAGGTTTGCCATTGGTGAATCGGCGTCGGAAGTCATGTATTCGACCCATTCCATCATTTCTTGCACGGTGCCGCTGCCGACATTGCCGCACACATAGGGGGCGGCGCCGATTTGCTCGCACAGGTCCATGAATTCGTGCGTGCCGAAGTGGTTGTTTTCCACAACCCCGCCCCAGTGCGTGTTGATCATCGCGGGGCGTTTTTCGCGCGGGCCTATGCCGTCCTTCCAGTGATATTCGTCGGCAAAACATCCGCCCGGCCAGCGCAGCACCGGGATGTTGAGTTCGCGCAGTGCGGCGGCGACGTCGTTGCGAATGCCGCGCGTGTTCGGGATGGATGAATCCTCGCCAACCCAAATGCCCTCATAAATGCAACGTCCCAAGTGCTCGGCGAAGTGTCCGTAGATGTTGCGATTGATAACCGGGCCGGGCTGGTCGGCGCGAATGATGACAGTGGCGGTTTGCGAAGGAGTCTGGGCGGCGAGCGCGGACGCCATCAGCAAACATGCGAATGCGATGCGGGTTCGTGTTTTCATGGGAAGTGAGGAGTTTGGGTCGTGCGTTTCGCAAAAGGCATCCCCTCGGTGGCGCGCATACGCAACCAGACGCGCAGTTGACGGTAAAACTTGAGTTCACGGGCCTCGGGTGCGGCCGGGCAATGTTTCTAAATGCAAATAAACATCCTTGCCATCAAAGGGTCATGTTGCATTTATATGCGGACTTATCCACCACACCTACTATATGAAACCTGCAACATTTGTTAACCGACTCATAGCTTACATTATCGATGGCGTTATTATCTGCATACCGATCGTCGGTCTGATTTACTTTTTCACGAAGGACGCGCTTCCGTTTCTCGGCGGCCAAAGCGTGGGCCGTAAGTTGATGAAAATCAAGTGTGTTACGGCTGACGGTCAGTCGATGGCCGGTCAATGGGGTCCCTGCGCCATCCGCCAGGTTGTGTTGCTCATCCCGTTCTTCGGCTTGGTTGAGCTCTACTGCGTTCTTATCAAGAACAAGGAAACCGGTCTGCGCCTCGGTGACGAGTGGGCCAAGACCAAGGTTGTGTCAGTCGAATAACACACCACAGCATTTTAAATCAAAACCGCCTGGAAACAGGCGGTTTTTTTATGCCCGTCGGGTTTGTATCCGAAGGATGAACCTATCCAAAATTATTACCCTCTCCGCTCTGTTTACCGCTGACGGATGTGGAAATATCGCCGCCGTTTCCATGAATTTTGGGTTGGCTTAATGTAAATGGTTTAACACATTTTTGACCATCTTCTTCACAGAAGTGTGAGCGATCTGGCAGATGAAACCGCATTTGCGTTTCAATAAGTCATCAATCGTTTTCCACAACCCTCAACGCAAACTACACTACAACAAAATCATGCTATACGGAATCGTAATTATCATACTTGGCCTGCTGGCAATCCCTTCGCTCGTGTTGGCCAAAAAGCCAAACGCCAAGGAACTCTTTGACAAAGTCGCCCCCTACATGGGCTGGATCGGCGTTGTCGCCCTCATTTGGGGCATTTGGACGCTTTACCGCGTAATTCGTTCGCTAAGTCTGCTTAGCAGCGGCACTTGGGGGATTATAACATGGGTTATTTTCCTTGCCATATCCATCGTTGAAATCGGTCTTGGTTTTATCATGGGATACAACTTGGTCGCCAAACACGCGATTTCCAAGAGTCCTGAGGCCCAGGCAAAGGGTCAGGAAATGCTGGCAAAAGTCGCTCCTTACCAAGGCAAGCTCGGCATCGCGGCGATCATCACCGGTATCATCTATATCGTCCTCCACTTTATCTAAGGCGCAAGTTTCACGCGCAAGGGCAGGGGCGTCGCAAACGACGCCCCTTTTTTTATTTAAAACAAGTTCAATATCTCGAAGCATGTTTCGTGATGGAGGGACGACCTCTGTGTCGTCCGGTTTGAAAAACGAACGGACTCCGATTGCGCACAGACAGGCCGGAGCCCGCCCTTACAATGCCTCGCTGCTTACCCCGAGGATCTTCACTCTCCCAGCTTTTTGCCGGCCACCAGGTAGTTTTGCACGTAGTCGCGCACGCTCTCTGAAAGCGGTGTGAGCGGTTTTTCGTAACCGCTGGCGCGCAGTTTCGAAATGTCGGCGCAGGTGTAATACTGGTATTTGCCGCGCAGGACTTCCGGCATGTCGATAAAGTCAATCTTGGGATTCTTTCCGAGCGCGGAGAAAATCGCATTCGTAAGCGTGAGCCATGTGTTTGCCTCGCCGGAGCCGAGGTTGTAAAGACCGCCGCCGCCGGTCGCGGTTTCGGCGAAGTGAATCGTCATTTCGACGGCGTCTTTCACATAGAGGAAATCGCGCATCTGCTCGCCGTCCTTGTATTCGGGTTTGTGGCTCTTGAAAAGCTGCACCCGGCCGGTCGAGAGGATTTGCTGGTAGGCCTTGTTCACAAGGCTGCGCATCTCGCCCTTATGGTCTTCGTTGGGGCCAAAAACATTAAAATACTTCACGCCCACGATGCGATCGAGCAGACCGTGCCGTTGCGCGTAGAGATCGAACATGTGTTTCGAATAACCATACATGTTGAGCGGGCGCAGTTCGGAAATGTTGTCATTTTTATCATCCATGCCCCGCGCGCCGTCGCCGTAGGTGGCCGCGGACGACGCATAGATGAAACGCGCCTGCTGCGCCAGCGCCCAGCCGGCGAGTTCCTTGGTCGTCTCGTAATTGTTGTCCACAAGGTAGGATGCGTTTTTCTCGGTCGTGGCCGAGCACGCGCCGAGGTGAAACACGGTGGCGAATTTCCCAAGCACGGACGGCGTCTCGTGTATCTTTTTTCTGAATACATCCGCCTCAATATAGTCGCTGAATTTCAACGGGACGAGGTTCCTCCACTTCTCCTCCTGGCCGAGAATGTCGGTGACGACGATGTCGGTGAAGCCGCGTTTGTTGAGCGCCCAGATGAGCGCGCTGCCGATAAATCCGGCGCCGCCGGTGACAAGAATGCGTCCGTTGCTAT
Source organism: Ereboglobus sp. PH5-10 (assembly GCF_029504735.1). Taxonomy (GTDB): domain Bacteria; phylum Verrucomicrobiota; class Verrucomicrobiia; order Opitutales; family Opitutaceae; genus Ereboglobus. Next base: position 84,439 of record NZ_JAQFIP010000006.1, on the reverse strand, counting down.
TTGCCATGATGTCGGCAACATAGCGGTTGGCGCACCGGCTGCACGTTTTTTTTGAAAAACACTCCCTGAGTCTTCGTCCCGCCGAATTTCAAGCCGCTTGCCAAGGCGTCCGCGCAATTCGTTTTGTCATGAGACGCTCTTTCGCAATCAGCGTCTCATGCGCAAACAAACACTCCGGCGAAAGCGTCTCACCCTTCCGCCGCCACCTCGACGCGCGAGTCCTCATGCAGCGGCAGCTTTTGCCCCTTCACCAGCATGAGCCACCAGCAGCGCGCGCTGGCGCCGACGATGAGCAGCACGAGCACCATGAAAATCGCCGTCACGCCCGTGTTCACGTAGTTGTTAAAAACGAGATGTTTCCAGACCGCGACCTGCTCGGGCGAACCGAGGCCCGCGGCGATTTTTTCATTCAACCCGCGCGCCGCGCTCAGGAAGCCGAGGCGCGGATCGGCGGCGAAAATCTTTTGCCAGCCCGCCGTCATTGTCACCGACAGCAGCCAAGCCAGCGGCAGGAACGCCACCCACACGTAACGCGCGCGCCCCATCTTGATGAGCACCGTCGCGCCGAGCGAAAGCGAGATCACGGCGAGCAACTGGTTGGCCACGCCGAAGATCGGCCAGAGCGAGTTGATGCCGCCGTGCGGATCGACCACGCCCTGATATAAAAACCATCCCCACGCCGCCACAAACAACACGCTCGCGGCCCAGTTCGCCGCGGAGGATTTTGTGTTGCCGAGCGGCTTCCACACCGAGCCGAGCAAATCCTGCACAAGAAACCGCCCCACACGCGTGCCCGCATCGATCGTCGTTAATATGAACAGCGCCTCGAACATGATCGCGAAGTGATACCACAGCGACATCGCCGTGGGGTCCTTGAACACGTTCGAGAAAATCCGCGCCATGCCCACGGCAAACGTCGGCGCGCCGCCCGCGCGTCCGATCATCGTTTTTTCGCCGACATCCGACGCGAGTTTCGCCATCTGCTCCTCGCTCACGGGGAAGCCGAGCTCGGTCACCTTGGACGTCACCTCGGCGGCGGTGCCGGTCATGTTAATTGAAAAATATTCGCCCGGCTGCATCGCGCATGCCGCGACCAGCGCCATCACGCCGACGAGCATTTCGGTGATCATCGCGCCGTAGCCCACCACGCGGATGTCCCTTTCGCGCGCGAGCAGCTTGGGCGTCGTGCCCGACGAGATCAGCGCGTGAAAACCCGAGATCGCCGCGCACGCGATCGTGATAAAACAAAACGGAAACACCTTGCCCGCGAACACCGGCCCCGTGCCGTCGGTGAACTTGGTCAGCGCGGGCATGTGCAGCGTCGGCGCGAGAAACACAATTGCCACGCCCAGCATCGCCACCGCGCCGATCTTCATGAACGTGCTCAGGTAATCGCGCGGCGCCAGCAGCAGCCACACCGGCAGCACGCTCGCCAGCAAACCGTAACCCATGATTCCCCACGCCAGCGGCACGCCGCCAAGCGTCAGCCAGCCCTCGAGCGCGGTGCCCTGAATCCATTTTCCGGCAAACACCGACAGGATCAGCATCACCACGCCGAACACGCTCACCGCGCCCACGTGCACCTTGCCGGACTTCAGTCCCACGCCCATGACCATCGCGATCGGAATCGTCGCCAGAATCGTGAACAAGCCCCACGGACTTTCCGCGAGCGCCTTCACCACGACGAGCGAAAGCACCGCGATGATTATGATCAAAATCGCCACCGTGCTGATCAACGCCACCACGCCCGCGAACGTGCCGACCTCGTCGCGCACCATTTGCCCGAGCGATTTTCCGCCGCGCCGAATTGAGCAAAACAAAATAAGCGAATCGTGCACCGCGCCGCCGAGCGTCGCGCCGACCAGAATCCACAACAGTCCCGGCAGATAACCGAATTGCGCCGCGAGCACCGGCCCCACCAGCGGACCCGGCCCGGCGATCGCCGCGAAGTGGTGACCGAACACCACCCACTTGTGCGTGCGCACAAAATCGTGCCCGTCGCCCTTTGCGACTGCGGGCGTGGCGCGCATGTCGTCGAGCGTCAGCACCTTTGCCATCAGCCACGACGAGTGAAAACGATACGCCAGAGCGAACACGCACACCGACGCGATCACGATCCAAATGGCGTTGATCGGCTCGCCGCGCGCCAGCGCGATGATGCTTGCCGAGATTCCCAGCAGCACGGCCACAACGGCCCAAGCCAGGATTGCCAGCGGTGATAAACGGGGACGACCAGTCTTTGTCTTCGATTGCGCGGGTGTATTGTTCATGGGGAAAAACAGCGCAAAAACAACCGCCATCGAAACCGGATGGTCAACAATAATGTCTCGCGCCGAAGCATTTGCGGGCGGAATAGGCGGCGCGAAGTCGACCCGACATGAATCGACTTGTATCGATTTAGGTCGACTCAAGTCGGTTCATGTCGAGTTCTCGCATCAACCAACCCATGTGCGGGCGTTGCGGAAAAGGCGCATCCAGGGGGAGTCGTCGTGCTTGAGCCAGGATTTCGGGTGCCAGCTCATTTGCACGGTGCGGTGCACGCGCTCGGGGTGCGGCATGAGGATCGTGACGCGGCCGTCGCGCGTTGTCAGCGCGTTGATGCCGTGCGGGCTGCCGTTCGGGTTGAGCGGGTATTGCTCCGTCGCGCGGTGGTGGTTGTCCACATAGCGCGCGGCGACGAGGCTGCTCGCGCTGAACGCGTCGGCCGCGGCCGCGCTCGGGAACTCGGCGTAGCCTTCGCCGTGCGAAACGGCGACCGGGAGGACCGAGCCTTCCATGCCGGCGAGCAGGATGCTCGGGGATTTTTCAATGAGGAGGGAAACGAGGCGCGCTTCGTAGCTTTCGGATTTGTTTTTCACGAAACGCGGCCAGTTTTCCGCGCCGGGGATGATGCTGTGGAGGTTGCTCATCATCTGGCAGCCGTTGCACACGCCAAAGGCAAAGGTGTCGGGGCGCGCGAAGAAGGCGGAGAACTCGTCGCGGGCGCGGGCGTTGAAGAGGATGCTCTTGGCCCAGCCTTCGCCGGCGCCGAGCACGTCGCCAAAGCTGAAGCCGCCGCATGCCGCGAGGCCGCGGAAATCGCGCAGGCTGACGCGTCCGCTGAGGATGTCGGTCATGTGGACGTCGATTGCCGAAAAGCCCGCGCGGGTGAAGGCGGCGGCGGTTTCGACGTGGCCGTTCACACCTTGCTCGCGGAGGATGGCGATGCGGGGACGGGATTTTGTGGCGCTGACGGTCGTGTAATCAAATGTGACTTTCGGCGTGATGCCGGGGTTGGCGGGGTCGAGTTTGAGTTGGTATTCGGACTCGGCGCAGGCGGGGTTGTCGCGGAGGGCGGAGATCTGGCGGGTGGTGTCGCTCCAGATGGCGCGGAGGGCGTGGATTTTTTCCGCGTAGATTTCCTTGCCGCCAACATCGTCGAGGATGCGGAGGGTTTTGTCGTTGTTGGGCCGTCCGATCGCGCGGGTGCAGTCTTCGAGTCCGTGCTCGAGGAGGACGCTGTGGACGTCGTCGAAATCCGCGGTGCGGATTTGGATGACGGCGCCGAGTTCCTCGGAGAAATATTGCGCGAAGAGGTCGGAGGGCGTTGTCGCGCCGCCGGGGATCGCGAGGTCCACGCCGGTGTTTCCGGCAAAGGCCATTTCGGTGACGGTGGCGAAGAGGCCGCCGTCGCTGCGGTCGTGGTAGGCGAGGATTTTGTCCTGCGCGTTGAGTTGCTGGATCGCGTTCCAGAAGTTTTTCAGGTCGGCGGGGTTGTCCACGTCGGGCGTGGACTCGCCCATTTGCGAGAGGGTTTGCGCGAGGATGCTGCCGCCGAGGCGGTTTTTGCCGCGACCGAGGTCGATGAGCAGGAGCGTGGTGTCGTCGCCGGCTTCCCCGGTGGTGGCGAGTTGCGGGGTGAGTGTTTTGCGGATGTCGGCAACGGGCGCGAAGGCGGAGACGATGAGCGAGATGGGGGAGATGACGCTCTTGCGTGTTTCCTTGCCGGTGGCGGCGTCTTTTTCCGTCCACGCGGTGGCCATGCTCAGGGAGTCCTTGCCGACGGGGATGGTGATGCCGAGCGCGGGGCAGAGTTCCATGCCGACGGCGCGCACGGCGGCGTAGAGGTCGGCGGCGTCGCCGGAGTGCGCGGGCGCGGCCATCCAATTGGCGGAGAGGTTGACGCGGCCGAGGTCGGGGATGCTGGCGGCGGCGAGGTTGGTGAGCGCTTCGCCGACGGCGAGGCGCGCGGAGGCGGGGGCGTTGTTGACGGCGACGGGTGTGCGCTCGCCCATGGCCATGGCTTCGCCGGCGAAGGTGTCGAATGCGGTGGCGGTCACGCCGCAATCGGCGACGGGCACCTGCCAGGGGCCGACCAACTGGTCGCGCGAGATGAGGCCGGTGACGCTGCGGTCGCCGATGGTGATGAGGAAGGTTTTGTCGGCGACGGCGGGGTGCGCGAGGATGCGGCGCGCGGCTTCGGCGAGCGTGGTGCCGCCGAGGTCGAGCGGGCGCTGCGGGCGGACGAGCGTTTTTTCGCTGCGGTGCATGCGCGGGGGTTTGCCGAGGAGGACTTCGAGGGGCAGGTCGATGGGTGTGTTTTTGAAATACGGGTCCTCGATGACGAGTTGTTTTTCCTCGGTGACGGCGCCGACGATGGCGTAGGGGCAGCGTTCGCGGGCGCAGAGGGCCTTGAAGGTTTCGATGCGCGCGGCGGGGATGGCGAGCACGTAGCGTTCCTGCGATTCGTTGCACCAGATTTCGAGGGGCGACATGCCCGGTTCGTCGTTGGGGAGGGCGCGCAGGTTGACGCGGCCGCCGCGGCCGCCGTCGTTGACGAGCTCGGGGATGGCGTTGCTCACGCCGCCCGCGCCGACGTCGTGGATGAAGGCGATCGGGTTGTCGTCGCCGAGCGCCCAGCAGTGGTCGATGACTTCCTGGCAGCGGCATTGCATTTCGGCGTTGTCGCGCTGGACGCTGGCAAAATCGAGGTCGTCGCTGCCGCTTCCGCCGGCCATCGAGCTGGCCGCGCCGCCGCCGAGACCGATGAGCATCGCGGGGCCGCCGATGACGACGATGTGGTCGCCGGGGTTGATCACGCCTTTCTTGATGTGCGCCGGACGGATGTTGCCGAGGCCGCCGCCGAGCATGATGGGTTTGTGGTAGCCGCGCAGCTCCGCTGCGGTGGAGGAGTCAGGAGTCAGGAGAGAGGAGTCAGGAGAGGCGGGTTTGGCGGCGGGGACGGCTTGCTCGAATGTGCGGAAATAGCCGTTGATGCTTGGGCGGCCGAATTCGTTGTTGAACGCGGCGGCGCCGAGCGGGCCGTCGATTGTGACGTCGAGCGCGCTGACGATGCGGCCGGGTTTGCCGTTGTCCTTTTCCCAGGGCTGGAGCGCGCCGGGTATTTGAAGATTGGATACGCTGATGCCGGTGAGTCCGGCCTTGGGGCGGGCGCCGCGGCCCGTGGCGCCTTCGTCACGGATTTCGCCGCCGGCGGCGGTCGACGCGCCGGGGAACGGCGAGATGGCCGTGGGATGGTTGTGCGTCTCGGCCTTGCACATGATGTGGATGTCCTCCTCGCGCGTGATGTATTCGCCGGTGGCGGGGTCGCGGAAGAAACGGGCGGCGCGGGTGCCCTCGATGACGGCGGAGTTGTCCTTGTAGGCGGAGAGGATGCCGTCGCTGTGGAGTTGGTAGGTGTTCTTGATCATCTGGAACAGCGAGCGGTCTTGCGGCTGGCCGTCGATGTCCCAAGTGGCGTTGAAGATTTTGTGGCGGCAGTGCTCGGAGTTGGCCTGCGCAAACATCATGAGCTCGATGTCGTTGGGGTCGCGCTTGAGGCCGGTGAAGGCGTTGACGAGGTAGTCGATTTCGTCCTCGGCGAGCGCGAGGCCGAGGGTTTGGTTGGCCTCGACGAGCGCGGCGCGGCCTTGCGCGAGGACGGGAATGGTCGTGAGCGGGCGGGGGGCTTCGTGCGAGAAAAGCGCGGTGAGGTCGTCGAGTTTTTCAAAGACGGCCTGCGTCATGCGATCCGAGAAAATGCGGAACGCGGATTGCGGAATGCGGAATGTGTCCGGCGTGCCGGGCGCGAATTCGAAGGTGTAGGCGATGACGCGTTCGATGCGCTTGATGGCGGCGAGTCCGCAAATGTGCGCGATGCCGGTGGCCTTGGACGACCATGGCGAAATGGTGCCGGGACGCGGGGTGACGATGTAGTGTGCGGATTGGGGATTGCGGGTTGCGGAACTGCCGGAGTCCGCGGGTCCGTAGGTGAGGATTTTTTCGAAAACGGCTTGCTCGTCGGCGGAGAGGGATTTTGCGGCGGGGTCGGCAAGTTCGGCGATGTGGATGAATTGCGCGGAGATGCGGGCGACCGGCACGCCGGCGTCGGCCAGGTCCTGCCGGAGTTTGGCGAGGCGAAATTCGGAGAGAGCGGAGGAGCCGTGATGGATGAGCATGGTGTGGAAAGAAGGGAAGGGGTTCCTAAAACACGCATGACCGGTGTTTGTCGATAGGGAAAAATGAGCGCCGCAAAATTTGAGATATGGATTCAACGCGGAAGACACGGTTTAATCAGACTGCGTAAACGCCTCACTCATGAATCTGGCGCCCGCACCGTTTTGTCTGATCGCTCAAAATCAGCGTTTTTGTCAATTAAATGAAAGATTTAATGCTAATTTCTTCATTGCATTGAAAAATTTACTAGTAAATCCTTCAAAGCTCCAAACTCCCAATCTTGCGCAGCAATGCAAATCATACCACGTCTCCTTGAGGATAAAATCCGCAAAAGCCTGCGTCCGAACAAAGCCGCGTTGCTGTTTGGCGCGCGCCGCGTTGGAAAAACGGTCTTGCTTCGGAGCATCCTCGAAAACTTTGACGGCAAAACGCTCTCCCTCAATGGAGACGACCTCGACACCCACGCCTTGCTTGAACAACGCACCGCCGCCAATTACGCTCGGCTCCTCAGCGGCATCGATTTGCTCGTCATCGACGAGGCCCAAAGCATTCCCGGCATTGGGCAAAAACTAAAACTCATCCTCGACGAAATCAAAGGCGTCAAAGTCATCGCAAGCGGCTCCTCATCCTTCGACCTTCTGCACCATGCGGGCGAGCCTCTCGTCGGGCGCAGCACCGCGTTCCACTTGTTCCCTTTCAGCCAGGCCGAGCTCTCGCCCGCCGAAAACACCCTCGAAACACGCCAGCACCTCGAAGACCGCCTTGTCCATGGCTCCTATCCCGAAATCGTTGGCATGACGGACGCCGGCGAAAAAAAAGCCTATCTGGCCGATATCGTTAACGCTTATTTGCTAAAAGACATTCTCTCAATCGACGGCATCAAAAACGCATCGAAAATGCGTGATCTCCTGCGCCTTGTCGCCTTTCAAACCGGTGCTGAAGTCTCCTACGACGAACTCGGCACGCAACTCGGCCTAAGCCGAAACACCGTCGAAAAATATCTCGATTTGCTCACCCAGGTTTTTGTCATTTACCGCCTCGGCGCCTTTTCGCGCAACTTGCGCAAGGAAATCCGCAAGACGTCGAAGTGGTATTTTTATGATAACGGCATCCGCAACGCGATCATCGGCAATCTGAGCCCGCTCGCTCTTCGCAACGACGTCGGGCAGCTTTGGGAAAGCTACCTCATTTCCGAACGGCGCAAACAAAACGCCTATCTCTTCCAAAACAAAGCGCACTACTTTTGGCGCACCTACGACGGGCAGGAAATCGACCTGATTGAAGAGCTCGGTGGAGCCGGTTCAACAGCCGCCGTGCCTGCGTCCGTCCTGCGCGCTTACGAATTCAAATGGGGCGACGCTCGCACGAAAATACCCGGCGCCTTTTCAACCAATTATCCCAACGCCAACTATACTGTGATTAATCGTGATAATTATCAGCCGTTCGTGCTCGGTGAGTGATGGCAATCCGAGCTGAATCGTGGGGGCGCACTTTGCGTGCGCCCTTGTGTTCGCCCGTTTTGTGCATACATGCGCGCCCCGTCTTTCGCGCACCAGGGCGCACGCGAGGTGCGCCCCCACACGGCTGCTTGCTTTTACGCGAAGAGGTTGGTGCCGGAGAGTTCGGCGGAATCGAGATAGTCGGCGACTCCGCCAAACTCGACTCCGTCAATCAACTCCTCGGGTTGTATTCCCATCGCCTCCATCGACATGGTGCAGGCCACAAATCGCACGCCCGACATTTTGGCCGAGCCCAGCAAACCGGCGAGATTTGGCAGGTTTTTGCCGGCCATCTGGTGTTTCATCATGGCCCGGCCCGCGCCGCCGAAGTTCATTTTGGACAGGGGCAGTCGCGACAGGCCTCTCGGCAGCATCCACGAAAACATCCGGTCGAGCAGCGACTTTTTCCCCGGGACTTGCACGGGGCGTTCGCGACGCAATGCGTTCAACCCCCAGAAGGTGAAAAACATCGTGACTTTGCCGCCGAGCGCCGCGGCGCCGTTTGCGATGACCAGCGAGGCCATGACTTTGTCCATTTCCCCGGAAAACACAACGACCGTGGCTCCCTTGCGGCGCGCGGTCGCCTGTGGCGAGGATGTCGCGGGCGCGGAAATGGAGGCGCCGGCGGTTTTGCGAATGCGCGCGGAAATGACGCCCTTCCCGCTGCTCACCCCGAGCAGCTCGTGATTGGCGGAACGGCAAAACGCGCGGACATCGTGCGCGAATCCCGGATCGGAGGCCGTCACATGCAACTCCGCGCCGGAGGCGAGCGTTTCCATCCGGGACTTGAGTTGCAGCAACGGGCCGGGACAACTCATGCCCGTGCAATCCAGCGATTCGACAATCCGCGCGTCCTCGGGAAACAATTCGTCTTTCGAAACCGGCGCGGCGGTTGCGGGTTGCGGCTGCGTTTTTTCGGACTCGACGGGCCGGGACATCTTCAGGCCGCCGGCCACGCTGACCACGTCAAAACCGTGCTGCATGAGGATTCGCGCGGCGAAGTAGCTGGTTTTTCCCAAGCTGCAAGTGACGGCGTATTTTTTCCCCGCATCCAATTCGCCGAGGCGGGAGCGCAGGTCCGAAAAAGGGATGTTGGTCGAGTCGGGCAGCGGATCGATTGATGCGACGGCTTGCGGCCGCACGTCGATCAAATGCCGGTCGGCGGTGATTTTCGGGACAATTTTGACAAGGCCGTCGCGCTGGTTTTGCGCGGTGAACGCGGCCGTGTTCACAACATCGCGGGCGCTGCCAAAGGGCGGCGCGTAGGCCAGCTCCAACTGGGCGAGCTCATCGATGGACATGCGCCCGGCCAGGGCCGTGGCGAGAACATCAAGGCGTTTGTCCACGCCATCTGCGCCGAATGCCTGCGCGCCGAGAAGCCGCCCGTCCGACGGCGACCAGAGGAGCTTGATCGTGAGCGGCGTGGCGCCGGGATAGTAGCCGGCGTGTTGATGATCCGTGACAATCGTGGACTCAAAGGCCGTGCCCGCCTGGCGCAGACGTTTTTCCGTCCAGCCAGTGACCCCGGCGGCCATGTCAAAAACGCGCACAATGGCGGTTCCGATGTGCCCGGGATAAGGATGCGCCTTCTCAGGCCCGAGGAAAATATGGTCGGCAATGACCCGCCCCTGGCGATTCGCGGGCCCGCCGAGCGCGAGGTGCATCGCACCGCCAAAAATGCGATCCGCGCCCTCGACCACGTCGCCCGCCGCATAGATGTCCGAATCGCTGGTTTGCATCCACTGGTTGACCTTTATCGCCCCGCGCGCCCCGAGCTCGAGACCGGCCGCGGAAGCAAGGGCGTTTTCGGGTTTCACCCCGATTGAAAGGATCACCATGTCCGCCGTGATTTCCCGGCCCGATTTCAGCCGCGTGACAACCGCGTCGCCCGCCGGTGGTTTCCCCGGTGCAAACGACTCGGCGGCATCGCCAAGAACCAGCTCGACATCATGCGCGCGAAGCGTGGAGGCGATCGGCCCGGCGATTTCGGCATCGACCTGGGGGAGCACCTGATCGTTGGTCTCGACGAGTGTCACCTGTTTTTCGAGGTGGCGCAACTGCTCCGCCATTTCCAGTCCGATAAAACCGCCCCCCACAATCAGGACCGACCGGGCGGAGGCCGCCGCCGCCTTGATGCGGTCCATGTCCTGCAAGGAACGCAGCGTATGGATTGCCGGAAGATCTATGCCGGGCAGCGGAGGACGCAACGGGGCGGCGCCGGGCGCCAGCACCAGCTTGTCATAGGAAAGCGTCTCCTCCGCGCCCGTATCGAGATTGCGCAAGGCAAGCGTCCTGCCCCGGGCGTCGATGGCGACGGCCTCCGTCCTGGTGCGCACCTCCACATTAAGAAGCTCCGCGAGGCTTTCGGGCGTGTGAAGGGCGAGCCGCGAGCGATCTGCGATTTCGCCGCCGATGTGGTATGGCAGGCCGCAGTTGGCAAAGGAAACATCGGGACCGCGCTCGATGATGGTAATGTGCGCGCCCTCGGAAAGACGGCGCGCGCGGGCCGCCGCGGAGGCACCCGCCGCGACACCGCCGACGATGAGAACGCGAAGACGTGATGATGGTTGTGTTTGACTGGAGTTCATGGTTGATTAAAAAACAATTTCACTTATAACGATATAACTAATCAGTAATATGTCAAGGGCCATGTCCGTGAAAAAAAAGTCAAATAAGAAACTCTCCGAGCCCCAGCTCCAGAGGGCGTCGATGTTGTTTGCGACCCTGTCCGAGCCGTCCCGGCTGCGGCTCCTGCAGGCGTTGCAGGAGGGATCCCTGTCGGTGGGCGAGCTCGTCGAGGTGACGGGCCTGAGCCAGGCGAACGTGTCGAAGCACCTGACGGTGCTGCACGGGGCGCGCCTGGTCAAAAAATCGCGCGCCGGGGTATTTGTGAATTACGAGCTGGCGGATTCAGTGGTGGACCAGCTATGCGGCCTCGTCTGCGCCAAAATGGAGCGCGACCTTGCCGAGGAAGCCCGCGCGCTCAACGGATGAGCCGCGGGCTCGTAGGGGCGCACCTTGCGTGCGCCCTCGCGTTATCATTCATGCGCACACAGTCTTTCGCATACCAGGGCGCACGCAAGGTGCGCCCCTACGAGGGACTTGCTGTCAATCAATCTCCTTTTGAAAGGGCATTGGTATCAATGCGGATTTCTTTTATATCGGAAAGTGCGCGACCACACTCCTCCGCAGTCACCGGCGTGATTGCGACATACGGACGGTTTGAATCTTCATGACGCGGGATGTGCGAATGAACATAAATCGGCACGCCAGCCTTGTTGACCGCACGCCGACGCTTCTCATTACGCTTCAAATATCGCTTCTCTGTGAGTTCGTCGTATAACGGTTCAAGTGCCGCATCTTTATATTCCGCCGATCCAAGACTAAATCGTCGAACTTTACTAACTATGCGCCGGGTAGTGTGAATGCTCTTGGACATCTTCTGGGGCGGCTCAAAGATGAGCCGCGCAGAGTCAATGGAGTTGATATGTTAAATCGTTCATCCACATTGTTTTTGGTTACTGATTAGGCTCTTTTTAACTTTTAACTTTAGCTGCAGCTGTAGCACTTGAAGTAATCCACGTTGTAAATGTATCAAGAGATACACTGTAATAGCTGCGAGCACCAGCAGGCTTCCAAAGAAGTCCGGATGGTTTAATTCGAATTGTGCCAACTACCTTTCCGGTTTCTTTCTTAGTAATAATTTCCTCGATATAACTGGGCGTGATGAATGTGTTTACATAGTCAGGCATAGGTTGTTTTCTTTTTGTGAGTTATGGATTGAAGGAGAATCTTTTATCAAACAGCCGATAATATCAGGTCAAAATGGTTTTGAATTGTATGTGTGAAAACGGCGTTTAGGCTCGCGCTGCAGTATTGAATGTCAACGACGGAGTATAGGGTTACAGTATAAATGCCCTCACCCCTTCTTCCGCCCAAGCGCGAGCGAGCCCAGGCCAACGACGACCAGCGCGCCGCCGCCGATGTAATACCAGGTGTAATTGGTGACGCGTGTTTTGCCGTCCACGCTGCTTGCGACTTTGCTGCTCACTGAATTCCACGAGCCGCTGAGCGATTCCTGTTTTTGATAGCCGGAATAAATAAGCCAGCCGCCGATTGCGATGAGAACGATTGCGATGATGTATTTCATGGATTCTTCGGGTTGTGTGCCCGCAATAAAGCACACAACGCCGCTTTTACCAGCGGAATTCCGCCCCGCCGTAGAGGGTGCGCGGCTCGCCGGGGAAAAAGCGCGCGGCATCCATGCCGCCGAGATTGCCCGCGCCGGCGTTGATGCCGGTGACGTGGCGGCGGCCGAGCACATTGCGCAGATCGAGGAAAAATCCGATGCCCTTGGCCGGCGCGTAGCCCGCGCGCAAGTCGAGGGTCGCGTAACCGGGGGCGCGCAATGTGTTCGCGTAATCGGCCCAGCCTCCGCGCGGCTGCCAGGTGAGCGTCGCGCCGCCATACCAGCCGCGCGCGTGGTGATAGCGCAGCGCGAATTGCGCGAAGTGCGGCGGAATCACGGGCAGGGTGTTGTTGCGCCAGACGGGATCGCCGTCGAAATAAAAATCGCTCCATGTGTAGCTGGCGCGCGCGATGAGCGAATGCGCCGCGGTTTGCAACAGGTCAACGCCCGCGGCAGCCTCCACGCCCTGGTGGATGGTGCGGTCGGCGTTGCCAAAACGGGTCGCCACGCCGGATGCGTCGGTCGCGAGCAGGAGCAGTTCCTTGCTCACCCACGAGCGATACGCCGTGAGCTCCCACGCGACGCGGCGCGTGCGCGCGCGCATGCCCGCCTCGACCGTGATCGCGCGTTGCGGCGAGTGGGAGGTGGCGACGGCGCGGCGAGGATCGGAGCCGTTGATGAGCGCCTCGCCCGAGCCCGTGCCGCCGCGGGTCGTCAGCAACGCGTCCCATGTGAGCGGTTCGAATCCGCGCGTGATGTTGGCAAAAAACTGCACATCCTTGCATTCGTAAACCAGCGCGAGGCGCGGCAAAAACGCTGCCGTGCCAACGCTGCCGGAGCTGTCGGGCCGCCCGGCGCGAATCGCCGTGAAGCGGTCCTCGTTGATGCGGTTGGCGCGCGTGACCGCCGCCGTGGCGACGAGCGTGAAACCGCGTCCGAGCCCGAGGTGGTTGTCGATCCAGAGCGTGCCGTTTTCCGCGGTCAGGCGGTTGTCGGAATGCATGAGTCCGCGCACGCCGCCGAGGTTCGGGGCGACACCGCTGCCGTTGAGAAACACCTGCTGGTCGCGGCGGCCGATTTGCGCGCGCGCGCCGAGTGTGAGCGTGTTTGCGAGCCCGCCGAAAACTTCGCCGCGCCGCGTCCACTTCGCGTCGAGGCTGGCATCGGTGTTGCGCGAACGCGTGACATTGCCGCCCTGCGCAAAAGTGAAATCCACATACGCGACGCCCGCGCCCGCCGAGAGCGTGCCGCCGGCGAGCGGCCCGGTGACGCGGTCGCCGAAACGGTATTGCGACGAATCGCGCCCGATCTGCGCCATGATGGCGATGGGCAGCGCCGCGGTGTCGCCCGCGTCGATCTGCGCGAGCGTCTGCACGCCGGTCACCTCCACGCGACTGTGCATCGCGGAAAGAAAAACGCGATTGCTCCAGCCGCGCCCGAGGTCGATGCCGAAATTGAGCCGCGCGCGCGACGCCTCCTGCCTGCTGTATTCGCGCCAGCCGTCGAGCGCGAACCCCGTGGCGTCGAAATGAAAATCCCTCCCCTTTCCGTCACCCGAAAGCGAGAGCTGCCCGCGCGCATAACCATGCCCGCCGGCCTCGCCGCGCACCAAGCCGCCCGACGCATCGCGTCCCGCGGGCGACACCAGATCGACGGCGCCGCCGAGCGCGGTCGCGCCGAGCGTGAGCGCGTTTCCACCGCGCAAAATCGTGGCGTGATCAATGCCCGCCGGATCGAGAAACTCGACAAAATCGTAGCTGCCGTCGCTGAAGTTCACCGGAAACCCGTCCTGCAAAAACAAAATGCCGCGCCCCGCGCTCGGATCGCCGCCGCGCTGGATGCTCGCGCCGCGAATGCTCAGGCGCGGATGATCGATCCCGCCAAATGCCGTCATCACGAGCACGCCCGGTTGAAGCGAGAAAAGGTCGGCGGGGCTGTTGAGCCGCCCGCCGCGCAACGCCGCCGCGTCCACCACGCCCGCGCCGCCGGGAACCTGTCTCGTCTCCCGCAACGCCCGCGCCACCGGCAGCCGCGCCGCGTCAACCGAAACCCCGGGCAATGTGACAATATCATCCGCGCGCTGCTGCGCAAAACCGGCGCCCGCCATTAGTGTTATTGCGGAAAATATAATAATAAATCTGCGCAGACACTGAAAGGAACGACACAGGGTTGTCGTAATATAATTAATCATGAAGAATATTATTAAATATTAATATAAAAACAAATGGGACGCGAAATCCGCGCCGGGATTGCCAGCATAGATTGGCGCCAAGAAAAAATCGCGCTCCTGTTTCGGGAGTTCAGCATGCTTGTCAACGCGTTTCATCTTGCAGGGGCGCACCTTGCACCCGGGAACGCGGGCATACTGCCCGCAAGACGGCGCGCCGCGCCGCACAGGCCTTCAAACCGGCGGGCAAGATGCCCGCGCTCCCGGACGCAGGCGTAGTTCGTTTCGGCGAATCCTTACCGGCTCAAGTTTACGAGTTCGTAATTGGTCGTGCCCATGCCGATTTGCTCGGCGTGCTCGACAATGCGGATGCCGTTGCGCGATTCCATGCGCTCGATTAGGTGTATTTTCCCGTGATCCTTGGACGCATACACGAGGTCGACGCACGCCTTGTCGAGCGCCACCGGGTCGAGCGAGGCGAGGATGCCGATGTCGCCCATCTTGGGGTCCTCCGGACTGGCGTCACAGTCGCAATCGACGGAGAGATTGTTCATCACGCTTATATAAATAATATTTTCGCCGCAATGGTCGGCGATGGCCTTGGCCGCCTCGGCCATCGATTCGAGAAAATGGTTTTGCTCGACCTTCTCAAACGCGTTCGTGCTGCTCGCGCCCGCCGTGTGGATGAGGCACTTGCCCGACACGGAAGCAATGCCGATCGACATGTTTTTGAGCGCGCCGCCAAACCCGCCCATCGCGTGGCCCTTGAAGTGCGACAGGTTAACGACAAAATCATATTTCGTAAAATGCGAGCCCACGACATCGCGCTTCAAGTGTTTGCCGCCGACCACGGGCAGGTCGATTTCGCCCTCGGCGTCGAGAATATCCACCGGGGCGATTGCCGCGAAACCGTGATCCCGGGCGGTTTGCAAGTGTTGCTCCGTGGTGGAGCGGCGTCCCCCGTAAGCGGTGTTCGCGTCGATAAACGTGCCGTTCACAAGCCGGACAAAATCCCCGACAAGCGCGGGCTTGAGGTAATTGTTTCCCCCGGGTTCGCCCATGCTCAGCTTGACCGCCACATTGCCCCTGGCCTCGCGACCGAGCGCCTTGTATATTGCTATCAAACTTTGCGAGCTGATTTCCGATGTATAATAAACCCTCGCCTTCTCGCTTTTCCCGGCGGGTTTGGCGGCGGTCTTGTTAACCGTGCCGGAGTTTTCGGAGCAGGCGGAGAAAAGAAGCGAAGCGGAAACCAAGGCGGCCATTAAAATCAGTTTATCCTTTTTCATTATATTATCGGTTTATATTTTGAGGCGCGACATTGCCGCGCGCGCGGAGCACTGGCGCGCCCGCATGTTCACGAACGCCGGATAATATCACGCCGCGTGATTATTTCGCCCGCGATCTTGCTGCGAATGTCGCGATCTTGCTCGAATTTTTGGATCAAACCGGGCGTCGCAAGCGACGCCCCTACATATGAAGACTGCGAATTATTCGATCCGGCCTTCGTCGAAATCGATCAAGTCGGGCACGCTTTTGATTTCGCCGGCACGGTCGGCGCAGCCCATTGCGGTGAGCGCGTCGCGCAAAAAATCCCGCCCGGCGTCGGTCATGCCTTTTTGCACAAGGTCGCGGTTCCATTTTGCGGCGCGGGTGTCCCTTGGGAAAAGTTCGAGCAAGCGTCGGTCAATTTCGGCGTCGCCGGTCGAGGTGTGCACGATTTCCTCGACCGCGGACGGATCCACGCCGAGATGGAGGCAGAGAAAACGGTCGAGCCCGCGCTTGTAGTTTTTCGCGTAGCTGGCGGGCAGGGCGCCGTGGGTTTTCACGTATTTGCACTTGGCGATGAAGCGCGGCAGGTAAAGCAGCCCGGTTGCGGCATGGGGAATGTAGGGCGAAGGCAGGCAAGTGAGCACTTCACCAGTCGATCCGGGAATGGGTTTCGATGGCATGGCGCGAAATAAAAGCACCCGGGGCGAATGCTTCCACTTTTATTTTGCGGGGCGGCGTTGAAAGGCGAACGCGTTTTGCCCCGGTTCGTCTTCACAATTGACTCCGCTCATGAAAATAATGCCATCCATGGCTTGCCTAAAACCCTCGAATTGCGTGCGCGCAATTTTAACCCAGAGCCAATTATCCTATGAAAACTCCCCGACACACACTGGCGACACGCCGTGATTTTCTAAAACAAGCGGCGGTGGCCGCGGGCGGAGCCCTGTTGCTTCCGCGAGCCGTGCTCGCACGGGCATCCTCGCGCAACTCGCTGGTCAATGTGGGCGTCATTGGATTGGGGCGGATGGCGTCCTCGCACATAAGGTCCTTCGTCAACGACGAGCGCTGCCGGATCACCGCCGTTTGCGATGTCGACGACGAGCGCATTGCCTACGAAAAGAAAAACATCGCCTCGAAATATGAGCAGGCATACGGGGAAAAAATCAGCGTGGCGGGTTACAAGGATTTCCGGGCGCTCCTCGCGAACCCCACGATCGACGCGGTGGTTATTGCGACACCCGACCACTGGCACGCAATCATGTCGATACTCGCGGCGCGCGCGGGCAAGGCGATCTATTGCGAAAAGCCGATGACCTTTACGATCGAGGAAGGCCAGCGCGTCGTGGACGCGGTGCGCGCAAGCGGCGTTGTTTTCCAAACGGGCTCGCAACAGCGGAGCGATTCGGGATTCCGCCGGGCGGTGCAGCTTGCCCGCACGGGAATGCTCGGCGACATCAAGGAGGTGTGGTGCGATTTCGGGCGCTGGTATCCGACGGATTACAACTGGCCGGCGGAGCCACTGCCCGCGGGCATGGACTGGGAAATGTGGGTCGGGCCGGCGGTCATGCGACCTTACACGTCGCACTTTTTGCCTCCTTTGATGGGAGGCACGCCGCCGAAACCCTACGGTTATCCCTGGGGCGAGTGGCGCTGGCACATCGAGTATGGCAACGGTTTGCAGGCCGACTGGGGCGCGCACCATTTCGACATCGCGCTCTGGGGGCTCGGGCTCGATGGCAAGGGGCCGAAATACGTCGAGGTTTTCCCAAGCCCGAACCCGAAAATGCCGGCGGACACAAAGCACATTTCCTACACATTCGCCAACGGCACGAAGGTTCGTTACGGATGCCCCGACGAGGTGAAACGCAATTCCGGCAAGGCGACCATGGTCACGTTCGTGGGCACCGAGGCCACGGCATCCTGCGCGCGCGGCGGCCGGTTTTGGGTGAACAAACCGTCGCTTCGCAACGTGCGTTTCGGCGACGGAAACAATCCCGTGCAAGTGTCCAACGACCATCGGCGCGACTTCATCGACGCGGTGCTCACGGGCCGCCCGACGATCTGCCCGCCGGAGGTCGGCCAGTCGAGTTGCAACATGTGCCTCATCGGCAACATCGCGCACCAGCTCGGACGCAGCCTCGAATGGGACTGGCGCACGCGGAGCTTTGTCGGCGACGAGGTGGCGAATCGTTTCCTGTGGCGCGAAAACAGGGGTGAATGGGCGAAGATCTAAGGAGCCCGGCTTCCGATCCCGAGCACCCGAAAATTGTAATACAATTAAATGTAATAATATTTTATGAAAAAAATCATCACACCCTTGATACTATTGCTGGCGGTCACATGCGTTTGCCATGCGCAGTCGCAACCGCTGTATCCCGCCCCCGACATGGCGCAAGTGCGGCAGCTCCAGCAATGCGATTTTGGCTCCGGCGAAACCGAAACAAAGGCCATCAACGATTTGGTTTTTGCCGTGTATTATCACAACAACGACAAGGATTTTTGCGCGCGCATGGAGAAGGCGCTGCTCGACGAGATTGCGGGAGGGAAGGGCACTCCGCGCTACCGAATGATGCTCGCGCAACTGGTCCAGGCCGTCGGCATGCAAAAAGCCGGCGCGAAGCGGCTCGAAAAAATCATCGCCGCCGAAAAGGATGAATCGGTGCGCTCGCGCCTGGCGGAAGCCCTCGCGCACACAAAACGCGGCACCTCGATTATCGCGGAAAAGCAGCTTTCCATCCCGTCCGCGCTGCCGGCGTCCGCGCAAGACCAGGCGCTGCTGATTGATTACCTGGGCAGCCACCCGGAAACACCGCTGCCCGCCTACCTGGTGTTTGAAAACTTCAGCGAGCCAATGAAACCGAGGCTGGTTTACGCGCTGCTGGCGCGCGGCAAAAATGAAATGAATTTGTGGGCGCTAGACCCCGCGACGCCGGAACTCGCGCTCGCGCTGGGATGCGCCTTTTCAAAAGAAACGAAGGACGCGCAAACGCTCACGCGCCTCCTTTCATTCGCCCCCATGCTCGACAAGGAGCAGGCGGCACAGATGGCGATTTACCTGGCGCAAGCCCCCTTGCCCTCGCGCGCGGACGCGCTGGCGGGCGCGCTCGGCTCTCGGGATTCGTCCGTGTCAAAGCTGGCGGCATCCGCGCTCGCGCTGATGGATTTGTCGCATTTCGGGCGCAAGTTTCTCGCCGGTTACGACTCGGCAAACGCGGACGAAAAACGCGCCATGCTGAAAGTCTGCGAATCCCTCGCCGACGAATATGTTTTCTGCGAAATCGCCCGCCGCCTTCCCGTCGAAACGAGCGCATCGCTGCGCACCGCGATGCAGCGCGCGCTCATGCGCATCTCGCAAGCCGTGTTCACGCCGGCGATGTTCGCCGCGGTGGAAAACGCCTACGCGCAAACCGCCGCGCCCGCAAAAGCCTTCTGGCTGCGCTTCGCCCCCTTGCATGACAGCGAAAACGCCATCGCCCTGTGCACGCGCGCCCACGCGGGAAAACTGAGAAGCGACGCCATCAAAACGCTGGGGGCCTGGAAAAGCCCCCTCGCGGTTGATGCGCTCGTCTCGATTTCAAAGGCAGCCAACGATGACCACGAGCGACTGCTCGCGCAAACAATGCTCGTCACATTGATGGAGCGCGTCGGCACGAAGTCCGCGGCGCTGGATTACCTTCGCAAAAACGCCGCCAACGACGACGTGAAAGCCGCGACCGAACGGCTCGCCAACGCAAAACCGAAAAAGAAATAAACCCAAAACAGCGGCCATGGATATGACGTGGCTGTTTTGGTAGGGCGAACTCTCCGGGTGGGTCGAAAAATTCCCGGCTCACCCGGAGGGTTCGCCCTACCAAGCGACTGAACGCATCGAACACACGCGCAGATCAGCGCTCGATTGTCATTTCGAACTGGTCGAACGGCTCGGTGCGGTGGGCGAGGTGTTTTGTGGACGGCGAGATTCCAAACAGAGGCGAATAAGTGCGCACGGCGATGGTCTTGCCGTCGGGGAGAAATTCGAGGATGCGCAGCCAGCCGTCGCCGCCGTTGCCCTCCCAGCCGCCGCCGAGGGTTTGCACGTTAAACATCATTTGGTGCACGGTTTTGCCGGCGTCATTGGCGTCGGCGCGATAGGAGACGTTGTCCTCGAACTTGCCCTTGCCGTTGGCGGTGTGGCCGCAAATGACGAGGCGGATGTTGGGCGTGGAGCGAATGAGTTTTTCCCAAATGTCGGCGCCATTGTTGTCGATGAGCTTGTATTTCTCCTTTTCAATGCGGCGGCTGTCTTTTCCGTTGGTGAGAAAACTGTGCGTCATAAATATGACCGTGTGGTTTTCGTATTTTTTGGACGAGGCGAGTTTTTTCGCCCAGTCGAGCACCTCGTTTCGCGGGTGAAACTCGGAGGTGATGACCAGCAGCCTGCCCCATTTTTCATCGGAAAACTCAAAGGCGGCGTTTTCGAGCGAGGGGATGCCGTTGCGGTTCGGGAGGGCGGCGACGCAGGTGTCGCGCCATGTGGAGTTGCGCTCGATGGGAAAATATTCGGGGAAGCGCGTCATGCCATTCTCGGAGGACCTGTAACCGTAGTCGTGGTTGCCACAGGAGACGATGTAGGGAACCTTGTTATCGAGGCGCGCGAGTGAGCGCGAGGCGGACTGCCACATTTCGCGGCTGGTTTGGTTGAGCATTTTCCGGTTGAGGATGATGTTCTCGTTTTGCTCAACGAGGTCGCCGGTGCACAGCACGGCTTTTATATTGAGGCGGCTGATGTTGTCGCTGATCCACGCCGTGCAGAGCTCAAAGATGGGTTGGTTGATGTCGTATTTTGTGTAACCCTGCGGATCGCCGAGGAGGATCATTGAAAACGAATCCGGGTTCGCGAGTTTTTGCGGGTCGGCATGTCTTTGCGCGTGAAGTGGCGCGACGGCGCAAATCAGGGCGAGTGCGATGCCGGCGGCAAACGCGAGGGATTTGGTGAATATGACTTTCGATGTTTTTTTCATTATGTTCATGGCGCGGGGATTGCGGGGATTGGGCACGGTTTTGTTTATTCGGAAAACCGGCGAAATTGTGAAGATCAAAAAAACAGGGCGGAACAATCCGCCCCGGTTCATCCAGCCATCAGTCCGAAAATCATCAGCCCCATCACAAGCACAATCGCGGCGCCGGAAAAGGCCACACCGAGAATCGCGAAGATTTTCCGGCGATTTTTCTGGCACAATCCGCCAACGCCAAGCCCCGCCGCCAGCAATGCCAGCCCCATGAACGCAAAAAGAAACAAGCCCACAACCATGGCCTGCGGTGATGATTCATCCATGCCTCCGGGCGTGCTGCTTTCAATGACCCCGGCGGCGAGCACCACGCAAAACAACGCCATGCCGCTGATGATGGAGAGAACGAACGACGCAATACCCAGGCCGGAATGCGACTGGCGGCTGGCCGGGGCGGGAGCGGGTGGTGGAAGAACGTTTTGATTTGGCGGCTGCGCCGGCGGTAGTTGAGGGGGGTGGGGCTCCATTGTTGGGATGTGTGTTGATTGGCTTTTTTGGAGTTGTCGGGAGTTATTTCGACGGCTCAGGCGGACCGGGGTCGCGGGGGCCGTAGGTAATGGTATGCAGGGCGTCGATCAGGGATTGCTCGGCCTCAAAAATCACACGGTATTGCGGCGAGCCGATGTATTGGGTCGTGCCGCCGGAGCGGGCCGCGACAAACAGGCTGTCCGTGTCGGTGCGCGCCGCCGCGCCGCCGCTCAGGGTGATGGTCATTTCGAGCTGGTAGGCCCACGAGCGCTCCTCTCCCGCAACGTAAATGGTGTTCGCAAAATCGTCGGACGTGAACCGTTTGGCGCGAAGGGTGCGGAGTTGCGCGGAGAGCGATTCGATGGCCTCGCGACCAACGGTGCCGGGTTCGAGGGGAAACGCGGCGTCCATGACAACAACACGCCTGGCGAGATCGGTGAGTTTGAGGGCGGTGATTTGCGCGCCGGCGGGCAGTTCGCGGATGACGCGGTCGCGATAGGCGAGCGGGTTGGCGGGCAGCTCGTCGAGGATGTCGGGGGAAACTCGGTAGATGTAGTTTTGGTTGGTGACGCGGGCGTAGGTGTTGCCGGCCGTCTCGGCGACCGTGCTCGCGCCCGAGCCGACCTGGAGGGTGAGGGCGGGCGCGGCGGCAAAGTTGAGCGTGATCTCGCGGGCGGGTCGCATGGTGAAGCCATAGTTTTCCTTTTCGGCGTCGGAGGGGGCGTCGTTGACAAAACCTTTTCCCTCGGTGCCATCCTGGAGAACCCTCAGGCCGGCGAGCGAGTCGAGGAGCCTGACAACGGCGTCGTGATCCGCCGGCGTGATTTGCGGTCCGTGGTCGGTGCGGCGGATGATTTGCCAGGGCGCGCTTTCGGGGTTGCCGGTGGCCTCGAGTCGCTGGAGGACAACCTCGGTTTGTTGCGCGGCGGCGATCGTGATGGAGGTGACGTTGGCGCGGTTGAAGTCGAGGATGTGGCGGTCGCGAAGGTCTTGCTGCGCGTCGCGCAGGGTTTTGACGAGGATGTCGGGAATGCGAACGATGAAGTAGGCTTTGCGTCCGTCGAGCTGGGCGTAGTATTCGGCGGCGGGCTCCGTGTCTTCTCCGCCTGAGGCGGCGGACGGGGCCTTTTCAAGGCGGTCGCCAATGAGCAGGGTTTCGGAGCGGTTGTTGCCCTCGACGGTGACGCGGAGGGCGGGAAGCGCGAGGCTGTCGCGGGCGGGCGCGGCGGTGTCGGCCGTGTCGAGAAAGCGGTCAACGCGGAGCCCGCGCAGGTCGTTGATGGTGATCTCGGTGCCGGTCTTGCTGGCGCGGGCCTGAATGGGCGCCTCGAGGGCCCAGCGCTCATTGTCACGACGGAAGCGGACGCGCGAGCCGGCGGCGGGCTCGATGTTGAGCGAGCGCGCCTCAAAGACATCGATTGTGAAGAGCGTGTCGGCGCGCAGGGTGTCGAGCCTGACGTTGAGGCTTTCGGCAAGGGAGCGCATGACGATGTGAACGCGCTGGCCGTCGGGCGAGAGGATGTAGAGGCGGTTGCCGGCCTGGGTGGGGGCGCCGATTTTGAGCGTGACGGGATTTACGGGAAGCCCGGGAAGCGAGGCCGGGGTGAAGGTGAGGATGCGTTTGGGTTTTTCGAGGCCGTATTCGTCGAGTGTTTGCCCGCTTTTGACGAGATCCTGAACTGTGAAGCTGGTTATGGAATAAAGACGTTGCAGATCGGCGATGATGGGGCGAACGGCGAAGGGGTTGGCGGGCCATTCGACGGGGGAGGAAATGGTCCAGTTGTCACCCTGCCGGACGAGATGAATGGCCGAACCAGGCTGGTCGGGGTCTTCTATCGTGATGGCCTGGATATTCGAGGCCTCGGAGCCGAGAATGGTGGTGGTTTCGCGGTCGCCGATATCGTGCTGGCGCACGTAGAAAATGTAATAAAAAAGCGCGGCGTTGAGCAAAAGCAGCACTATGGTGATCTTTGTTCTCATGGAGAAAATTTATTGTTCATTATGCATTCAGCATCAGCGCCGTCGCGTCCAATAGACGATGAAGCCGAGGATGGCGAACGCTCCGGGCGCGCCGAAAAGAAGGATGTAGCGGAGGCGTGAGAGCCGGTCCCGGCTGAGGGCGAGCTGGAATCTTTCTATGGGCCGGGCGGGGATGTTGAATTGCGTGTCGCTGTCGGTGATCCAATTGAGCGTTGAGAAAAAGACGGTGCTATTGGCGCGGGTGCCAAGGCGGCCGTTGGCGATAAAATCGGAGCATCCGAAAACGGCGAGCCGTCCGACGGGAATGCTGAAGGGCAAATCGCTCTTGGCGGTGACGCGCTCGGCAACGGTCACGACCGCGAGCGGGCCGGGCAGGTCCGCGCCGACATCATAACGCGGCGCACGACCGCGGCGCATGGTGCGGTAGGAAACCTCGCCCCAGGCCGTGGGCGCGGTGAGGACGAGCGGCGTGATGGAGAGGCTCGGATCAGTCGCGCGCGAGGGCGCGGGCCGCACCGAGCGGGTTGCGCCGAACTTGAGCGCGAGATTGTTGTCCGCGAGCGCCTGGGTGATCGGATGCTGGGTGTCGGTGGTGAGGATGAGGTCGCCGCTCATGTCGGACTGGCTGGAGGTGGAACGGTCGTAGATCCAGTTGTTGTCGGCGACGATGCCCCACTCGCGGAGCAAGTCCTCAAGGCCGGTCGGATCGGTGCCGGGCGCGGTAAAAAGCATAAGGCGGCCGGCGCGGGTGCCCATGTATTGGCGGAGCATTTCCTGCTCGCGGGCTTCGTATGAATATTGCGCGCCGACGGAAATAATGAGCGCGGCATCGTCGGGGATGGCGCGCGCGCGTGAAAGGTCGAGCGCGTCGAGCGCGTAGTTGCGCGCGGTGAGCGCGTTGCGGATCTCTGAAAGTCCGCGCTGGTTATCCACGCTGTGGGGGTCCATTTCGCCATGGCCGGTAAGGAAATAGATTTTTTTCTGCTCGGGATTGGAAACGCCGAGGATGGCGGCGGTGAACGCCTGCTCGCCGAGAAAGGCGACGCGCTGGTTGTTTTTGTAACGATAGAGCGCGTCGACGCCGACCTTTCTGGGCCGCTGGCCGGAGAAAAAGTAAATGGCGTTTGGTTCGAGCCCGAGTTGCTCGGCCTCGCGCGGGCGCTGGTAAACGTCGATGTAATCGACGCGGAAATCCACCTTGGCGTTGGTTTCGAGGGCGTAAGTGTATTCGCGCAGAAGGCCGGCGACGTCGTTGTTGATCTGGTCGAGGTCGGCGGGCGCCTCGTGGTCGTCGGGCGAGGCGCTTTTCGGCAGGGTGACAACAACGCGAATCGGCTGGTCGAGTTGCGTAAGGTAGGCGCGCGTCTCGGCGGAAAGCGTGTGCTTGCGAAGCTGCGTGATGTCGAAGCGCCACGAGTATTGGAGCGCAAGGTAGTTCAGCCCGCCGAAAAACGCCACGAACAGCAACGCCTGAAGAACCAGGTTTGTGCTGCGCAACCAGCGCGTGGCGCGAAAGCTTTCAAAGAATTTCATCGGTTAGCTATGCAATATTTTAGCCTCAAGGCCGAGGATGCTGAGGATGAGGGTGAGCGTGGCGCCGCTGACGTAGAAAAGAAGCTGGCGTGTGTCGATGATGCCGCGACTGAAATCATCGAGGTGCTGGAATATCTGCGCGCGCTGCACGATCGACTTGAAGGGCGAAAGTGTTTCATTGCTGAAAATATCGGCGTTGGAAACAAAGTTCAGTCCGAGGATGAGCGCGAGGAGCGTGAAGCAGAGAAATCCGGAAACGGCCTGGTTGCGCGAAAGCGAGCTGGCAAGGATGCCGATGGCGACAAAGAAAAGTCCGGAAACCGCGATGAAAAGGTATCCGCCGATGAGCGGGCCCGCGTCCAGAAAGCGCGAGTCGCCGGCAAATTTTTGCAGGATGTAGAAAAAGACCGCCGTCGATCCCCAAAGGAGAATGTAGAGAAAATACGCCGCGCCATATTTGCCGAGCACGACCTCGGTGGTGGAGACGGGCGAGGTGAGCAGCGTCTCAAGCGTTCCGTGCCGCCGTTCCTCGGAGATGCTTTTCATCGTGAGGAGCGGCACCATGAAAAGAACGGGCACCCAGAAAAGCCGGAAAAACACCGTCGCCGGCGATGTCTCCTGCGGCACGGCGCTGTAAAGGTTGAGCAGGTCGATGAAGATGGAACCCATGACTCCCAGAAAAAACACCGCCGCAATGTAGGTGCCGGGATTGACCAGCAGCATGCGAATTTCGTGGCTGAGAATGGTGAAGAAGTGGCGCATGTGTGAAATGCGGAATGTGGAGTTCGGAATGCGGAATGGAAAAATGTGAAAAGGAAACGGACTTACCTTCTTGGTTTTTTCGGCGCGTCAATGATGTCGCGGCTGCGCCGGGTGGCGACAAGGAAAACGTCCTCAAGCGTCGGGTTCTCGCGGGAGAGGCCGCGCAACCGAAAACGGTCGTCGGACCTGAGCAGTTGCAGAAGCGATTCGCCAATGGGTTCGTCGCGATCGGTGGTGATGTAGATTATGCGAAAGCCGTCCGCGTCGGGCGCGGAGGTCTCGCTGATTTTTATGCTGGGTTCGAAAACCGCGAGCGCGGGGCCGAGTTGTTCGACGTCGCAGGCGATTTCGAGTTTGTAGACGGAATGGCCGATGATGTCGCGTCGCAACTCGGCGGGCGTGCCCATCGTGACGATGCGTCCCTGGTTGATGATGAGCACGCGGTCACAGGTGACTTCGATCTCGGGAAGAATGTGCGACGAAATGATGACCGACATGTTTCCGCGCAAACTGTCGATGAGATCGCGGACGAGCTGGATCTGATGCGGATCGAGTCCGATGGTCGGCTCGTCCATGATGATCACGGGCGGCTCCGCAAGAATCGCCTCGGCAATGCCCACGCGCTGGCGAAACCCCTTGGAAAGCTTGCCGATAATGCGGTGCCGTTCGCGCCCGAGGTCGCAAAGTTCCATGACCTCGTTGATGCGGGACGAGAGTTTGCGCCGGCCGAGCTCCTTGAGTCGACCGCGGTAATAAAGATACTCGGAAACACGCATGTCCTCGGGCAGCGGATTGTTTTCGGGCATGTAACCGATGAGCCGCTTGACCTCCTCCGGACGCGTGGCGACCGGAACGCCGCAAACCCGCGCCACGCCGGAAGTCGCCGGCAGGTAGCCGGTGAGGATGCGCATGGTGGTGGATTTGCCCGCGCCATTAGGCCCGAGAAACCCGAGGATTTCGCCGCGCCGCACCGTGAAGCTGACATTGTTGACGGCAAGAAACCCCGCGTAAGATTTGACGAGGTTTTGCACCTCAATGGCAGGTGAAAGGGAATCTGGCTGCGTGGCGTCGGCGGACATGTGTTATATGGCAAATGCGATAGACAGACATCAATGCACGCTTTCCGTGCCACTTGCAAAGCTTGGAAATCGCATGGCGGCGGGAATTTCGTGAGGCCGGCCGCGCGCAATCGCGGACGGGTGGCCGGCAACCGTCAGGATTTCCTGATTGCAAAAACATTCTCCGCGCATGAATCATTTCGTGCTGGTTCGGCGCCGAACCAGCTGTTGAAAGCAAAACCCATACCTCGCCCGCACATGAAACTCCTCGCCTTCACAAAAATGCCTCCGCGTTCCATTCTTCACGTTCTGGCTTCCTGCATCTGCCTTCTGGCCTTGGCCGCCACCGCGCCACAGGTGAACGCCGCCAAAATTATCAAGGTCGCCACTGGCTACAATCACACGCTGTATATAACCGATGACGGCGTGCTTTGGGCAATGGGCGATAATAGCGAGGGGCAGCTGGGCGATGGCTCTTCCGGATATCTTGTAAATCGAAGCACGCCAGTGCAAATAGCCACCGGTGTTATTGATGTGGCTGCCGGCTATTACCATAGTCTGTTTGTGAAGAGTGACGGCACGCTTTGGGCCATGGGCGGCAACTATGACGCCCAATTGGGCAATGGCACGACAACGATACAAAGAACACCCGTGCAGGTGGCTACGAATGTCTCTTCTGTGACAGCCGGAAACAACCACAGTCTGTTTCTGAAAAACGACGGCTCGCTTTGGGGCATGGGATATAACAACTTGGGGCCATTAGGGGATGCTCCAACTTCGGATTATAGGCTGCCGGTGCAAGTGGCCACGGACGTTGTGGCCGTGGCCACCGGGGAATATCACACCTTGTTTGTGAAAACCGATGGCACGCTTTGGACCATGGGATACAGCGTTGTCTACGGGCACTGGTTTTACCTGCTTGACGGCACTTCGATATCAGATGATTCCGAGGCGCCCACTGCTTTTACCCCCAAACAAGTGGCCTCCGATGTCGCTGCCGTGGCTGCGGGA
Organism: Ereboglobus sp. PH5-10; assembly: GCF_029504735.1. Classification (GTDB taxonomy): domain Bacteria; phylum Verrucomicrobiota; class Verrucomicrobiia; order Opitutales; family Opitutaceae; genus Ereboglobus. Next base: position 57,017 of record NZ_JAQFIP010000006.1, on the reverse strand, counting down.
AAATATCACGGCCTGTATATAAAAAACGACGGTTCGCTTTGGGGCATGGGATATTACAAAGACAACTCGTTATACAGCAGACCAATGGATGATGTTTCCATTGCCAATATGCAGATAGCCACTGGTGTCGTTGCCGTGGCCGCCGGATACAACCACAGCCTGTTTGTAAAAAACGACGGCTCTCTCTGGGCCATGGGAGACAACACCTCGGGTCGTCTGGGGAATATAGATGGCCTCGGCGAAATTCGCGGCACGCCTGTGCAAGTGACAACCGGCGTCACTGCCGTGGCTGCCGGCAGTCGTCACAGTCTGTTTGTGAGGAGCGACGGTTCGCTTTGGGGCATGGGATATAACGACGCGGGCCAATTGGGGGACGGCGCCAACACGGGCCGGAGCACTCCCGCGCAAGTGGCCACCAACGTCATTGCGGCAAGTGCCGGTGAGCTTCACAGCCTGTTTTTGAAGGATAACGGCACGCTTTGGGCCATGGGGCTCAACTTTTACGGACAGTTGGGAGATGGCACGACCACGGATCGAAGCACGCCTGTGCGAATAGCCACCGGCGTCATCGCCGCGGCCGCGGGGAAATATCATAGCCTGTATGTGAAAAATGACGGTTCACTTTGGGCCACGGGGCTCAACGTTTACGGACAATTGGGAGATGGCACGACCACAGATCGAAAAACACCGGTGCGAGTGGCCACCGGCGTCATCGCCATCGCGGGGGGCGGATATCACAGCCTGTTTGTGAAAAACGACGGTTCGCTTTGGGCCATGGGTAACAATTTCCACGGCGAGTTGGGGGATGGCACACAAGAGGATAAAATCACACCCGTGCAAGTGGACAGTAATGTTTCCACCATCGCCGCTGGAGAGTTTCACAGTCTGTTTGTGAAAAATGACGGCTCGCTCTGGAGCATGGGAGACAATTCCTATGACCAGTTGGGGGCTAATTCGGGGATTTCTCCATATATGCCCAGAGATGTATTATCTATTTTCTCCTTTTCCACCGTGGCTGCCGGATCACTGCATAGCATGTTTTTGGAAAACAGTGGCACGCTTTGGACTAAGGGACACAACGGATACGGCCAGTTGGGCAATGGCCGTGTCTCCACTAGAGACAACGACTATTATGAGCCAGTAGTCGCCAACGTCAGTGCCGTGGTTGCCGGAAAATATCACAGTTTATTTATAAAAACCGACGGCACGCTTTGGGCTATGGGAAACAATTTTTACGGACAGTTGGGTGACGGAACTCGTGTAGTTCGTGCCCGCTCCTGCCCTGTGCAAGTCGCCACCGATATCAAAGACATCGCCGCTGGATATAATCACAGCCTGTTTATTAAAAAAGACGGCACGCTTTGGGTAACGGGATACAATTTCTACGGGCAGCTGGGGGATGGCGTGAGCGCGGATTCAAACATCCCCTTTCATATCATTGGGGACGGCCCTGCAATCAAGACGCAACCCGCCACGCAGACCGTTTCGCCTGGCTGGAATGTCACATTCACCGTTGCCGCTTCGGGCGATCCTGCGCCGTCATTGCGCTGGCAATCCTCGGCCAACGGCAGGTCTTGGGCGGATATTTCAGACTCCGCTCTCTACAGTGGCGCCACCACCGACACGCTCGTCATCACCGCGGCCACCACCAAACTAAGCGGCATGCAATATCGTTGCGTTGCCACCAACTCAAAAGGCTCCGTTACCAGCTTCGCTGCCACGCTCACCGTCGGCGACGGCTCCGGTGGCAATGGTGGAAATAACAACAACGACGGGAGTTCCAGCGGTGGCGGAGGCGGCGGCGCTCCCAGCCTGCTCTGGCTCGCTGCGGTTGCCGCGCTGTTCGCGCTTCGCCGCGCATCAAAGAGAGCATAGTCCCGCTAAGGCTGACCGGGCTATTACCTGCTTGAAAATACGCCCTGCGTGTGAATCCTTTCGGACAAATTCGGCAACAAATCATCAATCCACCAGTCGAAAACACCCCATATCGCCACTTACACATGAAACGCCCAATATTCACCAAAGCACCAGTGTTATACATCCTCCGACCTTTGTTTTTCACAGTTTGCATTCTCGCCGTTGCCACATCGCAGGCAAACGCCGCCAATGTTATCAAAATAGCAGGTGGCGAAGGGCACAGCCTGTTTGTGACTAATGATGGCACCCTTTGGGCGATGGGGAATAATGACAAAGGCGAATTAGGTGACGGCACCTACACAAGGCGAAATACTCCCGTGCAAGTGGCCTCCAATGTTATTACTGTGGCTGCCGGATCTAAACACAGTCTGTTTGTTAAAAACGATGGCACTCTCTGGGCAACGGGACTCAACGCCACAGGACAATTGGGCAACGACGACACCAAGGATATCAATACTCCCGTGCAAATAGACACCGATGTTTTTGCCGTGGCCGCCGGAAGATGGCACAGTCTGTATGTGAAGAGTGACGGCACTCTCTGGGCCATGGGATACAACGAATTCGGACAGTTGGGCGATGGCACCCTGAATGTTCACAACACACCTGTGCAAGTAGCAACCAATGTTGTTGCCGTGGCCGCCGGAGGCAATCATAGCCTGTTTCTGAAAACCGATGGCACCCTTTGGGCAATGGGATATAACGGCACGGGACAGTTGGGCGTCGACTCCGCGGACTATTATCCAGACGTCCTTGATGACAAATTCCTCACCCCCGAACAAATAGCCACCGATGTTCTTGAAATAGCCGCCGGATGGAATCACACCCTTTTTGTAAAAACCAACGGCGAGCTTTGGGCCATGGGCTGGAATATCGATGGACAGTTGGGTGACGGCACCTACATGGGACAAGGCGAAGCTGTGCAAATAGCCACCGGTGTCGACTTTGTGGCCGCTGGGTGGAGCCATAGCCTTTTTGTGAAAACCGACGGCACACTCTGGGCAATGGGCAATAATATCCATGGTCAATTGGGCGACAGCACAACCACGAAGCGGAACAGCCCTGTGCAAGTAACCACCGATGGTTGTGTTATCGCTGCCGGGTGGCATCACAGCCTTTTTGTAAAGGCTGACGGTTCACTTTGGAGCATGGGAAGTAACGTCTCCGGCCAGTTGGGCGCGGCCGCGCTCCCGAGTCAAAGTGCCATCCCAGTGTATATTGCTGGGGATAGTCTGCCTGTAATTGCCACCCAACCTGTCAGTCAAACCATTTTTGAAGGCCGCTCGGCGACTTTTACTGTTGTCGCCACGGGGCCAACCCCCACCTACCAGTGGAAGAAAAACAATGAGGCTATCCTCGGTGCCACAAGTGCCACTTACACGATTCCAAGCGTGAAGGCATCAGATGGAGGGAGTTATACGGTTGTCGTAAGCAACATGCTGGGGTTCGTTACCAGTAACGCTGCGGTGCTCACCGTCTCTGTTGGCGGCAATAATGGAAATAATAATAATAGCTCCGGCGGCGGTGGCGGTGGCGCGCCCAGCTTGCTCTGGCTCGGCGTTGTTGGCGTGATGTTCGCGCTGCGTCGCGTCAGGAAATTTCAGGCGTTATTTTGAAGGCGCATGAAGGGGCGCGCCTTGCAGCGCTCCCTTGTATGCGAAAACTCTTTGCGTGCGTGGTCGCAACGTCTGCGTAAACGAGGGCGCACGCGAGGTGCGCCCCTACGGGATGCGCAATGAACATTATGATTCCGCGCGGTTTCTTGCGTCGGTTTCGATTAGGGTTTTTACGCGTTCCAGCTCGGCTTTTACGGCGGCTTTCGTTTCGGCGAGGGTGGGTTTCTTTTTGCCTTTTACCGGTTTCTGATTCTTTGCGTTGGCGAAGATGTAGAACTTGATTTTTGGCTCGGTGCCGCTGCCGCGGGCGGCGAAGGTGTAGCCGTTGGCGAGGGTCACGAAATAGAGGTCTTGCGCGGGGATGCGCTCGCCGTCGGCGTCGAGGATTTTCGCGCGTCCGAAGTCCTGGAATTTCTTCACCGCGATGTCGCCGAATTTTTTCGGGGGGCGCGCGCGGTAGGTTTCCAGGATGCGCTTGATTTTCGCCGCGCCGGTCGCGCCTTCATAGTAGATGTTGATCACGCCTTCCATGAAGTAACCGTGCTTGCGGTAGATTTCATCAAGGTATTCGGGCACGGTGAGTTTGCGCGATTTCACGTAGGCGCAGAGTTCGGCGAACATGAGGCAGGCGGTGTTGCCGTCCTTGTCACGCACGTCGTCGCCGTCGAGGTAGCCGTAGCTTTCCTCGTTTCCAAAGATGAAGTAGGTGCTGTGTTTTTGGAGGAGTTTGGCGCGGGTGGCGTGCGGGGTGCGGTCGTAGTCGAGCGCGATGCCTTCCTTGGCGAGGAGGCTCGCCTTGAGTTGTTCCTCGTAGCGTCGGATTTTTGCGGCGATCCATTTGAAGCCGGTGAGGGTGTTGATGACTTTCACGCCGTGGGCCGCGCCAATGGCGTCCTGGAGCGGGGTCGTCACGAAGGTTTTGATGAGGGCAATGTTTTTCCCGCCTTTTTTCGGGATGCGGCCGAGCTGTTTGAGTTTCGTGATGCGGTAGTCGGCAAAGAGCGCGCCGACTTGGTTGCCGGTGAGGAGTTCCATTTTGCCGGCTTTGTTGCGCACGGCGACGCCCATGCGGTCGCAGTCGGGGTCGGTGGCAAGGACGACGTCGAGTTTATTTTTCTCGGCGAGGGCGACGGCGATGGAGAGCGCCTCGGCGTTTTCGGGGTTGGGCGATTTGACGGTGGGGAAGCGCGGGTCTTGCGCGGCTTGTTGCGGGACGTGGGTGACGAGCGCGCCGGCGGCTTTGAGGAGGGGAACGGATGCGATGGCGCCGGTGCCGTGGATGTTGGTGAAGGCGACTTTGAGTTTCGCTTTTTTGAAAACGGTTTTGTCGATGACGGACTCGGCGGCGACGGCGTGGTAGGCGGCATCGGCGGCGGGCGTGAGCGTGATGACGCGCGCGAGGTCTTTGTCGAGGTAGGCGCCGAGTTCGGAGAGGGGGACGGCGTTGACTTCGGCGACGATGCCTTTGTCGTGCGGGGCGATGACTTGCGCGCCGTCCTCGAAGTAGGCCTTGAAGCCGTTGTCGTGCGGGGGGTTGTGGCTGGCGGTGATGACGACGCCGGCGTGGGCCTTGAGGTGGCGGACGCTGAAGCTGAGTTGCGGCGTGGAGCGCGGGCCGTCGAAGATGCAGGCGGTGCCGCCGAGGCGCGTCCAGGTGGAGGCGGCGAGTTCGCAGAAGTGGCGCGAGAAGTGGCGCACGTCGTGCGCGATGACGAGTTTGGGCGAGTCGGCGCGGTTTTGCGCGGCAAGGAATTTCGCCGTGTAGCGGTAGAGGCCGATGACGGCGCGGATGAGCGTGAAGTCGTTGAGGACGTTGCTGCCGATGGCGGCGTGCTCGGGTGTGCCGAGCGGCGAGAGCTTGCCGGTTTCGGCGGCGGCGGGAACGGCGCCGATGGTGCGTCCGCGCATGCCGCCGGTGCCGAATTCGAGGTAGCGGTAAAAGCGGTCGTTGAGTTCAGGCCAGGCTTGTTTTTCAACGAGCTCACCGATGCTGGCGACGGCCCATTCGGGGAGTGACGCGGCGAGCCAGTCGGCGAGGTTGGCGGCGGTGGAGGGGAGGAGCGCGCCGGACTTGGCGGCGGCTTGGATTTTTTTGAGAGTGCTCATGGGAATGCGGATTTCGGAATGCGGAATTGTTTTAACCACGGAGAGCACGGAGGGGCACGGAGTTAGAGTTTTTTTCTCTGTGTTTCTCCGTGCTCTCCGTGGTTAATTAAAAAATTATTCGAGATACAGTCCGTCGGCGATGGCGGGTTTGGTGGGGAGGCGGTTCCAGGATTGGGCGAAGGTTTCCTCGTCGTATCCAAAAAGCGGCGACACTTCCACGGTGATGTTGGGCAGGCCGGTGGCGTCGGTTTCGACGGGCGCGCCGACTTGCCTTAACCAGCGGGCGAACTGGCGGAGCTGGTCGTCGCGGCAGGTTTTGGGCGAGTCCAGGCCCTCGGCGTTTTTCACCGGGCTGAAATCGTCGGCGCGGCGGGTTTCGATGATGACGGCGTTCTTGGCGTGAGGGACGGCGTCGAAGACGAACATTTCGAATTTTATGCCGTTGGGCTTGTCGGGTTTCACGGGGTTGCCGTCGGCGTCGATCGTGGGGATTTTTTTATCGGCGCGGTGGAAGGGGAGCGCGACTTCGTGGCCGCCGGCGGCTCCCCCCGCCATGCGACGGATGAATTGCGTGTCCAAAATGTGGATCGCGATGCTGCCGGCGATGTAGCGGAGTTTGCCGGTGGCGGGATCGGTTTCGCGCTGCATTTCCATCGGGAGGTCGGAGTATTCGATGACGACGGTGCGGTCGTTTTGCGTGCAGAAGTGTCCGACTTTTTCCTCGGCGTAGGCCTTGGGAATCATTTTCGAGGACATTTCGGAGCGGCGGGCGAGGTGCCAGCCGATGAAGGCGGGGTCGATGATGCGGATGAGCGGATTGTCGACTTGGAAATAGCTGAGGATGTCGATGCCTTCGCGCTGCATGATGTCGAGCGCGCCGCTGCGCTGAAGGGCTCGGAGCGAGCCGCCGTGTCCGTCGGGGGACATGGCGATGGCGGACTTGGTTTCGAGGAGGATTTTGCCGTCGGGCGAAATCGCGGGCATGCGGCCCTGGCGGAAAAGATGCACGCGGGCGGGCGCGAGGCCGAAGTAGTCGTGCTGCTTGAAGAAGGCCTCGGTGGCGGCGTGGTTCGCGTGGCTGGTCATGATGAACCAGTGGATGGGTTTTCCGTAGCGAAGGCCCGCGGCGCGGATTTTTTCGGCGAAGACTTGGAAGAGGGTTTTGTTTTTGAGCGGGGTGACGGGGAAGGAGCCCTTCGGGCCGTTGTAGCCGAGGCGCGTGCCCTGGCCGCCGGCAACGACGAAGGCGGCGACGCGTCCGGCGCGGAGCGCCTCCTCGCCGGCGGTTTTGGCGGCGGCCCAGGCGGCGGTGTCGCCGCCGTTTTCGGGAAGCGGTTCGTAGGGCGCGGGGGCGAGGCCTTCGAGGTTCAGCGCGGCGGAGGCTCCGTCGGCGACGAGCGTCTTGTGGAGGCGCGCGATTTCGGCGAGGTCGATCTCGGCGGCGTCAGCGAGGAGGCGTTCGCGTTCGGCGGGGGCGAGTTCGTTGTAGAAGGCAAAGACGTGTCCTTGCCCGGCGCGTTGAAAGGCTTCGATGATTTCTGGTGTGGCCATTGGCGGTCGTTGTTGTCCGATGTTTAGCGTGAGGGTGTATTCAAAAAAACACATGCGCGGGTGCAATGCTTATATGACGCACGCGAAGCCCGAACCGGCCACCAATGGTTCCCCTCAAAAATTCACGCGCGCAAATCAGCCGGCAAACACGCGCGCATTAAAAATCGCGCCAGTCCTCAACGCTGCGGTTGCTGTTGCGGTGGCGGCGGGGCGGGAATGTTTTCGACCGGCGCGGGCGCGGGCAGGGGATCTCCGGGCGCGGGTTCCTCGAAGTTATAAATCACCTCGCCGGGCTTGGCGTAGCCGAGGCGGCGGCGGATGATCATCTCGACGAACTCGGGGTCCTTGCTCAGGCGATCGAGGATGCGCTGGCTTTCGCGCAGCTTTTCTTTTTGCTCGTCAAAGAGCGTGGAAAGCCGGTCCTTGTTGCGTTGGAGCTCCGCGTTCTGGCGGCGCAGCTCGACATACCGCCAGCCAAAGTAGCCCGCCGCGACAAGCATTACGGTCGCTATGATCGCGAGAAAAAAGGCGTTGATGCGTGGAATCTTCACAATCGATGAATGAATGTGAAGGAAACACCCGCCGCGTTTTTGTGTAAAGCTGTTTGCGGAAAGACTTATTCACACAAATGCGGCCCGACGCGAACCCGTCGGCGCCGCCTTTGCGCGCCACGCGAGTGACTAGAGTTTTTTGGAGCCGGCCAGCTTGCCGTCGGCGTAGGTTTCTTCCCGGGTCTTTTTTCCGCCGGCTTCGCCGTAAACCCAGACGCCGTCCTTTTGGCCCTGCTTGTATTGGCCCTTGGCCTTGAGGTTGCCGGTTTTTTGGTATTGCTCCGAATAATCGCCGTGCTTCTGGCCGTTTTGGTAGTGGGAAACACAAACGTAGTTTCCCGAGGTGCTTGTGATGTGTTGCGTTTGTTTTCCGTGCTCCTTGCCGTTGGCGTAGGTTGTCTCGCTTTTTAACGAGCCGTCCTGGTCGTATTTTTTGGTCACGCCGTGGAGTTTGCCGTTTTTGTATTCGGTTTCGGCGTTCGGTTTACCGTTGCTGTAATAGGTGATCTTTTGGGTGAGGCCGCCGGTTGCGTTGTAAACCTCGGTCAGCGTTTTGGCGCCGTCGCTTTTGCCGTAATCCCAGCGCCCCGTCTTTTTGCCGAGCGTGTATTGGCCGGAGCTTTTGGTTTTTCCGCCCTTCTCAAAAACTTCCGAGTAGGGTCCGTTCAACACGTTGTTTGTGTAATTGGCGGTGCGGATAAAATTGCCGTTGTTGCCGGTCATCTTTTCAACGACGGGGCCGTTTTTCTTTTGTGCGAACAGGTGGCCTGTTCCCAGTGTGAGGATGGCGAGCAAAACGATGGCGAGTTTTTTTGTAATCATGGTGCGGAGTTTTTGAATTTATTTAAGCCGGCCAGCATGCCGCCGCGTGGAACGCGGTCAACCGCGAGGGCGGTGGAATTTCCGGCGGATTTTCCCGCGCGCCAAACGGCGGCGCGGGCTCACAGCAGCAAAAACGCGGCCGAGAGCACGGCCGTGGGGATGAGCGCCCCGAGGCACAGGCCGAGCGGCGAAACGCCGTCGGGGAAAAAGCGCGCGAGGATGGACTGGCCCGCGGGATTGGGCGCGTTGGCGATCACGGTGAGGCCGCCTCCCGTCACCGCGCCCGCGACGATGGCGTATTTTAAATTGTCCTGAAGGTCGGGCACGAGCGTGGCGAGGTAGGTGATGGCGGCGTTGTCGTTGACCGCGCCGAGTGTGATCGCGCTGAAGAAAAGCGGCACGGCGTCGAGGCGCGCGAGCACCGGTTCGATCCACCAGCCTTGCAAGCCGCCGTGAATAACGAGGCCGGCGATAAAAAAGCCGACGAGCATGGGCGATTTCAGGTCGAACTTTCCCTGGTGATGCGCGGTCGCTTGGGCGAATGCCAGGAAGAACAGGAAGCCGCCAATAATCATCGGCGGATAATGCGAGACGGCGACCATCCACGCCATGAAGCCGATTTGCACGAGCGTGATCCAGAGTGGCACGCGCTCCTCCCTGGGCGCGGACGCGGCCCGGCTCGTGTTGTCGCGCGCGCGCTGGAGCGCGGCGAACTGTTTTCGGAAGACAATATAATAGAAGCCGGTGGCGACAACGATGCCGATGACCGCGCGCCAGCCAAAATTCGTGAACATGTGCGCGATGCTCCAATCCCACGGCCCGGCGACCATAAGGATTGGCGGCGCCGCAAAGTTTGTGAGCGTGCCGCCGACGGAGACATTGACGAAGAGCAGGCCGATCGTCGCATAGGCAAAGACGGTCCGCGGTTTTAACGCGTAGAACTGCCTCGCGAGCAAAAGCGCGGCGATTGTCATGGCGGCGGGTTCTGTGATGAGCGACCCGAGCAACGGCGCCATGACGAGGATGGTGATCCACCACGCCGCCACGGTGTTTTTCCCAAGCGCGGCGATCATGCGCAGGAAGCGCTCCGCGAGTTGCAGGATTGGCCGGGTGGATGCCAGCGCCATGATGGCGACGACAAAAACAGGCTCGGTGAAATTAACGTGATGCCCGAGGTAATGCACCACCGTGCCCCATCCCTTCGAAATGGTCATCGCGGCAACAAGCACGGCGGCCCAGATGCCAAACACGGCCTCGACCTCGCCGAAGAAGTGCAGCACCTGCCCCTTGAAACTAACCTCGTCGGGGTTGCAATCGGTTTCCTTGTGGGGCGATCCGTCGAAGGTGTCGGGGTGTTCCCGGCGTTGTTTGCACGCCTCGAGTTTTTTGCGGTGCGCTTCCTCGACCTCGTGCGCCCAATGCCGGAATCGCGGCGTCAGGAACGTGTGGATGATCGCGAGCAAAAAGATGACTGTGGCGACGAGGTTGAACGGCTCGGCCTGTATCCGTGCCGCGAGCGCTTCAATCAGTCCGACATTTTCCGCGGCGCCGGAATCCGCATACGAGGAAAGCGACCGTGGAAAATCCACGACCGGGGCGCTGGACGCCAGCGAGACCAATACTGCGGGAAGCTGCATGCTCGCATTAAAAAAGCACGGGCACCCGCTGGCAAGCGAAGGCGTATTTTTATTCAAAAAAAACGAAAACACCGGACTGTGGCCCGGCGCACTTCCAGATTAACGATCGCCGCACAAAGCTGTTTACAGGCGGGTTTATTTTGCTTCAGATGCGGCCTGCACACGGCGTGAAGACTCGCAATGTGTGCTTCGCTTTTTTAACCATTCATTTCCCCGTTTATGCCATCCCGACAAATCCCACCGGCTTGCGAAGGTTGCCGCGCGACACTGGGGATCGTCGCGTTCAGGGTGTTTCATCCGGTCATTTTCAACTCATAAAAACCCATGCACTCCAATCCTATTCTTGGCGTTGTTTTCCATTGGCTAGGCGGCCTGGCATCAGGCAGCTTTTATGTCCCTTACAAGGGGGTTAAAAAATGGGCGTGGGAGGTTTACTGGCTGGTCGGCGGCGTTTTCTCGTGGATTGTCTGCCCCGCGTTTTTTGCGTGGCTGATCACGAAAGACCACAACGCCTTCGGCATTCTCCGAGAGATCTGGCAAAACGAGGGCATCGCGCCGTTCGTGTGGCCTTATGTTTTTGGCATGATGTGGGGCTGCGGCGGGCTCACGTTCGGGCTGACGATGCGTTACCTGGGCATGTCGCTCGGCATGGGTGTGGCGCTTGGATATTGCACGGTTTTCGGCACGCTGCTGCCGCCGTTGCTCAAGATTTTTGTCGATCTCGGCCCCGCGGTTCCCAAGAGCCTTGTTGACATCGTCCAGACCCGAGGCGGCATCGTCACCATGGTCGGAATTGCGGTGACCGTGCTTGGCATTTTTATTGCCGCGAAAGCCGGGCTCACCAAGGAGCGCGAGATGCCCGAGGCGGAAAAGAAAAAGGCGATCGCGGAATTTGATTTCAAGAAGGGCATTCTCGTCGCGACCTTCTCCGGCGTCATGAGCGCGGGCATGGCCTTTGCCATCACGGCGGGAAATCCCATCGCGCAAGCAATCGAGGCCGGCGGGACGGACAAGCTCTGGGCCGGCATTCCGCGCCTCGTCGTTATTCTCCTCGGCGGGTTCACGACCAACTTTATCTGGTGCGTGTATCTCAACATCAAAAACAAGACCGGCTACCAATATCTCGCCAGCCACCTGCGCAGCGGGCACGCCAACCTCGCCCCGCAAAACCTCGCGCAACCCGCCGCCGCCCGCGCGCCCTCCGCTGACGCGCTTCGCATCCCGCGCGCAAGCAACTTCTTTTTCTCCGCCCTCGCCGGCGCCACTTGGTATTTCCAGTTCTTCTTCTACAACATGGGCGAGTCGCAGATGGGCGAATATGGTTTCGCAAGCTGGACGCTCCACATGGCGAGCATCATCATTTTCAGCACGCTCTGGGGCGTGTATTTCAAGGAGTGGAGCGGCGTGAGCGCCAAGGCTCGCCGCTTGATCACGGCCGGCATCGCGACGCTGATTATTTCCACGGTCGTCATCGGTCTCGGCACCTGGCTTGACACGTGATGAACGGCAACGCCGTTCGACAAATCTCGGCGCGCTCGACGAGAGCGCCGAGATTTAAAGTTCGCCCGCAAAAGCGTTACGCTGTTTTCACCGCCTCGCCGATCGCGTAGAACTGACTGCTGCCGGCATGGTGAATCGTGCGCAATTCGTCGGGCGCGGTTTCGAAGTGCCAGTGGCCTTGCGAGAAAACACGCGTGTCGGCTTGCGCGCCCACCACTTCCGCGAAGAGAAGATCGTAGTCCTTCTCGTTTTGCGCGGTGTTTGCGTCGCGGATCACGCGGCATTCGAGCCAGGCCACGCAGCCCTCGACCAGTGGCGCGGCTATTTTTTGCGCGGCAAATGTCTTGAGCCCGTGGCGCGCAAATTTGTCAGGCACGTCGCGTCCGCTTTCGGAGCCGACACCAAGCGCCGCTTTCACGAGCGCTTGCGGCGGGACGTTGAGCGCAAACTCACCCGAGGCGTTAATCAATTCCCGCGTGAAACTGTTCGCGCCGATGATCGCCAGGACTTTCGGCGGGTCAAAATCGAGCGGCAGCGTCCACGCGGCGGTCATCACATTGCCGCGCCCGCCGTGGGCGGCGGTGACCATCACAGTCGGGCCGTGATTGATGAGGCGAATTGATTCGGGAAGCGGAACGGATTCAATCGTGGAAGACATGATTCGAGCAGTTTTCCGCGGCAAAACGGCATGTCAACACCGTCGCGGTTTTGTTGCGCGCGTTTGATCCGCGCGCGACGCCGATCACCCCGCTATTTATGCGGCCCGTGCCGCAAAATATTATAAACGATCCAGAGCCCGAGCATGGCTGAGAGCAGGTAGCCGACGAGGCCGAGCAACGACATGTTTTCACCGACCAGCGGCGGTATTTTTGTCGCGATGATGATTGAGGAACCGATGATCATTGCGGCGATGATCAAGCCGATGGTGAGTTTGTTGCTCGCGGAATTGAGCACGTCGTCCATGTCCTCGAGGCCGCGATGCTGAAAATTAATCGTGGTGCGGCCCGATTCGAGGAGGCGCAACACGCGGTGCATTTCGGCGGGCAGTTCCTGAATGCGGCTGAATCCGCTGGCAAATGTGCGCCGGAAGTTTTGCAGCAATGCCTTGGGATTGCGCCGCTGGGCGATGAGTTTTTTCACCGCGGGCATGAAGCTCGCGCTGAGCGAAAACTCCGGGTCGAGCCGCGTGCCGGTTTCCTCGATTGTGTAAACGGCCTTCGCCACGAGCGCGTAATCCTGCGCGATTTCGATTCCGTTTTCGCCGAAAATGTGGAGGAGGCGCAGCATGGCGCGCCCGATCTCGCCCTTGCCGGTCGCGGGGTCAAACGTCTCGCGGAGGGCGTAGAGGATTTCGCGCTCCATGCGGCGGGTGTTGGGATAAATGGAGCTGCTTCGCTCAAGATCCATCGCCACGCGCACGACCTGCGCGGAGTCGCCGCTCAGGAACGCCTCGAAGAGATCAACAAGCGTGTAGCGCATCTGGCGCGTGAGCTGCCCGACGAGCCCCCAGTCGAGAAAGCAGATGCGACCGCCCGGCTGCACAAGGACATTGCCCGCGTGCGGGTCGGCGTGGAAAAAACCGTCAACGAGAATCTGGTGGAAAAGGGATGACGCGCCGTTGCCGGCGGCGGCCTTCGCGAGGGGCGAGCCGGGCTCGATGTCGCGGATTTTGGTGCCTTCGGCAAAATCCATGACGAGGACCGTGGCGCTTGAATACGCAATATAAGCACGCGGAGCGGTGACGTGCTCGCGATCCTTGTTGCGCTCTAGAAAATAGGAGACGTTGTGCGCCTCGACACGGAAATCGAGTTCCTCCTCAAGGCCGCGTCCGAGTTCGTCAACAATCTCGGGCAGGTTGTAAGCTTGCAGCGCCTCAATGCGCTGGTGGGCCTGGTGCGCGAACCAGCGCAGGATTTCAAAGTCGGCGCCGATTTTTTTCTGAACTCCGGGACGCTGGATTTTGACGGCGACGCGCTGGCCGTTTTGGCGGAGCGTGGCGTGGTAAACTTGCGCCACGGAGGCTGCGGCGACGGGAGTGCGGTCAAAGTCGGAAAAAACAGCCTCAAGCTCCTCGCCGTTGAGTCCGGCGCGGAGCACGGGCTCCATTTCCGAAAAGGGCTGCGGCGTTACGCTGGCCTGGAGTTTTTGCAGCTCGACAATCAGCGGCTCGGGAAACGCATCGGGTCGCATGCTGAGGATTTGGCCGAATTTAACAAAAGTCGGGCCGAGCTCCTCAAGCGTGATGCGGATGCGCTCCCAAAGGCTGTGACGCGAGCGGGGTTTCGGCGTGAGGCGGCGGAGCAGCCCCGAAGGCGGCCGGATTTTTTGCAGAAAGCCGTCGAAACCATTGCGCCAGAGAACGGCAATGATTTCGCGCATCCGAGCGGCGTTGGTAAGCCAGCCGAAGGGTTTCATGGAGGTGAAAAGATCAGACTGATCAGCCGGAGCGGACCGATCGGCCTGATGATTCGCGATGTTTGGGCAAGTTAGTCTTGTGGAGGCGGCGCGTCCTTGTGCGTGGCGAGGTTGGCGACTTCGATTTCGAGCGCGAGAAGGCGCTTCTCGAGTGCGTCGATGCGGTCTTTTTGGCCGACGCCGGCCTTGTCCAGCAGTTCGCGCACGGTTTGTTTGACCTCGGCGGAGCTGCGTTCGTATTCGGCTTTGCCGTCGTCGGCGAGCTTGGAGGCCATGGCCTTGGCTTCGTCGGCGGAGATCTTGCCTTTTTTCACCCACTCGCCGAAGGCGGCCTCGGCTTTTTCCTTGGTGATGACGGCTGCGCCGACACCGGCGAGCATGGTGCGTTTGATTACGTCGATCATAGTGCCCGCACTATCGCCCGATTACGCGAAGTGTGCAACCAGCTTTTTGATATTGGCGCCGCGGACCGGTTTGAAACCGATGTAAATCAACCGGGCGCCAATGGCATTATGCCGCCTCGTAATCCAGCCAGGGGCCGAGCCATTTTTCGGCCTCGGCCTGGGGCATGGTTTTGCGGCGGGCGTAGTCCTCGACTTGGTCGCGGCCCAGTTTTCCAACGCCGAAATATTTTGAGTCGGGGTGGTTGAAATACCAACCGCTGACGGACGAGCCGGGTGCCATGGCGCAGGATTCCGTGAGGGAAACACCGGTGGCCTCGGTTGCGTTGAGGAGGCGGAAGAGGGTTTGTTTTTCGGTGTGGTCGGGGCACGCGGGATAACCGGGTGCGGGACGGATGCCGCGGTATTTTTCGCGAATCAAATCCTCGGGTGTGAGGTTTTCGGTTTTACCGAAACCGCAGAGGTCGCGGGCGTGCTTGTGCATTTTTTCCGCGAGCGCCTCGGCGATGCGGTCGCCGAGCGCCTGCGTCATGATGGCGCGGTAATCGTCGCCGGCGCGCTTGTATTCGGCGGCGAGTTTTTCGACGCCGTCACCGGCCGTCACGACGAAGCCGCCGATGTAGTCGGTGTGGTTGCTTTCGCGTGGCGCGATGTAGTCGGCAAGGCAGTGGTTGTGCTGACCGGCGGGTTTTTCCATTTGCTGGCGCAGATGGTGGAGGCGGGCGAGAGGAGTTTTGTCGGGGTAGGGCGAAGCCTTCGGCTGAGCCGTGTTTGATGTGGATTTCGAAAACGATTCCGGCTCACCCGGAGGGTTCGCCCTACCGTAGAGTTCGATGTCGTCGTCGGTGGAGTTGCAGGGCCAGAAGCCGATGACGGCGCGGGGGGCGAAAAGTTTTTCACGCGCGATTTTGGCGAGGAGTTGTTGCGCGTCGGCGTGGAGTTTTTTGGCTTCGGCGCCGATTTTCGGGTCGTCGAAAATTTGCGGATAACGTCCGGTGAGTTCCCACGCGCTGAAGAAGGGCGACCAGTCGATATAGGGGATGATGTCCTCGACGGGGATGTCGGCGTGGGTGCGCGTGCCGAGAAATTCGGGGCGCGGAATGTCGGCGGCGCTCCAATCGACGGGCGGGCGGTTGGCGCGGGCGGTGGCGATGGGAAGGAGTTGTTTTTGCGTGCGGCGGGCGGCGAAGTCGTCGCGGAGTTTTTGCTGGCGCGCAAAGATGTCGGCGAGGAAGGCGGGTTTTTGCGTAGGGGAGAGCAGGGCGCTGGCGACGTTGACGACACGCGAGGCGTCGAGGACGTGCACGACGCCGGGCGGGTAGGCGGGGGCGATTTTGACGGCGGTGTGCGCGGCGCTGGTGGTTGCGCCGCCGATGAGCAGCGGGATATCGAGGCCGGCGCGGGACATCTCGGCGGCGACGTGGGTCATTTCGTCGAGCGAGGGTGTGATGAGTCCGGAGAGGCCGACGAGGTCGGCGTTGAGGCGCCTGGCCTCGGCGATGATTTTTTCGCAGGGCACCATCACGCCGAGGTCGTGGACTTCGTAGTTGTTGCACGCGAGGACGACGCCGACGATGTTTTTGCCAATGTCGTGGACGTCGCCTTTGACGGTGGCAAGGACGACGCGGGGGGCGCGGCTTGATTGTTTTTCTCCTGACTTCTGACTTCTGACTCCTGACTCCTGCGCCGCAAGGCGCCGCTTCTCCTCTTCCATGAAGGGCGTGAGGTAGGCGACGGCGCGTTTCATGACGCGCGCGCTTTTCACAACTTGGGGGAGAAACATTTTTCCGGCGCCGAAGCGTTCGCCGACGATGCGCATGCCGTCCATGAGCGGGCCTTCGATGATGTCGAGCGGGCGCGCGAATTTTTGGCGCGCGAGTTCGGTGTCGGTTTCAATGTTGGCGTCGAGCCCGGCGACGATGGCGCGGGAGAGGCGCTCCTCGACGGTCAGGTTGGACTCGGGGACGGGAACGGGCGCCGCAAGCGACGCCCCTACGGCGGTGTTTTGGCTTTTGATTTTTTCGGCGAGGGCGATGAGGTTGTCCGTCGCTTCGGGGTGGCGGTTTAGGATCACGTCCTCGACGCGGGCGCGGAGAGCGGGGTCGATTTCGTCGTAGTTGCCGAGCATGCCGGCGTTGACGATTGCCATGTCGAGGCCGGCGCGGATGGCGTGGTAGAGGAAGACGGTGTGGATCGCTTCGCGCACGGGGTTGTTGCCGCGGAAGGCGAAGGAGACGTTCGAGATGCCGCCGGAGACTTTCGCGCCGGGGAGCGTTTGCTTGATGATGCGAGCGGCCTCGAAGAAATCGACGGCGTAGTTGTTGTGCTCGTCGATGCCGGTGGCGACGGTGAGGACGTTGGGGTCGAAGATAATGTCCTCCGGCGGAAACTCGGCGCGCTCGGTGAGGAGGCGGTAGGCGCGGGTGCAGATGCGCACTTTGTCGTCGCGCGAGGCGGCCTGGCCTTGTTCGTCGAAGGCCATGACGACGGCGGCGGCTCCGTAGCGGCGCAGGAGCGCGGCGCGGCGCAGGAACTCGGCCTCGCCGTCCTTGAGCGAGATGGAGTTGACGATGCCTTTGCCCTGGAGACATTGGAGGCCGGCTTCGAGCACGCTCCATTTGGAGGAGTCGAGCATGACGGGCACGCGCGCGATGTCGGGTTCGGCGGCGATGAGGTTGAGGAAATGCACCATGGTGGCCTCGCCGTCGATGAGGGCTTCGTCCACGTTGATGTCGATGATGTTGGCGCCGTTCTCGACTTGCTGGCGGGCGATTTCGATAGCGGCGCGCCAGTCGGCGTTGCGGATCGCCTTGGCGAATTTCGGCGAGCCGGTGATGTTGGTGCGTTCGCCGACGACGAGGAGGGTGGATGCGGCGTTTGTCATTGGATGTTGAGCGGCTCCAGTCCGCTGAGGCGAAGGTCGTGGTGGCGGGTTGGGGTGGCGCGCGGCTTGAGTTCGCTCACGGCGCCGGCGATGGCGCGGATGTGCGCGGGCGTGGAGCCGCAGCAGCCGCCCACCATGTTGACGAGTCCGTTGCGGGCGAACTCGCCGAGTATGCGCGCCATGTCGGCGGGGGTTTCGTCGTAGCCGCCGAAGGCGTTTGGCAGGCCGGCGTTTGGGTGGCACGTCACGGGGCACTCGGCGATGCGGGCGAGTTCCTCGACATGGGGGCGCATCGCGGCACCGCCGAGCGCGCAGTTGATGCCGACGCTGAAGGGCCGCGTGTGGCGGATGCTGTTGTAGAAGGCTTCGACCGTCTGGCCGGAAAGCGTGCGGCCGGAGGCGTCGGTGATCGTGACGCTGACCATGACGGGCACGCGCACGCCGGTTTCCGCGAAAACGTTTTCGGCGGCGAAGAGCGCGGCCTTGGCGTTGAGCGTGTCGAAGATGGTTTCGATGAGAAGCGCGTCCACGCCGGGCTCGCCGTCGGTGTCGGGCGCGGGGGCGGTGAGCGCGCGGATTTGTTCGGCGTAGGCGGCGACGACTTGCGCCCAGGTGACGGCGCGGTATTCGGGGCGGTTCACGTCGGGCGACATCGAGAGCGTGCGGTTGAGCGGGCCGATGGCGCCGACGACGAAGCGGCGGCGCGGCCCGCCTTTTTCGCGCGACCCGGCCTCGGCGGCGCGCGCGGCGCGGCGGGCGATTTCGGCGGCGGCAGTGTTGATTTCGACGACGAGGTTTTCCGTGTGGTAATCGGCCTGCGAGATCGAGGTGGCGTTGAAGGTGTTTGTCTCGACCAAGTCCGCGCCCGCCGCGAAGTAGTCGGCGTGGATTTTTTCGATGAGGTCGGGGCGCGTGAGGCTGAGCAGGTCGTTGTTTCCGCGCAAGTCGTGCGGGTGGCTCGCGAGGCGGCCTCCCTCGCCGCCGCGGAAGTCAGTTTCGGTGAGTGAGTGTGTTTGCAGCATCGAGCCCATCGCGCCGTCGAGCACTGCGATGCGCGCGGCAAACAGCTCGCGCAGCCCGGCGAACGAGCGCGATTCTTTGATGGGATTGGCTACGGTGGCTGGCATGAGAATGTTGTCTGTTGCGAGGAATGTGAAATCGCTTACAAAAAGACAAAGTTGGGATAATTGCAATGAACATATCATTGAATCAAAATATGTTGATTTTATTGCATCAACACACTTCAGCTTAATTCGATTCACACTGATGCTGTGTAAATTAACTCAGTCTGACGTAATGATTTATGTCGAATTCTGAATTTTCGTCCGCAGGGACTTTTACCGCAGTTTTGGCCCGCGCATCCAATGGGCGCGGGGGATTTGCATGATTTCGGCGGGCGCGCGCCCTTGTCGCAAAAGCGCGGTCATGGTTCGCATGGGCGAGTCGATATGCGCGTAGAATTTTTTGTATCCACCGCACAAATACGCGAGGCCGTCCTCGCCGTCGGGCGTGGTGAGAAAGCGGTGCTTGGGGCATTCGCCGTGGCAGGCGAAATGCACGGGGCACTTCCGGCAGTAGCGCGGGAGCGAGTCGGCCTTTGAATCTCCGAAGGCGGTTTGCATGGGCGAGTCGACCATGTCGGCGAGCGCGTCGGTCATCACATTGCCGAGCTTGTAGTGCGGATAAACGTAATGGTCGCAGGTGTAAACGTCGCCGTTGTGCTCGATGGCGAGGGCGCGTCCGCATTTTTCCGAAAACACGCAGACACCGGCGGGTTCGCCGGCCCAGTTGGCAAGGGCGCAGTCGAATTGTTGCACGAAGATGCGGCCGACATCGGTTTTGATCCACTCATCAAAAACAGCGCAGAGGAAATTGCCGTAGTCGGAGGGGCGCACGCTCCATTGGGTGACGACCGAGTCGAGCTCGTCGGCCTCGGGGTGGTTTGGCGGCGGGGCGAGCCAAAGGCCGGACGCGGCGGCGGCGGTGGCCTCGGCGGCGCGCTCAACGATGGGGATGAACTGGATGTAGCCGGAGCCGATTTCGCGCAGGAAGCGGTAAACGTCGAGAGGAAGATGCGAGTTTTTGCGATGGACGGTGGTGAGGGTGTTAAACTCGACCTTGTGACGCTTGAGGACGTCGATGCCGTTCATCACGCGGTCGAACGTGGGATTCTGGCCCTTGTCCACGCGGTAGCCGTCGTGCACACGGCGCGGACCGTCGATGCTGATGCCGACGAGGAAATTGTGCTTGGCGAGAAACTCGCCCCATTCGTCGTCAAGCAGCGTGCCGTTGGTCTGGAAGGCGTTGGTGATGTTGCGGCCGGCGCCGTAGCGTTGCTGCAGCTCCATCGCCTCGCGAAAAAAATCGACACCGCAAAGCGTGGGCTCGCCGCCCTGCCAGGCGAAGCTGACCTCGCGACCCGGTTGCGCGGCGATGTAGCTGCGGATGTAGGTGGCGAGAACCTCGCGTTTCATGCGATGCCCGCCCTGGCCTTCATAGAGGCGCGCCTTTTCGAGATAGAAACAATACGTGCAATCGAGATTGCAGACCGAGCCGACGGGCTTGGTCATGAGGTGAAACGGGAAACGCGCGGACTTGAGAGGATTTGTGAGCGGTGCGGACATCGGCAAGCGGGTTGTGTGAGACGCCGGGCTGTTTTGCAATTATGGTGACGACCCAAAAACATGCCTGCAAATTGAGATGGAGTGAAGAACTAATCGCGAAATTAAGACGCGACAACTGATGCCGGCCAAATCCCGCCGGCCGCGATCATTGCAGACTTGGCACTGCGCGGGAGTTTCTGTTTCGTGCGGTATTTTCGGCATGGAACAGCTTCCCGACATCGCTCCCTTCAAACTTCGCCTCGATGAACTCGATGCGCAGATGTCCGCGCCCGATTTTTATCAAAACCCGCGCAAGGCCGCCGATGTTTCCCGCGAACAGCAAAAGCTGAAGGCCCTCATCGACGACCACATCGCCTTCGAAAAAACAGGGCTTGAAATCGCCGAGGCCCAAACCCTCGTCAAGGACCCCGCCGCCGATCCCGACCTCAAGGAACTCGCCGCCGCCGAACTCCCCGAGCTTGAGCGCAAACGCACACAGCTTCGCGAAACCGTCCTTGAGTCCATGATTCCGCCCGACCCCAGCGACTCGCGCAACACCGTCATGGAAATCCGCGCCGGCACCGGCGGAGACGAGGCCAGCCTTTTCGCCGGCGATCTCTTCCGGATGTATACCCGCTATGCCGAAAACCGCGGTTGGAAAGTCCAGCCCATGAGCAGCAGCGGCACCGAGCGCGGCGGCTACAAGGAAGTCATTTTCCTCATCACCGGCCAGGATGTTTACCGGCAGCTCAAGTTTGAAAGCGGTGTGCATCGCGTGCAACGCATCCCCGTCACCGAGGCCAACGGCCGCATCCACACCTCCACCGTCACCGTCGCAGTCCTTCCCGAGGCCGAGGAGGTCGACATCCACATCGACCCGCAGGAACTCGAGATCACCGTCAGCCGCGCCAGCGGTCCCGGCGGGCAGGGCGTCAACACGACCGACTCCGCCGTGCAAATCCTGCACAAGCCCACCGGACTCATTGTGCAATGCGCCGACGAACGCTCGCAGCTCAAAAACAAGGCGCGCGCCATGACCGTCCTTCGTTCGCGCCTCCTCAAGCTCAAGGAGGACGAGGAGCGTGAAAAATATGCCGAGCACCGTCGCAGCCAGATTGGCACCGGCGGGCGCAGCGAACGCATCCGCACCTACAATTTTCCGCAAAACCGCCTCACCGACCACCGCATCGGCCTCACGCTTTACAGCCTCCCGCAAGTCATGGAAGGAGACATCGACGAAATCATTACCGCGCTCCAGCGGGTTGATTTCGAGGAGAAGTTCGCCCGCCTCACCGGCAAGGAATACACCGGCCCCAGCGCCACCCGCGGCGGCGCGGACGACGAGGACTGAACGGGCTTTTTGCGGGAGCAAGGTTACTCCAGCATCAGGTTGTCAATATACGCATCCTCGAAATTCGGGTGCAGGTTTAGCTCGACGGCCTCGAAGCGTTTTCGCGCGGTTTCCATTTCATCAAGCAGCGAGCTGTCGTTCATCGCCAGATACGCGCCGCCGAGTGATGTGTTGCCGACCACCTCGATCTGCTCCGGCGCGAAGCCGGGCAGCAAGCCGCAGCCGATCGCGTGCTCGAGTGACAGGTGCATGCCGAAACCGCCCGCAAGATAAAGCCGTTTTATGTCGCGCGCCTTGATGCCGAGCACGTCAAGCAACGTGCAAATGCCCGCGCCAATTGCCGCTTTCGCCTGCAGCAATTTCACGACATCCATTTCGGAAATCCACAGCGGTTCCGACGCGCCGTGTTCGTGGATGCGGAACTTTTTCCCGTGTTCATCGACCTCCACGCACACGCCCTCGGGCAGCTTTTCCCGTGGCGCAAAACGTCCGTTTGGCATGAGCAATCCCGCGCGTCGCGCTTCCCATAAAAAATCGATGTAAGCCGAGCCGCACATGCCGATTGGCTTCAGTGGCGCGCTGTTTTCACCAGAGCCAATCACGTCGAGTCGCATCTCAAAAGCGCCACCGGCATTCACGTTCATGCGCACGCGTTCGATCGCGCCGCGCGCCGCGCGCATGCCGCACGACAATCCCGCACCCTCGAACGCCGGCCCCGCCGCCGTCGCGCAGCCCACGATGCGGTCACCCGTTTTTGCGATGATTTCACCATTTGTTCCCACGTCGACGAGCAGCGACGGACCGTCCTCGTAAACCAATCCCGTCGCGATTAGCCCCGCCGTCAAATCCGCGCCAACGTAGGAGGAAAGACCGGGCAATAAATGCACGGGCAGCCCGCGCCACGCCAACCCCAGCGCCTCCGCCGAATACACGCGATGCTCCAGAAACGCCGGTGTGAACGGATGCGCGCCCAGCGGCGCCGGATCGACGCCCGCCGCGAGATGTTGCATCGTCGTGTTGCCCGCGATCACGATCGCGCCCACATCCCCTTTTGCGATGCCCGCCTTGGCGCAGGCTTTTTCGATCAACGGCTGAATGGTTTCCGCCATCAACGCATGCTGCAATTTGCGCACCGCCGGCGCGCCGTTCGTGCAACAATATTGAATCCGTGTCAGCACGTCCTCGCCGAACCTGATTTGCGCATTAAATGCCGATGCGCGCGCAAGCATTTTTCCGTTTTCAAAATCGCACACGATCACCGCCACCGTCGTCGTTCCCACATCCACCGCCGCGCCGTAACGCGCACCCGCGACCAGCGGATCTCGCGCCATCGGAATGTTGACGCGAAAATCATCCACGACCGACGGCTGCTGTTTTAACAACGATCTCGACGGAATCGAGATGACGGCGTTTTTCGCCGCCGCGCCCACCGCTTCCGCAAGCGGCATCCGGCACGCGCGCGCCTGTTCGTGTTTCCCTCCGGCGCGCTCGATTTCAACCAGGCATCCGCTGCACAATCCGCGCCCGCCGCAACGCGTGTTCAACGCCAGTCCGCGTTTTGCCAGAAAATCCGTCAACATGCTTGTGTTCGCAGCGGCAAGATCAGCCGGAGCAAGCGGCAGTTCGCGCGTCTCATCGACCGCGCGCACACGCAATGAATCGGCCGCGCTCATTTCGGCTCCTCCAGCGGCACGGCTTTGATCACGGAGTCATCGGCGGTCAACTGAATGCCGTGATTCGGCGGCACGATCAGAAAACGCTTCGCGTCCCACTTGTCCGGTCCGGCAAACAAATCGCGCATCAACGACTCGTCGCCCCGCACATGGTCGAACACCCAGCCAAGGCACGCGGCGCATTGCTTCGTGTATTCCACCTGCTCCGGTTTTTCGCCCGCGCCGAGCCCGATGTAGGCGGCGCGATCATAATGCGCGGTCCAGAGCCGTTCCTGCTCGACCAAATATTCCACGTCTTCCGGCTCGAACTGTTTCGCGTATTCCTCCCGCAAATACGCGTTGCGATCCGGTCCGGGCGGAGCGTGCGCCTTGATCCAGCCGGGGCTATACCAATAGGTGCCCGGGTGTTTTTTAAGATATTCCGAGTAGCGTTCCTTCGAGCCCAGATAAAGCGTCACGCAATCGTGCGCGCGCGCGATCACGAGCGGACACCGCGCATGCCGCAACCCTTCCACGCCGCGACTGCACAAACCGTAGGCCAGCACGATTGCGTCCACCTCCGGGTTCGCCTCGCAACGCTCCACCGCGGCTTGCAATTCAGCGCGCAAACGCACCGGCTCGTTGTGCAACAACTGCGGCAAATACTCGATCTCCTTCACATGCGGCAGCCCTCGCGCAAAATGACCCACTTCGTCCTCAAGGACGGAGCAGGCGATCACGGCAATGCGAGGAGAGTTTTGCGGCATGGTAAGAAGCCCGACCATGCCATGACCGGCGGCCTCATCGCAAGGGTTTCATGCAAACAAAACCCCGCCGCCGCAAATGATCGCGGCGCGGTCATGGCCGTTGGCAATGCGCGGGGATTTCCGCTTTTCTCGAAAAAGCGCGCTGCTCAATTATTAAACCGGAACAGCGCGACATCGCCGTCCTGAAAGACGTAATCCTTGCCTTCGAGGCGGTATTTGCCGGCCTCGCGCGCGGCGAGCACGCTGCCCAGTCGCGAGAGGTCCTCGAAGCTGACAACCTCGGCCTTGATGAAACCTTTTTCGAAATCGGTGTGAATGACGCCGGCGGCTTGCGGCGCCTTCCAGCCTTTTTTGATCGTCCACGCGCGCACTTCCTTTTCACCGGCGGTGAAGTAGGTTTGCAGGCCGAGAAGCGAATAGGACTCGCGGATCAGCATTGAAACACCGGAGTCGTCCACGCCGAGGTCCTTCAAAAACGCCTTCGCCTCCTCGGGCGGCAACTCGATGAGCTCGGCCTCAATTTTCGCGGAGATCGGCACGTAGGCCGCGTCGTGGTGTGTGCGCACATACTCGGCGACTTTTTGCACGAACGGGTTTTCATTTGCCGTGGCAAGATCGCCCTCGGCGACGTTGCATGCGAAGAGCACGGGCTTGGCGGTGAGCAGTTGGAAGAGTTTCATCATCGCCCGGTCGTCCTCGGTTGCGCCGGGAAGCACGTTGGCGGTTTTGCCCTCGTTGAGATGTGGCACGAGTCTTTCGAGAAGCGCCATTTCTGTGATGGCCTCCTTGTCGCCGGACTTCGCTTTTTTCTGCGTTTTCTCGATGCGCTTCGTCACGGATTCAAGATCGGCGAGCACGAGCTCGGTGTTGATCACCTCGATGTCGCGCACGGGGTCGACCGCGCCCATTGTGTGCACGACGTCGGAATCCTCGAAGCAACGCACGACTTCCACGATGGCGTCCACCTCGCGGATGTTGGCAAGAAACTGGTTGCCGAGGCCCTCGCCCTTGCTTGCGCCCGCAACGAGTCCGGCGATGTCGACAAACTCAACCGCCGCGGGAATCACGACTTGCGTCTTGGCGATTCTTTGCAGCACGTAGGCGCGCTCGTCGGGCACGGTGACGACGCCGACATTCGGGTCGATGGTGCAAAACGGGTAGTTCGCGGCCTCCGCCTTGCGGGAGCGTGTGAGGGCGTTGAAGAGTGTGGATTTGCCTACGTTGGGAAGGCCGACGATGCCTGCTTTGAGCATGATGTTTTAGGAAAAACGCAAAGCGTCTCGCGCACGGACGGGAAGGGTCAAGCAAATGAATGATTTTTAAAAGCAGGGCGCGCGTTTGCGGCTTCGATTGCTGTTGTTGAATTATCCCGGGATTTTCATTTTTGTCTGTGATCACCATGCGCTGGACCGAGATTCCCATTCACTTCATTGATTTCGAGGGGAGTATTGCGTCCGGAATTCTTGAATACGGCGTGGTTACCCTGCGGGGTGGTCGTGTTGAAAGAACGCGCACGCGGTTTTGCCGGGCGACCGGTCGCGTGCGCAATGAGGACGCGGCGATCCACGGCCTCACGGCGGGATTGGTCGCGCATTCCGAGCCGTTTGCGACGGACGGGGAGTTCGCCTATTTTGCGGGATTGCGCGAGACGGGGCCGCTCGGGGCGCATTTTGCGCACGCGGAAAACTCGCTCATCAAATCCGCGTGGCCCTATTCGCGTCAGTCGCCCGATTTTGCGCGCGGCGGCTCGCATGCAACCGCCGAGTGGGGGCCGTGGATTGACACGGGGCGTTTGTATGCGGAGGTTTTCCCGCAGCTCAAATCCTGCCGGTTGGAAACACTCGTGGCGGCGTTTGGCTTGCAGGCGGAGCTCGACCTGATGGCGGCGGAGCATTGTCCCGAGGGACGGCGGCGCTACCATGCCGCGCTCTACGACGCGCTCGCGGCGGCGTTGTTGCTGGTTTCGCTCGGGCGACGAGCAGAGTTTTCCAACATGACGGTGCCGTGGCTTTTGCAAACAAGCACGGCGAATCCCGAAAAACGCGATGCCATGCGGCAGGAGGAATTGTTTTAAAATGAACACGATTGACTGGAAATGGACCGGGGCCGGCTCCGCCGACGAAGGCGCGTTGTTTGCGATGATAGGGGAGTTTTACAAGGAGGATCAAATCGAGTTTCGCCCCGGGCCGGTGCGGACGGCGTTGCGCGCGTTGTTGCGCGAGCCGCAGCTTGGACGTGTGTTTTTGCTGAAAAACACATCCGCGCCCGGGAGCGCGCCCGGCGGTTATGCGGTGGTTGTGTTCTGGCACAGCCTTGAATTTGGCGGGCGCGTGGCGCTTCTCGACGAGCTTTACCTGGCGCCCGCCGCGCGCGGCAGGGGTTTGGCTCCGCAAACGCTGGACATGGTGGGCGATTGGGCGCGTCGGGAGGGCGCGGTTGCCGTCCGGCTCGAGGTGAATCATCACAACAAGAGAGCCATGGGGATTTACTTGAAGGCCGGCTTCAAGGACGACAAGCGCGACATCCTCACCCTCATGCTTTGATCAAACGGCGGAGCTTGTATCTAGAAACTGGATACGCCGCTTAGCCGCGACGGTGCCAGATGTTGTATTTCAAGATGGCGTAGATGGCGCGAAATCCGTCGCGCCAGCCGATCTTTTTTCCCTCCGCGTAAGTGCGGCCCGAATACGAGACGCCGACCTCGTAAATGCGCAACTGGCGGCGCGCGATCTTGGCGGTGACTTCGGGCTCGAAGCCGAAACGGTTTTCCTTGAGCGCGATTTCCTGAATAACCTCGCGGCGGAACATTTTGTAGCAGCATTCCATGTCCGTGAGGTTGAGGTTGGTGAACATGTTTGAGAGCGTCGTGAGAAACTTGTTGCCGAGGCTGTGCCAGTAATAAAGCACGCGGTGGGGCGCGCCGCCCATGAAGCGCGAGCCGAAAACAACGTCAGCCTTGCCGTCGATGAGCGGCTGCATGAGGAGCGGAAGCTCGCGCGGGTCGTATTCAAGATCGGCGTCCTGCACGATCACGTAATCGCCTGTGGCGTGTTGAAAGCCCGTGCGCAGCGCGGCGCCTTTGCCCTGGTTTTTCTCATGGTAAACAATCTTGGAAACGAGCGGGGCAATTTCGCTTTCGAGCACGTCGCGGGTGCCGTCGGTCGAGCCGTCGTCAACAACGACGATTTCGATTGGGTTCACACCGCAGTTGAGCACGGCGTCGACAAGCGTGCGAATGGTCGCGCGCTCGTTGTAACAAGGAATAATAACAGAAAGTGTCCGCGTCATTTTTTTAAATCTCACGCAAATGAAATATATGCGAACGTGTTTGTCATGACTAATAATGCCCAGTTGCCCGCGGCATGCCTTGTCATCAAAAAACGCACCGGGTTGACCGGTGCGTTTTTTAACGGGGATTCTTTTCCGGGAATGGGTGGAGGCGGACTATTGTTTGTTGATTTGTCCGCGCGTCATTAGCCGGCCTGTTGCGGGGTCGGTGAGCTGTCCTGTCCAGTTGCCAACGGTCAGAAGCAGGTTTTCCGGATGCGTGCACTCGATAATGATGTCCGTGCGGCGCGGAATGGCGCGCGCCTCTCCGACGGGAATCGTGCCCTGGTAATAGGTGATGGCGCTTCCGTCCGGCTGGGTGTCCTTTGAGGTGACTTTCACCTCAACCGGGAGATCCTTCGCGGTGATTGTGATCGTGGCCTCGCCCGCCTGCGCCTGCACCCATGTTTCCTTGGGCGCGGATGCCGACGAGCCGCCGTTGCTGAGAAGAACAACGATCAGGATGATTATGGCCGCGATCACGCCAATGATCGCGCCGAGCTTGATAAGGAGTTTTTTGTCGAGCGAGGAGCCCGGCGAGTGCGGCGGCACAAACGTGGCGGGGTTGCGCGTGGTCGCGGCGGGTTCGCCGGAGACGCCGGGCATGGGCGGGGTGGTTCCCCCGGTGAGCGGGTCCTTGGTTTCCTTGTCCTTGCTGGTCGAGATGTCCATGCGCCCGTAAACTTCCCGGCTCATCGAGCGGCTGGACTTGGCCTCTCCGTGGTGCAGGGCGTTGTAATCGGCGATGATTTGATCGGCGGGCAGCTTCAGGAAATTGGCATACGAACGGAGAAATCCGCGCACATAAATCTCCGGCAGGCGGATGTCGTATTGGTTGGATTCAAATTTGTGCAGATACTCGCCGCGAATCTTCGTGGCTTCCGCGGCCTCGCGGATGGAAACGCCCTTGCGCTTGCGGGCCTCTTCAAGTCGTTCGCCGATTGTTTGCATGTTGGGAGAGTTAAGGAAAAGCGGTGTCCAAGGGAAGTGCGAAGTGCAACATAATGCGCGTATTCGCAAGAGTCTGGAGCGCGCAACGATTTTTTTTAACCTTCCCCGCAGTTTATCTTTGCAACAGGGAGGGTTTGGGGGCGTTTTACGCGCTTTCGACCATGACAATTTATCCAGCCATAGACATCAAGGGCGGGCGTTGCGTGCGCCTCACACAGGGTCGCGCGGACCAGCAGACAATCTACTCGGAAAACCCCGCCGCGATCGCGACGCAATTCGAGGCCGCCGGCTCGGACTGGGTGCATGTGGTCGATCTCGACGGCGCGTTTTCCGGAGAGTCGCAAAACCTGGCCGCGGTGCGCGAAATCGTCGCCGCCGGAATGAAGGTGCAGCTGGGCGGGGGCATGCGCTCGCGCGAGGCCGTGGAACGCGCGCTGGCGCTTGGCGTGTCGCGTGTCGTGGTCGGCACGCGCGCGGCGGAAAGCGAGGAGTTTGTGCGCGAGCTGGTTGGCGTGTTTGGCTCGAAAATCGCCGTCGGCATCGACGCGAAGGACGGCATGGTCGCGGTCAAGGGCTGGGTTTCCACGACCGGCACGAGCGCGCTGGCGCTTGCGCAACGCATGGACGCGCTCGGCGTGTCCACGCTCATCTACACGGACATCGGCACCGACGGCATGCTGACCGGCCCGAATCTCGCCGCGCAGGAAGCGATGCTGAAAACCGTCAAATGCGGCGTGATCGCCTCCGGCGGCGTGTCGCAACAAGGCGATGTCGGCGCGCTTGGCGCGCTCGCAAAACGCCACGCCAACCTTGACGGCGTGATCATAGGCAAGGCGATTTACGAAAAACGCGTTGATCTCGCGCAGGCAATTGCGGACGCGCGAGCGTAGTCCGAAGTTCATTCAGTTTTGAAACGAGGCCGGCGTCGGGCGGCCCGTTTTTTTCGTTATTGCTTCGGGGCGGGGCGGCTCATTCATTTTTGGCTCGTTTTTATCAATGGCTTTCAATCTGCAAAAGGTGCTTCGCGCACTCCTGTTTTCCTCCAGCCAGGCACTTTCCATCAAGGACGTGCAGGATATTTTTGCGCGTTTTCACGAACAAGCGCCCGTCGCAGTCGAAAATGACGGGGAGGCGCCGCCGATTGCCGTGCCGCCGGATGACGCCGCAACGGACGCGCCCGCCGATGATGTTGGGGAAACCGCTGACACATCCGCCGCCACGCCCGCCGGACGCGAGCCGGAGCCGGCTCCCGATCCCGAGGCGCCTTCGTTGAAACCCGCCGAGCTGCGGTCTGAACCATCAACCGAAGAGAAGCCGCAGGACGGTGAACCGCAACCGCCCGCCGATGATGCCGCGGAGGTTGTTGTGCAATTCCCCGAGGACTCGGACGAGGAGCTTTACAAGGGCGTGCCCTCGCTCATCACCGCGGCGCAAATTCGAGAGGCGATGGACGCCATCGCCGTCGAGCTGCAGGAGGCAAACGACATTTATATTCTTGTTGAGGGCCCCGCCGGCTACCGGCTCATGACACATCCGCGCTTTGCGCGCTGGATTCGCATTATGCGCGACGAACCGCCGCCAGTGAGGCTCTCCCAGTCGGCCCTTGAAACACTCGCGATCGTCGCCTACCGCCAGCCCGTGACGCGCAGTGAGATCGAATCCATTCGCGGTGTGTCCGCCGACGCCGGCCTGAACAAGCTGATTGAGCGCGAACTCGTTTATATCACGGGTCGCGCTGATTTGCCCGGACGTCCGTTGCAATACGGCACGACGGACAAGTTTCTCGAATTCGTCGGCGTGAAGTCGCTCGTCGAGCTGCCCGCGTCCGACGTGCTCTCGCCGCGCCAGATCGACGCGTGGCTGCAAAATTCGGCGAAAGTCACGCCGCCCTCCGACGCCGACATGGGCCTGCCGCTCGAAGAGGGCGAGGGCGAGTCGCCGAATCTCGCGGAAGTGAGTGTCGGGGACCACTCGACCCCGCCGTTCGCGGCGGTGGCGGCTTCCGCCGAGGAAGTCGCGCCCCTGCCCGATCCGACCGATCAGCCGGATAATCCCGATTCCGAAGAGCCTGAAAAATCCGAATAGTTTTTCCGCAACAACCCGCATCCATGGACCTCACCCCGTTTCGCGAAAAAATCGACGTCATTGATCGCCAGCTTGTCGAATTGATCAACGAACGCCTCGCCCTGGCCGCCGAAATCGGCAAGGCCAAGCGCAGCGTCGGCGGTAAAATCTACGTGGCCGAGCGCGAGGCGGAAGTGCTGCGCAAAGTCACATCGCTCAGCAAGGGTCCGATTAAAAACGACGCGCTGAAGGCGATTTACTGCGAAATTATGTCGGCGGCCATCGCGCTCGAAAAGCCGTTGCAGATTGCCTACCTCGGCCCCGAATCGACAAACAGCCACCAAGCCGCCATCAGGAAATTCGGATCGAGCGTGGACTACCACGCCATGACTTCGTTTGCGGACATTTTCACCGCGGTGGAAAAAAAGGAGGTCGATTACGGCATCATCCCGATTGAAAACTCAACCGACGGTTCCGTGCGCGACGCGATCGACCAATTTGTCTCCTCGGAGCTGAAAATCGTCGCGCAGCTCTACATGGAAATTTCCTACTGCCTGATCACGAACGAGCCGCTCGACCAAATCAAAAAAGTTTACTCGAAGGATCAGGCGCTTGCGCAATGCCGGCTCTGGTTGCAACGCCACCTGCCGAATGTCGAGTTGTGCGATGCGTCGAGCACCGCGCGCGCTGTTCAAATCGCGTCCGAACAACCCGGCGCGGCGGCCGTCGCCAACGAGCTCGCGTCCGTGCGCTATGGCGTTCCGATCCTGGCGCGCAACATTGAGGACAAGGCGAACAACATGACGCGTTTCTTCGTGATCGGCCGCGAGCCGTCGGGCGCGGTTGGCGGAGGTCGCGACATGACAAGCCTGCTGGTTTTGCTCGACGAAAACGCCGCCCTGCACTCGGGGACGCTCTTGAAAATGGTCGAGCCCCTGTCGAAGCGCGGAATCAACCTTTCAAAAATCGAATCACGCCCGAGCCGCCGCAAGGCGTGGGATTATTACTTCTACATCGACACGGGCGGCCATATTGACGACCCCGAGATGCGCGAGGCCATCGCCGAGATGCGCCAGTATTGCACAATGGTCAAATGGCTTGGCAGCTATCCGCGGTAAGCTGCCGCTCCCGCCCGCGGGGGCGTTGCCGCGCAACGCCCCGCGTGTCTCCAAATCACATCCACTCGACGTGGCCGAATTCGGAAAGGCGTTTCACGAACTTTGAACGGTCGCCCCATGCGGGCGCGCGGTGGTGCGTCTTGATGTCGCGCATCGCGGGCTCGAAGAAAAACTCCTTTTCGCCGAACGCCGGCTTGAGGTGGTCGAGCCAGGTGGCCTTTTCATCGAACTGCGCGAAGAAGACGCGGCCCGCCCACGAGGGTTCGCGGCCCTGGATGAATTTCAGCACAAAAACCTTTTCGCCGCGAACCTCGGCGATGCCGTCGATGAGCACCTTGCCGGGAAGCGCGGACATTGACGGGCCGCGCACGGTGCGGCCAAGGCCGGACATGCGGCGATAGGCCTTGTTGAAAATTTCATACGCGCGGGCGAGCGGCACCTCGAAGTAGTTTTTCGGGCCGGTGTCGCGCTCGACAAACATGTAATACGGCACCATGCCGAGCACGATCTGGCGTTTCCAGAGATTCGTCCAAACCAGCGGATCGTCGTTGATGTTGCGCACGAGCGGGGCCTGGCAGCGAATGATCGCGCCGGTGTCGCGAATGCGGCGGATGGCGGCTTGCACGACGCGTGTTTCGAGTTCGCGCGGGTGCGAGAAGTGCGCCATGAGCGCGAGGTGGCGCCCGCTTTTCACGACGCGCTCGAAGAGCTTCAGCACGTCGTCCGCGTCGTTGTCGGTCACGAAGCGATACGGCCACCATGCGAGCGACTTGGTGCCGATGCGCACGCTCAGCACATGGTCGAGCTCGAGAAGCGGTTCGATATAGCGCGAGAGCAGCGAGGCGTTCATCACCATCGGATCGCCGCCGGTGAAAAGGATGCTGTTCACCTCGGAGTGCTGCGTGACGTAGCGGCGGAGGCTGTCGGCTTCGCGGCTGGCGAATTTCAGGTCGTCCATCCCGACGAACTGCGCCCAGCGAAAACAATACGAGCAATAGGTGTGGCAGGTCTGCCCCTGGCTCGGGAAAAAGAGCACGGTTTCGCGATACTTGTGCTGCATGCCGGGGAGCGGCGTGCCGTCCTCAAGGCGAGGCACGTTGACCTCCATCTGGCCGGCGGGGTGGGGGTTCATTTTGAGCTGGATGGCGTGCGCGAGCGCGGATTGTTCCGCGGCGGGCGCGTCATCGGCGATGAGCTGGCGCATGGCGGCGAGGTCGTCGGTCGCGAGCATGTCGGGCTGTGGAAAACTGAGCTGGAACATCGGGTCCTGCGGAATCGCGTCCCAATCGATGAGTTCCTCGATCACGTATTCGTTGACACGAAATGGAAGCACCGCGGCGACGGCCTTCATGCCGAGAAGCTCCTCCGTCGAGAGGCCGCTGAGTTGCGGCAGGGAGTCGAGGTCCCGGCGTTGAATAGCCCGATATTTGCGCGGTTGAATGCCCCGGCCGGACGGCCTTTTTGTCGTGATGTTGGGCGGCGTCATACAATGTCCTTTCTTTTGATAATTGCTGTTGGGCGACACGCGCTGCGTCCCGCGTAAGGACTCTAGTGGCAAAACAAACGTCGCTGCGTGTAATTTCAAACGACTGTCTTTCGCCGTGGGCGAAAAGCGGCTTTGCCTTCGAGTAACACACATTTTGCGGCGCGCGAGAACCGGTTGCCAAGCCCGCATTTCGTTTTTGCGAAGATTTTTTCCGAATCAAATTTCCCCTTGCGCCTTGCGCGCCCGCGTGCCGCCATGTGCGGCTCACAAACAACATCATGATCACACCAGAAACATTTTCCCACATCGAATACATAAAAAAGCGAGCCGGTCATTTATGGAGGTTTCTTTGACGTCGACCAAAAGACCCGCGAAATAGAGGCGCTCGAAGCGCAAATGGGCGCGCCCGATTTTTGGGACAACAACGAGCGCGCGCAAAAACACATCGCCAATCTCAACCGGCTTAAAAGCGCGGTCGTGCCCGTCGTCGCCTTTAAGAAAAGGGCGGACGATCTCGACGTGATGGTCGAGCTCGCCGAAGCCTCCGAGGGCGCCGAGCAGGCCGAGTTTGAAAAAGAGCTCGAAACCACCGCCGCCGCGATGGTCGTGGAGCTCGACAAGCTCGAAATCGCCTCCTACCTCACCGGCCAGTTCGACAAAAACAACGCCATCCTCTCCATCCAGGCCGGCGCGGGCGGCACCGAGTCGAACGATTGGGCCGACATGCTTTTCCGCATGTATTCGCGCTGGGCCGAGCGCCGCGGCTTCGCGGTCGAGGTGCAGGATGTGCAGCCCGGCGACCAGGCCGGCATCAGCCGCGCCACGCTCCTCATCAAGGGCGAAAACGCCTACGGTTACGTGAACGCTGAGCGCGGCGTGCACCGGCTCGTGCGCATCAGCCCGTTCGATTCGAACAAACGACGCCACACCTCCTTTTGCGCGGTGGACGTTGTCGCCGAAATCGACGACGACATCAAGGTCGACATTCCCGAAACCGAAATCCGCGTGGACGTTTACCGCTCCTCCGGCAAGGGCGGCCAGGGCGTCAACACGACCGACTCGGCGGTGCGCATCACGCACATCCCGACCGGCATGGTTGTGGTCTGCCAAAACGAACGCTCGCAAATCAAGAACCGCGCCAGCGCGATGAGCGTCCTGAAGGCGCGCCTCTACGAGCGCCGGCTCGACGAGCAGCGCAGCGAGATGGAGAGATTCTACGGCGAGAAAGGCGAGATCGGCTGGGGCAGCCAGATCCGCAGTTACGTTTTGCAACCGTATCAGATGGTGAAGGACTTGCGCACCGGCGTCGAAACCAGTGACACGCAAGGCGTGCTCGACGGCGACATCGACCGCTTCGTCAACGGCTGGCTTCGCGCCGGCAGTCCGCGCCACCGCAACAAGGACATCAAGGTGGACGATGACTGATTTATAAAAACGGAGGCGATCCCACGGGGTCGCTTTCTTTTTTGGCGGCGGTTTTCCCTGTCGAGCCGTTCCAAATTGACCTCTCGATTTCCCGCCTCTTGGTTATCAACGTGAAACGCATAAACCCCCGAATATTTCTTCCCCTGCTGTTTCTCCCCGCCTTGATCGCATCGGGCGAGACTGCCGTCATTCTTGAAACCAAGGTCATTAGCCTGCAGCCGGAGTATTATCATGGCTGGCCCACCGTGGCTCGCCGCGGCAACAATGAACTTTGGGTCGTCTGGTCCGGCGGGCGGGACGGGCATGTTGATCCCTTTGGCCAAGTGGTCGCCATGACCTCGCGGGATGAGGGGCGCACATGGTCATGGCCCCGCGTGCTGCTTGACACCGCGCTGGACGATCGCGACGCCGGCGTGCTGGAAACGGCGAAAGGCACCCTGCTCGTCACCACCTTCACCTCCTCCTATTATGAACGGCAGCTCGACGTCGTCCTCTCGGGCAAAAAAAGTTCGCATGTGCGCGAAGGCCGCCTGCCGGCGTGGCGGGCCGCCCACGCCTGGATGGACGACGCGGAAAGGAAATCGCAACTGGGCGAGTGGCTCATCCGCAGCACCGATGGCGGGAAAACCTGGTCGCCACCCATCCCCACCATCGTCAACAGCCCGCACGGCCCCATCCAGCTCAAGGACGGACGCCTGCTCTACGCCGGAAAACAGCTCGAGTCCAACGGGAGGAAAATCGGCGTCGCCGAGTCCCGCGACGACGGCCTCACCTGGCAATGGCTGGCGGAAATCCCCGCGCGCCCCGGGGACAGCGCGGCCAATTATCATGAGCTGCACGCCGTCGAAGCCGGCGACGGCACGCTTATCGCGCAGATTCGCACCCACAACAAAAACAACAATCGCGAAACCCTCCAGGCCGAGTCAGCGGATGGCGGCAGGACATGGACCGAGCCCCGTCCCATTGGCGTGTGGGGTTTGCCCTCGCACCTGCTGCGCTTGCGCGACAACCGCCTCGTGATGACTTACGGCTATCGGCGCGCGCCCTTTGGCAACCAGGCCCGCGTCAGCACGGACAACGGAAAAACCTGGGGCCCGCCCATCGACATTTCGAGCGACGGCGACTCTTGGGACCTCGGCTATCCCAGCACTGTCGAACTCGACGACGGCACGCTCCTCACCGTCTGGTATGAGCAATTAAAGGAATCCCCTCGCGCCGTGCTGCGACAGGCGAAATGGAAACTGGCCCCCTGACGCCATCCTTCCGGACAATCGCAACTTCTCACTTGCGGCCTAGACAGCGTCGCCGCGCCGCGCTACCTTTTACTCCTTACCATTTTCTCTTTCCCTGCCGTGCCCTCGACCAATCTCACCTTTGCCAACCAGGACGCCCATCGCGCATGGCTCGTTTCGCAAGCCGCGCTGCCCGCCGGATTTCGCGCCGGCACCGCCCGCTTTGACTTCACCCCCGTCGAGGCGCCGAAACCCGCGCGCATGACGCTCACGCTCATCGCGCTCGACAAACCGACGCCGGATTTTGCCGCGATGTTCACACGCAACGCCTTTCCCGGCGCGCCCGTTATCATCGGACGCAAACGGCTCGCCGAACCCGCGCTCGGCGTGATTATCATCAACAACAAAATCTCCAACGTCTGCGCGCCCGGCGGCGTGGAAACGGCGGAGCGCATTTGCGCGGAAACCGCCCGGCATCTCGGCATTTCGCCGGAGCAAGTGCTACCCAGTTCGACCGGCGTCATCGGCTGGGCGCTTCCCGCCGATGCGATGATGGCCGCGCTGCCCGATGCGGTCGCAGCCCTCTCGGGCGATTCGATATTGCCCGCCGCCGAGGGCATTGTGACGACCGATCTTTATCCGAAAATCCGCCGCGCCTCCGTCGGGGCGGGCAGCATCGTCGGAATCGCAAAAGGCGCGGGCATGATCGAGCCGAACATGGCCACGATGCTCGTTTATATTTTGACCGACCTGGCCGTGCCGCGCGACGCGCTGCGCGCCATGCTCGCGCGCGCCGTCGATTTGAGTTTCAACACCATCAGCATCGACAGCGACACGAGCACATCGGACACCGTCGCGCTTGTGTCGTCCGGAAAAGTGCCCTGCGCCGCGAGCGAATATGCCGCGTTCGAGACGGCGCTCGCGCAAGTGTGCCGCGACCTTGCGGAGGATGTCGTGCGCAACGGCGAGGGCGTGCGCCATGTGATCCGTGTCGCGGTGAAAGGCGCGCCCGATCGCGACACGGCGCGCGCGCTTGGAAAGGCGATTGTCAACGCGCCGCTTTTCAAATGCGCCGTCGCGGGCAACGATCCGAATGTCGGGCGCCTTGTGCAGGCAATCGGCAAACACGTCGGCGCGCACATGCCGGAACTCGATGTGTCGCGCATGAGCGCGCGCATGGGCGGGGTCGAGATCTTTGCGAACGGCGTGTTCAGGCTCGACCCGGAAAAGGAAAACGCGCTTGTGGCGCATTTGCGCGAGGCCGAGCTTTACGCAAGCGCGCCGACAGCGGACGGCGTGTTTGCGCCGCCGGTTCATTATCCGCCGCACGAGCGCGGCGTTGAAATCGAAATCGACCTCGCGAGCGGCGACGGCGACTGCGCGGTTCTGGGCGGCGACCTCACGCATGAATACGTGAGCGAAAACGCGGATTACCGGAGTTGATATAATAATTGTATCAACATTGGCGTGCGCAAGCGGGACGGTTGCGCCGGAGGCAGCCCTTTCGCCTTGTGTGTTTTTGGCGCGCGCGGCATTACCGGGGTTGTTTGTTCCTCCCCTCGGGCGCGTCGATTTCCTTATAACCCTCCGGGATTTTGAAAAGCGAATCCTGTTGTTTGGCCCGGGTGATTTCAGTCACCTCAAAACGGGATTTTTCCGCGCCTCCCTTCCGATCGTATTCGACCGCGCGAAGCACAAAAAAATCCTGCGAGTAGGCGAATTTCGACCACGCGGCCTGTTCGATATTGCTGCCAACGGCGTCAACCTCGCCCATGCCGGGATAATCGAGCAGGAATTTTCCCAGCGATTTTGTCACCCAAAGCTCCGTGTATTTTTCATCCTGCGCCGTGCCCGTGTATTTTTCAGCGTCAATTCCGGCGATTTCTTCCGTTACGCCCGCTGCCTTGAACTGTGTCTGGCTGAAATCAACCGCCATCTGCTCCGCAACCTGGCCGTGAAACCATTTTATTGTGTAAGCCTTCCTGCCGGGCATGAGCACGGTCTTTTTGCGCTGGCTGTGGTCAATGATCGTGACCGCGCGCTTGTCCTTCGGGTTTTGCGCCGCCGGCTCAAGGCGCAAAAGCTCGCCCTTGGCGTGGAGCGTGACATTGCGCGGCTCCGCGTCGCCGGCCAAATCAATGGCGCGCATGGTTATTTTGCCCTCAAATGCGAAAAGACCGCATGCGAGAAATGAGAGGCCGGCAAGTGTGAGTGTGAAAAAACGCCCTTTTGTTTTCATGGTATTGGATAATTTCATGTTCAAACTGCGCCCGGATGCGCGCGTGTTCAAACCCAGTCATCCGGCGCGCCCCCTATTCACATTATTTTTCCATGAATAATGTGAATAGAGTGTAAACAGGCGCCATGATGCCGGCGCATCACTTTATATAATATAATGCGGCACCCTTTGCGGGCGCGACGGCTTTGGATGAGCCGTCGCCGATCACCAAATCGGAAGCACGTTTTGTATCAATGCGTCGCCGATGCCGATCAGCGCCGCGCCGGTGATCAGGCCCGCGCAAATCGGCTCCAGGCACTCGACCCAGATTGTGTTTCCCTTGGTGTTTGGCGTTTTGTATTTGCGGCGCATGATCTCGAAAAACAGCGCGCCGCACCACATGCAGATGGTCGCGTTTGGCGGCAGCACCACGCCGAGGCCGATCGAAACGGCCGAGAGGGGGAATTTGTTTTTGGTCACTATGCGGATAACCTCGAAGAGCAGCGCCGCCACCGCGGCGATCACCATGGCGATGACCGCCGTCGTCGGCAGACTGGAAAGCCCCTTCGCAATCAGGTCGGCCACGCCTTTCCATTGAAGCGCGGCGGGCATTCCGAAGGTGTCCGACACCAGCGTTGAGATGCTGCGCACGCCCTCTGAATTTTTTGGCAGGAAAAGCGCGAAGAACAGCGGCGTCGAGGCGAGCGCGCCGGCGGTGATGCCGATCACGTGGCCGATCGCCTGCTGGCGCGGTTTTGCGCCGAGCATGTAGCCGGGCTTGATGTCGGAGAGCAGGTTGGCCGCGTTGCCCGCGACCTCGGCGGTCATGCCGGCGGTTGTGAGGTTTGTCGCCGCGTTGTGCGGCTGGAGCGCGCCCATGGTGAATTGCGTGATCTTGGAAAGCGCGCCGACGGGCGT
This sequence comes from Ereboglobus sp. PH5-10, assembly GCF_029504735.1. GTDB lineage: Bacteria > Verrucomicrobiota > Verrucomicrobiia > Opitutales > Opitutaceae > Ereboglobus. Next base: position 18,508 of record NZ_JAQFIP010000006.1, on the reverse strand, counting down.
CCACGAGGTGAGCGCCATCGAGTTGGTCGCGATGATCGAGAGCACGCAGATGAGCGGCACCGCCACGAGCGAAAGCACCCAGCTCGCTCCGAAAAACCAATGCGCCATGCTCGCGCCGAGCAACGCGAACAGCGGCACGCCGACGAACGATATCCACAGCGGCACCTCGATGTGCTTGAGCACGTCGTGACCCTTCTTCACCTTTTCCTTTTTCTTAAACAGGCCGGTGAACGCGCTGATGATCATCTTTGGTTTGCCGAACAGGCCCACCATTGAGCCGACCACCATCATCGCAATCGCCCACCAGAGCGACCACTGGTTCACAATCTCGCCGCGGTTGAGCGGGAGCAGCGTGCCGTCGGGGCCGACCTTGCGCGTGATGTCGCCGAGCTGGATCATCCACGGCGCGAGCCACACATAATTGATTATCATGCCGATCAGCATGCTCGTCGCGATGCGGATGCCCATGAGCCCGCCGACGCCGATCATGCTCAAGTCGAAACTCACGCGCAGGCCGAGCTCGCGGATGTCGGTTCCCATGATTTTCGGGACCCAGGTGGCGATGTTGTAATAATACTGGTCGACCATTTCGTTGAAGTGCCAGAGCGCGCCTTCCTTCGGATTGCCGGAAAGGCGGAGCAACTTGAACTGGATTAACTTCATCCAGCCCTCGCCCATGACCATTTGCATGCCCGCGGCCAGCACCGCGGCGACGGCGAGCACCTTTGCCTTGAACAAGCCGCTCGCGCCCTCGCCCGTGTAAAGTGTGTCGAGCACGACGCCGCACGCGCGCCCCTCGGGAAACGGAAGCTGGTCCTCGTTGATAAAGCGCCGCTTCATCGGAAACGCCACCAGCACGCCGGTGATCGAAATAACCACGTTCCACAACAGCATTTGCCACCAGGGAACGATGTTTCCCGTGACGAGCATGTAGGCCGCGAGCGACGAGATGAACGGCGAGGTCATGTAACCCGCCGCCGTGGCGATGGACTGCATGGCGTTGTTTTCCAGAATCGTGAAATCCTTCGCCAGTCCCATGCGCGACATGACGCGGAACAGCGCAAACGCCAAAATCACCGACGTGAGCCCCACGCCGAGCGTCGAGCCGGTCTTGGCGCCGACGTAGAGGTTGGTCGAGGCGAGGATGCCGCCGAGAACAAAACCCGTGATGCCGGAGCGGAGCGTGAGCTGCGGCATGTTGCCGCGAAAGATGTTTGTGAACCACCAGTGGTCCTTTTGCTCGCGAGTCCAGGTGCGGATTTGTTCTTCGTTCAGTTGATGGATTGCCATGGCTTGGTGAGGGATAGCGGAGTGCGTTTGGTCTAAATATGAAAAGGTTTGCGTTTGCCGGAATTGCCGCCCGAGGGCGAGCACGCTTTTCAAATTCGCTTCCGGGCCAAAAACCCGGTGTCCGGCCGCGTTCAGCGCGGGCGCGAATCAACACCGCCCCGCCGGGTCATCCGCGTTCGTTCTTTTGCAACATTTCATACACCATGTTCGCGGCGTCCTTTCCCTCGATGACACGGCTGCGATCAGCGGGCAGAACCACAAAGTAGGGCACGTAGGGCAGCCGGTATTTGAGTGCCACCGGCGAGCGAAAATCAATGCCCCGCACGCCCGGTCGGTTTATGTTCACCTTGACCACCACGACATCCTCGCGATCGAAATGCAACTTTTCGAGGCGCGGCGCGACCCGGCGGCACGGCGGACAATACTGGCTGGTGAAATCGAATATCATCATCTTATCCGGAACCGCATAATCCTTGATATCCACCTCCTCGCCATAGGCGATTTCCTTGGGGTAAACCTTGCCTGCCGGACGTTTTGCCGGCGCGGGCGTCTCTTGTTTTTGCGCCGCCGCGCCGGGACTCGCAACGCTGGCCGCCGGAGGCGTGAAAGTCTGAACAGGCTCCTGCTGGATGTCCCGGTCTTGATTGCCGGAGACAACTAGGAAAATACCGGCAAACAGCGCCACGGCGAAACAGCCTCCGCCGACGGCGAGTTGGCGCGGTGTCAGGGTTATTTGGGACATTCGGGCATCTTCTTTTCCACATGTTGCTTATCAAGCCCAAACGCGGATGACGTGAATACGTTTGCAACCAGCCGCTTGCGCACAATGCCGTGCTCAAGCGGTGCCACATGCGCCTCAATCCCACGCGTAACATTCATCGTAAACGATGACATGGTTTGCGAGAAACGCACGGCGTTCATTTTGAAACGTTATTTGTAGCGCCCTTACAGGGCGCGTTGTCTTCCATCGTTTCCCCAGGGTCTCGCAAGCTCGACCCTGGGCTGCCGAATGGCACGCCTTTGGCGCGCGTAAATAACAAACAGGTTGGCGCCTATGGGGCTCGCGCCCTCGCGGCGCGGCAATCCCCGCCCCAAAAAATCAAGAGTCCCCGGTGCTGATTCGCTCCGGCGGGGTGGAGTCGGTTGCCGGATCGGGCATGGCGAATTTTTCGCAAAGTTCTTTGATGCGCGTCTTGCACCGCTCAATGCGCGAGTCGAATTCGCCTATTTGCTCGCCCACCATTTCCTTTTGCTCCCGCAAAAAGCGTTCCGAGTCCAGGTCGCCGGGGCGTGTTTTCAATTTGTTTTTATGATGGAGATCCCCCACCAGCCGCAATCGCTCGACTTCATAGCGCCCGATTTGCAATTCGTAGCCCATCACCACCATTTCTTTCAGGGGCAGGCCGTTGATTTTTTCGCAAAGCAGCCGGTTCAGGGTTTCGTTGCTTTTCGATTTTTTGGCATCCTGCAGCATGAATGAGATTCTTATCTCCCTCATGCTGTTGTTTATCTCCTCGATTTCCCGGACACTGAGGCGGTGTGTGTTGAACGAAAGCCAGCGGTTCAACTCCTCCTGGTTTGCCGCCGAGATTTTTTGATCGTAGGGGTTCTTTCTGCAACCGGCGCAAACAAGGAGTATTCCAATGAATGACACCAAAACTGCCAGCGCATGCCTCATGGAATTATCTTTTGTTCATGAAGTTTGGGCGGCTTGCGCGCGGGCAATCTCACGTTGCCGTTTCGGTGAACCGCGATTCGCGGATTACGGTCACCTTGATTGTGCTCGGGTATTGGAGCTCGCTTTCGATTTTGCGGCGGAGTTCGCGGGCGAGTTCGCGGGCCTGGTCGTCCGAGACGTGTTGCGGCGAGACGAGCACGCGGATTTCGCGGCCCGCCTGGATCGCGTAGGCCTGCTGCACGCCGTCGATGCCAAGCGCGAGTTTTTCGAGGCGGCCAAGGCGCTGGATGTAATTGGTCATCGCCTCGGCGCGCGCGCCCGGGCGGATCGCGGAGATCGTGTCGGCTAGAATCACCAGGCCCGCATAAACGGTCTCGGGTTTCACCTCCTCGTGGTGCGCGGCGATGGCGTTGACCACGATGGGCGTCTCGTCGTGGCGCTTCACAAACTCGGCGCCGATTGTCGCGTGGCTGCCCTCGTATTCGCCATCAACCGCCTTGCCGATGTCGTGAAGCAGGCCGGCGCGTTTTGCGATGTTCGGGTCGAGGCCGACTTCGCTGGCGATCATTGAGGCGAGGAAGCCCACTTCGATCGAGTGGTCGAGCACGTTTTGCGTGTATGAAAAACGGTATTTCAGTTTGCCGAGCAGTTTTATGATCTCGGGATGCAGCCCCGTCACGCCGAGATATTCGACGGCGGATTCACCGGCTTGCTGCACGTTGATGTTCACCTCCTCGGCGGCGCGGTTGACGCTTTCCTCAATGCTTGCCGGATGGATGCGGCCGTCCTTCACGAGGCTGTCGAGAGCGATGCGCGCGATTTCGCGGCGCACAGGATCGAACGACGAGATGAGCACCATCTGCGGCGTTTCATCGATGAGCAGTGTGACGCCCGTGACGGCCTCGAAGGCCTTGATGTTGCGCCCTTCGCGGCCGATGATGCGGCCTTTCATTTCGTCGTTGGGCAGCTGGACAATCGTCGCGGTGATGTCGGCGTTGGGTTTTGACGCCATGCGCTGCATCGTGGCGATGAGAATGCGGCGCGCCTGCATTTCGAGGTCGTGCTCGGAGCGGTCGAGTGTTTCGCGGCGGAGAAGGCGCAACTCGTCCTGGCATTCCATTTCGACCTCCTCGCGCAAAATTTTCTTTATCTCCTCGGCGTCCATTTGCGACATGCCCTCGAGGCGTTTGCGCAGGTTTTTCGACGTTTCCCGAAGCACGTCGCGCGCCTGCTTGGCGGCGGCGTTTTCGCGCGAAAGGCGCTCCTGTTTTTGCTCCAGTTGATGGTCGAGCAACGCGAGCGATTCCTCGTGCGCGCGGATTTCGCGCAATTTGAGATCGGCCTCGATTTCGCGCCGGTCAAACTCGCGCGTCATTTCGGAGCGTTTTTCCTGCATCTCCTCCTCGACTTTTTGCCGCAGTTCATGGGCCTCGACCGCCGCCTCGCGGCGCGCCACCTCGACAAGCTGGTTTGCCTGGTGCGCGGCCATGCGGCGCGAGTAGCGCGTGACCATCCAGGACCCCACCAGCCCGAGTAAAATGCCCGCGACGCCAGCCACGACAAATACCCAAACGGGGCCGTATTCGTCCCAGAATGTCGTGGCTGTTGCGACGTCGGCAAATATCGCGCTTTGTAGTTTCAAGGTGGCGGAAGGTAAAACGGCGGCGGGAAAGTTCAATCATTTCTTGCGCGGGTTTCGGGCCAGCTCAGCGCGATCACTTCGGCAATGCGCGCGCGCGCCGCCTCCTCGCCGTCCAGGGCGAGCGATTGCGCGACCACATACGCCCAGCGGTCCGCGCGCAAATGCAGCAGCCGGTCGGTCGCGCCGCGCAAAAGCATTCCGGCGTGAGACGCCTCGGTGCCATCGCTTCCGGCAAACCAATAGACAAACACGGCCGGTATGGTCGCGGTGGTTTTTGAATCCGCCAAAACCACCCCGCGCTCGATGCGCAGCAGCGTGGCGTCGAGCGTTCCGCCATCGGGCAGCGCGAATCGCTCCCTGCCGCGTCCCTTGATTCGCCATCCCTGGCCGACAAGGCAGACTTCGGGACGGTGAATTGACGTGCGGTCGCGTCCGCTGAGAACAATCGAGAAAAAAACCTGCTCGCGTTGCGGATTGGAAAGGCGCGCGTAATTTTTGCGCGCAAAACCCGTGTCCGGCGGGAGCAATTCGCGCTCGACCGCGCTGACCTCGACATCGCGTCCGCCCCACTTGGTTCCCAAAAACACCGGCAACGGCGCCGGGTTCACCCCGTCGGACGCAAGCCGCACGCCGGCCGGCCCGCGCACCGCGACCGTGTCCAGTCGCGCCGTCGCAAACGCCGCGCCCGCCGCCGTCACACACACACACACCGCCACCACCCAGGCCGCCGCAACAGACATCCCGCGCGAGCCCGCCGCTTTTAATGCGGTGCGGTCCATTGGGTTGCGGTGTTCCTTTTCTTGTTCATTATCATTATGATATGATTTATCGGAATCGCGTTTTTTAGATTCGCGCATCAACCGCGCCGCGCCGAGCAGCAGCGCGAACACAATCAAAAACACCACCCAGCCCGACCAGTCGTGCACGCGCCCGCCCGCCGCGTGTCCGAACCATTCGCCGGCCAGCACGATCACGCCGATGCGCGCCACGTTGCCGACAAACACAAACGGCACGCACAACACCGCCAGCGCCGCGCGCCGCCACCACGAGCGAAATCCGAGATACCCGACGAGCAACGCCATCGCGAGCAACGCCACAAACGACCGCACTCCGGAGCACGCCGCGGCGACATCGTATTGAAAATTTCCATCCGGAGAAAACAGCTGCGTGCCATTGCGCACCACGTCGATGCCGGCGCCGTGCGCAAGCGCGCTGACCGTGCCCACCACGCCGAGCCGCAGGTAAAAACCAAGCGTGTCGAGAAACCCGAACGGAATCGCAAGCATCAGAAACCCGAGCGGAAAAACCGCCGCGCGCGACCACGACAAAACCGCGCCGCGCCCGTCTTGTTTTTTGCAACAATCGGCAAGCGCGAGCACGCCCCACGTGAACACCAGGAACGCAACAATCGACACGCGCGTCTGCTGCATTGCATAACCGGCGATATGCAGCGCGAGCGCGCCAAGCATGGCGATCGCGGGGGCGCCCCTTGCGCCGCCAATTTGCGCGCTTTCCGCATTTCGTGTGTTTCGCCGGAACAGCCACGCGGCCACGACGACGACGAGCGGGCCGTGTTGTGTTTCCGAGGCCGGATCAAACCATTGCCAGCCCCACCACCAGAAGAGCGATTGTGTGTGGATGTAGCCGCGCGTCGCATTGCCGAAAAACTGAAATACAACCGCGCCCGCCAGCGCGCAAACAAGCACGGGCAGCCACGGCGGAACGCAATTGATGCGCGACGATTGTTTCATTGACGCCGCCCATTCTCGCAAAGGCCGCCGCGCTTTGCAACTGCCGCGTTTGTCTCTCGTAATTCCCGGCGCGCTCGGCGAGCATGCCCCACCCGTTGCAGTCCAAGGCTCGCTCGCAAGAGGTTTTATTTCGCTGGTTTTTTCATTCGCAACGCCCAGTCCATTGCGCGCACGGGCAGCAGCCATTTCAAAAACAGAAACAATTTTGCGTGAGCCGGTCCGTTGTAATGCGCGCGCGGTCTTCGTGCCGTGAGCGCCTTTTCCACGAGGCGCGCGATGTCGTCCGGCGCGCCCGCCATGCGCCGCAGCTTCACGCGCTTTGTTTGAAAATCCCCCACATAGGGCGCATACGGTCCCGCGCCGTCACCGGAAAGCACGCGATTCGACACAGCATCCGCGACTTGCCCGAACTCCGTGCGGATGAAACCCGGACGCACCAGCACCACGTCGATTCCAAACGGCTTGAGTTCGCCGCGCAGCCCGTCGGTTATTCCCTCGAGCGCAAACTTCGTCGAATCATACGCCGCCGACATCGGGCGCGTGATGCGTCCCGCCACCGAGCCGATGTTGATGATGCGCCCGCCGTCTTTTCCCGTGCCGTCCTTGCCGAGCCGCGCCTGCGTGCGCATGACCGGCGCGACGAGTTGCGTGAGCGCGACGAGCGAAAACACATTGGTCTCGAAATTCGCGCGCAACGCCTCAAGCGGAATCCGCTCGATCGGGCCGCGCTGTCCGTAGCCGGCGTTGTTCACAAGCGCGTCGATGCGTCCGAATCGCCCCACCGCCACGCGCACCAACCGCTCGCGATCTATTGCCACGTTCACATCGCCCGCGACGGCGAGCGTGCGAGTCCCCGCCGGATCAATCTCCGCGCAAAGCGCCTCAAGTCGTTCCGCGCGCCTTGCAAACACGACGACGTTCGCGCCCGCCCGCGCCATCCGCCGTGCCACGGCCCCGCCGATTCCCGAGGACGCGCCCGTGACGATGACAGTTTTGTTTTTTGGCATGGCTGCATAATGTCATTTACCGGGCGCGCTGCCAAGCCTGCTTCAACACTTGCGACTCGTGCAAAGTGGTGTTTCGTTTTTTCGCATGACGACGCCCGCGCCCATTCCCTCGCTCGAAGGCAAAAAAATCATTCTCGGAGTCACAGGCTCGATCGCCGCTTACAAGGCGGCCGAGATCACCAGCCAGTTGCGCAAGCGCGGCGCGGAGATTTTTCCCGTCATGACCGCCGCCGCGCAAAAGTTCATCACTCCGCTGACATTGCAAACGCTCGCGCGCAATCCCGTCGCCGCCGATCTTTGGGACGAGGGCAACAGCTGGCAGCCCGGCCACATCGAGCTCGCCGACAAGGCCGACCTCATGCTTGTCGCGCCCGCCACCGCCGACGTGATCGCGCAATTTGCCCACGGACTCGCGCCTGATTATTTGAGTTCAATGTATCTGGTTTGTCGCGCGCCGGTGCTGATCGCGCCCGCCATGAACTGCAAAATGTGGACGCACCCGGCGACCGCCGCCAATGTTGCCACGCTCAAGACGCGCGGCGTCGAATTCATCGGCCCCGAGGAGGGCGCGCTCGCCTGCGGCTACGAAGGCATCGGCCGCCTCTGGCCGGTCGGGGACATTGTCGGGCGGGTCGAAACGATGCTTGGCGCGTCGGGTGGCAAACCGGAATAGGGAAGGGCGCCCGGGCGAGCCCGGGTTTTTTAGGCCGCGGGTTTTGCCAGCAGTTTCAGGCCGACCACTCCGCCGACGATCAGGCACACGCAGAGGATGCGCGGCACGTCGCGCGATTCTCCGAGAAACATCATCCCGACAATCGCCGCGCCTGCCGCGCCGATGCCGGTCCAGATCGCGTAAGCCGTTCCAACCGGCAGCTGTTTCATTGCCATCGCGAGCAGGGCGAAACTGGCGAGCATGAACACAATTGTGACGACACCCGGCCAAAACCGAGAAAACCCGTCCGACTGCTTCATGCCAATCGCCCAGACAACTTCAAAAACCCCCGCGATAACCAGATAAACCCAAGCCATAACTTTTCCTTTCCAAACAATTTCAACTGATGAGTTATGACACCTACGGGCCGGGCGCGATTTGCGCTCAAAAACCCGCCATCGGCATCTCGCATGGCTGTGGGGAACACATGCAAAACAAACATCCCTTGGCAAGCAAATGGAAGACCGGCGTCTGGGGTAAGGTGAAGTTGGTGAATGCAAAAGGCGCGTGCGATGGAGCGGCGGCCAGGAAACCGTCGCGCCCTATCCAAAACGGTGTTTGCCCGCCAAGCTCCTTGAAGTAACGCCCAAAGGCCTCGGGCGAGTTGGCCTCGCTTCGCGCCGCACAAAGGTTTGCGGCCTTGCGCATCCAGCGCGCACGTCACACGATGTCGCTTGTGATAATCAATTCCGGCATCGTTCATGGCAACCAGGCGCCGCTGTGCTTACCCGCGCTACTCGGCTCTGATTCTCATGCTACTTGGCCCCTTTCTCTGCTAATGAAAATCAACAAGCATCGATCTGGTTTCTTCAAAATTATTACAAAATGATGAAAACTCTATTGAGAATTCTCCTGATTAGCATTGGGCCATTATGCGCAGCATCCTCCCAAGAGGAACGGCTCGAATACGTATCCATGTTTTCCCTTATTTCATCTCCTGAGCGCTATGATGGGAAATTCATAAAAGTTCGCGGATATTATTTTATGTTTTCTCCATCTCAACAATTTTTATACAATAGCATAGAAGATCACAAGGGAGGAGTAATGAAAAATAGTGTGTGGATTTATGGACTTCCTGACGATGTGCAAATTCCTAAGAAATATGTGGAGAAGGTAGGCAAAGGGTCGTCATTATCAAAAACAACTGGAAGTTACGTGACGATTGTTGGAAGGTTCAAAAGGGAAATTATATATAAAACCAGTTCAATGCCTACCGGCGTTATTGAATTTCTTTATATGGAGAAAGAAATATAAAATTTGAAAGGCTAAATCTGACGATATCAAGTATTAAGGAATATTTTGATATGCAATGAATGACTATCGAGGGCAAACGCTTCATTTTATGAGTATCATGAAATACTATTTTTATTGGTATTGTTTTATTTCAAAAATAATAGGCGGAAATGTTGAAAATAAGTTTCGTGTCGAATTGAGGTCCGTCGCCGCTCTTACCGTTTCTTTGGGCGCGTGGGGAGCTTTGGGTTTGGTTTTTTTGGGTGATGTCTTGAAATGCAGTGGGACTGTGCTGCGTGTTTATTTTTCAATATATATATTACTCTTTATTCTGACGGGTATAATTAATATAATATTTCTTATATTTAAGAAGACGGATCATTATTATGATCAGATCGATGAAATGCGACCGAAGAAGAAAAGGCTTTTATGGTTGATATATTCTTTTTTGTCATTTGCTCCATTTGTTTTTATAGGATTGTTTCTATTTTTATACTTAATGAAAAGCGGGTTTTTGAGTGGCAATTTGTGAAATTTGTGATCAGGACTTCCTCCGAAGTTCAGCCCGAAGGAGTAGCCCAGTCGAAAGGGTTAATTGATATTGGTTGATTTTGTTTTTCTGGTCGCCGCAGGGCGAACGAACGTCCTTCCCGTTGGCACGTGTGTGGGGAACGTCGTTCTTGCCGACTTCGCGTCTGCTGGCGTTCTTGACTGCGTGTGTTTGCGTGTCTCTTCGCACGAAAATCCAAAGTTTGCGCACTTAAGTGCAAGCAAACCGGAGGCGGTTCTGGTATTGTTTGCGCCCTCAACCGCAAATAAAACCCTGATATTATGAGCAACCCAATCCTCGAACAACTTTCCGCCGCGGTCATTGGCGGCAAAAGCAAAGACGCAAAGGCCGCCACGCAGCATGCGCTCGACGCAAACATTCCCCTCCAGGAAATCGTGGACAACGCCCTCGTTAGCGCGATGGGCATCGTTGGCGAAAAATTCAAGCGCAACGAAATCTTTGTCCCCGAGATGCTCATTGCCGCTCGCGCCATGAAGGAGTCGATGGGCATGCTCGAGCCGCTTCTCGCCAAGGCCGGCATCGTTCCGAAATACACCGCCGTCATCGGGACCGTGCAGGGCGACCTTCACGACATCGGCAAAAATCTCGTCGCCATGATGTGGAAGGGCGCGAATTTCCGCGTCGTCGATCTCGGCGTGAACGTGACGCCTGAAAAATTCCTCGCCGCCGCCAAGGAGCACAACGCCGACGTCGTCGGCCTTTCCGCGCTTCTCACCACCACGATGCCCGCGATGAAATCGACCGTCGCCCTCATCAAGGAGGCCAATCTCCCGAAGACCAAGGTCATGATCGGCGGCGCGCCGATCACGCAGCAATTCGCCGACGAAATCGGCGCGGACGGTTACAGCTCCGACGCCGGCTCCGCCGTTGACAAAGCCTGCGAGCTCATAGGCGCAACCGCCTGACGCCCAAACCGCGCGTCTTATTCTGACATGTTGCGCGGACATTCCTGTCCGCGCCCATCGCCACTGCGTGCCCTAATTTTTCAACACACAACAAACCACTGTCCCTCATCCGCTTTCATGAACAACAACTATTACACCGACCTTGCCATCAAGGGACTTCGCGCGCCCGTCGGCGCGCACCTCATTCTGCATGCGCATGCCGACCACGACGCCATTCTCCTCGACGGCAAACGCCTTGGCGACGTGATTGCCGAAACCGCGCGCCGTTTCAACTGCCCGCTCGCGATTCCGCTCATGGACCTCACGCTCGAAAAAGACGCGCTGTTGCGCGCCTGCGGCGTTCCCGAGGACGAAATCGAAAGTTATCATTTTGCGCCGCCGTCGACCTCGATGGAAAACCCGCCCAAGCTCCCCCCGCTCGCAACGGAACTCCCCGGCATCCCGCTCACGCCGCGCATGCGCGCCACATGCGACGCGATCACACGCATCGCGCAAACGCACACGGACCTCCTCCCCATCGGCATGTGCATCGGCCCCTTTTCGCTGATGACCAAGCTCGTCACCGACCCGATCATGCCCGTCTTTCTTGCCGGCACCGGAATCACCGCCGGGGACGAACCCGACATCGCCATGGTTGAGCGTCTTCTCGCGCTCGGCGAGCACGTCATCCATGAATATTTGCGCGCGCAAATCGCCGCCGGCGCCAAGGCGATCTTCGTCTGCGAACCCGCGGCAAACCTGGTTTATTTTTCCCCGAAGCAGCAGGAGGAAACCAACTACGCCGTTTTCGAAAAATACGTGATGGAGCCCATGCGTCGTTTCGCCGCGCTGCTCGCGGAGCACGATGTCGACCTGATCTTCCACGACTGCGGCGAACTCACGGGCGAAATGGTGCGCCGCCTCGGCGCGCTCAACCCGGCAATCATCAGCCTTGGCGGCTCGCGCAAACTCTGGGAGGACGCCGCGCTGATTCCGAAAACCACCGTCATCTACGGCAACCTGCCCAGCAAAAATTTCTACGCGCCGCAACTCACCGCCGAAAACGTCGCCGCGATGGCGCGCGAGCTTCTGGAAAAAATGCGCGCCACGGGCCACCCCTTCATCCTCGGCACCGAGTGCGACGTCCTCAGCGTCCCCGGCAGCGAGGCCGAAATCATGAGCAAGGTGGACGCTTTTATGCGGGCGTGACGGCGTCCGTCGCAACCCTCCGATTACCCCGAAGCCATTGCACCACTCCCGTAGGGGCGTCGCTTGCGACGCCCTTGCCCTACGAATGATTCTCAAACCGGGCGTCGCAAGCGACGCCCCTACGACGAAAATATAAAAGCTTTGGGTCGTTGGCATAAGGAGCATTTGTTCTCGGCCATGCCCGCCGCGTCCGCGACTCCGGTTAAACCGCCTCGCGGCGCGGTAAATTTTTATTCATGCTTTCCATCCCGTCCGGAAACCTTTGTTCTGGCGTCGCGTTCATCCGCGGATTGAAAAAGATCTCGCGATCGACACCGAACCCTTCCGGATAACCACCGCATTTCCATGAAAACAAAATCCCTCATCCCCGTCCTCGCCATCGCCCTCTGTGCTGGCGCCGTCCTCCAGGCCGCCACCATCGCCAACCCCGGCGACCTCGCCACCAGCAAGGCTCCCCCCGGCTCCAAACAGTGGCCTGCCGCAACCCCGCTTTTCGCACCCAACCTCTCCAACGTCTCCACCGCCCCCGGCGCGTGGTCGTGCAAGGACGGCGTCTTCACCGGCAAAGGCGTCGCATGGACCAAGGCTGCCGGCGACAACTTCTACCTCTCCCTCGAATTCCGCGCCCAAGCCAAGGCCGACGGCGGCATCTTCCTCCGCTGCTCCGACACCAAGGACTACGTGCAAAACTCCATCGAGGTCCAAATCCTTCAGGGCGACCCCGCGGGCAACAATGAACGCGCCCTCGTCGGCGCCCTCTACGACCTCGTCGCCCCCTCGCGCCAAGTCGAAATTGAGCCGGGCGCCTGGCACAAACTCCTCATCCGCGCCGATAACGAAAAAATCACCGTCTGGCTCGATGACGAACGCCTTGTCCGCGCCGATCTTGAGCAATGGACCGCCGCTGGAAAAAACCCCGGTGGCACCGGCAACAAATTCAAAAAAGCGCTCCGCGACTTCGCCCGCTCCGGAGTCATCGGCCTCCACGCCGCCGAGGGTAAAATCGAATACCGAAACCTCTTTATCGAAGCCCTCCCGCCGCCTCCCGTCGCCGCCCCTGTCAGCGACGCCGACGCCTCCGTGCTCCTGTCCTTCCTCACCGCCACCCCCTGGACCGCCAAGATAGGCAAGGGCCAGAACACCTCCACCTTCACCCTCCACCCCGACAACACCTACACCGAGAACTGGATGGGCAAGAATAAGAAAGGCACCTGGCGCGTCACCGGCCCCGCCACCATCGCCCTCACAACCCCCGAAAAAAGCACGCTCGTCTTCACCGCCGATCCCGGCGCAGGCGTCCTCCGTCGCCGCGGCTCCGCCACCTACACCCCGACCAATCCCGCCGCGCTCCAGAAAACCCCGTCCACCCCTGTCCGTGTCGATGACGGCGCGCTCCTGTCCTTCCTCACCGCCACTCCCTGGACCGGCAAGCTCGGCAAAAACACCTCCACCTTCACCCTCCACCCCGACAACACCTACACCGAGAACTGGATGGGCAAGAACAAGAAAGGCACCTGGCGCGTCACCGGTCCCGCCACCATCGCCCTCACAACCCCCGAAAAAAACACGCTCGTTTTCACCGCCGACCAAGCAAACCGCGTCCTTCGTCGCCGCGGCTCCGCCATCTACACCCCGACCAATCCCGCCGCGCTCGACAAGCTCCCTCCCGCCGCCGCTCGCTCCGGCTCCGCCGCGCCCTTCGCCGGCATCACTTACCTCCCTTCCACCACCCCCGCCGCCGAGACCGAGGACTGGACGACCAAAGTCCCTGTCGTGAAGGCTCCCGCCGGCTCCGCCGTTCCGTCCGATGCCACCGTCCTTTTCGACGGCTCCGGCCTTGACGCATGGGAATCCACCAGCGCCAAGGAAACCTCCCCCCGGTGGAAAGTCGCCGGCGGCATCCTCACCCCTGTTGAAAAAACCGGCAGCCTCCGCACCAAGGCCTCCTACGGCGACGTGCAAGTGCACCTCGAATTCCGCACGCAAACCAACCCCGTGAAAAGCGGCCAGCAACGCGGCAACAGCGGTCTCATCTTCATGGGCCTCTACGAGTTCCAGGTGCTCGATTCCCACGAAAACCCCACCTACGCCAACGGACAGGCCGCCTCCGTTTACAAACAACACCCGCCCCTCGCAAACGCCTCCCGCGCCCCCGGCGAATGGCAGTCCTACGACGTGGTTTTCATTGCCCCGCGCTTCAACGCCGCCGGCGAGCTCGTCTCCCCCGCGCGCATCACCGCCTTCCATAACGGCATCCTCGTCCAGCACGGCGCCATCCTCACCGGCCCGACCGTCCACCGGGGCCGCGTCCCCTATGCCGCGCACCCCGCCAAGCTCCCGCTCGTCCTCCAAAACCACGCCACCGACCGTCCCTCCTTCCGCAACATCTGGCTGCGCGAGCTCTCCCTGCCGGCCTCCTCCAAATAACACTCCGAACTCCGCGCCTCAGCGGTTACATTAGAAATTTCCATGAAAAAAAACACCCTCTTCACCCGACGCCATTTTTTGCAAACCTCCGCGCTCGCCGCGCTCGCGACCGCGCTCCCGCTCGGACGCCTCCGCGCCGCGCCCGCCGCCCCCGGGTTTAGGAACCTCGTCTCCGGCCGCAAAGTCCGCCTCGCCTTCGTGGGCATCGGCGGACGCGGCAACAGCAACATCGACGGCCTCGCACCGCTCGCCGATGTCGTCGCGCTCTGCGACGTGGATTTCGCCCGCGCGCGCCAGAACTTCGCCCGCTTCCCCCTCGCCCCGCGCTACCGCGACTACCGCCAGATGCTCGAGGAGATGCACGACCGCATCGACGCCGTCGCCATCTCCACAACCGACCACATGCACTTCCCCATCGCCCTCGCCGCCATTGAGCGGGGCAAGCACGTTTACGTCGAAAAACCCCTTTCGCACACCATCGGCGAGGCGCGCATCCTGAAAGCCGCCGCTGCGAAACACGGCGTCGTCACACAAATGGGCAACCAAGGCGCCGCCCGCGAAGGCTGCCGCGTCACCAAGGAATGGATCGATGCCGGCGTCATTGGCACTGTCCGCGAAGTCCACTGCTGGACCAACCGCCCCATCTGGCCCCAGGGCATGCCCGCGCCCCGTCCCGACGCCGCCTCGCCGCTGCCGCCCACCCTCGAATGGGATCTTTGGCAAGGCGTCGCCCCCGCCCGCGCCTACGCCCCGGGAATCGCCCCCTTCAACTGGCGCGGATTCCTCGACTACGGTTGCGGCGCCCTCGGCGACATGGGCTGCCACCTCTTCAACGCCCCCGTCTTCGCCCTCGGACTGAGCGGCGACGTCACTGTTTCCGCCAAGCACTCCGGCATCGCCGACGGAATCTGGCCCAAATGGTCCGTCATCACCTACCAATTCCCCGCCCGCGGTAGCCGTCCTCCCGTGAAGCTCGTCTGGTATGACGGCGGCAAAAAGCCCGGGAAACCCGATTCCTTCGAGGCCGACACCCAGCTCGCCGGCAACGGCACGATTTACCTTGGCGACAAGGGCGCCCTCTACGACACCAACACCTACGGCGGCGTCCCGCGCGTCTTCCCCGTCGAGCTTGCGAAAAAATTCGCCTCCGCCCGCCCGCCCAAAACCATTCCCCGCATCGTCAAAGGCAGCATCTACATGGACTGGATCAACGCCATCACCAGCGCGGGCCCCGCGCCGTGCTCGAACTTCGTCGACTATTCCGTGGATCTCACCGAAACCACCCTCCTCGGCAACCTCGCCCTGCTTTCGGATCGTCCCGTCCGTTGGGACACCGCCAGCGCCACCGCCGTCGGCCAGCCCGAATTAAACCAATACATAAACAAAACCTACCGCTCCTTCTGAGCCAAAGTGCGGGCAGATAAAAAGGCCGCCTCGTTATGGGGCGGCCTTTTTTTGGGCGGGCGGGTTTTATGAAGGGGGGGGTTACCAGAGTCTGCGGTAGCCGAGGTTGATGGACCAGGGGCGGTCGTAGGCCCGGGCCTTGGCATACTCGTAGTCGATGTGGAGCTGCGAGGCGGCGTCGAGACGGTAGCTCGTGCCAAAGCCCATTTCGATGCGTTTGCCGTCGTAGTCGGTGCGGAAGGTTTTGCCGTGCGCCTTGATCGCGCCGCGATCCGAGTCCACCGTCACCCCGGCGAGCTTGCCGTAGGGGTGCCAGCGGCTGTCCTTGATCTGGCGGCCAAAGCGCAACAGCGCGCGGTATTGCGTGTTCATCGAGTCGTTGATTTTCACTTTCATCGCGCGGTGCGTGGCGTTGGCCTCGGTCGTGTAGCTGGCGCCGTCGAGCCACAGGACGCTCATTTGCACGGCCGGCTCGATCCACCAGCCGTCGGTGCGTTGCAGGCGGCGGCCGGCTTCAAATGAGAGGCCGAGGGCTTTGTTGGTGTAGCGGCCCTTGGTCGTCGTGTCGCCGTAGGCGCGCGCCTCGAAGCGGTTCGAGTAGCGGTCGGCGCGGGCCGTGATGTCGGCAAACCAGCCGTTGGTTTGGATGAGCGTGAGGTAGGCGCCGATGCCGATGTTGTTGGTGCGGCCGTTGCCGTTGTTGTCAAACTCGCGGTTGACGCCGCCGGCGTCGATGAAGCCGCCGAGCAGGCTGGCGCCGGCTTGGGTGGCGAAGACTTTGTCCGCGCCGCCGGTCACGCCCCAGCCGTATTGGCGGAAGGACATGCCGGAGAGTTCGTTCCGGGCGTTGAGGCGGTAGCCGCGCGACTTGATCCAGACGCTGCCGGTGGAGGCGTGCTCAAGGCCGAGGCGGATGTCGCCGAGGCGCTGGTGGATGGAGTCGAGCGAGTAGTTCCAGTCGATGGCGAGCGTCGAGGCGGTGTTGATGATCGCGTCGGCGGCGTGGCTGAGGTTGCGGTCCGAGAGATACCACATGTTCGCGTCGGGCGTGTAGTCGCTGAGGTCGCCGCGGACCAGTTCGAAGACGGTGAGGTCATACTCGAGTTTGCCGGCGGCGTTGTTCGCGAGGGTGAAGGTCGTGGTGCTCGCGGCGTCCACGCTGATCAGTTCGATGGAGGCGTTGAGCGCGGAGGGCAGCGTGCCGTTTGTCTCGATAAAGACGTTGTGCGTGCCCGCGCCGGCGTTGGCGATGTCGAGGTGGTTGGCGATGGCGCCGGCGTCGTTGATGCCTTCGTCCAACGCGGCGAGGTTGGCGTTC
Organism: Ereboglobus sp. PH5-10; assembly: GCF_029504735.1. Taxonomy (GTDB): domain Bacteria; phylum Verrucomicrobiota; class Verrucomicrobiia; order Opitutales; family Opitutaceae; genus Ereboglobus. The sequence continues at coordinate 1,382 of NZ_JAQFIP010000006.1, read as the reverse complement.
ATGATAAACGTGCCCGGTGTGCCGAGGGTGGCGATGGTGGCGCGGTCGGCGAGCTTGGCGAAGGCGAGCGTGCCGTTGTTCATGTCGAGTTTGCCGAAGGCGTAGCCGGTTGTTTCGAGGATGAGCGCGGAGGTGGCGTCGAGCGCGGTGTTCGCAATCGTGTAGGCGGCGGGGTTGTTTAGGTGGAGCATGCTGTTGGCGAGTTGGTGCGTGCCTTCGCCGGCGAGGGCGTTTTGCAGGGTGCCGGTGATGTTGAGTTGCCCGAAGGTCGCGCCGGCGGCCACGCTGATCGGTGCGTCGCCGAGCGCGTCGATTTCGGTGGCGGTGAGGCGGCCGGTGGTGACCGTGCCGGTGCCGTGGAAGGAGGCGCTGGAGTTGACAAGGGTGATGTCGCCGCTCGAGGCGTGGAACTGGCCGGAGCCGGCGAGGGTGTTTTGCATCGTGCCGGTGGCGTCAACTTTGAGCGTGCCGTCGAGCTGGATGTGCGAGGTGCCGAGCGCCCCGGCGTCGGTGGCGTGCACGGCGGCGGGCAGCGCGATGTTGGTTTGCGCGTTGTAGCCGGTGTTGGCGCTGTTGATGGCGAGGGTGCCGCCGTTGAGGGTGAGCGTGCCCGAGCCGGTGATGTGGCCGTCGATGCGGCCGCCTTCGGCGATTGTTTGCGCCTTGCCGTTCAGGTCAAAGGTGGCGGGGATTTCCACGAGGATGAGCTTGGTGGCGCCAAGGGCGTTGTCCGCGCCGGCGATCACGGTGCCGGTGACGAGCGTGCTGGTGCCGGTGTAGGTGTTCGTGCCGGTGAGGGTCATGGCCGAGCCGGTTGCGAAGGTGACGCTGCCGGCGCCGGTGATCGCGGCCGAGAGGGTGTCGTCGGTCGCGCCGGTGTCGGTGAGTTGCAGGGTTTTGTCCTGCTTCACGTTGAGCTCGGTCAGCACGTAGTCGTAGTAGAGGCCGGCGGCGAGCGTGGCGCTGGTGTGGGCGCTGGCGCTGCCGGTGGTTTGCGCGGTGTAGTTGTAGATGGCGTAAACTTCGTCGTGCTCGATTGTCTGGCCGTTGGACAGCGCGGTGCCGTCGGCCTTGTGGATGGCGATTTGGCGCGGGGCGGCCTCGGCGAGGGTGTCGGCGGCGACGAGCAGCGTGGCGTTGTCGGTGAGGTTGTCCTGGTCGAGCCAGTTTTTCTGGACGGTCGAGTCTATAATCGCGGTGGTGCCGCCGGTGTAGTTTTCAAAGACCACCGTGCTGCCGAGGTCGGCGATGGAGAGCGCGCCGACGTTGAGCACTTCGACCGGGTCCACGCCGTTCATGGGCAGCCAGAGCGCGCCGCCGTTGAGGGTCAGGCCGTGGATGCGGCGGGTTTCGGCGTTGGCGTGGAGGATGCCGCCGGTGTT
>NZ_JAQFIP010000005.1 GCF_029504735.1 Ereboglobus sp. PH5-10 | reverse complement strand
TGCGTTACGCTAAAAACGAAAAGCCAGTCACTGGGGTTCCCCAGTGCTGGCAGTTTCAGTTGCAGGGACAGGGACTGCAGCCCCTGCTCCCGAAATAGTTTGATAACTCCACCGCCAACGCATCGCACTCTTGCGCATTTGTCGGCGGGCAAAACGGCGAACATCGCTGTTTATAGTGGTGTTTGCCATGTCTCGCCATATCATCGCCGACCGCAGATTCCTCGCGCTGAAAATGTAATAAATCGACGGCTTCATTGTTGCCCCCTCCACCAGTAACCGGCCATTACGCCGAGGGCTAACGCTGCAAGGATGAGCAGCACAAAAAGAGTCGTGGACTCGCTCATGCCGCGCCTCCAATCTGGATTTTACGCACGTTCACCTTGGCCGAGTCCTTATAATATTCCTTCGCCTTCGAGGCCATTATGGAGGCCTCATCGGCTGACGAGAAAATCCAAGCGTCATGAGTCGAGAACCCCCAGCCGCCATTGGCCTCATAATCAAAAGCAAGGTATCCCGAGCGCACCCGCCATTCAGACTCTGGCTTCCCGGCATCAATTGTCACAATCCAACGTTCAGTTTTCATGCCGCACCTCCCACCGGGCGGAGTTCGCATTGCTTTTCTTTCGCCTCGGTGATTTTCCAATCGCAGCCGCGAATGCTCGCTTCCAAACAATGCAAGATATGGCAGGCTTCCATCATCTCCTTGAAATGCAACTCCGCCGCTTTCCACGACTCGCCCTCAATATGCATCTTCGAGCACGCAAGATGACGGAGGACAAAATCCCGCTTGATTATCATCTCCTTGCGATACCCCGATTTTAACTTTTCCAGTTTTTCGATATTCATGTCAGTCCCTTTCCTTCGTTGGTTTTCGTTAAGCCTCGATGGAGGCGAAATTCATTTGGGCACCAGCGATTCCAGCTAGGCCGTAGTTCTTTAACGCCACGAGTGTCTTGCGCTCGATGCGCGTCGTCTTGGGGCCGTAGTGCTTCGCCGGTATCAGGCCTGCGTCCACGCGCCGCTTAATCGTGCGGTAGGAAACGCCCACTTCGTCGGCAACTTGTCGGATGGAATAGCCCCTTGTTTTCATTTGTTCGTTAAACTTGTGCCACATGTGCCACATGTGACAAACGGGATGCAAGCTTAAAATTGCAATCGCTGCCCACGGGCAGCGGAATAAGCACTTGTGAAACCGCCAAAAAAAATAGCCGGCATACGCGCAAGACTTTCTCCCGAATTACGCGCTAGGCTAGACAGCATTCATGAAACACACCTGACGAACGACAGTGCTATCGTTGAAAAGTTGATAGAGGCTTTTTGCGCATATGTTGAACAAAACGGTCACGTTCAATGGCCTCTGGAGCTAACCCCTTCCAAAGAAATCAAACAGAAAAAAGCTAGTTGACGATTATCCTGGCTGTTGGCTACGCCCTCAGAAAGCCCCATGCACTTTTTGTGACACCTGCCACTTTTTCGATACGTGAAACACCATGATTGCCGTAATCATCATTTTGCTGCTCATCCTCATTTCCCTCGTTACTTACTTGATAATTTCGAACCAGAAAAAACCGCCGACGCGCATCATTATTCACCATCACGAGAAAACAGAACGCCCCCCGGTGCAACCACCGTCAAAACCACGCACCGACTATGTGCCCATCCACATCAAAGCCCAGCGTGAGAAATACCCCAACAACCCGCTTTGCCCTAAGTGCGGAATCCCAATGTTGCTTTACCGTCGCGTCGAAATCGACGGTTCCCCAACCCTCTGGCAGTGCACCAAGTGTCCCGAGACTTTGGACATTAATCAGGCAAGCTAGGCGTTCCGCCGCCTGCGCATTGCATTGCAATGCTTGGGGGTAGGCGGCTTCACGTCATGGCGGCACTTCGTGCCGTCGCGGGGGCTCGCCGCCGCCCCCGAACCCCGGCTCGGGGAAACTAATAAGAAAGCAAACCTTTGTTTTTTAGGGCGCAAAAATGGCAAAATACTTCGCCGCCTCTTTCTCGCTCACGAGCTGGAAATAATGCCTGTAAATCATATCCGGAGAGTTCCCCGCTTCGCGTGCCACCTGAGCTTCATCTTTGACGAACGCGAGCCGGTAAGAAATCCACGAATGCCGTGTAATGTCCGTTTGCCACGTCACCACTTTGCGAATCTTCGCCGAGTTCGACGACATTTTCACGAGCGGATGCCCGCGGGCACGTCCCCATTTCAACCAGGACAAAAGCGCATCGCAGATCGGCACCACGCGCACCGAACGCCGCCCGCGAAGTTTGCCGAGGCTGACACGAATAACCGGCTCGCCGTCGAGATGCACCGCATCCCAAGACAAACGCTCGATCTCGCCACGTCGCAGGCCTGCAAAGAGCGCGAGGGCAAATGTGGTCGCGAATGTCCCGTCCACGTAGTCCGCAGCTTTTGCCATCACCAGCGACGCTTGCGCCGGAGTCAGCACACGGGGCGGCCGTAGATCGACAGTCGGAGGCTCGATGTGCCTCACCGGATTGTCAGGAATGATTTGCCGCCGAACCATCCACGAACCGAACGCAGAGAGCCGCCGCCGATGGTTCTTGATTGTGCCGGGCTCCACGTCCAACGAGTCGAGATATTTCGTCACCGCTTCACGGGTGAAATCGCAACACCGCCGCGCTTCCGTTTCGGCCAAAAATTGCTCAAGGGTATTCCGGAGCGCGGTCACCGTGCGTTCAGCGCGGCCGAGGCGTTTTTTCTCGGAAATAAATTGGTCCAAGGCTTCCGGCAACGGTGTTGCCGCCGCCCCGATCGGGCGATGTTTGAGATAATGCCGAACGGCCGTCATCAGCGGCACGCCCTCGAGGGCGCGCTTTGCCGCGAAATACTCCGCCCGAGCTTCCGCATCCATCACAAGGCCGGACGTGCCCGCGATTTTCGCCTGTGTCAAAATCGCTTTGTGGTATTTCTCGGCCGCTTCCTTTTTTGAAAAATGCCGCCGCCGCCGCTTGCCGTTGGGCTCGGTGAAGACAACTTGCCACATTTTCCGAGGCTGCGTGATGCGGTAAAGTTTTGGGAGCATATCCCGCAGGTTGATTAAAAGTTGACCCGAATCGAGTCAAACTTGGCAAACTTGGCACTTTTTCGGGAATTCTAAAACTCGCCAATTTTCCCTCTGTTCCCCTATGAAAAGAGCTGGTGCAAGCGCCGGGAGTCGAACCCGGATCAACGGCTTTTGCGCCTTCGCCTGCGCGTCGATAAACCGGAGCGCGTCCTCGATGATGAGCGGCGAGGCGTGTTGCGCGCCGATCCACGCAGCCATGTCAACGGGTTGGTCCGGCGGCGACTTGGCGCGTCCGGGAACCGGGTTTTGGTTGATGATGATTTTCCGGTCATCATTCCAAAGATGCGGCGGATAATAGGAGTGCGCCATACGCTGGCAGTTGTAGCCGAAGAAGTGGTCGAAGCCGCGCTTGAGCGGATCGCCCTCGGAGCCGACCGGCCCCATGCCCCATTTTCCGACGACCGCCGTCGCGTAGCCCGCTTTTTGGAAGAGTTGCGGGAAGAGGGTGTATTCGGCGGGAACCGGGAATTGTCCCTCGGGCTGTATTTCCTTGTTGCCGCGAATGGGCGAGTTGCCGAGGTGCAGCCCGGTCATGAGCGTGGTGCGCGCCGGCGCGCAGACGGGGGCGCCGGAATAACTGTTGGTGAAGCGAAGGCCTTCGCGGGCGAGCCGGTCGATATTGGGCGTCTTTATTTTTTGCTGCCCGTAGCAACCGAGTTCGCCCCAGCCGAGATCGTCGGCCAGGATAAAAACGACATTGGGCTTTTTGACATCGCCGGCGGGTTGCGCGGCGAGGCAAAGGCTTGCCGTGGAGGTCGTGAGCGCGAGTAGGGTCAGGGGACGCATGGGGAAAAGAATATCATTCCGGTTTTTCAAATCAAGGGCGGGGTTGCGAAATGGCGGGTGTTTCGCCGGCCCGACACAACCTTTTGCTGAGGGTGTATTTTCTATCGGGGAAAATTGGTGGAGCAGACCGGGATCAAACCGGCGACCTCGTCGTTGCGAACGACGCGCTCTATCAACTGAGCTACTGCCCCAAACACGAGATTGGAGGTTCTGATGGATGCGCGGGCGTTAGTAAAACTATTTTTTCGTGTTTTGTGAAAATGGCGCGGAGCCGCCCTCCGTTCATGTCAGCGCGTGCAGGAGCGCGTGGAGCATTTCGAGGCGCGGGGTGGGGACGTTGCGCGCCTTGGCGCGGCGCATGGGCTCGCCCCATATGGATTCCACCTCGACCTCGCGCTTGGCGAGGTAGTCGATGAGGCTGGAGGGTTTGTAGGCGCCCATGGGGCGCGTGGTGTCGAGCTGCTTTTGGACGAATGATTCGGGGATTGCGCAACCGTGCGCCGCTGCCGCCGCCGCGATTTCGCGCATGAGCGCCGCGGCCTCGTTTTCGAGCACGGGATCCGCCATGATTTTGTCGGTCGTGATTCCGCCGGCCGCAATCGAGAGGCCGTTGAAGGGCACATTCCAGACGAGTTTGCGCCAGCGCAGTTCGATGAGGTTGTCGCTGACGGTGGTTTTGACCCCGGCGCGGGTGAACTTTTCAGCAATGGCGCGGAGGCGCCCGGTTGCGGGACGTTGAAACTCGCCCAGGCTGAGCGCGCCGGTCGAGGTGCAGGAAATCTCGCCGGGCGCGAGGCGGTTGACACAAATGAAACAAATCCCGCCAAGTATGTGTTCGGCGCCGAAAATGGCGGCGAGCTCCTCGTCGGAGCCGAGTCCGTTTTGCAAGGTCAGGATCGCGGTGCCGTCGTGGAGGAGCGGCGTGATGAGTTCGCGGAACGATGCGTTGGCGGTTGTCTTGAGGGCGATGATGACGAGGTCGCACGGGCCGATTTCGCCGGGCGTGGCGGCGGTGTGCAGCGTTTCGGGCGGCAGGTGAAATGTCTCGGTTGGCACCGAGACGGTGAGACCGCGCTTGCGGACGGTGGCGAGATCGCCGCGCATGAGGAAGTGGACGTTTTCGCCCGCCCGGGCGAGACGCGCGCCATAATAGCAGCCGAGCGCGCCGGCGCCGACTATGGCGATTTTAGGTGAAGCGGCGTTGGTGAGCGTGAGGTTCATCGGAATTTGAAAGGCCTGCCATTATGGAAACACACGGGAACCGCATGGGAATCAAATATTGTCCCGTGGCGTGTTTTTGGCGAACCAACAACAGCGCACGAACAACCGCATCCGATGGCTCGCGGGCGCGGATGCAAAAGGGGCTTGGTTGACACAAAGGGGATGATTTTGCGGTGCGCGGGCTAATTGCTGCTTGATTGCATCAGCGACGCGGGTTTCCTTTTCAACCTCTCCTTCCATGAAAACATACCTTACTCTTGCTCTCTCGATTCTTCTGCTGGGTCTTGTTGGTTGCTCGACTGTTTCCGAAACCGGACGTCGGCAGCTCATCCTTCCGAGCGTTCTGCAAAACGAAAACCAGACGGGACTGGCGGCATTTGCCGACATTAAAAAATCCGAAAAAATCTCCACCGACTCCAAGGCCACCGCGCAAGTGCAGCGCGTGGGCAACCGCATCAAGGATTCCGTGATGAAGTCGCATCCGATGTCCGACGCCGAGTGGGAGTTTGTCTTGTTCGACTCGGATCAGGTGAACGCTTTTGCCCTGCCCGGTGGCAAGGTCGGCGTTTACACCGGCTTGCTCAAGCTCGTGTCCAGCGACGACGAGCTCGCCATCGTTATCGGGCACGAAATCGCGCACGTCACATCCCACCACGGCTCGGAACGCGCCTCGCAGACTTCGCTCGCGAACGTGCTCTCCCAAGTTGGCAGCAGCGCGCTGGGATACAGCGAATTGGGCGACACGGCCAAAAAAGGCATCATGCTCGCCTACACGGGAGCGGCGCAGGGCACGCTGTTGAAGTATTCCCGCGATCACGAAACCGAAGCCGACGTCATCGGCATGCAATTCGCCTCCGGCGCGGGATACAATCCGCAAGCCGCGGTGACCTTCTGGAAAAAAATGGCCGCGCAAGGCGGCAAAAGCCAGTCGTCGGGAGTTTCCGCGATGATTGAAAAATGGACCTCCACGCACCCGCCCGATGCCGAGCGCATTGCCAAGCTCGAGAGCCTCGTGCCGAAATACATGCCCGTCTACGAACAGGCAAAGTTGCAGTATAAATAATAGTCGGGCCAAAGGCGGCGCGGACATTTCTGTCCGTGCCGTGAATTGTTCGCCGCTTTGCACAGACGGGAATGTCTGTGCTATTTTTTTACCCTCCCAACTTGGCCCGCAGATAGGGCGCGGTTGGCGAGTTTTTGACTTTTAGCAGGCCGGCAAGCGCGCCCTGATAAATAAGCTCGCCGCCTGCCGGGCCGCCCTCGGGGCCGAGCTCGATAATGTAGTCGGCTTCCGCAAGCAAATCGAGATGGTGCTCAATCACGACAACGGTGTGCCCCTGGTCAACGAGCGAGTGGAGAACATGGATCAGCTTCTCGCAATCGCTCAGGTGCAGGCCGATGGTCGGCTCTTCAAGCAGGTAGAGATTGCGGGGTTGCTCGCCGCGCAGGTGCTCGCGGTAGCTGACAAGCCCGTGTGTGAGCTCGGTGACGAGTTTCAGTCGCTGCGCCTCGCCGCCGCTGAGGGTGGGGGAGGACTGGCCGAGCGTCAGGTAACCAAGCCCGCAATCGACCATGAGCTTGCAGACCTGCGAGAGCCTGCTGTGAAAATCGAAAAACTCCACCGCCTCGTCGAAGGTGAGCTGGAGCACCTGCGCGATGCTTTTGTTTTTCCAGGTGATGTCGGCCATGTCGGGCGCGTAACGAGTGCCGCGGCAGTCGTCGCAGACCAAATACGTGTCGGGCATGAACGCCATTTCGAGCTTGATGCGTCCCGCGCCCTGGCACGTCTCGCAGCGCCCGCCCTTTGTGTTGAACGAAAAACGCGACGCGGTGTAGCCGCGCATTTTTGCCTCGGGCAGCGTGGCAAAAAACTGGCGGATCAAGTCGAAAATTCCAAGGTAGGTGGCGGGCGTCGAGCGCGGTGTTTTGCCGATGGGATTCTGGTCAACCTCGATGACGCTCCTGAATGCGTTGCCTCCGGTGAGGGTGTTGAACGGAGGCTGTTTTGATCCGGCAAGTGATTCGTCCTCGAAGCCCGTCGCCTTGGCAAAGGCGTTGCCGCGAAGCACGGGCGTGCCGGTTTTGATTGCGTGGGCGACGGCGGGATGCAGCAGGTCGCGAAACAGGGTCGACTTGCCCGCGCCGCTCGGCCCCGCGACCATGATGAGCCGCCCAAGCGGCAGCCGCAGGTCGAAGCCCTTTAGATTGCGCAGGCGCGCCGCGGTGAGTGTGAGCCAGTCCGGCATGGTAAACCGCGCACGATGCGCCACCGTGCCAGGATTTCAAACCCGGATTTTTAAGGACGGAATTTGCGGGATTAACAGGATAAAGACCGCGGCTTTTTATCGCAGCCAAACCGCCGGGCAATTTGCGTCGATTTATTTGCGGCGAAGGTTATAGGAACATCCTTTTTCTTATGAAACCAACACGCCCCTCGCTCGCCTCCAAAACTAAAAACGCAGCGCAAGCCGCCTTCACCATCGGCATCGATTACGGCACCAACTCCGTGCGCGCGATCATCGCGCGATGCTCCGACGGCGCCGAGTTCGGCTCCTCCGTCTTCAACTACCCGAGCGGCGCGCAGGGCATCCTGCTCGACAAACGCGACCACAACCTCGCCCGCCAGAATCCCGCCGATCATCTCCTGGGTCTCGAAAAAAGCGTGCGCGGCGCGCTCGCCATCGCAAAAAAACAACCCGGCTTCTCGCCCGCCCGCATTATCGGCATCGGCGTTGACACGACCGGCTCGAGCCCGATCCCCGTTGACAAAAACAACGTCCCGCTCGCGCTCCACAAACGCTTCGCCAAAAATCTCGCCGCGCATTGCTGGCTCTGGAAGGACCACACCGCATGGCGCGAGGCCGCGCGCATCACCGAACTCGCCGCGAAGCACCGCCCGCAATACATCGCCAAATGCGGCAACACTTACTCGTCCGAGTGGTTCTGGTCGAAAATCTGGCACTGCCTCAACACCTCGCCGAAAATCTTCGCCGCCGCGCACTCGTGGGTCGAGCTCGCCGACTGGATTCCCTCCGTGCTCGCGGGCGTGAAGGACTCCGCCGCCGTCGTGCGCGGCGTCTGTTGCGCGGGACACAAGGCGCTTTACGCAGACGACTGGGGCGGCCTGCCCGACAAGGAATTTCTAAAACTCCTCGACCCGAAACTCGCCGCGCTGCGCGACCGCCTTTACGAAAAGGCGCACGACGCCACCACGCCCGCCGGCGCGCTCTGCCCCGAATGGGCCAAGCGCCTCGGTGGACTCACCGCCGGCATCCCCATCGCGATCGGTGAAATGGACGTGCACTACGGCGCGATCGGCTCAGGCGTGCGCGAGGGCACGCTCGTCAAGGTCATCGGCACCTCGGCCTGCGATTGCGGTGTCGTTTCCGCCTCGAAAAACGTGCCCGACATTCCCGGCATTTGCGGCATCGTGCGCGGCGCGATTTTGCCCGGCTACTACGGCATCGAGGCCGGCCAGTCCGCCGTCGGCGACATTTTCAAATGGTGGGTCGAGGTCGTTTGCCAGGGCGAAGGCAAGACGCACCGCGAATTTGCCGCCGAGGTCGCGAAACAAAAACCCGGCCAGTCCGGCCTGCTCGCGCTCGACTGGAACAATGGCAATCGCAACATCCTCGTCGATCAACGCCTCACCGGACTGCTCCTCGGCCAGACGCTTCACACCACGCGCGCCGAAATCTACCGCGCGCTCATCGAGGCCACCGCCTTTGGCGCGCGCGCCATCATCGAGCGCTTTCGCGAATACGGCGTGCCGATCAAACGCGTCGTGTGCGCCGGTGGCATCGCGGAAAAAGACCCGATGCTCATGCAAATCTTCGCCGACGTGACCGGCTGCACCATGCACGTCACCGCGTCGAGCCAGGCCTGCGCGCTCGGTGCCGCGGTGGGCGCGGCCGTGCTCGCCGGCGCGCATCGCGATTTCCCCGCCGCGCAGCGCGCGATGACCGCCGTGAAGCCGCGCCACTACAAACCCATCGCGGCCAACCGCAAAACCTACGACAAACTCTACGCGCTCTACCGCCAGCTCCACGACGCCTTCGGCGGCATAAACAAATCCGCCGACCTGACAAACGTCATGAAGGACCTGCTGACCATCAAGGAATCTCAAAACTAAAATTAACCACGGAGGACACGGAGAGAGGACCAGAAAGCCAGAGAGCCAGAGGCCAGAAATTCAGGTTACCCCCAGAATGTTCAGCGCCTCTTACTCCGTGTCTCTCCGTGTTCTCCGTGGTAAAAAAAAAGGGCGTCGCAAGCGACGCCCTGAGTAAATCATAAAAGGGTGGGGCGCTGGTCTTACTCCTCCACCGGCATCACGGTTTGGATGTGCAAATCCTTGAGCTGCTTCGCCGTGACGGGTGACGGGCTTTGCGTCATGAGGCACTGGCCTTTTTGCGTTTTCGGGAAGGCGATCACATCGCGAATGCTCGTCGTTCCGCAGAGCAGCGCGCAGAGGCGGTCGAGGCCGAACGCGATGCCGCCGTGCGGGGGCGCGCCGTAGGTGAACGCCTTGAGCATGTAGCCGAAACGGCTTTCGACCACGTCCTGCGGGATTTGAAGAACCTCCTCGAAAACTTTTTTCTGCAACGCGGGCTGGTGAATGCGGATCGAGCCGCCGCCGAGTTCCATGCCGTTCAACACAAGGTCGTAGTGCTGGCCGCGCACGCGTTTCGGGTCTGTATCCAAATATTGGATATCCTCCGGCACGGGCGCGGTGAAGGGATGGTGCGTGGCGACGTAGCGCTTTTGCTCCTCGTCATAGGTCATCAGCGGGAAATCGACGACCCAGAGGAATTTCCAGTCGTCGTGGCGGATGGTGAGCTTGCCGCGTTTCACGAGCAGTTGCGCGGCGTCGAGGCGGATGCGTCCGAGGATCGCGCAGGCGCGCTCCCATTCGGCGGCGGCGAAGAAAACAATGTCGCCGTCCTCGATGGCGAGACGCTTGGTGATCTCGGCCTTTTCGTCGTCGGTGAAGAATTTGACGATGGGCGATTTCCATTCGCCGCCCTCGACCTTGATGAAGGCGAGACCTTTTGCGCCGAGCAATTTGGCGGTGTCCTCGAGCGACTTGAGCTCGCCTTGCGTGATGTCCGCGAGACCCTTGGCGTTGATCGCCTTCACGCTGCCGCCGTTGGCGACGGTGGCTTGGAAAACCTTGAATGAGGAGTTTTTGAATGTCTCCGAAAAATCGACGAGCTCGAGCGCGAAGCGCATGTCGGGCTTGTCCACGCCGAAGCGGTTCATGGCGTCGACAAACGGCATGCGCAGGAAGGGCGTCTGCACGTCGTAGTCGAGCACGTCCTTCCAGACTTTTTTCAACATGCCCTCGAAGAGGCGATACACGTCCTCGCGGTCGATGAACGACGCCTCGACGTCCACTTGCGTGAACTCCATCTGGCGGTCGGCGCGCAGGTCCTCGTCGCGGAAGCAGCGGGCGATTTGGAAATAACGCTCAACGCCGGCGACCATGAGGATTTGTTTGAATTGCTGCGGCGATTGCGAGAGCGCGTAGAACTGGCCCGGCCAGATGCGCGAGGGCACTAGGTATTCGCGCGCGCCCTCGGGCGTGGATTTGAAGAGCGCGGGCGTCTCGACCTCGATGAATTCCTCCGCGTCAAAATAATCGCGGATCGCCTTTGCCGTCTTGTGGCGGACGCGGAGGTTGTTGCGCATTTTCGGGCGTCGCAGGTCGAGGTAGCGGTAGGTGAGGCGCATGTCCTCGTTGACCTTGTCGCCGCCGGCGTCGTCGAGGGGGAAGGGCGGTGTTTCGGAGATGTTGAAGATGGTGAGCGCGGCGGCCTCGACCTCGACCTCGCCGGTGGGAAGCGCGGCGTTGACGGTGCCCTCGGGGCGTTGCGCGACCTGGCCGCTGATGGCGATGACGGACTCGGGCTTGAGGTGCGCGATGTCCTTGGCGAGCGCGGGATTCGAACTGGCTTCGAGCTTGATTTGCGTGACGCCCTTGCGGTCGCGCAAGTCGACAAAAACGATGCCGCCCTGGTCGCGGATGGTGTCAACCCAGCCGGCGAGTGTGACGGTCTGGCCGATGTCGGCCTTGGTGAGCTGTGCGCAGTGATGTGTGCTCTTCATGGGAAAAATGGAAACCGCACAGCAAATTGGACGCCCTCGCGACGTGCAAACAGAAATTGCGAAAACGTAATTCGCGATCACATTCGGTTTTGCTGGGTTGGTTTCCGACGGTGGAGAGTGAGGCTCTTCAAATTCTTTAAGTGTTTTCTCCGCACCAAACCATACCGCAGATAATGAGCATGAATATATTCAACTTATCAAACATCAGCTGCACAATGAGAGTAGCTGCGAATCCGTGTTAGGATTAGTCGAGGAATGTGTTCATTGGGGAGACATATGTCGGGTAGGGCAATTCAGTTTGTTTCAAAGTAATCACTGTCGATACGCTTGAGCGTGTAAGTGCGTTCAACGGAGACGCCCACGCCGTGCTCGATCATTAGTTCGGCAAGGCGGTTTCCATCGATGAGGATGACTTTTTGAGAAATTGTTTTTACATAGTCGGTAGCGGTGTTGGCAAAACTTCCGCTAGTAATAAAAACGCCTTTGCTTGCGCCTTGTCCGGCGAGCGCTCCGACGAAAGATTGGAGTTCACGGCGGCCGACTGTGTTTTGCCAGCGTTTTGCCTGAACGTAAATGGTGTCGAGGCCAAGGCGGTCTTCCTTGATGACGCCATCAATGCCTTCATCGTTGCTACGCTGGGTAACGCTTGCAGCTTCCGCACGTGAACCACCATAACCCATTGCAACAAGAAGATCGATTACAAGTTGTTCGAAATTGTAAGGATCCATTGATTGGATCTGATCGAGAATATCTTGAGTGAGTGCGCTATTGATTTCAGCGTAGGCAGCGTCGATGCGTTCGTTGGCAGTTTGAGGATTAAGATTGGAATTGTGTGTAGATGCACTTGATGCCGCGTTTTTGGTCGACGGTTTGTTGTTCCACTCTCTAAAGACGGGAAAGTTTTCATCCAAGTATTCACGCGTGAGTGTTGGAGGATTTTTGGAAAGTGTTTTCAGTCCGAGAGACGTGATTTGGTAGTGTCCGCGCTTGGGGCGTTGTAGAAGCTCTGCGCGGAACAGGTCGTAACACGCCCAGCTCACACGATTATTCCATCGAGGTTCGGTGCCGCTGGGAAGTAACTCTTCCATTTCGGTAGGCGTGAGGTGGAAGTGTGGGGCAAGCGCTTTATCCAGCTCGCGAACGTGGTGGATTTTGCCATCGGCAAAAAAAATTAAGGCAGGAAGTTTGATGTCATCGTAAGCAGGGATGGGCATGATGGTGCGGAGTTCTAAATTATGGATTCACTTTTGTTTTATGCTTTGCCGTTTGATTTGTTGTTCATCGTTTACGCAAGCGGGGTGATGATTTGTTCGAGGAGAACAAAAAAATGCTCTACACGCTCGCAGTCAGAGTCAAAGGGTTTTGATCGATACGTGGTCTTACTTTCCTCAAGAAATCCAGCCACGCTTCCGCGCGACCGCTACACTACGCTAACAAAACCGCCGCGGCGGCTTGCGCGAGCAGCGCTTTGCGGCGAGCGGTGTCGTGTTTGCGGTCGGTGGGGATTTCAAGCACGCGCACACCGCGCTCGGGGAGCGTCGAGATGAGTTTTGTGAACTGCGTCCAGCTTTCGATGCGTGTGTGCGCCACGCCGTAGGTGGCGCAGAGTTTGGCGAAGTCGATGTTTTGCGGCGTGGCGAAATATTCCTCGAACGGCGGGTCGAATTGTGCGACGGGCAGGTGCTCAAAAATTCCGCCGCCGTTGTTGTTAACGAGCACGATGGTGAGGCTGCCGCGGGTGCGCGATGCGCTTGCGAGCAGAAAGCCGTTGGTGTCGTGCAGGAGCGAGAGGTCGCCGGTGAGCAGCACCGCCGGGTTGCCCGCGCCGTGCGCGACGCCGAGCGCGGTCGAGAGCGTGCCGTCGATGCCGTTTGCGCCGCGATTGTGGTGGATGAAATGGCAGCGGTCGTTTGCGGGCCAGAAGTATTCGGCATCGCGCACGGGCATGGAGTTGGCTATGAAAATGCTCGTTTGCTTCGGGAGATGTTTCGCGAGCAGCGACGTGGCGCGCGGCTCGAACAGGTCGGTGTCGGCGATGGCGTCGAGCGCGTCGTCGAGCGTTGCGCGCGCGGATTTTTCGACGCGCGCCCAGGCGTCGCGGTAATCGTCGGACGCGCTTTTTGGCGGCTCCCTGAAGGGGGCGATGTGGTTGCCGCGCACCCAGGTGGTCCGGCAGTGCAGCGCGTCGCGGTTGTGAAAGGTCGGCGCGACCATCAACACGGCGGGTTGCGTTTTCTCGATCCAAGCGCGCAGGATTTTGCTCGTCGGCCAGCCGCCCGCGCACAGGACAAACGCGGGCGCGAGCGATGCGGCGGCGGCCTCGTTGCGCAGTATCGCGTCGTAGGCAGAAACACGGATGACGCCCGCGCCCGTCTCGAAATGCCGCTCGTGCGAAAGGGCGTCGGCCAGCACGGGCCAGCCCGTCGAGGCCGCGATCCCGGATGCGTTTTGCACGCCGCCGGGGCCGGCGATGATGAGGCCGCGTTTTTCGCGGCTCAAATCGCGGATGGGCGCGAAGACGGTATTGTCCGAGCATTGCGCGCCGGTGTCGAAGTGTTGCCAGTTGTCGTGAAAAAATTCGGTCTCAATGCGCTCGCGGTCAGCGATTTCCTTGTCCTCGACCGGCGGCAGCGGATCGCGGAAGGGCGCGTTGAGATGCACGGGGCCGCGCTCGGGCTGCGTCGATCTTGCCACCGCGAAGGCGATGGTCTGGCGCAGGTAGCGCAGGCGCTCGATTGCGGGCTCGGGCACGGCGAGTTCGTGATACCAGTTCACGTGCGAGCCGTAGAGTTTTTGCTGGTCGATTGTCTGGCCGGACGAACACTCGCGCATCTCCGGCGGGCGGTCCGCGGTGATGACAACGAGCGGCGCGCCGCTTTCTTGCGCCTCGATGATTGCGGGGAAAAAGTTGGCCGCCGCTGTGCCGGAGGTGCAGACGAGCGCGACGGGGCGCATGGAGGATTTTGCGATGCCGAGCGCGAAGAACGCGGCGGAGCGTTCGTCGAGGACGGGATGGGTTTCGATTCGCGAGTGCCTGGCGAGGGCGAAGACGAGCGGCGTGGAGCGCGAACCGGGCGAGACGACGGCTTGTTGCACGCCGCAGCGGTGCAGGGTTTCGGCGAGCACGCCGCACCAAAGCGAGTTGGTGTTTCGAAAATCGAGTTCGTTGAAGCCGGGCATGGGTGTTATTTGGAAACCGCAAAGCCGCGCGAATCAATGCGAATAACAAGCGGTGTTTTTAGTCACCACGGAGACACGGCGGGCGCGGGGAAAAATCAGGGAGAAAATTATTCCAATTTTGAAACTCCGGTTTTTCGGTGTTCTTGGCGGCGAATCGATTCATCCCAGCAATGCGTCGCGGATGGCGCGGAATTTGATTTCGGTTTCCTCGAACTCCTTTTCCGGCGAGGAGCCGGCGACTATGCCGGCGCCGGCGTAGAGGCGCGCGTTCGGGCCGTCGATGAGGGCGGAGCGCAGTCCGACAAAGAACTCGCCATTGCCGTGCGCGTCGATCCAGCCAATGGCGCCGGCGTAGAGGCCGCGAGGGAAACCTTCGAGTTCGCGGATGCGCGCGACGGCCGCCTCGCGCGGCGTGCCTCCGACGGCGGGCGTGGGATGCAGGCGGGCGAGCGCGTCGAGCAGGCGCACGCCGTCGGGCAGTGGCGCTTCGACGGGCGTGTGCAGATGCTGGACGTTGGCGAGTTTGCGCAGGCCGGGTTGCGCGGGGTGGGTGAGTTTCAGGCCGAGTGGCTCGAGGCGGCGGCGGATCGAGTCGAGCACATGGCGTTGCTCGCGGACGTCCTTTTCGTTGTGGAGCAGGGTGGCGCCGAGCGAGGCGTCCTCGCTTGCCGACGCGCCGCGCGGCGCGGAACCGGCGAGCGCCTCGGTGAGGAGCCGGCGGTCGCGCACGCGCAGGAGCCGCTCGGGGCTCGCGCCGATGAAGCTCTGTCCGTGTCCGTTGGCGAGCGAGAAGCTGTAACAGTCGGCGAAGCGCTGGCGCAGGCCGTTGAGAATGCGCAGCGGATGCAGCGGCGCGTTGTCGGGCGTGGTGAAGTCGATTGCGCGCGCGAGCACGATTTTGTGAAATTCCCCCGCCTCAATGAGTGCGAGCGCGCGGGAAACGGCGGCGCGGTAGCCGGGGGTTGCGGTGGCGCGGGTTGCCAGTCCGCGGGGCAGGGTGGTTTTTCCCATGCCCGGGCTGGCCGCCCGCGCCACTTTCTGGTGCGCGTGCCAGACTTTTTTAGTGAGGGCGGTAATGTCTGAGTCGGGTGTGACGATAAAGTTCGCGACGGCGGTCGTGCGTCCGTTGGCGAGGGCGACTTGCCAGCGGGGAATAAACACGCCGGCGGATTCGAAGGGCTCGCCGGGTTCGGTGCTGTCAAAAAATGAATACGCGGTGAAAAAATGCGGGCCGGCAAAAGTCGCCGTCTGGTCGCCGACGGCGATGGCGTCGGCGAGCGTGGAGTCGATGAATCGCTGGCAGTCGGCGAAGCGTTGCGCGCCGCGGGCGCTGAATTCGAGCACGGCCTCGGCTCCGGCGAGCGCGAAATTCTCGGCGGGACGCTCGACGTAGAAATGGCGTTCGTTTGGCTCGAAGATCGACTCGAGCACGGCGAGCGGATCGAGCGCGGAAACTTCGAGCGTGATGCTGACCAGTCGCGGACGATTGACCTCGGCGGCCATCGCGCGGCATTGTTCGAGAAAGTCGAGCAGCGCGGCGGGATTGGCGTTGGCGTCCGGGTCGATGGGAAGAATCGTCATGAAGATGCGCGGTGGTTCTTTTTCAACAGGGCTTTTCCAATACTGTTTGGTTTGAATGCGGCAATTCTTTCCCCAGCGCTCACGCGAACACTATTTTCACGCCGTGGTTTTTTATTGTATCGAACCAGTGGTGGTTTTCGGGGTGGTCGCTTGTCACGAGCACGTCCACGTTTTCCCAGGGGGCCATTTGGGTGAGGCCGAATTTGCGGAACTTGCTGTGGTCGGCGAGCAGGACGCGAAGGGCGGAGTTGCGCATCATCAGGCGCACGGTGGCGACGAGCGTGTCGGCGGTGTCGAGCACGCCCTCGTCGTCCATGCCGCGCGTGGAGAAAAAGCACACGTCGGCGCGGTATTCGCGCAGGGCGGCTTCGGTGCGCGGGCCGTAGAGCGCGTCGCCTTTCACATCGAGTGTTCCGCCGGCCACGAGGATTTCGGGGCCGCCGCCGGAGGGGAAGCGCTGCATAAACGAGCCGCAGACGTTGATCGAGTCGGTGATGATGGTTCCGCTGCGGATATGTTGCGCGAGTTTGCACGTGGTCGAGCCGCCGTGGATGAATGCGACGCCGCCTTTCGGGAGAAACTCCATCGCGCGCGCCGCCAGCCGCGCCTTTTCATCATCAAACCAGCGTTCGCGCATGACGAAGGGCAGGGAGCCGTCGCCGCCCACCGGCAGGCGGCGGAGGCCGCCGTGGACGCGTCGTGCGAGGTTGCTTTCGGCGAGCTTGATGAAGACGCGGCGGATGGTGGCGGCGCTTCCGCCGACCAGCTTCATGGCCTGCTCGGTGGTCAGAAAATCGCAGACTTCGAGTTGTTTCAATATGGCTTCTTCGCGGCGTTTGCTCATGGCTCGGGAGTGGGAAAAATGTTTTGTTTTTGATACTTAAAAAAACGCTCAAAAAACAATCGAAAATGCGCGCAAACGCTCATTTCGTTTGAAAATAAAGATTTTTGAAGGGCAAATCGGGCTGAAATTGCTTGAGTGCTCAATTTCGGGGCGGAAAAATAAGGCACACTTTGCAACGACCCCGGTGGCTGCCTCATTTCCGCGGTTATTGGTCATGGTCGTAGTTTCATTGTCCCAAAATCGTAACAATCAATTCGCCCAAAAATAACCCGCCATGAAGAGAACACTCCCCGTTAATCCCGCCGGACTGGCTGCCTTTGTCCTGTTTGCGTTGACGGCTTCCGCCTCCATCGCCCCGCTCGCCGCGCAACCTGAATTGCACACGACAAACATCCGCAGCGCGGAGGAACTGCGCGCGTATTTCCGTCATTCGCCCGACAGGGACATCGTTATCGCCGGGCATCGCGGCGGCGTGATGAAGGGGTTTCCCGAAAACTGCATCGCCTCGTGCGAAAAAACACTCTCGCTCATGCCCGCGTATTTCGAGATCGACACGCGCATGACGAAGGACGGCGTCATCGTGCTCATGCACGACGCCACAATCAACCGCACCACCACCGGCAAGGGTCGCGTGTGCGATTACACTTACGCCGAGCTGCGGGAGTTTTTCCTCAAGGACCGCGAGGGCAATGTCACCAAGCACAAAATCCCGACGCTCGACGAGATGCTCGCGTGGGGCGAGGGCAAGACCGTCTTCAACATCGACAACAAGGACGTGCCCTGGGAGGTCATGGTCGCCAACCTCAACGGCAAGTGGAAGCACTACCGCAACCTCATGTTCTACGTGCTCACGTTGCGCGAGGCGCAGTATTACGCGCGGAACAACCCGAATGTCGGCTTCTTCTACGAGATCAGCGACGACGCCATGTATGACGAGTTCGCCGCCTCCGGCATCCCGTGGAACCGCATCGTCGCCTATGTGCGCAACACGATGGATCCGAAAAAACGCGCGCTCTACGAACGCATCCGCGCCAACGGCGTGATGTGCCAGGTCGCCCTCGCGCCCACCGCCGACAAGGGCAAGACAATCGACAGGCGGATCGACGCCTACCTGAAGGAAATCGCGCGCGGCCCCGACATCATCGAGACGGATTATCCGTCGAGCTTCGTCGCCATGCCTCTCAATCGCGGCAAAAACGCCGGCTCGCCGAAACCCAAGCACACCGTGCACATCAAGAGCATGGCCGAGTTGCAGGAGTATTTCCGTTACTCGCCCGAAAAGGAAATCATCATCAGCGGACACCGCGGCGGCATGATGAAGGGGTATCCGGAAAACTGCATTCCCTCGTTCGAAAAAACGCTCTCGCTCATGCCCTCGTTTTTCGAGATCGACCCGCGCATGACGAAGGACGGCGTGCTCGTGCTCATGCACGACGCCACCATCAACCGCACCACCACCGGCAAGGGCAAGACCGAGAACTACACCTATGCCGAGCTGCAGCAGTTTTACCTGGTGGACCGGCAGAAAAACGTGACCCCGTATAAAATCCCCACGCTCGACGAGGTGTTGGAGTGGGGCGCGGACAAAGTCGTGTTCAACTTCGACAACAAAAAAATCCCCTGGCAGGTCTATTCCGACAACCTCAAGGGCAAGTGGTCGAAATACCACAACATCATCCTTTCCGTGCGCTCGCTCGAGGAGTGCCTGTTTTATTACGAGCGCAACGACAACGTCATGTTCTGCTGCGAAATCGGCGACATGAAACAATACGAGGCCTATCGCGACTCGGGCATCCCGTGGAACCGCATCATGGCCTACGTGCGCTACAAAATGGACCCCGAGCACCAGAAAGTCTACGACCTGCTCCGCAGTCACGGCGTGATGTGCATGACCGCCATCGCGCCCACCTCCGACAAGGTCAAGCCGTTCGAGGCGCGCATCGAGGCCTACAAAAAGGAACTCGCGAGCAACCCCGACATCATCGAAACGGACTATCCCGCCGACTTCGCAAACCTCTCCAGAAAGCGCACGAAGAAATGATGATTATTACGAAAAAACTGAAATCATTTTGGAGTGCGGTGGCAGAGCGAAGCGGCGACACCGCTTTGAGCGATATGCGAAATTGATTTGTATGCGAAAGCGGCGTCGCCGGGCTTCGCCCTCTGCCGCCGCACTCCAAAAAAGGAAACCCATTTTCTCAAACCAACCAACATTCACCACACACCACACACATATATGAGCACTAGCGAAACTCCCGCAAAACAAACCATAATCACCATCGTTGGCTCCGGCATGATGGGTTCCGCGCTTGTCTTCCCCGCGAGGGAAAACGGCCACACCGTGCGCCTCGTCGGTTCGCCGCTCGACGGCGAAATCATCGACGCCTGCCGCAAGACCGGGCGCCATCCGAAATTCGTGAAGGATTTCCCGGCGGGCGTGGAATATTACAAGATTGAGGAGCTCGACAAGGCCATGGACGGCGCCGACCTGCTCGTCTGCGGCATCAGCAGCTTCGGCGTCGATTGGTTTGCCGAATACATGCTCCCGCGCATCCCCGAAACGCTGCCCGTCGTCTCGGTCACGAAGGGGCTCATCGACGACGGCACCGGCCAGCTCATTTCGTATCCCGAGTATTGGGCGCGCCGCGCCGCGCCGCGCAAGCTGCGCCTCAACGCCATCGGCGGCCCGTGCACCAGCTACGAACTCGTCGCGCAAGACCAGACCGTGGTGACGTTCTGCGGCGAGGACATCGAGACGCTCCGCTGGATGAAAGGCCTGATGCAGCGCCCGTATTATCACATCGCCGTTTCGACCGACGTCATGGGCGTCGAGACCGCCGTCGCGCTCAAGAACGCCTACGCCTACGGCGTGTGCATCACGGTCGGCGCCTGCGAGCGCGTTTACGGCATCGACAGCATCCCGCACTACAACTCTCAAGCCGGCGCGTTCGGGCAGTCCATGCTCGAAATGCAAAAACTCATGCGCCTCCTCGGCTCCAGCAACGACGAGGCGCTCGCCGTCGGCATCGGCGATTTGTATGTCACCGTCTTCGGCGGACGCAACCGCCTGCTCGGCAAATTGCTCGGACGCGGCCTGCCGCTCGATGCCGCGCTGAAGGAGCTCGAGGGCATCACGCTCGAGGGCAACGTCATCGTCGTGCGCATCGTGAAGGCGCTCCGCGCCTGGGCCGCGCAAGGCAAGGTTGACCTCGCCGAATACCCGCTCATCGCCCACCTCGGCGAGGTGCTCATCGACAACAAGCCCGCGAACATCCCGTGGGAGGCGTTTGTCGCCGAGAAGCGCTGAGAGAGCTTTTATTAAGGAGCGCAAAACAATACCGGCATGAAAACACGAAATAGCCGTTTGTGCATCCCCAACGGGGATGGGGCTCCTAGCCCGGGGTTGGCGCGAGTTGCGAGCGCCTACCCTGGGTGCCATGAAAAAGAAAACACAACCCTGAAGGGGTTGCGCCCTCTGAAAACGCACGCAACGCATGCAGGCCGCAACCCCGTTGGGGTTGTTTATTGTATTCATTATACCCAGGGTAGCTCGCAATGCTCGCAAGCCTGGGCAAGGAGACGGAAGCCCGTTGGGCTTCATTAATGTCCCTTTTATTTCGAAAAAATTAACAAATAAAACCCAATATGAATAATCCTCACCCGAAAATTTCACACGCGCGTTTTCTTGCGCGCATCGCCGCCGCATTTCTTGTCCTGGCCGTTGGCACGGCGTTCGCGAAAGTCACGCATCCCGACATCACGCCCGCAGCGGGCATCGACCTTTACGGCACGATTCTCGACGACGTCGGCGCGCCCGTCGCGGGTGTTGTTGTGAGTGACGGCTTCCAGTGCGTCGCCACGGACGCCCGGGGCGTTTACCAGATGAAGCGCAACCCGAAGGCGCGCATGGTGTATTACTCCACGCCGGCGGAATACGTCATCAACACCACCGGCAAGCCCGGCAAGGGCGGCCTGGGGCAGTTTTACGCAAAACTCGGCAAGGCCCAGCGCTACAACTTCGACCTCGCGCGACTGCCCGCGCCCGAGACGGAGTTCACGCTCATCGGCGTCGGCGATCCGCAGGTGCGCTACTTCTCCGACCTCGGGCGTTACAAGGACGAGACCGTCGCCGATCTCCGCGAGTTTGCCAAGGCCTCGCGCCTGCCCTGCTACGCGATTCTTCTCGGCGACATCGGTTTCGACACCATGCACTACCTCCAGCCCATGCGCGAAATCAGCGACCGCGCCGGGATTCCCTACTTCGCCGTCATCGGCAACCACGACCACGACGAAGCCTTCACCAACGACCACGAGGCCGGCGCGGGTTTTGAGGCGGTTTTCGGCCCGCTCAATTTTTCCTTCAACCGCGGCGGCGTGCACATCATCGGCATGGACGACATCATCTACAACGGGAGGCTCAACTACAAGAGCGGCATCACCGACGAGCAGATCGAGTGGTTGCGCCAGAGCCTGAGCTTTGTGCCGAAGGACAAAATCATCGTCCTCGCCTACCACGCCCCGTTGCGCGAAAGCGGCTCCCAGAACCGCGAGAAGTTGATGAAGCTCTTCGAGGGTTACGCGGAGGTCCACATCATGGCCGGCCACACCCACTATCACGAAAACTACATCATCAAAAAACCGATCAAGGCCTACGAGCACATCCTCGCCACCGCCTGCGGCGCGTGGTGGCGCTCCACGCTCAACGCCGACGGCGCCCCGAACGGCTTCGGTGTCTTCACCTTTAACGGAAACAAGGTCTCCGACTGGTATTTCAAGGCCGTCGGCCACCCGGTCGGCTTCCAGATGCGGCTCTATCCCGGCGACATGAAATACGGCGGCCCCGGCGGCAAATTCTCCTACGGCAAAACCGCGAACGACATCGTCGTCGATGTCTGGAACGCCGATCCCGCGTGGAAAATCGTCGCCTACGAAAACGGCGTCGAGGTCGGTCCGTTGAAAAAACTCCCGCGCATGATCGACGCCTACTCGGCCGGCTACCATGTGGGCGTGGTCCAGCGCTCGCTCAAAAGCTATGGCGCCGGCGGCGACGGCAAGGGCACGAACCGGCACCTCTATCTCCACACCAAAAAGGATCCAAACGCCCGCGTCGAAATCCGCGCGACGGACCGCTTCGGAAAAACCTACGCCGAGAGCGAACTCACCACCGACGTCGCCGACGCCGCGCCGCCCGCGGCGCGCTGAGGCGCACCCTCCCGATGACCATGCAACGCACAATGCACACATTCACGCGCATCGCCGCCGCCTTTCTCATTCTGGTCGCTGGCACGGCCTTCGCGAAGGTCGCGCACCCCGACATCAAGCCCGCCGCGGGCATCGACCTTTACGGCAGCATCCTCGACGAAACCGGCGCGCCCGTCGTGGGCGTTGTCGTGAGCGACGGCTACCAGTGCGTCGCCACGGACGCGAAGGGCGTTTATCAAATGAAACGCAATCCGGGGGCGCGCATGGTGTATTACTCCACGCCGGCCGATTACGTTGTCAACACGCTCGCCAAGCCCGGCGACAAAGGCGGCCCGGCCGCGTTTTACGCGAAGCTCGACAAGCGCGACGGGCAACAACGCCACAACTTCGACCTCGCGCGCCTTCCCGCGCCCGAGGGGGAGTTCACGCTTGTCTGCATCGGCGATCCGCAAACGAAACGGGACGAGCAGATCGTGCGCTACAAAAAGGAAACCATCGACGACCTCCGCGCGTTCGCCCGCGCCTCCAGTTCGCCCTGCTACGCCATCCTCCTCGGCGATGTTTGCGGCGACGCCATGGACCTGCACCTCCCCATGCGCGACGCCACCGCCGGGGCCGGCATCCCGTTTTTCGCCGTCATCGGAAATCACGATCACGACGCGTCAATCAAGAACGACGACCACAATGCCGGCGCGCCCTTCGAGTCGGTTTTCGGCCCGCTCAACTTTTCCCTCAACCGCGGCGGCGTCCACATCATCGGCATGGACAACATTCTCTACAACGGCAGCAAAAACTACAAAAGCGGCTTCACCGACGAGCAGGTCGAATGGCTGCGCCAGAACCTGAGCTTTGTGCCGAAGGACAAAATCATTGTCCTCGCCTATCACGCCCCGCTCGGACACGGCAACGCGCAAAACCGCGAGAACCTCATGAAACTCTTCGAGGGTTACGCCGAGGTCCACCTCATGGCCGGCCATTCGCACAACCACAGAAACACCATCATTAAAAAACCAATCTCCGCCTACGAGCACGTCACCGGCACCGCGTGCGGCGCGTGGTGGCGCTCGGTGCTCAACACCGACGGCACGCCCAACGGCTACGGCGTCTTCACCTTCAACGGAAACAAAGTCGCCGACTGGTTCTACAAGGCCAACGGACGCGGGCGCGATTACCAGATGCGGATGTATCGCGGCGACGCGAGCTTTGGCGGCCCCGGCGGCATGTTCTCCTACGGCAAAACCGCGAACGACGTCGTCGTCGATGTCTGGAACGCCGACCGCAAGTGGAAACTCGTCGCCTACGAAAACGGCGTCAAAGCCGGCGCGCTGAAAAAACTCCCCCGCATGGTTGACGCCTACGCCGCCGGCTATCACGCGGGCGTGCTCAACAACCAAAGGCCGGGCTATGGGCACATTCCCCCCGGCACGAACCAGCACCTCTACCTGCACACCAAAAAGGATCCCGACGCCCGCGTCGAAATCCGCGCGACCGATCGTTTCGGGAAAACCTACACGCTGGACAAATACACCACCGACCTCTCCGACGCCGCGCCGCCGCGTTGACGCGCGCGCCGCTTCCCCTATTTAATCGAGCCTCAACCCAAAACACGACATGCACACACATCATCCGACATTTCCGCGCGCGCGTTTCCTTGCTCGCATCGTCGCCGCATTTCTCGTTCTGGCCGTTGGCACGGCCTTCGCGAAAGTCACGCATCCCGACATCAAGCCCGCCGCCGGCATCGACCTCTACGGCAGCATCCTCGACGAAACCGGCGCGCCCGTCGCCGGTGTTGTCGTGAGCGACGGCTTCCAATGCGTCGCCACCGACGCGAAGGGCGTTTACCAGATGAAGCGCAACCCGAAGGCGCGCATGGTGTATTACTCCACGCCCTCGGAATACGCGATCAACACGCAGGCCACCTCCGTCAAAAAAGGCAAGGGCTCCTCGGCGGTGTTTTACGCGAAGTTCGACAGGCGCGGAAAACAGAAACGCTTTAACTTCGACCTCAGGAAACTCCCCGCGCCCGAGAAGCTGTTCACGCTCATCTGCGTCGGCGACCCGCAGACCTCGAACGACACGAATATCGTGCGCTACCGGAACGAGACCGTCGTCGATCTCTACACATTCGGCAAAACCTCCAAGCTGCCCTGCTACGCGATTCTGCTCGGTGACATTTGCAGCGACGCCCCTCAATACCATCGCACCATGCGCGATTACACCGGCCTCACCGAAATACCTTATTTCGCCGTCATCGGAAACCACGACCACGAGCAGGCCATCACCGACGATTACAAATCCGCGGCGCCTTTCGAGGATGTTTTCGGCCCGGTCAATTTTTCATTCAACCGCGGCGGCGTTCACATCATCGGCATGGACAACATCCTCTACAACGGCAGGGAAGATTACAAAAGTGGATTCACCGACGAGCAGGTTGAGTGGTTGCGCCAGAGCCTGAGCTTTGTGCCGAAGGACAAAATCATCGTCCTCGCCTACCACGCCCCGCTTTACGAGAGCGAGGCCAAGAATCGCGCGAAGTTGATGAAGCTTTTTGAGGGTTACGCCGAAGTTCACCTCATGGCGGGTCACACGCACGACCACCGAAACTACATCGTCAAAAACCCCATCGAAGCCTACGAGCACATCCACGGCACCGCCTGCGGCGCATGGTGGCGCTCGACACTCAACAAGGACGGCGCGCCAAACGGCTACGGCGTCTATACCTTCAACGGAAACAAGGTCGCGGACTGGTATTTCAAGGCCACCGGTTACGGACGCGGTTACCAGATGCGGATGTATCCAGGCGATGTTACCTTTGGCGGCGAATATTCCTATAAGCAAGGGCCGAACGATGTCGTCGTCGATGTATGGAACGCCGACCCCGACTGGAAAATCATCGCCTACGAAAACGGCGTCGCGGTTGGTCCGCTGCGGAAACTTCCCCGCATGGTTGACGCTTACGCCGCCGGTTACCACGTAGGCGAGCTCGGTGCGAAAAGCAGTAACTACGCCACAAAAGCGAACCAGCACCTCTACGTGCACACGAAAAACAATCCCAGCGCCCGCGTCGAAATCCGCGCGACCGACCGCTTTGGCGTCACCTACGTCGTGCGTGAAATGACCACCGACCTCTCCCGCGCCGGAAAATATCCGCGCTAACATTCGCGCACCTGCACCGACTCACCCGCATCCCCGCCATGCCACTCCCCAAAAAAACACGCACCACGCGCCGCGATTTTCTGAAGGGCACTGCCGCCGCCACCGGCTTGTTCATGCTGCCGGTGGCCGCCTTGCGCGGCGGCTCCTCAGGAAAAACAAAACTCGAAACGGACATCCCCATGCAGCCCGACGCCGACGTTGTGGTTGTCGGTGGCGGCGTCGCCGGGGTTTGCGCCGCCGTGACCGCCGCGCGTCAGGGCGCGAAAACGCTCATCCTCGAGCGCAGCGGATTGCTCGGGGGGATGCTTACCGCGGGCCACGTCAATCCCATCCTCGGCACCGTCAGCAAGGGCACAATCTACGACGAAATCGTCAGCCGCCTCACCGCCGAAAACGAGACCGAGATCGAGACCACGCGCAACGGGCGCGAAGTCTACATCGACGTGGAAAAGGCGAAGACGCTGATGTTCAACTTCGTCGCCGAAAACAACGTCGAATGCTGGATGCAATCGCTCGTCGTGGACGTTGTTCGCGACAGCGGAGGCGACACCATCAACCGGCTCCTTGTCGGAACGCCGGAGGGCATCAAGACAGTCTCGGGAAAAATCATCATTGATGCCACGGGCGACGGGCAAGTCGCCATGCTCGCGGGTGCCGATTACGGAATGGGGCGCGACAGCGACGGGCGCGTGCAGCCCGTGACGCTCGAGTTCACGCTCTCCAACGTGGACGAAAGCCGCGCCATCACCGCCTGGGGCGGCAGCGACCCGGTGAAACTGCCAAGCGGGCAGCGCTATTCGGAGTTTTGCAAGGAGGCCAATGCCCGCGGCGAGCTTCCCGAAAACGTCGCCATCGTGCGGCTCCACCGCACCGCCCGCAAGGGCGAGCGCCACGTCAACGCCACGCAGAAAAACTACATCAACTCGCTCAAGCCCGTCGACATTTTCACGGCGATGCACGATCTGCGAAACCAAATCGACCAGTGCGTGCGCTTTCTGAAAAAATACATTCCCGGCTATGAAAACTGCATCCTAAAAACATCCGGCTCGGCCCTCGGCGTTCGTGAAACGCGTCGCGTCACGGGGCAATACATCCTGAGCGACAACGATGTCGAGGTCGGCTCGAAATTCGACGACGCCGTTGTCCACAACGCCTGGTTCCTGATCGACATTCACAACCCATCCGGCGGCGGCCAGGCCGAGGGACGCTCCAAAATCGCGAAGCCCTACGACATTCCGCTGCGCTGCCTCATCCCGCCGAAAGTCGGCAACCTGCTCATTGCCGGACGATGCATTTCCGGCACGCACCGCGCGCACGCCTCCTATCGCGTGATGGGCATTTGCATGGCCATCGGGCAGGCCGCCGGCACCGCCGCCTCGCTGTGCGTCAAGGGCAACGCGCGCCCCGACGAGCTTTCCAGCGCAAAAGTCCGCGCCGCGCTCAAGGCTCAGGGCGTTTCACTCTCCTCATGAAAACGAGCGCAATCAACCCAACCACGCGCCGTGCTTTTCTGAAAAAAGGAGTCGCGGCGAGCCTGTTGTTCGCAATGCCCGCCGTCTTTTTGAAAGGGCAGGGCGCCGCTATCGCGGACGGGGGCGTGTTTATGACCGGACGTTCCGAAAAGGCGCCGCGCCCCATGTATAAGGTTCTGGACATACCGGAGCCCGCCATCGGAAAAAACAACGTGCAAAGCGTCGGTTTTTACGGGGAAAAGTATTACGTTTTTCATCACGGCTCAATCGTTCAGGAATTCGCCGGCGGGGCGTTTAAGCGCGAATACAAAATCAAAAACGGCAGGCTCTTTCATCCCAATGACGCCTGTTTTCACAACGACCAACTCTGGATTTGCGACACGGGTGACACCGACGAGCCGCCAAGCATCAAGCGAGTGGACATCGCGACGATGTCCGTCGTCGAAACGCTCATCATCAACAAACCCGGCTGGCGCACGGCCTCGGTGGCCTTCGAGTCCGACACCGTTCTTTATTGCTGCCAAGTGGAGGCAATCGACAAGACCACGCGCAAACGCTTCCTCGTTCGCAAATACGACCGCGCCGCAAAAAAAGTCCTGCAGGAATGGTATTTTCCGCTCGATCAGTATTACGTTCAGGGTTGTGCGCTCGACGGCAAACATCTCTACGTCACAACCAACAACGGCGCGCGTCCGTGCTCGAAATTTCGCAAGCTGAACCTCGCGCAATCCATGGTCGAGGAAGTGGTAGTGTTTGACACTTTTGGCGAGTCCGAGGGCCTTCAGGTGCTGCGCATTGGCGGACGCCTCAACATTCTCACCGCGAAAAAAGGCGGCGTTTACCGCATCGTTATGGAATAAATTTCAGAAAAAAACTTAGCCGATCTCCAACACCTCCCTACCATGCCACTCCCCAAAAAAACACGCACCACGCGCCGCGATTTTCTCAAAGGCGCGTCCGCCACCGGCCTCCTCCTCGCGATGCCCTCCGGAATCCTCGGCGCGGCTCCCGCCGTCCTGAAACCGCCCCCGCCCGTCGCGTCCAAGCCCCGCCGTCCTCGCAAGGGCATGCGCACGCACGGGAACAGCCCGGTGATCATACGCCGCGAGCTCTCCGCCGACCTTGTCGTCGTCGGCGGCGGACTCTCCGGCGTGTGCGCGGCCATCGCGGCGGCGCGGCACGGCGCGTCGGTCGTGTTGATGCAGGACCGCCCCATGCTCGGCGGCAACGCCTCCAGCGAAATCCGCATGGGCATCATGGGCGCGCACGGCCACAACAACAAGGAAACCGGAATCCTTGAGGAGTTGCAGCTTGAGAACATTTATCGAAACCCGCTGATGCGCTACACGCTCTGGGACGACATCATGCTCTCCGCCGTCCTCGCCGAAAAAATCACACTGCTGCTCAACACGAGCGTCCACTCGGTCGAGACGCGGAACAATGTTATCAAAAGCGTCACCGGCTGGAATCTTCACGAGTATTGCGAATACACCGTGAGCGGGCGCGTGTTTGCGGACTGCTCGGGCGACAGCGTCCTGCGGCTCTCCGGCGCGGAGTTTCGCACGGGGCGCGAGGCGACGGACGAATTCGACGAGAGCTTTGCGCAGCCCCGGGCCGACGCGCACACAATGGGCAACTCCATCCTCATGCAGTTGCGCGAATGCAAGGAGCACCGCCCCTTCATCCCGCCGGCATGGGCGCATCATTACACCGACGCAAACGCCCCGAAGCACCGCAAGCTGCGCGCCGACGACAATAACTTTTGGTTCATCGAATACGGCGGATTGATCGACACCATCGGCGACGCCAACGAAATCCAATTCGAACTCAAGCGCGTCGTCTACGGCCTCTGGGCCTACATGAAAAACCACCCCGACGGGCGCTGCAAAAATTACGAGCTGGACTGGGTCGGCTCGCTTCCCGGCAAACGCGAGAGCGCGCGCCTCGTCGGCGATGTCATCCTCAACCAGTGCCACGTCATGGACGCCGGGCGCTTCCCCGACAGCGTCGCCCACGGCGGCTGGGTGCTCGACGACCATCATCCCGGCGGCATTCATCACGACGGCGAGCCGTCCAAGTTCGACTACCCGCCCGTGCCCTTCGGCATTCCCTACCGCAGCCTGTATTCCAAAAACATCGACAACCTGTTTTTCGCGGGAAGAAACGTCTCCTGCACGCACGCCGCGCTGAGCACGATACGCGTCATGGCCACCTGCGCCGTCATGGGCCAGGCCGTCGGCACCGCCGCGGCGCTGACGCGAAAACACGGCTGCATGCCGCGCGACATTTATAAAAACCACATCGCCGAACTGCAGGCGACCCTCCTCGACGACGACCAGATGATTCCGCACCTGCGCCGCAAAGTCGCCCCGCTGACCTTGCAAGCGACGGCGCAATTCGAGGCGCTGCGCGCCGGGCACGACCGCAACATTGAAAAAGGCGAGTGGGGCACCGGGGCCGGCAGCGGCACCGGCGGCACCAAATACAAGTGGCAGGACAAGCAAATCGAGACCGGCGTCTGGCTCAAGCAAGGCGAGACCGCCCGCTACGAATGGCCCGCGCCCGTGAGGATTTCCTCCGCCCGCGCCGTGTTCGACACCGAGCTTTCATTCCGCGGCAAACGCATGCGAAAACTGGAGGGGACGACCGATTACAAGGAACTGCCCGCGATGCTCGCCAGGGAGTTCGCGCTCGAAATCCTCAAGGACGGCCAATGGGTGGAAGTCGCCCGTGAAAAGGACAACCGTCGGCGCTTCTGGCGCGTGAAATTCCCCGCGGTCAACGGCACCGCCGCCCGCCTGAAAATCATCTCCACCTGGGACGCGAAAACCGACGCGCACGTCTTCAGCTTCGAGGTTGCGTGATTATGAAAACCGCGCGCGCGCATGAAACAACCAATGTAGGGGCGCACCTTGCGTGCGCCCTCGCGTCCGCCCGCTTTGGGGCTTCGTGCGCAAGCAGTCTTTCGCAAACGAGGGCGCGCGCAAGGCGCGCCCCCACAAACCCATTCCCCCAATGAAACCCAACGCCCAAAACACACTGCTTCCCCGCGTTCTCGCCCTTCTCGTTTTTTCCGTCACCGCCATCCCTTTCGCGCGCGCCGAGTCCGTCAAGGTCGGCGACCCGCTGCCGCCGTGGAGCGAAGGCTGCCTCGACATCCACCACATCAACACCGGACGCGGCGAATCCTCGTTTATCATCATGCCCGACGGCACGACGATGCTCGTGGACGCCGGCGCCGTCGCCGAGAAACCGCGCTGGAGCCCCGAGGCTCGTCCCGACGCCTCGCGCGCACCCGGCGAGTGGATCGCCCGCTACATCGCGCGCGCCATGCGCGCGACCCCGAAAAAAACCGTCAGCTACGCGATGCTTTCGCACTTCCATATCGACCACATGGGCGCGCTGTCAAAAAACACGCCCGACTCGCGCATCGGCCCCTACAAGGCCAGCGGCATCACCGAGGTCGCGGACTTCGTTCCTTTTGAAAAAATCATCGACCGCGCATGGCCCGACTACAAGGGGCGCGGCGGCCCGTGGAATGACGCGAAAATGAAAAACTACCGCAAGTTCGTGGACTGGCAGATCGCGAACAAGGGCATGAAGGCGGAGCGTTTCAAGGTCGGCGTCAACAACCAGATCACCCTCGGCAACAACCCCGCGAAATATCCCAACTTCGAAATCCGCAACCTCTCCAACGACGGCATTGTCTGGACGGGCACGGGCGCGGAAACGCGCGACGCCCTCGGTGAGCACACGACCAGCGGAAACAAATGCAGCATCGCCTTTCGCCTGGCCTACGGAAAGTTTAAGTATTTCAGCGGCGGCGACCTCGATTGCAGGGGCGCAGAAACCGGCGGCGTCAACATCGAGGCGGAAGTCGCCAGGGCCTCAGGCCGCGTGGATGTCATCAAGGCAAACCATCACGGCAATTACGACGCCAACGGCCCCGACTTCATGCGCGCCCTCAGCCCTCGGGTGGTAATCATCGACACCCTCGGCGCCAGCCAGCCGTCCATGAACGTGTGGCGCCGCCTGCGCGACAAGGCTCTCTTTCCCGAACGCCCGGATGTCTTTGCGACAAACCTCATGGAGGCGACCGCGCTGGCCATGAACGAAAAGCCCGAAAAGGTAAGCGTCCACAGCCATGTCGTCGTCCGCGTCAGCCCCGGCGGCGAAAAATATTTTGTTTATCGCGTGACCGACACCGACGAGAGCGGCCGCGTCCAGTCCGTCCACGGCCCCTACACATCACGATAGAAAATAGCATCACACTGGTATCACCACATTCCCCAAAACCATGAAGACACAGTTGCGCAGCATCATCACACTCTTCGTTTTCACAGCTTGTTTTTTCCCCGCCCGCGCCGACGCCGTCAAGGCCGGCGGCACCCTGCCGCCGTGGAGCGAGGGCTGCCTCGACATCCACCACATCAACACCGGACGCGGCGAGTCGTCGTTTATCATCATGCCCGACGGCACGACGCTGCTCGTGGATGCCGGCGTGAGCAACGCGAAGAAACCCTACATCATCGGCACGCTGCCCGACGAGACGCGCGAGCCCGGCGAATGGATCGCGCGTTACATCAAGCGGGCGGGCGCGGGCACGCCGTCGCGCGCGCTCAATTACATGCTCGTCACGCATTTTCACTCCGACCACTTGGGCGACCCGTCGAAGAACTCAAAAATCACCGAGCCCGGCGGCTACAAACTCGCCGGCGTCACCGAGGTCGCCGAGCATGTGGCGATCGAAAAAATTATCGACCGCGGCTGGCCCGAATACGATTTCCCCGCGCCACAGAAAGGCGCGCCGGGCGCGATGGTCGCCAACTACCGCAAGTTCCTTGACTGGCAGATAGCGAACAAGAGCGTGAAAGTGGAGCGCTTCAACGCCGGCGTGACCGACCAGCTCGCGCCGCGCCACAATCCATCGAAATACCCGAACTTCGAGATCCGCAACCTCGCCGTCAACGGCGTCGTCTGGACGGGCGTCGGCACAAACACGCGCAACCATTTTCCCGACCCGAAGGACGTGGCGAAGGGCGCGATCATCGAGAACAATTGCAGCGCCGCCTTCCGCCTTTCCTACGGCGCGTTTGATTATTTTTCCGGGGGCGACCTCAGCGTGCTCGACTTGGAAACCGCCTCGACCGCCGATCAGTGGATCGACATCGAGCGTCCCGTCGCGCTCGTCACCGGCCCCGTCGATGTGATGAAGGCCAACCACCACGCCTACCGCGATTCGAACAGCCCGTTTTTCCTCAGCGTGCTGCGCCCGCGCGTGGTCGTCATCCCCATCTGGAACGTCGCGCAGCCCTCCATCAACACCTACCGCCGAATGCAGTCAAAGAAGACGTGGCCCGGCGCGCGCGACTTGTTTCTCCTCAGTCAGCCCGAGGCCGCTCAACTGGCCACGCGCCTCGACAAAAAAGGCCCGCCCCCCGGCCACGTCGTCATCCGCGTGAAACCGGGCGGTGCCGAATACAGCGTTTATGTCATCGAGGAAACCAACGAGAGCGGCCGCGTAAAATCCGTCCACGGCCCCTACAAGTCACGGTAATTATTAGGGAGTGCATAATAATACCGACATGAAAACACGGAATTGCCGTTTTCCCATCCCCAACGGGGATGCATCCATTAGCCCGGGGTTGGCGCGAGCTGCGAGCGCCTACCCCGGGTTTTGTAAAAAAGAACCCACAACCCTGAAAGGGTTGCATCCTCTGAAAACGCATGCCGGACACACAGGCCACAACCCCGTTGGGGTTGTTTGTTGTGTTCGTTATTCCCAGGGTAGCTCGCGAAGCTCGCAACCCTGGGCTAATGGACAGAAGCCCGTTGGGCTTCATTCAATGTCCCTTTTATTTCACACGCCTTAATTAAAACAAAAATTTCATCCCCAAAAAAATCATGAGAACACTCACTCGCAGCATCATCGCGCTTTTCACTTTTGCCGCCGTCTCAATCCCCGCCGCGCGCGCCGGCGCCGTCAAGGCTGGCGACACGCTTCCGTTGTGGAGCGAGGGCTGCCTCGACATTCATCACATCAACACCGGCAAGGGCGAGTCGTCGCTCATCATCATGCCCGACGGCACGACGATGCTTGTGGACGCCGGCGACATCGCCGCCAAGGGCGGCAGCCTCCTTGACGCGCTGCCCGATGACTCGCGCCTGCCGGGCGAGTGGATCGCCCGCTACATCAGCCGCGCGACCGCCGGCACGCCGGGACGCGCGCTCAATTACGTGCTGCTCACCCATTTTCATTCCGACCACATGGGCAAACTGACGAAAACCTCCAGGGATTCATCCGCCGGGGACTACAAACTCGCCGGGCTCACCGAGGTCGCCGAGCATGTCGCGTTTGAAAAAATAATCGACCGCGGCTGGCCCGATTACAATTTCCCCGAGCCGCTCAAGGGCGCGATGATGGCAAACTACCGCAAGTTCGTGGACTGGCAGATCGCGAACAAGGGCGCGAAAGCGGAGCGCTTCAACGTCGGCGTGAAAGACCAGATTGTGTTGCGCAAGAATCCCGCGAAATATCCCAGCTTTGAAATCCGCAACATCGCGGCCAACGGCGTTGTCTGGACGGGCGCGGGCACGAACACGCGCAATCATTTTCCCGACCCGAAGGACGTGGCTAAGGGCGCGATCATTGAAAACAATTGCAGCATTGCCTTCCGTCTTTCCTACGGGGAGTTCGACTATTTTTCAGGCGGCGACCTCAGCGTGGCCGGAATGGAATTTCCCTCAAGCGCCGAGCCGTGGATGGATATTGAGCGTCCGGTCGCGCTTGTCACCGGCCCCGTCGATGTGATGAAAGCCGGCCACCACGGCTACCGCGACGCGGGCAGCGCGTTCTTCCTCGGCACGCTGCGCCCCCGGGTGATCGTCATTGATACGTGGCACATCGCCCAGCCGTCCATCAACATCTACCGCCTCATGAAGTCCGGAAAAACTTGGCCCGGCCCGCGCGATATTTTCATCACCAACCAGCCCGAGGCCACCAGGCTGGTCACGCAAATTGACAAAAAAGGCCCGCCCCCCGGCCACATAGTCATCCGCGTGAAACCGGGCGGCGACGAGTATTACGTTTATGTCCTGGAGGAAACCAACGAGAGCGGCCGCGTGAAATCCGTCCACGGCCCCTACAAATCGCGGTAAAAATCCCAAATTACAAAATCACAAATCCCAAAAAAATCCCGAAAATCCAAATGACAAAATCTCAAAAAATACAAGCAGCATACGATGCCGGACGTAACGCAGACTGCCAAGTCTGCCCGACGAGGCGCAGCCTCGCCCTTTGGAATTTCGTGATTTCGAAATTTGGGATTTTTTTGGGATTTGTGATTTTGGGATTTGGGATTTCCTCCGCTCACGCGGCGGACGCCAAGGTTGGCGACCAACTGCCGTTGTGGAGCGAGGGTCATCTCGACATCCACTTCATCAACATCGGCTCGGGTGAATCGTCGCTCATCATCATGCCCGACGGCACGACGCTGCTCGTGGACGCCGGCGACCACGGCAACAAGGACGCCTACCATCTCGCCACGCTGCCCGACGGCACGCGCCAGGCGGGCGAGTGGATCGCGCGCTACGTCAAGCGCGCGACGAAGAACGCGCCGGGCGACGCGCTCAATTACGTGCTGGTTTCGCACCTGCACGGCGACCACATCGGAAGCCCCAAAAAACACACGCCGCTTGCCGCCTCCGGCGCCTACAAGCGCATCGGCCTCACCGAGCTTGCGGAGCATGTTTCGTTTGAAAAAATACTCGACCGCGGCTGGCCCGATTACGATTTTCCCGCGCCGGTGAAAACCGGCGTGGTCACAAACTACCGCAAGTTCCTCGACTGGCAGATTGCAAACAAGGGCGTGAAGGCCGAGCGCTTCAACGTCGGCGTGAACGACCAGCTCGTGATGCGCAACAACCCCGCGAAATATCCGAACTTCGAGATTCGCAACCTTGCCTCCAACGGCGTTGTCTGGACGGGCGTCGGCGCGAATACGCGCAACCATTTGCCCGATCCGAAGGACGTGGCAAAGGGCGCGATTATCGAGAACAATTGCAGCATCGCATTTCGCCTGTCCTATGGCGCGTTTGATTATTTTTCCGGCGGCGATCTCAGCGTGAATGGAACCGACACCGGCTCGGTCGGCGACATGTGGAAGGACATCGAGCGGCCCGTCGCGCTCGTCACCGGACCGGTTGATGTGATGAAGGCCAACCACCACGCCTATTACGACGCGAACAGCGCGTTTTTCCTCAAGTCGCTGCGCCCGCGCGTGATCGTCGTGGCCACTTGGTTCACCTCCCATGTGGATCTCGGCACCTACCGCCGGATGCAGTCCAAGGCGATCTGGCCCGGCGCGCGCGACATCTTCATCACCAACCAGCCCGAGGCCATGAAACTGGCCTCGCGCCTCGACCCGAAAGGCCCGCCCCCGGGGCATGTCGTCATTCGCGTGAAGCCGGGCGGCGACGAGTATTATGTTTATGTCCTTGAGGAAACCAACGAAAGCGGCCGCGTGAAATCCGTCCGCGGCCCCTACAAATCGCGCTAAGGAAAAAATAAAATTTCATACCCAAAAAAGATCATGAAAACATTTACCCGCAGCATCGTCGCGCTCCTCGTTTTTTCCGCCGCCATCATCCCCGCCGCCCGCGCGGCGGACGCCAAGGTTGGCGACCAACTGCCCTTGTGGAGCGAGGGCCATCTCGACATCCACTACATCAACATCGGCGCCGGCGAGTCGTCACTCATCATCATGCCCGACGGCACGACGCTGCTCGTGGACGCCGGCGACCATGGCAACCCGGACGCCAACCGCCTCGCCACACTGCCCGACGGCACGCGCCAGGCGGGCGAGTGGATCGCGCGCTACGTCAAGCGCGCGACGAAGAATGCGCCGGGCGACGCGCTCAATTACGTGCTGGTTTCGCACCTGCACGGCGACCACATCGGAAGCCCCAAAAAACACACGCCGCTTGCCGCCTCCGGCGCCTACAAGCGCATCGGCCTCACCGAGCTTGCCGAGCATGTTTCGTTTGAAAAAATACTCGACCGCGGCTGGCCCGATTACGACTTTCCCGCGCCGCAAAAAGGCGCCGTGGTCGCCAACTACCGGAAATTTCTGGACTGGCAAATTGCGAACAAAGGCGTGAAGGCCGAGCGGTTCAACGCCGGCGTGAACGACCAGCTCGTGATGCGCAACAACCCCGCGAAGTATCCGAACTTCGAGATACGCAACCTCGCCGCCAACGGCGTTGTCTGGACGGGTTTCGGCTCGGACACGCAAAACCATTTCCCCGATCCGAAGGACGTGCCGCCGGGCGCGATTATCGAGAACGCGTGCAGCATCGCCTTTCGTTTGTCCTACGGCGCGTTCGACTATTTTTCCGGCGGCGACCTCAGCGTGAACGGAACGGACACCGCCTCGGAAGCCGACCGCTGGAAGGACATCGAGCGGCCCGTCGCGCTCGTCACCGGCCCCGTCGATGTGATGAAGGCCAACCATCACGCCTACTACGATGCGAACAGCGCGTTTTTCCTCGGCTCGCTGCGTCCGAGGGTGATTGTCGTGGCCACTTGGTTCACCTCGCATGTGGCGCTCGGCACCTATCGCCGTATGCAGTCCAAGGCGATCTGGCCCGGCGCGCGCGACATTTTTATCACCAACCAGCCGGAGGCCATGCAACTGTCCAAGCGGCTTGACCCGAAAGTGCCGCCTCCCGGCCATGTCGTCATCCGCGTCAAGCCGGGCGGGGCCGAGTATAACGTGTATGTTCTCGACGAGACCAACGAGAGCGGCCGCGTGAAGGCCGTTTACGGTCCCTACAAATCGCGCTGAGAAACAAACACCGCACCGGCATGAAATTTCAAAACGAGCGCGCGCGCATCCCCAAAGGGGATGAGTCCTTTAGCCCGGGGTTGGCGCGATCTGCGAGCGCCTACCCCGGGTATGGTAAAAAAGAAAACACAACCCTGAAGGGGTTGTGTCCTCTGATGGCGCAAGACTCGCAAACAAAACAAACAGGCCGCAACCCCGTTGGGGTTGGTTGTTATATTCATTATTCCCGGGGTAGCTCGCCACGCTCGCAACCCCGGGCTAAAGGACGGAAGCCCGTTGGGCTTCATTCCACGGCTCTTTTATTTAAAGAGCATTAATTTATTACTTTCCCATGACACCCAATGTTGAAAATGCACTAAAGGCCGCAACCGACACCAAGGCGCTCTTGGTCGGGCGCGGTGTTCTGCGCGAGGCCGCGCCGCTGTTCAAGGAACAGTTCGGCGACAAGCGCGCGCTCATTGTCGCCGACACCACCACGTTCGGCATCGCCGGGCGCGATGTGGCGGAGTTTTTGCGCCAGGGCGGCGTGCCGCAGGACGAGGCGTTTGTGTTTTCCGAACCGGAAATGCACGCCGAATACCGCCACGTCGAGGCGCTCGCGGAGCGCCTGCGCGCCACCGACGCGATTCCCGTCGCCGTCGGCTCCGGCACCG
Organism: Ereboglobus sp. PH5-10; assembly: GCF_029504735.1. GTDB lineage: Bacteria > Verrucomicrobiota > Verrucomicrobiia > Opitutales > Opitutaceae > Ereboglobus. Next base: position 214,300 of record NZ_JAQFIP010000005.1, on the reverse strand, counting down.
TGAACGACCTTTGCAAACTCGCCGCGCACCTCGTGGAGCGGCCCTACATGATCGTCGGCACCGCCGCCTCGATGGACGGCTACACCTCGTTCGGCGCGTCCATCACCGCCGACGGCGCGAAGCAAACCTTCAACTGCCCCGCGCCGCGCGCCGTGCTTGCCGACCTCGACATTTTTGCGCGCGCGCCGGCTGACATGACCGCCGCCGGATACGCCGATTTGTTTTCAAAAGTCACCGCCGGCGGCGACTGGCTCGTGGCCGACATGCTCGCCGTGGAGCCGATCATTCCGCGCGCGTGGGACATCGTGCAGGGCGGCCTCGCCGACGCGCTCGGCGATCCCGCCGGCGTGCGCTCGGGCGATGCCGTCGCTCTCGGAAAACTCGTCGAGGGCTTGATGCTCGCCGGCTTCGCCATGCAATACTCGCGCATCAGCCGTCCCGCGTCCGGCGCGGAGCATTACATCAGCCACCTCTGGGACATGGAGGGGCACCGTTATCGCGGCCACGGCGTGTCGCACGGTTTTCAAGTCGCCGTCGGCACCGTCGCCATCCTCGCGTTTTACGAGCAGCTCTTTAAGCACGATCTCGCCGCGCTCGACATCGAGCGCTGTTGCGCAGCGTGGCCGGAGCTCGCCAAGGTGGAGTCGGACGCGATGGCCGAGTTTGGCGGCACGGTGTTTCGAGATCGCGTGCTTTCCGAGAGCCGTGCGAAATACATCAACAAGGAGCAGCTCGCCGCCAAGCTCGCCCTGGTGAAGCAAAACTGGGCCGCGCTCAAGCCGCGCCTGGAAAAACAACTGCTTCCCGTTGCCGAGGCGCAGCGTCTGCTGCGGCTTGCGGGCGCGCCCGCGGAGCCGGAGGATGTCGGCGCGAGCCGCGCGCAATTACGCCGCGCGCTGACCGTCGCCCCGATGTTGCGCAACCGCGTCACCGTGCTCGACCTCGCCCACTACACCGGGCTGTTCGACGCCTGCATCGACGGCCTTTTCGGAAAGGGCGGGCGCTGGGAAATCTGACCCGCGCCGCGCCGCGTTTCGGGAAAATTAATCACACATTCGCACATTATTAAGGAGTGAAAAATAATACTGGCATGAAAACACGAAAAGGTCGCCCGCCCATCCCCAACGGGGATGCGTCCCATAGCCCGGGGTTGGCGCGAGTTGCGAGCGCCTACCTCGGGTGCGATGAAAGGGAACGCACAACCCTGAAAGGGTTGCGTCCTCTGAAAACGCACGGCGGACAAACAGGCCACAACCCCGTTGGGGTTGTTTATTGTGTTTATCATTCCCAGGGTAGCTCACTGCGCTCGCAACCCTGGGCCATGGGACGGAAGCCCGTTGGGCTTCATTCAACGGCCCTTTTATTTTGAGAAGATTATTAACCCAAAAACAACAAACACATCATGAAAACAAACCTCGTCACCTCAATCCGTCGCCTGCTCGCGGGCACCTTGTTCCTCGCCGCCGCGACCGCTTTTTGCGGAAACGCCACGCTCGAATATCCCTTTGTCGGCACCTACAAACGCGAGGCCGCGCAAGGCATGGCCATCCACAAGGACACCGCGTTCCTGTTCAACAACACGGGCATCTGCCGCATGTATAATCTCAAGACCGGCGAGTTCATCACCTCGTTCGAACTCGACACGCTCGCGCCGGAAAACCATTCCAACTGCGCCGACTTTGGCGTGGAGTATCCCGCGGGCAACCACTCCTATCCGGCGATCTACGTTTCCGAGTGCTACGGAAAAAGGCGCTGCTTCGTGGAGAGCATCAACGCGTCCGGCGCGAAGTTGATACAAACCCTGGCGGTAAAAACCGGCGGCAAGGACGACCGTCCGTTTGACTGGTATGTGGATCGCGAGAAAAAATTCCTGTATTCAATCGCCATCGTCGCGGACGACAAAGGCATGAGGGAGTATCGCCTCTCAAAATACCGCCTGCCCGCGTTGAGCGCCGGTGATGTCAACTTCACCAAGGCCGACGTTATCGAGCAGTTCACCATCAAGTTCTCCCAGTTGAGCCAGGGCGGCACCATCCGCGGCGATTATCTCTACATGCCCGTCGGCCATCCGAAACCCTCCGACCCCAAGAAAGACCGGAAGGATCGCGGCCTGCTCGTCGTGAACCTGAAGACGAAACAAATCGAAAAAACGCTTGAGCTCAACCAGCTCGCCGTCGAGCCGGAGGACATCGCGTTCCACGGCGACAAACTGCTGATGTATTGCGGCCAGTCCGGCGGCCTGTGGCACATCACGGGATTCTGATTAAGGTAGGGCGAACCCTCCGGGTGAGCCGGAATTGCGAACGGCTCACCCGGAGGGTTCGCCCTACCAAAGCCGCCCCATCAAAATCACAAAAAACAACCCTCATGAAAAACACCGTCATTGCCGGCGTCCGGCGCGCGTTTGCGGCAGCCGCGTTTTTAGCCGCCGCCTCCACCGCATTTTGCGCGGGCGCCACGCTCGAGCATCCCTTCCCGGGCCAATACAAGGGGGAGTCCGCGCAAGGCATGACCATTCACAAGGACACCGCCTTCCTGTTCAACAACACGGGAGGCTGCCGCGTGTATAACCTCAAGACGGGCGCGCTCCTCAACGCGTTCAAACTCGCCGGCGCCGCGCCGGAGAACCATGCCAACTGCGCCGATTTCGGCGTGGAGTATCCCGCTGACAACGACACCTACCCGGCGATTTATATCTCCGAGTGTTTTGGAAAACGCCGCTGCCTTGTGGAAAGCATCAACGAGGCCGGCTCGAAATTGCTGCAAACGCTGGAGCTTAAATCCGGCGGCCCCGAGGAACTGCCCTACGACTGGATCGTGGATCGCGAGAAAAAATTCCTCTACGCCATCACGCTCGTCTCGGATGCGGGCGGCATGAAGGAGGCCCTTGTCACAAAACTCCGCCTGCCCGCGCTGGGCGAGGGCAACGTCATTTTTGCAAAGAAGGACATCATCGAGCAGTTCACCATCCGCTTCCGCAACCTGCACCAGGGCGGCACGATTCGCGGCGAGCGCCTCTACCTGCCGCTCGGCCGCCACAAGCCCCACGGAAAGAAAAAAGACACGCGCGACCGCGCCGTGATGGTCGTCAACCTGCGGACAAAACAAATCGAGAAAACCATCGACCTCAGCGACGACATCCATGTCGAGCCGGAGGACGCCGCCTTCCACGGCGACACGCTGCTGGTGTATTGCGGACAAACAGGCGGCCTGTGGCGCGTCAACGGACTCTAAACATCCCGATGACTTATTTCTGAATAATACATGACCACGGATTACACGGATTTACACGGATAAATACAAAAGCGACGGAGTCCGCATCCGTGTAAATCCGTGTAATCCGTGGTTAATAAAAATCAAAAAAATCCTAAATCGAGCTAACTCCCAAACAACACTTTCACACGGAAACACACACACGAAACAACATGGAAAAACAAAAAACCACCAAGAGCTTTCACTACTGGCAATGGCGCACCATCATCGCGACGATGGTCGGCTACTCGCTGTTTTATTTCATCCGAAAAAACCTCAGCGTGGCCATGCCCGGCCTGCAGGCGGAGTTCGGCATTACGAAGGCCCAGCTCGGCATCTTCCTCACCGCGCACGGCCTCATCTACGGCGTGTCTAAATTCGTCAACGGCATCATCGGCGACCGCGTGAACGCGCGCGCCTTCATGGTCTTCGGGTTGCTCGCCGTTTCGTTGTGCGGCCTCGCCTTCGCCTCCGGCCCGACAATCGCCGCGTTCTTCGCCGGCTCGAACACGGGCGAGAAATTCACCGCCATACTCGTCGTCACGCTCGGCGTGATCTGGATGCTCAACGGCTTTTTCCAGGGCACCGGATTTCCTCCCTGCGCGCGGCTCATCACCCACTGGGTGCCGCCCTCCGAGCTCGCGTTCAAGATGTCCATCTGGAACGCCTCGCACTCCATCGGCGCCGGCTTCGTCGTCGTGCTCTGCGGCTACCTCGTGATGCTCGGCTGGCGCTGGTGCTTCTGGGTTCCCTCCATGATCACCATCGTCGGCGCGGGCTTGCTCTGGCTCACGCTGCGCGACACGCCCTCGTCCGTCGGACTGCCGGAATTGCCGGGCACCGAAAAGAAATCCGAAACAACGGACACCGAGGCCGACCGCGCCGAGTTCAAAAAATTCCTCCGCAAAAAAGTCTTCCTCAACCCGATCGTCTGGCTCTGCGGCTTCGCCAACTTTTTCATCTACACCATCCGCTACGCCATCCTCGACTGGGGCCCGACCATGCTCGGCGAGTGGAAGCACATCTCGATCACAAAATCCACGTGGATGGTCGCCGGCTTCGAGATCGCCGCCATCGCCGGCATGCTCGTCGCGGGCTGGGCGACCGACCGCTTCTTCAAGGGACGCGCCGCACGCGTGTGCGTGCTCTGCATGGCGTTCGTGACGGTCATCCTGGTCATTTTCTGGCTGGTGCCGCTGCCGACCCTGGCGCTGGTTCCGGTGCTCATGGCCGCGGGATTTTTCATCTACGGCCCGCAGGCGCTCACCGGCGTGATCACGGCCAACATCGTCACGCGTCGCGGCGCGGCGACGGCGATCGGCTTCACCTCGCTGTTCTCCTACGCCAGCACGGTGCTCTCCGGCTGGGGACTCGGCCTGGTGGCGCAAAACTACGGCTGGGCGCCCGCCATCGGCGTGCTGTGCGGCGCGGGCGTCATCGGCCTCATCGCCTTCCTCTGCCTGTGGAACACGAAACGCGACGCCTACGAGGAGGAAAGCGCCGAAAAACAATAACCGAAAAAGGAAACTTTAGGCGGGCATTTTTGTCGGGTTTTTGCCTGACTAAAAATGCCCGCAACTTTTGCCCGGTATCACCGTCTCGCAAAAATCCAAAGCCCGCCCTCTTTTCACTCTCAAAAATCGTGTCCGTGTTCTTATTTCCCGACAAAGCCCGCCGCTCCCCCTTTTCGCAATTCCACCGTTCAGGCAAAATCTTGTTGCTGGTGCTTTTTTTGGGCGGCGCCTCCCACGGCTTCGGACAAAAAGCGGGCACGTCCACCGAGACCCCCGCCGAGACCAACGGCAAGACCGTCCCCGTCACGCTCGCTGCCGCCACGGAAACCTCCAACCAGGGGAAAAAAGGCTCGGGTGACAACTCCTCCTCCACCTCCTCCTCGACTCCCGCCGCCGCCGCGGAAAACACCATCGTGCTCGACACCTACACCGTGAAAGCCTCGCGCGAGGGCGGCGTCGTCACCGAGGGCCCGCAACCCGTCCAAACCTACGACTCCGCGCAAATCAGCGATTCCGGCGCGTTCAGCATGGAGGACTTTCTTGAGGACCTGCCGCCCGCCGAGGACGGCGACGAAGTGCTCATCCTCATCGACGGCCAGCCCGCGCACATCGACCCCGAAACCATTCCGCTCGACATGATCGAGCGCGTGCAAGTCAGCCTCTACGGCTCCATCCCCGAGATCGGCGCCTACGCGCAAGGCAAGGTCATCAACATCATCCTCAAAAAAGACTACGTCGGCGGCGACATCGGCGAACGCATCCGCGTCGCGGCGGCAGGCGGCGGATTTCACCAATACACAAAATTCTCCATGAACGTCACCAAGCGCCGCTGGAGCTATTTCATCAGTGGCGTCTATTGGAAGACCAACGAACTGCTCGCCTCCAGCCGCGAACTCTCGCGCAACCAGGACCACACCTATCGCGACGGCACCGACATGCGCCTCGCCTGGGGCACCCCCGCCGTCGTGCAGGCCGCCAGCGGCAACCTCGCCGGCATCGTCGATTCCGGCGGCAACCCCGTCGCCTCCGCGCTCGTGCCTGAAAACCAAAACGGCCTCTCCCTCACCGCCTCCGATTTTCTGGCCGGCGACATCGACCTCTCCGCCACCGCCTACGGACAACGCCGCTTCAACACATCCGAGTATCGCATGCTCATCGCGCCCACGCGGCGCCACAACCTGAACGGCTCCGTCACCTACAAGCGCGGCGACCGCTTCCGCATCAGCCTCAGCGGAAACTACACCGAGACCAAGGTCGAGCGCATCGGCGCGCCGCCCGTCACCGCCGCGTCCTCCAAGACGCTCGTGCCCGCCGCCCACAACCCCTTCGGGCAGGACGTCTATGTCGGCCTCGTCCACACGGAGTTCGGCCCCACGCGCCAAACCGCGCGCACCCGCAACGCGCAATTCGGACTCAAGATGAGCGGCAAAATCGGCGACATCACCCCGCCGGCTCCCGGCCGGCACAGCACCGCGTGGAACTGGAGCAGCAGCATCGGTTATCAACGCTACCGCTCGCGCACCATCGCCACCGACCTCGACAAGGACGCGTTCACCGCCTCGCTCGCGTCCGACGATCCCGCCCTGCGCTTCAACCCCTTCGGCGATCCCTCCCTCGGCCCCGTCAACGCGCACCTTTATCCCGGCCTCACCGTCTATCGCACGCGCCTGGACGACATCACCAACGTCCGCTACAACGCCGCCGCCAACGGCCCGCTCGCCATCCTCCCCGGCGGCCCGCTCCGCCTCGCGCTCGCCGCCGCCTATCACCACCAGGACCGCGACCGCGAAAACACAAACGCGACCTCCGGCAACCCCGCCAGGACGGAAAAAACCAACGACTCCGGCGCCGGCTCCGCCTCGCTCAACGTGCCCTTTTTCGGAAGGACAAACTCCGCGCCCCTCCTGCGCCGCCTCGAAACCAGCGCCTCCTACTGGCAAAACATGCAAAGCCAGGGCAACCGCCGCCGCAGCTACGCCGGCGGCCTCGTCTGGTCGCCGGCGCGCTCGCTGCTCCTCCGCGCCCGCTACTCGGTTTACGAAAACAAACCCGCCACCTCGACCTTCGCCGGCTCCGAGTCGCTCGTCACCGAGACCTTCATCGACCGCGCCCGCGACGACGAAACCGTCACCGACGTCACCGTTTTCACGCGCGGCTCCATCTCCGCCGTGACCTCGAAAAGCGAAACGCAAACCCTCGGATTCACCCTTGAGCCGACCTTCCTGAAAGGCCTGCGCTTTTCCGCCACGCACAACATCCGCCAGCGCCACCGCATCTACCAAAGCAGTTTCAGCGCGCAGGAAATCATCAACAACGAAAGCTCGTTCCCCGGCCGCGTCATCCGCGACGACCCCACGCCGGCGGACATCGCGAATGGCCACCCCGGCCGCATCACCCGGATCGACACCACGCCCGGCAACACCGGCGAGGCCGAGGTTCGCGACCTGCGCTTCTCGCTCGAATACCGCCTGCCCAGGCAGCAATACGGACGCATCATGCTGCGCGCCTACGCCACGCACGTGATCGACTCGGACTACCAAGTGTTCCCCGGCGTTGACTACACCTACCGGAGCACCAGCGGCAACAACCCGCCCGAATGGACATTTCAGGGCCAGGCCTCGTGGAACCACAAAGGCTGGAACACGGTTATTCGTGTGAACCACACCGGCCCGCGCATGAACGCGCCCATCGACGACCCGGGCAACCCCAGTTACACGACGATGAACTTCGACCTGAGCTATCAGTTCCAAAAACCGATCATCGGAAAATTTGGCCGACGCCTCCGCATTGGCGTGGGCATAGCGAACTGCTTCGACGTCGAGCCGCTCTACGCCGACACCGTCTCCGGCTACCGCACCGGCTCCCCGCTCGGCCGCATGTATACCTGCTCCCTCACGCTGCCGATGTGACGGGCGATCTCGCGCACATCGGGCCGGCGCAAAAAGAGGAGCACCCCCAACAGCGCATCAGACGGATTTTGCCCGGCCAAAATATTAAAGTTTTTCGCGCCGCCGCCGGCCCCCCTTCGCCCTGCATTTGCGCGATCCATAAATGCTTCTCAAGGCGCCGCATTTTGCGTTTGATTGGCCGCATGCCCGCCTTGTCGCGGCTGACAAACATCAATGACTTCGCACACTCAACATTCGCAGCAGCAACCGCGACGGGTTCCCAATCTGCAATCGCAGTTCAAACCCGACGTGTGGCTGCCGACTTCGCGGAAGGAAATGGAGGCGCGCGGATGGGATTGCGCGGATGTTATTGTGTTCAGCGGTGATGCCTATGTGGATCATCCGTCGTTTGGCGCGGCGGTGATCGGGCGGGTTTTGGAGGCGCGCGGGTATCGCGTGGCGATCGTGCCGCAGCCAAACTGGCGCGACGATTTGCGCGATTTCAAAAAGCTGGGGCGCCCCCGCTTGTTTTTCGGCGTGTCGGGCGGTTGCATGGACAGCATGGTCAACCACTACACGGCGAACAAGCGTCTGCGCAGCGACGACGCCTACACGGCGGACGGGCGCGCGGGGCAGCGGCCCGATTACGCGGTCACGGTTTATTCAAAAATTTTAAAACAACTCTGGCCGGATGTGCCCGTGGTGCTCGGCGGAATCGAGGCGTCGCTGCGACGGTTTGCGCATTATGATTATTGGTCGGATGCGCTGAAGCCGGGCGTGCTGATGGAAAGCGGCGCGGATTTGCTCGTGTATGGGCTGGGAGAGAAGCCGATTGTGGAAATCGCGGAGCGGCTCGCGCGGGGCGAGAGGGCGGGGGAGTTGCGGGATGTCCGGCAGACGGCGCGGGTGGAGCGCGGTGAGAATTGCGGGCGGGAGCCCGGCGCCACAGGGGTCCGCGCGCTCCATTCGTTTGCGGAATGCGTGGCGGACCGGCGCAAGTTCGCGGAGAATTTCCGTGTGATCGAGGAGGAGTCGAATCGCGTGCGCGCGGCGACGATTGTCGAGCCGATGGGGGGCGGCGATGAGCGCGCGATCGTGGCGAATCCGCCCTGGCCGTGCCTGACGACGGCGGAGACGGACGCGTCGTTCGACCTGCCTTACACGCGGCTGCCGCATCCGCGTTATCGCGGAAAGCGCATTCCCGCCTACGAGATGATCAGGCATTCGATCACGATGCACCGCGGGTGTTTTGGCGGATGCAGTTTTTGCACGATTTCGGCGCATCAGGGAAAATTTATTTCGGAGCGCACGGAGGCGTCGATTTTGCGCGAGGTGGAAAAGGTCGCGCGGATGCCCGATTTCGCGGGCAACATCAGCGATCTCGGCGGACCGTCGGCAAACATGTATGGATTGCGCGGGAAGGATGGGTCAATTTGCGAGCAATGCCGTCGCGCGTCGTGCTTGCATCCGCGCGTGTGCCGCAATTTGAACACGGATTTGTCGCGCCTGACCGCGCTCTATCGCAAGGTGCTCGAGCATCCGAAGGTGAAGCGCGCGTTTGTGGGCAGCGGGATTCGCTACGATATTTTTCTCGATGAAAACGGATTCCGCTCGAAGGACGGCGGGGAGTATTTCGGGCAACTGGTGCGGCATCATGTGTCGGGACGCCTGAAAGTCGCGCCGGAGCACAGCGCGCCGCGGGTGCTCGACCACATTCGAAAACCATCGTTCAAGTTGTTCGAGGTTTTCAAGGAGGCGTTCGACGAGCTCAACGAGCGCGAGGGATTGCGCGAGCAATTGGTGCCGTATTTTATTTCGAGCCTGCCGTATTGCGAGGAGGGCGACATGCGCGCGCTGCAAGGCGATTTGAAGCGGCTCGGTTTCCGCCTGGAGCAGGTGCAGGATTTCACGCCGACACCGATGACGCTCGACTCGGCGATTTATTACAGCGGCTTCGATCCCCACACCGGCAAGCCCGCCTACGTGGCGCGCGCGCCGGAGGAAAAATTGAAACAGCGGTCGTATTTTTTCGACGCCCGCAAACAGGGCCCCGCGTGGAAAAGGCCGGGCGCAAAACGGAGATAGGGGGACGCCTTCGCGATTCCGCCGGAGCCTTGTCCGGCGGGAGGGACGGCCCGGCTGGTGAAAAAAGGCGCACTTTCATCTGTTCTCGGGTGATGCGATTCATAATGCTGTCCGGCGACATGATGCGTTTTCACACAATTTTTTTCGATTTGGACGGCACGCTGCTGGATCATTTTGAGGCGATCCACCGCGCGCATTGTCATACGCGGAAGCATTTTGGCTTGAGCGAGCCGTCGATGGACGAGGTGCATCGCGCGGTGGGGGCGGGTGTGGATGTGGCGGTGACGCGAATTTTTGCGCACGACAGGCCGGATTTGGTTTCGCAGGCGCTGCCGGTTTACAAGGAATTTTGGGACGAAAACATGCTCGACGGCGTGCGTTTGCTGGCGGGCGCGCGCGAATTGCTTGAGACGTTGAACCGCGCCGGCGTTTGTTGCGCGGTGCTGACCAACAAGCACGGCCCGTCGTCGCGCAAGGTGTGCGAGCACCTGGGCGTGGCGCATTTGCTCAAGGGGATTTTCGGCGCGGCGGACACCCCATGGCTCAAGCCGCAAAACGAGTTCACCGCGCACGCGCTCAACGCGCTCGGAAAATCCGATGCCGCCGCGCGCGTGGGAAATGCCGGCGGCGTGCCGGGCGTGTGCCTGGTCGGCGATTCGATTTACGACGCGCAGACGGGGGTGAACGGCGGTTTCCCGTGCTATTGCGTGACAACCGGCACGCACACGGCGGAGGCGTTGCGCGAGGCGGGCGCGATCGAAGTGTGTGCGGATTTGCCCGAGCTGGCCAAAAAGGCGGGATTCTGAAATTCGGTTCCCTAGTTTCTGACTCTCCGGCTTCCTCATTTTCAGTCCTTCAGTCCTTCAGCCTTTCAGCCCTTTTCATAAACCCACTTGCCACGGGATGGCCGGGGTGGTTGCTTGGCTTTTTCACCAAGACTTTTGCGAATTTTCAACTGATGTCCGACAATACCGATTCCCAGCCGCGGCCCTTGCACAAGCGTTATAAACGCGAACTCATCATTGCGTTTGTTGCGTGCGCCCTGGGCGGTGGCGCATTGGCCGTCGGGTTCTGGCCGCAGGTGAAGGTGCTGATGCAGCAAACGGGCGCATTCCTTGCTGATTTTGTGGAGACGATTGGCGCCGCCGGCAGCGGTTGGTTTTTTGCCGCGTATGGAATTGGCCCCGCGATTGGCATGCCCATATCGCTTTTTAACATTACCGCCGGCCTGGTTTTCGTTCCCAAGCTGGGCATTTTCTGGACGAGTCTTTTTGCCGCGCTGAGCCTGATGTGCGCCAATGCGATTTCCTACTGGCTGGCCCGGTATGCGATGCGTCCCGTGATTGAGCGGCTGATCAAAAAACTCGGCTACAAACTGCCCGTGATTCCGAGTGACGAGCACATCACGGCATGCTTGTTTCTGCGTGTTGTTCCGGGGCCGCCGTATGTCATACAATCCTACATTCTGGGGCTCGCGAAGGTGCGCTTTTTGCCCTACATGGTCGTCTCGTTTCTAGGACAATACGGGTGGGCCTTCGCCATGATTTTTCTCGGGAAGAATTTCGACACCTTCAAGGAGAGCGGTTCCTTCAAGGGGATTTTTGTTGCTGTGGTTTTTATTGCCCTGCTGATCGTCGCCACCCGTGTCGTGCGCAGGCGAATCACAAAAAAAACGGCGATGAAAAGCGACAAGTCCGCTGGTGCCGGGGAAGGCGGCAGTCATGAGTGACGAGGGTGACGGGGGCTTGTTCGGACGGCGCGCCATCGAGCACGGCAATCCGTCCGCGGACGAAACCCAGCGCGCGTTCAGTGTGACGGAGTTCACGCGCCGCGTGAAGGACGCGCTCGCGCAATCAATCCGCCCGTGCTGGGTGCGCGGGGAGATTTCCAATTTGCGCGCGCAGGCAAGCGGCCATGTGTATTTCGTCCTGAAAGACGCGGGGGCGCAGGTTGCCGCGGTGCTTTTCCGCGGTGACGCGGCGCGCCAGTCCGTCGCCTTGCGCGATGGATTGCAGGTGCTCGTGTTCGGGCAGGTGAGCGTTTACGAGGCGCGCGGGCAGTATCAGATTATCGTGCGCGCTGTGGTCGAGGACGGGGTGGGGCGGTTGCAGCGGGAGTTCGAGGCGCTCAAGCGGCGGCTCGCCGACGAGGGACTTTTCGACAATGCGCGCAAAACCTCCATCCCGCCGATGCCGGCGACGCTTGGTTTTGTGACTTCGCCAACGGGCGCGGCGGTGCAGGATTTCATCCGGATACTCAAGCGGCGCGGCTGGCGCGGACGGCTCGTCGTGCTGCCGGCCAAAGTGCAGGGCGAGGGCGCTGCGGAGGAAATGGCCGTGATGCTGCGCGCCGCCGAAACACTGGGAATTTTCGACCTGCTCGTGATTGGCCGCGGCGGCGGGAGCCTGGAGGATTTGTGGGCGTTCAACGAGGAAACGCTTGTCCGCGCGGTCGCGGCGTGCCGGGTGCCCGTCATTTCGGCGGTGGGGCACGAGATTGATTTTACACTGTGCGATTTCGCGGCGGATTTGCGCGCGGAAACACCGAGCGGCGCGGCGGAACTGATTTCGAGCCAGTTTGTGCATTGCGCGGAACGCATGACGCGCGCGGCAGAAGCGCTCGGAAAATTGTTGGGCGAGCGCATCGAACGCGCGCGCGACCAACTCGACAGTCTTCGCGCGCACTTGCGGCTGCTCTCGCCGTCGGCCCGGATCGAGCAGGGGCATTTGCGGCTCGATGACATGGCCGGACGGCTTGCGTCCGCGTTTCAACACGCGACATTGTTGAAGCGGCAGCAACTCACCGCCGCGCGATCGACCTTTGCGGCGCGCTCGCCGGAGACGCGTGTGCAGATGGCGTCGCAACAATTGCTCGGCCTTTGGAAGCGTTTGCAGGCGGCGAGTCCCGGATCGGTGTTGAATCGCGGTTTTGTTATCATGCGCGATGATGAGGGGCGGCCGCTCGCGCGCCGCGCGGAAGTGAAGGCCGGCCGGCCAATGGTCGCGGAATTTGCCGACGGGGAAGTGCGCATGAGTGCGACGGAGCCGGAGCTCGGTCGTTAGGGCAATCTCACCCGCCGTCGAAAGACAATCTCGCAATCCGCCGGGCAAACGGCTGAACTGCGCATTCCGTAACCCAAAACCACAAATCACAATCCCATGGAGTTCAAAACACACACCCGCTCATTCCGCAATCTTCGAACCCTCCTCCTGGCGCTCGTGTTTGCCGTCGCCGGCATCGCGCTCAACGCCGACGTCAAGGTTCCCGCCATTTTTGGCGACAACATGGTGATCCAGCTTGGCCGTCCCGTTCCCGTTTGGGGCCGCGCCGCGCCCGGTGAAAAAGTCACCGTCACCTTCGCCGGCCAGACCAAGACCGCCGTCGCCGATGCCGGCGGCAAGTGGCGCGTGAATCTCGACCCGCTTCATGCCGACCCGAAACCCACGCCCCGCGAACTCACCATCGCCGGCAAAAGCACCCTGCGTTTTAACAACGTGCTCATCGGCGTCGTGTGGCTCTGCTCCGGCCAGTCCAACATGGAATGGACGCTTCAAAAATCGGAAAACGGCGACGCAGCCATCGCCGAATCCAACCACCCCAACCTCCGCCTCTTCCACGTCAAGAAAACCTGGAGCGACACGCCGCGCGACGACGTGCCCCTCGAAAACGCCTGGGCCTGGGCCGCCGCCGCGCCCGAAACCACGCCGAAGTTTTCCGCCGTCGGCTACTACTTCGGACGCGCCCTCCTGAACGCCTTCAAGAACAACATCCCCGTCGGCCTCATCAACGCCAGTTGGGGCGGCACGCGCATTGAGCCGTGGACCAGCCCCGCCGGTTTCGCCGCCATCCCCGCGCTCGCCGAAATAAACACCCGCGTGCAATCCGTCCAGCCCGGCACCGAGGCCAACAAGACCCTCACCGCGCAAGCCCTCGACGCGCAGGAAGCCTGGCTCTCCGCCGCCCGCGCCGCCACCGCCGCCGGCAAAGTCGTCGCGCCGCCGCCCGAGTTTCCCAAGGCGCTTCGCCCCTTGAGCGCCGACATGGCCAGCCGCCATCAAAACCCCACCGTCCTCTACAACGCCATGATCGCGCCCTTCGTCCCCTTCGCCATCCAGGGCGCCATCTGGTATCAGGGCGAGGCCAACCGCGCCGACGGCGCCCTCTACTACGACAAACTCAACGCCCTCATCGCCTCCTGGCGCGCGGAGTTTGAAAACCCCAGGCTGCCCCTGCACATTGTCCAGCTCGCTCCCTACAAATACAACGACACCGTCACCCTGCCCAAAATCTGGGCCGCCCAAGAGCGCTTCGCCCGCGACGACAAACACTCCGGCATCGCCATCATCAACGACATTGGCAACATTCAGGACATCCACCCGATAAACAAACTCACTGTCGGCGCGCCTCGCCCTCAACAAAACCTACGGCATCACCCAGGTGAAATGCGACTCGCCGTCGCCGTCGGAAATCCGCTTCGAGCGCGACTCCGCCGTCATCACCTTTGGCAACACCGACAAACTCTCCACGCGCGACAACGCCGCGCCCGACTGGTTTGAAATCGCCGACGCCTCCGGCTGGCGCAAGGCCGACGCCACGATCAAGGGCAACACCGTCACCGTTCGCGCCGAGGGCGTCACGCAGCCCGCCGCCGTTCGCTACGCCTGGTCCGGCACCGCCGAGCCCAACCTCCGCGACGCCGCCACCGGCCTCCAAGTCGGCGCGTTCACCCATGGCGAAATCCCCCCGCCCGCCGAAATCGCCAAACTCGGCGACGACGCCAAGGGCTTCCAAGTCCTCTACGACCTCAACCCCCTCGCCTCCAAGGGCCACGAGGTCGCCTACAACGTCAACAACGCGCCCAAGTTTGCCGGCAAAAAAATCAAGCGCGTCGCCTACTTCCTTTCCCTCACCGACCAGAACGACAGAAACACCCACGCCTTCGTCTCCCTCGACGCCTTTTCGCAGGACGCGAAAAAACTCGGCGTGCCCACCAAAAACTCCGGCGCGCGCTTCCAGCAAAACGTCACCAACCTCGTCGTGCGCTCCAACGTCCGCGGCGTGAAAACCGGCAGCTTCGCCCGCGGCAACATCGAGTTCTGGGACTGCAACTACTCCGGCGCCAACGCCGCCAAGGTTTCCGGCGCCAGCGACCAGCTCTATGATTTCGGCGACGCCATGAGCACCGGACGCTCGCCCGGCTACGGCTCCATGCAAATCCACAACACCGCCGAAAAACAAACCATCATCGCCTACAACAAGTGGAGCGAGGGCAAGAACTGCGACATCGGCATCGGCAACCAGCCCGGCGGCGGCAATAAAAACCCCGACTGGACCTTTTCCAAATCCGGCAGCCGCCTCCAGTCAGCCCGCCTGCTGGTGCTCGTCCTGGCCGAGTGAGCGCCTTTTGTCGCCGGGTGATTTGGGGCAAATTGCCCGCGCTCAATCCCGTCAACCACTTCGCACGCGGCCCGCTTTAAGACAGCGGGCCGTTTTTTATGCGCAGGGTCACCGGCTCCGCGCGGGACCGGTTGATCCGCGCACAATGAGCAATGGGTCGATCATTTTTACGACGGGTTTTGCGCGCAGCGGTTTTCCCATCTGGGCGATCACAAAATCAACCGCGACCTGGACCGTCTTGTCCACGCGCTGGTCGACGCTCGTGATGTTGGGCACGACCATCGAGCAAATATCCTGGTTGTTGAAGCCGCTCACCGAAAAATCCTCGGGCACTCGAAAGCCCATGTCCCTCACTCCGTGGATCGCGCCGGCGGCCAGGACGTCGTTGAGCGCGATGAACGCGGTTGGCGGCCGGCCTCGCTCGATAAATGCGCGCACCAGCGCGCGTCCGAATTCAAAATCGCTCGTGCGGACAATCTGGTCGTCGATGTTTTCCGTGCATTTGTCGAAGTCGAGCCCGCGCTCCTCAAGCGCCTCGCGGATGCCCCGTGTGCGCTCGTGCGTGCTGCGGAAACTTTCCGAGTAGCCGAGCAGCCCGAAACGCCGGTGCCCGAGATCGAGCAGGTGCTCCGTGATCGCCACCATGCCGCGCGCGCGGTCAAGCGTCACCGTGTTGGCGCCCTTGATGCCAAAATGGTCGATCACCAGGCTCGGCGTGCCATTGTTCGCGAGTCCCTGGAGCTGGCGCTCGATTTTTTTCTCGTCGAAATAGCCCAGAAACACCATCGCCTCCACTCTCAGCGAAAGAAAATTGCGCACCGCGCCCTCGCAGCTGTCGCCATCGACCACCTCGATGAATGTGGTGATTTCCCTGTCGCGGAGCTTGGCCTGCAACGAGGCGAGCTTGTTCACGAGAATTGGGAACGAAAGATTTTGCACGCACACGCCGACGGTTTGCGTGCGCTTGCCCTTCAGATGCAGCGCGTAGGCGTTGGGCACAAAACCGGTTTCCTCGATCGCCCGGTTCACGCGGTCAATCGTCTTTTTTTTGAGTCCGGGCTGTCCGTTAAGCACGCGGGAGACGGTGGTGCGCGCAAGCCCGACATGGCGGGCAAATTCTGTCGTGGAGCGAATGGGGCGGGTGACGGTTTTGGGTTCGGTGTGTTTGCTTTTCACTGTAACAAAAAGGTTCGCCGCATGATCAATGACACGTCCCTCATGTCAAACCCGGTCATCTGTGTTTAAAAAAAAGACAATTGTCCGTTTGCGCGGGTCGCCGGAATTGTTTTCAAGCCGGATCGGACGATGCGGCGCCATGAAAGACAGCCGGGGTGAACTGGCGGAGAGGGAGGGATTCGAACCCCCGGAACCGTTGCCGGCTCACCTGATTTCGAGTCAGGCGCATTCGACCACTCTGCCACCTCTCCGTGACTTTATGACGAAACACGCGACGCTACGGGTTGATTCGCAAAACGGAAGCAGAAAGTTTCCGGTTTTGAAATTTTAGGGTGGCGAAAAAGGTTTTCGAGCGCCCATCCGACCTTGATTCCCGGAGGGGGGAGGCTCCGCCAATAGGCGCGCAATAGGACATCGTGCCGCTTGATTTCATGGCGCATCCCTGTTTACTGGCAAACTCATGGACACCACCTCTCTCATCATCTTCATCATGGTCGGCGCGTTTGTCGGATGGCTTGCGGGCGTTATCATTCGCGGTTTCGGGTTTGGCATTATCGGCAATATCATTGTCGGCGTAGCCGGCGCGTTCATCGGCACATGGCTTTTTGCCAGCGTTCTCAAAATTCAAAATATCGTTTCCCCGCTCGTCGATCTTGTCATTTACGCCATGGTTGGCGCGATCATCTTGCTCGTTGTGCTCGGAATTTTCCGCAAAATAATTAAGTGAGCCCGGTCGGCGGATGCGTTTGCGCCCGGCGCGTTTTTGCGCGCAGCCATGGGCTCCCGATAAATTTCAAATAATCGTTGCCCTTTCGCGTTTCGGCGACTCACAGTTCCGGCGTTCTTTGCAGCATAGTCCCAGGCAACGGGAAAAGCCGTGAAAACCGGCTACAGTTGCGCTGCGGTAACGCATCAGTCCAAACCTTCGGTTCGCGCGTCCATTCCAACGGCCGCGCGAAAAATCCAGTCGGCGTCCACTCGCCGGCGAAGGAGAAGGCCAGGCGGCGGCTCGCTCTTTTTTGCGCGCCGCGACACATGCGGAGTCCGAATATCCGACCCGGGACGCTCACGCGTGTGGCGCGAAACTTTTGCGCGCGCCATGCACGAAAAACTTCATCGCAAAAATGAAGCGTGGGAGCAGTGTGACGCATCGAATCGGGCGGTTTTCATTCCCAAACGAAAACCCGCGTGATGGAGGCCCGTCTGCTCTTACCATTAACAAGAGAGACATCCAAATCATGCTATACGGACACGGCGACGACGCCCGTTTCCAGTCGCGCCCCATCGGCGACGACTTCAGTTCCAACATCCGCCCCGACGGCCCGCCCGCCGGGCTTCTCGGCCACCTGCGCACGCGCATCGACGCGGTCGCGCATTATCCCGACGCCGGCGCGCGCGAGCTCGCCGCCAAACTCGCCGCGATCAACCGCATCGCGCCCGGACAACTGCTCGTCACCGCCGGGGCCACCGCGGGCATTTACCTCGTCGCGCAGACGTTTCGCCGCAAACGCTCGCTCATCGTCACGCCGACGTTTTCCGAATACGAGGACGCCGCGCGCATCCATGAGCACGCGCTCGATTTCGCGCCGCGCGCGGAGCTCCGGCAAACCGGGGACGGCTCCTTCGCGGCCGATCTTGTCTGGCTCTGCGAACCCAACAATCCCTCCGGGGAAATCCTCCCTCGCGAACAACTCCTCGCGCTCATCGACGCGCGCCCCGAAACCGTTTTTGTCATCGACCAATCCTACGCCGGGTTTTGCGCCGCGCCGCAACTCCGCGCCTCCGACATCGCCGGTCGCGAAAACCTGATCCTCCTCCATTCGTTCACAAAAATCCTCGGCATTCCCGGCTTGCGACTCGGCGCGATTTTGTCGTCGCCCAAATTGATTTCACGAATCGCCGGCGGCATGCAACCGTGGTCGGTCAACGCGCTCGCGCTCGAGGCCGGCGCCTACTACGCGGCGCGCGCGCACGAGTTCGCCCTGCCGCTCGACGACCTCCTCGCAAACACCCGCGCCCTCTCCAAATCCATCTCGGAAATCCCCTGCTGCGCGCCAAAGCCCACCGCCACCAATTTTTTCCTGGTCGAGCTCGCCAAGGGCAACGCCAAGGCGCTCAAGCAACACCTCGTCAAGGGCCACGGCATACTCATCCGCGACGCCTCGAACTTCCGCGGACTCACGCCGCAACACATCCGCATCGCAACGCGCACGCCGTGGCAAAACCACCGGCTCGCCGAGGCGTTGCGCGCATGGCGGCCGTGACAGTCCGCCGTTTGCGTCCGTTCATTCCGCATTCCGAAATCCGCACTCCGCATTTATAAAATCCTTCAACATCCGGCGGGCTGAACCCCGCCGGACAAAACGGTGGCAACCCGCCGTGCCCCCCAACCGCCAGCCCCTTTTTTTCATTATCAACCCGTCGCTTCAAATCATCCTTTTTCCGCTTGTCGCCGGTGTCGCGCTTGACCTCGCGCTCGGCGATCCGCGCTGGCTTCCGCATCCAATTGTTGGATACGGGCGCGCCATCGCGGCGGGCGAGCGCCGCCTCAATCGCGGCTCGCACCGCGCGCGTTTTCTCAAGGGCGCGACGCTCGCTCTCGCGCTTGTTTCCGCGACTTGGCTCGCGTGGGCCGCGATTCTCGCGCTCGCCGCGCGCTGGCATGGCGCCGTCGCAGTGACGATTGCGACGCTTGGTGTTTTCACGGCGCTCTCGCACCGGACGCTCGTCGCGGAATGCCGCGCGGTGTTTCGCGCGCTCGGCGACGGCTCGCGCGACAACGATGCCGGGCGCCTCGCCGCCGCGCGCCGCCAGCTCTCGCGCATCGTCGGGCGCGACACCGCGCGCCTCGACGCGCAACAAATCCGCACGGCAACGCTCGAGACGCTTTCCGAGAATCTCTCCGACGGCGTGGTCGCGCCGCTCTTCTGGTATGCGCTCGGCGGCGTGCCCGCGATGATGGCGTGCAAAATGGTCAACACGCTCGACTCGATGATCGGCCACCGCGACGGGCGTTATGAATTTTTCGGCAAAGCCGCCGCGCGCCTTGATGACGCCGCCAACTACTTTCCGGCGCGGCTCACCGCGCTCCTGCTCGCCGCCGCCTCTCGCAGCGCGCGCGCTTTTCGTTTCATCGTCCGCTACGGACGCGCGCACGCCAGCCCCAACTCCGGTTATCCCGAGGCCGCGCTCGCGGGCGCGCTCGATGCGCGCTTCGGCGGCCCGCACGACTACGACGGCGAGCGCATCGAAAAACCTTTCATCGGCGAGAATCCCCGCGCCATCCGCGCCGATGAAATCACACACGCCATTCGCCTTAGCCATGTCGTGCTCGCGTTCACAGTCGCGCTGGTAATCGCGGCGCGCGTTTTCCCGCCGCCCCCGTTTTCCCTCTGAATTCCGATGCTCTTTCAAATAAATATGAACCGCGAATGGACGCCAGTGAACGCGAATGCTTCGGTTGCGGCGATTTTTTTCGCGTCTATTCGCGTCCATTCGCGGTTCAAAAAAATCATCAAACCTCATGGCTAAAATAACATTTTTCACAGGCCCCGTTCGCAGCGGCAAAAGTCGTCGAGCGGTTGCGCTCGCAACCGGATGGGGGATGGGGACCGTTTTCGTCGCCACCTGTCGCCCGCCGGTGCGCGGGGCTGACGGCGCGCCGCTCGATTCCGAAATGGCCGAGCGCATCCGGCGTCATCGTGATGACCGCCCCGCGTGGCGCGTGCTGGAAGCGCCGCAAGACATCGCCGCCGCCCTAGATGCGCTCGCGCCGCCGCCAGCGGGTGTTGTGCTCGATTGCCTGACGCTTTGGGTTTCGGACCGGTTGGATCGCGAGGATGGCGAGATTATCGCCGACTGGGAGAAGCTGCTCTCGCACTTTCGCGAGGCCGCGTATCCGGTTGTCATCGTGAGCAATGAAATCGGTTGGGCGCCCGTGCCCGCGCAGCCGATCATGCGCCGCTTTCGCGACCTTATCGGCACGCTTGGCCAACTCACCGCGGAAGCCGCCGACGAGGCTTACCTCTGCGCCGTGGGCCAGGCGCTCCGGCTCAAATAAAGCGAAGCAGGGGCGCGTCCGGCGCGCGCAGAGAATTGCGAAAGACAAACGCGGCGGTTGGCGTAATCTCCTTGCGCGCGGAACGGCGTTTCAAGCAAATGGCCGCACTATTTATAAAAATGCTCTATTTCGCGTTTACCTGCTCTATCGGCATGTCGTGCAGTTTTAGGTCGGGATTTTTTTCCATGAAGTAGCGCATCGTCCAGTCGTTCGGGAAGAGCATGACGGGGTTGTCGAATTTGTCGGCGCCGAAACTCACACCGCTCGCCACGACGAGCGCGGACGGGTTTGCGAGCGAGGGGTGCGGCTCCAGCCATTTGAGCAGCGTCCAGTTGGTCGGCTCCAGGCGCGACTCGGCGTTGTATTCGCTTTTCAGGCGCCATTGCACGACTTCAAATTGCAGCGGGCCGACGGCGGCGAGGAGCGTCGCGCCGGGCGGGGCGTTGCGCGGGGTGAAGGATTGCACGACGCCTTCCTGCAGGAGTTGCTCAAGGCCGGCGCGGTATTTTTTCGCGTCGGAGCTGGTCGGGTTCGAGAGGTAGGCGAACACTTCGGGCGGGAAGCGCGGGATTTCGTCGTAGGCGATGGCGCGGTCCTCGGTGAGCGTGTCGCCGATGCCGAAGGCGTCGTGGCCGACGAGGCCGATCACGTCGCCGGGCCAGGCTTCGTCAACGGTTTCGCGTTCCTGGCCGAAGAGTTTGTGCGAGGAGGAGAGGCGCACTTGTTTGCCGGTGCGCTGGTGCGCGACGACCATGTCGCGCGTGAACCGGCCCGAGCACACGCGCAGGAATGCGATGCGGTCGCGGTGCTTCGGGTCCATGTTGGCCTGGATTTTGAAAATGAAGCCGGAGAACTTTTCGTAATCGACGGGGACTTCGCGCGCCTCGGTGGGCGCGGGCGCGCCGGGCACGGTGACCGAGACGGAGCGGCGCGGGGCGGGCGGCACGGAGTGCTTGAGGAAGCCGTCGAGGAGGAGCTGGATGCCGAAGTTGTTGATCGCGCTGCCGAAATAGACGGGCGTTTGCTGTCCGGCGTGGATGGCGGCGAGGTCGAACGGATGCCCGGCGCCGTCGAGCATGGCGAGTTGCTCGGTGGACTCGTTGAAGGTGTGGTCGTCGAGCTTGCCGCGCACGGCGGGGTCGTCGAGGCCGGTGATGTTGACGGGCGCCTCGTAGGCGCCGTTGGGCACGCGCTCGAAGAGGTGAACGGCGCGTTCGGTGCGGTCGAACACGCCGCGAAACGAGGGGCCGTTGCCGAGCGG
The DNA here is from genome assembly GCF_029504735.1 of Ereboglobus sp. PH5-10. Taxonomy (GTDB): domain Bacteria; phylum Verrucomicrobiota; class Verrucomicrobiia; order Opitutales; family Opitutaceae; genus Ereboglobus. The sequence goes on along the minus strand of NZ_JAQFIP010000005.1, from coordinate 192,667 downwards.
CCAGACGACGGGCGAGGCGGCGATGCCGAGCACGCTTTCGAGTTCGTCGATGAGCGCGAGCGGGTCGAGCGTGGGCCGGTCGCACTTGTTCATGAAGGTGAAGATGGGGATGCCTCGGCGGCGGCACACCTCGAAGAGCTTGCGGGTTTGCGGCTCAACGCCCTTGCCCGCGTCGATGACCATGAGCGCGGCGTCAACGGCGGTGAGCACGCGGTAGGTGTCCTCGGAAAAGTCCTTGTGTCCGGGGGTGTCGAGGAGGTTGACGGCGCAGCCGTTGTAGTCGAATTGGAGGACGGTCGAGGAGACGGAAATGCCGCGCTGTTTTTCGAGCGCCATCCAGTCGGAGGTGGTGGCGCGCTGGTTTTTGCGCGCGGTGACGGTGCCGGCGAGGTGGATGGCGTTTCCGTAGAGGAGGAATTTTTCGGTGAGCGTGGTTTTGCCCGCGTCGGGATGCGAGATGATGGCAAAGGTGCGTCGGCGTGCGATTTCAGCGGCGGGAGACATCGTGTGAATGCGGAGTTCGGAATGCGGAGTGCGGAATGAGAAAGCCGCCAAACGTAGCGGGGCGGGTGCGGGTGCCAACAAGGAAAATCTTTGCGGGGCGGGAATTCTCCTCGCGGCGGATTGCTCTTATCGTGTCACTCCGTCCTCTATGGCGCTTGCAGCGTGATCACGCATTCCAGGTGGCGCGTTTGGGGGAAGAGGTCGAAGGGCTGGACGGCGGTGAGTTTGTAGCCGCGGGCGGTGAAGTGGGCGAGGTCGCGCATTTGCGTGGCGGGGTCGCAGCTCACGTAAACCACCGCGCGCGGCGCGTAGGCGAAGAGTTGCGAGAGGAAGTTCTCGTCGCAGCCTTTGCGCGGCGGGTCGATGATCACAACGGTGTCGCCCGGCGGAAAATCGAGTCCGGCAAAAATCGCCGAGGCGTCGCCCGCCCGGAAGGTGGCGTTGGCGATGTTGTTGGCCGCGGCGTTTTCCCTGGCGAATTGAACGGAGCTTTCACTGATCTCGATGCCGGTGACGCGTTCAAACGCGCGCGCGGCGGTGAGCGCGAAGAGCCCGCTGCCGCAATACGCGTCGACGAGATGGCGCGCGCCCGAGGCCGCCGCCTGCTCGCGGACGTAGCCGGTGAACGCGGAAAGAATGAACGGGTTGTTCTGGAAAAAATCGCGCGCGAGAAAGTGCAGCGTGATGTCGCCGACGCGCTCGTTGATGATGCGGTCGTAATCGGTGGTGACTTCGCCGCCGGCGTCGCGGAGGAGAAGCGTGGCTCCGCGCTTGAACTCACCCGCGGCGGCGCGGGCGCGGATGTCGGCGCGGAGCTCGGGGAGGCGGGCGTTGATGGCGTCGGTTGCGATGTCGCAGCGCGGGACGTCGAGCAGTTCGTGGCGCGTGCCCTGGCGGAGAAAGCCGATGGGAAATCCAGAATCTTGGGGCAGCGTCGGGGACGACGCTGTCAGCACGCGGGACGCGTGCGCTCCCCGCGTCAACGGATTATTGAAGTGAGGCGTGATTTTGGAGCGGTAGCCGTATTGTTGCGGGGAGGCGATGACCGGCGAGACGGGGAACTCGATGCCGGCCATGTGCCGGAGCAGTTCCTCGACTTGGCGGCGTTTCCATGCGAGCTGCTCGCTGTATTCAAAATTCTGATACTGGCATCCGCCGCAGCGTCCGAAGAGGGGGCAGCGGGGCGTGATGCGGTGCGGGGACTGGGTGAGGACTTCGAGGAGATCGGCCTCGGAGTAGTTTTTGTGGTTGCGAAAGACGCGCGCGCGAACGCGTTCGCCGGGCAGGGCAAAGGGAACCATCACGACCCATCCGGAGGATGCCGGCGCGGCCGCGTCGGGCGGGGTGGGGGAGTCCTCGGCTGGCAGCGCGACGCGTCCGAGTCCGACGCCGCGGTTGGTCAGCGTGTGGATTTCGAGTTCGATTTCCGCGTGATAGGGAAAGGGATGGTCGTTGAAGCGTTTTTTGGCCACGGGTGAAGAAGGCCGTGTGGGGGCTTGAGCCTCAAGTGCAAAAAGGCCCGGGGTGCGGTCGCGAGGGGATCAGAAGATTATTAACCACGGAGGACACGGAGAGGCACGGAGATCAGAAGATCAGAGGGCCAGAAAGCCAGAGAACGAGAGTGCCAGTTGATCAGAATGACTGATGCGCTGACTCCTGTGTTCTGGATTCTTTTTCTTCTTCCTCCGGACTCCGTGATCCTCCGTGTTCTCCGTGGTGAATATACTTCTTCCCGGCTCGCTCTACTTTGTGCGCAGGTAGAAGCAGACGGTGGGTTGGCGGGGGCTTTTGCCGCCGAGGCGTTTGGCGAGGGTCCAAGCGGGAGGCGTGGTGAGCGTGAGTTCGCCGGGCATTTCGAAGACGATCACGGGGTCGATGCTCGCGGCGAGCCATTCGGCGGTTTTGGCAAAGAAGACGGGGGCGAGGTTGCCTATTATTTCGTAGGGCGGGTCGATGAAGACGAGTTCGGGCGGGGGCGTGCCGGCGGGGGGCGCCCAGGCGGCGAGGTCGCATTGGGAGACGTGGAGCGCGCGCGGGTCGTGCGCGGCGCTTTTACAGACGGCGGCAATGTTGGCGCGGAGGCAGGACGCGGCTTTTGCGTTTTTTTCGACAAAGCAACCGCTCGCCGCGCCGCGGCTGATGGCTTCGAGTCCGTAGGAGCCGCTGCCGGCGCAGAGGTCGAGGAAATGCGCGCCGGGAATGCGCGAGGCGATGCTGGAGAAAACGGATTGGCGGAGTCCGTCGGTCGCGGGCCGGACGGCGTCGCCTTTGGGGACGGTGAGCGGGATTCCTCGTGCTTTGCCTCCGCTTATGCGCATGACGGTTTCAGGTTGTAGGGGCGCACCTCGCGTGCGCCCTTGGTTGCGCCCGTTTTGGGGATGCACATGCAAACAGAGCTTCGCAAGCGAGGGCGCACGCAAGGTGCGCCCCTACGGGGGCGTTTTTTCGAATTTGCGGTGATTGCATTCTCACTCGGCGGGTTGGTCGGCGTCCGGCTTGGCTTTGGCCTTGGGTTTGCGGGCGCGGGGGGCTCCGGCGGTTTTGCGTTTTGCCTTGGCGGGTTTGGCGTTGAGCCAGACCGAGGTTTCGCCGGCTTTTTCAAAGAGGCCGAACCAGAATATTTCGCCGTTGTGCTCGACAAAGGTGGGCTTCGTGTCGGCGTCGGGCGGCACGACCAGCCCGGCGTCGGTCAGCCCGGCGACAAACTCGGTTTCGCCCTGGTCTAGCGCGCGCGCCAGGTAGCCGACTTCGCCGGATACGCCGCTGCCGCGTTTGTTGGGTTTGAGCAGCGGGCGGACCGCGTCGAGGGGCGAATGCGGAATGGGGGCAGCGTCGGGGACGACGCTGTCGGCACGCGGGACGCGTGCGGTCCCCTCGCCGGGGACGACGCTGTCGGCGCGCGGGACGCGTGCGGTCCCCTCGTCGGGGACGACGCTGTCGGCACGCGGGACGCGTGCGGTCCCTTCGTCGGGGACGACGCTGTCGGCACGCGGGACGCGTGCGGTCCCCTCGTCGGGGGCGAGTGTGGGGGCGTCGCTTGCGACGTCTTCGTCAGTCGGTGCGTCCGGTGCGGGGGGGGGCGCGTCGGGCGTCGCACGCGACGCCCCTACGGGATCAGTTGAGGCGGACTTGGCAGTTTGCGCACCGTCGGCGTCGGCGGGAGGGGTGGTTTTTTTGGCGCCGTTTTTGTTGTCGCGGGCGTTGATCCAGATGTTGCCGCGGTTGTCCTTGTTGAGCCAGTAGAGCGAGGCGCCGATTTCGACGAAGGTGGGTTTTTCGTTGGGCGTGGCGGGGACTTGGAGGCCGAGGCCGGTGAGCGCGGCGGTGAGTTCCTCGTCGGTGGTTTCGAGCGCGCGAGCCAGGAAGCCGACGCTGCCGGAGATGCCAGGGCCGTGACGGTTGCGGCGCATTTTTGGGCGGATGCGGTCGAGGATGGTTTGGGCGGCGTCGGGGACGACGCTGTCAGCACGCGAGACGCGTGCGGTCCCCTCGTCGTCAGGGGCGGTTTCATCCGAGGAGGCTGCTTTTGCGGATGCTTCCTGCCGTTCGGCGCGGCGTTTGGCGGCTTCCTCGGCGCGGGCGGCGCGCTCGGCGTTTCGTTTTTCGACGCGGGCTTTTTCCTCGGCGCGCTCGGCGGCGAGTTCCGCGTAGGCGGGATCGTCGGGCGAGAGCGGGGTGGCGGGGACGGTGCGGAACTTGGGCTGCGGTTTTTCGCGGGTGTTGATGAAGAGTTGTCCGCGGTTGTTGCGGTTCACCCAGTAGAGGTCGTCCTCGAATTCGAAATACTCGGGCTCGGCGTCCTCGGTCTCGGGGATGGTGAGTCCGCATTCCTTGAGCGCGCCTACGATGTCGCGCTCGGGGAGTTGCCAGCGTTTGACGAGGTAATCGACTGCGACGGACTGGCCGGGGCCTTTTTGGTTGTTGCGCATGTGGGGCTTGAGCGCGTCGAAGAAGGTCGGGAGGTCGTCGTCGAAGTCGAGGTCGTCCCATTCGTCGTCCGTGTCGGCGGCGTCATCCTCGGCGAGGGCCTCGGGGTCGTGGTCGCGCTCGGTGTCGCGGACGGGGCGGAGGGTGGCGGCGGGAGTAGGCGCGGTGTCGGTCGCCGCGTCGGTTGCAGGAGGCGTGTCGGGCGTCGCTTGCGACGCCTCGGCGGCGGGGGCGGTTGGGGCAGACTTGGCAGTCTGCGTTACGTCGGCGGGGGAGGCGGTTTTTTCCGGAGCGGGGGCGGGCGGCGTGACCGGGACGAGCGCGGCGGGCGGTGTCCAGTCGCGTTGCGTGGGGCGGCGGACGAGGCCGGTGAAGGCGAGCGAGTTGGTCGGCGAGGGCTGGTAGTTGACGATTTCCCATTCGTCCTTGCCGAGGTTGTTGAGATAGGTTTCGAGGAGCGCGGGCGTGGCGAATCCGTGGATGCCGCTTGTGATGACTTTGTATTCCCAGAGGGCCATGTGTGTGAAAAGTGTGAAGAGTGACGGGTGCGGAGTGAAATTGGCTGGGTCGTTTGCTAAATTTGTAAAACTGACGACGCGCAAGGCATCCCAAATCGCGCGGGGTTTGCCGAGACTTATTTCTTGGAGATTTTACGGGACGAATTTTTACGCGCTTGTTTCCACGGCGCTCACGGCTAAAAGGGGCGGCACTATGCTTACTAAAAATAGGTTTACCCGTTTTATTGGTTCTTGCGCGGCGCTGATTTTGGCAACGTCGGGGACGGCGTTGTCCGCACGCGAGACGCGCGCGCTCCCCGCGCCGGACACGAATGCGATCGCGCCGGTGCCCGCCGTGGCGCAGAAGCGCGTGGCGAGCGTGCAGATTATCGTTTCGCCCGATCATCAGGATTGGTCCTACAAGGTCGGCGAGAAGGTGAAATTCACCGTGAGGGTGATGGCTGACAACGAGCTGCTGGAGGGCGTGCGCGTCGCGTATCGCGTGGCTCCCGACATGATGCCCGCCGAGGCGGTGACGGCGGTCGTGCCCGCGAGCGGCCTCGTGATCGACGGCGGCACGATGAGGACGCCGGGCTTTTTGCGTTGCGTGGTGACGGCAAACGTGGGCGGGAAAAACTACCGCGGTTTGGCGACGGCGGGGTTTGAGCCGGAAAAAATCAAGCCGACCCAGACCGAGCCGGAGGACTTCGACGCGTTTTGGAACGAGGGCAAGGCCGAGCTCGCAAAGATTCCGCTCGATGCGAAGCGCACGCTGCTGCCGGAATACTGCACCTCGACGGTGAATGTTTACCATGTGAGTTTTCGCACGGTGGGCTCGGCGGGCGGGCGTTACCAGAGCCGCTTCTACGGGATTCTTTGCGAGCCGAAGGCGCCGGGCAAATATCCCGCGATTTTGCGCGTGCCGGGCGCGGGCGTGCGGCCCTACGTGCCGGTGAACACGAGCCTCGCCGAGCGCGGCGCGATCACGCTCAACGTGGGCATCCACGGCTTTCCCGTGAACCTGATTCCGGAAGCCTACGACCAGATGCGCAGCAGCACGCTTCGCGGTTATCATCTGTATAACCTGGACGACAAGAACGCGTATTATTACCGCCGTGTTTACCTGAGCTGCGTGCGCGCGAACGACTACCTGACATCGCTGCCCAACTGGAACGGCAAGGACCTCGTCGTGACGGGCGGCTCGCAAGGCGGACAACTCACGATCGTGACGTCGGGGCTCGATCCGCGCGTGACGGGCTGCGCCGCGCAATTCCCCGCGTATTGCGACGTGACCGGTTACCTGCACGGACGCGCCGGCGGCTGGCCGCACATGTTCAGGCCGGACTCGGAAACGGGCAAAAACTTCCACGCCGAAAATCCGCTCAAGATCGAGACGACGAGTTATTACGACGCGGTGAATTTCGCCAAGCGCATCAAGGCGCCGGGCCATTATTATTGGGGTTACAACGACGAGACCTGCCCGCCCACGTCGATGCACGCGGCCTACAACCAGATCAAGGCTCCGAAGGTGCTCGACCTGGCGTTGATCGCGGGCCACCCGATCATCCCCGAGGCCACCGACGCGGTGAACGCGTGGATTGTTGATTTTCTGAAACTGCCGGCGGCAAATCTTTAATAATTGATATCGCGCAAAGCACGCGGGGTCGTCGTTTGCGGCGTCCCCGCGTTTTTTTTATCGAGTGTAAGTGTGCACGCTTTGCGCGGCGGAGGGGAGGTAGTTGACGCCGAACCAGCAGATGAGCAGCAGCACGAATGACAGCGCGAGCACCCAAAGCGCGGAGCGCACCGCCTCGGGATGGCGATAGCGGATGTGCATGTAGGCGAGGTAACCGAGCCAGGTGAGCAGCGCCCAGGTTTCCTTCGGGTCCCACGTCCAGTAGTGTCCCCACGCCTCCTTCGCCCAGAGCGCGCCGAAGAGGAGGCCGAGCGTGAGGAATCCGAAACCGAGATAAACAAGCCGGCTCGCGAGCGCGACGCCGGTGTCGCGGGCGGGTGTTCGATAGGCCAGCCACAATCCGCGCACGGCGACGGCCGAGGAGGCGGCGAAGATTGCGTAGGCAAAAATATAAACAAGCACGTGCGGCACGAACCAGATGCTTTGCAGCGCGGGCATGAGCGCCTTGTTGTGGGTTTCCGGACGCAGCAGGTTGATGACGACAAAGAGCGCGCCCATGCCGAGCGAATACGCGAGCAGCCAGCGCTGGCGAAACGCGGCGTGCGCGCACGCGCCGATGAGCGGCGTGAAGATCGCATACCAGAGGCGCGTCTCGCCGAGCGTGCGCATCGGCGGGCGTTCGAGCGCGTGCCAGAGCGCGCCGGCGAAGGCAAGGAGCGCGCACGCGCCGAGCGCGGCGAGCGCGGATTGGAGCGGCGCGCGGTTGCGCGTGGCGGGGATGAGTTGCAGCGCGATCGCGAGCGCCCAGCACGCGAGCGCGGCGCCCGCAAAAAGCGGAAACTGGAGCCAGGGCGAGGCGGAAAGCGCGGCGTTCATGCGTTTGCCTTTCTCATGCGCGCCATCGTGAAAATCGCGCCCGCCATCATCATGAAGACGCCGGTGTAAACGGCGGGCAGCCACGGGTCGCGGACAAGCTCGACGATGCTGATTTGCGACCAGCGTCCGCGGCGCTCGTCGTAGCTGAGCTGGTAGATTTTCCAGCCGCGCAACGAGAGCGGTTTGTTGACCTCGACGGTTGCGGAAAAGCGTTCCTGCTCGTCGGTGAAAACCTCGACGCGCGAGGCGTAGCGTTTCGCCTCGGGCTCGGGCATGGCGAGCGCGAGGCCTTCGCCGAGTTCGAGGATCGCGGGCGGATTGGCGAAATTGCCGCAACTGATCCAGCCGCGTTTAATCTGTTCTTTTGAGTAAAGATGTTTTGCGGAGACGCGCGCGGCGGGCACGGTGCCGGTTTCGCCGGGCATGGCGTGGTAGGCGTCGGCAAAATATGAGGCCTCAGGAAGATTTTGCTCAATCGTGACGTTCCAGTCGCCGAGCGTGAACGTGACGCCGGGCGCGGGGATTTCCACGGGAGATGCGAGCTTGTTTGTGGCGGTGTCGAGCAGGGCGATTTTTGCGGAGAAAACGTCCATCTCGAATTGTTTCAGTTCAAACGCGAAGGGCATTTCGACGACGTGCGCGTGGTCGCCGTGCGAGGAATCGAGCGCGCGCCACTCGGGGTGGCCTGGCGTGAGTTGCATGCGCAGGCGCGCGAGGTCGCCCGAGCCGAGCAGCCCCGCGGCGAGCGCGATCCAGAGGCCGAGGTGGTTGAGCAGGAAGCCGATGTTTCCGGCGCGAAAGGGATAAACGCGGCCGAGTGTGGCGAGCCCGAGGTTGGTGAGGAAATACAGCATCGTCAGCGCGAACGGCCAGCTATGCAGGATGTCGCCGAAAAGTCCCGCGCCCGGCGACTGGCGTATTGAGCCCATGAACACGGCTTGCGCGAGGACGAGCGCGATGGCGCTGATGGCGACGGGCACGGAACGGAGGAATCGGACGGGCGCGGTTTTTCCGGCGAAGACGTGCGCGGCGGTCAGCAGAATCACAAACGCGGCGAGGAGGAGGATATTGGCGGGCCACGCGGGTTCGGGAACGGCGCGCGCGCCGCCGGCGAGTTGCACGGCGACGCCAGCGGTGTAGACGCCGAGCGCGGCGGCGAAGGCGCTGGCGAATGTAGGGGCGCACCTGGCGTGCGCCCTCGCGGGCGGAAGACTGTCGGCGTGCGCATCCATGACGCGGGCGTGAGCGAGGGCGCACGCGAGGTGCGCCCCCACGTCAGAATGTTTTGTTTTGCGCCGGGGGCGCCTCGTCGAGCGTGCCCTTGGCGCGCGCGTTTTCGAGCCACTGGGGGACGGCGTTTTTCATGAACTCCGCCTTGGCGGCGCGCTCTTTCGCGATGTCGATGCCGAGGTATTTTTGCGCGGATTCCTTTGTCGAAATATCGGGCAGGGCGACGGGCGCGTTTTTGCCGTGCGCGGCGAGCACGCGGGCGAGTTGCAGGCGCGCGCTCGCGGCGCGGCCGAGCCCGGCGTCGAGGATGCGCGCGCATTCGAGCGGGGCGTGGAAGCCGGCGCCGTGCGAGGCGGCGACGTAATCCCAGCGCCATTGCGCCTGGCGGATGAGCTGAAGGATGGGCGCCATTTCGGATTCGCTCGCGCCGGCGTCCCACGCGGCCCTGGCCTCGAAGTGCGCGTGGACGAGCTCGGTTTCGATGCGCTCCATCATGCCGAGGATGGCGCGCTGGCGGTCGGTCACGTTTTTGACGAGCTCGTCGGCGTTTTGCCGGTGGCAGACCTGGCAGGATTTGCTGGTGTCGGCGAGCGGGCTTTGCACGTGGTGGCTGGAGAATTTTTGCGAGCCGTCGGCGGTGTAGGGCATGTGGCAGTCGGCGCACGAGACGCCGCGCTGCCCGTGGATGCCCATGCGCCAGAGTTCGTAGTCGGGATGCTGCGCCTTGAGGATGGGCGTTTTGCTGATGGTGTTCACGTAGTCGGTGAACCCGATGCCGTCGTAATATTTTTCGGCGTCCTCGATGGAGAATCCGTGTTTCCACGGCAGCGTGACGACCTGGCCGCCGGGCACGGTTTTCTTGTCGAAATAATATTCGACGTGGCACTGCGCGCAGACGAGCGAGCGCATTTCCTGGTGCGAGGCGGTGGTGATGTCGCGGCCCGTGGCGGCCTTGTAGGCGGCGACGAGGTGCGGGCGCGTGATGGTGAGCTGCATGGTTTTCGGCTCGTGGCAATCGGCGCAACCGATGTGGTTGGTGATTTCGCCGCCGAGGTCGGACCATTGTTTTTTATAAAACTCGTCCACGCCCATCGCGCTCATGAGGCGGGGCACGTCGGGCGACTTGCACACCCAGCAACTGGCGGGTTGCGGACCCTCGCCGGCTTTCATCGGCGCGCCGGTGCGGAGCGTGGCGCGGACGTCCTCGACCGCGTAGGCGTGGCCGCGCGGGTGGTTGTAATCCTTCGAAAACGCGTAGCCGGCCCAGAGGATGACCTGGCGCGGATTTTCCCGGAGCGCGTCGAGGCCGTGCGCGCCGACGAGCGGGGGCGTGAAGCTCATGTCCCGCGTGTCGCGCAGCGTTTCGTATTGGCGCGGGTAGGCGGCGGCCCATTGGGAGTTGCGCGACTCGTAGCCGGAGGTCGGGCGCGGGGCGACGGTGGCGTTGACATGACGCGCCTCGGCGCGCCGCTCCATGATGGACGAGGCGAGCAGGCCGAGCGCAAACGTGGCGGCGAGGGCGATGAGAAAGACGATGGGAGTCTTGGATTTCATGGCGTTATTTTTTGGAAGTGTCCTTTTGAGAAATGTTTTCCGGGTGCGTTTGCGCCTTCAACCACGCGGGCATGAGGTCGGCGGCGCCGGTCGTGTCGGGATACGGGACGAGGGCGTTGGGCGCGGAGGAAATGCTGCGGCGCGTGCCGTGCGGGACGTCGCGATGGCAGTCCCAGCAAAGGTGGCCCTCGCCGTGCTCCTTGCCGACGAGGGTGATCGTCGAGGGCTGCACGATTTCGTTGAGCTGGCCGTGGCAGCGCACGCAGTTGGCCTGGACGACGTTGGCGCCGGCCTCCTTGATTCGCATGGCCTGCGGCTCGCCTCGCAGGGTGAAAACGCTCGCGTGGTAAAGCCCGTCCTGCGCCTTGAATGCGTATTTCGCGACGAAGTTCTGATGCGGCACATGGCAGTCGTTGCACGTGGCGACGCGCGCGTGCGAACTGTGCGCGTGGCTGGCGTAATACGAGCCCATGATGTGGCAGTTCACGCACGCCCCCGGATCGTCGGACATGTAGGAAAGCGCGTTGGATTTCACGGTGACGAACAGGCCCAGTCCGCAAAACACCCCGAGAATCGCGGCGATGCACGGCGGGATTTTGACGCGCGCCAGCAAGCGTCGGATTTTGGAGTCAACGGGGTTTTGTCGCGGCTCGGGGCTCATCACATTTTCGGGGGTATGAAAGTGAACGGCGCCGCGCACGCAATGCCCAAGAGCGTTTTTGCGGTGAAAAAACAAAATTTGAGCAATTGGGCCGGCGCCCGGCGATGAGTTCGCGGCGGTGAGGCGCCTCCGCAAAATTTTTGGAGGCGCGCCGTCCCTGAAATTTCACTTTGCCACTTGTCTCATGGCGCGGGCGCTGTTTCCCTGTGCGGCTTAATTTTTATGAAATACTGGTCCAAGTTCTTCATCCCGACACTCAAGGAAAGCCCCGCCGACGCTGAAATCCCCTCGCACAAACTGCTCGTGCGCGCGGGCATCGTGCGCAAATTGGGCGGCGGCCTTTACACCTACATGCCGTTCGGGCTGCGGGCCATTCACAAGATCACGCAAATCTGCCGCGAGGAAATCGACCGTGGCGGCGGCATCGAGCTTTGGATGCCCCATGTGCATCCCGCCGAGAGCTGGACAAACGGCCCGCGTTGGGCGGCGGCGCGTGAAATCATGTTCCGCGCCGACAGCGCGAGCGCGACACAGGGCGCGGCCAAGGAGCCGGAGTTCGTGCTCGGGCCCACGCACGAGGAAATCATCACGCCCATCGTCAAGGCCGAGATCACAAGCTATCGCGACCTGCCGAAAAACTTTTATCAAATCGCCACGAAATTTCGCAACGAGATCCGTCCCCGCTACGGGCTCATGCGCGCGCGCGAGTTCATCATGATGGACGCGTATTCGTTTGATGCGAACGACGAGAGCGCGACCAGGAGCTACCTGGCAATGAAGGCCGCCTACGAGGCGTTTTTCCGCAGGCTCGGCGTGCAGGCGATTGCAGTCGAGGCCGACACGGGCGTGATGGGCGGCAGTTTTTCGCACGAGTTCATGGTGCCCGCCGAGGTGGGCGACGACGACATCATTTACTGCGAGGAAAGCGGCTACGCGGCCAATCGTGAAAAAGCCACCAGCGCCATTGTGCCGAAGGACCTGGCCGGGGCCGCGCCTGCCGGAACGGTTGAGGAATTCGCGACGCCGGGCGTGACGACCATCGCGCAGCTCGAGGCCGCGCCTTACAACGTGGCCGCCGACAAACAATTCAAGACGCTCGTCTACATCGGCGACGGAAAACCGTTCATCGTGATTTTGCGCGGCAATGACGAGCTTGAGGAGGCGAAGCTCGGCTCGCTCGGCTTTGAGTTGTGCCGCCCCGCCACGCCCGAGGAAATCGAGCCGGTGCTCGGCGCGAAGCCCGGCAGTCTTGGCGCGGTCAAGGGCACGATCAAAAATCCCGGCGCGCTCGCGGGTGTTTTTGCCGACCGGGCGATCCAGCTCGTCGGCAACGGAACCACGGGGGCGAACAAGGACGGTTTCCATTTGCGCAATGTCAACGTGGCGCGCGATCTCGCGATCACGAAGTTTGGCGATTTCCGCCGCGTGCGTCCGGGCGAGCCGTGCCCGGTCTCGGGCAAGCCGCTGAAGGTGCGCCGGGGCATCGAAGTCGGCCACATTTTTAAGCTCGGCACGAAGTATTCGGAAAAATACGGCGCGGTTTACACCGACGACCAAAAGCAGCAGCACCTTATGGTGATGGGCAGCTACGGCATCGGCATTAGCCGCACGATGCAGGCGATCATCGAACAGGGGCACGATGCCGACGGCATCATCTGGCCGTGGCCGGTGGCGCCGTTCCAAGTGCTCGTTTGCCTGCTCGACCCGCAAGCCGCCGATGCCGCCGAAATGGCGCGCAAGGTTGCGGAGGCCGCCGAGCAAGCGGGCGCGGATGTGCTTGTTGACGACCGCGCCGAGCGTCCGGGCGTGAAGTTCAAGGACGCCGACTTGATCGGCGTGCCGTTGCGCATAACGATCGGCGGAAAAGGCCTCAAGGAGGGCGTGATCGAAATGAAGTGGCGCCATGAAAAAGACGTTGCGAAGATTCCTGTCGCCGAAGCGCTGGAGCGTGTTTCGGCGGCGGTGAAAGCGGCAAACGACGCCGCGCCGAAGGCGTGAGGTTTTCGGCGTGAAAACCAAGGCATGGATCACGGACAAGCGCGTGGTTTGCGGCTTGTCGTTGCTGGCGTGCCTGCTTTGGGGCAGCGCGTATCCGGCGATCAAAACCGGTTATTCGTTGTTCTCGATCGGGCCGGATGACACCGCTGGAAAATTTCTTTTCGCGGGCTACCGCTTTTTCGCGGCGGGTTTGTTTTTGATTGGATTTTGCGCGGCGACGGGGCGGAAGGCATTCGACATCGGCGCGGGTTTGTTCGGGCGGCTCGCCTTGCTCGGGGTGGGGATGACGACGTTGCAGTATATCTTTTTTTATATCGGGCTTTCCCACACGACGGGCGTGAAAGGCGCGATCATGAACGGCACGACGACGTTTTTCAGCGTGATCGCCGCGCATTTTGTCTTCAAGGCCGAGCGGTTGACCGCGCGCGTGGTGGCCGGGTGCGTGATTGGGTTTCTTGGTGTGATTTTTGTCAATTTCAGCCGCGATTTGCTCGATCTGCATTTCACGTTCACGGGCGAGGGCTTTCTGGTGATCGCCGCGCTGGTGCTGGCGGTGTCGAGCATCTACGGAAAGGTCATTTCGCAAGGGATGGACAGCGTGGTGATGACCGCGTGGCAGCTGAGCATCGGCGGCGTGTTGCTCATCGTGCTCGGTTACGCGATGGGCGGATCGCTGACGGGGTTCACGCCGGCATCGACGGCGTTGCTTTGTTACATGGCGCTGCTTTCGTCGGCCGCGTTTGCGATCATGGCGACATTGCTGAAGCATAATCCGGTGAGCCTGTTTTCGATTTTCCAGTTCACGGTGCCAATTTTCGGCGCGGCGCTTTCAGCCATGTTTTTGGGAGAAAAATTGCTGGAGTGGAAAAACCTCGTGGCGCTGGTTTGCGTGTGCGCGGGGATTTTTCTGGTGACGTATGTGAGGGAGCCAAAAAAGAAATCCTGACACACGCCGCAATCGCGCCCGGTTCTGAAAAGTGTAACCTTTTCGGCTACACTTTTGGCGCGGGTTTTTTTGGCGTGTTCAATGGGCGGCGAGCGACGCGACGCGGCTTCGATTTGGCGTCACGAAAAATCGACTGCCTTCTCCACGCTGCGGGCGAAGGCGGTTTCGGGCGGGCCGTCGGGGGCGGTGATGGTGGCGGCGGCGCGTGCGGCGGGCCACCGGCTCGGCATGGCCACGGAAAAGCCCGCCCATTGGAAGAGGGGGATGTCGTTTTCGGCGTCGCCGAAGGCGATTGTTTCGTCGGCGCTGATGCCGAGGTGGGCTGCAAGCCGCGCCACGCCCGTTCCCTTGGTGACGCCGCTGGGGAGGAATTCGTAAAGGTAGGTGTGCGTGCGCACGTGGGTGGCGTCGAGCGTGGCGAGTTCGGGTATGGTTTCGATGCCGGTCATGCTGTTTTCGTCGCCCGTCCACATGACTTTCAGGAGTGGTTTTTCGAGGGCTTGGGCGTCGGTGATTTCAGTGATTTTGCCGCCGTCGAGCCCGGCGTAGGCCTCGATTTTTTCCGGGGCGTCGAGCCGGTAGATTCCATCGTTGGCATACACGGCGATGGCGTAACCAAGGGAGCGTCCGAGAGTGATGGCTTGTTGCGCGACGGACGCGGGGATGAAGACTTTTTCGAGCACTTCGCGACGGGAGATGTCGGAGACTTCGCAGCCTTGCGACGAGACCATCCAGCGGAGGCCGGAGAGCTGGGCGACGAAGGGGAGCATCGATGCGTGATGGCGTCCGGAGGCGAGCGCGATTTCGATGCCTGCGTCCTGCATGCGGGCGATGGCGTTGCGATTGGCTTCGCTGATGATGAGCGAGGGATTGTGGATGAGCGTCCCGTCGATGTCGATTGCTGCGAGGCGAAATTTTCTTGGCATTGCGCGTCAAGTGATGCCGCAAAGTGGGAGGGCAGGACAATGTTTTAAATACTGTCGGGCCTGAAAATGGCGGCGCCGGCGGTCCGGCATTAATCTGTCACGGCTGGTCGCGCTCCGTTTGGCGGCGGGCGAAGTTGACGGTGCCGGAGAGGTCGCCTTCGCTGGTGGAGAGCATCCAGAGGAGGGCTTTTTCGTGGACAACGCCTTCGCGGATGAGCCCGCGATTGGAGAACTGGCGCACTTCCCATTCCATGCGGTCGGGATAAACGCGGCACACGCGGTAGGCGTTGGGCCACTCGGCGAAGGCGGGGTTTTGAATGGTGGTGATGCCGTGGTAGTTGGAAACAGTGTTGTGGTGCAGGTGGCCGTTCAGGGTGGCGACGACGTTGGGCGCGGCGTCGAGGACAGGCATGATCTTTTTGTCCATCGCCGGGCCGTCGCCGAGGTTGTAGCCGGTGGTGTCGGAGACGCCGCGTTTGAGATAAAACTGATAGTGGGAGACGACGATGGTGGGAGTGGCGGTGTCCTTGGCGAGGGTGTTGCGAAGCCAATCGGTGATGTTTGCGCGATAAGTGATCCGGTCGTCTTTATTGCCCCGGTAGGATTGAATGACGCCGCCTTTGCCGAGCCAGTTGGAGCCGTTGAGGACGATGAAACGCACAGGAGAACGGGTGAAGTCGTAGTCGGTGTTTTCGGCGCCCTTGGGAAAGAGCTCGGGGATGGTGGCGGCTATGGACTTGCGGGCGTCAACGAGAGTGTCGTGGTTGCCGAGGCAACCGTAAACGGGGAGCCCTGCGCGACGGACGGCGCCGGCGAGCGCCTCATACTGGCTGGGTCTGCCGCCGTCGGTCATGTCGCCTCCGATGATGGCGAAGGAGGCTTTTTCCTGCTTGAGCTGGCGGAGCGCGGTTTCGAGCGCGCTGGCGGCGCGGGTGTTGAGTTTGGTGTTCATCCACACGGGGCGTCCGTAGCCGAGGTGGGTGTCGGAGAAAAAGCCGAAGGCGTAGAGCGGTTTTTCGGCGGATTTGGCGGTGAGTTCGAGACGGGTGAGCGTGCCGCCGGGGCGGATGTGCGGACCGGCCACGGTGATATAGTGGCGACCCTTGGGGAGGTGGACGGGCGCGAGGGTGACGGCGGGGGACGGGCGCTGGCCGGTGATGTCGGGAAGCGCGCCGGGGCGATCCTCGGTGCGGACATCCCGCCACGGGGCGTCGGCTTTCACGGCGGGGGCGGCGATGACGGTGTTGTTGGCGAGAACTGTTGCGCGGAGACCGGGGCGCAGGTCGGCATCGGGCTCAAGCTGGAGAGTGCCGGCGAGGGTAATGTCGTCCTTGGCGTCGATGGCGAAAACGAGGATGCCCTCAGCGGGAATGGCCACGGCGGTATCCTTGGGGAGTGTGGTTTGGGCGAGGGCGGTGTCGGGGACGAGCGCGGCGTTGCGCGCATCGAGCGTGATGGCGTCGCCGGGCTTGATTGCGGTGACGCGGCGGCTGGCGGTCTTGTGCATGGCGGTCTCGACTTCCGGCCAGGCTTGGGCGGGCGAGGCAGTGCTGGAACCGGAGGTGAGCCTGACGTCGTCAATCCAGCATGTGCCATGTGTGCGGATGATGAGGCGCACGTCGCGCTCACCACGGTCGAGATCGCCGGGGTAGATTTTCCCCCTGAGTTTGCTCCATTGGCCGTTTTTGATTGTGCCGATGGCGCTGACGGCGGTGTAGCGGCCGGATTTTCCGGGATCAGCGGCGGAGATGTAGGCGGAAATCTTGGAGCCGCGCTCGCCATAAACCCAGAGTGAGAACTCGCAGCCGTCGGGGAAGTTCATGAGGCCGTCGAGGTTGAAAAAGGCGGTGCCCCAAGTCGTCTTGTCTTTCTTGGTGACGCGCAGGGAGGCGTTTCCGGAACGAGCCCGGGTGGTGTCGATCTCGACGCTGGATTGGAAGCTTTTGATTTCGGGCGGAACGCCGTTTTCGAAATCGGCATTGACGATGATGCCGGCCTGGACGGCGGTGGAAAAAATGAAAGCCAGAAGGGCGAGGGCCGGAAGAATGCGGAAGGCGAGGAGCGATTTTTTCATGGATGTTATGGGCGGGATTAAAGTTGGGTTTGGCATCGTTTGCAAAAAGCAGGCGCGCGGTTCAGACACCGGGGATTCGCCAGAGGCCGCCGTTGCCGTTGCAAAATAAAAACAGGGTGTTGCCGTAAAAATCGAGCCCCTCCGGCTCGAGCGGGCAGCTGTCGTTGATGTCTATTATCTTTTCGGTCTTTTTGGTTTTCAGGTTGATGATGTGGATTTCCCGGCTCTTGTGCTCGTCCGATCCTTCGGCGGCGGCGCGATTGCCGAACGCATGGTAGAGGTAGCCGTTGCGGATGCATGTGTCCTGGACGTAAACATTCGGGAAGGGGACTGTGAACTGGTCGAGGATGTCGGATTTTTTGAAGACGATTTTCTTTTTGCCGAGCGGGGGCAGCGGCCACTTGGTGAGCAGGCCGTATAGCTTTGAGTCTTTCCTGAACGAGGCGATCGAGTAGATGACTTTGTTTTCGCGATCGACCATCCAGTTGTTGCTGCGCTCCTCGGTGCCGCCGGTTTTGATTTCCAATGTTTGGATGATGCGCGAGCCGCGCGGGGTGATGCTTTCGACGAAGCAGCGCCGGTTGCCTTCGCCGAAGCACTCGGAAACATAGAGCGCCGGAAAATAGGCGCCCTTCGGTTGCTCAATGCCGAAGCTGGCGCTGTTGGCGTGGGTGGTTTCGGCCGCGCACGCGAGGTCGAACTCGATGAGCTTCTTTTTTGTTTTTAAGTTGTAGATTCGGCAGCGGCCGCCGTTGTTAAACAAGAGGGCGAGCTCGTCATGGATGGCCATGCCCTGCGCGGCCTGCCTTTCGTATCTGCCGGGAAAGTCGTATGTGAGCACGGCGGTCTGGACGGTTTTGGTTTGCGCGGGGAGGTCGGCGCACAGGCAGATGAGGAGAATCGAAAGGAGAATGCGTATGCGGTGGAGGCTCATGGAAAACGTGGCAGGGCTTTTGATATTTGGCAGGGTGGGGGAGGGGCGTCCGACGGGACTCGAAAATCACGCCCCAAGTGATGTCGCAAGAAAGGGCGTCAGGACAATGTTAAATCTTTTTCGGAAGCGCGTTTTGAAACGGGAGAAACTACTCGCGCACGATCCAGTCGAGAGTGGCTTTGCCGCCGGGGGATTGGGCGAGGGTTTGAGAAAGCGTGTCGAGCATGGGCGCGAGTGTTTGGTCGATTTGCCACGGCGGGTTTATGACTGCCATGCCGCAACCGCGCATTTTTAATGACGACGTTTCGCCGGCGATTGTGAGCTCGGCGGCAAAGGTTGGCGGCGGGCCGAGCATGGCGAGCCGGTTCAAAAAATCGTCCGCGCGGGCGCGCTCGGTGAGCGGATACCAAACGGCGAAGGTCGCAGCGGGCATGCGGCGCAGGCCTTCGCGAAGGGCGCGGGTGATTGCCTCGTATTCATCCTGCGCTTCAAAAGGAGGGTCGATCAGGACGAGCGCGCGTTTTTCGGGCGGGGGAAGCATGGCGCGGATGGCCGTGTAGCCGTCGATTTCGTGCACGGAGACGCGGGGCTCCCTTTGAAATTTGCCGCGCAGGGATGCAAACTCGTCGGGATGTTTTTCGCAGAGCGCCATGCGATCCCGCGGACGCATCAGGGCGCGAACGAGCGAGGGCGAGCCGGGATAAAAACGAAGGACGTCCGGTTCGAGATTTCCACAGCGGCGGTCGAAGGCGCGGACGAGTTGGATGTATTCGCGAAGCGGATCGGTTTCCTGTGTGGCGTCGCCGGACGGGTTGTTTTGCGCGTCGGTTTTTTCGCCGAGCAGGCGTCCGATGCCGTCGGGGTGTTCGGGTTTGCGTTCGAGGGTGTCGCCGTGGTCGGCGGCGGCGAGGTCATACGCGCCGCGCCCGGCGTGCGTGTCGAGGTAGAGGAATCCCTTTTCCTTTCGCTGCATGCCGCGCACGAGCTGCACGAGCACGGCGTGCTTCATGACATCGGCAAAATTGCCCGCGTGGTAATGATGCCTGTAATTCAATTTCGATGCGGTTCAGGCGACCGGAATTTTGACCACGATTTTGCGGATGAGCGCGGGTTCCTTGATGGCGATGCAGGGCATGTGGCCGTCGACCGGATCGAGCACGGCGACTTCGCCGGCGCGCAGGCGGACGGGCGATGCTTCGTCATGCATTTCGTAAATGATGGCGTCCTGCGCGGGAGTGCGGTCTTCCTTTACCTTGAGGTTGGCGACATCGGTGACCTCGACAATTTCCTCCCCGGAAATGATCGCCTGCACATCGACGTAGGCGAGGTGTGATTCGAAAAAACCGGTCTCGCGCGGCGCCTTGCTCAGGTAGGCTTGGGGGAGTGCGAAGGCGCCGTTGCCGAGTTCCACGCGGTCGCTGTCGCCGGCGGCAAGGTTGTGGATGAGTTTGTGCGCGTCGGTGCCGGGCTTGAGGCAGTCGTCGATGTAGTCGAACGCGGTCTTGTAGTTTTCGTTTCGGCCCGAGGTTTGGGCGCGGACGGTTTTTAGGGAGCCAAAAATTGCCATGCCCGAAGTTTCGTGTTTCGGCGGGTTGTTGGGCAATGCTATTTATGCGGTGGACGCGGGGAGCCAGTGGCGCGAGGCGTGTTTTTCGTTCTCCCCATTCGCGCGGAATTCGCGCAAGATTGGCGCCATCATGAAAGTCTCACACAAGCGCATATTGATCGGGGCGGGCGTCGGGTTGCTGTTGATTGTCGGCGGGCTTGTGTTCAGGGGCCTGCTCGATGCGGACAAACGTCTCGACAGCGCGTGGACGGGCTTCATCGCGAGCATCGAATCGCTCGACGCGGGCTCGACCGCGGACTGCCTGGCCGACGATTATTCCGACTCGTGGGGATACACGCAGCAAACGCTGTCGGTGGATTTGCGGCGCATGATGGCTTCGTTTGAAAAACTCGAACTCGCGCTGCACGATGTCTCGGTCACGCGCACCGGGCGGGATGCGGAGGTTTCGGTGCGGGTGAAAATGACCGCGAGCGGCCACGGTTACGTGAGCGACGCCGCGCGGCAGGTTAATGGATTAACCGAGCCGTTTGTGCTTCGCTTGAAGCAGGGCGATTCGTTTCCGTGGTCGTGGCACATCGTGCGAATCGAGCAGGCGGAGTTCGATGCGAAACGCTACGGCGCAAGACGGCAAAGGTCGTTTTCGTGGCCGTTTTAAACATCCCGTTTCAACCGCTCACTCGCAATTCGGGCGGGCGATGATGCCGGGGTGGGGTTCGTCGGAAAAGACGCGCGTCGGCTCGGCGAGGAGGTGGCGGTCGCAAACACCGAAGAGCTCGGCGGCGGTCATGGCGCGGCGCATGTCGCGCAGGAACGCGCCTTCGGGATCGACGGACGGGCCGATGAAATTGAGGAATTTTTTCATGCGTCCAATATGCGCGGCTTCGGGAATGGGGGCGTCGGTCGTGGCGTCGCGTTGCGTGGCTTCGCAGAGGCGCTGGATGTAGTCGCGCACGTCGGCGAGCGTGACCGGCGCGACGGGTTTGCCCGCGAAGCGTTCGCGGCATTGGCGAAAAATCCACGGGTTGCGGATGGCGTGGCGGCCGATCATCACGCCGGCGGCGCGGGTTTCGCCGAGCACGGAGACGGCTTTTGCGGCGGAGGTGATGTTGCCGTTGGCGAGCACGGGGCAGCGCACGCGGGCGACGGCGCGCGCGATTTCGTCGTAGTGCACATCGCCGCGGTAAAGTTCGCGCACGGTGCGCCCGTGCACGCTGAGCAGGTCCACGCGGTGCTCGTTGATCAGGTCGAGGATTTGTTCGTAGTGGCGGGTGTCCTCGAAGCCGATGCGCATTTTCACCGTGAGCAGGCCGGGGATTTGCGCGCGGAGGGCGGCGAGAATTTCGGCAATTTTGGCCGGTTCGCGCAGAAGCCCGCCGCCCACGTTTTTCTTGTAAACCTTGGGCGCGGGGCAGCCGAGGTTGAGGTCGATGCCGGCGACGGGATGGCGCAGGAGCTCGGCGACGGCGCGCGTGAGGTGATGGATGTTTTCGCCGATGAGCTGGGCGAACACGGGGCGGCCGGTGGTGTTTTCGTCGATGGAGCGCAGGATGTGTTTTTCGAGGCGCGATTGCGCGTGGACGCGGAAGAACTCGGTGACGAAGTAGTCGGGCGCGCCGTAGCGCGCGATGACGCGCATGAAGGCGAGGCCGGTGACGTCCTGCATCGGCGCGAGCGCCGTGAGCGGCTGGCCGGCGTCGGCGGGATTTGTTTTCAGCGATGTGATGGCGGATGTCACGCGGCCTGTTACTGGGTTTCTATTGTTCAAAGTCCAAAACAAAAATTTCAAAAATATATTTTAAGCGCCGCACGCGGGAACGGCGGCGGGCGGGATTTTTTTATTTTGCATTTAGTTCTTCCTTAATGGAGGCGGCGCGCCCAGCGTGCGTCTCTCTCCATTCATGCAACTCCCCAAAATTATCCAAGGCGGCATGGGTGTCGCCATTTCCAATTGGCGGCTCGCCCGCGCTGTCGCCGAGATGGGACACCTGGGCGTTGTCTCAGGCACGGCCATCGACACGGTCCACGCCCGCATCCTTCAGGATGGCGACGAGGGCGGGCTTCTTCGCAATGTTTACAAAACGTTTCCGTTTCCCGACGTGGTGCAGCGCGTTCTTGAGCGTTGGTTTTCGCCGGGGGGCCGGGCGGAGGGCGCGCCGTATAAAAATATCCCGCTCGCCGGCGAAAAGCCCAACAGGGCGCTCTTCGATCTCACGATCCTGTCCAGTTACGCCGAGGTCGCGCTGGCCCGCGCCGGCAACATCAAGGCCCGCATCGGCATCAATCTCCTCGACAAGGTGCGCATGCCGCAACTGCCCTCGCTTTACGGGGCGATGCTGGCGGGTGTCGATTACGTGCTCATGGGCGCGGGCATTCCGCGCCATGTGCCCGGCGTGCTCGACAGGTTTGCAGACGGCTTGCCCGCCTCGGTGAAGTATGAGGTCGCGGGCGAGGCCGACTCGGAGCTCGCGTTTGATCCCGCCTGCGTCGCGGACGGTTTCGCGCGCAAACTCGCGCGCCCAAAATTTCTCGCGATCATCAGCTCGGCGACGCTCGCGCTTTCGCTCGCAAAAAAATCCAGCGGCAAGGTGGACGGTTTTGTCGTGGAGACTTCCATCGCGGGCGGACACAACGCGCCGCCGCGCGGCCTGCTGCAACTCGACGCGTCCGGCCAGCCCGTTTACGGGCCGCGCGACGAACCCGAGTTGAACAAAATCGCCGCCCTCGGGCTTCCGTTCTGGATGGCGGGCGGGTTCGCCACGCCCGAGGGCCTCGCCTCGGCCACGGCCTCCGGAGCCGCCGGGATTCAGGTCGGCACGCCGTTCGCTTTTTGCAACGAATCGGGCATGATCGCCTCGTTGAAAAACCGCATCATCGCCCTTGCGCGGGAAAAACTCGCGCGCGTGTTCACCGACCCGCACGCGTCGCCCACCGGCTTCCCCTTCAAAATCGTGGAGGCGGAGGGCACGCTTTCGGACGCGGCGCTCTACGGGCAACGCGAGCGTGTGTGCGACATCGGCCTTCTGCGCACCGCCCACCGCAAGCCGGATGGCGGCATCGGTTTCCGTTGCGCCGCCGAATCCATCGCGGCGTATGTCGCAAAGGGCGGCGCGCTCGCCGAGACGTGCAAGCGCATGTGTTTGTGCAACGGACTGCTGGCCTCGGCCGGGCTGGGACAAAACCGAGGCGGCCTTGTCGAGACGATGGTTGCGACGGCGGGCGATTCGCTGGCCGACATCGTGCGCTACATCAAGGAAGGCGCCGACAACTACAGCGCGCGCGATGTGATTGAGGCCATTCTCGGCCCGCTCGCGCCCGAGTGCGGCGCGGCGTGAGGATTGCGCACCCGGGAGCGCGGGCATCCTGCCCGCAATGACGGCGCGACGCGCCGCACAAACATCCAAACCTGCGGGCAAGATGCCCGCGTTCCCGGGAATTAAACGCACACGCACGGCAGCAGCGCGGCGTCCTGCATGCCGTGGATTATTTTTTTGTCGGGAGGGCAAAATGTCGCCAGCGCGCCGCCGAGTTGGGGTTTGCCGTTGACGATAAAATAATAGGGGCAGAGGCGGAGGCGTCCGTCGGTTTCTTGCGGCTGGTGGTCGCGGTCGTAAAGGGTGTGACGGACGCGTTTTGGCTTTTTGTATTCCTGCAAAATGTGGAGGTTACGCGGCGCGTCGGCGATGGCGATGTCGATGCCGTCCTGCCATTCCTCGCGCGAACAATCGCTGCCGAGCACGACGCTGCGCGCGCCCCAGGCGGTTTCGTGGTAGCCGGAAATTTTAATAATGAGGTCGCGTTCCTTTTGCGAGGCGGCTGCGAGCTGGCGCCAGTCGGAAAGCGCGCGGTTGGCGACGCGGGGGCCGTCGAGCACGGCGCCGGGCGGAAGCGGGGCGGGATCGATGATCCAGCTGGCGGGGATGAGTTGCTTGAGGAGTTTGTGCGCGCGCGAGCTGAGCGCCTCGCTCCAATAGTCGGCGAGGAGGTGATGGTGGAAGAGCGCGAGGCCGAGTTTTTCCTCCTGAAAATGGCGCATGGGCGGCGTGATGGCGACTTCGCCTGCCTGCCACGATTCGATGATGTAGGGCGCGGAGCGGATGTTTTCCAGATCGAAGAGTTCGAAGAATCGGTAGATGATGTCGATTTTCTCGGGATCGCCCTCGATGTCGAAACAGAGCGTGTTGCCGAGTGGAAAAACATCGTCGGGATCGAGGCAGAAAACGCGCTTGCCGAGGCGCTGGAGTTGCTCGGCGAGCCAGCGCATTTCGGGACGGTAGGTGGCGGCTTCGTCGCTGACGACGAGCGCGATGAGCGGGTTGCGCTGGTCGGGGCGCAGCGCGGCGAGCGAATCGTGGAAGACGCGGAGCATGGCGTCGTTCGCGCCGGGCGCGCGGTCGGACGCGTAGAGGCGGTTGAGGAACGCGGTCAGGCCGATGCCGCCGGGGACGGAGTCGAGCTCGGTGAGCGCGAAACCGTCGTCGGTGAGGAGCAGGTCGGGGCGAAGGACGTTGGGAAACGCGCCGCGGTTTTTCGGGTCGCGGGTGTGGGCGATGACGGAGGCGGGTTTGCCGCGGTCGAGGTAATCGGCGACCCACGGGGCGACGAGGGGTTTGTTGCGGAGGAGATTTTTGCCCGCAACGGAGCGGAGGTAGAGGGTTTCGAGCGCCTGGTGAAATTCGAGGCAGGCGTCGCCGATGTCGTTGAGTTGCGCGAGTTGATCCGGCGTGAGCGGCCACGCGGACGGCGAGAGCCGCCAGGTCTTGTCTTCGAAGAGCGGCTGGGCGCGCAGCGCGTCGCGGATGGTTTCGTATGGAAGGGCGGAGGCGGACATTGGTGATGCGTGGCATTAACCAGCGCAAAAAAACGCGCGCTGGCAACAACGGCCTTTTCGCATGCGCGCGTGTTGCCTTGAGCGCCGCCTTGTTTTCCCAATTCCTACCGCGGCAGCGTCAGGTCGAAAGGGGCGGTTGTCGGCGAGTTGTCGGTGCGCAGGAGCTGTTGCGCCAGCGGATTGCCTTCGTGCTCGATGATTGTGTCCGCCCTTTCGATCAACGCGCTTTGAAACGGCAGCAGCATGTCGAGACGCCGCGCCTTGGCCCATGCCGCGCTCAGGCACAACACCACGTTGCGCGGCCAGCCCACCACGGCGTCAAATTCATCGAGAAACCGCAGTGCGGCGATATCCGGCACTTCGATGAAAACCTGTTCGAGGCGCGGATTGGCCTCCTTGGTCGCCCGAAGCGCGGCGGGCAGGCGCGCCAGTTCCGGGCAGCATTGGCATGGCAGAAAAAGCCTGCGCAAAATCAACCCCGGAAATGCGGCCGAGAGGGTTTCCGCGCGCGTGCGCCCCGCCTCGGCAAGCAGCACGGCCACCGTTCCCTCGGGTGTGTGCGAGGTCGCCACGGTCCGGCGCAAGTGTTCGAGAATATGACGGGTTTTTCCCGAGTCGCGCGGTCCGGACACAAACGTGCACAACGGGCCGGGATGCGCCGGCGGGGTGGAATGCTCCAAGGGTATGCTGGATAAGTGAGGCATGGGGTGAAGGGGGGGACTGGTGTGAATGAAAACAAAGGGCGGCCTTGTTGCCAACCCTTTTGCGCAAACACAACCAGATGGACGCGCGTCCTGCCAAAAGATTCAAATTTTTAGTGCGCACACGGATATGAAAGTAATGTGCGATATGCCCGGGCGGGCAGAAGCGCCGCGGTTTGCTGTAAAAAAAGTGAAAAACTGACTTGCGCTTTTTTTTGAAATTACGCACCCATGTGAATCTTTGTGCTCCCTATGAGTCCCCATTTTCGGATGGAAGGCTCAGTGGTTGCGCGAAATCCAACCAAGCCAAACAAGCCAAATGAAGACCAAGAATGACTCCCAAGTCGGGGGCGCATGTGCGCGCTCGCGTAAATTGTTAATTGCCGGAGCCGCCATGCTCCTTTCAACGACGCTGGCTTTTGGCCAGGCGACAAAGCCAGCAAATGAAACAAAAGATGACGTAGTGCATCTTGAAAAACATGAGGTGCTCGGCACCCGCATCAAACGCGTGGATATTGAAACAGCGAGCCCTGTGCAAATTTTCACCGCCGATCAAATTGAGGCATCCGGCTACGTGAGCATGGCCGACGTCGTCCGTTCGCTTCCCTTTATGAACGGACAGGCGCTTACTCCCGTTGATGCCGGAACCAGCTTCACGCCGGGCGTGAACTCGTTCAACCTTCGCGGTCTCGGCAGTAACAACACACTCGTGCTTCTCAACGGCCGTCGGACCACGCCCTACGCCTCCCCTGGCTTTAATGGGTTCATGACAGTGTTCGATATCAACAGCATCCCCGATGCCGCGATCGAATCCATGTCGATTTTGAAGGACGGCGGTTCCGCGATCTACGGTTCGGATGCCGTTGCCGGTGTTATCGATTTCAAGCTGAAAAACGACTATGTGGGTGTTAACACGACCGTTCAGGCGGGAAATCATATCGTCACCGATGGTTTGGTTAAGAAAGCCTCCCTCACCGGCGGTGTTGTCACGGCCAAGACGCACATTATGTTTGCCGCAAACTGGCACGACCAGAAGTCCGTCTATGCGCGCGATCTCGGTCGCTCCAAAAATGCGGACAAAACATCCCTTGCAAGCAAAGCCGATCCCCGCTGGGAATCCCCGGTTCCTATCAGTGATTTCGGCCTTCCTGACAATCCTGCCGATGTGGATTATTTGGGTTTGTTTGATGGACGTTCCTCAATGGGATATCCCGGTTATGTGTCTGTGGGTGGCTCAAATAAGACTTTTGCCGAAGCCACGGATACCCCGACTGTTGGAGATGCAGTGACGGGATCCCATCTCTATAACTTTCAAGAAGTTGCCGGGCTTTTCCCCGACATCCGCCGTTTTTCGTTCTACACGCGCATGAAGCACGATTTCACACCTTGGTTGTATGGGTTTGCCGAGCTCTCGTTTTCCCGTTCTGAAACACAAATTGATGCCGCTCCCACTCCGGTTAACCTTGCGGGGGAAAATGGGCTGACCGTGGACGAGGCGATGTATATTCCCTCCTATAACGCATACAATCCTTGGGGCGTGGATATTGCCAGCGGGCGCCGCCGTCTTGTTGAAGTCGGCAACCGTGTCAATGATGTCACATCCGACACGCCGCGCATACTCGTTGGCCTTGGAGGCACCATTACTGGTGATTGGACCTGGGAAGCGGGCGCGCTTTACTCAAAGAACACCGTCACCAACCGTAACTTGGGTTCGGTTGCCGATTACAAGATGCAGCAGGCTCTCATGGGTCTGACCCGCATGGGTGATGGCAGTCTCACATGGGATCCGACCACCGCGATCGCCGACCGTGAGTATTTTAATTGGTTTGGACTCAATGAGCAGGCATTTGTCGATTTTCTCTCGATTGAAAATCCTGTCAGGGCCGCGATCCAGTTCTGGAATTATGACGTCAAGGCCAGTGGTTCGCTTATCTCACTGCCCGGCGGCATGGCGGGCATTGCGGTGGGCGCAGAGCGTCGCACTGAAAAACTGGCGAGCTCGCAGACAGACCTTAACCAAACCGGCAACATTATTGGCGGTTCACAAGGCACGAGCTTTGGCGGTCAGCGCGATGTGAACGCCATTTACGCCGAGGTTTCCCTTCCTTTCACCAGCTGGCTTGAGGCACAAGTTGCCGGTCGTTGGGAAGACTACAGCGACGACGGCATCAAGAGCAAGGTTCGCCCCAAGGTTGGCCTTAAGTTCAAGCCCTTGCCCTGGCTCGTTCTCCGCACATCCTACAGTGAGTCGTTCAAGGCTCCTGATCTGGCGTATCTCTACACCAAGGGAACGACCACGTTCACGTCCGGCAACTACGTGGATCCGGTCACCGGAAACAGCGACCAGCTGCAAATCCGCGTGGGTGGCAATCCCGACCTCAAGCCTGAGACAACCGACACCTACTACGGTGGCGTCGTCATCGAGCCGCAGTCCGGATGGCTCAAGGGCTTCGTGGCATCGGTCGATTTCTTCTATTACAAACAGAAGGATTTGCTCGCGCAGCTGACCGATTTTTACGCCTACAACTACTTCCTCGAGCAGGCCAACTTGGGCAACCCGTTGTTTGCGCCGATGGTTGTGCGCGCTCCCGACAACACCCTCCTCTACATCAGGGATGACTACACCAACATCTCCAGCCGCAAATACAAGGGCATCGATTTCGAGGCCAGCTATCGCTGGAACACCGACAAGTGGGGCAAGTTCCAAGTCAAGGCCGCGGGCACTTATCTCATCAGTGACAAGATCGACGGCGACAACATTGTTGGCACCTGGCTGACACCGCGCTTCAATGCCGTGGTCGAGTTCAACTGGGCCTACCGCGACTGGTCGTTCAATGTCTATGAAACCTATCTTGGTGATCGCGACCGCAAAATGTATCTGGGTTATAACACCGACCCCGAGGTGGATCCGCTCTACCTTGTATACACTGTTAAGAAGCAGCTTCGGACAAACGCCTCCGTCACCTATTCCGGTTTCCGCCAAATGAAGATTACTGTTGGCGCGACCAACATCTTCAACCAGACCGCCCCCGTCGATCCCTATGACGGCACGGGCACCACCGCCGGCATCAACGATCCCTCGCCCGCGCTCTGGTATGTGCGTGTTTCGCGCGACTTCTAATATGAAATAGTGTTTCACGAACCGGTCCGCTTTCCGCCGAATGCGGGCCGGTTTTTATTTTTTGATTTAATATTAAAAACGCAGATGCTTGGGGAGACGTTTTTCCTTTGGCATTTGCGTTTTTTGCGTTTTAAAACAAACCCACACCAAAAATATTACTCACGATGCATCCTAAACGACTCCTTGTTTTCTTAACCGCCCTGTTTACTGCCACAGCGCTTTGCGCGGAAATCCCGCTCGACGACTTTTTGAAGGAGCCTGATTTTAGCGAAATCAGAATATCCCCTGACGGAAGCAAGGTTGCCGTGACGGCGCGATGGAAGGAAAAACTCGCGCTGTCGGTTATCGACCTGAAAACCAAGGAGCGAAAAATCCTCACCGCTCCGCCGACCATGGATGTCGTCAATGTTCGATGGGTGGGAAACAACCGGCTGATTTTCACCGGAGTTGAGGAGATAATATGGGGAGGAAAGAGTGCGAACGGCGGGTTGTTTGCAATCGATGCTGATGGCAAAAATCCCACAGTGCTTAATGAAAGCGCGACCCAAAAAGGAAAAAAGGGCGGGGGATATCGCGGGGTTAATTTTCTTAGTTATTACGGGGATTCCACGGATGAGATATTGGTTCGCAGCAACCAGCGTCGCGCGCTTGAGCCGGATGTTTATCGCATGAATGTCCGCACAGGAATCAAAAGGGTGGTCGCCACCAATCCCGGCGGGGTCCAATACTGGGTGGCGGATCACAAGGGTGCGGTGCGCGCGGCTTTTGGACAAAAAGGGCTCGAGCGCTTCTTCCTCTATCGCGACACGGCAAATGGCAAGTGGCGTGAAATCAAACGCTGGAAAGTCACCGAGGGCGGAATTCATCCACTGGCTTTCGACCAGGACAACAGGATGCTTTACGTGAGCAGCAATGTGGGCCGCGACACGGCATCCATCCGGCTTTTCGACCCTGAAAAGGGTGTCGATGTGAAAGAGCTGTTCGCGAGCGACACCTATGATGTTGAGGATGTCGTGCTCGCCCGTGATGATCACCGGCTTCTGGGTTATGCATATGATGGGGCTCGCCCCACATGGGTGTGGGAGGACAAGCGGCTGAAGGCGCTTCAATCGCTGCTCAACCAAGAATTGCCGGATACGGTCAACTATTTTTCGAGCATGAGCACGGACGGCGCGTGGACGATTGTCCGGGCGTTCAGCGATCGCGATCCGGGCACCTATTATCTTTTTAACACCAAGGAACTGACGATGGAAAAAGTCTTCAGTCCCCGGGAATGGATTAATCCGAAACAAATGTCCGAGGTGCGCCCGATTTCATACACGGCGCGCGATGGCATGACAATCCACGGCTACCTGACGCTTCCCGCGGGGAAGGAACCTCGCAACCTGCCGCTCATTGTCAATCCGCACGGCGGTCCGTGGGCGCGCGACAGTTGGGGGTTCAATTATGAGATTCAGTTCCTTGCCAGCCGCGGTTATGCCGTGCTTCAGATGAACTTCCGCGGTTCCACCGGTTACGGTGGCAAACTGTTGGAGGCCGGTTACGGCCAGTGGGGTCTCGCCATGCAGGACGACATCACTGATGGCGTGAAATGGGTGATAGACCAAGGCTACGCCGATCCCAAGCGCATTGCGATTTATGGCGCGAGTTATGGCGGCTTTGCAACAATGGCCGGGCTGACGTTCACTCCCGAGCTGTATTGCTGCGGCATAAATTATGTCGGGGTTACCGACATTGCGTTATTGTTGAAAACGATACCCAAGCATTGGGAGCCGGCTCGCGAGGAGCTGGAACTCAAGGCGGGAGACATCTTGAAGGATCGCGAGCGTCTCAAGGCGACCTCTCCGCTGGAGCATGCCGACAAAGTTCGCGTGCCCGTGTTTTTCGCCTACGGCGAGCTCGACGAGCGTGTTGATGTCAAGCACGCCACTCGATTTGTCTCCAAATTGCGCTCCCGCGGGATTCCCGTGGAGCTGATGCTAAAAAACAACGAGGGGCATGGCTTTGTGCTCCAGGAAAACAACCGCGATTATTATACGACCTTGGAGCGATTCCTGGCGAAATATATGAAGTAGTTTTCCGAATAATTGGTTCAAAAAAGACGCGAAAATGTTTTCGCGTCTTTTTTATATAATTAGCTTTTTAATAGGATACGGTTACCAAATAAAAGGTTCCGCCAGCCGAGGCCGTCGGGCCGACTGTGTCCTGTTGCTTGGCTATGACAAGCGCTTCGCGTGGTGGAATCTTGGTTTCGTAAAAATAAACATGTATCTCTCCGGCGCCCCTTACCCTGCCTCCCACTGTAACCGGGGTGAGGCGGATTTCCTTGGCAAATTCCAGCGCCCGTTCATTGCGTGAATCATCGGGAAAGGATTTTACAATACGCGGATTTGGAATGGTTCTGTTGTCCGCTATAATCCCTCTCATTACAACGAAGCCGTCATATTGCATGTCCTTGATTCTATTCCATTGCGCGCCGCCGTAGAACATTTGTATCAGGTCGTTGGGAGCCTTGGGGTTGGTCGCCAGCGTGACGGGCGTGGGTTTGGATGACGAACTTTGGCATCCGGCCAGCGCAAAGAGGACGGATGAAATTAACAGGGCATTGATAGTGTTTCGCATGTTTTTTTATAAATGTTTTTTTGTTTTCCCGCGACAAGCCTCGTTTTTCGGGAGTTTGCCTCACAGTTTATAATACTGCTCCCAGTCCTTGCGCGGGGGGGCGCCGAGGAGGAGTTCGTTGGCGGCTTTGCTGTTGGTGAATTGTTTCGCGCCGCGGTCGAACTTGAGCCTGGTGTTAAGGCGTTGCGCGATCACGCCCATGCCCATCATCTGGCAAAGCGGGCCGGCCACGGCAAACGACGAGCGACACTTCTCGCGCCCTTTGCAGGCGAGCAGGAAGTTGGCGAAGTGGTTCGACGGGCTCCGCGGCACCTCGGGCAGGTGCGAGGCCATGTCGGCAGCCTTTGACTCGGGGATGATTTTTAACGTCGAACTGTGCGAGCCGCCCTTGAAGGTGAGGCCTTCGCCGTAGAGGATTTTTCCGGGAGGAAGTTTTTTGGTTTCAATCGAGCCGGTCGAGGGCGGCGGGATGTCGGTGCCGCCAACGGGGTCGCCCATGTCGGCGGGGAGCGCGGGAATGTTTTTGACGCCGTCATACCAAGTGAGTTCGAGCGGGGGCATGGCGCCGCGTTTCGGGAAGCGGAAGGCGAGCGTGGAGGCTTGCGGGAATACGAAATGATTGTGTCCCTCGAGCATCACCGGATCGACTTCCTCGGGGAGGCCAAGGTCGAGGAATTCGTGCGCGGTGTCGAAGATGTGCGCGCCCCAGTCGCCGAGCGCGCCGTTGCCAAAGTCATACCATGAGCGCCATTCGCCGTTCATGTAGCCGTTGTTGTATTTGTGCGCTTGCGCGGTGGCGAGCCAGCCGTCCCAGTCGAGTGTGTCGGGGACGGGTTGTTCGGGGAGGTAATCGGTGAGTTTGCTGTAGGCGAATTTTGGAGTGTCGTGCCAGCGGCGTCCGCTGTTCATGTAGGCGGTGATGCGGGTGACGTTTTTGATAATGCCGGCCCCGGTCCATGCCTTGAACTGAAAATAATTCGCGTCGGAATGGCCCTGGTTGCCCATTTGCGCGGCGACATTGTATTTCTTTTCGGCGGCCATGAGCAGTTCGATCTGGCGGAAGCTGTGCGCCATGGGTTTCTCGACATAGACGTGCTTGCCGAGCGACATGGCGAGGATGGTGATGGGGAAGTGCGAGAAGTCGGGCGTGCCGACGCAGACGGCTTCGATTTGTTTGCCCATTTTGTCGAACATTTGCCTGAAGTCCTGAAAACGCGGCACGTCGGGAAATTGTTTCAAGATGGACTCGGTGTGCGGTGCGCCCATGTCGGTGTCACAAAAGGCGACGATGTTGGCGAGGCCGGTTTTGTGAAAAGCCCTGATGATTTGGGCGCCGCGGTTGCCGATGCCCACGCAGGCGAGGTTCACTTTTTCACCGGTGTATTTGCGCGAGGTTTTTTTGCCGTCCTTGGGTTTGCCTTTTCCTCCGGAGCCTTTCGCCGCGAGAATGACGCCGGGAGCGATGGCGGAGACGGCTCCGGCGGCGAGGATGCCCTTGAGAAAGGCGCGGCGGGGCAGGCTGGCGGAGGCGAGTTCAGGGAGACGGATGGGGTTTTGATTATTCATGAGGTTTTTTGGCATGTCGTGGGTGTGCTGTATTTGGGAGAATGTTTTGGGAAAGCCTCCGTGCCGCGAGCGCGCGGGTCACATGCGTAAGATTTTTTGGCGTCGCGTTGAAGCTAAACGCGATCACAGCTAGCGGGATTGCCGATGAATGGGAAGCGGTTATTGAGGGCATCCTTTTTGCTGATGCGTGTGGGATTGACGGACGTGGGGCGGGGCAGGGCGGGGGACAACGCCGCTTTTATCAAGAATGCACCGCGGACGTGGGACGCGTCGAAATTGAATAATTATCACGCTCGCCACTTTGCGTTTCCTCTGCAAAAAATCGCGCTTCGCGTCAGAAAATGTTTTTTAGGCAGCTCCCCCTTTTACTCTAAATCACGCATAAAACCCAAACTCATGAAACACACACTCGTTATCGCAAGCCTGCTGCTTGCCTCCCTCATGCTCGGCGTCACCGCCTGCTCCAAGCGCAACGAAACCAGCGCGCCCACCAAATCCGGCTTGCACCGCGAGCGCTTCCAAAAAGTCATCGACGGAAAACAGTCCGACTTGTTCGTCCTGACCAACGCCAAGGGCGTTGAAATCTGCGTCACCAGCTACGGCGCGCGCGTCGTCTCCTGGCTCGTGCCCGGCCGCGACGGCAAGATGGAGGACATCGTGCTCGGCTACGACAACGTCCAGGGTTACATCGACTCCAACGAGCCGTATTTCGGCGCCGCCATCGGACGCTTCGGCAACCGCATCGCCAAGGGCAAGTTCACGCTCGACGGCAAGGACTACACCGTTCCCATCAACAACGAGCCCAACGCCCTCCACGGCGGCACCAAGGGTTTTCAAGCCGTCGTTTGGAACACCCGCCAGCCCGATTCGCGCACGCTCGAGTTCAACCTCCTCTCCCCCGACGGCGACCAGGGCTTCCCCGGCAACCTCGACGTAAAAATGGTCTACACGCTCACCGACGACAATGAGCTCAAAATCACCTACGAGGCCATGACCGACAAACCCACCGTCCTCAACCTCACGCACCACTCCTTCTTCAATCTCCTCGGCGCGGGCAACGGCAGCATCAACGACCACCTGCTCACCCTCAACGCCAGTCGCTACACACCCGTGAGCGACGTCCTCATCCCCACCGGGCAGATCGCGTCCGTCGATGGCACGCCGATGGATTTCCGCAAGCCCACGGTCGTCGGCTCGCGCCTGGACCAGGATTTCGAGCAGCTTAAAAACGGCGCCGGTTACGATCACAACTGGGTGCTCGACCGTCCCGCCACCGACGCGGGCACCGGCAAGCTCTTCCTCGCCGCGCGCGTCGTCGAGCCCCGCAGCGGTCGCGTGCTCGAAGTGCGCACCGACCAGCCCGGCATCCAGTTCTACGGCGGCAATTTCCTCAACGACACCTTCAAGGGCAAGCAGGGCAAAACCTACGGACACCGCAGCGCCATCGTCCTCGAAACGCAGCGCTTCCCGGACAGCCCCAACCAGCCCGCGTTTCCCTCCACCGTGCTCCGCCCCGGCGAAACCTACCGCCACATTTGCATCTACAAAACCCTCGTCGAGTGACGCCGGCGCCGCCAACTCACCGCCCGTAGGGGCGTCGCTTGCGACGCCCTTGCCCTGGCAGGTGGGATTTTGAAAAACCGGGCGCCGCCAACTCACCGCCCCTACGGCGCAAAACCCCAAGGAACACCAATTCTCGGCACCCCCTTCCCCAAAAAAACAACGATTCAACAACCCAACCCAAACCCGAAACAACGCTTCAATGAAACTCCGCACCCTCATACGGACCGCCATGCTTGCCGGTCTTTCCGTTCTCACCCTCGCCGCCTCCGCCGGCACCATCCGACCGACCGAGCCGCGATGCGAGCATCGCGACAACCCGCTCGGCCTTCGCGAAGTCTGGCCGCGCCTCACCTGGCGGCTTGAGGCCGTCAACGCCGCCGACCGCGGCCTCGTGCAAAGCGCGTGGCGGGTGCTCGTCGCCTCCACGCCCGAAAAACTCGCCGCGAACGAGGGCGACGTGTGGGATTCCGGCCGTATCCAAAACACGGATACGCGCGCGGTTTTCGCCGGGCGCAAACTCGACGCCCTCCAGCAGGTCTGGTGGAAGGTGCGCGTGTGGGACGGCGCCGGCGAGCCCTCCGACTGGAGCGCGCCCGCCACCTGGTCGCGCGGCCTTGAGGAAACCGTCAACCTCAAGGACTGGCCCGGCGACTGGATCGGCCTCGACCCGAGCGACGCGCAGCGCACCGAAAACCTCACCGACGACCAGCGCCACCGCGCGCGCACGCGCCAGTTGAAGTGGGTAAAGGCCGTGATGAGCGGCATCAAAAAACGTCCCACGCCCGCGTTCGACGCCAAGGTCGTCGCGCCGCCCACCGACACCGAAATGCCCGCCGACAAACCGCTCACCGCATGGTTCTCGAAAACCTTCCGCGTGGAGAGCAAGGCAGCGATTGACCGCGCCGCCATTTGGGTCGTGCCCGACATGGAGTGCGAAATCTGGTTCAACGGCAAACGCATCGGCACGTCCGCGCGCTGGGAAATTACAAAGCAAATCGATCTCACGCCCCATCTCCGCGAGGGCGAGAATCGCGCCATGTTGCGCGTCACGCAAAACGACGGCTACGCGCCCGCCGTCACCGGCGAGATCGAACTTTTCCCCTCCACCATTAACACCGCCACGAAGCGCGTGCCCATCGACGCGAGCTGGCTCGCCGTCGAGTCCGACGCGAAAACGCCCGACGCGCCCGCGCTCGCCGCCGCCGGCGCCTGGAAAAAACCGAAGGCCGATTCGCGCCCCACTTGGAGCACGCCCGAAAACGTCACGCACTACTACGCGCCCGTCGCGATGCTTCGCAAAAAGTTTTCCGTCAAGAAACCCGTCAAGCGCGCCACGCTCGTCGCCACCGCCACCGGCCTTTACGAAGTCGAGATCAACGGCGCGCGCGTCGGCAACGACTTCTTCGCGCCCGGCTGCACCGAATACCGCCGCCGCGTCCACACGCAGACCTACGATGTCACCGCGCAAGTCAACGGCGGCGCAAACGCCATCGGCATCACGCTCGCCGACGGCTGGTTCGCCGGCATCATGGGCTTCGGCGGCAAGCGCCATGTTTACAACGGTTACCCGCGCGCCCGCGCGCTGCTCGTGATCGAGCACGACGACGGCACCGTCACGCGCGTCCCCACCGACCGCTCGTGGAAGGCCGCGTTCGGCCCCATTCGCTACGCCGACCTCATGCAGGGTTGCGGCTACGACGCGCGCCTCGAAATCCCCGGCTGGTCGCGCGCCGATTTCAACGACTCGAAGTGGACGCGCGCCGCCTCGGGCCGCCGTTCGATTCCCGACGAGTCCGCCTACACGCTTGCGCAAACCGTGGTCGAGGGCGCGACGCTCGACGGCGTGCGCATCACCGAGACGCTTCCCGCGCGCACCGTGCGCGAGGTCGAGCCCGGCGTGTGGCTGGTTGACTTCGGGCAAAACTTTGTCGGCTGGGCGCGCCTGAAAACACGCGGCGCCGCCGGCACGCACGTTGTTTTCCGCCACGGCGAAATCCTCAACCCCAACGGCTCCATCCACACGTCCAACCTGCGCGGCGCGTCCGGTGTCGATGAGTTCTGGATGCGCGACGGCGAGCAAACGCTCGAGCCGCGTTTCACGTTCCACGGATTCCGCTACCTCGAAGTGCGCGGCCTCGCGCAAGCGCCGTCCGCGGCCGATTTCACCGGCGTTGTTGTCCACAGCCCAATGAAACGCACGGGCTGGTTCGAAAGTTCCGACCCGGCGTTGAACCAGCTTTTCTCCAACATCATCTGGGGACAGCGCGGCAACTACCTCGAAATCCCGACCGACTGCCCGCAGCGCGACGAGCGCCTCGGCTGGAGCGGCGACACGCAATTCTTCGCCCGCACCGCCTCCTACAATTACGACACGCGCGCGTTTCTCGAACGCTGGATCGAGGCCATCTGCGACTCGCAAAATGCCGAGGGCGTTTTCCCCGGCGTCGCGCCGAACTTCCCCGGCTACCATGTGCGCCCCTCGACGGCGTGGGGCGACGCCTCGATCATCGTCACGCACGTGCTCTGGCAGCAATACGGCGAGACGCGCCAGATCGAGCGCCACTTCGACGCGCTCGCGCGCTACATCGGCTGGCTGGAGCGCCGCGCGCGCGACGGCATCGTGTTTGTCGGCGGCTACGGCGACTGGCTTCACAAGGGCGGCACCGCCAAGACCGAGGTCATGGACACCGCCTACTACGCGTATCTGTGCGACCTCATGTCGCAGATGGCGGAGGCGATTGGCCGCACCACCGACGCCGCCCGCTACAAGGCCCTGCGCAACGAAGTGCGCGCCGCCTTCGAGCGCGAGTTCCTGCTCGCCGACGGCTCCATTCTCGAAAGCAGCCAGACCGGCTACGCGCTCGCGTTCACGATGGACCTCGTGCCGCCGAAACTTCGCAAAAAGACGGCGGAAAAATTCAACGACTCGATCAAGGCGTTCGACTGGCACCTCGCCACCGGCTTCATCGGCACGCCGCGCCTCATGCCCGGATTGTTCGAGGCCGGGCTCAACGAAACCGCGTGGCGTGTGCTCATGCAGGACACCTACCCGTCGTGGCTCTACCAAGTGAAACTCGGCGCGACCACCATGTGGGAACGCTGGGACGGCTGGACGCCCAACGAAGGTTTCCAGGCGGTCACGATGAACTCGTTCAACCACTACGCGTTCGGCGCGGTCGGCGAATCGCTCTACCGCCACGTCGCCGGCATCGAAACCGCCACGCCCGGCTTCCGCGACATCGTGATTCGTCCCATCCCCGGCGGCGGACTCACGCACGCGCGCGCCGCCTACGAGGCCGCGACCGGCCGCATCGAAAGCGGCTGGAAAGTTTTGCCCGGCGGCGGGCTCGCGCTCGACGTGACGATTCCCGTCGGCTCGCGCGCAAAAATCCACCTACCCGCCAAGGCCGCGACCGCCGTCACCGAAAGCGGACGTCCCCTCGCATCCGCCCCCGGCGTGCGCGTGATCGCCTCCGAAACCCCGGGCGAGGTTGTCTGCGAAACCGGCTCCGGCGTGTATCGCTTCGAAGTGCGCCCGTGAGCGCGGCTCCCGTGGGGGCGCACCTTGCGTGCGCCCTCGCGCCCGCCCGCTTTGTGGATACCTTCGCCAATATCCACGCCAACAGTCTTTCGTAAATCAGGGCGCACGCAAGGTGCGCCCCCACAAAAACACCCATGAAAAAACTCCCCCCCAGTCGCATCCTTGCGTTTTTTCTCTGCGCGCTCGCGGCGAACCTCGCTTTCGCGGCGAACACATCCGACTCAGACATCCCGCAACGCAAGCGCCAGTCGCCGGAAGTCGTTCGCGTTCTTTCCGCAAACATCCGCTTCCCCCTTGCCGCCGACAACGGCACCGGCAACGAGTGGCAACTGCGCAAGGAACTCGCCCGCGACGTGCTCCTCGCGCAGGACGCCGACATCATTTGCTTCCAGGAATTTCGCAAACAGCACCATGAGTTTCTCAAGGATTATTTCCCCGGCCACGACCACGCCGGCTTTGTGGACGGACCCGACGAGCGGAAGGCCAACATGGTTTTCTACTCCAAAAAACGCTTCGAAAAAATTGCCATTGACGGCGTGTTTCTCTCGCCGACGCCCGATGTGTATCGCTCCAAGTTCGAGGAGTCCGCCAGCGTGCGCAACGTCACCCGCCTGCACCTCCGCGACCGCAAGACCGGACGCGAGCTGATGATTTGGAACACGCATTTCGACCACAAATATCAAGCCGGTCGCGACAAGCAGGCCGCCGCACTCGTCGAGCAAATTAAAAAACACCCCGCCGATATTCCCCAAATCATCACCGGCGATTTTAACTGCCCCGCCAAAACCCAGGCCATCAAAACCATCAAGGCCGGCGGCTTCATCGACACTTACACGGCGCTCCACGGCTCCGCCGATCCCGGCTACACCTACCACAACTTCAAGGGTCACAATTACGGCAAGACTCACGGCAAAATCGACTTCGTGTTTTGCAACGACGCGCTCCGCCCGACTGTCACCGAAATCATCCGCGACAACCGCACCGTTGACGGCGTCCGCCGCTACCCCAGCGACCACTATTTCATCTCCGCCGAATTTGAATACGCGAAAACCAAAAAATGAAACGCGCACAAACAACTGACACCGTAGGGGCGCACCTCGCGTGCGCCCTCGCGCCCGCCCGCTTTGTGATTACTCGCGCCAACAGTCTTTCGTAAACGAGGGCGCACGCAAGGTGCGCCCCTACAAACACACCCATGAAATCCACCCAACGCATCCTCCTCCCAATCCTGTCGCTCGCACTCACGGCCAACTTCGCCTTCGCGGCGGCGCCCGGCTCCGACATCCCGCAACGCAAACGCCAGTCGCCCGAAGCCGTCCGTGTCGTCTCGGCAAACATCCGCTACCTCGCCAAGGCCGACATCGCCACCGGCGACAATTGGGACAAGCGCAAGGAATTCGCGCGCGACGTGCTCCGCGCGCAAGACGCCGACATCATCTGCTTCCAGGAATTCAACAATCCGCATTACGATTATCTCAAGGGCCAGTTTCCCGACTACGAGGCGTTCGGCTTTGTTGAGCGAAAGGAGGACGGACGAAAACTGAACACGGTTTTCTATTCCAAAAAACGCTTCGAAACAATCGCGGCTGACGGCGCGTTTCTTTCCGCGACGCCCGATGTTTACCGCTCCAAATTCGAGGAGTCCTCCCAAGTGCGCATCGTCACCCGCCTGCACCTCCGCGACCGCGCGACCGGACGCGAGCTGATGATCTGGAACACCCACTTCGACCACCGCAGCAGCCCCGCCCGCACCAAGCAGGCCGCCGTGCTCGTCGAGCTGGCAAAAAAACATTCCCCGAACATCGGCCACATCATCACCGGCGACCTCAATTGCACCCAGAAAACCGAGGCGATCAAAACCATCAAGGCGGGCGGTTTCATCGACACTTACACCGCGCTTCACGGCCCCGCCGACCCCGGCTACACCTTCCACGGTTTCAAGGGACACAGTTACGGCAAGACTCACGGCAAAATCGACTTCGTGTTTTGCAACGACACGCTCCGCCCGACAGTCGCTGAAATCATCAAGGACAGCCGCGTCATCGACGGCGTCCGCCGCTATCCGAGCGACCACTATTTTGTCTCCGCCGAATTCGAATACGCGAAACCCAAAAAATGAACTTCGCACAAACAACTGTCCCCGTAGGGGCGTCGCTTGCGACGCCCTCGCGCCCGCCCGCTTTGTGATTACCCGTGCCAACAGTCTTTCGTAAACGAGGGCGCACGCAAGGTGCGCCCCCACAAAAACACCCATGAAATCCACCCAACGCATCCTCCTCCCAATCCTGTCGCTCGCGCTCGCGGCCAACTTCGCATTTGCGGCGGCGCCCGACTCCGACATCCCCCAACGCAAACGCCAGTCGCCCGAGGCCGTTCGCGTCGTCTCGGCAAACATCCGCATGCCCATCGCCGTTGACAAAAAAAGCGGCAACGACTGGGACAAGCGCAAGGAACTCCTTCGCGACGTGCTTCTCGCGCAGGACGCCGACATCATTTGTTTCCAGGAATTTCACCCGGGCTATTTCGACGAACTCAAAAAATCCTTCCCCGATTATCACGCCTACGGGTTTGTGGACACCGACGAGGGGCGGAAAGTCAACACGGTCTTTTATTCCGCCAAGCGCTTTGAAAAAATCTCGGAGGGCGGCGCGTTTCTTTCGCCGACGCCCGATGTTTACCGCTCCAAGGTCCCCGAGTCCTCGCATGTGCGCCACTTCGTCCGCATCCATCTCAAGGACCGCCTGACCGGGCGCGAACTGCTGCTCTGGAATACGCACTTCGACCACAAAAGCCAGGTCGCGCGCGACAAGCAGTCCGTCGTGCTCGTCGATTTCCTGAAAAAACAGCCCGCCGGCATTCCGCAAATTGTCGCCGGCGATCTCAACTGCCCCGCCGAAACCGAGGCCATTAAAACCATCAAGGCCGCAGGATTCACCGACAGCCACACCGCCATCCACGGCCCCGGCGAGCCCGGCTACACCTATCACGGTTTCAAGGGCCTCGATTACGGCAGACCCAGGGGCAAAATCGACTTCGTGTTTTGCAACGACGCGCTCCGCCCCGCCGCCGCCGAAATCATCAAGGACAGCCGCTCCATCGACGGCGTCCGCCGCTACCCGAGCGACCACTATTTCCTCTCCGCGGAATTTGAATACGCGAAAACCAAAAAATGAAACGCGCACAAACATCTGACACCGTAGGGGCGCACCTCGCGTGCGCCCTCGCACCCGCCCGCTTTGTGGATATTCACGCCAACAGTCTTTCGTAAACGAGGCCGCACGCAAGGTGCGCCCCTACAAAAAACGCCCATGAAATCCACCCAACGCATCTTCCTCCCAATCCTGTCACTCGCGCTCGCGGCCAACCTCGCCTTCGCGGTGGCGCCCGACTCCGACATCCCCCAGCGCAAACGCCAGTCACCCACCGCCGTCCGCGTCGTCTCGGCAAACATCCGCTTTCCCGCGGCCGCGGACGCGGAGACCGGCAACGACTGGGACAGGCGGAAAAAATTCGCGCGCGACGTGCTCCTCGCGCAGGACGCCGACGTCATTTGCTTCCAGGAGTTTCGCAAGGATCACCTTCAATATCTCAAAAAATACTTTCGCGATTACGAGGTGTTCGGCCTTGTCGACACCGATGAGGGGGAGAAATCCAACACGATTTTCTTTTCAAAAAAACGCTTCGAAAAAGTAAGCCATGCCGGCGCGTTCCTCTCCCCGACACCCGGCGTTTACCGTTCGCATTTCGAGGAGTCTGTGAGCGTGCGCCATGTGGCGGGGCTGCATCTCAAGGATCGCCTGACCGGCGAGCAGATTCTGGTGTGGAACACGCACCTCGATCACAAAAGCCAGGTCGCGCGCGACAAGCAGGCCGGCGTGTTGATGACCCTGATAAAACAAGCTCCGCCGAACATACCGCAAGTCATCACCGGGGATTTCAACTGCGCCGCCAGGACCAAGGCGATCAAGACAATCCTCGCCAGCGGTTTTGTTGACAGCTACGCGGTGCTTCACGGTCCCGCCGATCCGGGCAACACCTTCCATTCCTTCAGGGGCGCCGATTACGGGAACCGCACGGGGAAGATTGATTTCGTCTTTTCCAACGCGCCGCTTCGCCCGGTCGCCACCGAAATCATCAAGGACAGCCACATCGTCAAAGGCGTCCGCCGTTACCCGAGCGACCACTACTTCATCTCCGCCGAATTTGAATACGTGAAAACCAAAAAATGAAACGCGCACAAACATCTGACGCCGTAGGGGCGCACCTCGCGTGCGCCCTCGCGCCCGCCCGCGTTGTGACTACCCGCGCCAACAGTCTTTCGTAAACGAGGGCGCACGCAAGGTGCGCCCCTACAAAAACGCCCATGAAATCCCTCCAACGCATCCTCCTCCCAATCCTGTCACTCGCGCTCGCGGCCAACCTCGCCTTCGCGGCGGCGCCCGACTCCGACATCCCCCAGCGCAAGCGCCAGTCGCCCGAAGCCGTCCGCGTCGTCTCGGCAAACATCCGCTTCCTCGTCCCCGAGGACGACGGCACCGGCAACGAATGGGCCCACCGCAAGGAGCTCGCGCGCGACGTGCTTCTCGCTCAGGACGCGGACATCATCTGCTTCCAGGAATTTCGCAAGGCGCACCTCGACTTCCTCAAAAATTTTTTCCCCGATTACGGCGGAGCCGGTTTTGTTGACGGCGACGACGGCCAGATGGCCAACATGATTTTCTACTCCAAAAAACGCTTTGAAAAAATCGCGCACACCGGCGCGTTTCTTTCGCCGACACCCGAGGTTTACCTCTCCACATTTCCCAACGCACCGCGCACCGCGCGCCACTTCAAC
The DNA here is from genome assembly GCF_029504735.1 of Ereboglobus sp. PH5-10. Taxonomy (GTDB): domain Bacteria; phylum Verrucomicrobiota; class Verrucomicrobiia; order Opitutales; family Opitutaceae; genus Ereboglobus. Next base: position 150,561 of record NZ_JAQFIP010000005.1, on the reverse strand, counting down.
CGCCTTCACCTCAAAGACCGACTCACCGGACGCGAGCTGATGATTTGGAACACGCACTTTTCCGCCGGCGGCAAGCGCCAGCCCGCGCGCGACGCCCAAGCCGGAGTGCTCGCTGACTTCCTGAAAAAACAACCCGCCGCCATTCCGCAAATCGTGACAGGCGATTTTAACTGCACCGCCAAATACAACGCCTACAAGTCGATTAAATCCGCCGGATTCACCGACACCCACACGGCGCTTCACGGCCCCGCTGATCCCGGCTACACCTATCACAAATTTCTCGGCCACGCCTACGGCAAAACGAGCGGCAAGATCGATTTCATTTTCAGCAACGCCAGCCTCCGCCCGACCGTCACTGAAATCATAAAGGACAGCCGCGTCACCGACGGCGTCCGCCGCTACCCCAGCGACCACTATTTTCTCTCCGCCGAATTCGAATACGCCAAAAAGCGCCCGTAGTATTTACGCATCAACCAACACAAATCACACACAACACAAACACACCCACACACATCAAATACCATGAAACGCCTAACCTCCCTCCTCATCGCGCTCCTCGTGACATTCAGCCTTCAGCCCTTCAGCCTTTCAGCCTTTTCCTCCAACTACCGCTCGCCCGCCCCCGCCGGCGCGTGGACGCTTGCCGTGCTTCCCGACACGCAAGGTTACACCGACGGCTTTCCGGATGTGTTCACGTGCCAGACACGCTGGATCGCCGCCAACCGCGACGCGCGCAACATCAAGTTCGTCCTTCAAGCCGGCGACATCACCAACCGCAACACCCACCCGCAATGGCTCGCCGCGCGCCATTCGATGGATGTGCTCTTCAAGGCCAAGGTCCCCTTCGTGCTTGTGCCCGGCAACCACGACATCGGCGTTTGGGGGTCGTCAAAGAAGGTGCCCAACTACAAACGCGACACGCTCATGAACGGCTACTTCCTCTCCGCCGACTACAAGTATTCGGTCAAGCGCGGTTACTTCGAGCCCCACCACATGGAGAACACCTATCAAACCTTCAACACCCCGTGGGGCGACTTTCTCGTGCTGGCGCTTGAGTTTTTCCCGCGCAACGCCGTCATCGACTGGGCCAACACCATTGTTGAAAAATTTCCCGACCACAAAGTCATCCTCCTCACGCACGCCTACCTCTACCACGACGACAGCCGTTATGACCGCGCCACCGACAAGGCCGTCAAGCGCGTCGCCCCCGTCACCGGCTACGAAACCAACAAGCACCCCGACGGCTCCAACGACGGCGAGGACATGTGGAAAAAACTCGTCTCCAAGCACCCCAATTTCCTCTTCGTGATCAGCGGCCACGTCCTCGGCGACGGCACAGGCTACCTCGTGAGCAAGGGCGAGCACGGCAACGACGTGCACCAGATGATGGTCAACTACCAGCCCGGCATCGTTCCCGACCGCGGCTACGGCGGCGCCGGCTTCCTTCGCCTGCTCGAATTCCAGCCCGACGGAAAGACAATCAAAGTCGCCAGCTACTCCCCCTTCTTCGACCAATGGCTCGAGGACGCCGACCAGCAATACACCATCACCCTCCGCGAATCGATTGCGGTGAAATAATAACATCTCATCAAGGGTAGGGCGGCCTCGCCGAGGCCGCCGCGTTTATCCTCCGTAATCTTCGGCGCGGTCGGCGAGCGCGCCCTAGCTAACTCGAAGCAAACTCACTTCAAATCCTTTGCGCTTCTTGTGCCTCTTTGCGGCTATTCTTGTTAACCATTCTGTGAAACAAACCGCCGCCGCAAAATAACCATCCCAAATCCCATGAACAAAAAGAAACTCGCAACCGCCGCCGCGCTCTCCTTGTGCGCCGGCGCCTTGGCCGCGGGCGCGGCAAGTCCCCAAAAGCCGAACGTCATTTATATCTATTTCGACGACCTGGGATACGGCGAGCTGGGATGCTACGGGCAGGAAAAAATTCGCACGCCGAACATCGACCGGGTCGCCGCCGAGGGAATGCGTTTCACCCGTCACTACACGACATTCCCAGTGAGCGCGCCCGCCCGCTGCGGGTTGATGACGGGGCGGCATTCGGGGCACGCGCATGTCCGGGGCAACTACGAATTCGGCGGACACACCGACGATGAGGAAGGCGGCAACATGCCCCTGCCCGAGGGCTCGATGACCATCGCGCGCGTCATGAAGCAGGCCGGTTACGCCACTGCGGCGATTGGCAAGTGGGGCCTCGGATTCAGGAACACCAGCGGCGATCCGCTCCGCCACGGCTTCGATTATTTTTATGGTTATTACGACCAGAAGCAGGCCCAGAATCACTACCCGACGCATCTCTGGGAAAACGGAAACCGCGTGCCGCTCAAAAACAAACCCATCCGCCTGCACTCAAAATTCAACCTGCCCCCGAACGCGCCCGACTCCGATTTCGACGCCTTCACCGGCGAGGATTATTCGCTCGACCGGATGGTGGACAAAACCCTCGGCTACATAAAAGCCAACAAGGACCGCCCCTTTTTCCTCTACCTGCCCTACACGCCGCCGCACGTTTCGTTGCAGTGCAAAAAGGAGGCGATCGCCGAATACATCGGACAATTCCCGGAGGAGACGCCGTATCTGAAAGGCAACTACGTGCCCAGCAAACATCCGCTCTCCACTTACGCGGCGATGATCACCCACGCCGACAAACAAGTGGGCAAAATACTCGCGCTGTTGAAGGAGCTTGGCCTGGACGAAAACACAATCGTCATGATCAGCAGCGACAACGGCGCCACCGCGAACCAGGGCGGCGCGCAAACCGAATTCTTCGATTCCACCGGCGGCCTGCGCGGACGAAAACGCGACCTCTACGAAGGCGGCATTCGCATTCCCTTTATCGTGCGCTGGCCCGGCAAGGTTGCGAAAGGCTCCGTGTGCGACCTCGTCTCCGCGCAATACGACATGCTTGCCACGCTGGGCGAATTGACCGGCGCGCGGGGTGATTGGGAAACCGACGGGATTTCCATTTTGCCGACACTGCTCGGCGCGCGCGAAAAACAAACGCCGCGCGAATACCTCTACTTCGAGTTCACGGAAAAAACGGGGCAAATCGCCATCATCAAGGACGGGCGCTGGAAAGGCGTGAAAAGCAACATGCACGAAGGCCCCGGCACGTGGGAGATTTTCGACCTGCATCAGGATCGTGAAGAGCAAACCGACCTCTCCGCGCGCCATTCCGAAATGATAAACCGTTTCGAACAAATAATAACAAACGAGCACTGGCAGCCGACATTGCGCGAATGGGAGTTTATCAACCCCAAATTCCTCAACGTGCCGGCGCTGGCGCCCAAGCCCAAAAAGTCACAGTCAAAAACCCAAAAATAACAACCCGACCCAAAACAACAAAATGAACATGGCAAACCTCCCCAACTCGCCCGCCGCCGGCGTGGCGCTGTCCCTCTCGCTCGCGTGCGCCGCCGCGTCGCAGGCCTCCGCCGCGCCCCAGCAAACCCGCGCCGCCCCCCGACCAAACGTGATTGTGCTTCTCGCCGACGACATGCGCGCGGGAACCATTCGCGCGCTCGGGCACCCCGAGCTCATAACGCCCAACCTCGACGCACTCGCCGAGGCCGGCGTGGCGTTCACCCGCGCCTACAACATGGGCGGCCTGACCGGCGCGGTGTGCATGCCCAGCCGCGCCATGCTCATGACCGGCAGAACCATGTTCGGACTCGACGGCAACGGCCAGACAATCAACAAACAGCACACGCTGCTCGGCGAGGTTTTTGCCAAAAACGGCTACGCCACCCACGGCATCGGCAAGTGGCACAACGGCACCGCGTCCTTCAACCGCTCCTTCGCCGGCGGCGCCGAAATATTGTTCGGCGGCATGACCTACAACCAGTTTGAAATCCCCCTCGCGCACTACGACAAGACGGGCAAATACGACAAATTCGAATGGGCGCGGGATCGCAGGCAAGTTTGCGACCATGTTTACAGCAACCGTCACTCGGCCGAGATATTCGCCGACGCCGCGGTTGACTTTATAAAAAGCAACGAGGCCGCCAGCCGGCCGTTCTTCATGTATGTCGCGTTCACCACTCCGCACGACCCGAGGCAGGTGCCGCAAAAATACTACGCAATGTATGACGGCAAGGACGCGGCGAAACTCCCGAAAAACTTCCTGCCCGAGCACCCCTTCGACAACGGGCACATGACAGGCCGCGACGAACGCCTGCTCGGATGGCCGCGCGGCAAGCGCGCCGTGCGCGCCGAAATCCGCGACTATTACGCCACGATCAGCCACCTCGACGCGCAAGTGGGCCGCATTATTGAGGCCCTGAAAAAAAGCGGCCAGTATGAGAACACCATCATCGTGTTCTCCGCGGACAACGGCCTGGCCGTCGGGCAACACGGGCTGATGGGCAAGCAAAGCCTGTATGAGCACAGCATCGGAATCCCCATGATCTGGGCCGGCCCCGGCATCGCCAAAAACGCCAAAAGCGAGGCGCGCTGCTACCTCATGGACGTGTATCCGACCCTCTGTGAAAAACTCGGCTTCACGATTCCCTCCTCCGTGCAGACGGAAAGTTTTGCCAAGACCCTCGCGAATCCGGCGCGGGCGCACCGCGGCGGCATGTATTTCGCGTTTCGCCAGTTCCAGCGCGCGTATTCCGACGGGAAATACAAGCTGATCGAATACAACGTCAAAAACACACGCACAACGCAGCTCTTCGAAATCACCGCGGACCCGCTCGAAATGGAAAACCTCGCCGGCAAACCCGAATACGCCGGCAAGGTGAAAACCATGCGCGACCACCTGCTCGCCGCCCGTCCGGCGGGCGATGAAAAAATGGATTTCTGGAAAGGTTTCGCCTTTTGATTTTGGTAGGGCGAACCCTCCGGGTGAGCCGAGACAGTGAACGGCTCACCGGGACGGCTCGCCCTACCCATGGTATCGTAAACAATCCACATCGCTTCCCTCTGCATGAACCTCAGCCGCCTCAAATACCTTGGCCTTTTGCCCTTGCTGGCATCCGTCGGCGCGCAACCGCTCAAAAGCCAGCCGCAATCGCTCGACCTGCCGCGCATCCCCAACGCGGGGACTCCGCGAAATGTTGTTTTTATATTAAGCGACGACCACCGGCACGATTTCATGGGCTTCATGAAACGCGTCCCCTGGCTTGAGACGCCCAACATGGATCGCATGGCGCGAGAAGGGGCGCATTTGCGAAACGCCTTTGTCACCACCTCGCTCTGCTCGCCAAGCCGCGCCTCGATTCTCACCGGCATGTATTCGCACCAGCACACCGTTGTGGACAACGCCGCGCCCGTGCCCGGGAACCTCGTGTTTTTCCCGCAATACCTGCAAAAAGCCGGATACCGGACTGCCTTTTTTGGCAAATGGCACATGGGAAAAGCCACCGCCGCGCCCCGCCCGGGCTTCGACCACTGGGAAAGTTTTCGCGGACAGGGGAAGTATTATGGCGTCACGCTCAACATTAACGGCAAACCGACCAAGTATGATGACAAGACATACACCACGGACCTGCTGACCGAGCACGCAATCAATTGGATGAAGGAACAGCAAAACAGCGGGCGTCCGTTTTTTGTTTATCTCTCCCACAAGGCGGTGCACAGCAACTTCTCCCCCGCCGCGCGCCACGCCGGTTGTTATGCCGGCAAGGAGGTGCCGCTTCCCCGCTCGTATAAAACCCCCAAATACGGCACGCCCGCGCTCCCCAGCACGGACGCCAAAACCGGCGCGCCCGCCGGCGGCGCGGCTTATTACGGCGAGACCATGCATCCGGACTGGTTGAAAGCGCAGCGCGAAAGCCATCACGGCGTGGATTACGCGTATCACGGCAGGCATCCGTGGAAGGACGAGGTTGTTCGCTATTGCGAAACCCTGCGCGCCCTGGATGACAGCATCGGCAGTGTGATCGCATACCTTAAGGAAGCCGGCCTGTATGAATCGACGCTTGTGATCTACATGGGCGACAACGGATTCTCCTGGGGCGAGCACGGCGTCATAGACAAGCGCCACTTTTACGAGGAATCCGTGCGCGTTCCCATGCTCGCCACCTGCCCCGAGTTGTTCCGTGACGGACAGGTTGTTGAAAACATGATCCAAAACACCGACATCGCCCCGACCATCCTTGAACTCGCCGGCCTGCAAAAACCGGGGCACATGGTGGGCTCATCATTCGTGCCCCTGCTAAAAGGCAAACAAACGCCATGGCGCGACCGCATCTTTTACGAATACTACTGGGAGTATAATCATCCCGAAACCCCGACAATGCACGGCGTGCGCACCGACAGATACAAACTCGTGCGCTATTACGGCATCTGGGACTGCAACGAGTTTTACGACCTGCAAAACGACCCCGACGAAATGCGCAACCTGATCGCCGCTCCCGAGCACCAGGCGCTCATCAAGCAGCTCACGGGGGAACTCTACGACTGGCTCGAATCGACCGGCGGCATGTCAATCCCGCTAAAGCGCACCGTGCGCCCCCATGCCGACCATCGAAACAAAGGCACGTTTTAGATCAGTTTAAATAAAGCTGAGGCTGTATCCGCGTTGGGTAGGGCGAACCGTCCCCGGTGAGCCGGTAATGTTGCGGCTCACCGGGACGGTTCGCCCTGCCTCAAATGCGACAGGATAAACCTAAAAAACTCTAAAAATTGGGATGCGTCGCCGAGCTTCAGTGACTCATGGCGACCCAACTCCGTTGCGAACGCCTCTCCTTTGTGGCGAAACCCAACCATGGTTCGGGAGCGTGCCGGGATTGTGTTCGCATGAATGCAAGATGGCCGTGACGCGGATTTGCCACTTTGCGTAGCGAGGGCGTTCACTGCCAGATAACGCGGCAAATTGCCCTGGCGTGACGCCCGCGCGTGTCAGTAGCAAAAATCAACGCTTCCAACACAATTGGTAATACCTCACTGTTTTCCATGGGAAAAAATGCATTTTCCCATTTCATCTCGTAAAAGAATAGGTCATAACTTTCTCTAATTTTCTCAAATTTTGACCTCCCAAACCTCTTTTTAAACACCGTTTTTTATGCAACCAGTCATCTATGCCGCCATTATTTATGGAATTGCAGCAGTCATAGCCATGCTTGTGGCTGTGCTTATTAGCGTGTCATTTCGCGCTTTACGTATTTTTACGGGAAAAAAGAAAGGCTGATTTACCGCACGCATCCGCGCCAATAACTCATTATGACCCGCCAATAGTTTTCATTTTTTAGACAATGCAATTTTCAGATATTCTCAACATCTTCCAAGGCATCACGACGCTCTTCGACTCGCCCTCGCACATCATGATCGGCCGCATCGGGCTGATTCTAATCGGCGGGGTGCTCGTTTATTTGGGCAAAAAGGGCACGCTCGAGCCGTTGCTCATGATTCCGATGGGGCTCGGCATGGTCGCCGTCAATGCGGGCGTGCTTTTCATGCCCAGTCAGATGGCGGAAACCGTCACCCGCGGCTCGCTCGAGTCAAACGTCGCCGAATACATTTCCATCACGACCAATGTCGAGGCGGCCTACACGGAGGACGGAAAGGTGATCGTGACCGGTCCCGAGGCCGCCGCGGCCGCGCACAATCTCGCGTTTCTCTCGCGCCCGGACAAAAAGAGCGCGGCCAACGGAGTCGACGTCACCTACTCGATCAACGGGAAACTTTTCACAACGGGCAAGAGCGCCGGCACCGCAATCGAAAGCTCCCCGATCGGCGCGAATCGCCAGGGGTTGGAGCCCTCGGCGCCCATCGGCCAGCAGCCGCGCGAGCGGGTTGAGCTTGCCTTTACCGGCGCGAACGGAGGCGAGGCGTTCAAGCAGCTCGAGACCATGCAGGCCGGCCGAGTGCAATATCTCGCCGACATGGACAAGGCGCAGTCCGGCGAAATGCCGGGCAACCTCATGATTGCGCCGCTTGTGCAGCAGCCGAAGGAATTGATGGACATGCAGCAGATCACGGCGCTGCAGCCGATCTACACGTTCGCGTTTGGCAACAGCCTGATCGCGTGTCTCGTGTTCATGGGCATTGGCGTGTTGCTCGACGTGGGCTTCCTTCTGGCTCGTCCGTTTTTGAGCATGTTCATCGCGCTGGCGTGCGAGTTTGGCACGATCATCACCTTTCCAATCGCCAAGGCGCTCGGCTTTTCCTTCGGCGAGGCCGCATCAATCGCGCTCGTCGGCTGCGCGGACGGCCCCATGGTGCTCTTCGCATCGCTCAATCTTGCCAAGCACATGTTTGTGCCGATCACGGTCGTCGCTTATCTGTATCTCGGCCTGGCCTACGGCGGATATCCCTACCTGATCCGCTTGCTCGTGCCTGCCAAGCTGCGCGGGATCAAGCTCCCGCAGCGTCCCGTCGTGAAAATCACCGCGGGTGAAAAACTCGCCTTCGCGGTGGCCGGTTGCGGCGTGCTCTGCCTGCTGTTTCCCTCGGCCGCTCCGCTTTTCCTCTCGCTCTTCCTCGGCGTCGCCGTCCGCGAGGCGGGCCTGAAAGTGTTCACGGTCATGATTGAAAACGTGTTCCTCTACGGCGCGACCATGTTCCTGGGCCTGTTGCTCGGCGTGCTTTGCGAAGCCTCGACGATTCTCAACCCGAAAGTCGTGATGCTCCTCGTGCTCGGCATCCTCGCGCTGTTGCTCTCCGGCGTCGGCGGCATCTGCGGCGGTTACATCCTCTACATCGTGAGCGGTCGCAAAATCAACCCGGTGATCGGCATCTCGGGTGTCAGTTGCGTGCCCACGACCGCGAAGGTCGCGCAAAAGGAAGTCTCCAAGGTCAATCCGAACTCGATCATTCTGCCCGAGGCGCTCGGTGCCAATATCTCCGGCGTTATCACCTCGGCGATCATCACCGGCATCTACGTGACGCTGATTCCCATCCTCGAAAAACTCTGAGGCTGATTGCGAATGACCCGCCGCACCAAAACGGCGCTTTACTGGATAATCGGAATCGCCACATCCCTCGCGGGCGTGGCGATTGTCCGTCTGGTGGCTCCACAATTTGACGCAAAACCCTCCGCGATACTCGGATCGATCGGGCACATCGTCGCGCTCGGCGGGCTTGTCGTGATCGCCTTCGGCGTGCGCCAGCGCGTGTGGGCGCAAAGCGCGGAAAACGGCGCGGAAGCCAAATCCGATTCAGAAAAACCGGACGATTCCCCGTAGGGGCGCACCTTGCGTGCGCCCTCGTATTCGAAGGACGATCTGCATGCGCAACCGCAAAGCGGGCGGGCGCGGAAGGCGCGCGCCAGGCTCGCAACTACGCCTTTTCCGGCATCCGCCCGATCTTCGTGTAATCAAGCACGGTGTGGCTGATCTGCTTCGCGGCGAGCGCGGCGCGATCCGTGAGCGGGCCGCCGGGCGGGTCGATTATTTCGCCGAGGGTGAACAGAAAACGATGCGTGCCATCGTCCGCCTGCGGGCTGAAAATCTCGGGCACAATCACGCGCGCGGGCACGGTGCGTTTCACCTCGGTGTGCGGGCGGCAAGGGTAGGGGAAGTTCAGGTTGTGCACGATGAAACTGCGCGGCGGCGTGTCGCGCGCGAGCTCGGGAATCATCCGCGCGGCATGGGCCGCGGAGTGTTTCAGTGTTTCCCCGACCTCGGGCTCGGGCGGGGTGCCGGGCTCCTTGATCTTGTCGAAAACCTCGAAGGGCAGATCCTGCGAAATCGCGATTCCCGGCAAACCGTGCAACGCGCCCTCCCACGCGCCGCCTATGGTGCCGCTCGCGAGGATGAAGCCGAGCGATGCGTTGAACCCGACGTTAAAGCCGCTGATCACCGCGTCGGGATATTCCGGCAGTATGTGCGCGAGCGCGATGTTCACGCAATCGCTCGGCGTGCCGGTGACGGTCCACGTCGGGCATCCCAGGCCGCGATCCGCCTGCTCGAGCGTGACCGGGCGATGCCGGGATTTCGACGCGCCGATCCAGCTCTGCTCGGTTTTGGGGGCGACAACCCAGAGGTCGTGACCCGCCTCGCGCAAGGCGTGCGCGATGACATGAAGAAAAGGGCAGTCGAGACTGTCGTCGTTGGTGAGAAGAAAACGCATGGTGCCAAAGCTAAAGCGTGTTTTTGCAAAAAAGAAGGCTGGAGTTTCCTCCGCGTTCGTGAGGGCGAAAAGGTCGCGGGACACTCCAGAGGTTGCGCTTGTCAATGGCTGCGGACGGCGCAATCTTTCTGTGCATGCCCTCTTGCACCGTCAAAAATCCGCCCGCTATGCGCGCTTCGCAAAACCACGATGTGCTGAAGGTTTGTTGTTTTCATAAAGGAATGTCTCGCTGTCGCAATGAGCAATGATGAAAAATTAACAAGTCTCGGATTGCCCTGTTTTTGCCTTCCCGTCCTGTAGTTCACGAAAATGAAACACTTGTATTATAGGGCTGGCGCATTTGGTTACTTTGTGTTGGTTGGGCCTTGGATAGTGATGGGGCTACTTTGTTATCCAAGGCTTTATACTCATCAAGGATATGAATGGGCTATAGTCGGATGTATTATATGGGGATTTTCTTTTATCATCTGGCTCCGCGGTTTTTTGGTGCGCATCAGCCAAGACGAATTGAAATACCGCAGTGGATGCTATAAGACGACCATCATATCTCGCTCTGACATAATCAACGTCAGGCACGGAACGGAAAAGGTGCCATTGCGATTTGGAGGCGCGATGCAGTTCAGCGCGTTGATTGTAAAATACAAAGTAGGCGAAAAAACCAAAAAATTATGCATAAATCCACTGCCATTTGGGGAGAATATTATAAAAATAATGAATATCTTGAATGGCCGACAAGCCTCCGACGACACTGATGTTGATTTTTCCCCTTAGCCGCCAGCGCGGCAACGTCGCGCGAACGCCCTGCCGCAGATCGCGCGCCCGCCGGGGAGGCAAAAGGGGGCGGGCCGAGTTTTGTTGATTTTTGAGGATTGTCAGAAGGAGGGGCGAAAAGGTCGCGGGACACTCCAGAGGTTGCGCTTGTCAATGACTGCGGACGGCGCAATCTTTCTGAGTATTCCCCCTTGCACCGTCAAAAGTCCGCCCGCTGTTATGCTATAGATTCAAAAACAGGAAACACTCTTGTTGATGATTACTAATTTAATTTATGTTACACAAAGCAATAATATATATATCCATGTCCTTGATTTCTCTTCAGGTTTGCAGGGCTAAGGAAACATGGACTGTGGAAATTGCCGCAATGGCGGCGTTGACTGGTAATCTATGTCTTTATGATTATCAAAAGCCTTCCGCTCTAGTTATTAGCGGAAGAAATTATGTCATGGAAAATGCCAAAGAGGTTAATAGGCATGTGTCAGATATGTTAGATGGTGAATATGCTGTAGTATTTCTTAAAAGAAATTTTTCAGTGCCCTTGCTTGCTGTTATGACAGAAAAAAACGATCCTGACGGATCTCTTGCATTGGTCGAAAAATATCGCCATATATTAAATGAATCCATTCAGCGAGAAACTTTAAAAACAGCCCCGGAGGACATGTCAACTAGATCAGATAATGCAAATCTCTACTTAACATCATTAATGGCAAAGAAAGAAACGGTTGATGATTATTTATATATCCGCCTAAAAGCAGGTATTAATCCCAATAACGAATATGTCATATCATTTTATTTAAATCGCAAGCAGATTGAAGAGTATATAGAAAATCCAGAAATTTGGAATTTCAGTAAGAGCATGATTGAAAAACAGGACAATCAATATATAAAATCAAATAAAATTATATTTGTAATATGTATTGTTATACCAATAATTGGTATCGGTGCTTTACTTCTGTTTAAGAAAGCAAGGTGCAAATGTGGCAACCAATAGCAACGAGTGTGCCAAGATTTTGGCCAGGAGCTATTTTATGGGAAACGCCGAGCCAGGCTCCTCGTGCAAGAGGAAGTCAAAAACGGGTCAATCCGAGACTTGTTAACAAAAACTTGAAATTGGACGGAAGGAGATGAAAAAGGGAAAGGGTGGGATTTTGTTGATTTTCTTTATCAACCGCAACGTGAGTGAATGCGGTTCGCCGGCGAGCCAACGCTATAAGACTCCTGGCGTTATCCTCCGTGACCGCTGCGTCCTACGCCAACAAATCGCCGAACTCCGCGTGGTGCAGTTCGATGAATTTTGCCACATACGAGCACTGGGGCTCGACACGGCGGCCTTGCGCACGCGCGTCGGCCAGGGCGGCGCGCACCAATTTTTCCGCCACGCCCTTGCCCCGCATTTCGGGCGGCACGAACGTGTGCGTGAAGATCATCCGGTTGGTTTGCGGCTCCAGCACATATTCGAGCACGGATGGCTCGCCCGCGTTTGGCGGCGTCAGTTCGTAGCGGGACTTGGCCGCGTTGTGCCTTACCGGTTCATGAGCATTGGTGTCATTCATGGCTCAAAACTTGCCACGCACTTGCGGCATTCGCAAATGCGCAGATCAATAAACGGATCGTGTCACGCATCCATGTCCGCCCAGCGGCGGGCCATGCGGGCGAAGATGAATAGGCCGATGGCGGAGACCACGCCGAGGATGGCGAAGGGCACCCAGACGTGGATGTTTGGCGAATAGGTCTCCCACAGCATGCGCGTGGCGGCGGGGGCGTCGAGGCCGGTGAGTTCTTGCAACTTGGCCATCGCGTCCGTGCGGGCGATGCCGAGGGTCTCCGAGAGGTTTGTCACATCGCCGTCCCAGTTTTTGCCTTCGCCGAACGGTGTTTTTTCCGCGATGTAGCGGAGGGCGAGCATGGCTTTTTCGCCATAGTGGCCGTAAACATAACCGGCCATGATCGAGCCGGCCCAGGTGCCGATGCCGGCGGGGATGTTGTTGTAACCGAGGTAGAGGCCTTTTTTGCCGGGCGGGGCGATGAGGGCGAGGTATTCGTTTTGCTTGGGGCCGACGGTCATTTCGCCGAAGGAGAAGAAGAGGATGCCGATGAGGAGCGTCCAGAGACTCATGGTCGAGCCGGCGACCAGGAGGCCGATGGTGAGCACGACCATGCCCATGAGCATGGCGCTGAGGGTGCGCATGCGGCGGGTGAGGTAGCCGACGAGAACAACGCCGCAGATGATCGAGAACGAGTTGAGCCCGAGGATGATTTGCTGGGGGATCTGCGGGCCGCGCGCCGTTTGCTCGATGAGTTTGCTTTGGATGAAATCGGGCAGGTTGGCCTGCAGCCATGCCGCCTGGGCGGAGCCGTCGACCCAGTCTGCGATGACGTTGGGCTGGAGATCCCAGAGTTGCATCATCATCGCCCAGAACCCGGACATGAGGAGCATCCAGCAAATGAGGCGCGGCTCGAAAATGTTGGCGATGGTGCGCTTGAGGACGGAGACGACGGACTCGGTCTTCGACGCGCCGGAGGGGACGTCCTTGAGCTTGACGAGGAGGATGAGGTTGAGGCCGGTGAACGCGGCGGAGGTGAGGAACACATTGCGCCAGGCTTCGGCGGAGTTGTTGCCGGCCACGAGGATGATGGTGGGGATGAAGTGGGCGACAAACGCGCCTATGTTCACGACCCAGTAGAAGAGGCTCCATCCGACCGAGGAGGTTTCCTTGGTGAGGGTGTTTGCGAGCGCGCCCTGGATGCCGGGCTTAAAAAACGCGGTGCCGCTGGCGAGCACTATGATGGAGACCAAAAACGCGGTGTAGTTGCTGACAAAGCCGACATCGCGCATGAAGCCGATCATGAGGTAGCCGACCATCATCATGGTGATGGCGAACGACAGGGTTTTTTTGTAACCAAAACGATCCGCGATGCCGCCGGTGAGGATGGGGAGCAGGGATTGAAAGAGCGCCCAGATGCCATAGATGGCGCCCTTGTCGGCGGCGGTGAGATGCAGGCCGCCGGGATTGTCGGCCTGCATAATGTAAATCGGGGCGACGACGCGCAGGTTGTAGAACGCGAGGCGTTCGCCCATTTCGATGACGTTGAGCAGCCAGAAGGTGCCGGGGAATTTCTTGAGCATGATTTGGAGCGGAAGTGGAGGAGTGGGTGCGAGGGGAGGGGAGGGAGGGATTTTTTATGCGTTCATGTCCGACCAGCGGCGGGCCATGCGGGCGAAGATGGCAAGGGCGATCACGGAAACCGCGCCAACCGCGGCGAAGGGAATCCAGACGTTGACGTTTGGCGAGTAGGTGTCCCAGAGCAGGCGCGTGGCGGTGGCGGCGTCAAGGCCGGTGAGTTCCTGCAATTTTGCCATCGCCTCGGGGCGGGCAATGCCGAGTGTTTCCTCCAGCGCCATCACGTCGCCGTTCCAGTTTTTGCCGGAGCCGAATGGTGTTTTTTCGGCGATGTAGCGGAGGGCGAGCATGGCTTTTTCGCCGTAGTGCCCGTAAACGTAACCGGCCAGCTTTGAGCCGGCAAAAATGCCGATGCCGGTGGGGATGTTAACATAGCCGAGGTAGAGGCCTTTTTTGCCGGGCGGGGCGATGAGCGCGAGGTATTCGCTTTTCTTGGGGCCGACGGTCATTTCGCCGAGCGAGAAAAACACAATGCCGAAGAGCAGCATCCAGAGGCTCATTGTCCATCCGGCGACCAGGAGGCCCACGACCACCATCGCCATGCCGATGAGCATGGCGGAGAGCGTGCGCATGCGGCGGGTGAGGTAGCCGACAAGAACAACGCCGCAGATGATTGAAAGGGAGTTGAGCCCGAGAAGGATTTGCTGGGGGATTTGCGGGCCGCGCGCGGTTTCCTCAATGAGGTTGCCGTGAATGAACGCGGGCGCGTTTTCCTGTATCCAGCGGGCCTGCGCCGAGCTGTCCACCCAGTCGGCGATGACATTGGGCTGCAGATCCCAGAGCTGATACATCATCAGCCAGAAACCGGACATGATCGCGAGCCAGCACAGGAGGCGCGGCTCGAAGACGTTTTTAAGCGTGCGCCAGAGCACGCTGAGAATCGGCTCGGTTTGCGATGCGCCGGTGGGCACGTCCTTGAGGCGGGTGAGCAAAACGAGGTTGAAGCCGGTGAAGACCGCGGACGCGAGGAAGACGTTGCGCCACGCCTCGGCGGAGTTTCCTCCCATGACGAGGAGGATCGTCGGGATAAAGTGCCCGATGAGCGCGCCGACATTGACAACCCAATAAAAAAGGCTCCAGCCGATCGATGAATTTTCCTTGGTGAGGGTGTTTGCGAGCGCGCCCTGGATGCCGGGCTTGAAGAACGCCGTGCCGGTGGCCAGCACCATGATAGACCAGAAGAAAGCGGTGTAATTGCTGACAAAATTGATGTCGCGCATGAATGCGATCAGCAGATAGCCGATCATCATCGTGGTAATCGCGCCGAAGAGTGTTTTTTTGTAGCCAAAACGGTCGGCGAGTCCGCCGGTGACGATGGGCAGCAGCGATTGGAATATCGCCCACCATGCGTAAATGGTGCCCTTGTCGGCGGCGGTCAGGTGCAGGCCGCCGGGATTGTCGGCTTGCATGATGTAGATCGGCGCGACGACGCGCAGGTTGTAGTAGGCGAGGCGCTCGCCCATCTCAATCGAGTTGAGGAGCCAGAACGTGCCTGGGAATCGCTTGCGTTTTTGGGGAAGGTCGTGGGCGGGGGCGGACGGAGCGGACTGCTCCGCATTTGTGGAGGACATGCTGGCTTGGGTTGAGGTTGGTCTTTTAAAGCGCAAGACCGTGGCGAACCAATCCGGCATGGGCAAGGGAAAGAATCCGCGAAAGCATTGCCCAAGAACGATTGTTTGACTGAAAAAGTGGTCGTGCGCGCGGGGTGAGCCCGGCGTGACCGGAACGGTTTTGCAAACCGGGGAAATTTAGGCGGCGAGACGGAATCGCGCACTTCCCTGAAAACAACTATTTGGCGGGGCAAAATTCGAAACCAATTCCGGTTTTTTGAGTCTAACATTTCGGTTGAAGCAAAAGGCACAAACAGCGCGAAGATCGATTGCCGATAGTGGTCGGAAGCAGACAGGTTGGTTGAAAGACAAAACGCCGGGCTGGAAGGCAGAGAGGTCAAGGTTCAGTAATCCCAGGCCGGCGCAAACGGACAGCACACACATGCAGAGATACAGGGATAGGCAGCCGAACCTCGCGAATTCAAAACGTGCGAAATCGCACTCACAGCCCTCTTCGATCCGCCCCTCCGGCGCATACCGGAGGGGTTGTTATTTGGGGGCGGTTTGCAAAACAGGCGAAAAAATCCCGTTTTTGAGGTCTGCGTGCTTGCGCTGGTTGGCTCGTGTGATTCCATTCAATATCTGTTCGCAGCAAAACTAGACCATTCACCATTATGAAACTCATTATTGCGATTATTAAACCGTTCAAGCTGGAGGAAGTTAAGGATGCGCTCGCCGAAATCGGCGTCGAGGGCATGACCGTCACCGAGGTCAAGGGTTTCGGGCGCCAAAAAGGCCATACCGAAATCTACCGCGGAAGTGAATACACGGTCGATTTTCTGCCCAAGGTGAAAGTCGAGATCGTGGTCACTGATGAGATCAAGGACAAGGTCGTCGCCACCATCCAGAAGTCGGCCAAGACCGGCAAGATCGGCGACGGCAAGGTGTTTGTCCTGCCTGTCGATGAGGTCGTGCGCATCCGCACCGACGAGCGCGGCGACGCGGCGGTCTGATTCTGGGGCCCTATTCATTTTTTGCGGCGCGCCCGGATATTTCCGCGCGCGCCTTTTTTGTTTTTTGCGAACTGGCGAAAGCTGGCATCAATAATGCTTTGCGCGCGAGGGAGCATGGCGCAAAATCCCTTTTTCCCGCATCCCCGCACGGTGGATTGCCAGCACAAACCCGCACAAAAATGAAATACATCATCGCAATCATCAAACCCTTCAAACTGGAGGATGTTAAGACCGCGCTCGCCGACATTGGCGTTGACGGCATGACGGTCATCGAGGCCAAGGGCTTCGGGCGTCAGAAAGGGCACACCGAAATCTATCGCGGCAGCGAATACACGGTCGATTTTCTGCCCAAGGCGAAAATCGAGATCGCCGTCAGCGACGACATGGCCGCCAAGGTTGTCAAAACCATCGAGGCCTCGGCCAAGACCGGCAAGATCGGCGATGGAAAAATCTTCGTGCTGCCTGTCGGGCAAATCACACGCATCCGCACCGGGGAGCAAGGCGACGCGGCCTTGTGATTTGCCGCGCGCTCACTGCGCCGGATCGCCCCAGTCGAGGTTGTATTTGGCGAGCGCGGCGCGCAGGTTGCGCAGATTCCAGAGGTGGACGACGCCGTCGCTTTCGTGGATCGCCAGCAGGCCCCCGTCGTGGTTGAATGCCATCTTGGGAATCTGGCTCGGCCCGCCGGGCGGTGTGAGCTTGATGACGGGTGTTTCGTAGTTGACGCCTTGATACAGCCATATGTCGCGCTGCACGGGGACGCAAAGATAGCGTCCGTCCGCGGAGAGGTTGTAGGCGAAGAGTCCGGAAAAAACGGGCGCGGTGGAAACCGGTTCGAGCGACTGAAAATCCCAGATGTGAAAACCGCGCGCGCCGCGGCTCGATGAAAAGATGCGTTTCCCATCGTGCGAGAATCGCACGAGGCCGCCTTGTCCGCCTTCGAGTTCGGTGATTTGCGTTCCGGTTTCGACGTTCCAGAGTTGAAGGCGTTTCGAGTCCGGCCGGTCGCCTTGCGCGGCGCAGGTGGTGACGAGCGTTTTGCGGTCGGCGGAGAGCGCGGCGTCCCACGCCTCGGTTTGCACCCGGATGCGGCGGGGTTTGCCCGCCGCGGGCGAGAGCGGCCAGAGCAAGGCGATTCCCTGGCTGCGATGCGTGAGGATGGCGTGTTGCGCGCTGGAGCCAAAGTCGCTGAGGGTGAATCCCTTTTCCGTCATGAGCTTGACAGGGGCGCCGAGGGGATTGTCCGCAGCGTTTGTGTCAAAGGGATAACTTGTCAGGCCGGTGTTGCGGCTGGCCACGAGCATCGAGCGTCCATCGGGCGTGAAGAGCGCCGAGGTTTCGGTTTCGGGGCCGGGGCGCAGGACCGCGGCGAGACGGTTGCGTTGCAGGTTCCAAAGGTGAACCGCCTCGCGCGTCGAGGTGACGAGCCAGCGCGAGTCGGGCGAAAAATCGACGCCGGCGGTGATGACGGACATGCTGGCGTTGCCCGGCGGGGTGAAGGTGAGACAGATGTCATCGCCGGTTGCGATTTCGAGGATGGACACCGTTGCGCTGAAATCGCCCGTGGCAAGGCGCGCGCCGTCGTTCGAGAAGCGCAGAACGGGTTCGTCGCCGTGGCCGGCCAGGGTGACGAGGCGCGTGCCGCGCTCGGAATCCCAGAGGATGATGGTCTTGTCAACCGAGGTGGACGCGAGGAGGCGTCCGTCGGGCGAGTAGGCCACGTGGTGGACGCGGTCCCGGTGGCCGCCGAGAACGCGGTCGCATTCGCCGGTGGCGGTGTTCCAGAGGTAGATGTTTGTGTCGAGGCAGGCCACGGCGAGGCGCGAGCCGTCGGGCTCCCATGCGAGTGAAATGACCCGCGCGGGATGTTGAAACGCATGCAGGACTTTTCCGGTGGCGGTGTCGCGAATCTCGGCGGTCGATGTGCTGCGGTTGGAGACGGCGAGGCGTTTGTCGGAGGAGTCGAAGGCGAGGGCGAGCGGGCCGCGGGGGAGGGGGAGGCGCGCGGTTTCGCGCCCGGCGTCGTTTATGTCGTGCAACGTGTAGCCGCCGTCGGGCAATTCGATGGCGGCGGTTTTCCCGTCGTGCGAAAACGCGCAGCCAAACCAGAATCGCGAGCTCATGTAGGGGCGGCTGCGCGGGGTGCGGTTTTCGAGCTCAAACGCGAGCCGGCGCTCGCGCGCGTCCCACACGCGAATGTGGCCGCTGTAATGGCGCGATGCGGTGTGGCGCCCGTCGGGTGAAAATTCCGAGAGCGAGATGATGGACTGGCCCGTGCCGGGAAAACGCGCGAGCTCGGAGTTGTCGGCGGTGCTTCGGAGCGAGACCTCCCGGCTGGCGGTGCAGACGGCGTAGTATTCGAGCGAGGGGGCGAAGGCGATGGCGTAGGCTTGCGAGGGGCGCGCCTCGAGGGTGCGCTCGACGCGGATGTCGGTGAGGGCGAGGAGCGCGGCGGCTTCGTTGCGGAGCTCGTCGGTGATGCGTATGGCGGCGGCCTGCCGGAGGACGTCGAGGCCGTCGAAGCGGTGGCCCGCCTTTCCCGTTTGCCGCCCGAGGCGCATTTGCATGAGGAGCGAATTGTGAAGCTGGTTCTGGGCGGATTCCTCGGCGTGGAGGGCCCGGTCGCGTTGCGCGGTAATGTCAATGGCGTAACGCACGCTGCTGATGGCAATGGTGGCGAGCAGGAGGATGATGCCGGCGGTGAGCGAGGTGACGACGGGCTGGCGGCGGCAGAAGCGCCAGAACTGGCCGGCGAGGTTGGGCGGGCTGGCCATCACGGGGCGGCCCGCGAGGTAGTTGCCGAGGTCGTCGGCGAGATCGGCGGCGCTGTTGTAGCGCTCGGCGGGGTTGTGCGCGAGGCACTTCATGCAGAGCGTGCCGAGGTCGCGGGGGATGGCGGGATTGAGCGTGCGGGGCTGGGGAGGCGGGCCTTTGGAGAGGTTGTCGATGACATCAAGCGGGGTCTTGCCGATGGCGGGCGGGCGGCCGGTGAGCAGTTCGTAGAGAATTGCGCCGAGGCCGTAGATGTCGGCGGCGAGGGTGATCTCGCCGGAGGTGCCCTTGACGAGCTCGGGCGCGAGGTAGTTTGGCGTGCCGATGGCCGTGGTGTGGCATGCGTCGTCGCCGTCGGCGTTCATGAATTTCGCGATGCCGAAGTCGGCGATGTAGGGTTCGCCGTTGGCGTCGAGAAGTATGTTGCCCGGCTTGAGGTCGCGGTGGATGACGCCGCGCTGGTGGGCGTAAAACACGGCGCGCGCGAGTTTGGCGACGAGCCGGGCGGTGTCGCGGGGTTTGCCGCGATAGGCGTCCATATTTTTCGCGAGCGAGCCGCGCTCGGCGAGTTTCATGCTGAAGTAGGGGATGCCTTCGTGCTGGCCCACCTCATACATTGGCATGATGTTCGGGTGGTCGAGGTTGGCGATGGCGCGCACTTCGATCTCGAATCGGCGGAGCATTTCCGGGGTCCGCAGCAGAAAGAGCTGGAGCATCTTGAGCGCGACGATGCGGTTCGATTCGCACTCGCGCGCGCGATATACGATGCTCATGCCGCCGTGTCCGATTTCCTCCTCCATCACGAAGTGTCCGAAGTTGCCCTGTTCGGCGGGCGAGGGAAGGGCGAAGGGGGATTGGGTGTCGACGGTTTCGTCGGTGATGTCGAGCGCGGCGTCGAGCAGGCAGACGCGGCATAGGGGCGGCATGCCGCCGACGGGGGGCGGCATCGGGTTATGGCAACGCGGGCAGGTGCTGGCGGGTGTAAAGTCCAAGGGGGGAGTGTGGCTGGTTCACCGGGGATATTGGGATTTTTCCCCGGATGGTTGCGGTTTTGTTTTGGAGTCAGGAAACGAGGGCCTGGCGCAGGTTGCGCATTTCCTCGTCGATTTCGAGCGGTGTGCCGACGGTGCCGGCGATTTCGCGTCGCAGGTGCGCGCGGAACTTTACGCGGAGGCGGTGCAGTTGCGCCTTGAAGGCCGAGGCGGTGATGCCAAGCGCGGCGCTGGCGTCGTCGTAGGACTGCGCGCTGTCGCCGGTGAGGAACGGCGCCATGATGTCGAATGCCGCGCCGTCGCCGGTCCCGGCGAACTCGGCGCGCAGATTGGCGAGCGCGTGGTCGATGACGGCGAGCGCCCACTGGCGTTCGTAGATTTTTTCGGGGGTGAGCGTGGTGGAGTCCGCGGCGTAGTGGGTTTCGGCGATGTTTTCGTCGAGCGAAAGCATGGGCGCGCCGCCGCCGCGTTTTTGGGCGTTGGCGCGGTCGCGCAGGCCGTTTTGGTAATGTTTTAATCCGCCGATGAGAAAGGTGCGGAATTTTCCGCGCGTGGGCGTGGCGTTTGCGTAGGTGCGGTTGGCGAGGAGTGACTCAAAGAAACCTTGGACGAGGTCGCGCGCGCTGTGCGGTTCGAGTCCCTGGCGGCGCGCGAAGGCGTAGAGGGGCGTCCAGTAGTTGCGGCAGAGTTGCGTGAGCGCGTCGCGCGCGCCGGGTTGCTGTGATTGCGCGGCGGCGTAAACAACATTCCACTGGGTCGTGGCGAAAACTGCGCAAGTGGGGTTGTTTGAGTGAGGTGATTGCATGAAGTCGCAAAGATTATTTTTATGTAACAGCGCATTTGTTACGGGAGTGAGTTGTTTCATGAAAGCTATTTTCGCAAAAAATATAAATATGGCGGACGGCTCGCGTCCGCATCCGCGGTTCAAAAACATTTTTCAGGCGCGCCGCTTTGTTTGCCCCTTCTGCTGTTGTTCTCGCGGCATGTCATTCCGCGATGTCGCCATGCGCGTTACGGAGCGCCGGCCGGAAGCGCGCTTACGCGCGTTGTTTTTCGGCGGATGGGAAAATAATGGCTAGCAGTTTTGGGGGCGCGGGGGCATGGTTCGCGGTTTATTTATGAGCTTCACGCCCGCAACGCTTCCGAACGGAAAACCCATTAACGAACGTCTCACGTTGTTCGTGCTGGCGGCGGTGCAGTTCACGCACATCCTCGATTTTATGATCATGCAGCCGCTCGGCTCGCGGCTGATGGCGGTGTTTTCAATCACGCCGGGGCAGTTCACGAGACTGGTCGCCGTTTACGGGCTCGCGGCGGCGGTCTCGGGGTTTCTGGCGGGTTTTGTGCTCGATCGTGTGAATCGCAAGCACGCGCTGCTCACGCTTTACGGCGGGTTTGCGCTGTCCACGTTGTGCTGCGCGCTGGCGCCGACGTATTGGGCGCTGCTTGCGGCGCGTTGCGCGGCGGGCGCCTTTGGCGGCGTGGCGAGCTCGGTGGTCGTGGCGATGGTGGGCGACATCATACCGCCGGAGCAGCGCGGGCGCGCGATGGCCATTGTGGGCGCGGCGTTTCCGCTGGCGTCGATCATGGGCATTCCGCTCGGACTCAAGCTCACGGGGGCGTTTGAGTGGCACGCGCCGTTTTTCATGCTCGTGGGGATGAGCGCGATCGTGTTTGGCGTGGGTGTGAAAACCCTGCCGTCGATCCAGGCGTTTGCGCCGGCGTCGAATCCGTGGGGGCAAATGCGCGACATCGTCACGCACCCGGTTCACAGGCGCTGTTTCGTGCTGACGATCGCGCTGGTTTTTGGCGGCGCGTCGGTGATCCCGCTCATGGCTCCCGCGATGGTGGCCAATGCCGGCATCCCCGAGGACGACTTGTTTCTCATCTACCTGTGCGGCGGCGCGGTGACGTTCATGACCACGCCGCTCATCGGCCGCTGGACGGATCGTTGCGACAAGGTGCGGCTGATTGGGGTTTTTTCGGCCATCGCCATCTGCGCGGTGGTGCTTCTCACGAACCTGCCGCGCGTGTCGCTGGTGCCGGCGTTGATGGCGGCGACGTTTTTCACAACGACGATGTCGTCGCGCTTCGGCCCGACGATGGCGATGATCGCCAACGCCGTCGAGGCGCGCTATCGCGGAGGTTTCATGAGCGTGAACGCGGCGGTGCAGCAGGCGGGCGGCGGACTCGCGACGATGTGCGCGGGATTGCTTGTTTCGAGCGACCCGGAGACGGGTCGCCTCGTCGGGTATTCGTATGTCGGCATCATGTCGGTGTTTTTCATGGGCGTCACCTACTTGCTGGCGCGACGCCTGGCCTCCGCCGCACCGTGGGCCGCGCGGCCGGGGCAGCACAAGGGGCCCGTCGTGATGGGCGCGGGCACGCTTCTGAACCGCCTCGCGAGCGCCGCCGATGCGCGCTCCGCCGCAAATAATCAAAATGCGGACGATGCAGGCGGGCGGCCATAGCGCGAAGCCGCGCCGCGGGGCGTTACTCGGGATTGACGCGCGAGGGTTTCGCAAAATGCTCGGGGCATGAACATCACTCTTACCCGCAAGGAATTCAGGCGGTTGGTCGAACTCGTTTACATGGGCGAAAATGTTGTGCTCGAGGCTGGTGATAATGCCGGGGCGGGCGGCGGGCGTTACGGCGAGCTTGTTCAAAAAATTTACAAACTCGCCGCGCAAAAAGGTGCCTGTCCGAACTATGTGGAGGCGGATGAGGAGGTGGAGGATTTTTATCACCCGTCAATGGACCTCGAGGCGGATTCGCCGGCGGCGACGACGCTCGAACAATATGAGAACGCCATTTTTTGGGACGAGCTGATTTCGCGGCTCGCCGAGCGCGACGCCGAGCGCGAGCAATTGCGCAATCCGTCGTTGGTGCCGGAAAATCCCGATGAGGCGCTCGAACGCCAGCTCACCCGCGAGGGCCAGCTCGAGAAACGCTATCGCGCGGAGTTCGTGAAAAACGATTTGGGCAATTTGTTCGTGATGTTCGGCTCGGACAGGCTTTCGTAGGAACTGCGAGCGGGCTGTTTCCCGGAGGGCGCGATGCCCCCGGTCGGCGGAGGATCGCCCTATCGCAACAGCAGGTTCAGCCCGGCGAGCGCGCCGAGCGCGAGAGTCGCGTTCTCGAAAATCTTTTGGTTGATGCGGCCAAGCATCCACCGGCCCGCCACGGCGCCGGCCAGCACCGCGGGGATGAGCACGGCGTTGAACTTGAGCGAATCAAAATTAATCAGTCCGAGCGACACCATGAAGGGCACCTTGAACCAGTTCAGGATCATAAAAAACACGGCGTGGGTGCCGACAAATTCCATCTTGGGCAGGCGCATCGTCAGAAAATAAATCACGGCGAGCGGACCGGCGGCGTTGGCGATGAGCGTGGTGAATCCGGCGAGCACGCCGATCATCGGCGCAAACCAGACGGGCAGGGCGGGCTCATCGGTGATGCCCGCCGCCGAGCGCCGCGACGCCTGCCGTCGCCGCCAGATGTGCATTGCCGTGAGCGCGACGATGATCGCGCCCGTGAGCAGGCGCGCCTGTGCGTCGTCGATGCGTCCCATCGCGAGCCAGCCTGCAAACACGCCGAGCGCGGCCCATGGAAAAAGTTTCCAGAAATGCGTCCAGCGCATGTGCCTCCGGTATGCGATCACGGCGATGGTGTCGCCGAT
This sequence comes from Ereboglobus sp. PH5-10, assembly GCF_029504735.1. Taxonomy (GTDB): domain Bacteria; phylum Verrucomicrobiota; class Verrucomicrobiia; order Opitutales; family Opitutaceae; genus Ereboglobus. The sequence goes on along the minus strand of NZ_JAQFIP010000005.1, from coordinate 126,576 downwards.
GATAAGCAGCGGCAGCACGATTCCCGACGCCTGTTTGGTGCTCGGCAGCACGCTCGCAAAAATCGCGACAAACAAAATGCCGAGCCCGGCGATTCCGGTCTTGGAGAAACCAACGAGGAGCGCGGCAAAAACAACCGCGAGCCATTGCCAAAGATCGAGTGTCATGGATGCAAAAAGTGAGGAAATAAAGCGGGGCTCATCGCGCGGTTGGCAAGTTCGCCCCTGAAAAACATGGCAGCCGCGGAACGCGTGCGCGAGCCTTACGCCGTTGTTTCCAGTTCGCTTCGCGCGGCGGCCTCGAGCGTTTCGGCGCCGGCGCGCACAATCGCGTCCGACGGGCCTTCGACGAGGAGGCGCAGTTTGGCCTCGGTGCCGGAGTAGCGGACGAGCACGCGGCCCCTGTCCCCGAGTTCGTGCTCAAGCGCGCCGATGGCGGCTGAAAGTTTTGGGAGCCGGGCGAGCGGGATTTTTTCGCGCACGCGAAGGTTGATTGTCGCTTGCGGAAATTTTTTCAACCCTTGGCGCAGTTCGGAAAGCGGTTTGCCTGTGGCGAGCATTACCTCGAGGACTTTGAGCGCGGCGAGCAGTCCGTCGCCGGTCGAGGAAATTTCGGAATAAATAATATGGCCGGACGATTCGCCGCCGAGCGTGGCGCCGGTTTCCCGCATTTTTTCCGCCACGTAACGGTCGCCGACATTGGAGCGCGCGACTTTGCCCCCGGCGGCGCGGACGGCGGCGTCGACGCCGAGGTTGCTGTGCACGGTGACGACAAGCGTGCCGGCGGCGAGCTTGCCCTGCCGGAGCGCGTGGAGGGCGAGCAGCGTGAGGATTTCGTCGCCGTCCAAAACCTCCCCGCGCTCGTCGCAGAGGACGCAGCGGTCGCCGTCGCCGTCGTGCGCGATGCCGAGCCGCGCGCCGGTCTCGCGCACGCGCGCGGCGAGTGGTTGCGGATGCTCGCTGCCGACGCCGGCGTTGATATTTCGGCCGTCGGGCTCGTTGCCCAGCAATGTGAGTTTTGCGCCCAGCGAGGCGAGTATGCTCGGGCTGGTGACACAGGTCGCGCCATTGGCGGTGTCGAGGACGACGGACCATCCGTCGAGTGCGCGCGCGGGAAGGACCGACGCCATTTTGTCCAAATACGCGCGCAGTTCCCCGATGGCGGGCGGTGGTTGTGTTTGCGGGGCGCCTTGCCGCGATGCGAAACGGGCCAGGGCGTCGCGGGCGGTGGCTTCGTCGCCGAGCAGTGATTCGATTTCGACTTCCTGCGCATCGGTGAGTTTGAGGCCGGAGGCGTTGAAAAATTTAATGCCGTTGTCCGTGGCGGGGTTGTGCGAGGCCGTGACCATGATGCCGAGCGAGGCGCCCTCGGCGACGACGGCCATCGCAAGCGCGGGGGTGGGGATGACGTCGAGAATGACCGGTTCCATGCCCGCCGAGGCGAGTCCGGCGGCGACGGCTTTCTGCAGCGGCGGACCCGACTCGCGCGTGTCGCGCCCGATGAGCACTCTTCCGGTTTTTGCGAAGCGCGCGGCGGCGATGCCAAGGCGCGCGGCAAAGATTTCGTTGATCACCGGCCCGCCGAAGGGGCCGCGAACTCCGTCGGTGCCGAAATATTGGCGCTGGATTTGCGACATAAGCGGTGGATCAAAAGTGAAAAGTTGCTCATGCGAAAAGCATAATCTTGCGGCGCGTCCGCGTCCGGGCGCGTTTAGCCGCGGCAGCGAATTGATTTTTCTGCTCGTGATTTCGCGGGAATTTTGCGGCCTATAGTTCATGGCAAAAAAGAAACCCTCAAAAGACGAGGAACCGAAGAAACTCAGCAGTTACACAATCAAGCTCGACGACGCGCAGATGGAAAAACTGCGCGCCTACTGCGAGCGCCGCCTGTGGCTGTCGTTCGAGGTCGCGTATTCGCGTTTTGCCTACAAGGCCGACCACCTGAAACTCAACGTCACCGCCTACACGAGCGGCAAGGTCGTCATTGCGGGGAAGGGCACGGAGGATTTTGTGCGCGACGTGATCGAGCCGGAAATCACCGGCGCGGCCAAGCTCGGCTACGACGAGGTGCTGCACCCCGACTGGTTCGAGCCTCACGCCGGCCTCGACGAGAGCGGCAAGGGTGACTTTTTCGGCCCCGTGATCACTGCGACGGTCATTGCCGACAAGGCGGCCATCGAGTCATGGATCAAGGAGGGGGTGCGCGATTCCAAAAAAGTTGCCGACACCAAAATCGTCAAACTCGACGAGATTATCCGCAAAACACCGGGCGTGGTCGTGGAGGTGTTCGCGTGGGAATACATGACAAAATACAACGAGCTCATGATGCGTCCTCGCGCGAATCTGAACCTGCTTCTCGCCTGGCAGCACGCGCGGGGCTTGATTGCCGCGCTTGCCAAGAAAAAAGTGCCGTGGGGTTTGCTCGACCAGTTCAGCGAGCAGCCGCTCGTGCAACGCGAATTGAAAAAGAAGAATCTGAAGGGGTTCGAATTGCGCATGCGCACGAAGGCGGAGGAGGACCCGGTCGTCGCCGCCGCGTCGATTTGCGCGCGCGCGGAATACGTGCGGCAGATGCAAAAACTTTCAAAGCGTTTTGGCGCAAAACTGCAAAAAGGCGCGGGCCCCCTTGTGAAAAAACAGGCGACGGAAATCATCGAGCGTTTTGGCGCGCGCGCCTTGGGCGAGTTCGGCAAGCTGCATTTCCGCACAGCCTACGAAGTTGTCTCCGCCGCGGGGAAACTGAACGAGCTGTCCCTGCCGGTGCCAAAGGATAAATTCGTGCGGGAATGAGGGAAGAACCGCAGTTTTTTCGGGCGGCCGCTTTTGGTCATTAATATTCCCCCGAGTTGCGCGTGTTAATTGCGTGCAACCACATTAATTCCATGACCGCTCCATTTCCTGAAAAAAGCCCTTTTCTTCGCAAAATATCGAGGTTCCGCTGGATCACCTACATTTTTGTGATCGCCGCGTTTGCGTTATACACGCGCACGGTTCCGGTGCGAGTCACGGTTATTCCCGTTGCGCTTCACAACGATGACTATCTGCCGCTTTGCGACTTTGGCCCTCCAACGTCATGCGCGTTTGGGCATGAGACCGTGGTTGCCGCCGGCGCGGGCAAGGGCAATGAGGCGCTTGCCTGCACGACATGCGGTTTTAGTTACGGTGAAAGAGCGGGCTCCAGATGGGTTCGCACGGTTCGCCACGGCGAGCCGATGTCGGGGGCATTTTATACATTTTCCGATTTGATCGCGAACGCGCCGCTGCCAGGGGACAAGGTGCGAAGGGAGAATGTCATCTATGAGCAAACGGTATCGCATCCAATGATTCGCGCTGAGTCTTGCATTTATGCGACGGATGAAACGCGCGATGCGGTTGTTTCCAAAATGCGGGCATATTTTCAGTCGCGGGGCATTGCATTGACTCCGGTGAACAATCGCAGTGGCTCGTATTCCGCATATGGAAGATGCGGCTTTTTTCATGTGACTTTGGCAATCTGGCGCGACCAGCAACAGCTCACACATGTGGAGCTCGCCACGCATGCGTATTTTGAGGACAGATACAATGAGATTATTGATAAAGCGCTCAATCGCCACCGTTACCGGAATTGACACCCGAATACACGCCAAGGAAACCGCCCCTGTGACCAACCCGCCACGAAAACCAAAGGCATAAGGGCATGCGGGACGCGCTGCGCCTCGTCCCCGTGACTTGGTTTCGAGACCGGAGGCCGGCAGCCCGCCAACCGCCGCTTGGTTTGGAAGCAACGCCTCATTCATCGAAAATATTTGAGATGAGTTGACCGTCGCCTGCCAAAAAAACGCTTAAAATCGCCTGTTGACAGCGGGGATTCAGCGCCTATCTATTCACATTCTTTTTCAAATGAGCACGACAGAACAGCCCGACGCACCACAACAACAGAGCCTCACGCCGGAGAACTTTCCCTTCACCGCGCCGCAGCTTATGAACCGCTTTGTCTCCGACACGGGCAAGATTCTCCCGCGCAAGTGGACGCACCTCACCGCCAAGCAGCAGCGCCGCATCACGAAGACCATCAAGCGCTCGCGCAACATGCTCCTCGCCCAGTAAGGCAGGCCATCGTTCCGCGCAACAACCTTTCCAAGGCCGGATGCTTCCGGCCTTTTTTGTGCCCTCTGGAGAGAAGAACTGAAGAGATGGAAGCCTGAAGGTTGAAAATCAGAAAACCAAGGGCCGGAGTGCCGGTTTCGAGCGAAGCGACAGTCAGCCACTCTTAAACTTAAAACCTAAACTTTTCCCCGATGCCTTTCCTCAAAACCCGCATCTATCGCGGCACGCCGCGCAACCTTGCCATGCTTGCGTCGGCTCTTCAACGCGGCGAGCTCGTCGCCGTGCCCACCGAAACGGTTTACGGGCTCGCGGGCAATGCGTTCTCCACTGATGCCTGCGCCGCCATTTTTCGCGCCAAGGGCCGCCCCGCAAACGATCCCCTCATTGTTCACATCCACGACCTCGCGCAACTCGATCAACTCGCGCACCGCAATCCCGCCGTGGAAAAACTCGCCCGCGCCTTCTGGCCCGGCCCGCTCACGCTCGTCCTCCCGAAAAAGGACACCGTGCCCGACCTCGCCACCTCCGGACTGCCGAGCGTTGCCGTTCGCATGCCCGCGCATCCGCTCTTCCGCGCGCTCCTCAAAAAGTGCGGCCTGCCGCTCGTCGCCCCGAGCGCAAACCCCTTCGGTTACATCAGCCCCACCTGCGCGGCGCATGTGCGCGACGGTTTGCGTGGAAAAATTCGTCATATCCTAAACGGCGGTGATTGCGACATCGGGCTCGAATCGACTATTGTCGACCTGCGCGGTCCGCGCTGCCCGAAAATTCTGCGCCCCGGAAAAATCGGCGCCGCTGAAATCGCCCGCGTCCTTCGCGTGCCCGTGACCGCGGCTGCAAAAAAACGCCCCGCCAAAACCGCCCGCGCCGAACTCGCCCCGGGAATGTTGAGCAAACACTACAGCCCGAAAACCCCCGTTGTGCTGCACGCCCGCATCACGCCCGCGCTTATCGCCCGCATTCCCAAGAACGAAGCCGTTCTCCCGCTCTTCGCCTCCGAAAAACTCCGGGACGAAAACATCTTTCCGCTCTCTGAGAAACAAGACCTGGGCGAAGCCGCGCATAACCTCTTCGCCGCCCTGCGAGCCCTCGACGGTCCGGAAAAAATTTGGAAAAGAATCCACGCCGAGCTTGCCCCTGCCAGTCCCGCGTTAAAAGACCGCGCCCTCGCCGCCGCCCTCAACGACCGCCTGACCCGCGCGGCGGCGTAGGGATGACCGGAGTCTTTGGAAGAATGTCCGAATCCACGGCATCTACTGCATCCATCACCTTTTTTGTCCACCGCTCATCATGCGGGCTGACGACAATCACGCGAAAGCCGTGATCCCGTCCCTCCATCAAAACGCCTTCGGAATCATCAATGTGCAAATCTATGCCAAATGCAGGCGGGAACTTTGATGGCATGCGAATAAACCGGTGTTTGCTCAAATTGCGCCGATGTCGTTCGTCGTTGATTACTCCATCAATTCGAATGCCATACAAAAACATCCACAAGCGAATGCCAAATGGTGTGCGGCCTGATGAAGTATAAATCCAAATGCTACATCCGCGACGGCGCAGCCCGGCCATCAGTGAACAAGTGCCTCGACGAAGAGGCTCGCCAAACCAACGGTGAACGAAGACTGGAAAGCGTCGGGGTTCCGTCGGCGTGTTCGGGGCGTGGATGACCAAAGTGTCATCAATATCGAAAGAAATACGCATCAGGTATCCGAGTTAAACGGGTTCTTGATCCAATATTCCTCCAAGACCTGACAGGCGGCAGCCGCGAAACCCGATTCGCAGTCAAACGCCAGAAACTCCAACACGCTGACCACAGTCCGCCGTTGCTGGTCGTTGAGCGTGTTGAAACGCGCTGGAATCCTGTCTGGTGGCCGAAGATTGCCGAGACAGGCATGAATTACGAGCGATTCGCCGCAGGACATGTGTCGAATTGAATATGCAAGGAAAGCAGGCAAATAGAAGCGCCAAGAATCGGTGTCGAGATGCGTGAATCCCCAATGGAAGGCCTCCAGATCGCCATCAGGAATATTACGCCAGTCAGCTGGCACGATATCCGGGGGAGGTGTGTTATATGAGTCAATCTCGTCGCCCTGTCGCAAGGAAAGTGTTGCATGTGTTGCGCACACAGGAAACGCATCCGAAATTGAGTCAAGAAGCCTTGTCTGCTTGGAACGCATGAAGATGCCTATCCATGACTCCGGAAAAACAGCCTGCCAAGTTTCAAAATGATGCGGGCTGCTTTTGCGCTTCGGGATTGCGCACTATTCCACCAGCACCGGCTCGGGGCAGTTTAATGCGGCGGCGATGGCGCGCAAGATTTCCTGTTCCTCGCGGTTTATCATGCCGTCGTGCGCGGCTGCCTGTGCGGGCGCCGTTAAAGTCACCAAAATTTCCACCACGGTTTCGGCTTCGCTTGCGCAGATGGAGTATCCCACACTGACAAATCAGGGCCATAGATGAACTCCCGTGAATCAAGATTGAACGCAAACTGCTCCTCGTTGTTCTCGTCACCATTGTAATCAACGACTGCCATGCCCGAAAGTATGCGACCTTCGATTTTCATGTTGTAGATAGCATCAAGGGCAATGCGTTTACTTGTCCAAATTTCCTGGCCATTTTCAATGATGCGTAAACAAACATCTGCCGCAATGAAATGATTCCTTTCTGGATCGTATGCAATCTCTTCACCGAAAATGCCTGAGTATTGGTTCATTAACATTCTGCGTGACGCATCAATGAGATATGCATTTCCGCCAGCGACGATTAAAAAACGGTCAGGCTCTACAAGCTTAATGACACGCATTGATGAAGAAAACCCACACGCAAATTTTCCTATCCACTCAAGGATACCATCTTTATCACTAAAGAGCACCCAAAGTGTATTCCCATGATCGTGGCCAAATAGAATCTCATCGAACGCTCCTGATGGCGGCTTCTCATGGACGATCACGGCAGTATCAATGGGGGTTTTTGTCTCGATGCTCATTTGTGTAAAACAGTGTTATCAATTTTTTCGAAATAAAGGGACATCGAATGAAGCCCAACGGGCTTCCGCCTCTTAGCCCAGGGTTGCGAGCGCGGCGAACTATTCTGGGAATGATAAACACAATAAACAACTCCAACGGGGTTGTGGCCTGATTGGCCGGCGGGCGTTTTCAGAGGATGCAACCCCTTCAGGGTTGTGCTTTCTTTTTCATGACACCCAGGGTAGGCGCTTGCAGCTCGCGCCAACCCTGGGCTAAGGGACTCATCCCCGTTGGGGATGCGCAAGCGGCCATTCCGTGTTTTCATGCCGATGTTATTTTACGCTCCTTAATATTCTGACAAACGCAGTTTTGTCATTTGCTCATCATTAATGTGCGCATCACTCTACCAGCACTGGCGCCGGGCAGTTCAGCGCGGCGGCGATGGCACGGAGGAGGTTTTGCTCTTCCACCTCGATTTTTCCGTCGTCGGAGATGGTTCGCACGAGCGCGTTGATCACGGTGCGTTTTACGGCGGGCGTGCAGATGTCGAGGCGGTCGAGCGCGCGGGTCAGGGTTTTGGCGCTCATGCCGGTTGCGCTTGCCATTGAGAGCGCGATGTCCGGTTGCGTTTCGCGGATGGCGGACGCGCCCGTTTCAAATGCGTGTTGTTGCGAAGCTTCCGCCGAGCTTCCGGCGCGCGCCGCCGCGCTCAATATGAGCGCGATTTCGTCCGCGACGGCCGCGCACGTTTTGATGAGCACGCCGGGGTTTCCGGGCGGGCGCAGGTTGCGGTGGATTACCTTGCGCAGGGCGTATTCGTGCAGGCTCACCTCGCCGTCGGCTTCGATGAAGGCGTCCACCGCGTCGATCGTGGCGTTGATCAGGCGTGCGTCCACGTGGCGGATCGCCGAGAGCGCAAGGTCGCCGAGTGCGATGCGCGTCCACGAGGGAACGGTTTCGATGCGCGCCACCAGGTCAATGAATGCCACGCGTTCCGTCGTGCTCAGCGCGCGCGCGATCGCGGCGTCCTGCTTGGCGGCGGCCTCGGCGTTGGTCTTGTCATACAACGTCGCCAGTAGCACTGCGCGCGCGCGTTCGGGATCGCGCGCGGCCTCGCGGAAATCCTCCGGGATCGCCGCCAGTATTTCCGCGCCTTTTTGCGCGTCGGGAGCCTCGGCGGAGGCGATTGCCGCCAAAAACGCCGCCGCGCCGACTGCCGAGGGCAATGGCGGGGGCATGCCGGGAACGCGCGGCGGGTGCGATGCGTTTGCGCTGGCGCGAGTTTGCGCCGCCTCGGTTGCGATGGATGTTTTTTTTGCCGCTTTGAAGTTTCCGTCGAACGAAGGATCAATGGCCTTGATGCGCGCGTCGAGCGGCGGGTGCGTGGCAAAGGCGCCGCCGAACGATGAGCGCAGCGCGCTCGCAAAATACATGTGGCTGGTCTCGGTGGCGTGCGGACTTTCGATGCGCGAGCCCGACGTCGCGGCGCCGATTTTTTTCAGGGCTCCCGCGATGCCGTCCGGATTGCGTGTGAACTGGACGGCGGACGCGTCGGCCAGAAATTCCCGCTGGCGCGAAACCGCCGCCTGAATCAGACGCCCGAAAATCACGCCGATGTAACCGATGATGATGAGCGCGAGGCCGAGCAACGCCATCACGACCACGCCGCCGCTTTTGTTTTTTGACGAGCGTCCCCCCGACGAGAAACCGATTCGCACAATGACGCGCCCGATGATCGTCAGGAGCAGGATGCCGAAGAGCAATCCGATCAGGCGGATGTTGAGCCTCATGTCGCCGTTGAGGATGTGGCTGAACTCGTGCGCGACCACTCCCTGCAATTCGTCGCGAGAGAGCGAGTCGAGCGCGCCTTGCGTGACGGCCACCGCGGCGTCGTCCGGCGAGTAGCCGGCGGCAAACGCGTTGATGCCCTCCTCCGGCAGCACGTAAACTTCAGGCATGCGCACGCCGGCGGCGATGGACATTTCCTCGACGATGTTGACGAGCCGGCGGCGTTGCGGATCGCTTGTGTTTGGCGAGACAAGCTGCCCGCCCAGCGAGCGCGCGACGACGCCCCCGCCCGAGCGCAGCGACAGCGTTTTAAAAAGGCTGCCGAGCCCGATCACGGCGATGGTGATGCCCGCGGTGCCAATAAATACTTCCGGCTGCCAGATTGGAAAATACAAATCGGGATTGTTGCTCTCCGAGATGAGCAGGCGCATGCCTAATACTATGGCGAAATAAATCGTGGCGATGATCGCGATTACCGCCGCGATGTAGAAAAACACGAGTCGCGCCGATTTCTTGCGCGCGTTATCCTGAGCCTGAAAGAAGTCCATGGTGATGAAAGCGAGCATGGATAGGTTTGCGCGGGCAATCCAAGAATTGTTGGGGCGAAAATTTCATGGGTTGCGCGCGCTGCTTGCGATGCCCCTGCGCGACGAGAGTTGCGCCTACTTGCGCACGCGTCGCAACCCTCGGGCCACGTTGTGCGGCGCCCTTGGTGCCGTGCTCGTTTTTAAATCATCCTGCCCGCAGCGCGATCAACCGTTGTGCGACGGTCACGGCGTTGGTGAAACTTCTCGGGTTTGCCTCGCCTTTGCCCGCGATGCCGAAGGCGGTGCCATGGTCGGGGCTGGTGCGCACGTGCGGCAGGCCGAGGGTGACGTTCACCGCCTCGTCGAAGTCGATTGTTTTCAACGGGGCGAGCCCCTGGTCGTGGTAGAGGGCGACGATCACGTCGAATTCGCCGCGCAATGCGCGTCCGAAAATCGTGTCGCTCGGTTCGCAGCGCGAGAGTTTCGGGCAACCGCCGGCGCGCAGTGTGTCGAGCAACGGGTCGATTGTGTCGCGTTCCTCGACGCCGAGCATGCCGCCTTCGCCCGCGTGCGGGTTGAGGCCGCACACGCCGATGCGCGGCGCGGCGATGCCGTCGGCGCGCGCGAGTTCGTCCGCGGCGCGCACGGCGCGCGAGATTTCCCCCGGCGTTAAATGTTCCGGCACTTCGCGCAGCGGGATGTGCCATGTCAGCAACACAACGCGCAGCCGACCTCCGCAAAACGCCATCGTCGGAACACCGCCCCAGCGCGCCGCGAAAAACTCCGTCTGCCCGGGAAACGGGTAGCCCGCTTTTTGCAGCCAGCTTTTGCTGACGGGGCCGGTGACGACGCCTGAGAACTCGCCATTTCGCACACCCTCGGCGGCGCGCTCCATGGCGGCGAGCGCGATGCGCGCGCCTTCCACGGATGGGCGGCCCGGCGTCATTTCGAATTGTCCGGAGTCCGCGCTTACGAGCGTCGCATCCTTCGCGGCGGGTGTGTGCGAGGGCAGGGCGCGCAGCCATTGCGCGGGGCCGATCACGGCGACATCGCGCGCCCGCGCTGGATGCGCGGCAAGCCATGCCGCTATGATTTCCGGGCCGACGCCCGCCGGGTCTCCGCATGTGAAGGCAAGTTTCGCGCTCATTGTTGTTGGCGGATTTTTGCACGCCCGCCGTCGCCGCCGCAAAAGGAAAAGCGCGGGGCGTGCCGAAATTTCCCGATGCGTGTGACATCCGGGCGGACAACTTTTCACAGGTGTCCCAGCGCTCGAAAATCAAGTCTTTGAAAGTGCGCGTGTTGCGCGTTTCGCACATTCGGCACCGTTTCAGCTTAACAAGGAGGCATCACGGCCACGGGGCCATTCATCACATGAACAACTTTTCACCAACAACCAAAAACAGAAAGGCAACAACCATGAAAATGACACGTTACGCATATCCTTGCACACTCCGCCCGGCCTCCGCGTTCGGCACCGAACTGGCGCGCAGGATGGCGGGTGATTTCGATACACAATTCGAGGATTTGTTCGGCTTGTTCTGGGGTGGCAAGGGCAACTCCTGCAACGGCGAATTCTTCCCTCTCGATATCTACGAGGACAAGGACAACAGCTATGTCCGCGCCGAGCTTCCCGGCATCGCCCGCGGCGACATCACGGTCGAGGTGGTTGATGGCTCGCTGGAGATTTCCGCGGCGCGCAGGACGGGCGACGGCGACAATTCGCAAACCGTCACGCTCAAGCGCAGCGTCCTTCTCCCCGAGAACACGCAGGCCGACAAAATCAGCGCCGCGAGCGAGAACGGCATCCTCACGATCACGCTTCCAAAACAGGAGCAGGCGAAACCGCGCAAGCTGACAATCTCCGTCAACTGACCGCGAATGAACATTAACCCGCATTTCAAACAGAAAGGAAAACACATCATGTCACTCATCAAATCCATATTCCCGGCTGCAAATCGCGCCGAGTCCGCGAACCACAACACGACCGCCGGAGTGCGGCCCCGCTACGACATTGTCGCCAACGACACATCGTGGACGCTGAAGGCGTTCCTGCCGGGCGTTGCCAAGAATGACCTCTCCATCACCGATGAAAACGGGGTGTTGGGCATTCGCGGCGAACGCGCGTGGAAAAGCCCGAAGGAGTGGACCACGCTCCATCGCGAAACCGGCGACGAGGCGTTTGCGCTTTCGTTCCAGCACGAGGGCCGGATCGACGTGGAAAAAATCCATGCCGAGTTTGCCGACGGCGTGTTGACCGTCACGCTTCCGAAAGCCGAGGCGCTCAAGCCTCGCAAAATCGAAATCAATTAACCGGCGCCGCCGGTTTTTTGGAAAGATACGATCATGCCAAAGTCCCCGCCGCGCGAGTGGCGGGGGCTTAGTTTTTGCGACGTGGCGACGCCGCGATTAGCGCTCGAAAAATTCATACTCGATTGTCCATCGTGCGGTTTGGCCGGGGTGGACTTGGCGTGTGGTGTAGGGCTCGATGCAGGCGGTTGCGGGGCAGGCCCAGAAGACGATGTGCGAGAGGTGTCCGCTGCCCTTGGCGCGCACTCCAGCGCCCGATTTGCGGTTGTGCAGTTCGAAGGCGTAGCCGGTTTGCGCGGGATCGTGACCGTGGAGGTTGCCCATGAAAACTTTTTCGCCGGCGTTTAGTTCGCGCGAAAAATTTATGCCGGTGTCGGTCAGCGCCACGCTGTCATACGCCTCGCGCCAGTCGCCTTCGGGGCGGAAGGGGAGGCGGATCTCGGTGTCCGGGCCCGTGGTCATGCCGTCGATGGTGAAAAAGTTGTGGTTGTAAACTTGTCCCTCCAGCGGTTTCGCGCCCGTGTTTTTGAGTGCGTATTCCAGTCGCAAGCCGGGTTTGTCGGTGGTGAGTTGCAGCGTTTTTCGGTAGTCGTAGGCGAGGTCGCCGCTGGTTAGCGTGTGCTGGAAATCCACGCGGTCGGCGCTTATGCCGGTTTGCCGTTTGCCTTTGTTTGAGATCGGGTAGGTTTGGAAACGGTCGTAGGGGGCGTCGGTGGTTTTGCGCAACGCGCCCACGCCGATTTTCAGGAACTCGTCTCCCTCGGCGGCGTCCTCGTAGCCGGTTTGCGTGAACTCATCGACCGGGCCGCAGATGCCGTCGTGACACAACGGGTCGTGCGCGGGAAACCATTCGTCGAAGTAGCGGTGTCCGCGCCAGCGCAGGTCGCGAATCACGCCCGCCCAGTCGAAGCGCGTGCCGCGGTAGTAGCCCGCGTCGGAATCCGGCAGGCAGATTTCGGCGTGGACGCCGTTGGCGGAGATGCGCGCGACGGGAAAATCCGTCGGCGTAGGGGCGCACCTTGCGTGCGCCCTCGTGGGCGAGTGTGTGTTTGCGGACGGTTTCACAAAGCGGGCGGGCGCGAGGGCGCACGCGAGGTGCGCCCCTACTTGGTTTTTTCGTAAACGAGCACGGCGAGGGCGTGCTGGCCGAGCGAGACTTTGCCGCCGTCCTTCGAGACGGTGGCGCCGTTGGCTGTTCTGGATTCCTTGTATTTGTAGCCGGGGACGGTGATCGCGGTGGTTTGCGGAGCTTCGACGGTTTGCGTCACCACCACCGCCATGCCGTTGCCGTTGGTGTAGGCGCGGGCCTCGACTTGCGGGTTGGAGTTCGTGAAGCCTTCGGTGTCGCGATAGGTGCCGGCCACGATCAGGTCGATGTAGCGTTCCTTGATTTCGTTGATTTTTGCAAGGTAGGCTTGGTAGGTGGGCGTTTTGTCGATGAGGTCGCGGCAGCGGTAGATTTCGATGTCGTTGACCAGTCCTTTCAGGACGGTGTTGTTGACGCGGCGCTCGATGTCGGTGTCGTCGCGGATTTCGCGGTCGGAGACGATGACTTCGGGGAATGTGTAACGGAACCAGTCGATGAAGCTGTTCGGGCCCGCCGTCGTTGTGTAGATGTGTATGTAGTCGCAATATTGCGCGGTGGCGTCGGTGAGCCATTCGGTGCCCAGGGCGAACTGCGGGTCCTTTTTCATGTTTTGCGCGCGTATCTTTTTTAGCACGGCGGCCTTGTCGGCGAGCACGCGGTGGTGGGGGATCGGGAACTCGCCGCTGATGTCCCAGTTGGTCGTGCGCTCGACGTAGCCGAGCTGGTCGTAGAAGACGCTGTCGGCGCCGTAGTTGTAAGCGCGGGCCGCCCATTCGAGGAGCATTTTCTGCCAGCGCGGGTCGCGTGTGTCGGCAACCACAAAGGTGCGCGCGTTGTAGTTGCCCAGAAACGTGGCCATGCCCGTGAAGCGATATTGCTCGGTGAGTTCCGCGCCGGTGTTGTCCTTGTAGCAGATTTCCTTTCCGGGGCCGTTTTTGTAGAACTCGCTTTCGCGGTCGATGAGCTTGCCGTTGAAATAGAGCAGCAACCGGCCGCCGTCCTTTTTGTAGTCGGCGATTGCTTTTTTCCAACCCGCGTCGCCGCCCTGCGCGGGGTCGGCGTCGTAGTGCGGGTTGCCGTTGTCCATGCCGGTTTCCCACCAGCCGAAGGCAAACACGGCGTCGGCGCCCACGCTTTCGCCCACGCTTTTGATGCGGCCCGGAAGGTCGGTGTATTTGAAAAACTGTTCGCCGTATTGATGGCGCAGGATTATCCGCTGCCAGCTTTTCATGCGCTTGACCCACGCGGGCGGATCGCGGTGCTCCCACCAGGTGTCGGCCCAGCGGCGGTAGAGTTTCGAGGTCTGGTGCCATGTGCCCGAGTAGGGGCCGATGACGTTTGCGTCGCACTTCCATGTCTGGCCGTTGACGCATTGCGGGTATTTGTAGAAGCCGGCCTCGAGTTGCGTGAACGCGCCCGCCTTGTCGGGATAAAGGCGCAAGCCGTGCCAAGTGTCCTGAAACGAAGGGTCGTGGCTTCCGAAATAAAGACCCTGCGAGTCGCTGAAAAACGCGAAGCAATTCGACGCGCAGGTGGTCACGAAACGGGCGGGATACCTGACGTCCCATTGCCGGAAATACTGCGCGGGGCTGCGGTATGGGGCGGCGGTGTTGCCCCTTCGCATGATCTCCCGGCGCACGTCGTTGAAGACCTGGCCGCCGGTGTCGGTTATGAGCAGCTTGTGGTCTTTTGGCAGCGGCATGTTTGCGACGAGCGGGTAGTGCAGCTCGCGGATGACGGTGTGCGGCTCGTTGTTTTTCACTTCCGAGGAGAAGCGCACAAAGTCGTCCTCGAGCCAGATGTCGAAGCGCACCTGCATGTTCAGCGCGCGTCCGTCGAGAACCAGCTTGTCGTAGCTGATTGTTATGACGCCGTCCTTCCGCGAAACCTTGGGCGCCTGCGAGTCCGCCGTCACCTGCAGCTCCTTGTATTTCGGCGTGTCGTAATAGAGGCGCCACAAATGCCCGCCGCCGGCGTAGTTCTGCCCGGTCGCGAGATTCTTGAGGCTGGCGAGTTCGCCCCTGCCGGTGATCGACACCTGGAGCTTGTCATTTGCGAGCGTGTGGAGTTGCGAGGCGGCGGCGGTCCCGGCCATCGCGGCGAGCAGGGCGAATGCGGCAAACGCGCGCGTTAATTTTTTCAGGGCGGGCATCTTGCATCTGATCGATTGCATGAATGTGTGTGTGGTTTGAGGTTTGTTATTTTGCGGAAAACAAAAAAGGGCGGGGAAGGGAGGCAACGGACGTCGATGCTGCTGGCGCAAACGCGCGCGGCAAACAGCCTTTTGCGGCAAAGCATTTCTATTTTGCGACATTGACCGGCGAAGGCGGAATGTTTGGCCTTGGAGCGCAACCGCCACCATGATTCTTGCCATCGAAACATCCTGCGATGAAACCGCCGCCGCGCTATTTGACCCGGCGCGCGGCATCGCGCATGAATGGGTGCATTCGCAAATCGCGCTCCACGGACGCTACGGCGGCGTCGTGCCCGACCTCGCCACGCGCGAACACCTGCGCACCATCGCGCCGCTGCTCGAACGCGCGCGTGATGCGTCGGACGGTTTTTCGGGCGTCGCGCAAATCGCCGTCACGCACGGGCCGGGACTCGCCGGATGCCTTGCCATCGGTGTCGCCGCGGCAAAATCGCTCGCGCTCGCGCTCGGCGTTCCCCTCGTCGGAATCAACCATCTGCGCGGACATGCGTTTTCGCCCTTCATCGCGCTGCACGCGTCGGCCCCGGAAAAGTTCGATGAAAATTTCGCCGCGCTGCTGCCGCACCTCGGACTGATCGTCTCGGGCGGCAATACGATTCTCTTCCGCATCGACCGCGATCGGCGCGTCAAAGTCATCTCGACCACGCGCGACGACGCCGCGGGCGAGGCGCTCGACAAGGGCGCAAAACTCCTCGGCCTCGGTTATCCCGGCGGCCCGCTCGTCGAAAAACTCGCCGCCGAAGGCAAGGTTGACGCCTTTGATTTTCCACGCGGCATCGGACCGCGCAGCGATCTCGACTTTAGTTTTTCGGGCCTGAAAACCGCGCTCCGCTACACGCTCGAAAAAATGGCGCCCGACATAATCACCGCGCGCATGCCCGACCTGTGCGCGAGTTACCAGCAGGCGGTGATCGACGCGCTCGTGCGCAAGACCACCAACGCCCTTGCGCAAAACCGCGCCTCCACCGCCGACCGCTATGCGAGCATCGGCCTGTCCGGGGGCGTGGCAAACAACAAAACGCTCCGCGGCGCGTTCGAGGGCATCGCAAAAAAGCACCGCATTCCGTTTCTCATGGCCGAGCCGCGCCACACCGGCGACAACGCCTCAATGATCGCTTTCGCCGCCTGGGCCGACCCCGGCGCGAAGCCCGTTGCAATCCCAACCCTCGCCATCGAGCCCGGTTTGGAGTTGGCGTGATCGAGTCGTTACTGAGGCGCGTCCCCGGTGGACTGTGTTAAGCCGCAATGCTTTTGCCATTCTGGCGCGGGGGGATGTGCCAAGAAGTGGTTGGGCGTAAAAAAACCCTTGTCGCGTTTGTTTCGACGATTAACTTCTAAAACTTCGTCAAGTTAAACAGGCTTCGGCCAAATCAAAACCACCAACGCACTCATCATGATCGTTACAACCGCAGAACTCTTCAAACACGCCTACGGCAAATACGCCATCGGCGCCTACAATATCAATAACGCCGAGCAGACCATGGGTCTGTTCAAAGGCTGCATGGCCTCGAAGGCGCCTTTCATCATCCAGATTTCCAAGGGTGCGCGCAAATACACCGACAAGCTCATGCTTGAGGGCATGATCCGTTCCGCCGACACCATTTTCCCGGACGCCATCTTCGCCGTTCACCTCGACCACGGTGACGAGGAAACCTGCTACGATTGCATCAACTCCGGCTTCTACAGCTCCGTCATGATCGACGCCTCGCACGATCCGTTCGAGAAAAACGTCGAGATCACCAAGCGCGTCGTCGAGGCCGCCCACAAGAAGGGCATCTCCGTCGAGGCCGAGCTCGGCATGCTCGGAGGCGTCGAGGAGGACGTGAAGGTCGAGGACGGCGCGGCCACGCTCACCGATCCCGAGGAAGCCAAGAAATTCGTCGAGCTCACCGGCTGTGACTCGCTCGCCTGCGCCATCGGCACCTCGCACGGCGCCTTCAAGTTCAAGGGCAAACAATCGCTCCACTTCGATGTGCTCGAAAAAATCAAGGCACTCCTCCCCAACTTCCCGCTCGTCATGCACGGCTCCTCGTCCGTCCCGCAGGACGAGGTCGCGCGCATCAACGCCGCCGGCGGCCAGATCAAGGACAGCGCCGGTGTCAACGTGAACGAATACCTGCCCGCCGCGAAACTCGGCGTCACCAAGATCAACATCGACACCGACGGACGCCTCGTCTGGACGCGCGTTCACCGCGAATTCTTCCGCGACAAGCCGGCTGATTTCGACTTCCGCGCCCCCGGCAAGGTTTACATCGAGGAATACGCGAAGTTCATCGCCAGCCGCAACGAGCTCCTCGGCAGCGCAGGACAACTCGACGCCGTTCGCGCCAGCCTCAAGAAATAAGCAAAACCAACGCATTTCTTTGAAACATCTCACGCGACTCCGGCAACGGGGTCGCGTTTTTTTTCGACGGGGGCGCTCCGCTCCGTGTCGCGACAATGCCGGGCGCGCCTGCGAGTTTCCCTCTTGCGCGGGTTCGTTCCGTCGCTGATATAATTTCCACACAATGCTTACCGATCCTCGCTTCACAAAACTCGCCCAAGGTCTTATTAATTTCTCCTGCTCGCTCAAGAAGGGCGAGCGGGTGCTCATCGACGCCTTCGATATTCCCGACGGAATGGTGATCGAGCTCATCCGCGCGGCGAAGGCCAGGGGCGCGCATCCCTACGTTAATATCAACCGCGCCCGCATCACGCGCGAGCTCACGCTCGGCGCCGAGGAATCCCAGTATGCCGCGCACGCCGAGGTCGAGCTCGCGCGCATGAAAAAAATGGACGCCTACATCGCGCTGCGCGGTTCCGACAATATTTTCGAGGCCTCCGATGTGCGCCCCGAGCGCGCGCAACTGGTCGCCCGGCTCATGCGTCCCGTGCTCCAGCATCGCGTGAACAACACCAAATGGGTCGTGCTCCGCTGGCCCACCTCCGCGATGGCGCAACAGGCGGGCATGAGCACCGAGGCGTTCGAGGATTTTTATTTCCGCGTCTGCACGCTTGACTATGCGCGCATGATTCCGGGCATGAACGCGCTCGTGAAACTCATGACAAACACCGATCGCGTGCACATCAAAGGCCCCGGCACCGACTTGAAGTTTTCGATCAAGGGCATTGGCGCGGTTCCATGCGGCGGTCTGCGCAACATCCCCGACGGCGAAGTGTATTCGTGCCCGGTCAAGGACAGCGTCGAGGGCGTCATCCAATACAACGTGCCCACGGTTTACCTCGGCTGTTCGTTCGACAAGGTGCGCCTTGTTTTCAGCAAGGGCAAAATCGTCGAGGCCACATCGACCAACACCAAGCGCCTGAACGAAATTCTCAATAGCGACGCGGGCGCGCGTTACATCGGCGAGTTTGCGCTCGGCTTCAATCCGCACATTCTGAACCCGATGAGCGACATTCTTTTCGACGAGAAAATCGCGGGTTCGTTCCACTTCACGCCGGGCAATGCCTACGAGGACTGCGGCAATGGCAACAAGTCCCAAGTTCACTGGGACATGGTGTGCATGCAGCGCCCCGAATACGGCGGCGGCGAGATTTGGTTCGACGGCAAGTTGATCCGCAAGGACGGCATGTTCGTTCCCAAGTCGCTGCACAAACTCAACCCGGCCTACCTGCTCGGCAAGGGCAAGTGAGGTCATCTCGTCGCGCAGGGGCGTCGCAAGAACACGCGGCGCCCCTCGTGGCATCCGTTGCGTGAAACGCGGCGTTGCGCGCGGCGGCGCGCGGCGTCTTTGTTTTTCTCGTTTTGTCAAACGCACCGCTCACGCCACTTCCGCCGCACAGCTCCAACGACGCCGTCATGGAGCGGTTTCTCGACGCCATGTCCGCGCGCGGCATGACGCTTTACCCGGAGCAGGAGGAGGCGATTCTGGAATTGTTCGCCGGCAACAACGTCATCCTCGCCACGCCCACCGGCTCCGGCAAGTCGCTCGTCGCCGCCGCGCTGCACTTCAAGGAGCTCTGCGCGCACACACCCGCCGCGCCGCGCCGCTCGGTTTACACCTGCCCGATCAAGGCGCTCGTGAACGAAAAATTCCTCGCGCTCTGCCGCGACTTCGGCCCCGAAAACGTCGGCATGATGACGGGCGACGCGAGTGTGAACCCGTCCGCGCCCGTGCTCTGCTGCACCGCGGAAATCCTCGCCAACATCGCGCTCGCCGGCGGCGAACGCGCGGAGTCGGTCGCCGCCGTGATCATGGACGAGTTTCATTATTACTCGGACAACGAGCGCGGCGTCGCCTGGCAAACGCCGCTGCTCCTGATGCCGCGCGCGCGTTTCCTGCTCATGTCGGCGACGCTCGGCAACACCGAGGCGGTCGAGCGCGCGCTGGTGAAACTCACGGGCGCGCCGGCGGTCACGGTTCGCAGCGACAGCCGGCCGGTGCCGTTGCAATTCGAGTATTCCGAAACACCGCTCACCGAGCGTGTCGCCGATCTGCTCGCGCTGAAACGCGCGCCGGTTTACCTCGTGCATTTTACGCAGCGCGAGGCATCCGAGGCCGCGCAGGACCTGACGAGCCTCGCCAACATTTGCACGCGCGATGAAAAGGCCGCGCTCGCCGCCGCGCTTGAAAACGTCCGCTTCAACAGCCCCTACGGGCGCGACATGAAACGCTGGCTGCGCGCCGGCATAGGCGTGCACCACGCGGGCCTGCTGCCGCGCTACCGCATCCTCGTCGAGCAGCTCGCGCAACGCGGCCTGCTAAAACTCATCTGCGGCACCGACACGCTCGGCGTCGGCATCAACGTGCCCATCCGCACGGTCCTGTTCACCAAGCTCTGGAAATACGACGGGCAAAAAGCCGCCATCCTCAACGTGCGCGATTTCCGCCAGATCGCGGGCCGCGCCGGGCGCAAGGGTTTCGACGACACCGGCCACGTGATCGTGCAGGCGCCCGAGCATGTGATCGCCAACAAAATCGCTGCCGAAAAAGCGGCGAAATCCAGCGGCAAAAAGAAAAACGCGCCGAAGCAAAAAGCGCCCGAGGGCACGCCGGGCTGGGACGCCGGGACGTTTGAAAAACTCATGACCGCGCCGCCCGAGGGCCTGCAATCGCGCTTCGCCGTTTCGCACGGCATGCTGTTGCACGTCCTCAGTCGCGACGCCGACGGCTGCCGCGTGATGCGCAAGCTTATCGCCGATTCGCACGAGCCCGACGTGCGCAAAAAAGCGCACCGCCGCCGCGCGTGGCAGTTGTTTCGCGCGCTGCTCGAGCGCAAAATCATCGAGTGGATTCCGAGGGAGGCGCGCCCCGCGAATGGAAAAAAACTGCGCGTGAACGTCGATTTGCAGGACGATTTTTCGCTGCACCAGCCGCTCTCGCTCTACCTGCTCGACACGCTGCCGCTGCTCGACCGCGAATCGCCCGACTACGCGTTCGACGTGCTCACGCTCTGCGAAAGCATCGTGGAGAATCCGGAGATCATTTTGCGCCGCCAGCTCGACCGGATAAAAACCGACGAGCTCGCGCGCATGAAGGCCGCCGACATCCCCTACGACGAGCGCATGGCGAAACTCGACGAACTCGAATACCCGAAGCCGTTGCGCGAATTTTTATACGACACATTCAACGCCTTCGCCGCCGCGCACCCGTGGGTGGAAAACGAAAACGTGCGCCCCAAGTCCATCGCGCGCGAGATGTATGAGCGCTACCAGTCGTTCGCCGAATACGTGCGCGAATACGGCATCGAGCGCAGCGAGGGCCTGCTGCTGCGGCACCTTTCACAAGTGTATAAAGTGCTCGCGCAAACCGTGCCCGACTCTGCCAAGACCGAGGAAGTCCGCGAAATGGAAACGTATTTTCATGAGCTGATCCGCGGCATCGACAGCAGTCTGCTTGAGGAATGGGAAAAGATGCGCGATCCGAATTTCGCGATCGCGGACGCGGCTGACAAGGACGGCAAACCCGCGCGCCCGTCGAACTACGACATCACGAGAGACGCGGCCGCGCTGCGGCGTTTGGCGCGTGCGACGATACTGGGCTTTTTGCAGGACGTGGCCGCGCGCGATTACGAGGCGGCGGCGGAACGAATGGCATGGCAAGGCGGCGCGGACATTCCCGCCTGTGCCGACGGCGAAACAACCCTCGCGCAAACTTTCCAAACCGCACAGACAGGAATGTCTGTGCCACCTTCACAAGCGCGTTTCATCGAGCGGCAATTCGCCCCGTATTTCGACGCGCGCGGACGCTTCCGTCTCGATCCCGAGGGCCGCGCCGCGAAGCACACGTATTTCGACGACGACGGCGCGAGCATTGCGCAAGTGCTCGCCGACACCGACGAGCAAAACGACTGGGAGGCGCGATTCACTCTCGACCGCGAAGCCACGCGCCGCGAATCACGCGTCGTGCTCCGCTTCGACGGCGTGGGAGCGATTTAATAAAAAACGCTTTGTCGCCCGCGCGGCATCTGTTTCACTGCGCGGCAACATGCGAGTCGTCATTTTAGGTTCGGGCCGGGGCAGCAATGCCGAGGCCATTCTCAACGCCCTGCAACAAAAGCAGCTCGGCCGCGCCGAAGTCGTGCGGATTTTTTCGGACAAGCCGGACGCGGGCATTCTCGCGCATGGAGCCAAATACGGAGTGCCCGCCTCATTTTTAGACCCCGGTCCGTTCAAGACGAAATTCGACGATGAGGGCGAGGCCCGTTACATTGAGGCCATCAACGCATGCGAGCCCGACTTGATCGTGCTCGCGGGGTTCATGCGCATTTTGAAGCCGCGGTTTATCGACGCGTTCGCGAACAGGATTATCAACCTGCATCCGAGCCTGCTGCCGAGTTTTCCCGGGCTCGACGGCATCGGGCAGGCATGGCGGCGCGGGGTGAGGATCACCGGCTGCACGGTTCATTACGTGACCGCGGAGGTCGATGGCGGCCCGATCATTGACCAGGCGGCTGTGCGTATTGAAAAAACGGATACGCTTGAGTCGCTGGAGGCCAGGGTGCACGCCGCGGAGCACGCGCTGCTGCCCGCGGTTGTGGCGCGCTTGAGCGAGGAGGCAAAAATATAACCGCGCGAGGCGCGAGAAACGCGGGGGCCGATGATTCCCGCGTTTTTTGCGACAGCCCCATTGCAAGAAACATGCAGCCTCCCGCCAATATTTTGATTGTCGAGGACGAGCCGGCCATCGCCGACACGCTTGTGTATGCGTTGCGCACGGAGGGCTTCGAGCCGGTGTGGCGCGCAACGGGAAGCGAGGCGCTTGAGGAGCTCGGCTCCCGAATGTTTGCCCTCGTGATTCTCGACGTGGGGCTGCCGGATGCGAACGGGTTTGAACTTTGCAAAATCATCCGGCTGCGTTCGCCGCGAATGCCGGTGCTGTTTTTGACGGCGCGCAGCTCGGAGGTTGATCGCATCGTGGGGCTCGAAATCGGCGGCGACGATTATGTCACCAAGCCGTTCAGTCCGCGCGAAGTGAGCGCGCGCGTGAAGGCCATTTTGCGGCGCGCAAACATGGCGGCGCCCGCGCCGGTTTCATCGACGCCGTCATCAAGCGCGGCGCCGTTCCAGCAGGCCGAACGGCGTGAAACCGGTTTTGCGCACGACAGCGAGCGTTGCGAAATCCGTTACAACGGCGCGCGACTCGACCTGACTCGCTACGAATATCGTTTGCTCAAAACACTGCTCGCGCGTCCGGGGCGCGTGTTTTCGCGCGACGAACTCATGACACGCGCGTGGGAAGACCCCGGCGCGAGTCTCGACCGCACGGTTGATGCGCACATCAAAACCCTGCGCGCAAAATTGCGCGCGGCCGCGCCTGAAATCGATCCGATCCAGACGCATCGCGGCATGGGGTATTCGTTGAGGGTATGACGGCGTCATGACGATCCGCACCTACATTCTCCTTGCGTATCTGCTCGTTGTGGGAGGCGGGTTTTATTATCTGATCAACCGCAACCTTTCGGAGCTTGCGCCGCGTTATCTTGAGTCGATGGAGGAGGCGCTTGTGGACAGCGTCAACATACTCGCGTCCGTCATTGAAAGCGAAACGAGGGACGACACGCTTGATCCCGCGAAAATAAAAACGATGTTCGACGGCGCGTTTCGGCGCCGGTTCAACGCGCTGATTTATTCGCTCAACAAGACGCAAGTGAACGCCCGCGTTTACGTGACCGACGCCGACGGCATCGTGCTCTACGATTCGCGCGAGGGGCGCGACGAGGGGAAAAGCTACCGCAACGAATGGCGCGACGTGATTCTGACCCTGCGCGGCGAATACGGCGCGCGCGCCACGCACGAGGTGAAGGGCGATCCGCATTCGCTCATGCTCTACATGGCCGCGCCCATCCGGTCTCGGGACGGCTCGCGGCTCATCGGCGTTGTGTCGCTCGGCAAGCCCGCCGACAGCATTAATGAACTGGTGAGCGCCGCCCGCAAACGCGTGGTTCTTGCCGGGCTGGCGGGCGGCGGCATGATTTTGCTGCTCGGCATCGCGTTTTCGATGTGGGTGACGGCGCCGATCACGCGCCTCACCCAATATGCGCGAGCCGTGCGCGATGGCCGCTCCGCAAAAGTGCCGAAACTCGCCAGTTTTGAGGGCCGCGAAGTGCGCGAACTCCGGAAGGCGTTCGAGGAAATGCGCGCCGCGATCGAAGGCAAAGCCTACGTCGAGCGCTACGTGCAAACGCTCACGCACGAAATCAAATCGCCGCTTTCCGCCATCCGCGGCGCGGCGGAAATCCTGGGCGAAAATCCGCCCGAGGCGGAGCGCGCGCGTTTCATCGGCAACATCAACACCGAGGCCGGACGCATCCAGCGCATCGTGGACCAACTCCTGCAACTCGCGTCGCTCGAGGCGCGCAAGGCTCACGCCAAAATGGTCGCGCTCGACCTGGCATCGGTTGCGCGCGAGACATTCGCCGTGTTTCAACCCGCGGCGCAGGCCGGCGGGGTGGAGCTTTTGCTTGACGCGCCCGCGCCCGCGCCGATGAAAGGCGATCGTGCCCTGCTCGCGCAGGCGATTGGCAACCTGTTGCAAAATGCGATCGAGTTCACGCCGGCGGGCGGCCGTGTGGTGTTGCGCGTGGAAACGGATGCCCAAACGCGCGAGATAGTCGCAATCGTTGAGGACAACGGCAGCGGCATTCCTGATTACGCGGAGGGGCGATTGTTCGAAAAATTCTATTCGCTTGCGCGTCCGCGCTCGGGTGTGAAGAGCACGGGGCTGGGCCTCAGTCTGGTGCGTGAAATCGCGCACTTGCACGGCGGCGGCGCGACAATCGCAAATCGCAAGGATGGCGGGCGCGGCACTCGCGCGGAATTGAGGTTTTCACAAGGGCGGTTGTTGTAGGATGCGTGCGCGTCTCCTCCGATATTTTTCGTGCAGTCCGTCTTTTTATGCGCATGTTGGAGCCCGGAGCGCCTGACACCGGTTTGATCGGGTGCGCGACGAGTCGCCCTCGTCCAAAATCAATCTGAAAACATTTATGAAAAAGTTCATCGCCATTCTCTGCCTCGCCGTGGCCTCGGTTTCGCTGGTCTGGAAAATCGCCGCCATGGCGTTTTCGCTGCAACCAGCCACCACCCGCACAACCGTGATCGTGGCACCCGACGGCACCACCACCACGAGGACCGAGACGCTCGGGAAAGTCATCACCGTGCACAATTTGAGCGCCGCCGAGGGCACGCAGCTCGTCGTGAAAGACGGCACCGTGGTGCCGCTCGGAACCGGGCAGGTGACAACGAGCGCCCCGTTTGTCGGCGCGGTCAACAACGTGCTCGCGTGGGCGTCCATCGTCCTGCTTCTCATCGCCGGCCTCTGGCTCTACCGATCGCCCGCCAAACCCAAGACGGTGAAACCCGATCCCGCCCCCGCTCCCGCGGCGTGATTCGCACATGCCCCTCGTGTCATTTTTTGATGCGCGTTTTGGGTTTCATGACAAATCCCTGACAATTTCCTGACGCTCCGCTGACACACGCGGGCGCGATTTGTGGTTTGCTCGCGGCGTCATGAAAACACCCGCCACACACAAATCGCCATTCGCCATCACAGCCGTCGCTCTCGCGCTGTTCGTTTCAGCTTTTCAGCCCTTCAGTCCGTCGGCCCTTTCGGCGCCATCCTCTGAGCCGATAAAACTTCGCGTCGAACTCGACCGCTCCGTTCTTCCCGCCGACACCGCCGACCGCGCCATCGTCAAAATCGCAATCGACGGCTGCCGCCTGCCGCGCACCGGCGAGCGCCCGCCGGTCAACCTCTCCATCGTGCTCGACCGCTCCGGCTCCATGGGCGGCGAAAAAATCCAGCAGGCCAAGGCTGCCGCGATCGAGGCGCTCAACCATCTCGACAACGGCGACATCTTTTCACTCGTCACTTTCGACAGCAGGGTCGAGACGCTCATCCCCGCCGTGCGCGTCGGCTCCAATCGCTCCGAACTTGAGCGTCGCATCCGCCAGATAAATGTTCGCGGCACCACCGCGCTATTCGCCGGCGTGAGCCAGGGCGCGTCGGAAATCCGCCGCAACATCGAGGACTCGCGCTACGTGCATCGCATCATCCTGCTCTCCGATGGTCAGGCTAACTCCGGTCCGCGCACGCCCGAGGAGCTCGGACGCCTCGGCGCCGCGCTCATGAAGGAGGGCATTTCCGTGACCACGATCGGGCTCGGTCTCGGTTACGACGAGGACCTCATGGCGCGCCTCGCGCTCAAGAGCGACGGCAACACCTACTTTGCCGAGAACGCGCGTGACCTGGCAAAAATCTTCGACGCCGAGCTCGGCGATGTGCTCAGCATCGTGGCGCGCAAAGCCGTCGTCACAATCGAGTTCCCCGAGGGCGTGCGCCCGATTCGCTTTGTCGGGCGCGAGGGCAGCATTCGCGGACAAAACGCCGAGCTCACGCTCAACCAGATTTACGGCGGGCAGGAGAAATACGCGCTTGTCGAAATCGAAACGCCCCGCGCCCGCGCCGGAGTCGAGCGCGAAATCGCCCGCGCGCGCATCGCCTTCGAGGACGCCGTCTCCAACAAACCCGCCACGCTCACGGCGGCCACCCGCGCGCGTTTCAGCGACGACGAGGCCGTGGTTGTGAAGTCGGCCAACCTAAAAGTGCAGACGGAATATGCCGACAATCGTTTTGCCGAGGCCAAGGCGCAAGCGGTCGTCTTTGCCGACGCGGGGAAAAAGGACGAGGCAGCGAAACTCTTGAGCGAGGAGTCGTTGATGATGGAACAGTTTGCCGTCACCTACGGCAACAAGGAGGTCTTGGATCTTGCCAAGTCGAACTCCGCCGAGGCGGTTCGGATTCAGTCGGAGGGAATTGCCAACGCCGACCGCAAAAAATACCGCGCCTCCTATAATTTCGTGACCATGCAACAAGGCAACGCGATCGACGGCGCTTCCAGCACAGGCACAAACGCGCCGAAGCCGAAAGATTCGAAGTGATGTGTTTTGGTAGGGCGAACCCTCAGGGTGAGCCGCAACATTTCCGGCTCACCGGGACGGTTCGCCCTACCTCAAAAGGCGTCGGCGGTGTTCCAGCATCATGCCAATACGAAAATCTTGCGCGCAAGGGTGTCGCAAACGTCGCCCGCAATCCGCGCCGCGCCGCCGCCAACGAATGATATTCATCCTTTTCAATGCATCGCCTTTCACCAGCATGAACGACCAGACGCAATCGCGCCCGTCCCCATGACCGCCTCCACACGACGCATTTTTATCTACTGGCTGCTTCTCATCATTTCCACGCTGGTCGTGGGCGCGGCGGCGCTCTGGCTTCTCGGGCGCGAGCAGGTTCACATTCGGGAGCAGGCTTCCGCGGCCGTGGCGGCGCGCCAGTCGGCGGTGCAGGCGCGCACGCGCCTCATCGCGGAAAACATCGACCTGGTCCTGGGCGATGTGCAGAGCGGCCTCATGACAACCCTGCTCGACGCGCCCTCGTCGAACGCCGGCAACTACCTCGACAACTGGCGCCGCACAAACCCGCTCGTGCACGATGTGTATTACGCGAACAGCGGCGGCGCCCTTCGCTGGGGCGCGCGAAACGATTCCGTCGTCGCGTGGCTCGCCACCACGCCCTGGCGCGTCTCGGTTGCGCAGCCAAGCCCGCGGCAAACAACGCAATCGCGCATCGCCGCGGAATCGCAACCGGCGATGACAGCAGCGGGGGATTTCCACATGGATTCGCCGATCTCAATGGAACAGTTTTCCGTCACAAAAAAAGAAACCAATGTCGCGGGCGCTTCCATTGCAAAGGGCGCTGCTCCCGTTTCAATTTCCGAGGGAAAACTGCAAAACAATGCCAGCAGTTATCAAACCGCGCGCGTCGCCATGCAAAGCATGGCAAATTACAACGTGAACGTCGCAAAACGGATTGATCCGGCACCGCCGCCGCTGTCCGCCATTTCCGAAGTGGAGGCGCTTGAGGAAATCCAAGTCGAAAAAAGCATGTCAGTAATGGCGGATGAAAAAATAATCGCACCGCCTGTTGCGGCGGACAAACGCGCCCGCGCCACTCGCACCAACAGCGTCAGCAGCGCCGCCAGGCCGCAGGCCAAGTCCGCGGAATCCGTTGCGCCGGTTCCGACGACCTCGCGCGATGCCGCCATGCTCAAATCAAAAAAAACAGACATGCAAATCCCGGCGGTTTTCGACGCGACCACGCCGCCTCCCGAACTCACCGGCTGGGCTCCATGGCGTGACGAGGCGGGCGTGTTGCACCTGTTCGGCTGGAGGTTCACCACGCAGGGCGCCGTGCTGGTTGTCGAGGTCAACCTTGAGGCCATCGCGTCGCGCCTGCGGGAAATTTTGCCCCAAGTCATCGAGCCGGACGAAGCCTATGTGCTGTTCAAGGACACCGGGGCGCGGATTGCGCAGGTGGGGATGAACGCCGACAACACGGCGGAGCAAGCTTACTCGCAACCGCTCATGCTGCCCGGCTGGCGCGTCGCGGGTTTTACGGTGGCCGGCGAATTGGGCAGCCTGAACACAAGCGCGTTTTTGCTCGCGAGCGCGTTGTTGATCGGCTTTTTCATCCTCACGATCATCGGCGGCGGCTCGCTTCTCATGCGGCAGGCGCGACTCAGCGCGGCGGAGTCGGCGCAAAAGACATCGTTCGTCGCAAACGTGTCGCACGAATTCAAAACGCCGCTCACCACGATCCGCCTCTATTCCGAGCTGCTCGAGCAGGGCCGCATCCGCGACGAGGACAGGCGCGCCGAGTCGCTGCAAACCATCTCGCGCGAAACGCAGCGCCTCGCCCGACTCGTCAACAACGTGCTCGACTTCTCACGCCTCGAGCAGGGGCGCAAAAAATTCGACCTCGCGGAGCACGACTTGAACGCCGAGCTAAACCGCCTCCTCGACCGGCACGCGCCGCGACTTGCCGAGGCGGGCATAAAGTTGGAGAGGGAAATCTCCGCCGAACCCTGCATAATGAAAACCGACCTGGATGCCGTCGAGCAAATCGTCATCAACCTGCTCGACAACGCCTGCAAATACGCCGCAAACGGCGGCGAGGTGCTGGTGGCGTTGCGCAACGGATCGAGTGGCACGGGCGACCCGCCCGTGGGATTGGGTGGCATGGCCGACCCGGCCATGTCTTCGGAACACGGTCGGGACGCCCGTGCCACTCAACCCATTACAATCACCGTCGCCGACCGCGGCCCGGGAATCCCGTCGTCGCACCGCGAAAAAATCTTCGACAAGTTTCACCGCGTTGACGACACGCTCACCGCGTCGCAAGGCGGCTCGGGCCTCGGCCTGAGCATTGCGCGTCAACTCGCTCGCGGCCTCGGCGGCGACCTCGCTTACGCCCCGCGCAAAGGCGGCGGCAGCGAGTTTGCGCTCACGCTGCGCGCAAGCTAATGCAGAATGCAAAATGAAGAATGTAAAATGAGCCGGCGCGGGCGTTTTTTCGCGCAATATTCAACGACCGAATAACATAAAACTCCCATGAAACTCCACCATTTGATTCTCAACATCGCCGTTGGTTTTGCACTGACGCTTGCTGTGTCCGCGGAGAGGCTGCCGAGGTCTGCTGCGGCGCTTGCGTTCTCCGGCAATGATTTTGCGTGCGATCTTTACGCGCAGTTGAAGAGCACCGAGGGTAATTTGTTCTTCTCGCCGTTTAGCGTTTCGTCGGCGCTGGCCATGACTTATGCCGGCGCAAAAGGCGACACCGCCGCGCAAATGCAAAAAGTGCTGCGCTTCCCCGAGTCGCAGACGGAAACTCATTCGTCATTCGCGGCCTTGCTGAAACATTTCGAGGAGGTGAATGCTTCAAAACAGGCTCAACTAAACATTGCCAACTCCCTCTGGCCGCAAAAAGGCGCGCCGCTGCTTGAGGATTATCTTTCACTCGTGAGGAAAAACTACGGCGCGGAAATCACGTCCGTGGATTTTGTGGATGACGAGCCGAAGACGCGAAAGAGAATCAATCAATGGGTGGAAGAAAAGACCCAGGGTAAAATTCAAAATCTCAATGAGAAACCTTTCAATTCGACAACCCGGCTGGTGCTGGTCAATGCGGTGTATTTTAAGGGAACTTGGCTCGATACATTTGAAGAGGATCGGACAAAGAAGGATCAGTTTTTCGTTTGGGATGATCCGCCTGTTCAATCCTCATTCATGCGGCAGACAAATCGTTATCGATATTGGGAAGGGAGTGACGCCCAGTTTATTGAGCTTCCCTACAAGGGCAGGGAATTGTCGATGCTGGTGATTTTGCCTGCAAACAAAACAAAGCGCGCGTTGGAGAAAATAGAAAAGCGATTGTCCTCAAAGCGGATTGCACAATGGCGGGACAAAATGAAGGAACAAAGGGTGCAACTTCTTCTTCCAAAATTTAAAATGACATGGGGATCAACTTCCTTGGTTGAACCGCTTGAAAAACTGGGAATGCAAGAGGCGTTTATTTTTGAAAAAGCGGATTTCAGCGGCATGAATGGCCATCGAGACCTTCTCATTTCGAATGTGATTCATAAGGCGTTTGTGGAGGTGAATGAATCGGGATCCGAAGCTGCTGCGGCAACTGAAGTTTTGCTTTGGTTAGGAGGCATGCCCAAGAAGCCTCCATCTCCCCCTCCTGTTTTCCGCGCAGATCATCCGTTCATATTTTTGATTCAGGATAATGCGACCGGATGCATTTTGTTCATGGGGCGTGTGGTGAATCCGAAGGAGTGAATTGTTATCTATGAAAGCAAAAATACTCATTGCTGAAGACGATCCGAATATCCGCCTCGGGCTGATGACCACGCTTGAAAGCGAGGGGCACGACGTGACCGCGGCCGGCGACGGCGCGCAGGCGCTCAAGTTGTATCCGCAGGGCAAATACGATCTCGTCATCCTCGACATCATGATGCCCAAGATGAGCGGCTACGATGTGTGCCGCGAAATCCGCGCCAAGGACGCCCGCGTGCCCGTGCTGTTTTTATCGGCCAAGGGCGAGGAGATCGACAAGGTCGTCGGGCTCAAGCTCGGCGCGGACGATTACATGACAAAGCCGTTCGGCGTGCACGAACTGATCGCGCGCGTGGAGGCGTTGCTGCGGCGTGCGCGGCTGGATTCGGCGACGGTGGACGCCGCGGCCGATTTGCCCGCCGTGTTCAAGCTCGGCGATGCGCTTGTTGACCGGAAAAAATTCACGGTGACGCTCGGAAAAAACGAGGAGTCGCTCACTGCGCGCGAAATGAAACTCGCGGAGATATTCGCGGCGCATCCCGGCGAGGTGCTCGCGCGCGACGCGCTGCTGAACGCGGTGTGGGGCGTCGAGTATTACGGCACCACGCGCACGCTCGACCAGCATGTGGCGCAGTTGCGCAAAAAAGTGGAGCGCAAACCCGACGAGCCGGTGGCGATCATCACCGTGCACGGCGTGGGATATCGGTATGAGCCATAGGGGCGCGCACGCGCGATGCGCCTCTACAGGGATGCGACGAGTGTGAACTCCTCGCGATCGTGATAGAGGTGGCGGATGCGCGCGGCGGGGATGCGCGCGCGCACCTCGCTCAAAAGCGCGACGGGGTCGGTGCGGCCAAACTTGAGGTTTACGATGTAGTGTTTGCACCAGCGGCGTTCAACCCAGGGGAGAAGAATGTTTTCGAGCACATGGCGGGGATCCTCGACAAGATCGCAAAACAGCCAGTCGGCGGGGGCATTTGAGGTTGCGTCCGACTGGGTCGGATCGAAATGAAACGCGTCTTGCTGCAGGTGCGTGATGAGCGGGTTGTTGAGCGCGCCGGCTTTGAGCGGGCCGTTGTCAACGGCAACGACGCGCGCGCCGCGCCTGGCCGCGCTGTAACTCCAGCCGCCGGGCGCTGCACCGAGATCGACGACGGTTTCTCCGGGCGCGGGTTCGCGTCCGATGACGCCGTAGGCCTCCTCGACTTTCAGGTAGGAGCGCGAGGGCGCGAGCGGATCATCGGCCATGCGGCGCTGGCCGTAGCTGATGCTTTCGCGGGCGACGTGCGCGCGCTGGAAGTCGGTGAAATACACAAAGAGGCCGCGGAGCGGGGAATGACTGAAAGGGGAGAGCCGGGCGGGCGGTGCGGCGAGTTTTGCGACGCGCGACATGCGTTTGCGCAGGAGCTCGTTGAAGGCTTTTTCAACGGCGTCGGCACGGCGTCCGAGTCCGTCGAGGTTTGCGGCGCAATCGAAGGCGAGCGGCCATTGCGCGTCGAAGCGTTCGGTGCGCGCGGATTCGAGAAAATATTCCGCGATACGGGCGGCGAGTGCGTTGACGGATTCACCGGTGATTTCCCTTGGGGCGAGAAGCGCGGAATGGGCGAAGCAGAGATCAGGGCATGCGGTTGCCTGGACGTCCGTCGTCGCAAGCCAGCCGCCGCCGTTTGCGCCCATCGCGAGGCCATGGGGGCGCAATTCGCGTTCGAGCAGGAGTTCATAACCGGGCTGGCAGCGGAGGATCATTTTTGGAAAATAGGATTAACAAGATTCACGGAATGGCATCCCGCGCGTATCGTTGGCTCCGGGCCAAGGGTTTGGTCTCGGCGGTTTATTTGGCGAGCCACTTCACGATGAAGAAACTGCCGATGAGCAGCACCATGAAAATCACGCAGAAAATTTCCAGATACTTGTCGAGGAGGCGTTTCACGGGCGGGCCGAAGAAATAGATCGCAGCGCCGACGAGGAGGAAGCGCCCGGTGCGTCCGAGCGCGGATGCGGTGACGAGCGTCATCAGGCCTACTTGTTCATGAAACACGCCCGCAGCGATGGTGAAGACCTTGTAGGGCAGGGGAGTGAAGCCGGCGGTGAGGATGGAGAGAAACGCATTGTCACCGTAGAGTTTCCCCACGTAGGCGTAGGCTTCCTGGTAGTGGAAAAAGTCGATGATGCGCCGCCCCACTTCCTCGTAGAGAGCGTAGCCGATGTAGTAGCCGAGGATTCCACCGAGCACCGAAAAAAGCGCGCAATAAAAGACAAACTTGAACGCGCGTTTGGGCGCGCCCATGCACAGGGCGATCAGCAGCACGTCGGGCGGGATCGGGAAAAACGACGACTCGACAAACGAGATCGCGCACAACGCGGGCAGTCCGTATTTGGTGTCGGCCCAGTGCAGCACCCAGTTGTAGAGGCGCTTGACGATATTGGGCTTTTTGGCGGGGCCGCCGGTGGGTTCGGCTGCGACTGCTGAGGTGTCGGTGTTCACGATATGCGCGGACTGGATTGGTTGCGTGGAAAGGGGTTTTGCGGTGGTGATGCCGCCAAAAAACGGGTCTGGTTTGCAAAAAAGGCAGACGATGTTTGTCGCCTGCCTCGGAAAGTGCAGAAATAAAAAATCGAGTCTGTGATCAGACGTCGGGCTTGGTTTTGCGGAGACCTTGAACGCGGTCGCCTTCCTTCCACTGACCGCGCTTCTTGAGCAGCTCGACGCGCTCAAAACGCTTTAACACGTTGCGCTTGACAACGATACCGCTGGAACCTTGGAGACTTTTGTGCTGTGACATGACGTTATGAAAAGTGCTTGAGAGTTGTTAAAGAGGCAAGAAGGTGGAGTTCGAGCGCGCCCATGACAAGTATTTTTCTGCAACGATTTCAGCGCGCACCGCGACCCACTCCGGCGTTTCATAGGGATGATGGGCGCGGAGCCATGTTTCGAGCGCGTTGGCGTTGGAGTCGAGGAACTTGATTGTGAGGCGATATTCGGCGGTGGTTTCGAGTTTGCCCTGCCAGTGATAGACGGAAGTCATGGGGCCGTCGATTTGCGCGCACGCGGCGAGACGCGACTCGACGAGGCCGCGCGCAAGGGCGTCGGCCTCATCGCGCGTGGCGACCGTGGTTGTGCCGATCATGAGAGTGGTGGATTCGGAGGACGCGGGAGGCATGTGCGCGGATGTGTTTGAGGGAAGAAGATACCCCGCCGCGTCCGGTTTCAAAGAATTTCAGGTTTTAAATTTGAATTTTTGGAAATTTATTTTCGTTCGGAAGCGTTCCGTCCGGCGCGAGATCCGTTGCGGAGATTGCGCGCGGCATACATGACGGCGCCGAGTGCGGGCACAAAAAAACCGCTTGGTTAAGCGGTGTTTTCAATTTTCAACTGGTGCTCAGGACAGGACTCGAACCTGCACGCCTCACGGCACACGCCCCTCAAACGTGTGTGTCTACCAATTCCACCACCTGAGCGTTGTTTCCAGTAGTGAAGAGCCGCGAAGTAAGAGAAAGCGTTGGGACGTTGTAAAGCTTGGAAATAAAAATTTTTTCACCGCGTTGTAAAATCACGCATTCAAGTCCGCCTGCAACTCGGGGCCGAGTGTGGCGCGGAGGTTGACCGGCTGGCGCGGGTGCAGGGGAAAATCCTTTTTCATCGCCTCAAGTTTTTCGCGGTTGGCGTAGAAATAGCGGGCGGCCTGCACGGTGCGGGGCAGGTGGGTGACGAGGTGCCAGAGGCTCCAGCGGTGCTGCCAGATGTGTTTCGCGAAGCGGCGGCGGTAGGGTTTGCTGTTATAGTAGCGCTGGATGTGCCAGTTGTAGAGGGCGTCCATTTCCTCGCGACTCGAAAAACCTTTCGGGATAAAGGTGAAATTGAGGCAGTTGAGCAGCCGCCAGTCCTCGGTGAACGCGCCCTCGGCGCCGCTCGCGCATTCATCCCAGATGGGGGCGCCGTAGAGGGGGCTGAACTTGGTCATGTTCATCTCGTCAAGATCGAGCGAGAGGATGAAGTCGCTGGTGGCGCGGACGGTGTCGGGGGTTTCGCCGGGGAGGCCGAAAATGAAGAGCCCTTTGGCCCGAAGGCCGGCGATGTGGATGCGGTCAACGGTTTCGCGGACGGCGTCGAGGGTGACTCCGGCTTTGTGACGACGCATCATTTCGGGATCGGCGGACTCCACGCCAAGCGAAACCATGAGCGCGCCGGCGCGCTTGAGCAGTTTCAGCATTTCGAGGTCGTCGTGGCCGGTGCGGATGGCGCAGTTGAAGCCGACGCCGAGGGGTTTGTTGATGAGGAGCTCGCAGAGTTCGTAAACGCGTTTTTTGTGCGCGGTGAAGAGGTCGTCGTAAATGTTGATATGATAAACGCCGAAGTGATCGCGGAGGTGCCGCATGTGTTCGTAAATATAGGCGGCGGAGTTGTAGCGGTGGAGTCGCTCAAAGACGGTGCGGTCGCAAAACGAGCAGGTGTAGGGGCAGCCGCGCGAGGTTATCATTGTTGCGCCCCAACGCTTTATGTAGGAAAAGAGCGGCAGGTGGTAACCGAAGGGGAAGCCGTCGAGTTTTTCGTAGGCGGGGAAGGGGAGCGAGTCGAGGTCCTGGATACGGGAGCGTCGGAGGTTGACGCGGATGCCGTCGGGGGCGGAGGTGTCGCGGTAGGCGAGGTTGGGGATTTCAGCGAGGGCGCGGCCTTCGACGAGGTCGAGCATGAGGCCTTCTCCTTCGCCGACGCAGAGGTAGTCGATTTCGGGGAAATATTTGAGGAGCTTGGGGCCGATGGCGGAGGCGTGGACGTTGCCGAAGATGGTTTTGATTTCGGGGCGGCGGGATTTGATGATGGCGGCGATATCGGCGGCATCCATGAATCCGGCGGTGGTTGCGGAAAACCCCACCATGTCGGGATTTGTGGCGAGGATGGCGTCGGCGTTGGCCTCGAGGGTGCGCGGCGCGCGGGGGCCGAGGCAGTCGTGCACGGTGGCGTTGTGGCCGTGTTTTTCGAGCCAGGCGGCAAGCGAAAGGATGCCTATGGGCGCCATGCGGTTGGCAAGCGTGGTGATATCGGGCTGGCCGGGGACAAAATTAAAGCCGGCGGGATGGACGAGGGTGATTCGCATGGAGCCGTGAGTGTGGGCGTTGGGGCGCGACGGGGAAATCAAAAATGCAGGGAAAGTGCGTTTTTGCGGTTTGCGGGGTATGCAAAAAACGTTTTGCCGGAACTTGTGAGGTTCCGGCAAAACGTCGATTTAGTTATAATTTGCTGATTGCGAAGGATTTATGCTCCGGCCTTGCTCTTGATATAGTCGATCACTTGACCGACTGTCTGGAGCTTCTCGGCGTCGGATTCAGGGATTTCGCCCTTAATCTCATCCTTGAACTCTTCTTCGAATGCCATGATGAGCTCGACTGTGTCGAGGGAATCGGCACCGAGGTCATCCAAGAAGGATGCCTGCGGAGTGATCTGCTCTTCATTAACGTTAAGCTGGTTAACGATAATTTCCTTAACGCGTTGTTCGATGGTTTTTTGATCGGCCATGTTAGTTAGATTACTGAGGTTTGGTAAAGGGTCACATTGCCATGCCGCCGTCAACCGTAAAAACTTGGCCGGTTATGTAGGCGCTTTCCTCGCTGGAAAGGAAGGCAACGACATTGGCGACGTCCTCGGGGGTGCCCATGCGCTGCATGGGAACTTGGGCGACGGCGACTTTTTGAACTTCCTCGCTGAGGGCGGCGGTCATGTCGGTTTGGATGAATCCGGGCGCGACGGCGTTGACGGTGACATTGCGCTTGGCGAATTCGCGGGCGAGCGACTTGGTCATGGCGATCATGCCGCCCTTGGCCGCGGCGTAGTTGGCCTGGCCGGCGTTGCCGACGAGACCGACGACCGAGGCGATGTTGACGATGCGGCCGTGGCGGGCGCGGCACATGGGCCAGCCGATGGCCTTGCACCAGTGGAAGCAGCTGGAGAGGTTGGTCTGGATGACGGCGTTCCAGTCGTCCTCGGACATGCGGGCTATGAGGCCGTCGCGGGTGATGCCGGCGTTGTTGATGAGGATGTCGATTTTGCCGTATTTGGCGAGGAGCGCCTCGGCTGCCTTGGCGACGGCGGGGCCGTCGGACACATCAACGGGCACGGCCTCGGCCTTGCCGCCGGCGGCGGTGATGGCTGCGGCGACGCCGCCGCAGCTTTCGGGCGACTTGGAGACGCAGATGACGGTGACGCCGTTCTTGGCGAGCATTTCGGCGATGGCTTTGCCGATGCCGCGGCCTGCGCCGGTGACGAGTGCGATGCGGTTGTTAAAGGTCATTTGGAATACGGAGTTTTAATTGCGGAATACTGGATGTGAAAGGCAAACGCTGACGGGTCGTGAGGAAAAATAGAAGACAGAAATGCGCGGCGCTTTCCGGCGTTCCGCGTTAGGATGCTGGACAGGACGCTAACGCGGCTTTTAGTTCACAGGCGCGTTTGTTTCCACTCACTAACCCAACTCCAGCCCATGAACCGAAAACAATTTATCCACACCTTGACCGTTGCCGCCGCGGGAACCGCGCTTGCGCCGAAATTTCTCGCGACCGCCCCGAATGATAAAAAATGGACGCCGCCCGCGCCCGTGGTTGCGATGCCCGAGACGCGGCTGCCGGATATTTTTGCCGATGGCTGGACCATCGCGCTGCTGCCCGACACCCAGACCTACACGATCAACCATCCCGAGGTGTTTGTCCGCCAGACCCAGTGGCTCGCGGCCAACAAGGCGCGGCTCAAGCTTTGTTTCGTTGCCCACGAGGGCGACATCGTGGACAACAACGTGCATGCGGAATGGCTCGTGGCGAGGCAGGCGATGAGCGAGCTGAACCGCGCGCGCGTCCCCTACAGCCTGGCAACCGGCAACCACGACATCGGGCGGTGGGGCCGGAGCGATGATCGCTCGACGTTGCTCAACGAGCACTTTTCCGGGCGCGATTATCGCAACAGCAAGGCCCACGGCCTGTTTGAAAAACTGCACCTTGAAAACAGCTGGCACAAGGTCGTCACGCCGCATGGCGAATTGCTCGTGGTATCGCTTGAGTTCGGGCCGCGTCCCGAGGTGCTCGAATGGGCGAACAAGATTGTGTCCGAAAACAAGGACTTGGACACGATTGTGGTCACCCATGCGTTTATCTATTCCGACGGCACGCGTTACGATTGGGCGAAGAAGGGTAAAAAGCAGCGCTGGAACCCTCATTCATACTCGCTCGCGGCGACGCCAGGAAGCGTGACCGACGCGACCGAGATGTGGGACGGCTTCATATCACAACACGAAAACATCCGTTTTGTTTTCAGCGGCCATGTGTTGCACGGCGGGGCCGGACGCCTCAGCACGCCCGGCAAGGGCGGTCGCATGGTGCACCAGTTGCTCGCCAACTACCAGGGCGGGGTGAAGCCGTCCCGCGGCTACGGTGGCGGCGGATTCCTCCGGCTTGTGCACTTCAACGCCGACCGCAAAACCGTCGCCGTCAAAACTTACTCGCCCTGGTATGACATGTGGCTCGACGAGCCCGCGCACGATTTCACGCTGGAACTGTGACGGGAAAGCCGTTCCGCCCTTGCGGTCGCGCACGGAGGAAATTGAGGCGTCTGCCTCAGATGCTTTTTCCAAGGCGCTCGAAATAATCGGACGGCAGATCGATGCGCTGGCGCACGGCGAGCACGTCGTGGAGCTTGGCGAGCTGGCGCTCGATTTGTTCGAGCTTGGGCGTGTCGTTTACTA
Source organism: Ereboglobus sp. PH5-10 (assembly GCF_029504735.1). Taxonomy (GTDB): domain Bacteria; phylum Verrucomicrobiota; class Verrucomicrobiia; order Opitutales; family Opitutaceae; genus Ereboglobus. The sequence goes on along the minus strand of NZ_JAQFIP010000005.1, from coordinate 88,764 downwards.
GGAGAAGCATGCGGCTTTCGTCGTTTCCGGAGACGGGCACGCAAAGAATCGCCTCGAGGTTGAATGCGCGGCGAGCGAAGAGGCCTGTGATGTGCGACATGACTCCGGGATGATTGCGGACGCGAAGGTCGATGATGTGTGTTTGTTCGATGGTGGAAGTGTTCATGTTAATTGCGACTGGATGTTTTCAATGATGGGTTTGCTGTTTGCGAAAAGGGCAACCCTTAGGGGGCGCTTACATTGCCCCGGCGTGCTCGATCGACTGGTTGTTGGCAGCGCCGGGAGGAACCATGGGAAGCACGTTTTCGGTGGCGATGACCGGGATGTCGACCAGGCAGGGGCCGGGCTGGGCGAGCGCGGCGGCGATGTCGCCAAGCGGATCGGCTGAGTTGGCGGCGATGCTGTGCCCTCGAATGCCAAAGGCGCGCGCGAGCGCGGCGAAATCGGGCGTGGTCTCAAAGCGCGACGCCTCGTAACGGCGCCCGTAAAAAAGCTCCTGCTGCTGGCGCACGAGGCCGAGGTGGGCGTTGTTAAAAACAAGAACGGCAACGGGCAGGTTGTGGTCGGCGAGCGTGGCAAGCTCCTGAATGTTCATGAGCAGCGAGCCGTCGCCGCTGACGCAGGCGATGCGTTTTCCGGGGGCGGCAAAGGCCGCGCCGATGGCGGTTGGCAGGCCAAAGCCCATCGTGCCGAGTCCGCCGGAGGTGAGCAGCGTGCGCGGCGAGCGGAAAGGGTAGGCTTGCGCAACCCACATTTGATGCTGGCCGACGTCGGTTGCGATGATCGCATCGCCCGGAAGCGTTTTTGCGAGGAACCGGCAAATGTTCACCGGATGCAACGGCGCGGTTTCGCGCGAGGGATGGCGGAGCGGATGCGCGTCGCGGAGCGCGGTGGCGCGGGCGAGCCATTTGGAATTGTTAATGATGGCTGGTGAAGAGTGAAAGACGGAGTGGTTGAGCAGGCGGTGGAGGACGTCGGCGGCGTCGGCCTCGATGGAGAGGTGCGGGCGCTTGATTTTGCCGAACTCGGCGCGGTCGATGTCAATGTGCGCGATGGCGGCGCGCGGGCAAAACTCGGCGACTTTGCCCGTGGCGCGGTCGTCGAAACGCGCGCCGATGGCGATGAGCAGGTCGCATTCATCAAGGAGTGTGTGGGTGGCGCGCGTGCCGTGCATGCCGAGCATGCCCATGTGGTGCGGGCTGGCGGCGGGGATTGCGCCGAGGGCGTTGAGCGTGCTGACGACGGGCGAGGCGAGGCGTTTGGCGAGTTCGTGCGCGGGTTCGGAGGCATTGGCCGCGATGATGCCGCCGCCGAGGTAAAGCACGGGCCGTTGCGCCTTGGCGAGCATGCGCGCGAGCGCGTCGATTTCGGCGTCCTTTGCCGGCGGGGTGGGGCGGCATCCGCCGGGCGCGGGGAGCTCGTCATCGGAGAGTTCGATGGAAGCGGTTTGCACATCCTTGGGAACGTCGATCACGACGGGGCCGGGACGCCCTGATTCGGCGAGTGTGAACGCCTCGGGGACGATGTGGAGAAGTTCGCGGACGTTGCGCACGAGGTAATTGTGTTTTGTTATGGGGACGGTGAGCCCGTAGAAATCGACTTCCTGAAAGGCGTCGGTGCCAATGAGCGATTGCGCGACCTGGCCGGTGATGGCGACGAGCGGAATCGAGTCGAGGCGCGCGTCGGCGATGGCGGTGATGAGGTTGGTGGCGCCGGGGCCGGAAGTGGCGACGCAGGTCGCGGCGCGGCCGGTGACGCGCGCCATTCCCTGCGCAATGAAGCCGGCGCCCTGCTCGTGGCGGGCGAGAATATGCCGGATGGGGCTTGTGTGGAGCGCGTCGTAGAACGGCAGAATTGCGCCGCCGGGGATGCCGGGCATTTGGCGGATTTCCTGGCGTTCCAGCAACGCGGTCAGGAGCGTGGCGCCTGTGTATTTCTTTTTGGTCATGGTGGTGAGCGGTGTGCTTGGTTTCATTTGGTTGGAGAAAGAAACCCGCCCCTGTTCGTTTCACCGTCGCGGAGCCAAAAAAAGCCCCCTCCGGCGATCACGCCAGAGGGGGCAAAAGTGGTTGTGTTTACCAACGGCCCTCTCGGCGTGCGCAACGCACGACTACTACGACGACCACGAGGGCGACGAGATTGGCGAGAGCGTTGTTGGCGAAGGGAGTCATTGGTGAACGTGGTTGAGAGATGCGCCTGGTTGGCGTGTTGTCAAGCGCGAGCTTGGGTTTATTTCCTTGGAAAACAGTAACCGTGGCTGATGCCGTGCCAGATTTGGCGCGTGGCGATTCTCGCCCTGTAAAACAAGGTGGGAAATTTTTTATACCACGGCCTTTTTAGTTTTTTAGCGGCCGCGTATTCAATGGATGTCGGCAATCCGGCATCGACGCACGGGGCGGGGTAAATGGAAAATATGCGAAGATTGTATTTCCACGACTTGGGGTATTCATGGTCGATATGCACAGTGATGGGCAGCATCTTTTCCAGGTAACTTTTTGCCGCCTTTCTATTTATCATATAACAACCGCCGCCTGTTCTTGATGTGAAGTTATAGCACATTGAATGGGTGGCGTTGATCATCTTCCGGCGCACCGGACAGCCAGAGTGAAATCCCGCAAACCGCAACACATCCCATGAGTCCTTGATCTTGATGGAATCGATTACCAGTTGCCTGAGTCCGGGGTTGATGAGCATGTCGTCCTCGAATATCAGGGCGAACTCATACGAAGAGTTCAGAAGCGCCTTGTAGGTCGAAAGGTGACTCATGTAGCAGGCGGCGACGCCGATGCCCGGCGGCCTGCCGTGGTTTTTTTCGTATGCCTTGAGGTCGATTTCGTCCTTGGTAAAAACACGGGTGCGCCCATCAATGGCCTGGATGCGCTCACAGGGGATTTGCTCCCGTTTCAGCGCTTCCGACATGGTCTCAAACCGTTCCGGATAGCGGTCCAGGTTTATCACATACGTGACGAATGGAAGATTGGTCTGGGTCATTAAAATGCCATCTAATAGAAATCGGGATTGATTATCAATGTCTCCTTAAGATTTTTCGGAGGGGCGAGCCTTCTTCAGGACGATCTGGCTCATGTCGCGGACAAAACGATTGATGTTGTGGGTTTCCTGAATGTATTTCACAGCGGCTTTGGCGTGCTCGCAACGGAAGCTCTCATCGTTCATTATCCGGCGAATGGCGTTCACAAATAGATCAACTTTATCGAAACCATCGCCCAAAACCTCGCCCACCCATATTCCAAATTTTGAAGTCAAGTTCTCAGGATTTTGATTGCTAACAAGCAGTGTCCCATGCGCGAGCGCCTCTAAAAAAGAAACAGGCAGTGCCTCGTGAATGGATGTATTGACCAATATTTTGGCCTCCCGCAAAAAAGATTCCTTTTCAGGTCCATCCACATGGCCGGGGAAGTGCAAATTCTCTATATTGGAGTATTTTTGCATGATCGCAGAGTTTTCACCCTTTTCCCTGAATGTTTGCCCAAGTATATAAAATTCAAATTCAGGCATTTTTTTAGCGATTTCACCGAACAGCCAGCCTCTCTTCACAGACTCAATCCGTCCCAGAAAAATAATCATGTTTTTCTTTGAAAACTGTGTGGCATCAACGCCTTGGTCAGCCGGCATTTCCACCGGATTGGGGAGGTATGTTATTGAGACAGTAGGCGGTAAGGAATACAGTTCGATTGCTTTGGGATTTAGAAAAAAGCCCTGCGAAACAAAATCGACTCTATTCTCTTTATAAAGACTTTCAACAAAATCGTAATCCTGTTGGTTGTAATAGGATTTCTCCTGAAGCAGTCCTACTGTTGAAATTTCATCCCAGTCTTTTTTGGGGCGTGGATCTTGGATCCAAAGAATGAGTTTCTTTGATTTATCAACAAGTCGCATTATCCGCGCGGAAGCCGATGTGAGTTCTATGCTCAAATAAATATCGTAGTTCTGTTTTTTCAACCAGCGCCTCGCCAGCCAAGCATAGCGGGGAAGATGCCAGACGTTCACACCGTCAACGAGATCTTTTTTCGCGAATAGCAGGCTCTTTTTTCGCCGTATCAAAACGTCCACCTGAATTTCCTCGCAGGGAAGGTATTTGGCCACATAACGCCGGGCGAGAAACCCATAGCCGCCAAATGCGGTGCCAAGGGCGCCAAAATACTCGTCAACGAGGAGAGCCAGTCGGATTGGTTTTTTCGAATTCATGTGCGATGGAGGCATGCCGGATATGCCGGGATTTTAAATGCTTTCAATGGGAAACTTTCGCCGCGCCCTCATGAGGGCGTAGGTTTTTGGACGCACGAAAAAAAACGGATGCCGCCACCAGTATGCAAAAAAGTCGCGCACGCGGGGGAATTTTTTAACGGCCTCGGCGTAATTTTTTCGTCCCGTGACCATGTCCAAATACTTAAAATACTCTTTCACATAAGGCGGCGCCATGAACCCGCAAGGCACGCGCCACGGTTTCAATGAACCGATATAGTGCACGATCGCCGGGTTCTCGCGGGCCGCGACGACTTCGGCGGCCGTGAAGCCGAGTGTCTTGGGAAATCTTCGCCGCGGATTGAAGTAGAGAAACGTGACATTCCATTTCAACGGGAGGTATTTGACATTGTTCCCGAGCGCGATGTTCAGCACATCCTGGTCCTGGTGCCTGAGCGAATCCCGGTGGCGGCTTTCAATTTCCACAAACCGGGCAAAGGGAATATCCTTTCGTATTTTCCTCAGGTTGAGCAGGAGCACCCCGGCGTTGAAATAGCGCCGCGACGGAAAGATGGAGTCGTAGTTTTTTATTTTAACATGAATAAAATCCTCCACGACGCCCGCGTAAAAATCCCCGACATCCTCCGCCCATAACTCCGCCAGATCGTGCCTCACCACCATGTCCGCGTCCAAATATATAGCCTTCTCCATTTCGGGAAAGATGGTCGGAATCAAAAGACGGTAGCATGTCTCGACGGATATATGCTCATCCCTTATTTGCACGTCCTCAATGAGACGCTTGTCTATCCGGACGTATTCGACCTCGAAGTTGTGAATTTCCCTGACAGCTTCGATTTCCCTTTTTGATTCGGCGGACAGCGAGGCGTTTAATATATAAAACCTGAGAAGGGATTTGGAATTGCACGCCGCCGAGGCGATCATGACACAGGCGTGCCTGACATACGCGTCATTGATTGCCAGAAAACACGGAATGGAGGATGTCATAATCTATTTTTGATTTCTATCTTACGCTTGTCTGCGACGGAACTCCGCAACTGTAAAAACTACATTAACTTTTTTTCACAAACGGTTTTCTGAATATTTTCCAAAGTATTTTGACGAGGCGGCGGCGGCGGCGAACCACATGCTTTAATCCGTTCAAATAGTGGCGGCGTTTTCTGTTTGTCAGCGCGCGCTCGGTGTAGAGATCGGATTTTTCCGGCACGCCATCGACGCCGACCACATGGGGAACGACGCAGGAAAACGAAACCAGTCCCATTTCCTGAAAATAATACCATTTGTCGGCCTCCCACTTGATGGGCCACAGGTTTGCGTGGAGCGACTCGGCCGCCTTTCTGTTCACCACATAGGCGTGGCTGTTTCCGCCGTCTATGTAATCCCGGATGGCGTAGCCACCGGCAATTTTTTGACCGGATGACTGTTTGTAATATTGCGAGGAGACAAAGTAGATTTTCGGAACTTCGTTTTTGTCGATTTTCTCCAATTCGCCGAGAATGAGCGGAAGGTCGTCCGTGAGCAGGGCGTCGTCCTCCAGCACAAGTGCGAGGTCGATGTTCTCGTCGCACATTTTTTTGTATATTTTCAGGTGGCTGAGCGAGCAGCCTATGACGCCCTTGGTCATGTAACAGGCCGGGTAATCATAAACGATTTTTTTGATCTCCTCGTCGGGAATGGCGTTTCCGTTCACTGCATCGAAGATTTCAAGGGGCAGGTTGTATTTTTCGCCTTGCGCGAGTATTTCGGCGCGCTTGTCCGTGCGGTGGGGAAGGTTTACCACAAAGATTCTCATGATTTTTATGTGAGTATTGGATGAGGATGCAGAGTTTATCATGTTTATTTTGGAAGCATGGAGCGCGGGCGCGAGTTCAAACCTGAGCCAGCGCGCGGTCAATTTGGCGCAGCACTTCCTGCGGGGTGATGAGCTTCATGGCGCGCGGGTCGTGCACGCGCGCGCTTCGCGACAGGGTTTCGGGATCGCGACCATGCACGAGGCGCGCGGCCTCGGCGAACTTGTCCACGCAAAACTCCGCGGCGCGATACGGACCCGTGCGGCTCGCGGGAGCCACCGCATACAGGCCGACAACAGGCCGGGCAAAGGCGCGCGCGATATGCACCGCGCCAGTGTCGGGGGCGAGCAGGGCCGCGCAACGGCTGAGCGCCGCGAGCATCTGCGGCACGGTTGTTTGCCCGGTCAGGTCGAGCACGCGTGTTTCGGGAGAGAGTTTTTCGCGGATGGCGTCCGCCATGACGCGTTCGCGCGCGGAGGGGCCGCCCAGCAAAACCGCGGGCAGGCCGTGCGCGCGCCATGTGGCGTTGACGACTTCCGCGTAGGATTCGGCGGGCCAGTCGCGCTCGGCCTTGCTGGAGCAGGGCGAAACGGCGAGCCAGCGTCCGGCGGGGAGCGCGGCTTGCGCCCATGCTACCGCGTCCGGCGGCGGCTCCAATCCCCACGGGCCTTCGGTGTCCGCATCGTTGCGCTTTCCGCCGAGCGCCTCGGCGAATTGCAAAAAGCGATCCGCGATATGCGAAGGCTCGGACGGCTCGGGCACGCTTTCGCGGACGAAGAGCGAGTGCATGTCCCTGGAGCCTTTGCCGTGGCCGATTTTGCGGCGCGCGCGAATGCACGGGTAAATGAAATTGGCGCGCCAGCTTGCTTGCAGGCAAAACAGCGCGTCGAAACAGCGTCCCTTCATTTGCCTGCGAAGTGCGAGGTAGTCGCCGATGCCGCGCGGTTTTTCGATGACAACAAACTCGACGCCCAATCGTTCCAACGTGGCCACGGCGGGGTGGGCGGCCTTGCCGATGATCCATGTGATTGTCGCCGCGGGCCATTCGCGACGGATCATTTTTATCAGCGGCGCGACCATTACGACATCACCCAGCGCCGAGAGCCGGACGATGCAGACCGAGCCGGGCGCGGCATCTGGCCGGGTGTTGGTTGCGGGGGAAGTCACTTGGTTTGCTCCGATTCAAGTTTTTCCATTTGTGCGAGAACGTCGGCCACGGAAATATCCGCCACCGTTGGCGCGGTGAGCATGCGCACCAAGGGATCGTGGTCGATCCGTTTGCGGGCGCCGAGCACGACAATTGCCGGACGCCCACAGGCGGCGGCCATGTTGACGGCGCCTGTGTCGTTGCCGATGCATGCGCGCGCCAAACTCAATGCCGCGGCGCTTTCCAAAATGGGCGCATGCGTGAGTTGCATGATGTTTCCGCGAAGCGTTTCCGGCACGGCTTCGATAATTGCGCGCGCAAAGGCATCCTCATTTGGTCCGCCGGAGAGCAGCACGCCCTGGCCGCGCCTGGCGATCTCAGTGGCGAGCGCGGCAAAGTTGACCAGCCCCCATTGTTTGTCGGGCTCCGATGTTCCGATTGAAAATGCGTAGAATGTCCGCGGCAGTCGCGCGACGACTTCGCGCGCATTTTTCACCAGTTCGTTGGGGATGGTCATGCGCGGCACGATCGGTCCGTCGCACACGCCATGCGCGACGGCAAATGCCGTGGCGTTTTTATACACTTCGAGCGACGGCCCCTTGTAGGGCTTGATGTATGGGCCTTCGTTGAGAAAGAGGCGCTGCAGCCAGCCGAAACCATAGGCAGTGCGTCGCGGGATGCGGGCGAGCCAGGCGATGATGGCTCGATTCGGCCTGTGCGTGAAAAGCATCGCGCGGTCGAAGCGCCGCTCGCGAAGTTCGCGCGCCATTTTCCACATGCCGGAGAGTCCGCCATGGTTGCGCTTGGTTGCGCGGTCGTTTTTACGGCGGCGGTGATCATAATAGATCACCTCGTCAAGCCACGGCTCGACGGACAGGATTTCATGCGCGAGCGAGGAAGGCTGGGAGATGACGGAGACCTTGCCGTCGCGGCTTTGCCGTGCGATTTCGCGAAAATAGGGAATGTGCCAGATCAGGTCGCCGATGCCCGCATATTGCTGCAGCACCACGGTTTTGGGCCGCGGATCGCCGGCCAGGCCGGTTGGTTTCGCATCGGTTGTGTCGCCAGAATCGGTCATTTGAAAACAGGCGTTCATTTCACAAGCGCCGCGTTTGTGCAAGGTCGCATCAATCGACAAGAAAGGGCGCGTGTTGCGCCCCCTTGTTCAAAAACGAAAACATGCTTTCGCTTTTGGGTTTACTGTTTGTCGGCGTGCTCGAATTCGTGGACGCCGGAGCCTATCGTCCGGGTTTCGCGGTCGATTTCCTCGGCGCGTTTGAGGCCGTAGGCGCTCGATTTGCCGGTGACTTTCACGCAGATGCGATCCAGCAAAATGTAGAGCACGGGAATCACAAAGAGCGTGATCACCGTCGAAAGCGTAAGCCCGCCCACGACCACAATGCCCATCGGGTTGCGCGTCTCCGCGCCCGCGCCGGTCGCAAACGCGATCGGCACCGCGCCGAGAATCGTCGCGATCGAGGTCATCAGAATCGGGCGAAAACGGATCGTGGCCGATTGGAACGCCGCCGTGAACGCGTCCTTGCCCTCGATTTGGAGCTGGTTGGCGAACTCGACGATGAGAATGCCGTTTTTCGCCACGAGGCCGATCAACATGATGAGGCCGAAGCGCGAGAAGAGGTTGTCCGTCATCGGGGTGGCGAACCAGAAGCGCGTTGACCAGAGCACCATCAGCCCGCCCGCGATGGCGAGCACGACACCGCTGAAGATTGTGATGGGGTGGATCCACGACTCGAATTGCGCGGCGAGAATCAGGAACGTGAACAGCAGCGCGAGGCCGAAGAGCATGTAGGTGTCGTTTCCGCTCTCAATGTATTCGCGCGTCTCGCCGTCCCACGCGATGGTGTAGCCGGGCGTGAGGAGATCGACGCCCCTTGCGTTGAGGTAATCAACCGCGTCGCCGATTGTGAAGCCCGGGGAGAGTTGCGAGGATATGACCACCGAGCGCATGCGGTCGAAGTGACGGTAGCTTTCCGCGACGGTGTCCTCGGTCCAGCTTACAAGGTTGCTCAACTGGACAAGGTTGCCCTCGGTCGAGCGCACATAGAGGCGCGCGAGGTCGGAGGGCGTGGCGCGCTTGGCGTCCTCGATTTGCACGACAACGTAATACTGCTGGTTGCCGCGCTGGAACTCGGTGACGCGGCGGCTGCCGAGGAGCGATTCGAGCGTCGTCGCGATGTCGCTCACTTTCACGCGCATGTCGGCCGCCTTGGCGCGGTCAATGCGCAACTGAAGCTGGGGTTTGGTCGGCGAGGGGTCCACGCGCGGCTGCACAAAATGCCCGCTTTCCAGCATGTCCTTCACGAACAGCGCGCCGAGGCGTTGCAGCTCGTTGAATTCGCTTCCGAGCAGAACCATGGTCACGCCCGCCGCGCCGCGTCCGCCGCCAAAGGAGCGCACGGCGCTGACGATTGCCTGGCCGCCGGTGACTTCGCGGGCGAACTGCCGGCGCAGGTCGGCGCTGACATCCTGCGTCTTGCGTTTGCGATCCTCCCAAGGCACGAGCGTGGTGTAGATCCACGCGCGTCCACCGTCGCCCGTGCGGTGATAGGTGCGGTCGATTTCGGGAACCTTGAGGACCATTTGCTCCATGTCGTAGGAGTAGAGGCGCAGGTATTCGGCGGTGGAGCCGACAGGGGAAATGAGCCGCGCGGTGAACACGCCGCGATCCTCGGCGGGCGTGAGTTCGCGCTGGAGTTTTGTGTAAAGCCAGAATCCCGCGCAGGAGAAGGCGAGCGCGGCGAGGAGCACGAGCGTCTTGTTGTTCGTGGCAACGCGCAGGAGCCGTTCGTAGCATTTGTTGAACCAGACGAAGAACGGCTCGGTTTTGTCGTAGAGCCAGCCGTGTTTCTTGACGCCGTTGACGACTTTCACGGGGTGCAGCACCCGCGAGCAAAGCATGGGCGTGAGCGTGAGCGCGACGAACGCCGACACGAGCACGGCGACGGCGAGCGTGATGCCGAACTCGTAAAACAAACGCCCCGTCTGGCCTGACTGGAACGCGACGGGCAGGAACACCGCGGCGAGCGTGAGCGTGGTGGCGATGACGGCGAACGCCACCTGGCGCGTGCCGAAAATCGCCGCGTGGATCGCGTTCTCCCCGTGCTCCATGCGCCGGTAAATATTTTCGAGCACCACGATGGCGTCGTCCACCACGAGGCCGACCGCCAGCACGAGCGCGAGCAGCGTGAGGATGTTGATCGAGAAGCCGAGGATGGACATCACGGTGAACGTGCCGATGATCGAGACGGGAATCGCGACGAGCGGCACGAGCGTGGCGCGCCAGTTTCGCAGGAAGAGGAAGATGATCAGGATGACGAGCGCGGAGGCCTCTAGGATCGTCTTGTAAACCTCCTTCACGGAGCGCTCGACGAAGGTGGAGTTGTCGAACGCCACCTGCACGTTCACGCCGGGCGGCAGGTCGGTGCGCACGGCGGGGATCACGGCCTTCACGCCGTTGACGACGTCGAGCAGATTGGCGTTGGGCTGGCGCACGACGGCGACGCTCACGGTCAGGTGCCCCTTGAAATAAGTCTCGGAGCGGTAGTCCTCGGGGCCGAGCTCGACGCGGCCGATGTCGGAAAACTTGACCTGGTAATCGCCGCGCGTGACGAGGACGAGGTTCTCAAAATCCACGACCTCCTGCATGCGCCCCTCCATGCGCAGGGGGAACTCGCGCGCGCTCGACTCGATGCGCCCGCTGGGCACCTCGACGTTTTGCGCGCGCAGCGCCGCCTCCACATCGGCGACGGTGAGCTCGTAGGCGGCGAGCCGGTCGGAATCAATCCACATGCGCATCGCGAAACGCGGGCCGCGCACGGTCACGGAGCCGACGCCGGGCACGGTCTGGATGCGCTGGATGGCGAGCTGCTCGACGAGCTCGACGAGCTCGAGGCGCGAATAGCGGTCGGAGTTGAAGGAGAGCGTGATGACGGGCGTGGCGTCGGGGTCGGCCTTGGTGATGACCGGCTCGTCGATGTCGTCGGGCAGGCGGCGGCGCGCGCGGCTCATGCGGTCGCGCACGTCGTTGGCGGCCTCGTCGATGTTGCGGTCCAGGTTGAACTCGATGGTGATTCGCGAGCTTTCCTCCTGCGAGGTGGACTGGATGTTTCGGATGCCGTCGATGCTCGCCAGCTCCTTTTCGATGGGCTCGGTGATCTTGGTCTCGACGACCTCGGCGGACGCGCCGCGGTAGCTTGTGCGCACCGAGATGACGGCGGTGTCGGTCATCGGGTATTCGCGCACGGGCAGGCTCACGAAGCTGAGCACGCCGAGCAGCACGACAAAAATTGAGGCGACCAGGCTGACGACCGGGCGCTTGATGGATGTGTCGGAAATGATCACAGTTCGTCCCCTCCGAGCGTGAATTCCTTGCGCAGCGGACGGGGATCGAGCCTGCCGTCCTGATAAAGAATCAACGCGCCCACGCCCGAGGCGACGACGCGGGAGCTCTCATCGACGGGCGCCTTGTTGTTGCCCTCCTTGATTATGTTGATCTCAACGAGGCCGCGGGTGCGCAGGCCGATCTCGACGGGCACGAAGTCGGCGAAGTATTCCCCGCCGCGCTCGCGCACGACGACGATTTGCGGGCCTGTGGAGGCGGTGACGAGGATGGCGCCCTCGGGCACGACGAGCACGTTTTTGTGCGTGGAAAGCTCGAGCTCGATGTTGACGAACATGCCCGGGCGGAGCCCCTCGATTATCTGGTCGAGGTAGCCCTTGACCTGCGTGGAGCGCGTGGTGCGGTCGATGATGGCCGATGCGAAATACACCTCGCCATCCGCCTGCGCCTCGCCCTCGGTCGTGCGGGCGCGCACGCGGAATTTAGTGCCGGGTTTTACGCGCAAGCTGTAGCGCTCGGGCACTTGAAACTCGATTTTCAGACGGCTCAAGTCGTCGATTGTGGTGATTGCCGTGGCGGTGACCGACGCGGTCACGTAATCGCCCGGTGAAACGGTGCGCGCGCCGGCGATGCCGTCGAAGGGCGCCTTGATTTCCATTTTGCTGACGCGCACGCGCAGGTATTCGGCCTCGGCGGTTGCGGCGTCAAAGTCGGAGCGGGCCTGGTCGGCGTCGGCCTCGGAGATGAGTTGCTGGGCGACGAGGCTCTGGATGCGCTTGAGGTTTTGCGAGGCGAGGGCGCGCTTGGCCTCGGACTGGGCGAGCTGGGCGCGCAGTTCGGCGTCGTCCACCCTCACGAGCAACTGTCCCTGTTTCACAAACTGGCCCTCGTCGAAAAGCACCTCGCGGATCTGGCCGGCGATCTCGGCGCGGATTTGCGCGGTTTCATTGGCCGCGAGCGAGCCGACGAGATTGAGCGTTTCGACAAGATCGCGCCGTTGGATTTTTGCGACCTCGACGGGTTGCACCCGGGTTTGGCCGCCTCCCTTGGCTCCCGATTTTGTCGCCCCCTCCTGTTTGGTTTTCCCGCCGCACCCGGCGAGGGTAAACATCACGGCGACCGCGACGCTAAATATAACTGCTTTGTAACGAGTGAGATAACGATTAAGGGACATTGGAATAAATTACGCAAAATGAGATCGCATATTCATGCGTGTGAAAAATGCGAATAGCGGCAAGACGGGAAGCGGCATGAAAAGTTGCTTTTTTGTTTGAAGAAAACAAGCGGAGTTTTCAGCCCGTCGGCAAACTGCATTCGCGGATGTCACGAACCGAAAAAATGTGTAAATTTTCACGCGCATCACGGCGAACGCGACGTGCAATATTTGAAGAATCGAAAATCGCGGCATGCGGGCTTCGCGGTTCCGAGTTTTGATGCGGAATAATTTTGATGTTTGAATTTTCGCCGCGATTTGGAGGACATGGATGTTTTCACTCAATGTCCGAAAAATCCTTTGCCGCAAAAACCACCATTCCGATCCTGCTCGGCTATTCCACGATTGGCTGCGCGTTCGGGTTGATTGTGCACAATTGCGGGTATCCGTGGTATGTCGTGCTGCTCACAAGCGTGTTGATCTACGCGGGCGCGGCGCAATACGCCATCGCCGGCATGTTCGCCGCCGGCGCCGGCTATCTCGATATCGCCATCGCCATGTTTCTCATCAATTCGCGCCACATGGTTTACGGGTTTTCGCTGCTTGAAAAATTCAAGGGCGCCAAACCCTACACGCCCTACTTGATTTTCGGGCTCACGGACGAAACTTTCGGATTGCTCAGCACCGTCAACGTGCCCGCGTCGCTCGACCGGCCAAAGACGTATTTCTACATCACGCTCCTCGACCAGCTCTATTGGATTCTCGGCGGGCTGGCGGGCTACTTCATCGGCGCGGCGATTCCGTTTGATTTTGAGGGCGTCGATTTTGCGCTCACCTCGTTGTTCACGGTGTTGCTCGTCGAGCAATGGAAACATTGCGCCAACAAACTGCCGTTTCTAATCGCCGCCGTGTGCGCGGTTGCCGCGATCCTCATCGCCGGGCCGCGGCACATGCTTATCCTCGCGTTCGTGCTGGCGGTTGCGGGCATCATGATTTTCAGAAAGCGGGTTGAGCCATGCTGAACATGACCCAAGTCATTATTGCGACCTTTGTGGCCGCCGGGGTGACGCTCTTCACGCGGCTCGTGCCGTTTCTATTTTTCCGAAACCGGCCGCCCTCTCCCGGAATCGCGTATTTGCAACGCTACATTCCGCCGATGACAATGGTGATTCTCGTCGCGTATTGCCTGAAGGATGTCGAATGGCATGACATCGCGCGCGCGATCCCAGTGGTCGTGGGTGTGGTCGTGACCGCCGCGCTGCATTTCTGGAAACGCAATCCGCTCATCAGCATATTCACCGGCACCGCGTTGTATATGATTTTGATACGGGTGATGTGATTTCGAAACATCGTCATTTGGTGGGCGCTTTGAGTTTTTTATAATTTGTTTGCATCGGTTTGGTTGAACACTTCGCAACTAAATTTCACCCTGCCGCCCATGAAAGCTTTCTTCGCCAATTCGGCGTCAAGCACATCCGGCACGCGGGCCGTCGCGCCGAATGACGTCCAACTGACAACATCGCTTCTTCTCGATGTGCGCACGCCAGCTGAATTTGATGAGGCGCATATCGAGGGCTCAATCCTGAGTCCGCTCTCCTCGCTGGATGCCGAAATCATCGCGAGACTTGCCGAGGGCAAGGATACGTGCGTGTTGATTTGCCGCTCGGGGGGACGGGCGCGGAAGGCGGCTGAAAAACTGGCGGCGAACGGATTCGAGGCGACCTGCGTCCTCGACGGAGGCGTGGCGGCTTGGGAGTCGGCCGGATTGCCGCTCGTTTGCGGGCGCAGGGCGATTTCGCTGGAGCGGCAGGCGCGGATTGTCGCGGGCGCGATGGTGTTCATCGGCGCGGTGCTAGGGTATTTTGTCAATCCGGCATGGTTTGCGCTGCCGGTGTTTGTTGGCGCGGGGTTGATTTTTGCGGGAGTCACCGACGTGTGCGGGATGGGCATTCTGCTCGCGCGGATGCCGTGGAACAACCGCTGAGGCGATTTTAAATCGAATAATCGCTTGTCGGCGAAGAGCCGTTTGCGGGGGCGTTGGGCGTGCCGGCGGCCTTGAGTTGCTCGCGGCGCTTGTCGTAGAAGAGACGCAGGTCGGGGGAGGTGGTTTGCAGGAGGTGCGAGGCGCGCAGAAGCGCCTTCTTGGTGCTGGCGGTGAGGTTGGCCTCGGCGGGAAAGACGTTTTCACGGCCGATTTCCTTGATTGCGCCGCTCGAAACCAGGACGTCCTCCACGTCGGGGTTGATGCCGCTGACGATGAGGTGGCGGTGCGTTTTTTGCAGATACTCGTGGAGCTGGAGGAGCGACATGACCGAGGTGGCGTCGAGGTGGCGCGCGTTTTTCATGCGCAGGATGACGACGCGGATGTTGCTGTCGGCGGACATGAGGCGCACTTGCTCCTGAAAGAGGTCGGCGGCGCCGAAGAAGAGCTCGCCCTCGACGTGCACGATGGAGATGGCGTCGTTGCGCCGTTTTTCGCCCTCCTCGAGCTGGGTGAGCGCGCCCTCCTCGGTGAAGGTGTATTCGACGAGCGAGGGGGCGCTGGCCTTGCGAAGGAAGAGCGCGAGCGAAACGCCGATGCCGATGTAGATTGCCGTGTCGAGTTGGAGGAAGAGGCAGGAAAGGAGCGTGAGCGCGAACACGATCGCGTCGGCGCGGGTGGAGCGAAACGCAATGCGGATTTGCGAGGGATTGATCATTTTGAGGCCGACGCGAATGAGGTGCGCGGCAAGCGCGGCGACGGGGATGTATCCGAACGCGGGCGTGATGAAGAGCACGATGACGATCACAATGACGCTGCTGAACATGGAGGCCAGCTGCGTGGCCGCGCCGCTCTGGTAGTTGGTTGCGGATCGGGCGAACGACGACGAGCCCGGCACCCCGCTGAAGAGCGCGCAGGCGATGTTGGCCGCGCCCATGCCGGCGAGTTCCTGTCGCGGCTCGACGGACTGGCCGCTTTTGGCCGCGAGGTTCTTGGTGATCGACGTGGCCTCGAGCATGCCGAGGATCGCGATGGCGACGCAGGTGCCGAAGAGCGATGGCATGACGGAAACCTCCGCCGCGGAAATATGCAGCCCGGCAAAGGCGGGGAGTTGCGCGGCGAGCGCGCCCTCGCCGCTGATGAGGGCGAAGGGCACGATGCTCATGGCGCGCGAGAATATCCAGCCGGCGAAGCCCATTATCACGAGGCCAAACAGCGCCTCGGGCCATTTGGGTTTCAATCGGCTCAGGATTTCAAAGACGAGCCATGTGGCGAGTCCCACGGCGAGCGGAATCCAAGACGCATGCCCTTGGGCGATGCCCTTGGCCACGCCCCAAATGTTGGCGCCGAAGGTGCCGCCCCGCGCCGAGGGAAGTCCGAAGAGATGATGCAGCTGGCTCGACATGAGGAGCAGGCCGATGCCGGTGCCATAGGCGACGACGACGGCGAGCGAAATGAATCGAGTGACCTCGCCAAACTGGAACAGCCCCGCAAGAAACTGAATCACACCGATCATGAACGCCATCAGCACGGCGAGCTGGATGGCGGAAAGTTCCAGCCCCGGATTCGCGGCGATGACGGTCGTGATGGTCGCGGCGGTGATAAGGCTGATCGAACTCGTGGGGCCGAAAACGTGGTAGCGTGACGTGAAAAAAAGCGAGCCGACGAAACCGCCGATGACAACGGAGGTGATGACGGGGCCGGGCGGCAGTCCGAGTATGAGCGCGAAACCGATTGCCTGCGGGATTGAAACAAGCGTGAGCGTGGCGCCCGCGATCAGGTCGCGCTTGAACTTGGCGAGCGAATACTTGCGCAGTTCGCCGACAAAGGGCAGGCGCAGTTTGAACACCTTGGCGCCGTATGCCTGCGTGGCTTCGAGAAGTGTGTCGGGCGCGTCAGGCATGGAATAAAATTAAAAATTAAGAGTTAGGAATTAAGAAGTGAGATCAGGGTGCGTCATTGCGCGCCGCAGCTGTGGAGCGTGTCGGAATGCGTGGGTTTGAATTTCTTAATTCACAAATCTTAATTCTTAATTTTCAGGCTTCCACGCCGAGTTTTTCGAGGATGCGCTGGAGGTCGCTGTTGCCGGCGTATTCGATCACGATTTTTCCTTTTTTGGCTGTGTGGTGGACGGCGACGCGCGAGCCGAAATGCGAGGTGAGCTTGCGCTCGATGGTGGCGACGGTGGCGGCGTCGGCGGGCGCGGTTTTGTTTTTGGCGGCGGCCGAGCCCTTGCCGGTCGCGGCGGCGGCGTGCTTGTGTTTTTGGACGAGCAGCTCGGTGTCGCGGACGTTGAGCGCCTCCGCGATGACGCGGCGGGCGAGCAGGGAGCGTTGCGCGGCGTCGTCAACGCCGAGCAGCACCTTGGCGTGTCCGACGCTGAGGCGGTTGGTGGCGACATAGCCCTGCAGCTCGGCGTCGAGTTGGAGGAGCCGGAGCGCGTTTGCGATTGTGGGGCGTTTTTTGCCGACGCGGTCGGCCACGATTTCCGCGGTGAGTTTGAAGTCGCGAATGAGGCTGGCGTAACCTTGCGCCTCGTCGATCGGGTTGAGGCCCTCGCGCTGGAGGTTTTCGATGAGGCCGAGGACGGCGGCGGAGGTGTCGCTCGCGGTGGTGAGTCGCGCGGGAATGGTTTTGAGCTTGAGAACCTGGAACGCGCGCCAGCGGCGCTCGCCGGCGATGAGCTGGTATTTGTCGCCTTGCTTGCGCACGACGATTGGCTGGAGGAGCCCCTCGGCGCGGATGCTGTCGGCGAGTTCCTGCAATTCGTTTGGCGTGATGTCCTGGCGGGCTTGCGTGGGGCTGGGGACGACGCTGCTGACGGCGATTTCGATGAAGCCGGGAATGCCTTGGTGTTGCGCGGCGGGCGCGGCGGTTGCCGGCGCGGAGGTTTTTGCGGCCGCGGTTGTGGCGGGCGGATTTTTCGGGGCGGCCTTGGCAATGAGTCCGCCGAGTCCGCGGCCTAAACGTGATTTTGATGCTGCCATGTTAAAGTGAGTTGGGTTGCGAAATGTGTTTTAGTTGGCCGCGGGGGCGACGGGGGAGGGCGGGGCGGGTTCCTTGGCGCCGGGAATGAAAAGCTTCTGGCCGGGCATGAGTTTGGTGGGGTCGGCGATGCGGTTTGCGTTGATGATGTCGCCGGTCTTGGCGCCGGTTTTTCTTGCGATGACGCTCAGGTTGTCGCCGGGCTGGACGGTGTAGCTGATGCCGTCCTTGGGATAGTTGTCGGAGAAGGTGGGCACGGTGGCGGATGCGGTGTTGCCGCCGCGCCGCCCGCTGTTGATGTTTTTGGCCATGGTGTTGAGCGCGTCGTTGGTTTGCTTAACGAGCTTGTCCATTTGCGAGCTGACGGTGCGGAGTGTGTCGGCCTTGGTCGCGACGCCGGAGTCCTTGATAAGGCGGTTGATCTCGGCGATGGCGTCGTGGAGCTGGTTGACGGTGGCGTAGCTTTGTTTGCCGGCGGCGGCCGAGGCGCGCGTTTCGCTGACTTCGCGCCGGAGCGACTCGACTTCGAGCTGGAGTTCGCCGACCTGCTCGCGGAGGCGGATGAGTTCCTGGCGCATGTTGGCGACTTCGACGTTGAGGCTTTGCGCGGGCGCGAAATTGATCGCAAAAATGGCGGCCGCGAGCAGGAGTCCGGCGCGGATGAGTTTGGTCGGTTGAAACATGATTGCGCACATGTTGGGAAAAAACGCGGTGGAAAACAAGAGGGGAGGTAAAAGTGTTTTTGGCGGCGAAAAGCGGGCTCCGAAAACGCGCGCTTGTGCAAAAGCGCGCGAGGCGGCAGCGTTGCGGGCATGTCTTTGAGGGTCATTTTAATCGCGGCGCAGTCGCTGGACGGGCGCATCACTTTTCATGATGTGAAAGGGGCGACGTTTGCCTCGTCGGCGGATCGGCGGTATTTTCGCGAGGTGTTGCGCGGGTTTGATTGCAGCGTGATGGGCGGGGAGACCTTTCGTGTGTCCGAAAAGGCAATACGCGGGCGCAAGGACGACGGCCGCCTGCAAATAATCATGACCCGGCGGTCGGGCGCGACAGACCCGCGGGAGAGCGTTTCAGGCGTGCTGGAGTTTTCCCGCGAGTCGCCGGAAAAAATCATCGCGGGGCTGAAAGCGCGGGGAAAGACGCGATGCGCGCTGCTCGGAGGCGGACAAATCTACGGCGCGTTTTTGGCCGCGGGCGTGGTCGACGAAGTTTGGCTGACCGTGGAGCCGCGAATTTTTGGCGCGGGCGTGCCTCTGACAACGCAGGCGGTGGATGTGAAGCTGGCCTTGCTGGATTGCGAGCGGCTTTCGTCCGACACGCTGTTGCTGAAATATAAAGTGACGTGATTCTTTTTGGGGCAGGGCGCCGCGCGGAGGCTTGACTGTTTTCGGGTTGGCGAACTGCGTTGAGCGAATGGAAGTCATTTTTCTAGGCACAGGCACCTCGCAGGGGGTTCCGATGATCGCGTGCGATTGCAAGGTTTGCGCGTCGGACGATCCGCGAGACCGGCGCGCGCGCTCAAGCATTCATGTGGTCATGGACGGGCTGCATGTGCAGGTGGACGCGTCGCCGGAATTTCGCGTGCAGTGCCTGAGGGAAAATATCAACCGGATGGATTTTTTCATCCTTACGCACGGCCACGCCGACCACATCGCCGGCATGGATGATTTGCGGAGGTTTTGTGATTTGCGCGGCGGCACGGCGCTGCCGGTTTACACGACGCGCGAGGACGGGATGGCGCGGATACGCAGCATTTTCCCCTATGCGATCGGCGACCGTCCCGCCGCCGTTGGTTATGCCGCCTTCGATTTAAGGGAAATGCCCGCGAGGATGGAATTGCCTCAAGGAGTGATCGAAAGCGTGCCGCTGCCCCATGGCGCGCTGAACACGCTCGGCCTGGTTTTTACGGAGCGCAGCAGCGGACGGAAGTTTGTTTATTACACGGATTGCAAGGAGGTGCCGGCGGCGGCGATTGAACTGGCGCGCGGCGCCGGCGTGGTGGTGCTGGACGGGTTGCGTCCGTGTCCGCATCCCTCGCACATGACGACCGCCGAGGCCGTCGCCGTGGCGCGGCAAATCGGCGCGCCGCAAACCTACCTGACGCATCTTACGCATCTGGTCGGTCACGAGGAGCTGATATCGCAGTTGCCGAAAAACGTCGCCCCCGCGCACGATGGCTTGCGGGTGGTGTTGTGACATCGTTACCATTCCCCATCAAACTAAGTTCGTTTTATCACGAAAATGATTACCTCCCTCAGAAAACAATCGGTTTTTGGCATGCCGTGCGCGTTGGCGCTCGCATTTTTTGCAGTTGCCGTTTTTGGGCCTTCGCAAGCGTTCGCGGATTCGCGCGACGAGGAAATCAAGCAACTGCGGGCGATGATCAACGCGCTCGACCAAAAGTTGCAGGTGCTAGAGCGCGAGCAGGCATTGCGCAAGGGGGAGGCTGCGGCACCGCAACAAGTCGCCGCGCAACCGGCCGCGGCTTCGCAAGCAGCTCCCGCACAACCCGCCGCCGAGTCCGCGGCAAAGGCGAAGGTCATTGTGGACGACAAGGGGTTCACGCTGGCGTCGGCGGACGATTCCAATCGCCTGCGTTTGCGCGGGCTCATGCAGGCCGATTCGCGCTGGTATGGCGACGGCGGCGCGAAGGGGCGCGACAGTTTTGTGCTGCGGCGCGCGCGTGTCATGCTCGAGGGGCAGTTTTCCAATATTTTCCGGTTCCAGTTCGTCCCGGAATACGGCGGCAGCACTTTCACTTTGATGGATGCGAACGTGAGTGTGGATTTCGCCCGCGCCGCGCAATTGAAGATCGGTAAATTCAAGGCGCCTTTCGGCCTCGCACGGTTGCAGTCCGACTCGTGGGCTGCGCTCACCGAGCCGTCGTTTATCGCGCAGATCGCGCCGAGCCGCGACATCGGCGTGCAGCTCGGCGGCAGTTTTTTTGGCGGCGCGCTTGATTATCAAGTGGGCGTATTTAATGGAGTTGGCGACGGGCGCAGCAATCAGGACAACACGGATTCCGATGACGACAAGGATGTCTACGCGCGGATTTTTGCGCATCCGTTTAAATCGTTAAAAGACTCGCCGCTTGCGGGGCTCGGCATTGGCATCGCGGGCAGCCACGGGCGGCAGAATACCAGGCAGGGCCTCACCGCCGGATACCGCACCAGCGGGCTGCAGACGCTTTTCATGTATGCGTCGGACAACGGGGCGGGCAATTACGACACGTCGCTTCCAACGCACACCGGCGAAATTTGGCGCGTTTCGCCGCAGGCGTATTATTATTACGGCCCGTTCGGGCTTCTCGCTGAGTATGTGACATCCACGACGCACATCCGTCCCGGCGCCGGGCAGGACGCCATGCGAATCACAAACAAGGCCTGGCAGGTCACGTCGGGCTGGGTGCTCACGGGGGAAAATGCCGGCTACGACGGCGTCACTCCCGCGCGTCCGTTCAGCGTGGATCGCGGCACATGGGGCGCGTTCGAGCTGGTTGCGCGCTATGATCACATCGACGTCGACAACGATGTTTTTCCGATTCTCGCCAACCCCGCGGAAAGCGCCACGGAGGCGTCGTCGTGGGGCGTGGGGCTTAATTGGTATATGACAAGGACCGTGCGCTTTTCGGTCGATTACAACCAGACCGATCCCAAGGGCAGCGGCCTCGCCGCGCCCACCGGCACCGTTCTTAAAAAAGGGGAAAAAGTGATCCTGACGCGCGCGCAAATCACGTTTTGAGTGTAGGCTGATCGGCTGTTCTGGAAAACATACTCATGGCAAAAAAAATACACAACGATATCACCGAGACCATTGGAAACACTCCGCTCGTCCGCCTCAACCGGACGGCGGCGGCGCATGGCGCGCTTGCGGACATCGTGCTCAAGCTCGAATTTTTTAATCCGCTTGCCAGCGTCAAGGATCGCATCGGGTTTGCGATGATCGACGACGCGCTCAAGAGCGGACGCATCAACAAGGACAGCGTGCTCATCGAGCCGACCTCGGGCAACACCGGCATCGCGCTCGCGTTTGTCGCCGCCGCCAAGGGCCTGAAGCTCATTCTCACGATGCCCGAGACAATGTCGCTCGAACGCCGCAAGCTGTTGAAAGTGCTTGGCGCGCGCGTGGTGCTCACCGAGGGGCCGAAGGGAATGAAGGGCGCGATTGCAAAGGCAGAGGAGCTCGCGTCGAAGATTCCAAACAGCGTGATTCTCCAGCAATTTTCCAATCCATCGAATCCGGAAATTCATCGCAAAACGACCGCGGCGGAAATCTGGCGCGACACGGATGGCGCGGTCGATATTGTCGTGGCGGGCATCGGCACCGGCGGCACGATCACCGGCATCGGCGAGACGCTCAAGTCGCGCAAACCCGGCGTGAAGATAATCGCGGTCGAGCCGGATGCGTCGCCTGTTTTGTCCGGCGGCCAGCCCGGCCCGCACAAGCTGCAAGGTTTGGGCGCGGGGTTTGTGCCTTCGGTGCTCAACACAAAAGTCTACGACGAAATCATTCGCGTGAAGGACACCGATTCCGCGCCCATCTCGAAGGAGGTGAACACCACCGATGGCATCCCCGTGGGCATTTCATCGGGAGCGGCGATTTGGGCGGCGCTGGAAGTCGCGAAACGCCCTGAAAATAAAGGCAAACTGATCGTCGTGATCGTGCCCTCGTGCAGCGAGCGTTACCTTTCGACATGGTTGTTCACGGACATCACCGCCGAGTCGGACAACATTGACGACTTGCTGCGCGCCGGCTGGTAGCGCGCTTTTCCGCGAAGTGGTGCGAAGGGCGGGGTGGTTGGCGGATTGTCGCCAACGCTCGAAACGGCGCATCCGCGCGACCGCCGCGGCTCGGCTCTTGCGTTTTTTCCCAAGTTGCTCCGAGGTTTGTGGTCATGATTTTTGATCCTGAAAAACTATTGCTCATTGCCGGACCGTGCTCGCTTGAGAGCGAGGGCGTTTGCCGCGCGGTCGCGGAGGAGTTGGCCCGCATGCAAAAGACGCGGCCCGATTTGCGGATCGTGTTCAAGGGGTCGTTCGACAAGGCCAACCGCACGTCGATTTCCGGTCCGCGAGGCACCGGCATGGACGAGGGGTTGCGTTTGCTCGCGCTCATCAAACGCGAATACGGTTTTCCCGTGCTCACCGACATCCACGAGCGCGAACAGGCGCGGCCCGTGGCGGAGGTGTGCGACGTGTTGCAGATACCGGCGTTTCTCTGCCGCCAGACCGACTTGCTCGCAGCCGCCGCCGAAACGGGACGCGTGGTGAATGTGAAGAAGGGTCAGTTTCTTTCGCCGCAGGAAATGGCTCATGTGGTTGCAAAGCTGCGCGGCGAAAAAAGCGCGCAACATCCCGGGCGCGAAATCTGGCAGACGGAGCGCGGCACGACATTCGGTTATCAAAACCTCGTCGTGGACATGCGCTCGTTTGCGATCATGAAGGCCAACGGGCTGCCCGCGATTTTTGACGCCACGCACAGCGTGCAGCTGCCCGGCGCCGGCGGGGGCAAAAGCGGGGGGCAGCGCGAGTTTGTGCGGCCGCTTGCGCTCTCGGCGCTCGCCGCCGGCGCGGACGGACTGTTCCTCGAAACGCATCCGAATCCCGACGAGGCGATCAGCGACGGTCCCAACATGGTGCCATTGGGCGAACTGGCGGCCTTGCTCGACCGCTGCCTTGCAATCTGGCGTGTCGCGCGCGGCAACGCGTGAAAACACACCTCGCACAACAGGCGCGCGCGTTTTTTTTTGGCGCGCATTCGATGGCCACGGCATGAGCGAGGCATCCGCAGAACAACCGCAGGCTGCGCCGCATCCGCCGTTTCCGAAGGACGCCAAGTTGTCCGCGCAACTGGCCTACCTGCACAATGTGTTTGCGGGCAGGCCGATGTTGTTTCGAGACATGGTCGGCGTGCTTGGAGCGCATGCGCCGCTGCTTCTCATCATTTTGCTCGCGCTGCTTTTCACCGTTCCCAATCCGATCCCCATGTCAGCGCCATTTGGGTTCGCGATTGTGGTGGTCGCGATTTCGCTCCTGCGCGGGCGAGAGCCGCGGTTTTCGGAAAAAGTTCTCAACGCCCGTTTCGCGCCGTCGGTGCACGACAAGCTCGTGCGTTTTTCGGCGCGGATATCAAAGGGCATCGAGCGCTGGCTGCATCCGGGGCGCGCCGCGGTGATCCTTGCCACGCCGGCGCGCGAGCGGCTTCATGTGTTCGGGTTGTTGCTCTCGGGCGTGTATTTGTTGCTGCCGCTGCCGGTGCCGTTTTCGAACACATTTCCGGCGTGGGCGATCATGTTTGTGGCGAGCGGACTCATCGGGCGCGACGGCGTGTTTGTCATGCTGGGGCACGCGGTGCTCGTGGCGGGCGTGTTTTATCTTGTGTTTCTCGGCGCGACGATGGCCGTTGTGATGAACCAGTTGTGGGATTGGATTACGGGGCTGTTTTGATGAGGGGAGCGCCGCGCGGAAGCGGCGTCGCGAAGCCCGCGGTCACGGTTTTTCAGCTGGCTGCCGTGAATCACGGCCGGTGTGCCGTGGCGGCGCGTGGCGGCGTTGAGCGCGTCGACGACTCCGGCGAGGCGCTGGCGTTTTTCGTCGGTTTGCGCCCCGAACAAATCCATCTGCTCGGGGCCGTTGTCCACGCCGGACAGCTTCACGCTCACCAGGCGCAAGGGCGCGCGGCGTTTCTGCCACGCCTGTTTCAACAGCGGCGCGACCCACGGGTAAAACGGTTGCTCCAGGTTGGTCGATTGCGGCAGCGAGTGGCCCGCCGAGGCCTGCTCGAAATTCGGATAGCGCACCTTCACGGTGATTGTGCGCATGCGTTTGCCGTCGGCGCGAATCTCGCGCATGAGCGCGTCGATCATTCCCTTGGCGACGCGTTCGATCTCGGCAAAATCTCCGATGTCGCGCGCGAAGGTTTCTTGCTGGGAGTAGGATTTCGCGTCCTCGAATTCCGTGACGACCGGACTGTCGTCCTCGCCGCGGCACGTCGCGAGCATGTCGCGCCATCCGTCGCCGAAGATCGCCTGCAACCGTCCCTCCGGCAGGGCCAGCACGTCGGATACGCGCGCGATGCCCTGCTCCTTGAGCGCCTTTTCCGTCTTCGGGCCGATGCCCGGCAGCTTGCCGATGGCGAGCGGCGCGACAAACGCCGCCTCGTCGCCCGGGTCCACGACGATGAAACCGCGCGGTTTGTAAAGTTTGCTCGCAAGGGCCGAGACGAGCTTGTTTGTCGCCAGGCCGAACGACACCGGCACATCAATCGTGTCGGTGATTTTTTTTTGCAATCCACGCACCGCCGCGACGACGGCCTCCCGCGTTTTGAAACCGCACGGAGTCAGGTCAATGTAACCCTCGTCGATTGAGCGGCGCTCGACCAGCGGCGTGAGTTCCTCGCACAGGTCAAAAAGCCGCCGCGAGAACTCGCCGTATCTGCCGCAGCCGCGCACAAGAATCAAATCGGGGCAGACCTTTAGCGCGCGCGCCGTTGGCATCGGCGTGTAGACGCCGCATGCCCGCGCCTCGTAGCTTGCCGATGAAATGATGCCGCGCTCGCGCCCGCCGACCGCGACTTTTTTTCCCTTGAGCGTCGGGTCAAGCGCCTGCTCTACCGACACGAAAAACGCATCGGCATCGAGGTGGACGATTGTGGGGAGCGGCGGCATTTTCAAAATCTGAAAACGCGAATCGAAAATCCGCAACACATCAGTCTCGGGCCGGCTGACAAACCCGGCGCCCGTGGCAAAATCCAAAACAAGGGAGGCATCGTTTGGTTTGTCTTTTATTTTTTGGAAAACAATTTATCCAGACTCCCATGAAACACTACGACTTCTCCAAACAATTTCGCGCGATTTACGACAAGGCGGTTTCGCTCTACGCGGAGGGCCGGCGCGGAACGGATGCGTTTTTTTCCGGCGACGAGCTTGCGTTCCTTTCCGCCAACGGACTCACGGCGCAAAACATGTATGACTACGCGGAGGATCATAACAACTACGACGGGCAGCCCGGCTACGACATCGCGCTCGGCATCGAACTCGTGCGGCGCGACTATTTCCTGAACGCGCAGGGTGGCAAGCCGTCGACGGTCGTGCTCGACATGGACTCGATGCCCGCGAAAACCGACGCCGTTGACGGAATTGAATGGCTGCCACGCCTGATGCCGAAAGCGCGCGCGAAGCTGCGCGGCGAACTGCCCTCATCGCTCATGTATTGCTGCGGCGGCGACCGCCGGTTTTTCATGCAGCACGATATTTTGCCGCAGGAATTCCTGAGCCTCGTCTGGCGCGCGGGCGACAACGACAGGATGATCATCGACTGGGTCGCGGCGCGCGGCAACACGGGCGCGTAAACCATCGGCATTACCCCGATCCCCATGAAATCGAAACGAGCCGTCCCTGTAATCGCCGCGGCA
This sequence comes from Ereboglobus sp. PH5-10, assembly GCF_029504735.1. Classification (GTDB taxonomy): domain Bacteria; phylum Verrucomicrobiota; class Verrucomicrobiia; order Opitutales; family Opitutaceae; genus Ereboglobus. The sequence continues at coordinate 62,715 of NZ_JAQFIP010000005.1, read as the reverse complement.
TTGATCGCGGGAATATGCGCCCCCGCCGGTTTGTCCGCGCAAAAGGCTGGCGCGACACCGCCCGATGTCACCGCTTATCGAGACATGCCTTACGTGACCGGGGGCGGCGAACACCAGACGCTCGATCTCTATGTTCCGAAAACCGCCGGCGCGAAAAAACCGTTTCCCCTGGTCATTTGGATTCACGGCGGCGGCTGGGAAAAGGGGAGCAAGACATCATGCTTTCCCCTGCGGATGGATTTCGCGAAACGGGGATACGCAATCGCCAGCATCAATTATCGCTATACATCGGCCGCGCCTTTTCCCGCCCAAATCGAGGACTGCAAGGCGGCGGTGCGCTGGCTGCGCTCCCGTGCCGGGGAATATAATCTCGATCCCAATCGCTTTGCCGCGTGGGGAAGCTCGGCGGGCGGGCACCTCGCAGCCCTGCTCGGAGTGACCGGAGATGTTCGGAAATTTGACGTTGGCGAAAACCTGCAAACCTCCAGTCGTGTTCAAGCGGTGGTGGATTTTTATGGCCCCGCGGATTTCACCGCGAAGGAAATGTGGGAGCCTGCTTACGACACTCGCGTGAAACTGCTCGGAGGCAGCCTGGCAGAAAAACGGGATGTGGCGGTTGCCGCGAGCCCCGTCACGCATGCGGGCAAGGGAGCCGCGCCCTTTTTAATCTGCCATGGCACGAAGGACACACGCGTGCCCATTTCGCAAAGCGAACGTCTCAACGACGCCTTGAAGTCGGCCGGCGTTCCAACGGTATTGCGGCGGGTTCAGGACGCGGGTCATGGATTGCGCGGATTTTCCAATGAGGAACTCATGAACGAGATCGCCGTGTTTCTTTCGACGCACTTGGTGGCAGCCGGCAAGTGAGGACATGTTGCGTTCGCGCGGGGCGGCGCAAGCGGCGTCCCCCGCGTGTTCAATTCAACGCGGGGTCGTCGGGCTCGCCGGCGGCGAGACGCCATTCATCGCCCATGTCGCCGAGGATTTTTCGCCACATGCGCTCGTCGTATTCGCCGCCGTCCTCGTTGACCAGCAGGTGCGGCAGGAGCGGAGTGACAACCCAAGTGTCGCGCCGCAACTCGCCTTCCAGTTGTCCGGCCGACCAGCCCGCGTAACCGTAATACGCGCGCAATTCCATGCCCTGTTCCTCGCGGAGCTTGATCGCGTTGTCCGGCTCGATGCCGAACATCAGTTGAAATCCCAGCCCTTGCGGGTGCATGCGCCATGCGCAGATTAGCAGCTTGTCACTCGCCACCGGGCCGCCCTGGTAAACGGGCACATCGGCCAGCGGGCTGAACGCCAGGTCGTTGCTGATGTCCGCCATGCGTTTGCGCAGCGGGTGATTGAGCACGATGCCCATGGAGCCGTTTTCATCGTGCGCGGGGAGCAGAATCACGGAGCGCCTGAAAATGCCGTCGTTCAACGACGGATGCGCCAGCAGAAGCGATCCTGCCAGCGGACGTTTTTCATCGGATGTGATTTTGCCTTCCCGGCTCATTGTGGCGCAATTAAACGATTCTGTTTTAATCCGGCGCAATCACATAACGCATTTTGAGAAACGCGCCCTGGGAACGCGGGCATCTTGCCCGCAGGTTTCGGCGCGGCGTCTTGCGGGCAGGATGCCAGCGGCTCTCAGAGGGAAAGAGCACGGTTTGCGGTCAGGTTGCCAGTTGATGCGGCAACCATAATGATGAAAACTCAAACCGCTTCAAACTTCACGGTCAAACCGTTTAAGAATCGCAATGGCGTCACTTCGTGGCGCGTCAGCGGATGGCTCCACGGCCTCCGTGTCCGCAAAAACTTCAAGAACAAGCAGGACGCCTTCGTCGAGCGCGGCGCGCTTGATCTCAAGATAATGCAGACCCAGTCGAGCCTGCGCCCCGTCACCACCAGCCTTTCCGAGGCACAGGTGCGCGAGGCCGAAATTCTCTTTCAAAAATTCGCCGGCAAGCCGCGCACACTGGCCTTTTACGCCGACTACGGCCTGGCACATTACAAGGAGCCAATCTCGCAAATCAGCCTCGCCGACGCGGTGAAGGTCTACCTCGAAACCCGCCGCGACGACGAGAAGCACAACGTCATCGGCAAACGCCAGCTCAAAACAATCGAAAGTGAGTTCGCCGAGCTTCAGCGCTGGTTCCCGACGCAGAACCTGGCCGACCTCACCACCGACTTGCTCAAGACCTATATCAATCGCGGCAATCTCGCGCGCCCACAAGTCCACCCCGCGCGCAAAACGGTCAATTTGCGCTACGGCCACCTGTTCACCTTTTTCCGGTTCGCCGTCGTCACCAAGGAATGGCTCGCCAAAAATCCGCTGGTCAAAATCGCCCGTTACAAACTTGAACACAGCCGCGGCTCGGCGCCAACGTTCACCGCGGAAAAGACCGCCGAACTGATGGCATACGTCGAAAGCATCCACGACGGCGCGCTCGTGCCCTATTACGCGCTCTGCCTGTTCGCCGGCATTCGCCCAAGCGTGCAGGACGGCGAAATCTCCCGCCTGCCCGCCAAGGACGTGCGCCTTGACACGAACACCATCCACATCGAGCCGGAGGTCTCCAAGGTGGACATGAAACGCAACATCGACATCCAGCCCAACCTCGCCGCGTGGCTCGAAGCCTACCCGCTCGACAAGTTCCCCATCATCCACAAATCGCTTCCGAGGTCCCGCGTCGCCATCGCCAAACAATTCGGACTCTCGCACGACGTGATGCGCCACACGTTCATCTCGATGCATATCGCGAAGTTCCGCTCGATGGGTGACACGGCTTTGCAGGCGGGCAACTCCGAGCACATTATCCGCCGCCATTATCTGAACGTCAAAAGCGTGAAGGAGGCGGATGCGTTCTTCAATATAATGCCCAGGCTCCGGGGTAAACCGCAGACGAAAGCGGAGGCCAACGCGAAAACCGCCAACGCCACGGAGACCAACAACAACACTGTCGCCGTCGCGCTCGCGAGCACGCCCGAGGCCGTCGCGCTGCCCGTCACGGCCTGACAGTAGCCGCATTCGCCGGCGCGTTGATGGAAATACAAGGGCATGGAAACACTCACCCACACACCAATGCAAACGACCACAACGCACACCGCGCCCTGCGCGATCACCAACACGATGACCGACATCACCGGCTTGCGCCTGAGCGGGATTTTTCCCGCCGGGCGCGAACCGTCCATCCGCACTTTGCGCGAATGGACGAAACTGCGCCGCATCCCCTATCACAAGGTCGGCCATTTTGTATATTATGACCTCGCCGAAATCGCCGCGCACATCCGCACAAAATTAAAAGTTCCAGCCCGCGCCTGACGCGCGTGAAATGATATTCGCCACACTGTTATTATTTTCATGAGGCCGCATTCGCGGCCTTTTTTGTGTTCAAAAATATAATAATAAATGCGGACAAATCAAACTATCCGCCGTCCGCTATTTTGATTCGGAAAACGGGAGCATGATGCGCGGCGAACCAAACCACGTATCATGAAAACGAATACAAAACACAACAAACCCGCCGCCAATAAAACCGCGTCCGCCACGCCCGAAACCGACGCCTTCTTCGCCGATTCCGTGGATCCGCGCGCCGAGGGCCGCGCGCTTGGGCTGGAGGTCATAACGCATTTGCTACTCTGGATGTCCGACGCGCCGACACTGGAAAGTCGCGGACTACGCGCCACCGTGGCGCTCTATTGCATACGCCCCGACCTGATCGACGGCCTCACGTTCGAACAAATCGGCGAACTCGCCGGATGCACGCCGCAGGCCGTCCACAAACTTGCGAACGACTTTCGCGAAAACACGGGGATGCAGTCATGACCCCGCCAACATTACCCCCGGATGCCCCCACCAATGCCGTCGTTGCCGCGACATCCGCAGCGAAGGAAATCAATCGTTTGCACGCCGAGGCGCAACGCCTCGCGGCAGAGTCCCGTCATTCGCTTGACGGGGCCCTTGCCGCCGCGTGGCACGCGGGCCGGTTGCTCAACGAGGAGAAAAAGCGCGTGCGCCACTCGGCGGGACACGGCGCATGGATGCCGTGGCTGAAGCATTTTTTCACGGGCTCGATGAGCACGGCGCATCGTTACATGCGTCTGGCTCGCGGCACTGGCAACCTCGCGCTCTTGCAGGGGCTCAGTTTGCGGCAGGCTTATGCGCGACTCGACATCGCCACCGAGCCGAAGCACCACGCGCGTGACGGCAAGCCGTCCCTTCCAAAACCACCGGCGCACGTCTTGCTCGCCGGCAAATTGATCCGGTTCTTGCGGCAGCAAAGCAGACAACACACCGCGCGCGTCGCGACGGATTGCATTCGTGACCTTGCACCCCTCTACGCGCAACTCCGGCCATTGTTTGAAAACACTGTTAGCAACGGGAATTGTTCAATTCGTTCCGCGAAATAGCGCATACGTTCAAGTTGGTTTGCGCGGAATTCTATAAAGACACGGGCGGAATATCCGGCGCCCCTGCCGGCATTCCGAAACCCCTGTGCCACACCCGGCCCCATCACACGAAAAGACACCCCGCGCCGACCGAAATGACGGATGTAACGGAGTTTTGGAGCGGATGACACCCGCGCAACGTCTGGTCGAAGATGCAGGCAAATGGCACCGGATTATCCTGATGCCGGAGAAACACACTGATGCGCAAATCGACCGGAGGGATGAAAAAGACAGGAGCGCCGGATGCATCACTATTCGCGGGTCTTGCGCAGTGTTTGTATCCAGACAAACGAGCTTCACCCTCGTATTGAAAAAAGCAGCGATAGTGCTCCGCTTCCGCGTGGAGGACGACGCAGCGCTATGGCGGCAGTCCGTTTGCCCGCGACCGCTGGAAGGAATAGAATATCGCCCGCTGTGGAAACTTGCACGGCGTGACAAGGGCGCCATGGATTTGATCGGCCTTCTTATTGAATCCACCGCCACATTTCCCGAGAGCTATTTTCAACACCTTGGCGCGGCGCTTTCGTATCATTTTCTTGATGCGTTACTGTGTGAAAACGAAACCGCGCCCGCGACGATGGACGCGGAGCGTTTGAATCGCGTGCTCGATTACATTGAGCAAAATCTTCACGGGAGGATTTCAATCGAAACACTGGCGGACGTTGCGTGCATGAGCCTGTCGCATTTCAAGCGATTGTTCAAATCCGGCACGGGCATGGCCGGCCGTGATTATGTTTTCAGAGAGCGGATGCGCCGTGCGCAAACCCTGCTGCGGCAGGGACGATTGCGAATTGCCGAGGTGGCTGCTCACTGCGGATTCAGCGACCAGAGCCATCTCGACCGGTGCTTTCGCCGGTATTGCCAGTGTTCGCCGGGTGATTTTTTGAAAATGAGCTGTTCGTCCCCAAAAATGAGCCAACCATCCAATTCAAGCGGAGAAAAATAAGGCAACATGGCGGCACACTTTGACCGGATTCCGCACAACGCGGGCCGGACAAAAACAAAATCCCGCCATGAAAAAACTTCCCACGTTTATTGTTATCGCAACCGCCGCGCTCATAACGACGCCTTCCGCTCACGCGGCGCAAATCGCTTCGCCGTTCATCCTCGCGCAAATACCCACCCAGGTGAAAACCGGCTTCCAATACGGTCTCGGTATTCTGTTCATGGTCGGGTTCATCTGGGGTGTCATTAATATTTGGGGCGGCGCGGACCGCCTCAAGAAGGGCGACGCGGACGGAAAGATGGGCATCGTTTCCGGCATCATCATCGCCGGGGCCGCCGCGATCATGGCCGCGCTTTTCTATATATTCGGAATGAGCAGTGGCGCGCTCACGCCGCAATTCTAACAGCAAACCTGTAACCAAACATCGGATGCTATGAGTTCGGAATTGCGCATCACCGACACCAACAGCGCGAACGACAGCAAGGGTCGCGCGCTGGGCTTCGAGGGAAACGATTTTCTCTATATCGTGATCGGCATCGTCGCGGCCATTGGACTGTTCCTCGTTCTCTACGCGATGCTGGGCGTCGGATCGTTCACTGCGCTCGCGTTCACCGTGCCGGTCTGCATCGGTCCGTTTCTTTGGGTGATCTTTTTCCGCCGCAACAAACCCGAGGGTTACGCCGACGACTTCTTCGACGAACTGCTCAACCGCGAGGGCTGGAGCTATGCGCCACACAGTCAGCCTCCGCCCATGACCCGCCATGAAAACCACCGCGCCTAACGGACACTTCATAGAGGGAATGATCCTCTACGGCTCGCTCGAAAAGGGCGGCGTCGCCAGCAAGGGTTTTCTTTTGCAGCCGCCCGATTTGCGCGGCGGCACCACCGCACAGCTCAACGCCTATCAGGACAAAATCCGCAGCCTGCTTGCCGCGCTCGGCGACGGAATGCGCGCGCAACTTCAATGGACGTGCAACTGCGACTACCGCCAGGAACTGACGCGCTATCACCGCGAAACCGAGCGCGTCACAAACGCGCACATACGCCGCGTGCGCACCGAACGATTTGAACGTTACTGGCGGCGGATGCACGCGCGCGATCTGCGGCGTGAACAACTGGTTCTTTTCGTATCGACCCGCATCGACACGACCACACCGACGACCGCCACGCGCGACAATCTCGCCGCCTACTATGCAAAACTTCTCGCGCAACTGCGCACCCGTTTCGACGAACTGACCAGCTCCCTTCGCACGCTTTTCGGCAGCGACACGACCGTCACGCCGATGGATGACCTCGCGCACTTCACCTATTATTCAAAATTTCTCAATCCCTCGCTCGCCGACGCCTTCGACATCGACTTCGCCGCGCGCTTCAACCTCGCGCAAACCATCCAGGAAAACTGCTGGTGTTCCGATGGCGTGAACATCGCAAAACAACCAGCCGGCTTCTATTTCGACGGACTGTATCACACCGTGTTTACGTTCAAGCGCTGGCCGAGCCGCACGTATCCCGGCATCATTTTGCGTCTCACCGCGCTGCCGTTTCTCGACTACCAAATCACCGTCAACCTCGAACCGCTTCCGACCAAAAACGAAGTCGAAAAGGAGGAGCGCTCCATCGAGCGCTTGCGTGGCGAATACAAATCCACCGAGCGCCATTCGCTCCTCGTCGCCATCGGCAAAAAGGAGCGCAAGGTCGAATCGCTCTCCACCGGATTCATCCGCCCGTTTTCAACGACCTACATCATCCGCGTTTGGGATCAAACCGAGCAGGCGCTTTCCGCAAAATGCGCCGCCGTCAAAAACGCGATCAACAATCTCAGCGGCGCGCAATATTACGAATGCGCCCTGCCATCAACCGCGAAAAAACTTTTCTTCGCATCATGGCCCGGATGGACACATTCGTCCTACCGTCATCGCAACCTTTACGCCGAGGATTCCTACCTCGCCGACTTGCTACCGTTTTCCTCGACGTTTACGGGACATCTCGCAGAGGCCGAGGCGATCTACGACGGCGCGCAACAAGGCAACCTTGTCGGACTGCGCACGTTCATCGGCAACCCGCCGACACCGCAGCACGCCGTCCTACTTGGCGCGACGGGAGCGGGAAAGTCCGTCCACATGTGCGACCTGCTTGAACAAACCGCCGCCTACTACGATTACACCGTCATCATCGAGGAGGGACTGTCCTATGGAAAATTTACGGAGGCGATGGGCGCGCGTCCGATAATCCTGCACCCCGACGGCGATCTCACGATCAACTATCTCGACACGAGAAAACTGCCTCTCAACCAACTGCAAACCGCCACCGCAGTCGCGCTCGTTTCGCGCATGATCGGCGAAGCCTCTGACGAGGAAACGCAGCAAATCCGCCAGGCAATTCTCGGGCAATATATCAGCCAGCTTTATCAGGATTGTTTTGAGGATTGGTCGAAGCGACACAGCGCGCTCATCCCGCAGATTCAACGCATGGCGTGCGCCGCGCACAAATGGAAGCGCGACAAAATGCCGCACGGCACGACCGACCTCGAATCCTACACCGAACTGCGCGACCTGATCGCTCGCAACGACGACGAGGCGCAGCTATTCATAGCGAGAATCCCGGAGGCGGACATCACCGCCTTCCTGCAAAATCCGCAGACCGAACGCGCCGTCATGGCGATGGCGCACGCTTGGTATGAACCGGGCGACTATCCGCAGCACGCGAGCCTTGTTGAGTTGATGCAATTCTCGCGCTTTCCCGAGCACAAAAAGGAAACCATCGACCACATCGCAACACTTCTCGCCGCGTGGTGCGCGCACGGCCAATATGGGCGCCTCTTCGACGGCCAATCGAATATTTCACTCACGGGCGTGGTGGCGCATTTTGAACTCGGCTACATTCCGGAGCAGGCCATCGAGTTGAAAACCGCCGCCGGTCTTTTGATAAACGGTTTTTCCCGACAGCATATAATTTCACTGCCACGCGCGCAGAGAAAACGCATCCTCTACGAAGAACTCGCCCGCTTCCTCGACGTGCCAGGCGGCGAAAAGGTCGTCGCGGAATCCTACGCACAGCTGCGCAAGTTTTCATGTTGGACCGCGTCGATTGTGCAGCAATACAGTCGGTTCAAACACACGCGCATTCGCCCCGTCGTCATCGGAAACAGCAAGCAGTTTTTCCTCATGCGGCAATTCGATCGCAGCGACATTGCCGACATCGCGCGGGATATTTCGCTTCCCGAAAACGTCTGCGAGGCGATTCAAAATTATCCGATGCCGGAGCAACAACCGGAAGGGAAAAAGTTTTCGTCGATCTGTTTCTTCACACCCGTCACCGACCCGCCGCTTTGCGGCACGGTGCGAAACATTCAAGCGCCCAAAAAATCATGAAAACAATAATGCTCATTCCACCGTTCCTGCTGATAATAGTGTTTCTTTCCGGTTGCGGCACGCTCGGTGGCTCGGCAACCGACCTTGCGCTTGCCGGCGCGGGCGGAGCCATCGGTTACGAGGTTTCCGATCACAATGTCAGCGGCGCGGCCATTGGCGCCGCCGGTGGTTATGTTATTTCGAAGGTTGCGCAAACGCAGGTGAAGAAGGCCATCACCGACGCCGAGAAACGCGGTTACGACCGCGCGATGAACCAAGCGGTGAAGCAGCAATACTGGATCATTCAAAACCTGCAAAAACGCGACGACGACAGCGCCGCCGAATCGCGCCTCGTCGCCGTGCAAATCCCCGAGGCCACCACGCCCGACGGCGTCCTCTTAAAATCCACAACCGTTTACATCCGCACACAGCAATGAAAAAGATTTTTGCATTTCTCGTTCTCACAACATCCACCGCATTGAGCGTGCTCGTCTTCGCCGGCATGCCCGTTATCGACGGTGCCAATCTTATCAATAATAAGATTTCGCACATCGCCACCATAGCCAAGTGGGTTGAAAACATTGCGCAACTCAAGGCGCAGATCACGCAGTTGAAAGAGCAGGTCAGCATTCAGGGTCAGTTGCGAAACTGGACGGGCAATCCCGCCGATGTAGCGAAACTTCTCTCACTCGGTATTCTCAGTGAAAACGATCTCATGCGTGACTACGGACTTTCGCGCAACGACATCGCCCGCGCCACGCAAAGCCTCGACACGCTTTCGCGCACGGATGGAAACACCTATCGCTCCGTTTATGTTCCCGATCTCAATGGCGGCGTGGTTGCGCACGATCCGCTCACCTATCGCCGCCATGCACTTCTCGACGCACGCACAGACAACACGCGCACCGTCACCGACCAAACCCGCGCGCGCGAACGAGAGTTGCAGGAGGAAATCGCGCTCACACTTTCCGAACTTCGCGGCGGTTCCACCGACGCGCAGGTGCAAAAGCTCACGGCAAAACTGATTGTCCTCAACGGGCAGCTCTCGCAAATCGAGACGACGCGCCGCCGCCAGGTTGACGAGGTCATCCTGCAAAAAATCGCGAACGACAACCGACGCGAAACCGAACAACTCGCCGCCGCCGAGCTCGCTTCGAAGGACGGCTACATCGCCAACCAGCGCGTGAGCGCGTTCATACGCTCGATCAACCCGCGCAAACACGCCCGCTAATTTTCCGCCATGGAAATATTCCTCCCAGTTCTGGAAAACAAGATCATCGCGATGGTGACGGCGTTCCGCTTCGTCGTCTTCGCCATGCTTGTGGTCGGACTGGTCGCGCACCTCAGCCGGCATCATTATCACAACAGCCAGATCGTGAGACCAATCGCTCGCGCCATCACCATCGTCGCGCTCATCGCCTCAATGCATTGGTGGTTTGCGCTCGCGGAAAATACCATGCTTGCGGCGGCCGATTACATTGATCCGCAATACAACGACAACCCCGCGCGCGCTTCCGAACTGCTGCGCGAGGGAACCATGCAAAACCCGGAGAAAAAGGAATGGTCGTGGCGCAAGCTCAACGAGTCGCTCTACAACGCCATCACCGACGCAGTCTCCTGGGTGTTTATACAAATCGGCACGCTCGTCACCGCGCCGATGATAATACTGCAATATATATTGCGCTGGATTTTATATCTGCTCACACCGTTTGCGCTCGCGTGTTTTATGATTCCGGGCGGCTCGCAAATCGGCGTTCGATTCTTTCAACAAGTGCTTGCCGTGCTCGCGTGGCCCGTTGGCTTCGCCATCACCAATCTCGTTGCCATCGCGATCTGGCAGGATTTTCGCATGATTGTCGGCGCGGAAGCCGCATCCGCCGACATGGCCGCCTTCTCGCCGTTTCTCACCAACGTCGGCGGCATCCTCGCCGCGATCACACTGCTTATTGGCACGATCAGCACGCCGATCATTTGCCAGAAAATATTCGCACAAGGTTACGCCTTCACCGGCGAGTCGGCCAATCCCGGCGCGCTCGGCCGCTCGGGTGTCGATATGCTCTACCGTGCAAACATGATCGGAAGCATGTTGAGCGCGCCATCAGCGGCGACGACAACCGCGATGGCGGCAAAGGCAAACGAGGCACCGCCACCGTCATCTGCGCAAACAATTCCCGGACTCTGAAAAATGAACACCGAACCCACGCCTCATGAGGCATCCGCGCCCTTGCGCGAGACGCCTGTCGATAACGCCAGACAGCTTCCGCCTGCGAAAACGAAACGTGGATTTTCGCCCGCGAGGCTTTTCGCCGATCACGCCTTTGCCGCGCGCATGTGGATGTTTGTCGCCTGCGGTGCGCTCGTCCTTGTCGCCGTCCAGCCGTTTCTCATTATCGAAGCCTATCGCACACGCGAGCGCGTCGTCGTTCTCGACGGCGGTGGAAGTTTTTCGATTTCGCCGCTGCTCGGTTTCGAGGAGGCGAAGACACTGCACGAAACACTCTCCATTTGGTCGGCGCTAGCGCTGCTCCAACGCAATCCGAAGAACTTCGACTTTCCTGATTTGCTGCAACGGTTGTTTCTCACCGACGCGGCGACCAAGGCGCAGAACGAATTGCTCGCCTCGCGCGAGGAGTTCGAGGTGAAGCAGATTCACCAGAAACCCGAGGTTTTCAAAATCGACATCCTGCGCACGCGCGAGGACCAGGTGCTCGTGCGCATCGAAGGCCAGCTTGTGCGCACGGGCGTTTTCGAACGGCAGGCATTCGCCGAGTCTCCGCGCTTTTCACTCACGCTCACCCTTGTCCGCAACCCGGACATGGTCGCCAACAAACGCTACCCTCTCGCCGTATGGAACTACGAACTGACACTCTTATGAAAAGGATATTAACCACGGAGACACGGAGGCCACGGAGGGCTCACGGAGTTATAAATGGATATTTATTAAATAATTTCTTCTCCGTGTTTCTCCGTGTCTCCGTGGTGAACCTGTTTGTCATTATATTATCAACAGTTGTCGCACATGCTGGCAGTAAGTCCGCAACTCCCGTCGTGAAACAATTTCCGCTCGATGAGCGCGTTGTTTATGGAATCCCCATCGGCACCAACGTGCCGACAACGCTCATGTTTCCCTCCGCGCCGTCCGCATTGGAAAGCGCAGGCATCACCGCAAAACCGGAAACACCCGCGCCCGTGCTTCTCTCGCACGTTCCCGGACGGCATTATTTGAGTGTGCGCGCACTGAAACCGGATGCGCAAGCCACGCTCAATGTCATCTGGAAAAACCACACTTATATTATCCGTTTCACGGCGTCCGAAAAGCCCTACGGCTCGGTCACGTTTTATGAGGATCGTCTTGCCGGTCGCAGCTCCACGCTCGCGAAACGTGTCACGCCCGACGCGCTTCTCGGTTTGCTCGACCGTGCGAAAACGTTTCGCCTCGTTCACGAGCAATATCCCGAGGCCGTGCAGCAAATCGAGCACCGCGCGCCGCCCGTTGCCGAGGCCGTCACGCGCTACAAGGATTTTTCCGCGACGGTTGAGGAGGTGTTCCGTTTCGATCCCGAGGACACATTGGTTTTCAAACTCAAACTCGAAAACACCGGCGACACCGAGGTTGCCTATCAGCCTCAAAGCCTCGCCGCGCGCATCGGCTCGCGCGTTTACACCGCGTCCATTTCCGACGCGTCCGGCTTGATTCCGCCGCACGCGGTGACGACGGCGTATTTCGCAATCACCGGCACCCCGGACGGCGGACGCGCCAACCTTAGCGTGAAGAATATTTTTAATATCATCGTGCCGCGCGTCACCCGCGACGTGCAGCTCGTCATTCCCCAATGAAGCGTTTTCTGAAGTTCATCAAAACGCCGGTTGGCAGCCTCACAATGCTCGCCGCGTTCATCGGCATCGGTGCGCTGCTCATTCACGGAAGCAACAAGAGCGAGCCGCGTCCGGAGATTTCCGCGAGCGCGCACGCGGCCACCGCGCCCGTCGAACGTCACACGATCACGCGCGGCGGACAGGAATTGAAAATTCCGCAGCCGCACACTCCGACGCCTCAACAAACACGAACGACTTCCGCCGGCGGCGAGGAAACGATTTCGCGCCCTCGTGCCGCGCGCGTCAAAAAATCAGTCTCACACACAAACGCGCCCGCGCCGTTACCGATCAGTTTGCTATCTGACGAGAATGCACGCGTGAATGATGTCACGCTCTCGCAAAACTACGCGCCTTATGGCCGGCTTATTTCCTGCGAAACAGTTGTCACGCTTGAGTCCTCGAAAATCGACACGCCAATCATTGGACTCGTCACCGAGGATGTCTGGCACGACGGACGGCTCATCATTCCCGCCGGCGCGGAGGTTCACGGGCGCGCCGCCGCCGACCACGCGCGTGAACGCATCGCCGCGTCCGGCCAGTGGATTGTCGTCTGGCGCGATCACACCACCAACAACGGTGTCGAACTTGTCCTCAATGGCATCGCGCTCGACCGCCAGCGCGACGAGACGACCGGCGAGTATGGTTTGCGCGACGGCAGCGCCGGACTTGTCGGCGACATCCTCAAGACTGACGACTGGCAGGAGATAAAACTTTTCGCCTCTACCTTCCTCGCGGGCATGGCGGGCGGTTTGCAGGAAATGCGCGACCAGGCGACCGCGTTTGGCGACGTGAGTCAGGTGCCCAAGGCGTCTGCAAAAAATGCCGCGCTGCAAGGCACATCCGACGTGCTCAACGCCTACGCCGCGCGCATCCAGCAAATCATCGCGCAGGACGGCTACTACGTCCGCGTGCCCGCGGGGAAGCAATTCTACATCTACGTCACCCAAACCCTCGACCAGTCCAAGGCCACTCGCGGCAACCTCCGCGCCGATCTGTGGCAAACAAAGGAAACGACATCACAATGAAAACACACTCGATACTCATCTTCACGCTCGCCGCCATGTGCGCCGTATCGTTCAGCGGTTGCGCACTTTTCAAACGCAAACAACCACCGCCAGTTCAAACAATCGCTGCCTCGCCCGTGAGCGGCACCGAACTCGATCCGGCCAACACGGAAAAACTGCGCCACGGCGAAACCATGCGCGCGTATCCGGTGAGTCGATACGTCGATCCGCGCGATCCGAACCTCATGCACGAGGCGCATATCGTCTATCGAAAGGAAAATCCCGCCGCATGGAATCTCACACCACACGCGCCGACTGTCGTGCCGCTGGGTCCCGTGCTGGCGTTGTCCGACCCCACCGAGAAAACCGAGCTACTGCCCGCAGAGGTTGAGCAAAAAATGGCCGCGCAAAACCGCCTCATGGCCGCGCTCATCGAGCAGAATGAAACACTCACTGCGGAGCTTTCGCGTCTCAAATCCGAGATCACCAAGTTCCGCGAATCACAAACCACCACAGCAAAACCGGAAAAACAATGACCACAGAAACACCTCCCGCACCACCCGAAACGGACAACAAAATCGAATTCGAATCGCTCGCAATTGGCACGCATCACCGTGTGAGTTTCGAGCAGGCGCACGCACATCTTCAGAAAATATATGGCAAGTCGCCGCCGCCCGACGACCTCATGCGCCTGTGGCTCGCGTGCGCCACGCCGTGGGACATCACGCGCGAATTTGAAGAGTCCGTTTTGAACATTGCCGGCAGCGATCTCGTCCCCGACGACAACGGCCACTACGCGCAATCACTCCTCAACCTCTGATTCGTTTTTAACTTTGGGCGGACGTGCCCGAACAAGGTCAATCGCCACTGGCGGCCAGCCGCCTTGCTCAATCAATGGCTGGAGCAAACCAATACAAAAATACCATGTCACTAAAACAAGCTATCGCCGACAAGAAGGCCCGGGAGAACACCGAGCAGCGCATCAACCCCGAGGTTGACGCCAAGCTCACCAAATACATCTCGGACAATCCGAAATTGTATCAATACTACAACGATCTCACGAAGGAGCAGCTTATCCGAAAGCTCATGCTCGGAAAAATGCAGCGCAATGATTACACCCAGCAGCGCGACCAGGAAATCGTCAAATGGGTGGAGCAAAATCCCGACATCAAGGCGAAGGTCGAGGAGCGCATCAAAAATGTTCCCGCCGAAAACCGGCAGCGTGCTTTTGTCCGTGTCGCAAAGGATGAGGCCATGCGCCAAACCATGCGCGGCGGCCAAGGTGTGGGAGTCTGACAAACTGACAAACGCGGCGGCAGCCTGTGGATGAGGCTGCCGCCGCCATTTTGCCACACCAATCAACGATGCCGGAAGCCTCCGACAATTTGAGCGACGAACTGTTCGCGCTCTTGGGCGACACGCACGAGACGGCGGCGGTCACGCTTTTCCTGCAATTGCTGCGCGAGTCGCCGAGTTTGCGCAACTGGCTCGGCACCGCGTTCCTCGAACCGCACACCCGTTCACGCCTTACTGCCTATCTGCGAGGCGAGGAACACCACGCCAGCCGGGGACGCTATCTGCTCGCATGGTTTGCCCGTGCCAGCGATGCGCGCGAATTGTTCACGGCCACGCTCGCGCGCGATCACAAGCCGGCGTCGGTTTCAACCTACGGCGGTCTCACCCGCGCGCAAGTTGTCCGGCTTGTTCGCCGTTATCAATCGGGCGGCGCAAACGGTGTCAATTTGCTTCCATTTCTTCTCGTCCACGCATGGCGACAATCCCCAGACAGAGCGTGCCCGAGTGCCGCACTCCTTCTCATGGGCGGCATGGTTTTGCAGGAAATGTTTTCCGGTACCCCCTCATCGTTGCAACTCATGCGACACTTCGCGAAGGCGGTTGAGTTTTTTCACGGCCAACCTCACGGCTCTATCACGCGGAAGCACTTTGGATACGTCAACTGGTGGAAGCTGTCCGTGCTTCACTACATGCTCAACCACCCCAAGCCGCGCTATTGCACAAGGGATTTTGCAAAACATCTCGCCGCGCAGAAAATCAGCGTCGATCCAAAAGACCTGCGCCGCTTTTGCCAGAAACACGGGATAATGCGCGATACGCGCCCCGGCAGGCCAAAAGTCATGACGTAGATTGCCCGCCTTTGTTTGAAAGTAGACGCCCGTAGAACTCACGCAATCTGCGCGACATGTGGCTTTGATCTGAAAAACCGGCGGCAGCGGCTATTTCCGACATGCGCATGTCGCCGCGTTGCAGGAGTCGCAGCCCGAGATGGACGCGCTGGATGAGAATATACCGGCGCGGCGTGTAGCCAGTGGTTGCCTTGAACTTTCGTCCAAAATAGCTCCGGCTGACTCCGGCAACGCGAGCCATTTCCCTTACCTCCATGCGCCCCGATATATGGTTGTCTATCCACATTTGAACGCGCTCCATCTGTGCACTTTCCAAACCGGCGGACTTTTGCACACGCACTTTTTTTCGGGCGTGCAGCCGTATAAGTTGTGCGCTGAGAAGAATGGCGGTCGCCTGCAAGTGCACCGAGTGCATGCGGTCGTGCTGGCGGCAAAGTTCGGCCATGAACATCACAAGCCCGAGCGTCAGCAAATCGTAACGGAGAATTTCGCTCCAATGATAAATGAATACATCCCGGCAGTTTCGCTCCGGGGATGTTTGCGCCATGAACGCTTCGCTTATATACAACGACACAAGCGCCGCGGACGTATTCCATCGGAAGGAATGAGCCAGATTTTTTTCGATAAAACATAGATACTGACCGGTGAGATTTCGTTTTCCTTGCGAGCCGTTAGGCGTGTGCCATGCGAACTCGGCATGAGAACATTCATCCAGCATCAAAATGAATTGATGACGGCCATGAGCGTGTGGTTTCCAATAATATGGAGGATGTAAAGCGTATCCTATACCAACGTGTTTATCATGGATACGGATGAAGTGATCTTTAGAAAAATTGTGCTTATCATGACATGGAGAGTCGCTGGGCATATAAAATGCTTAATCGTTATATTCTTTGTTAGAAAATTATAGTATGCAAAAAGCCAAACCCTTTGGCTTACGGCCATCAAATCCTCAGTCGTCGCAACTGCTCTATACTCACTGTGATGGACGGCTTGAAACGCTTGCCTGAAACGTAAGCGATCAGGCTTGTGCGCAACTGGCGGCGCACGGGATCGAGTTCGTCTCCACTGAGATCGATGCTGGTGACGAGCAATTTTCCGCGCCCTACTCTCACTTCAAAAACAAGAGCGAGTTTGCGGTTGGTAAACCAGTCGTCAATTACCTGAACAATGGGCTGCAACTCCGACGGAAAACCGTCCAGAATCATCGGACTCGCGTTCGTGATCGGATACCACCACTGCCAGTTGCTGTGCGAGTCGGTCGGGAATTGTGCAAACGCCGGATGCTTCGGATTGACAAGGATTCCGAGCGTGTGCGGCGCCTGCCCTTTCGTCCACGCGGTGTTCCAAAAAATGCTGGAAAATCCGAGCGCGATCTTGCCACGCTTCGCATCGGGTTTCACTTGCGCAGGCGGTATCGCAAGGATGACCGACGCGCCTGCTTTAAGCTTTTCCAATGTCACGTCGTCGAGCGCGCTCACGGTTAGCACGCTGGCGGCGGGCGCGGACGCGACTGTTTTTGCGGACGGATAGACCCAGACGTCCCAATCGTTTTCAACGCCACCCGCGGCAATGCTGACGACGAGTTTGTAGCGGGAGGGCGCGGGGATTTTGGTGAGCGGAATTTCAACACGGCCGAGCGCAGCCACGCCGTCGGCGGGAATGTCGCGCGTGTCCAGTTTTCCCTCGGCGACTACGCGGCGCTTGTCGTTGACGAGTTTCCAGCGCGGCGTGGCGGCGGAAAGCGCAGTGGCTCCGTAGTGCGCGACCTCGATGTCGGCGACTAGCGAGTCATCAGTTGTAAAGACGCGACGCTCCAGTTTCGCAAGCGGCACGGTGGGGCCGCTGAAGCGGTGAAATTCTTTCGCGCTGATATAGCCCTTGGGTTCCCAAAACGCGTCGAGCACGCCGACAAGCGCGGAGCCTTGCCCCGGAAAATCACTCAGTCCGAGCAGTTGAAAACCGCCCATGCCGCGCGTGCGTAGCGCGGATTCGATATCCTCCTTGTAGCAAAGCGCTTGGAGTTTTCCCGACGCGATGAGAAAATCGCGCGCCCGCGCAGACATGTGATTCGCAGCGAGCGTTTCGCGGAAAATCTCGAAATTGCGCGGCTTGAGGTAACCCGTGTATTTGGGCATCTCGGAGAAGTTGGGATATGCGCACCACTGGCCGATTTCGTGGCTCACTACCGGTGCCGCGCGCGAGTTTATATACTTCTCGTAAGTCGTGACCGTTTCGGGCGGCAGCGCGTTGATGCGCGATTTCAAGCCCTCGTCCCAGCCCTGGATGCGCGGCTTTAGGGGAATATGATATTGGTTTGCCTCGGTTTCCGGCCAGCCCGCGCCGGCGCAATAGAGCTGGCGCGGCGAGCGGGCGCGATTGCGCAAAACCCAATCGTCGAGCCACTCCGTGCTTTTCTTGCCACCAGGTTCGTTGCACGCAGTGAACAGAACAAACGAGGGATGGTTGCCGTAGGCGCGCAGGATGCGCTCCGTCTCCGCGTCGATCCACGCATCAACCGGTTTGCCGTCGCCGAGCGACGTGGTTCGATTCGGCCATGAGGCGGCTTCCACTTGTAGATATAATCCGAGTTCGTCGGCTGCGACGAAGGCCGCCTCGGGCGGGCACCACGAATGGAAACGGACATGGTTTAACCCATGTGCCTTGATGGTGGTGAAAATTTTCCGCCACGAAGCGGCGTCAACCGGCGGATGTCCGGTACGGGGAAACGCAGCGCAATCAAGCGTGCCGCGCAAAAAAAGTTTCCGTCCGTTGAGCAACATTTGATGTCCCTCGGTGGAAATTTCACGAAGTCCGAAAACGGTTTCTTTGCGCGCGCCGTTGCCAAGCGAGGCGGACACCTTGTGCAGGACCGGCGTGAACTCGCTCCAAAATTGCGCCCCGGCACCCAGCGGATACTCGGCGCAAAACGAGCCGTCCTCCGCCGTGGTAATCTCGATCGGTGGCAGCGGCTTCGCGGCATTGCCGAGCGTCACGCCGAGACTCACGCGCTGGCCGCCGTGTCCATTATTCAGACTTGCGACGCGCCCGCGTATTTCGACCGTGCGATCTGCGACACGAGGAAATACCTCAAGCTCGTCAATCCATGCCACCGGCGTGATTGAAAGCAGGATGCGACCGACAATCCCGTTCCAGTTTCCTTGCGTGTGATCGGTGATGCTATGCGAGTTTATGCCGATGTCCACGACCAGCGAATTATCCACGCGGATCGTAAGAACATGACGACCGGGTGCCAGATTTGCACCCAACTCATAACAATGTGGCACCGAGAGCGCGTCGTTTGAACCAATTTCGCGATCATCCAACCAAACGGTGGTTTTCCAATGCGGACGCTCCAGTGTGAGCACTACGCGCTGACCGGCCCAGTCAGAGGGAATCTCGATGTTTCGCTGAAACCATGCCGCACCGGAATACACGCGTTCCGGTTGCAGCCAGAACGGCACCTTGATGTTTCCCTCGCGCCGGTAGGGCGCGTATTCGGGAGCCTCATAATACGTCTGATCGGCGAGGCCGCCCATCCACTTTGTGCCAATGGTAACGGGGTCGCCGATGCCTTGCCCTTGAAGCGTTCCGGGCAGCGTGATTCTATCGGGCAACGTCCGCGAGAACCACTTGCCGGACACGCCTTCGTTCTGTCGATCCAGTTGAAAACGCCATGTCCCATCCAGATTGAGCGGGCGTGTTTCTTTTCCCGCAGCCGCAAACACGAACGAAACGCCAAAGAGCGCATTTATTATCAAGGTGCCAATAAATATATATTTCTTCATCTTGTCACTTCGCCTGCGCCGGGCCGAGGTTTGTTATGCTGCCATCCTTGGCGGTGAGTTTTAACCAATACCAATATTGCGCATTCGCGTCGGGAATTGTGTCCGTGTAATTCGACACCTCAATACGCACCGATTTTACGCCAGAGCGGTTTCTCGGGTTGGCATTTGTGTTGCGCGTGATGTGGACGGCCCGCCATTCACCCTCGGGCAATGTCCAGGTGAGCTTTACCGTTTCACCGTCGCGTTCGGCGTTCAGGGCTCCGTTCTTCGAGGCGGCGGGCGCGCTCACGCCGGGCTTTTTGTTTGCCGTGCTTTCTTTTTCAGGAGCCGCAAACGCGGTTGCCGAAAACACGACGGATGAGATGGCACTCAGGGCGAGAATTTTTTTAATAGTATTCATTATGTTGTTATATGATGTGTGATTATTGGTGTGATGTGTGATTTATATTATTTTCCTGCCTGAAAATTTTCATTCCAAGCATGAGCCGCGCGCAACTGAACGGGGCCGAGTAGGCCGGCCGCGCGGAGACGGTCGCCGGGCTTGTAGGGGTTAAAAGTCGCCCATGTCACACGTTGCGACTCCGGCAATCCCGCGTCTGCTATCAGCCGGTTCGTCCAAGTGTTGATAATCTTCACCTCAAGCCGGTTTTTTCCGAGGCGCAGAGCTTTGCTCGAGTCCACCGCGTAGGGTGCCTTCCACAACACGCCCAAATCTATTCCGTTCAGCATAACTGCGGCCACGTTTTCCACGCGGCCCAAGTCGAGCATCACCTTTCCGGCAGGCATCGACGGCAACTCAAACTCCCGTGTGTATGTCGCCGCGCCGGAATAGTGCCGGACGCCGTGATCGGAATGCGACGGCCACGAAATTAGCTCGGAAAATATTACTTGCTCAGGAGCACCGCGGCCCGGCTCGAAACGGACACTCCACGGCCCCGCGATATTTTCGAGAACGGGCATCTCGCTGACAATTCCAAGAGGTGCTTTGTCCGGTGCGGGTTCGTCGCGAAACACAATGAAGATCGAGGCGCCGGCTTCCAACTGAAGTGGCACCACGACGCGGTTTTGTTTTATGCCGAATCCGGGCAGCGCGGTGATTTCGCCCGTCTCGGGATTCCATGCTTGCGGAATGCGTCCGCTCACGCGGAATTGCGCGGCAAATGTCGCAGGTCTTGAGCCCCGGTTTGCCACGAAATAAATATCTTCCGCATCGGTACGCCGGTGCGCATATATGATTTTTTGATTGGTGCCAACGCCCTCAAAATCCATTGGCAATTCCAGCGCGTTCAGGACTTCCGCTGGCGCGAGTCCCCAGATCACGCGGCCCTTGCCGGTCGTTTTTTCTCCCGATGCTTCCGGTTCACCCTGCCCCCATAACTCGTCGGCGATTTTGCGCACTTCGGCATCACCGTCGGCTCCATCCGCGAGGCTGCGCGATCCGGCGGGTTTGGCGGTTGCGAGGACGACCGCGCCTTTCGTCACCAGCGCTCGCAAGTGGCGGGCGGCTGCGAGTGTCATGCGGTCACCACCCGCGAGCACGAGCACGCTGTAGCTCATTCCTCCAGGCATCACCACGCGACCGTCTTTCACGGCGGCCATGAGCAGGGGTTCGTCGCCGCACACGTCGTAATCATAACCGTCCGGCGGGGCGGGGCGCATACGTGCGGGAAATATTTTTAGAGGAACATCGTTGCCCAAATGATAAAGCAGATCGGCCACCGGCTGACCCTGGCGCATCATGTGCGAGGAACGCGCGAGCGTGTTCCAAAAACCACCGCTGTATTCCCACCAAGTGTTATGACGTTGATACGGGAGATAATAACGGTCTTCGGTGACGCCGGGTTTCCGGTCGTCCCAAGGCTGGTGCACGTAAGCGAGCACGACAAATTGGTTGATGCCAAGCGCCAGCGCGTTGTCGGCGAGGGGTTTTATTCTTGCGAGGGTGACATCGGCATGACTGCCGGTGAACGCCTCGGCTGATGCGAGCGGACGTCCGTAGAGATGCGCGGCGGAAGCAGCCTCCTTGAGGTCGAGCGTGCCGTCGCGCTGGCTGAGCCAAAACTCGGCCATCGGAATATCGACGCGCCCTTTCGCTTGGATGTTGTCAACCGGGAGGCAGGTGGCGATGCCGGGTGCCTGCGCCGTGACGGTCATATCGTTGGCACGGCAGAGGCGCTGAAATTCGCCGTAGTAGAGGTCGGCGATCATATCGGCGCAGGTGCGGCGCACGTCGGTGAGAAACTGATCCGATTGCGCGCGGCTTCCTACAACGCGTCCGGCCATACACGGCAGGAGGAGGCGCAAATCATAACCGCGCCTCGCCTGAAACTGCGTGGGAAAATCGGACGTCCAGTTTTGCGAACCGGTTTCAGCGCTATCAATGTGGATGCCCGCCAGCCGAGCACCTGGAACGCCTCGCACTTCATTCAGAATTTTTCCGACATAATTGTCGAACTGCACCTGCGTCGCCTTCGCGCTCATCTTGTCACATTCCAGGCCCTTGCTTTCAGGGCGACCATGCTTGGTCGATGCTCCTGTCGCGGTGTGCCCGAAACGCAGGATCGTCCATCGGCCGGGTGGAGCATCCCAATTCAGCGCCCCGTCAGGCCCGAGCCGGTCGGTCAAATCAACAATTTTCTCCGGATCAATCACCTCATGCGCGGCGTAGTCAGGGGTGTGATCAAGGTCTGCAAAGTCAATGTAGTTTGCCGATTTCACCTCCCATTGGTCGATGCGGGCTTCTCCCAAAAGCT
This sequence comes from Ereboglobus sp. PH5-10, assembly GCF_029504735.1. Classification (GTDB taxonomy): domain Bacteria; phylum Verrucomicrobiota; class Verrucomicrobiia; order Opitutales; family Opitutaceae; genus Ereboglobus. Next base: position 40,420 of record NZ_JAQFIP010000005.1, on the reverse strand, counting down.
CGACTTCACCGAGGTGCAGATCGTCGTCCTTGTGGAGTTTATTGGGACCCCAGCCGTGAAGGTTGAGGCGGAAAAATCGCGCCGTCCTTGCCGGAAAAGCCAAGGTTTGCCGCTGGCGTCCGTCAAGTTGAAGTCCGCGTTGTGGCAGTGCGCAAACGAACTCCCAATGAGTCCCGTCATCGCTTGCTTCCAATTGACCCAGGGGTGGATGTGGATGAACGCCTTGTCCGTAGTTGTCATCGCTCCAGTCTCCGGGGAGCTGCGTAGCCATGATGAGGCCCTTGGTGTTCGGGCGTTGCGCAAACATGAGGGCGCGCGCGGTGAACGGCCTGCCGTAGTCGAGTTGAATCAATGTCGGGCGGCCTTCCGGCGCGGGAGAGATGCGGACTTTTTTGCCATCGCGAGCAAATATCGCGGTCACATCCACCACAGTTGGTTTACAGGTAATGACGGGAGGATGGATGGTCTCATTTCCAGCCGGCGAGGGATATGCCAGTACCGCGACATCTCGATAGAAATCAAGTCGAGTCGGCGGTTGCGGTAATTTTTCGGAAAACGTGCGCCCACCATCAATCACGACTTCACTGGATACCAGTCGCTGCAAACCAAGTTCCGGCGTGATCCACGGCCCGCCGGCGACGAAGCCGGGGCCTACATTTAATTCCAGGGACATGCCAAGCCGCGCACACTCTGACGCAGCAAACCGGACTCGCGCCATGAACTCCGGTGAAAGGCTCTTATAGGCATCGGGCGCATCACTGAAGACTTGCTCGTAGATAACCGCGCCGCCAAACCCCACGCGTTTCATTGCCTCAAGATCCTGCGTAATACCGTGCTCCGTGGTTACTGACTCGCCCCAGAACCACCAAATGGTGGGCCTGGCCGATGACGGCGGATTCATGAATGACTCCGGCTCCAACGCCCCGGCAGACATGACTCCGGCAAAGGTCAAAAGACAGGCCAGTAACATACTTGTTTTCATTTTGATTTCCGCGCGGGGCATGATGATTTTTATAATTATATGCGCTTAATCTGGTCACTATTTCGCCTATACTACGCGCACAGTCGGGCCCTCAACCAAGAGTGCAGGGATGTGCGTGGTTGAAGGGTGAGCCGAGATACCGTTTTCGTTGCGGTAGATTTGTCCGATGACCTGTTCGATACCGCGTGCTCCGAGCAAGCGGGGCTGCTGGTCAACACCAGCACATTCAACGCCGGGATTCTGCGTTGTGTTCATGCAAAAATATCCGTGTGTGATCGCAATTTTTGCACCGCACTCGCGCATCCAATCCATAACCCTGGCATCATTGCAGAGCACAACATCGGGATTATGTTTTTCAAACCATGCCGAAAATCCTACGCGCTCAATCTCGGGGGCAACAAGCGTGGGCACTTCCGGGTTATTGTAATCGTAACCGTTTTTGAAAACCCAATACGCATCGCCCCATCGGTGAAACAAGCGTTCCTCGCCATGTTGATTGAGCACGAGGCCGGGGCGCCGGTAGCCGAGTACATGCAGGTGATGGAGCGTCATATTCATCGCGTTATAATGATTCGGACAGATATTATGAAACGCGTTCTCACCGATATTATAGTCTGCGTAAACGCCTGCATAGCGCGACCAGTCAAAATTGTTGATAATATCGTGGCTTTTCACCGGCAGCAGGAACACTCCCGGGATGCCGCATTCCTGAAACATGGAATCGAGTTGTTCTTGCGTGATGGCGCCATTGTGACAGCGGCCCAAGTCGAAAGTTTTTATTTTAAAGCCGAGTTGCGCAGCCCGCTCGCAGGCACCTTTTGCAATTTCGCGGATATGGCAAGCCGGCCCAAACGGACGGTTTTTCGAACCATCAAGATCAACAAGAGCAACCACCCCCTGAAATGCTGTGCCTCGTTTGCGACGCATTCCGGCCATAACCGCTCCGGTAAGCGGATTATGCCGGTATCCCGCCGCCTTGGCGGCGGCCTGAATGCGCCTGCGCGTCGCAAGTTTGACCCGGGGCAGATTGCGCAATCCTTGAGCCACGGTTGTGTGAGAAAGTCCAAGTTCGCGTGCAAGATCCCGGACTGACGCAACAGTTGATGTCTTTTCAGATTTCACATGAAAATTTGGTTACACGAAGGGATTTGCGCCCATGAAACAAGCGGTGCTTTCAAGGCACGGACAATCGCGTGCCGTCGGCTTCCAGTCTCAGGTAGTCGTATTGCGTGGTGCCCGATTTTCCATTCCCGATCACTTGCATGATGACGATGGAATTGGCGCCCTTCTTCAACAGGCCGGACGGAATGGTGAAGCGTGTTTCCGAAAACGGGCCGTGGCTGCCGAGGCGAACCGGCGCATGCGCGGGAAGCGGCGTCTTGTAACGCCCCACTTCCGTTCCGTTGACGGTAACCTTTAGCGTTGATTGTGAGGAGGCTAGCGCGACATACAGCGACGCCGGCGCTCCCTTGGGCGGCTTGTTTTCCAGGGAGAACTTAATCGTCCACGGCGCATGGTCGAACTGCGCGTAATTCCAATCCTTGCGCCAGTCACTTTTGCCAACGGTGTAGGTCAGGCCGCGTCCGGCCGCGCCCTCGGCCCTGCCCGCCGCAAATGTCGCCCATTGCGAATAGTTAAACGCTCCGTTGTTAAACTCCTGCGTGTCGCGGTCGGGGATGCCTATTTCCCACACCGTAGCCGCCACGCGCGGCGGCGTCCATTGCACAGCTCCAAGATTTATCGCGGCTCCCGCGCGCACTTCTATATTTTCCTTCTTGAAGGTGCCGATGTTACCCGCGCCAAAAGCCAGCAAATTATAAACGCCGGGAAGCACGTTTGGAATGTTGAAGCTACCGTCCGCACCAGTCTTGACCCAGAATTGATACGTCCGCCCCTGATGCTGAAAATCCGTGCCGTGGTCGTCCGGCGCGAGGCCTATCCACGCGTCCGCGCCAGTCGAGGCGGGGTTTCCGGCGTCGTTTACTTTTAACATGCCGCTGACCGTGCCGCGTTCCGACGCCTGCGCATAGCCGTCGTGCTTGAACCAGGTGTAAGGCCAGGCGGAACGCTCGGCCCGCGCCTGCGCCTGTGCGTCGCGCCAGAGCCATTCGGCAACCTTGGGAACCGATTCCGTCTCCGCGCCCTGATAACTGTTCGCGTAGACAAAAAACGGGCCGTAGGTTTTTTTGAAATCGACGCCGGCATTTAGTATCAACTGCATGCCGATGCTATAGTGCGAGCCGTTGAGCATGTTTAATAGCGCGTGGTTCATGTGCGCGGTCAGCTCGCGCTTCCTGGGACCACCATTGTAGTATTCATGGCTGGGAACGGTCATCCAGATACCCACGCGTCTGCCGGTGCTGCTCCAGCCCCATACGTTCACGTCACCGAGATCGACACTGTATGAATACTTGCATTCGAACTGGCCGGCGTAATCGCCGCTGGTCAGCAGGGTCACTTCCTTTGGAGCGTCCTTCACAGGCACGGAGGCGTCCATGTCTGCCTTGGTCGGCATTTTTCTCTGGCGCAACTCATCGACGCTGAGCCAATCGAACATAGGGCTTATATATGTGTTCGAGCGCCACTCGCCGATGTTTACAAACGGATATGACGCGGGATGGCGCAGCGTGGCGGTCGCGTAATAACCGTGCGCACCACGCTTGAGACTGTAATAAACATCAACGTCCATGGCGGCTTCGTTTGACTTGCCCGACCAAGGGCAGTGGATTTTTACCTCAGCATAATCGCCGCGATTGGACGCGGGATCGACACTCAGTGCCGCCGTGCCGCGCGGGCCGCCAAAGGCGGGCGTGTTCCAGCTCCAGTAAAACCTGCCGCCACCGTGACCGCCCTCGAGCAGGTTCATGCCCTCGTAGGTGAAGCTCCGGAGCGAGGCATCCGTCTTGTTGATGCGAATCGCCACGATTCCATTGTCGAGGACGATGCTCTCACCTTCATCCCTAACCGACACATCAGGGCCGGTCCCGTTGCCGCCGCCGGGGACGTTGGCAAAACAAACTCCCGATGCCAGCATGCTCGCGGCGGCAAGAAACAACCTAATCGTTTTCATGTGTCTTTATATATTGTTTAATAATCATTCGAGGACATCGACTCCGTTGGCTTCGAGCCGGAGCTTACCGCTCCAGGTTTTGCCGGAGAGGATGCCTTTTTTCCGGCCCTCTATCTCAATCTCGACAGGCTCACGGGCGGTATTGACGTAGAGCGTGCGGCCGTTGACGACGCGCGCATGGACACCCTCCGGCGTGATCGGGCCACGCTTGATGCCGAGTTCACGACAGAGCTGGCGGTAGAGCGGCTGGAGCACGGACGGCTGGGCGTGTGTGGCGACATAGATCGCGCGACCCTTGCCGTGGCGGTTGACCGTGACGGCTGGCGGTGCGTCCTTGATGTTGGTGAAACGCGCCGTTACTTCCGCCGTGGTTGGCTCAAGCACTTCATAAAAATTGATGGTGGTCTTGAACTCGACACCGTCTATCGAACCAGTCAGTGGCTCTTTATTATTATAAAACTCGCTGGTTTTCAGACCGAATACATCGCTGAGATTTCCAGGCAAGGGAACATTATACCATTGGCTGCTCGTGTTGGCCTTGGCCGAGGCCGCCGTCATAACGACCGTGCCGCCATTGCTGACGTAGTTGCGCACGGCATCGGTGGCGGCCCTGTCCATCAGGTATTCGCCGGGGATGACGAGCAACTTGTAACGACTGAGATTTTCGTAGGTGATGTTAATAACATCCACGTCCATATTATCATTATACAACGGTTCATACGCGTTGTGTTTTTGATCCATGTATGGCGTCGAATAATAACGGTTGGCCTTGTCCACCGCCTGCCGCGAGACCCATGAATACGAAATCGCGACCTCGGGGTTCAGCTCGCGGGGGAACCCCAGCGTCTGCATCACTTGGAACTCCTTGGAGAGGCGGCTCCATTCGTCGAGTTTCCATGAGGGGGAGTCGTCGTGGTTGAGGAGACCGAAGATGGTTTGTTCCTCGCCGCCGAGATGGCTGTTGAAAGTCCATGCGAGCACGGCCTGCCCACCGTTTAGCAGGCCCAGGTGGGCGAGCATGCGCGAGCGGTTTTTTTCGCCATAAAACCCGACGGCTCCGCTGCCGCCGGCCGCCTGGAATTCATTAAACCAAACCGGCGTCGCCATGCCGCCCTTCATCATCATGGTCTCAAACGCACCATGGATCGGATTGCCCGCGTAGTAACCGAAAGCTCCGTGCGTGGCGTAATGACGATAGCTCGTCAGCCAGTCGAAGCCGAGACGCGCCCCGTCAGGCCAGAGGTTCGAGAGCACGGGTTTGTCGGGCGCGTGTTTTCGGCGGATGACGTCGAGATTTCGCAACACGTCTATCGCCGTGTCCGACCAGAAGCGGCGCATGTCGAGATGGCGCTCGACAGGGCTGGTGCTGTCGGGCACGCGGATTTGATCCCAGTCGGTGAGTGTGCGCGCCCAGCGTTGCGTCGCCCAAGCTCTGTTGAGGGCGGCGAGGTCGCCGTGTTTTGTTTTCAGCCAGGCGATAAAACGCTGACGAACGGGCTCGGAAAACGACCTGTAACCATTGCCCATTTCGTTGTTGTAGCCAATGGCGATAACGGACGGATGGTTGCCGTAACGCTTGAGAAAAACATCGGCGTAGCGATACATCAGCCGCTGGTAATCCGGGTCGGAAATATCAACCATGTAACGCCTCGCCGGATAAAGTGTGGTGCCGTCCTCTTTGACGAGCGTCGCACCGGGATACTCCTGGTGCAGCCATGGTGGCGCGATTGAACCGCCGAAATCGAGAATGACCTTGAGGCCAGCCTCGTGCATTTGATCCATGACCGAGTCGAAGGCGTCGAAGGTGAACTCGCCATTTCTCGGCTCGTAATAATCCCAGGAAAGCTCGCCCATGCGGATGACCTGCAAGCCCGCGTTTTTCATCGTGGCGATGTCGCGTGTGATTTGTTCCGGCGAGCGATCAACCGGCTGGTAATTGACGCCGACAAACAACTGCCCCTGTCCCGCCCAGTCGGCGCGACTCCGCGCTTGCGGCGATACGGCGAGGCCGCCATCGGAAATCAATTTGCGAGGGATGATTTTCGGAAACGGTGGCGCCTTCATGCCGTCGCCGATGAAGAAGCTCGGGTGCGGCGGCTGGTTATACGTGGTGTTTTGCCAGGCAATCGCGACGCGATACTGTGAATCGTGCAAGAGAGTTACCATGCGCTGCTCGGTGGGATACGGCGTCGCATAAATGCGCAGCGATTGTTGATCCTCCGCCGCCCAAATCACCTCTTCGCGCCAGTCGCCAAAAATATCCCCGCTAAGCACGGGCGCGCCCTTGGCAACCACACCATCCGGCGCCAGCAAGCGCTCGGAGCGTTGTTCACGCCAATTCCACTTGTAGATGACAGTGTTTTCAAGTTGCTCGCGCAAAAGATCACCGTCCCACCAGATCGCGAACTTGTTCGATTCCGGTTTGACCATGCCGATTGAGTTGCCCTTTGCGTCGCGCAGATGCGGGTCAACCGAACTCCACGACTCCGCGCCGGGAAAACGCGGATCGATGTCCATGATGATGCCACGGCCGTTGTCGCGGTCACCAGATGCAGTCCACAAAATTTTCCCCGTGGCCGCGTCGAGCATCGCAGAGACAATGCCGCCGTTTCGCGAGGGCTGCTCGTTGACACCGAACCGCTCAAGCCCCGGATTCGAGAGGTCAAAATCTCCAACGTGCAAAGCGTCACCGTGGCGCAAGCCAGCCGACCAGAGGCCGGTGCCGTTGTCGTCAAGCGTCATCGAGCCGTATATGATTTCGTCGCGGCCGTCGCCATCGACGTCGGCGACACTGAGTGAATGGTTGCCCTGCGAGCCGAAGGCTTCGTTGCCGGGCGTTGCACTGTCAAACACCCAGCGCTTTGTCAGTTTGCCGTCGCGCCAGTTCCACGCCGCGACGGTTGTGCGCTCATAATAACCCCGCGCCATGATGATGCTGGGGCGCTGCCCGTCGAGATAGGCGGTGCCCGCAAGAAAGCGATCACAGCGGTTTGCATAGCTGTCGTCCCAAATTTCCTTCATCTGCTCCGCGGTCGGCGCGTCGGTGCGCGGATCGCGAGACGGCCAGAAAGGTTCGCTGGCAAGCGCCGCACCGGTGAGTCCGTCAAAAATTGTCAGATACTCAGGGCCTTTCATAATGCGCCCCTGCAATGGAGCGACCATGCTGCCGTCGGGTTTTATTACAGCACCGGTTCGGTCGGTCGTCGGCCTCTCGCCGTCGTGCTCCCGCCAGTCGGCATTTGGATTGCCCAAAATTTTACCGGTTCCGTCAATCGTTCCGTCGCTTGTGCGCACAGCCATTTCCGCGCGGCCGTCGCCGTCATAATCATAAACCTGAAACTGCGTGTAGTGCGCGCCGGCGCGAATATTGCGGCCGAGATTGATGCGCCACATGAGCACGCCCTCCAATGTATAGGCGTCTATATACACCTCGCCGGTGTAGCCGCCGAAGGCGTTGTCCTTGGAATTGGAAGGATCCCATTTCAGGATGATTTCGTAACGGCCGTCGCCGTCCAAATCGGCGACACTGGCTTCGTTTGCCGAATAAGTATAGTGCTCGCCAGTTGGCGTGACTCCGGCGGGCGGCCGTTGAAGGGGGATGCTGAGATAGCCGTCCGCCCATACTTTTGCGGTGGCTCCTGCCCCGGCGTTCGCACCATCGTCGAGTGTGCGGATAATATAAACCGACTGTGGTGTCCCTGCCTTGTCCACAAAGTTCGTGGCTCCATCCAGCGGGGAAGTGTTTATTTTTTTGCCGTCGCGATAAATGTCGAATTTTGTCTCCTGTGCATCTGTGGCCAACAGACGCCAGCTCACCAGAATGCCGCCGTCCTTGGCAGGCACGGCGGCTGCGCCCCGGTCAAGGGCTTCCATCCAGCGGGGTTGTGTTTCTGCGCGAAGTCCCGCGAAAAGCGCGAGTGTAATCGCGCCCAGAAAGAAACCCCGGCGCAGAGTGTGTTTGCATGTCGAAATCATAATTTTATATTATACTGTTTTATTATTGCACGTTTTGGCAGACTACACCGTCGTCCGCCCATGCAGGAGCATGGGAAAATTTGCGAAAAACAAAGGGTGCTGGCGACCCACCGGGCGGTTTTTCGCAATTATACTATTTTATATTATTTGAAGCGATAGAGTTTGAGCTTCTGAATGCCAAACTTGTCCGGCGGAAGGCGAAGGAAACGGCCCTGACCGCTTTCATCGCCATTGAGCCAGCGGCCTGGCATCCATTTGCCATCAACAAACTCACCCTCGATGATTTGTTCGATCCCGATGCTGTAACCTTGCTTGGTGGCGTCGGAAAAGCGCAGGATGACTCCCTTGCCGGCAACGAGAAATTCGTCCTTGCCGGTCTGGATGATCAGACCGCCGTGCGCGCCATAATCCTGTTTTTCTTTAGGTGTTCTGACATCGTGCATGTCGGCCTTGAATGTGTAGCCGCTCATCTCGAACACGCGCTGCGTCATGTCCGGCTCGCCTTCGTAGCTGAGCGGCGCCTTGAAGCCGCGCATGGTGCCCTGTCCCTGATTGGCAAGGATGAGCGGCGCGATTTGACGCAGCACGCGGTAGGCGTCCGTGAGGCCGTCGGTCGAGGGATTTGGCAGCGTTTCAATGGCGAACGGCGCGAAGCCGATGCCGTCGAGTTCGCCGATTGTATAAAACGCATTCGCCCCGGCGTCGGTCTTGCCGGCGCGATTTGCCTCGGGGACAAAAACGGGATTGTCGGGACGCTTGAATTGATCGACCCAATAAACATAATCCGGAAAATAGGCGTCGAGGCCGATCAGGTCGATGTCCGGGCCGCCAGCCTTCCAGATGTCGAACACATGCGGAAGCGGACCGGCGCTCGGATACACGCCGGGCTTTTGACCGGGGGCGTTGAGGGCGACATTGACGAACATCGGCAAGTCGTAGGCGTCCTTCCCTGCCTTCGTCAGATCATTGGCGAAAACGGAGAATCCCCATGCTTGGAAAATTTCCTGCGCCTCGATGCTGTCACCGAAAACCTCCGACCACGTTCCCTCGGTTTTATAACCCTTGTGCGCCCAGACTGAGCGGACGAAGGTATGCAGGCTCTCCTTGTTCTTTTGCAGGTATTCGATCAGCGCCTGCGGAACTTTGTCTTTATAGGCCGCCTGCGCCTGCTCGCTGTAATCGCGCACGGCGCCCAGCATGCCGATTTCGTTTTCAACCTGCACCATGACTACGGTATGTCTTTTATCAAATTTCTTCAGGTGCGCCATTAACGCGCCGAACACGCGTTTGTTGGCCTTCAATGTGTCTGGATCGTAGGGGCTCAGAATATCCCGCGCGTTGCCTCGATCGTCCTTGGCCTTGGCGTAGGTTTTATAGTCGTGCTTGATATAAGGCGGCACATAGGTGGACATCGAATTTTTCCACGCGCCGAACCACAACAGCACCAGTTTCATATTATTCTCCTCGGTCTGGCGAATCAGGCCTTCGAGCGGCGAGAAATCATAAACGCCCTCCGTAGGCTCGATCTGATCCCACTCGACGGGCGCAATGATTGTATTCACGCCGATGGTTTTTAGCGTTTCCCAATGCGTGCTCAGGTGCTTGAGGTCGGAGGCTGTCGAATTGCCAAGTTCACCACCCAGAATCAAGAGTGGCTTGCCATCGACAATCAGATGCGTGGCCGTGCCGTGTTTTTTCAAATGCGGCGCGTCGGCGGCGATAAGCGACGCCGCGACGGCAAGGCCGGTGAATATTCCGACTGCTGTGCGTAATAATGGTTTTTTCATGGTTTATATTGCTTTGAAAGTGAAAGCGGGCTTCGTCTGTTAAAAACGATAGCCGACTCCGGCACGCACGTAAATGGTTCGATTAACGATGATGTTGGAGTCATTGCCGTAGCTGGCGAAGAGCGAAAATCCATTGGTGTAATCGACCGAGAAACCGCCCTCGATGCGCCAGCCGTCACGATCCAACTTGCGAGCCATAACCTCGATGTCGCGGTCAAAGACAGTCGCCTTGATGGCGCGGTCTTTGTTGGTGTCGTGCATGTAGTAAGCGTTGAGGAAGGGACGGATTTGCGCCTTGCCATTGAGGATATCGAATATGCGGGAGAACCGAAGCCCAGCGGAGAAAAGCACGGATTTCGCGCTTTGTTCCTCGACGCGAAGCGGCACGAGGGTGTCGCCGGTTTCTGTAAACGCGTCGGCGCGCCATCTTGTGATGGTAACGCCGGCAACGGGCGCGATGTCCACGAGCGGCGTGGCAATGTTGTAGGCGGCCTGAACGCGGAGGCCATAGTGCCTTCCGTCGGTGTCGGCCTTGGCGTGGCTGCCTAGACGGGCGTGGGAAACGCTGCGGCGGGCGGAATAGTCATCCGTGCCCAAAAATGCGAGCGCCTCGACCTGGATAGCATCCTTGCGATAGCGGGCGTAAAGCGCACCGGTGATGCTGGTTGAATCGCCTTTGCTGCCGGAATCATCAAGGCGGTAGTCGGTGGTGTTGTAGGCGAGCACGCCACCGGCGAGAAACGCGGGAGAAAACGCATAGTCTCCGCCAAGATAAATATCGTTCGGCTTGAAATTATAATACTCGTTGTTTTCGGTTCTCGAAACGGTGGACTCTGCGCGCGAGGCTTGCATCCAGACTTGGAATTGTTTCGAGGCGGCATCGCCCGCGCCATTCACGGCGAGACGGTTCGAGACGCTTTCGCCGAGCGCCGAGGAGGCGACGAGCGCGGCGGGCCACCACGCCTGATAGGCTTGCGGACCGAGCTGGTTGAGAACCTGTCCATAGGCACGCGCGGTGACTTGCGCGTCGAGAGAGAGAATGAGTTCGTCAGGGATAATATCCATGGCGTCATCGACGATACGGGCTATGCCGAGCTGATTGGCTGTAAGGCCGGAAACGGAGGCGAATGGCGCGCGATCAATCGTAATCCACAATTCGCGTTCGCTGCCGATGCCGGCGCGAAACTCGTAGTCGGCGATGGAGGTGAGCGAAAACGCATTCTGGTTCCAGTTGGAAAAATCGCCCGTGACACTTCCGGCGATGGTGGCGATTTTATACTCGGCGGCGCGCAGCGCGAATTCGGAACCGGAGCCAATGCCGACGGCGAGCTGGCCTCCGTCCTCAATGATGAGGTCGCCGGTGATGAGAAGTTCATTCCAGGTGGAGTTGTCGAAGAAATACATGTCGAGCTTGCCACCGCTTTTGAGCGTGACGTTGCCGGCGACGGTGAGCAGGCCCGCCATGTCAATCGTCTTGCCGCCGCCGCCAAATGCGCCGGCAGCCTCGACAACGACGTTTCCGTTGATACGCCCTGTGCCGCCTATGTAACTCGCGCGCGTGGAAATATTGGTCAGGCTGCCATTGTGAACGCCGTTAATGAGAAGTGTACCGCGGTTGATGCGGGTATAGATTTCCGCGCTGCCACGGTTTGCATATTCTATAACGCCGGTTTCCGTAAGAACAATAAGGTCGCCGTCGCCCTCGCCAAAACGGAGCGCATTGCCACCCGCGCGATCGGAATAGATCGTACCGGAAATGACGGAGGAATAACTGATGGTCGCCTCGGAGGTGCCCAGCGACACGAGAGTGCCCTGCTCGGAATACAGCGCGTAAATGGTCGGCGTGGAGAGGCCGTCAGCAAAGATAATTTGCGAGCCGGTTTCCATGGTGACCTTGGCACCCCAAAGACCGCCGCCACGCGCCGTCATCCAGTTTCCGGTAGAGCCGGTTATATTGATGCGCGTGTGGTCGCCGAGAGTGAGGTTGTAGGGCAGATCGTAGTTACTACTATTATATGAATAGAAACCGGAGCCGTCCAATTCGAGGTTGAGCCAGCCGCCGCCGGAGCTTTGAAGCGTGATGTTGGCCGAGCTTGTGGAGGGCGTGGCCGCGAAACCGCCGATCTTATATGTAATATCGGTGGCGCTGCTTGAGGCGAGGATGAGGTTTTGCGATGCACCCGTGCCGCGCCACAGGACACGGTCGCTGGAACCGGGAACGACGCCCGTGCTCCAGTTGGCGGGATTGAGCCAGTTCGAATCGACGGCTCCCGTCCAGTCAACAGTAGCCACAGGGCGTCCGGCAGCCTGCGCGAAGGCGCGGGGAGCGGCGACGATGAATACCATGATGGTGGCAAAAACAGTGGCGGTGAAAGCGCGCGCAGGAAAGGGGAAATTTTGTGATTTCATGACAGCGAATATTAAAAGATTATATTTTGTTTATATTAAAAATTACGCGGGCATGCTTCAACGGAAGTTGGCCTTGATTGCGACGGCGATGGTAGTGCCGCCGGAAGTGTAATTGGCCGTGCGATCATATCGCGTCCACTCCTCCTTTTCATTGAAAACATTGCGCCAGTCGAAAGACAGCGTCCAGACCTTGGAGAACTGCCAGTTGAAACTGATGTCCCATCGGTCGCTCGCGGCAGTGTAGAGGTGGTCGTCGCCCATGCGGAAATCGCCCGCTTCAACGGAGCCGAGTGAACGCGATGAGTAGCGGCGCAAGTAGCTGTCGCACCAGTAGTATGCCACCGTGGCATACCAACTGCGGGCGCTGTAGGTAAGACGGGTGTTGAGCACCTTGCGCTTCATGTTGTTGATTTCGATGTCACCCTTCGGTTTGGCATAGCTAAAGGAGCCGTAGAACGTGAGGTTCTGCAGTACAGAGGGCAGGAATTTAAACTGCTTGAACCGTTGGTTATAGCTGAACTCGTAGCCGGTCATCTTGGCGGTTCCGATATTCTGGGATGTTCTCACCCAAACTGGCTCGGGGAACCAGGTAGCGATATTCGGCATCATGGTGTCTGCCCAGCCATAGCGTTCGAGGATGTAGTCCTTGATTTCCTTGTAGAACCATCCGGCTGTAATCACACCGGCATTGGGTAGATAATACTCGGCGCTGATGTCATAATTGTGGCTGTATTGCGGCTTTAGTTCAATATTGCTCACGGTATAGGTATAATACTGATCCGTGCTGTTGAATTCCAGCGAGTCGGAAGGCACGAGTTTCGTCATGTCGGGACGCTGGATTGTCGTCGTATAGCCGGCGCGGAGAACGAGGTCTTTCAACGGCTCGTATTTCAACTGCACGTTCGGAAACCAGTTGTCATATGAGTTTTCTCCATGGGAAAGGCGATCTCGCGTTTCCGGGTTGGGATCCAGTGTCGGCGGATTAGTACTCCAGTCAACGCCGCGCGACCAACCCGAGGCCTCGATTTTCGTGTGCTCGTAGCGGACGCCGGCCATGATGTTAAAGTTGGAGATTTGCCATGAACCCATGAAATATCCTGCGCTAACAGCCTCAGAAATGTCGCGAGTGTAACGGGCCAGATTTGCGTAATAATCGGTCATGTAATGCGTAAACATGTTTGGATTATCATGAAAATATTCCACGACTTTATGCGGGCTTACCCAGTTGGGAATAACTGAGTTCGCGGCTCCCGACGAACTGCCGTAATTTTCATCGTAAAATTCGCTGTAACTCGGCGTAGCTGAGCTGGAATTGAGCGAATAGTAAGAACCGCGGCTATAAGTGTTGCGGCTCCAGTCATTGTAAGCCCCGCCTGCGCGGAGCACGAGCGGATGACCGAGCAATACGACTGGCACTTCCGTGTTGAATTTGCCGCCCTTGCGCTTGTCGATCATGAGTTCTTCACGATAATTCACCCGCATCGCCGTCCAGTTGTCGAGATTGAGCCAGTCGTTGTTGTCGGTCACATCCTGCTGGGTAATGGTCGCGCCGTCCTCGTCGCGCGCATCGGTTAGCAGAAAATGGCCGTAGGGGCTTTGCATCTCCACACCAGTGATTCCGCTGTTGCCGCGTGTGAATGCGCGGGACGTGAAGACGTCGTAGTCGAGTCTGCCCCAGGAGAAGGTGTGCTTGACGCCGGGATTGACCGACCAGGTTTGATTATAACGGCGCGGCGAGGGCGTGGTGCTGTTCACATACATTGACCAGTAGCCGCTTGTGTCAATATTGTCGAAATCCGAGTTCGCCGCGTTGATGGTGGTGCCGCCAATGTGGCCGTATCGGAGCCTGCGGTAGTTTCGCTCCACTTCCTTCCAGTCATTATAGGAGGTTTTCAGGAATACGGAGGTGTTGCGCGAGATTTTATAATCGAGATTGAGCGAGAGCGTGCGGTTTTGATTACGGACGGTTTCCTCGGTGAATATATAATTGTTCAGGTAGCCGTCCATGTCGGCGGTGGGAAGCTCGTCGGCGGCCAGCGACCGGTAGGTTTCATTAAAATCGCCGAGCGTCATTTTGTAGCGATAGTTTTCATAGGCGTTGAGCGTCAGCGTCACACCGAGCGTGTTGTCCAAAAACGCCTCGGAATAATAGAAATTAAACCCCGGCCCCCACTTGCGGGACGGCTCGGAACCTCCGGCGCTGGAGCTGCCGAAATCGAGCGCCTTGGTGTTGAGGTTCAGGTTAAGGCCAAATGAAATACGGCGACCTTTTTGATCGAATGCGTTTTTCGTGACCATGTTCACAACGCCACCATTGGCGTTGGCCGGGGATGAAGGGGGCGGCACTTTATATACTTCGATTGTTTCGACGGCGGCGACCGAGAAGGTTTTGAGTGAAACCTGACGGTCGTAGTCATCCTGTGCGCTGAGGCCGCTGTTGGCAAAAATATTGCCGTCGGTCGTGAACGTGGTGGCGTTGGGGCTGATGCCGCGCACCGAGAAACTGGTGACATCCTCGCCATCGTAATTGACGAATATGCCGGGGATGTTTTTCAGGATTTCGCCCGCGTTGGTGTCGAGCATGTTGCCGAAGGCGTCGGCGGAAACGACGTTTTTCATCACGTCGGACTGACGCTGCTGCGTGATGGCGGAAGCCTGCCCCTCACGCGCGGAGGAAACGACATAGCGGTCGAGTATATAAAGTGACGACGCGAGCGTGAACTCGACATCCGCCGCCGTACCCGCTTCGACAACCACAGTCTTTTTTTGCTCGTCGAGATCGCCGTAGGTGATTCGCACCGTATGCTCACCAGGCTCGACCCTGTTGAGTGTAAACACACCGCCGGAAGCAGTCGTCGCAGCGGCGGTGGTGGAACCGTCGAGATAGACAAGCGCACCTATGAGGGCGTTGCCGGTTGCCTCACTGTAAACGCGTCCGTTGATGGAGCCGGGGTCGATGGAAGCCGTTTGCGCGGCGAGTTGTGGAGCGGCCGAGAGCACGAACAACGATGTCAACACCGCGAGCAGCGCGCGTGTGAACACGCCGGGTTGACTGGCGACGGTTGCGATTTTTTTTAACAGCGAGGCGGAGGACGCCAGCGATCGGGGATTGGTAGGTTTACGGTTCATGTAGTTGGGATGTGTTTAGTATGAATGTAATTGTATTTGCATTTCGTATATGCATCAGGGCGAAACGGTCATCGTCGAGACCTTGTTAGGTGCGCTGTTTGGCATGACGGTGCAGAGGGGAATTGCGGTTTTGGGATTGGATCAACTGTTGGGTGATTTTGTATGATACCAAATTGTCGGGATAACCGCCATCACCCAGATAGGGGATTTTTAGGAAGTTTCTCAAGATGGCGTCTTTATAATTCGGATTCTACTATTTTGCCTCAGCCGGGCCGATATTGATTATTTTGCCATCGGTGCCGGTCACTTTCAGCCAATACCAATATTGCGCGCCAACATCCGGAACTTCATCCACATATTTTGCCGGGGTTAGACGCACGGATTTGAGTTTCGGGGCGCCTTTTCGCTCTGGTTTGTCATTACGCAGGATTTCAATCCCCCTCCATTCACCCTCGGGCAGCGTCCAGACAATCGTTACCGTGGAGCCTTTGCGCATGGCATTGAGTTCGCCTTTTTGAGCACTGACGGCCGGTGCGGATGATTTTGAATCCATTTTTTTCTCAAGCGCGGCATGGGCAGCAATCGAGAAGGCAATAGCGATAATGCCAGCGAGGGCGATGAGGCGTTTTGCTATATTCATGGTCGTTTGGGTTGGTTTAGGCGCGGGCTTGGGTAGATGGGATGGAGGTAGATTCGGGGACAGCATTCGCATAATAACAAAAGAGGCGGTGAGGGGCTATCGCCCATATGGGGGATTTTTTGACGGTTGCATTTATGATAGTATCCATACCGTTGTGCTAAAAATGACACTTCGTGCCCCGATACCAAAATCCTCCGTCAAACCGCCCCTGCACGGACGGAGAGGACTGTTTTGCATCGGTTGTATCGCGCTTGTGTGGATCACAGCGCTGGGCACTTGTCTCGACGCACAGGAAACCGCGCCCAATATACCCACGCGTTCGCCCGGCTTCATCACGCGTGCTTGGGATGCAGAGAACGGGCTGCCGCATAATGCCGTCAACAAAGTCCTCCGCGATTCGCGCGGTTTTTTGTGGGTCGCCACGCAACTCGGCCTGGCACGCTTCGACGGACGGCAATTCGTAACCTACCGCGTGCCCGACGACTTCACGCTTGGCGGCTACAACATCCGCGCGCTCGCACTGGAGGACGAGAGCACGCTGCTGATGCTCACCGGCGGCGACAAACTGGTGCGCTTGCGCGACGGCGTGTTTTCACTGCATCCGGCGAATGAAAAAGTGGAAGGCTCACGCATGCGCGAACTGGTTGTCGATGCGCACGGCGACATCTGGATCGGCTTGGAAACATCAAAATTTTTGCGCTGGAGCGGCGGCGAACTGCAAACATTCGGGGCCGACGAGGGAGTCAACGCGCGCGGGGCGTCCTTCACCTTTGTGAACGACCAGCAGAAGCGTGTTTGGATTGCGGGCGGCGATTTTCTCGGCTGGCACGACGCGGATGGCTTGCACGAATACGCGCAGAAGACGGGCAATTCATTTTACGCCGCCCCGGCGCGTTCCGGCGGCGTGTGGGTTGCCGCGCGCGAGCACCTGGCGAAAATTGAGAACGGCCGCTGGCGAATCGTGTATTCGCATAAGGACTGGCCGGCGGCGCGACTCGGCATCCAGGATATTTTCGAGGCGAACGACGGGGCGCTTTGGATCGCGACAAAACGTGACGGCGTCTTTCGCCTGATGGACGACGTCCTGACACACGTTCCCATGCCACAGGAGCGCGCGATGTCCGTCATCGACGATATCGACGGCAACGTGTGGCTCGGCATGCACGGCGGCGGCCTCGTGCGCGCCAAGCCCCAACGCCACACGATGCTCAACACCGCCGCCGGTTTTCCGTCGGACGTAAGCTCGTCAGTGTGCGAGGACTCCGCTGGCGCGCTCTGGTGTGCCAACCAATCCGGCGGTCTCGTGCGAGTGAAAGATGGCAGCGTCAGCGTCGCCGCACTGGCCTCGGCGGGAAGCATGCCTTACGCCAGCACCGTGTGTGCCGACAAGCAGGGCCGCGTCTGGGCCGGCTCCGTCGGCGGACTCTTTTGGACAACGGTCGAAGCCAACGGCCCGCGCGACGATAACGGCGACGCGCAATGGTTGCTGCACCATTACGCCGCCCTCGGCAGGGCCAACGTGCAGTCGCTTTTTTGCGCTTCCAACGGCGATCTCTGGGTCAGTTGGGGCGGCAGGCGGCTCGGCGTGTTGCGTGACGGAAAATTGCACGAGTTCACGCAGTCCGATGGATTTTACGGCGAGCGTGTCATGGGAATCGTCGAACGCAAAAACGGCGACATTTGGATCGGCATCACACGCGACACGCTCCTGCGCTTTGATCCGAGCAGCGGCAAATTTGAAAAACACCCGCTCCACGATTCCACCCGCTTCAATCGCATCCACTCACTCTTTGTCGATGGCGAGGACCGGCTCTGGCTTGGTACGATCCAAGGGCTGCTCCTCTGGAGAGGAACCGAGTCGCGGCTCTTTACGCAAGCCGACGGACTGCCCGACGATGTCATCAATCAAGTCGTCGAGGACGACCACCGCCACCTTTGGATCAACGGCCGCCGCGGCATCTTCCACGTTTCCATAAAACAACTGCTCGCCACTGCGGACACCCCCGGTCGAAAAGTATCCGCAATCCTGCTCGGCCACGACGAAAACCTCGACGGTATTTCCGGCCTGCTCGGCAGCCAGCCCATGTCCTGCAAAACACGCGATGGCCGCGTCTGGTTCATCACTTATCGTGGCGTCATTGGCTTCGAGCCACCGGACTCCGGTGCGCCGCGCAACCCCTTGCCTGTTTACATCGACGCCATCGCCACAAATGGCGACGAACCGTTTGCCTCCCCCTCGCCTGGTGCCAAAATACACATCCCGCCCGGAGCAAGCCCGCTCGAAATCCGCTTCACTGCACTCAATTTTTCCACGCCCGAACGCACTCAAATCCGCCGTCAACTCGTCGGCTTCGACCCCGAATGGATCGATGCCGACAACGAACGCAAAGCCATTTACCCGCGCCTGCCGCCGGGTCGCTATGTGTTTCATGTGCAGGCGGGTGATGCCGACAGCGGCATCCAGACGCAATCGGAAGCGTCGCTTGTCATCATCGTCGCCGCCGCGTGGTGGCAGACATGGTGGGCGCGCGCCCTCGCGTTGCTCGTTTTCGCTGCGATTGTGGCGTGGTTCGCGCGCGGAATTTCGACCCGCGTGTTCAGACGCCGCCTCATGCGTCTTCAATACGAACACGCGATCGAACGCGAACGCTCTCGCATCGCGCGCGACCTGCACGACGACATCGGCGGACGCGTCACAAAAATCAGTTTCGTTGCCAACAAGCTCCAGCGCAAAACCGGCGATCCGCTCCAAAAGGAACAACTCGGCGGCATCGCCACGCTCGCTCGTCACTTGATGGAGGAATTACATCGCGTCATCTGGACGATCGACTCCAAAAACGACAGTTGGCGCGACCTCGCCGTGTATATGACACGTTACGCGCAACGCCATCTTGCCGACACCGGAATACTGTGCACCGTTGAAGGCGCCGAGTCCATTCCCGACCTGCCCGTCACGCCCGACGTCCAGCACCACCTGCTGGCAATCACAAAAGAATCCCTCAACAACATGCTCAAACACTCCGGAGCCGATTGTATTACAATCCAACTCTCCACCACCGGGGGCAATTTTTGCATGCGCATAGACGACAACGGCCGCGGCTTCGACACCACCGCGCAACCGAACCGCGACGGCAACGGACTCAAAAACATGCGCACGCGCATGGCCGAAATCGACGCCCGAATCGACATCACAAGCCAGCCCGGCAAAGGCACGCAAATCACCGTCGAACTTCCCCTCAAGTGCAAACCACCAATCTTCCTGTAACAACGCCCCATGCCTCCCATCTCAATAGCAATCGTTGAAGACGACGCCGATCTCGCCGACGAAATCGTCGAAATCGTAAACGACACCCCCGATTTCAAACTCGTGTGCTGCTGCCGCAACATGACCAGCGCGCTCGAAACGATTCCGCCCCTCAAGCCCGACGTCGTCATCATGGACATCAATCTACCCGACGGCTCCGGCATCCAGGCCACCGAAAAACTCAAACGCATCATCCCGAGCACGGAGGTGATGATCTTCACCATCTACGAAAACACCGAGGATATTTTCCAAGCGCTCAAAGCCGGGGCCAACGGCTATTTGCTCAAGCGTTCCACCTACGAGGAAATCGTCACCGCAATCCGCAACCTCATGAAAGGCGAGGTGCCGATGACGGGAGAAATCGCGCGCAAGGTCATGCAGTCATTCCGAATGCCACAGCCCATCGAAAAGGAAGCCCCGGCAAAATCAAGGCTCACACCGCGTGAAACCGAAATACTGCAACTGCTGGCAAAAGGGCACACGACGAAAGACATCGCGCGCGAATGCTCCATCAGCTTCGACACCGTGCACACGCACTTGAAGAACATCTACGAAAAACTCCGCGTCCACACCCGCACCGAAGCCGTGGTGAAATTTCTTCAGGGGGAGTGAGGGAAACTGGAGCGTGAACGAAATCATGCGTGCGCCGGAGCGGCTGCGTACCGCTGCCGGACGAGGCGAAGCCTCGCCGTATTCAAGCAAAGTGGCACGGGCTGCCAGCCCGTGTTCCGCACACCGAAAACCAAACCAAAAAATTTCCGCCATTGACCATTCATGATGATAAGCAAACAATTTTCAGCATGAACGCCACCTCACACCCCAAGCCCAATTTAGCCTAATAACATTGTTAGGCAGATACAGAAATGAATATCTACCAACTCAGCACTTTCAGTAAGTCCAAGCCTAAACTAGATGCGTTCTATTATTTCCAGGCGATTCGAAGCAAACCTTGCAACCTAGATTTTATTGAGTGTGCATATCGCCGACAGCAGGCAAGCATGTGCAAGGAATTTGTGCAGCACTTTCCTGCCGACTCACAGAGCATTGTGTTAGTTGCCCCGACGACTAAGCCTGAATTACTAGCCCCATTTTGCGCGGCGCTAAAGTCGGAAAAACGAAACATAACCATTATCGAAAATGCATTCGAGAAGTCCGGGCATTCAGGAATCGCAGGTTCAGATTACACTATGAAATATTTTCCGGATCGCGTTTTGGTAGAGGAACGCCACAAAAGGATTTTATTCCTTGATGATATTTATGACTCTGGCTGCACATTTAACCACATGCGGGCAGGCATGAATACGGTGCTTCCTGTTGATGGATTTGTATTACTAAAAATAACCGACTAAAAAAATAAGCCTAACAAAGCGATAGCACGAAACCGATTGCTTGTCACATGTCCTGCTAAGGCAGAAGAGTCGACGACCCGATGCTGATTCTCGCAACATGCGGTCTGCGGCAGAGGTCGGCATCGAAAACCGGCAGTTTGCCACACCTCTAATCAACCGTGCATTTATGGAGTCCGACCCCAGAAATACAAGGAAGCCGCCCCCAGACCAATTGGCACGGGCTGCCAGCCCATGAGAGTAGCATGGATATCCTGTCGATGTGCCTTTGCCGAGGGCCGGGTGACATGGCTGCCCCGGCCATGTTTTCGCTATATATCACCGAGAAAATCTATCGGTTTGCCTTCTCTCTTACGCTGCATCGCTAAGTTAAAAGCATCAAGGTCTTGTCGCTGAATTGAAGTTAATTTCGTCGCATCAATTTTGCTGAGCGAGTTTTCCCACCGGGCGATTTCAGCAATATTTTCCATCATTTTCATAAATTCAGATCGTAAATAGTGTCTCTGAATTGTTTTCTTACTGTTGCTTGATACAGAGGTGGTTTTCGACATGAACGAACCTAATAAAATTATGCAAAATTCAGGTTTCCTGACCTGCCCGCCCGCCCATTTAGTGGCTTTATCCTTTTCTATACGCCACCAATTCCAATAAATATCAGTGAATGCCGGATGACCGATAAGAGCCTTGTTTTTAATATGTTTTGAGATCGTCTGGGTTGCAATTTTTTCCAATTTCGCATAAGTATCTGCGGATACAAGCTGGTTGCTTGGCCCGCGCTCTCCGTTTTCAATTCGAATCGTGTTCACGAGTTTCATTCTTCCATATAATGTGCTCGCCTTGGTTGCTTTCATGATGTCATGGACAAGAGTATCTCGATTTTTAATACTATCATCCCTGAGCATTTCACAAATCCATGTAATTGCATGGTCGCTTAAGTCCGCTGAAGGCTGCTCAGATTTAATCCATTCTTCTCCGCAGTCCAGAAGGGCGCGAAATGTGACATCAGGTTTGTTTGTTTTAATTAAGCGTTCAGTATCGACATCAATACGACTTAGTGCGCTGTCAATAATTTGATCAACCCTCCATTTATTTAGAAGCTTAATCAATGATGTGTAATCGCCTGTAAAACTAAAGAAATCCACAATGTCGGTCTCTGATATTTGCCCTGGAGAAAGGGCAAGCGCGAAGTAGTTATTGAAAAACATGTCGCTCACTGCGCGTTTTTCTCTTCCCCATTCTAAATTACGGGATGCGCCCTGCAACGGAGGAAAAATGTCGCATAGCAAATTGATGGCGCGAGACCGTGTCTTTTCATCGCAAGCCTTGCCAAGGATGTCGCGTGTCTCTTCGTTACGCTTGTCTGGCTTGTCAAAATATAAATGCATTAAATCATAAGCACCATGTCCCGTTAATGCAGACATGTAATTTGGCATAATATCGTAAAGTCCAGGCTCAAACATGCGAATGGCTTCAAGTGCCACCAAATCGAAAGGATTCACTCCAAACGCACCACGAGCTTTGAAGGCATCTGCGGAAAACAGCAGTGCGTTAAGATAGCGGTAAGTCTCCCTTAGATTGGTAAAATACAAGCGTAGTGATTTTCGCCAAATCTTTAGCCAATAGGCGTCTGCCCAATCTGTATCAGGTGCATGCGTTGAAAAGATTGCTTTGATTCTATCAAACGTAATATTGCTGACCTTATTCGGTGCAGGTTCTGGTATATTAAACGGTGCTTGGACAATTTTTTCCAAAAATTCTGAACCTCGACTATGTGTAATTTCATCCAAGGCATTTTCCACATATTTTCTTTGCGCAAGAATAAGAAAGACAATGTTTGGAAAATCTGTATTGGCCTTGATTAGGCGAAATAATAAACATATTTCATCGCTGGTTAATCTATCTATGTCATCAATTATCACCAATATTTTTGATGGTAGATTACAGAAATCCTCATGCAGGAGCTTCTTGATTTCATGAAGTGTTTCCTCTGAGGCTAATTCTTCATGCCCAGCACGAGCGAGTCCACCGGCTGCATTAGCTGCGGCTCCCGCGCCTGCAATGGCAATGCCTGCTGGTGGAACAAATAGCGACGCAGCCGAACCGACGGCCGTTAGCAACTGGCCAGCAAAACTCAGTTTGTTACCATATTTACGAAGCCGCTCGGCCGATTTTTTTACAGCTGACTTACTCTTAACTTTTGATTTAATACTAAGTGATTCTATTTTTTCAGCGATCACACTGAAAAACTCTGAACAAAGCTGATTTGATCCGGAAAATTGCCATGGATTAAACTCAATAATCTCAGGAATCTTCTTTTTGTCTGCTTGTTGTGCCAAAGATTCGCGCATCATATTTTTAACAGAGCTTTTTCCAGCCCCCCATTCGCCATACAGGGAAACCACCAGGCTCTCAGTCCCGGGCCAAGCGGCAATGCGATCAGCTATCGCTCGTGCAAAGGTTTCTCGCCCGAGCAAGTCTTGACCGGCTGATTCTATGGGACGGTCTGAATGGAATGTGCCGTTTGTTGTGTGTGTGGATGCGTGGAAGCTACTCATGGCTTAAAGTTCAGAGGCTCTTTTTGGTGCGGTGCTGTGTATGAGCATCTTGTGTCAACAGTTTTTGTCCTCAAGGATCATTTTTAAGCTACCGCTTAAGAACAATCACGCCAGAGCGTGCATCCTGATGGTTTTTAATTCGAGAGCAGCGCCCGCGCGAAGCATGAAAAGCGTCAGTTCACTGCCCACTCCCTCCTCAATCAACCTTGCATTTCTGGAACGCGACTCCATAAATGCAAGGTAACATGATCGCCC
Source organism: Ereboglobus sp. PH5-10 (assembly GCF_029504735.1). Lineage (GTDB taxonomy): Bacteria > Verrucomicrobiota > Verrucomicrobiia > Opitutales > Opitutaceae > Ereboglobus. The sequence goes on along the minus strand of NZ_JAQFIP010000005.1, from coordinate 16,968 downwards.
GCCGACTCCTCCCATTGCTGCAAACACGCCTGTCCGAACGCCCCGCCGTCGCCTTGCTTGGCCCGCGCCAGGTCGGCAAGACCACCCTTGCGCTCACAGTGGCCGACTCCATGCCCTCCTCGGTTTACCTCGACCTCGAAACCGAGAGCGACCTGGCGAAACTCGCTGATCCCGAGCTCTATTTTTCGAAACACGAGGACGCGTGCGTGATTCTCGATGAAATTCAGCGCAAACCCGGACTCTTCCAAACCCTGCGCGGCAGAATCGACCGCATGCGACGTCAGGGAAAGGCCGGACGCTTCCTATTGCTCGGCTCCGCCTCGCTCGACCTCCTGCGGCAATCCAGCGAATCCCTTGCCGGACGCATCAGCCACATGGAACTCAGCCCGCTCACACTTGAGGAGGTCGGCCAAAAACACGCCTCCGCGCTCTGGGTGCGCGGAGGTTTTCCCGAGAGTTTCACGGCCAAAACCGACGCCTCCAGCATGTCATGGCGGCGCGATTTCATCCGCACGTATCTTGAGCGCGACATCCCGCAGCTCGGCCCGCGCATCCCGGCGGAAACATTGCGCCGTTTTTGGACGATGCTCGCGCACCGGCACGGCGGATTGCACAACGCCGCCACCATCGCGCAGTCGCTTGGCGTTGATGGCAAGACGGTCGCCGCCTATCTTGATTTGTTCGTCGATCTGCTGCTCGTCCGCCGCCTCGAACCGTGGCATCACAACGCCGGCAAGCGCCTGGTGAAATCCCCGAAAGTTTATTTCCGCGACACCGGCCTGCTGCATTGCCTGCTCGATATTGACACCGAGGAAGACCTGCTCGGCCATCCAATCGCCGGCGCGTCATGGGAAGGCCATGTGATCGAAAACATAATCGCGGCCATGCCTGAGGGCGCGCATTGTTATTTCTACCGAACCTCGTCGGGCGCGGAAATCGACCTCGTGATGGAATTGCCCAAGCGACGCCGCTGGGCGGTGGAAATCAAAAAAGGCCTCGCGCCAACCGTGAGCAAAGGATTCCACCTCGGTTGCGCGGACATAAAGGCCACGCAGCAATGGGTCGTTTATTCAGGTAAGGAAGCCTTTCCGCTGGACGCGAAGACGACCGCAATATCCCTCGCCGAGTTCGTCCAAACCCTCCGCGCGGAAGAAACCTGACCAGCGCAAACGGCATCGCCCCGCGTAGCGCAAACTGCCAAGTCTGCCTCCGTCCGCGCCGCGCGCTTTCGCGCGCGCCATGCCTCAAAATCCCCCATCTGGGTGATAGTCACACCACCCTGTTTTTGTTATTCTTGGAAACCTTATCCCACCGGCTTTCCGAGACATGAAAAACAAGATACCCATGCCCCTGTGTGCCCTGCTCAAAACTATCTGTTTTGCCGTCGCCTCACTGTGCGCGGGGCTCGCATTGGCCGCCAACGACCCCGGTGGCGGTGCAAACGGCGCGGGCGCGGATGTCACGCTCAGCGTGCAGGGAAACAACGTAATTCTTTCCAACGGCATCATCACCGCGACCATCAACACCGCCAACGCACGGGTCATATCATACCTCTTCAATGGCACCGAAATGGTCGATGCGGGCGGTTACCTATACTACAGCATGGACGGCGGCGACATGTATGAAAGTCCGACCAACTGCGTTTACACCGTCACCGTAAACACGCCCGACATGATTGATATATCCTGCAAGGCCGTTTACGCGAACAACGCCAGCCAGAAACACCCCTTCGACATCGACTGTCACTTCGTACTCCGGCGTGGGGACACCGGCTTGTATAGTTACACGACACTTTCGCATCCGGCGAGTTATCCAGCCGCGAGCGTTGGCGAATGGCGCATGGTCTGGAAGCTGCCCTACACGTCAACCGACTGGATTTTCGAGCGCATTTACGCGGACGAAAATCGCAACGGCTTCTGGGGCACGCGCACGGATTTTCTTCAAGCCGAGTCCACAAGCATAGCGGAAATAATCAAGTTCACCACAGGCGAGCGCACCGGCGAATACGACTGCAAATATCAATACGCGCTCGAATACCAAACCGCCGGCTGCTGGGGTCATGCCAGCAATGTAAACAAAAAAGGCGCGTGGTTTGTGCTGGGCGGCTACGATTATCTCAACGACGGCCCCATCAAAAACGACCTTGCCCCCGCCGAGTCGAATCAGATTTTGCACTTCGGACGCAATCACTACAACGCCTCCGAAACCGTCGTTGCCGCCGGTGAGGAATGGTCAAAAATCTACGGCCCGTTTTTGCTCTATTGCAATTCCACCAACGCAACCGAAAACGCGGGCGACACGCTCTGGGCCGACGCCAAGGCGCAAGTCCAGGCGGAAATCGCCGCATGGCCCTACGCGTGGCTGGCGACTGCCGAGTATCCAGCAAAGAACCAACGCGGCGATGTGAAGGGCAAGATTATCATAGTCGATTCGCTCAAACCCGCGCTCGCCGCCGACACAAACACATGGATCGGCCTCTCCCAGCCCGACGAGGGTGGCAACTGGCAATTTGAATCGAAACGCTACCAGACTTGGGTTCATCCCGATGAAAACGGAAACTTTATAATCCCCGCTATCCGCCCCGGTAATTATACACTCAGTGTGTTCACCGACGGCGCAGTGGGGGAATATACTCACCCGCAACAAGTGACGGTCACCGCCGGCGAAACAAACGATCTTGGCGATGTCACTTGGAACGTCATGCATCCCGGCGAGCGCATTATATGGGAAATTGGCGTTCCGAACCGGCGCATCGACGAGTTCCGCCACGGCAATGATTACTGGAAATCGTTTTTATGGGAGCAATTTCACAAGGAGCTTCCGAATCCGCTCGAATATATTGTTGGCGAAAGCGATTGGAGCACTGATTGGAACTACGTTCATTCGGGATATCTTGTCGATGATGTCTGGTCGCAATGGAAATGGCGCATTCGCTTCAACCTCGACAGCCTTCCCACCAGCGGCAATGCCACGCTCACACTCGCGTTCGCCAGCATAGACCGCGGCAACGTGCGGGTTTATGTTAATCAGGAAAGCTCCTACGTCGCCGAAGTCGCGCCCGATCCGGCGGGTGGTGGCGGCGGTGGAAACGCGCTCGCCCGCCTCGGCAATCACGCGAAATACAGTCTCACTTATGTAACGATTCCGCTATCGTCGCTACGCATCGGCGCGAACACAATCACCCTGGTTCAACGCTCCACAGGCTCGGCTCAGAACCACGTCATGTATGATTATATCAATTTGGAAATGCCCGCTGCGTCCGAGCCCTTGCCACAGGGACGCGATTTGATATGGCGCGGCGGAAATGCGGCCAACGCATTCGACAGCGCCGCGCAAAACTTCATCGGCATCGACAGCCAACCCGCGACGTTTTCCGATGGCGACACCGTCACCTTCGACGACACTGGCTCGAACTCTCCGTCCGTTGCCAAAACCGGCGCCCTCATGCCGGCCTCCATAATTTTTAATACAACAAAAGACTATACAATCGAAGGTAGCGGACTGTTCAGCGGTCCGATGACACTTCAAAAGACCGGAGCCAGTCGCTTGATATTAAGCAGCACCAATACCTATTACGGCGGCACGCAAATCAACGGTGGTATTATACAAACGGGAACCGGCAACAATGGCGGTATCGGCTGGGGCGCGGTCACTTTCAACAGCGGCACCTTGCAGTTGCACGGCTACAGTGGGAGCCAAGGCACGACCTTCGGTGAATTTCCGAACACGCTCACAGTGCCGGAGGGCAAATCCGGCACGCTGCTGTGCCCGCCCCGCATGGCGGGCGGCGGCGTGAGCGGCCCATTGACCGGAAGCGGCACGCTGACCGTGGTGATTGACTATGTGCGCGGAATCATGAGCGGCGACTGGTCTCTGTTTTCCGGACAAATAAATGTCGTCACCAAGCCAAGCCCTCCGGCAGAGAACCAATTTCGCATATCAAACGATTACGGCTACGTCAGAGCGTCGGTTGACCTTGGCGAGAAAGTCATGGTGCAAAACATCCAATCGGGCAATGATTATACAATCGAAATTGGCGCGCTTTCCGGTGCCGCCACCGCGCGCATACAAGGCGGCCCAACCTCTGGAAAAATCACAACATGGCGGGTCGGTGCAAAGGGCATCGACACAATCTACGCTGGTTCCATCGAAAATCTCACCGGCCCGAGCGCGCTCACCAAAGTCGGCGAAGGCACGCTCACGCTCACCGGTGTCAGCACCTACACGGGCGCGACGAACATCGACGCGGGCACACTCGTCATCAACGGCGCACTTGGCGCGACCACCGCAACCGTGAATGCAGGCGCGATGCTCGCCGGTACCGGCACGATTGGCGGAAACGTGCAGGCCGGAAACGAAGCGATCTTGCGGTTACCGGAAACCGGTGGCGGCCTTGCAATCAACGGCTCCATCACGCTCTCCGGCACTATCACCATCGAGTCCGCCAGCGCCACGCCTCTGGCAACCGGAACTTATACTATATTAAAAGCCACGGGCGGCATAACCAACACCGCCGAGTTTATATTTGTCGAAACCGCCGCCACGGAACTAATCGCCACAGTCACAACGGATGGCAACACGCTGAAGCTGGCACTCTCCGAAGCGCCACCAACACCGCCCGCGCCAATCATTTCGAGTCCGCTTTCCGCAAGCGCCATAGTGGGCCAGTCATTCAGCTACACTATCGCGGCGACAAATTCGCCTGTGAGCTTCGCAGCGTCCAACCTGCCATCGGGGCTAAGCATTAGCGGAAACAAAATCACTGGCACACCGACCGTCGCAGGCACGGCCAATATTGAAATTTCCGCAACCAATGCCGGGGGCACCGACACGAAGACCCTTGTCATCACAGTCATCGGGAAACCCGCCATCACCAATGGCAGCCACACCTCCGGCATGATAGGAACGGCATTCTCGCTGACAATAAATGCGAGTGGCGGCTCGATCACATCCTACACGGCCACCGGCCTCCCCGGCGGACTTTCCATCAACACAAACACCGGCAAGATCAGCGGCACGCCGTCCACGACGGGCACGTTTAACGTCACGCTCACCGTTACCAATGCCGCGGGCTCGACGACCTTCCAACTCACGCTCACCATCGATCCCAAGACCGCGCTCACCACGCTCGTGGGCGCGGAGGCCGGCTTCGACATGCCAAGCGCCGCCGCAGCCGATGCCGCCGGCAATCTCTACATCGCTGACACTGGCAACAACAGCATCCGCAAAATCTCAGCGAACGGTGCAGTCACCACCTTCGCAACAGGCTTCAATGCCCCCGCTTCCATCGTCATCGACGCGGCTGGCACGACACTCTACGTCGCCGACACCGGCGGCAACGCCATCAAAAAAATCGGCATTGCCACTGGCGCAGTCGGCACGCTCGCACTCACTGGCGCGGGCGCGACACTCGACGCCCCGCACGGACTTGCGCTCGACGCGGCGGACAATCTCTACGTTGCCGACACCGGCAGCAACACAGTCCGCAAAATCGTCGTTTCCACCGGCGCTGCCACCATCATCGCAAACACATCCGCCGGCTTGAACATGCCGATGGGGCTTGCATTGAACGCCGATGCCACCGCGCTCTACATCGCCGACACCGGTAACAGCGTCATCCGTCGTATCACACTCGCCGGCGCACTCGTCGAAACAATCGCCGGACTTGCCGGCGACACTGGCTCCGCAGACGGCCCCGCAGCCGCCGCGCGTTTCAACACACCGCAAGCCCTCGTGCTCGACACCACGGGCAACCTTTACATTGCCGACACCGGCAATCACATCATCCGCAAAATCGACGCTGTCACAAACATCGTCACCACGGTTGCCGGAACCGCGGGAACAGATGGTTCGCAAGACGGCATCGGCACACAAAGCACGCTCACCGCACCCGCTGGAATCGTCATCGACGGCACCGGTGAAATCTACGTGCTCGACACCGGCAGTGACATTGTGCGTGTCCTGCAAGTCTGCCCCGTCATCACGACATCACCCGTTGCCCAAACTGTGACCGCCGGAACCAGCATCACGCTCAAGGCCGAAGCCTCCGGCGCACCAACTCCCGATTATCAGTGGTATAAAAATAATACGGCAGTCGCGAGCGCGACTAACGCCACCCTTGTCTTCACTTCGGCGCAAACCGCCGACACCGGCAGCTATCACGCCTTCGCCACAAACCCGATGGGTTCAGCGCAAAGCAAAGCCGCCGCACTCACTGTAACCGCCACGACCGGCGGCACCACCGCGCCAAATCCCGACCCCGGCGACAACAGCAACGCCGGCGGCGGTGGAGGCGGCGGTGCACCCAGTCTGTGGCACACGCTCTTGCTCGCGTCGCTCGTCGCGCTGCGCCTCCGATGCAAATCATGAACTTATCTTCCGACGAAAGACTGAAACCCACGAGCACCCACCAAACATTTCAACCAACACGCTACACCATGACTAAAACAAACTCCCCTCGAAACTGGCTCAAACGCCTCGCTGCGCTCGTTGCCACCGGCGGTGCGATCCTCTCACTTGCCGCCACCACCAATGCTGCGACTGTCTCCTCCATCACCCGCCACAGTCCCGCTACCGAGAGCACCACCTCCGCGGCGGTTGTCTTCAAAGTTACCTTCTCGGAAGCATTCACCGATGCAGATGCCGCCGATTTTGAGGCACTTTCTGGGGTCGGCATCACAGGTGCCGCCGTCACCGGTGTCCGCACTGATGCCGACAATCCGAACGCCCTCTACGTTACGGTTTCCGGCCTTACACTCGAAAGCGCCGGCACAATCGGCCTGAAAGTTTCGGACTCCGCAACCATCACCGACACTGGAGGCAATCCCATTCCGGGCGGATTCAATTCCGGTGAAACTTACACCCGCACGCCAGCCACCGTCCCTCCCTACGATAGCGCCACCCGGAATACCACCGTCACCTGGCTCGGCAATACCGACAGCAACGACTATAATCTTCCGTCCAACTGGAGCGGCGGCGTTGTCCCCGGCTCCGGCGAACGGGTTGGCATTAACAGCGCACTTCCCGGAACACCGGACATCGACATTCTCCTCGAAAACTCCGGCCCCACTGATGTTTCGCACAAAATCGGCGGATTTGCCGCCAGCGCCGCACTAACCGGCTCCAGCACGCTCACTCTTTCCAGCACCGGCGGCGCGTGGCTCAATCTCGAAATCGATGGCGCATGCTTCTTTAGTCGCAACAACAACAATAGTGACCAGCCGTGGACACTCATTCTCAATGACCACACCCGTGTTACCGTCACCGCCACCCACGGTTTTTATTCTCCACGAGCGTCTGCTTTTTGGGGCGCGAAAGTCACCGTAAAAACCGGTGCAGAGCTCGACGCCGGCACAATTAGGGAACAGAATTTTAACACGCTCAATACCGAGAAGGACTCTCTCGTCACTTGGGGCGGCGGCTATCAGGCTTACATCAACCAGAGCTCTGTCATCTCCGGCACGCTTCATGCCACGCACGCCGGAGGAAAGGAGGCTCTCCGCATCGCCGACGGAGCCACCGGCGTCATCACCCTCACCGAAACCGGTGTCATACAATACGACAATGTGACCGCCTATACCAACCTCAATTACGGCACATTCATCCTCAACGGCACTCATAACGGCAGCATCCGCACCATCAACGGGCGTCTCAGCACGCTTCGCGGCACCGGTGTCATCAATGGAGACCTCCTTGTCAACGGTTCCGGGGTTGTCGCCCCGGGCGGGTCAACCGCTGGCGGCACGCTCACCCTCAACGGCGCTGGCACCATCTCCTCTTCGTCCAACCTCAACGCCAATTTCTTCGAGGACGGCTCGCATGGCTCATTCCAAGTTTCCGGCGCGCTGACCATAGGCAGTGCCGCCATCCTCAATCTAGCCATCGGCGGCACCGACGCCGCGGGCACCGCCGTTCCCGGCCGCTATAAAATCGCCACCGCCACCACCATTTCCGGCACATTCCCGAACCCCGCGCTCAACGCTCTTGGTTCCGGCGTCAACACCACGCTCGAAACCGGCACCGATCCTGACACCGGCGGTCAGGCCATCTGGATCAACATCGTTGACCCCAGCGGAGAAGCCCCACCCGTGCTCGCATGGGCCGCCGACGCTGGCGACCAATCCGCGCAAGTCGGCGAAACCGCCACCTTCACCGTCACGCCCGCCGGCACTGGTCCCTTTACCTACGCATGGAAAAAGAATGGCGAACCCATCGCTGCAGCCACCGAGGCCACCTACACCACGCCCGCGCTCACCGCCGCCGATGACGGCGCAGTTTACACCGTTTACGTCAAGGGAGCCGCCTACCAGCGCACCCCTCTCTCCGCCACGCTCACCATCGTCGCCGCGCCCGGCTTCGCGGAGGACGGCGATCTTCCCGCCAACACCACCGCCTTCGTCAGCGACATCGAACTTACCGTCACCGTTACCGGCAACCCCGCGCCCTCATTGCAATGGCAGATCTCCACCGATAGCGGATCCACATGGAACGACATTTCCGGTGAAACCACCGCCATTCTTGCGCTCACCGGCCTCACCTTCGTTGACACCGGCAAGCAATACCGCGTGAAACTCAACAACGGCGTCGGCGGCGACGTCTTTTCGACCGTCACCACGCTTACCGCCAACACCGGCCCACGCCCCGCGCTCTCGGTCTCGCCCGACACAGCACAAGCCGTCACCCGCGACGCCGGCACGGTCTCCTTCTCCATCACCAACACCGGCGAAGCCGGCTCCTCGCTCGACTGGCAGGCCGCGCTCACCAACGCACCCGACTGGGCGCGCATCACCACCGCCACCAGCGGCACCAACCTCGGCTATGTCACCGTTGAATACGATCTCAACCCTCACGGCACTGGCATCGAACGTTCAACCACACTCCGCATCACCAGCGACGGGGCCACCGGCAGCCCAGCCAACATTCAAATCACACAAGCCGCGAATCCGTTTGTCGTTGTCCAAGTCGCTTTCTATACAGATGAAAACACGGCGCCTGAAACGAAAAACGTCACCTTCGAGTTGCCCTACGGCGCCCTGCCTGTGCCGGTGAAACCCGGTTACACATTCGCCGGCTGGTTCACTGAACTCGACGGCGGCACCGAAGTTACCCAGACGACACTCGTGGCGAAGTCTCACAATCACACAATCTTCGCCGTATGGGTGGAACTCCCGCAAGCCGCACCCACCGTCACAAACAACTACCCGCCAGAGCAAGTCGTCGCCGTTGGCCGTGCCTTTACACTCACAGCCACCGCGACTGGATCTCCCGCCCCCACCTTCCTCTGGCAAGTCTCCACCGATGGTGGCAAAACTTGGAGCGACCTCTCGCCAACCAACTCCAACTACTCCGGCGTCCTCACTGCCACGTTGAAAATCGCCCGCGTCAACCCCGGCATGAACGGCTACCTCTACCGCTACCGCGCGGTAAACGAAAACGGCACCACTTACAGCGAAGCCATCAAACTTGTCCTCTCCGAGGCCATTTTCGCGGGCCCCACCGGGCTCGCCTTTGACGGCGCCGGCATGCTCTACGTTTCCGACGCGTCCGCCAACATGATCCGTCGCATCGACACCTCCGGCAGCATGTCCGTCTTTGCAGGCGCGGCCGCCTCCGGCGATTACATCGACGCCACCGGCACCGACGCGCGCTTCAACGCGCCCACGACAATCGTCTTCAACGCCGCCGGCGAACTCCTCGTCGCCGACAAGGACAACAGTGTCATCCGGAAAATCACCTCCGACGCGCAAGTCACCACTTACGCCACCGGCCTTGGCAAACCCGCCGCCCTCGCCATCGACACCACTGGCACGCTCTACGTTGCCGACTCCACCAACCACACCATCAGCACCGTGGACACCGCCGGCACCGTAACCCTCCTCGCCGGCGTCACCGGCACGGCGGGTAACACAGTAGGCATCGGCACAGTCGCGACCTTCAACGCCCCCGATGGCGTGGCTATCGACAGCGACGGACACCTCTTTGTGGCTGACACCGGCAACCACACACTCCGCACGCCGGACTCGCTTGGCACCTTCCTGCACTACGCAGGCACGCCCAACATTTCCGGCTCCGCTGATGGCGACGCGCCCGACGCGCTCCTAAACAACCCGCGCGGTCTCACCGCCGACGCCGCTGGCAACATCTACTTCGCCGACACAGGAAACCACACCATCCGGGTCCTCGTCGCCGACGGAGAGATTGTCACCCTCGCTGGCACACCCGGCGTCTCCGGACTCCGTGACGGTTCCGCCGCGACCGCGCTCTTTAACGCACCGCAAGCCGTCACCCTCTCGCCAGAAGGCACGCTCATCGTGGCCGACACCGGCAACGCAGTCGTTCGCGAAATCACCTTCACTGCCGCCGACATCAGCACCGCGCAAGTCGCCACGCTGCCCGTAACCACGGGCACAACGATAGGTAGCGGCACCGGCTCCACCGGCGGCGACAGCGGTGGTGGTGGCGGTGGTGCGCCCAGTTGGTGGCATCTACTTTCACTCGCACTGCTTGTCGCAATACGTCGTGTTCGCAAGTAATTGGGTTCATCGTAATAAATCACTCGCGCGCCCACCGTCAGCAACGACGGTGGGCGCGCTGTAATTCTCCCGCGACGAAGTCGCTATGCTGTGACATTCGAATGTCCGAATCTTAAACTTAAGGTGCGTCTGCCTATGTTAGGCAGATATATTTAATACCGAAGAAATAACTAGATTCTGCAAAAATCGCTCAACAGCTCCACGCATAGGACGCGCACCGAGAGTTTTGTGAACGCCATCGCGTAAAATCGCCTCGATATCATCCGGCGTGATCACCAACTCGTGCCCGAGCTTTTTCAAGCGCGCCAGCTCACCCGCAATCATCGCTTCGCAAATTTCGCGCTGAATATCGAAACCCAGGCGGGCGAACACGACTTTCTCCGTCATGCGTCCGACCAGCTCGGGGCGGAGTTGCTGGCCGACACGCGCCATCACAGTGCGTTCGATACTCGCGAAAGGTGCAGACTGCATCCGCATCGCTTCCGACGCGCCGATGTTTGAGGTGAACACAACATAGAAGCGCGAGAGGTTTTTCCGCTCACCTGTCGCGAGCGTTATGCTCGCGTCATCGAGGATTTGCAGGAACAGATCGAGCACCAGTGGATGAGCCTTTTCCACTTCGTCAAAGAGCAAAGTGCCGCTGTCCGTTTTCGTCAGTGCACGTCCGAGCAAGCCAATGTCGCCAACCTTCTCGCCGATCAGTTTTTCGACGGACGATTGATTTTGATATTCCGACATGTCGAAGCGAATGGGTTTCGCCCCACCAAAAAGATAATCTGTAAACGCATTTGTGATTTCTGTTTTCCCGACGCCCGTTGGCCCGACAAACAGAAACGAACCTTTTGGGCGCCCCGGATGCGCGAGGCCGAGTTCGCCGCGCCTCAGCACCGATTCAACACGTCCGATGACATGCGATTGCCCCTTGATGTGTTTGTGCAAATGCGCGCCGAGATTGCGAAGTTGTTCGCGGCGTTTCTGAAACCATCCCCTGTCGTTTTTCAGATTAATAGTCATTCGAAAGTCTCCTCATCGGAACCACCCACTCACACGCCCATCGGCTTCGCGCGGCGGAAGTGTCACACGTCGAAACCCCATCTCGCAGTGCTGCACGACCGCCTGAAACTTCCTCAATCTCCGGAACTCATGCGGTTCGATGTAATACTTTTCCTCTTCGGAAAAGGACGTGGTTCGTTTGCCTGCCGAATAGCCATACGTGCGTTTCCTATATTTCTTTTTGCCAAGCGTGTCGGCGGCGATTTTTGCCGACTCCTCATCGGCTGCCTTGAACATGATGCGGTTCGCCATGTTCGCGATAAACACCTTCGCCTTCTTTTCGTCGCCAATCGGCGGGATGAGCGACGTGTAGGATTGTGTCGCCGCCACAACCGTCGCCTTTGCCTCGCGCATCACGTCCACGACGTTGTAATCGCTCGTGCCGTCGTGATTCGCCGTGACAATTTTCTGCGCCTCATCCGCCCACAAGATGAGTAAATTGTCGCCCGCGCGCGCCTTTGAAGGACGATCAAAGCGCAGCAGCACATGTGAATAAAACGCGAGCTTGAGCAGCGTGTGAATATATCTCCGCTCCGTTTTGAAACGCTGCGGAATCGAAATACAAATCACCTTCCCCCGGTCGATGTCCGAAAACGAAAACGTTGATTTCTTTGGGCAAAACACTTTTGCGATGTCTGGCGGCGTAAAGTGCTTTAGCCGATTCGCGAGGGTTCCGCGCACACCGCCCAACTGCTCTTTCGGTTGGCTGGCGATTTGCGTGTGATAATGATCCATCAACTCGCGCGACTCCGGCGTGTTTCTGTCATCCAGCATGTCGATGATGTCCTGCATTTCATCATCCGATGAAAGCAAATCGTAAGCGTTGTTGAGAGTGACGTCCATGCCGGCGCACGCCAGCGCTTGAAACGCAAAACCCATCTGGATTTCCGCCTGCGTCTTGAAAAACGACTGGTCGCCATCCTGTCCAAGCGAGGACGCCACATCGCATACATCCTTCGCTTTTGCGGAATAGGGCATGCGCGCATCCTCCAAATAATTAAACGTGTGCGGCGGCTCCCAATCGGCGGGCGCGCCGTCGGGTCGCACTTGCAGCAAAATCAAATCCTCCTCGCGTCCGAGGTGTCGAAACATCGTCGAAAGTGTTTCCCAATAAAGCCCCTTGTCGTCGATGCAGATGCCACCCCAGTGTGGGCAATTCTGCGAGACTTGCCAGAGCATCGCATTGATTCCCGAAAGCGTTTTTCCGCTTCCGGTTTCGCCGGTGACAAGCCATCCGCGACAAAAGTCATTCTGCGACCATGAAAACCCTCCCAACGTCAAAATCGGTTTCGCGCGCGACCGTCCAGGCCAAGCGCTCACGCCACACGCCACTTGCCAGATTGCGAACGCGCCAAACACCGCCGACATTGCCCATGCCGCGCTTGGCGACATGCCGATGTGATGCACGGCAAGTGCGCAACCGAGGCTCACGACAGCGAGGATAAAATGACCCAACATAAATCAACCCATGATGCCCCAAATCATGATCCTCGGCTTGGATATTTGGCTCATTTTCAGGGACGAACAGCCCATTTGCGTTGTTTCATTGAATCTTCACATTGATCTCCACAGCCAGAATCACGGGCGTCGTCGCATCAGTGTATTTTTCCGTCGTCTCGCAAAGTTCCCGGAGGGAAGTCATCTCAACGGCGTTAACGACACCGACAAGATTGTAGCCTCGCACGGCGACTTCATGGCGCGAGAAGACCAGATGCAGGCGGTCATATTTTGATGCGTCGTTACCAGCCGCATCCGCTGGCGTGAAACCCGCGCCGTGAAAACTCCCCCACGGGAGCACCCAACATTGTTTGCTCAGTTTCACGAGCCGCAAAAATGTCGCGCCCTCTGATTGCTGTGTTTCCGATTTCTCAGGTTTTGCGGAAACAGTGCTGCCGTTCGCGGATTGCGCCATGCGGCGTTGTTCGATTTGTTCTCTCAGGCTCATATTCGTATTCCTCGGTTTGCTGATTGTTGATGTTGATGTTGCTGTTGTCGTTGTGGACGGGGCGGCGGCACCCATTGCCGGGCTGATTCGCTCAGTCGGCGCTGCGCTTGCAGCGACAACCGGTGCTGATGCTCCTCCATGAGTCTTTCGCGCAAACGCGCAGCGGTCGCCTCATCCGGCTTGATCGACAGTGCTAGTTCGCGGTCGGATTCGCGTTCGACGTTCATGCGCAACGCCTCCTTGTCGCCAGTGAACACGACGACTTTTCGCCGCGCCCGCGATATGCCCACATACCATTGCTGTCGGTTGATCGGTGATTGTTCGGCGTCGTGCGAAACGAGCACGGTATCGACGGTTTTTCCCTGCGATGCGTATGAGGTGACGGCGTAGCCGGGCACGAACATTTTCTGCGTTGGCGAGAGTGTTTTTATCGTGCCCGCGTCGTCTCGAACACGGATGTTTTTGTTGTTTAACACACGACATATCGTCACCAGTTCGCCGTTCCGTATCGGCGTTCCTTCGATTGAGTCCCCATTAAATTTCATCTGCAACCGATCTCCGCGCGCCAGCTCCTGTTGACGCGTCTTCACCACCACAAATCTGTCCGCATATCGGTAGCTTACGGTCGTGGTTCTTCCGTCTTTTCCCAATGCCACACCGCGCTCATCCGCGCCGGCGACTTCGCAACAATCACCGCGTTTGAACCGCCCGTAGTCGCGCACAAACCACACTTTCGCATCATCGGCATAAAACCGGGCATCGCGCTTCTGCGCCTCGCTCAAATCAAGTGATTGCACCGACTCGATCGGTTGTCCCGCACCCAGCTTGCCCTCATTTTTCAACCGCTCGCGGATCGCCGCGTTCGCGCCGCGCACCTCGTCCCATGTTTGGGCAACGGCGAGCACCTTTTCGCCGCGATCCAACGCCTTGCAATACTCGCGAGCAAGTTCCGCCATGCGATCCTCGATGTCGAGTTCGCGCACACAACCGAGCGCGTCCAGTTTGTCGAACGAGTCCGTGAGCCGACCCTCGGACGCCGCTTTCACTGCCAGGCGATATTTTTTGATGAACGTTTTTTCCTTCTGCGACGCCGCGGCTTGCGGGTCCTGCCGGCGAATAGAGCACAGATGCACTGTTTGCAAATTCGTGTGCAGCTCGATTGCCCGCAATGCATCTGACGCCGCGACCGCGCCTTGCTGCCGTGTGTCACCCGATAAAATCAACCGGCCGCCGCACGCCTGCACCCGGTCGATCAACGCGCGCATGTCGCGCCCGCCGACTTGCCCGGCCTCATCGACGATAACGACTGCGCCGCGCCTCAAATGCGCGTCCGCCCCGCCGACGAGCAACCGCGCAAGCGTGTTTGCCTTCAACCCATCGCGGCGCAAATCCGCCGCCTGCTGGTGTTGCGGGGTGACAATGAACACCGGGTGCTGTGCCGCCTCCAGTCCGCGCACGACCTCGCGCAGCGCGAAACTCTTGCCCGTGCCCGCGCCGCCTTGAAACACCGTGATGAAGTCGCGGCTGTGCAAAATGCGGGTCACCGCCGTGCGCTGCTCCGCCGACAGCGACGGCGCGGCCTGATGCGTTGTGTTAAACGCGGCGTGTTTTCGCATCCCGCCTTGCGCGGCGATGACGAGCGACAGTTCGCAGGTCAGCGCCTCCCGCGAGGTCAACTTGCGCGACTGCGCATCGCGAATGTAATCGCGTTCCTCCACCTGTTGTTTCAGGTCGGAAAGCCCGAAGTTTTCACCGCGCCCGCGCTCCAGCGCAGCGGACATCAACTCGTAGTCACCGACGACCGAGCGGCGCTCAAACAAGTGCGCATCCGCCCACGTCACCAATGCGGGCAGGTCGGTTTTCTGGGACGGCAGGGTCGGCGGTTGCGAGGTCAGCTTTTCCGGTGCCAGATTTGCCAGGGCCGTGCGCTCGGATTCAGGCATCTCCGCAGACCAGCGCGGACGCAGTTGCTCCGCCGGCATGTTCTTGATTTTGCGACGTCGCTTGTCGTGCGCCACCTGTTCGCGCAGCGCCTTTTCATTGCCGCGCAATCCTTCTGTTTCGATTCGTCGTTTCGTTTCCGCGTCGATCTGTTGGTGGCGTTTGGAAAACCGGGCGATCACGCTTTGCGGCACCCCTTGAATTTCAAATCCAGTCGGCGTGTTAGTGATGTCATAGCCGAGTTGCCGGAGCCCTTTTGCCAGTTCGTGGTAGTAGAGATTTTCCGCAAACTTTTGCGCCCGATACATGCCCGTCGCGTGAAGCGCCTTCCATTTTTCCTCCTCGAAATCATAGGTCGCGTTGAACACCACGCAGTGCGTGTGCAAATGGGGGTCGAGCTCGCGGCTCGTGTCATGACGGAACAGCGCGGCGGCGACTCCGCCGGTCACACGCTCGCCATTTGCGCCGCCCTTTCGCACGCGCGTCTCGGCGAACTTTTCGAGTTCGTCCATCATCACGCGGGTAGCGCGATCGTGGAGTTCAATAATGCGGGCATCTTGATACAGCGCGACCACTGAAACCGACTTTGGCGGACTGATCGTGAAGTCATAAAACACCCGTCGATTCGACACGGTATGCTCGCCATCGCGGCGTGTCGTATTGTGGCGCATCGTCAGGCGCTGGCCCATGTCGGGATGAAAACCCTCGCACATCGCAAGAAACTTTTCCTCGGTGACAACGCCTTCCAAGCCGAGCATCGACGCGGCGATGCCACGCCACTCACCGGCGACCACATGACCGTCCATGTAGTAATCACCCACGGCCAGATGCTCGCGAAAATACCCGAGTGCATTGGCAAGATTCAACTGCGGTTTCGGGCTCAGCACGACGGCACCTCCATCGCGACATGCGCGTGAGAAATGAGGACAGGTCGCGCATACTCGAAACGCACATGCGTTTTTTGTAAGCAGGACGCCTCTCCCCTTGCGCAAAGGCGCAATGTCTTTTTCAGGGTTTTCATGCATCGCAGCATATCGGCGTCGGGCGACCCAAAATAGAGGAAGCACGAGTGGCCGGTTTGCCCTGATTTTTGTATTCAAGTTTTGGATGCATCCGACCGGCACGAAAACGCGCCGCGCCCCTGCGTTCCTTGCGGGCCTTGTTTCGCGGTGCGCCATCGTGCGTTGGCGGAGGGCGATCCCGGCACGCGCGAGGAGATTCGGGCGCGTTCACTCGCGTGGCTAACGCCTCCAGTAACCTCCGCAGGTCGCCTCGTTCCTCGGCGAAACTGCTTCGGCCTTCCGGCTGCGCCCCGCTCGGAACAACCCGAAACTCCTCGCGGGCCTGACGCCGAATCGCGACACGCGCGAAAATCAGGGCACCGGCTTCACTTGGGGGGGGGGGGGGGGGGGGGGGGGGGGGGGGGGGGGGGGGGGGGGGGGGGGGGGGGGGGGGGGGGGGGGGGGGGGGGCGGGGGGGGGGGGGGGGGGGGGGCGG
>NZ_JAQFIP010000004.1 GCF_029504735.1 Ereboglobus sp. PH5-10 | reverse complement strand
AATTCCGGCGTGTAGGCTGGTTTTGTTTTTGGCATGTTTGTTTTTCTTTTGTGGTTATGTCTGCACCTCCTGTCCACAAATCAGGGGTAACCTCACCCTACCAAAAGGCATTTTTGCGACAATCAACTGAACATGCTCCAAAGAATAAATCTCTTTCGTAAATGACATAACGCCCATCGTTATTTCAGAAATTGGCCATTTTCTTAAATTAAACGTTCGATTTTTTGAAATAACCAAGGCATTTAATTCAGGAACAAAGCTTTTTCTGAAAAATGAATATTTCCACATTCCAAGCCGGACGCTACGAACAACGTTTTGAATACAAGGCGTTCCTGCCTGAATTGGTTCGCCACGAATGGGAAGTCGAAGATGCCGAATTGACCGATTTGCTGGGGCGGGCAGACCGGGCGCTGGGCGAATTGAACGCCTTTGCCCAATTGATTCCCGACATCGACTTTTTTATCCAGATGCACGTGGCAAAGGAAGCCACGCAATCGGGTCGCATCGAAGGCACTCAAACAGGAATTGAAGACGCCTTCAAGGACGCGGTCGACTTGGATCCGGAGGCCAGGGACGACTGGGCGGAAGTCCAAAACTATATCCGTGCAATCAATTTCGCAATCGGGTCGCTTGACCGGCTTCCGTTTTCAAACCGCCTGCTAAAAGAAACCCATGCGGTGCTTCTGGAAGGCACGCGCGGGCGGCACAAACAACCGGGCGAGTTTCGAACCAGCCAGAACTGGATCGGCGTGAGCTTGAAAAACGCCGCCTTTGTGCCTCCCCATCATGAGCATGTGGCGGAGTTGATGAGCGACTTGGAGCAGTTGCTGAATGACAGGACGATTTTTGCGCATCCATTGGTCCGCATCGCGATCGCCCATTATCAATTTGAAACCATTCATCCTTTTCTGGATGGAAACGGGCGCTTGGGACGACTGATGATTTCCCTGTATCTGGCCGCAACGGGGTTGCTTAAAAAGCCCGCGCTGTATTTGTCCGACTATTTTGAACGGAACAAGACGGCGTATGTGGATCACATGATGGCTGTGCGTCACGGCGGCCACTTGCGGGAATGGCTGGTATTTTTCCTGCATGGGGTCGAGGAAACCGCGCGAGCCTCGGCCGGAGTTTTCCAATCCATCATCAAACTCAAGCAACGCATTGACACCGATGTGCTGCCCTGCTTCAGCACGCGACGCCTGTCAACGGCGCGCCTGCTCATGCGCCACCTTTATGCCCGGCCGGTTATTGATGTGAAAAAAGCGATGCTGGCCGTCGGCACAACCATCAACACCGTCTCCAGCATCATCAATGACCTCGTGACCGCTGGAGTTTTGACCGAAGTGACCGGTCAGCGCAGAAACCGGCTTTTTGTTTTCCGCGATTATCTCGCCCTATTCAAATGAGTGAAAACCTATTTCGAAAGCCGGGGCTCATTAATTTTTTGCATTTAATATACGCAACAAAGCCGCGAAAGGGCAACGCACGGTTCCTTCGCGGCTTTGTGTTGGCATGCGTGGATTCTCACGCGAACTCGCAATACACCGGCTCATACATCTTGGCCTTGATATCGATAGGGGCAAAAAATGTGCGGCTGATCATGCCGGACTGTTTTATATTTCGCTATTTTTTCATTAAACGAGATGCTGGATTGAGAGCGCATCAATTTCGATTTGTTCTGTAATGCTGCTGATGTTTTCCCTTTGGCTGGCATGAAGGATTTCATACTATCATCCAATCGCTACAACTGGAGGCACACGATCCCGGTTGTATTATTGGAAACGTCCTAGGAGTTGCGGTTGGCTATTATGAATCATAACGAGCCGCCCGCTTGCGCTTTTAGCGTTTCGCAACGCTCGCGCATTTTTTGCAGCGTTTCCGCCATGGTTGGGTTGCCGGCGAGGTTGTTCAATTCGTTCGGGTCGGCTTCCAGGTCGAACAACTCTTCCGTGACTGGTGTCTCGCTCGTCCAGCGGATGTATTTCCATTTGCCGCTGCGCACGCCTTCGCTGGGCGGGATCATTTTTGGCAGGGTGCGGTGCTCGTAAAAGAACTCCGTCCGCCATGCGGGCGTCTTTCCGCGTTTCTTTTTTTCGAGCAACGGACGCAGCGACACGCCTTGCATTTTTTCGGGTATTTTGACTCCGGCGTAGTCCAGCATCGTGGGCGCGAAATCTATGTTGAGGGTCATGTCGTCGATTCGTTTGGACGCGCTTTTTGCCGCGCCGCGCGGGGGCACGATCACGAGCGGCACGCGGACGCCCTCCTCATACATATACCATTTGTCCGACATGCCGCGATCGCCGAGCGCGAAGCCGTTGTCCGAGGTGAATATTATCAATGTGTTTTCCAACATGCCGCGTTTTTCGAGTTCATCGAGGATTCGCCCAACCTCCCGATCCATGCCGGTGACCAGGCGGTAAATGTCGCGCGTTGTTTCCAGCGCCATTTCGTCGGTGGCGAAACGCACGAGCCAGCGCTTGCGGCCCTCGGAGCGTTGCACCGACTGGGGCAGTTTTTTGAACGCCTCGTCCGTGGCGGTCGGGGGCGGGGCGATGGCGGCGTCCTTGTAGAGTTTCTCGTCGCGCGCGTCGGGCGGAAATTCCCTCGGGGCCTTGTCCTGCGCGTGCGGGGCCTTGAAGCCGATGTTCAGGCACCACGGTTTGTTTGCGGGAGCGGTTGATAGAAACTCCAGCGCCTGGTCGCCGATGCGTTTTGTGAGATGCTCCGGCGAGGATTTGTCGAAATACGAGAGGTTGCCCGGACGCGAGCGCCAGAAATCAAAATCGTCCGATGGCAAATGCTCCGGTTTTCTGCCGATGCCGAATTTGCCGATCATGCCCGTGTAATATCCCGACGCGCGCAGCAGGTGCGGATAGGTGCGCTGCCAGCGTTCGTGGCCGACCGGGTCGGCAAAATTCCAGATGCCGTGCGCCCTGGCGTGCTGTCCGGTAAAAATGCTTGCGCGGCTGACCACGCAAATAGCAGTGGTCACATAGGCGTTGTTGAACACGACTCCGCGCGCGGCCAGTTTGTCAATGTTGGGCGTTTGTATTATTTTGTTTCCGGCGTAGCCGAATTCGTCGAAGCGCGCGTCGTCCGCCAATATCATTAAAATATTCGGTGGTTGTTTTGATATTGCCGGGGCCGCGCCGCAATGGACGCCGCCAACCACGGCCGCGCCAAGTAATGACGCCAATGGGGTGATCGTTTTCATGTTTTTAATGGTCTTCTCTTTCGTTTGGTTAAACGGAAGCTCATTCCACCTCCGAAACAATTACGTATTTCTTGTCGGCGTCCCTAGTCATGACATACCACGGTGTTTGAGAGACATATTCTGTTTCAGCTGCGTCCTCGGCACCATCAGCAATGCGGACATGCACACTAAAACGCACTTTTTCGATATCCTCCATTCTTCCAGCCACCAGCCTAAGAAAAGCCCCTATTGTATCAACATCACCAGTAAACACAGCACTGGCTTGCGGCAGTAACACAGAAAAACTATTTGATATGTTTTTGCCATTGGCGTTTTTCTTGGCGATTTGAACATCAGAATCCATTGCCGCATGCGATAAGACCGAACTCACGTCAGATGATTTTTTCAATTTATATTGAACCTTAATGGCTCGTGAGGAACCCATGGACTTATCGCCAACAAAGGGTGAATGCCATATAATCGTATCGGAAGAAATATTTTTCAAGACACCTTTTATTATACCGTCATTAACACTCACAGAAAGCTCAGCATGAGGCCCGGCAGAGGCAGCTTTTGTTAGAACAGGCATGAATACAATGACGGCAAGAGCTATTATTATGTATTTATTCATCTGTTTGTAATCATCTGTCCGTTATAGCGTGTTCAGCAACTGCTTTGCCTCGTTGAGCCTGTCGTTCCAGCCGTCGGTTCTGGAAGCTTTGCGGAAGGCTGACAGGAGCGACTCGAAGGCCTCCAGTTTTTCGCGCGAGGTCGCGTCGCCCGCGGAGAGTTCGCGTTTTAGCAGCCTGATTTTTTCCCAGTCCTGAATGCCTTCGACCAAGCGTTCAAAGCGGATCGAGGAGCGGCATTCGGGATAGACAATGTAGGTGTCGCCCGCCGCCCAGGTGCGGAAGCGCGAGTCGCGGATGGGGGCCGCCGTCCAGGAGTTGTAGGTCCAGCGGAGCATGCCGTCGTAGTCGTGCGCGGCGGCGTGCCAGCTCAGGTAGACCGCCTCGGCGGGATCGGAAAAGGTGAAGGTGTTTGGAAACTCGGACGAGCAGCACACGTAGAAGGTCGTTGTCAGGCCCTTGGCGCGGCGCTCGAGGATGTCGGCATGGTCGATGGGGCCGAAGATCGATGCGCACATGTCCTTTATGTGGGGATATTTTTTGAAAATCTTTTTGTTGTCGGCGAGCGCGATTCCCAGCTCCGGGGCGACTTCCGCGAGGAGCGACGTGGCCGCGGCCATGTGCTCGGCGGAGCGCTCGTCCATCGCGATGTTGGTGATTTTCAGCCAGCCTTTTTCTCGCAGGTGCTTTTGGAATGCGGGCAGAAACGGCGCCCACATTTCGCGAAATTCAGGGGTGCCGGGGTCGGCCTTCACGTCCACGAATTTCCCCGTCGCGGCGTCCTTGTAGTGGAGCATGTTGTTCCAGGGGAGCATGGAGTAGCAGTTGATCATTTTGTTCACGCCGAGCCCCATCATGAATTCGACCCAGCGGTCAAAGACCTTGAAGTCGTATTCCCATGTGCCGTCGGGGTGCTTTGTCCAGATGATCATGTCGGCGTAGGCGTCGTAACATTGGTTGTTCCAGGGCTCCTTGTTCACGTTGGTGGTGATCACTTTTTGTCCCGCGTCGGCGAGCATCCGCATGAGGGGTTTCATCAGGCGGAAATGTTCGTCGCTCCACACGTCCACGCCCTGGACGCGCGCGACCGCCGCCGGGTGCTGCCACAGGTCGAGGTGATACGCCCACTCGGAGGGCTTGGGCAGCGTGCGGCCGGTCACTTCCAAATTGAGGGTGAGCGTGCGCGGCTTGACGCCGGCGCCCTTGATCTCCACGTCGGCGCGATAGCGTCCCGCCTTGGCGTCGCGTGGCACCTCGACGGTTATCCACACGGGGCGCGCGGTCTTGGCCGGAACGGTCAGCGTGGTGACTTCGTCGAGCATGTCCGCGGACAAGTGCGACGGTTCGCCGGGCTGGCGCGCGCCGCAAGGTTTCTTGCGGTTGAACTGGTCGCTCAACACGT
This sequence comes from Ereboglobus sp. PH5-10, assembly GCF_029504735.1. GTDB lineage: Bacteria > Verrucomicrobiota > Verrucomicrobiia > Opitutales > Opitutaceae > Ereboglobus. The sequence goes on along the minus strand of NZ_JAQFIP010000004.1, from coordinate 277,385 downwards.
ATTTCACGAATCGCGCGCGGGCGATGTCCTTGAGCTTCGCGCCGTCCGCCGAAACAAAATCGCCGACCTTGCATTCGAGGTCCTTGACCTCCGCGGACGTCCACACGACCGCCTGCGCGGACAACTTCTCGCCCTTCCATCCGACAAGATTGTGCTCGCGCATGGGGGCACCGGCAAATGGTTGCGAGCGCGGATAGCGGGCGTCGATGCTGCCGAACGACACATTAAACCCCTCGACCGCGCTCCATGCGGCGGCTGGGGATTCGCCCGCGGGATCGGCCGGTTCGGACCAGTCGTGACTCGTGGCGGCGCGGCGGGTGGAAGGCGAGCAGGAGCAGAGTCCCGCAAGCAGCAAAACGAGGAGGCACTTTTTCATGGGATGTCGGATAACTGACGGGTTGGGAGGCGGAGGCGATTTTTTGTCATGCGGCGTTTCGGCGCGCGTGAAGCTTGCATATTTCAAGCACTTGCATCCGTCAGTCAACCCGAACCTAGCCGCGCCGCTCGCCTCCATCATTGATGCCGCGCCGGCCTCCCGTTTTTCTTGGTTGCCGCAGGCGGCTTTGCGCACGAGTTTATCGCCCGCATCATGGCCGAGACAACTCCCACACCCGCGCCCGAAACCCAACAGACGGCAGAGTCAAAAATCGCCGGCATGTTTTCACCGCGGCAACGCCGCACGCTCGGCTTTTCAATCACGCTTTTCGCCACGGCGGTGTCGGCGGTGCTTCTGATTGCCATCCTCATGCTGGTCAACCAACTGCTTGGTGTGTTTTCGGGAGTGCTCTGGCCCGTGGCGATTGCCGGGGTGCTCGCGCTCATCCTGCGTCCCGCCGTCGGCGTGCTCGAGCGCGTGTTCAAGGGGCGCCGACTGCTCGCGGTTATCATTCTCTACGCGCTGTTCATTATCCTGATAACGGCGCTGCTGATCATGCTGCTTCCGCCGCTCGCAAGCCAGCTCCTCGACTTGATCGCATACGTGCCGGAGCTGGGGAAAAATATCACCGCATACGTGCAAACCCACTGGCCCGACTGGCTCAGCCTCGCGGAGCGTTTGTATGAAAATCCCACCATCGCCTCCGTGCTGAACAACCTGCGCGACGAACTTTCGAAGCTGCCCTCGCTTGTTCTGCCCTCGCTCAAGGCGGTCAGCGCGGGCGTGTTTTCCACGATCAGCTTCACAATCCATTTCGCCGTCCTTCCGATCTACCTGTTTTTCTTCCTGCTCTCGCGCTCCGAGCCGACGGCAAAACTCGCCGAGCAGCTTCCCTTTCTCAAGCCGGGGCTGCGCGAGGACATTGTGTTTCTCGTCAACGAATTCATCGCGATCATAGTCTCGTTTTTCCGCGGACAACTCACCATCGCGCTCATCATGGGCGTGATGCTGGCGATCGGCTTCTGGGCGTTCGGGTTGCAATTCGGCGTGCTCATCGGACTCGCGCTCGGCATCCTGAACATCATTCCCTATCTCGGCACGATCACCGGAATTCTCATCACACTCCCGCTCGCGTTTTTCCAGCCCGACGGCGGCATGGTGCTCATCTTCAAACTCGCGATCGTGTATGTCGTCGTGCAACTCATCGAGTCCTGGCTGCTCACGCCAAAAATCATGGGCGACCGCACCGGCCTGCATCCGGCGGTGATCATCTTCGCGATTTTTTTCTGGGGCACCGCGCTCGGCGGCATCATGGGCATGCTGCTCGCGATTCCCTTCACCGCGTTTTTCGTGACCTTCTGGCGGTTGTTGAAACGAAAATATTTTCGACAGTCGCAGCCCGTTGCGGAAGCTAAGAATTAAGATTTGCGAATTAAGAAACAGAGCCCTCGCGCGTAATCTCCCGCTCACTTTATTTTCACCCGCCTTCTACTTTTTAAGTCTTAATTCTAAACTCTTAATTTTCCCGACATGTCCCGTCCGCCCGCACCACGTTATTGCGCCATTTGCGGCACCGAACTTTCGCCGAACGCCCGCGCGTGCCCGAATTGCGGCGCGGATGAGCGCACCGGCTGGCGCGAACAAGACCCCGCCGACGGACTCGACCTGCCGCCCGACGAGGAGGATTTCGCCGCCGCGCACTCGCGGTTCCTGACGGAGATCGGCCACGAACCGCGCAAAAGCCGCAACCGCCTCAAGCACGTTGTCATCGTTACCATCACGGCCTGCCTCGTGCTCGCGTTTCTGGCATCGATGTTCCTGCTGCGCTGAGGTGCGAGTCGCATCACTGACAATCGACAATTTCGAAATGAATCCACCGGAAGACTCTCCCGCCCAGCCCGGGCAAAACGCCGCGGATGCCGCCAATGTCCCGTCCGACAACGACGACAGCGGAGACATCGCCGCGGCCTACAAGCAGCTCCTCGTCAAAAACGAAATCGAGCAGGGCCGCGCAAACGCCCGCCGCCTTTTCTGGACGGCTATCATACTCGGCGTCGGCGTTCTCTTCGCCATCGGCACCATCATCTGGCGCTGAGCGGCCTTCGGCCTAATGAAGAATGAATAATTGATAATGTAGAATGAAAAACAGGGCACGCCATCACGCTCCGCACCATCACTCCGCGCACCTTCGCCCGCTCGCCGGCATCGATGCCATCATTGGCGCGGAAACTCCCCATTCTACATTCTTCATTATCAATTATAAATTAGCGTAGCGCAGCGCAGCGTCCACATGCCTTGGGAAATCCGCCAGTTCAAGCACGGCATTTATCTGCCGCAGATCGATTGGTGGCTCGACGCGACCAAGCCGATGCCTCGCGCCTTCGTCTCGCACGCGCATTTCGACCACTTCGCCGCGCACAAGGAAATCATCTGCACACCCGGCACCGCGCGCCTCATGCGCGCGCGTTTGCGCGGGCGCCGCGTCGAGCATCACCTCGCCTTTGGCCGGACCGAGCAGCTCACGCCCGAGTGCACCATCACGCTCCATCCCGCGGGGCATATTCACGGCTCCGCGCAATGCCTCATCGACCACGCGCAACACGGCACGCTTCTTTACACGGGCGACTTCAAGCTCCGCCCCGGACGCTCCTCCGAAGTTTGCGCCACGCCGCGCGCCGACACCCTCGTCATGGAAACCACATTTGGCAAACCCCGCTATGTGTTTCCGCCCGCCGAAAAAGTCCTCGCCGATATCATCGCCTTTTGTCGCGACACGCTTGATGCCGGCGCCACGCCCGTCCTCTACGGTTACAGCCTTGGCAAAAGCCAGGAAATTCTCAGCAGCATCGCCGAGGCGCAACTCCCCGTCATGCTCCACGAAAAAACGCTGCGCATGACCCGCGTTTACGAAAACCTCGGCCTCGCCTTTCCGCCGCACGCGCCCTTCGACGCCGACCCGCGCGCGCTTGCCGGCCACGTTGTCATCTGCCCCCCGCAATGGGAAAACTCCGCCTTTCTTAAAAAAATCCCAGCGCGCCGCACCGCCATGATTTCCGGATGGGCCGTCGACACCTCGACGATCTACCGCATGCGCTGCGACACCGCGTTTCCACTTTCCGATCACGCGGACTACAACGACCTGCTGCGCTACGTCGAACTTGTGTGCCCGCGTCTTGTTTACACCACGCACGGCGCCACCGCCGAATTCGCCGGGACTCTTCGCGGACGCGGCATCGAGGCCTGGCCGCTCGATAAAAACACCCAGCTCGATCTTTCGCTCGATTGATTGGCAACGTATTTGCCCGTTTTGCGTCAAACTAGACGCCTTCACCGCATTTGCCCGATTCGTTCTCCGCATTTTTATGAATTTTCTCATTCGCACCGCGCACATTGCCGCCGCCCTCATTATGTTTTCATTCGCCACTCCGCTCCCCGGCAACGAAATCATCGCTCTCGGCGACGGCGAAAGCATGAAGTTCCGCGTCGGCTGGGGAATCTTTCCGCACGCGGGCGAGATCACCGTCAACGCGAAAAACGAAATCATCGGCGGGCTTCCCAATATCCGCGTCACCACGCGGCTCGCCACAAGCGGCGTCGTCCGCAAACTCTACACCCTTGAGGCCACGGGCGACTGCGTCTTCGACGCGATCGACGGACGCCTCCTCGCCATCACAACCAAATCCACCTCCGGCAAAAAACGCGCGCACGCCATGGCCGTTTTCAACCACATCGCCGGCACGCTGCGCTACGACGACTTTCTCCGTCCGGAAAGAAGCGCCACGCTCCCCATTCCCAAGAGCCAGGTGATGGATCTCATCACCGCCCTTGTGCAAACGCGCGCGTGGGACATCAAGCCCGGCGACTCGCGCCCCATCACCGCCATTTTCGAGAACGATTTTTACGACCTCCTCGTCACCGCCACCGGCCACGAAAAAGTCAAAACGCCCTGGGGCGAACTCGACACGCTTGTTCTCGAACCCAAGCCCGCGCCCGGCACCACGCCCCGGGGCATGTTCAAAAAAGGCGCCACCGTGCGAGTATGGGTTTCGCAAGACGCCCGGCGCCTCCCGGTGAAATTCCAACTCGGACTCAAATACGGCACCGGCACCGCGCACCTCACCGACTACACGCCGCCGCGGAAAAAGGCTGAAAAGCTGAAAGACTGAAGGGCTGAAAACAGCTGGCCCAACCAAGCAAAACGCTCGCAATTCAGATTTCTGTTTTCCAAGATTTTCGAACCTTCAGCCTTTCAGATATTCAGTCCTTCAGCCTTTCCCGCCATGGGTCACGCCGCCTCAATGCACGCACACTCGCCCGGATCATACAGCATTTCGCTCATGATTCACGGCGCCGTCGTGCTCGCCGTGCTGCTCTCGACCTATTACCTCAGCGACGTTCGGAAAAAGCCCTCCAGCCAAATCATCGAACTCGTCGCCGGTCCCGGGGACGATTACATGGCCAGGCAAGCTCCCGCGCTCGGCGCGCCGGAAACAATCGATCAGGTTCCCGACCTGAACCTCTCCCCGCTCGACCCCGTTGTCGAACCGCCGCCACAACCAGTCGTCACCCCCGCGCCCAACGCGCCCGTCATTCCGCCGCCCAAAAAAACGGTCGCGCCAAAAACCACCCCGAAAACGGAGACGCCCCCAAAAAGAATGTCCAAGGCCGAGTTCGACAAACTCAACGCCAGCAAAAACAAAAACCTCCCATCGCAAAAAATCAACAAGGCCAAACCGCGAAAAAAAGTCGTCGCCCCAAAGATCGGCCAGGGCGTCGCCAAGGGCGTGCTCGGCGGCATCGGCAGCGGGGCCGGTGCGGGCGGCACCGCGCTCACCGCCGCGGAACGCGACCAAATGGAAGCCTATTTCGCGCTTCTTGCGCAACGCATCCGGCAGGCGCAGGAAAAACCCGAGGGCCTGAGCAGCGAGCTTGTCGTGCGCATCGAGTTTCAGGTTTACGCCAACGGCACCATTGGCGCGGTAAAAATCATCCGCAGCTCAGGCAACCGAGCCTTCGATGATTCCGTGTTGAAAGCCATCCGCACCGTGCGGCCCATTGGTCCGCGTCCGGACGGGAAAAGTGGCGCCAAAGTCGCCGACTTCCGCATGCGCGAGGAAGACTGAGCGCGAACAATAACGACGCGACGAGACCGACACGCCATGGGCACACAAACCGTAATCTCCCCCGCTCCCACGCACCACGCCGGAGCATACGGCATTTCGATGCTGATTCATCTGGCAACCGCCTGCCTCGCCGTTCTCTGCATTTACCAGTTTAAAACCACGCCTGCGACACCGCCAAACGATACGATTGAGCTCTGGCCGCGCACTCTCGTTCCCAGCGAAAACGCCCCGGCGGACATCCCGCCAATCGTCGGTCCCAAAATCAAACCACTGCCACCACTCCCGCCAGTCGCGCAGGAAACCCAACAGCAGACGGCTCAACCGCTGGGAACTCGAATGACGGAACGCGAGTTCAGGGAAAAATATGGACGCCCTCCCGTTCGTAATAACACAACCACATTCACAAAACCACCGGTTGTCCCCAACTCAATCAAACCGCCGACATTCGAAAACCTCGTCCCCGTTTCCCAACCCGCGATATTCAACGCGCCGATAAGCGCACACATCCAAAATCAAATGGATTCCTGTTTCGCGCTTCTTGCGCAACGCATCCGGCAGGCGCAGGAAAAACCCGAGGGTCTGAGCAGCGAGCTTGTCGTGCGCATCGAGTTTCAAGTTTACGCCAACGGCACCATTGGCGCGGTCAAAGTCATCCGCAGTTCAGGCAACCGAGCCTTCGATGATTCCGTGTTGAAAGCCATCCGCACCGTGCGGCCCATCGGCGACCGCCCAGATGGCCAAAGCGGAGCGAAGGTCGCCGACTTCCGCATGCGCGAGGAAGATTGAGCGACGATTCCTGTTCAATAAGTGCGCAGTCGGAATGCCGCTGGCGACGTCCGCAAACTTTCGGGAATATCGGCGAAACATTTTCCGAAACACAGCATCTCAAGGCGTTAACACTATATTTTTACACAACACTCCATCCGCGCCGCATGTCATCGCTCGTTTTTATTATTTTCCTGGTTGTTTATCTGCTCCTCTGCGCCTGCATATTTGTGCGCTCTACACAGGCGCTTCCCAAAAAACGCTGGCTGCGCATCGTGTGGGTCGCGGGGCTCGCCTTTTTCGCCTCCGCTTTTTTTACCGGCTCCGCATTTCGTGAAACCGTGGTTGCCGGGGTTCCCGTCGGGCACTGGCTGCGCGTGCTCGGCGTCACCTGGATGCTCACGTTTCCCTATTGGGTTGTCGCGGTTGTTTTCTGGGAGGTAATCCGCCTCGTTAACAAACGCCGGCGCATCCTTCCCAAGTGCGTCGAGACACACTACGCGCGCGCCAAGGTTCTCGCACTCGCCGTCACCGTCGCCGCGGTGATTGTTGTATTTGCTTTTGGATACTGGCGCTTTTCGAATCCCGTCGTCACTCCCCTCGCCGTCAAAATCAACAAGCCGCTCGGCGGCCAATACGCCGGCTCCGGCAAAGTCCTCCGCATCGCCGTCGCGAGCGACCTGCACCTCGGCGACATCATCGGCCGCGAACGCGTCCGCGACTTCGTCACCCGCATCAACGCTCTCCAGCCAAACATCATTCTCCTGCCCGGCGACGTTGTTGACCGCAGCGTGGACGCGCTCGAAAAACAAAACATGGGCGCCGAGCTCGAAAAACTCCACGCGCCCCTCGGCGTGTTCGCCGTTCTCGGCAACCACGAGAAATATGCCAACGCCAAGCGCAGCCTCGATTTCCTCGAAAAGCACGGCATCCGCGTTCTCTACGACGAGGCCATTCCCCTTGCCAATGGCGCGTTCACCCTTGCCGGACGCGCCGACCACAGCATCAAGCCCCGCAAAACACTCGACGAAATACTCGTCAACGCCGACCGCGCGCACCCGATCATTCTGATGGACCACCAGCCTCGCGAACTTGCCCGTGCGCAAGCCGCCGGCGTTGATCTGCAATTCTCCGGACACACCCACGCCGGACAAGTTTGGCCTGTCACGTGGATTGTTCGCTTCATGTATGAAGTTCCCTACGGCCACGCCCGCAAAGGTGATTTCCAAGTTTACGTCACCTCCGGCCTCGGCCTCTGGGGGTTCCCCGCGCGCATCGGCAGCAAATCCGAAATCGTGGACGTGACCGTGGAGTTCGCGAAGTAGGGCGGCGCGGAAGCCGGTTTTTTCTGCGCCGTTTAGTGGTTAAATGGACTGGCGTTTTGAGTGTCTCCCAACAGCGGGAAACCGGGCGGAATTGTTTTCCAAAACATGACTCCCAATTCAATTGACTCACCTGTCCGAAAATCGCGAAATGCCCGAACCCTTTTCCCTCAATAAACAACAACCCGGCAAAAAACATCCCGACCATGGCCAAACCATTCCTCCCCGAAACCTTCCTTCTCGACACACCCTGGGCGCGCTCGCTCTACAAGAACCACGCCGCCACGCAGCCCATCTTCGACTACCACTGCCACCTTCCGCCCGACCAGATCGCCTCGAATCACCAGTTCGAAAACCTCTATAAAATCTGGCTTGCCGGCGACCATTACAAATGGCGCGCCATGCGCTCCAACGGCATCCCCGAGGACTACATCACCGGCGACAAAACCAGCGACTACGACAAGTTCCTCGCCTGGTGCAAAACCGTCCCGCAGACCCTCCGCAACCCGCTCTACCACTGGTCGCACCTCGAACTGCGCCGCTACTTCGGCATCAACCTCGTCATCAACGAAGCCAACGCGCCCAAAATCTGGAAACTCGCCAACGCCAAGCTGAAAACGAAGGCCTTTTCCACGCACGGCATCCTCACGAAAAACCGCGTCAACGTCGTCTGCACGACCGACGACCCCGTCGATTCGCTCGAGCACCACATCGCCATCGCCAAGTCCAAACTCAAGACCCGCGTCTATCCCACCTTCCGCCCCGACAAGGCGCTCGTCGTCAACAACCCCGCCGTCTTCAACGCCTGGTGCGACCAGCTCTCCGCCCGCGCCAACATCGACGTCAAGGACCTCGACTCGCTCCTCCGCGCCATCGACAACCGCCACGAGTTCTTCCACTCCATCGGCGCGCGCGTCTCCGACCACGGCATGGAAAACATCCCCGACGCCGACTGCACCGAAAAGGAAGCCGCCGCCATCTTCAAGGCCGCGCGCTCCGGCAAGGCCGCCAGCCCCGAAAACACGGCCAAGTTCACCTGGTTCATGATGCTCGCCTTCGGACGCCTCGACGCCAAGCGCGGCTGGACCAAGCAGCTCCACCTCGGCGCGATCCGCAACAACAACACCCGCCTCCTCAAGCGCATCGGCGCCGACGCCGGCGTGGACTCCATTGGCGACTTTCCGCAAGCCCGCGGACTCGCCCGCTACCTCGACCGCCTCGACAGCGAAAACGCGCTCCCGAAAACCGTCATCTACAACCTCAACCCCGCCGACAACTACGTCTTCGCGACGATGATCGGCAACGTGCAGGACGACCTCACGCCCGGCAAAATCCAATTCGGCAGCGGCTGGTGGTTCCTCGACCAGGCCGAGGGCATGAAGTGGCAGCTCAACGCCCTCTCGCAACTCGGCCTCCTGAGCCGCTTCGTGGGAATGTTGACCGACTCGCGCAGCTTCATGAGCTACGTGCGCCACGAATATTTCCGTCGCGTGCTCTGCAAACTGGTCGGAGGCGACGTTGACGCCGGCCTGATCCCCGCCGACAAAAAGTTGGTCGGCGGCATGATCGAGGACATCTGCTACAAAAACGCCAAACGCTACTTCGGCCTCGAAACGGGCAACATGTGACAAACCGTTGATATGAGTTTATAACCCCAATGGGGTTGCATATTTTTAACCCGGGGCTGACGACAAAAACGTCTGTCCCGGGTTACGAGTTTTTGAAAACGCGACACTGAAAGGGGCGCGTTATTCATGCTCCGCAAGAAGCAGAGGAAGCGGCCAGGGCGTGTTTTTTCGTTTCGGTGATAAAATTTGATTTTCAACTATCAAACACCAATCATGCGCAACCATCCCATGAAAACACTCACTTACCCGACGAGTTTCCTGTTGGTGTTTTTGCTTTCCCTGCCTTTGTGCGCAAAGAAAACGGAGCAAAAAGCAACAACCTATGAGACAAAGCTGAATATCTCATATTACGACGACCACGCGCTGGCGAATGCCGACGAATATAAAAAGAGCCATTGCAAAATGGACATGTATTACCCGGAAAATCGGGCGGGGTTTCCCACGATTGTTTGGTTTCATGGAGGCGGACTGACGGGCGGCAAGCGCCGCCTGCCCGCGCTCAAGAATCAGGGAATCGCGCTCGTTGCCGTCAGCTACCGCCTTTCGCCCAAGGGTGAATTTCCCTGCTTTCTTGAGGATGCCGCCGCAGCCACCGCATGGGTGATCAAAAACATCGCGGCCCATGGCGGCGATCCGGACAAGGTGTTTATTGCGGGCCACTCCGCCGGCGGTTATCTGTCCGCGATGGTGGGCATGGACGAGCGCTGGCTGGCCGCCCACGGAATATCGAATCGCAAACTGGCCGGCATCATCCCCGTGAGCGCGCAGGTCACGACCCATTTTTTGGTGAAAAAATTGCGCGGCGATCGCGGCGAGCAATACCGTCCTATAATCGACGAATACGCGCCGCTGTATCATGCCTCGAAAAACCTGCCGCCGATTTGCCTGATCGTGGGCGACCGGCGCATTGAATGGAAAAGCCGCGTCGAGGAAAACGAGCTTTTGGCCGTGAGCCTGAAAAACTTGGGCCATGAGCAGACGGAGTTTTATGAAATGGGCGGCCTCAACCACCGCGCGGTTGGCGAAGGCGCAATGATTATAATAAAAAAATACGTGAACCGAATTATTGAGGAACGGGGAAAAGAACCGTCCCCATAGAGTCCCGCCTGTGATGGATGGCGCTCCGCGTCGCAAATCAGAGAGTTGGCAATCCCTTGGTCATGACAAAAAAACGCCCGACAAGAAAACGCGTGAATAACGCCTTTGGTAGGGCGAACCCTCAGGGTGAGCCGCAATATTCCCGGTTCACCGAGACGGTTCGCCCTACCCAATAATACGACAGAATAAACCGAAAATGCTCCAAGACCTAAAACTCGCCCGCAAACGATCGACTTCTCAACGTCCGCCGCGGCGCCAGTGGCCGCCGGGTTTGCCTTTGGGGTGATGCGACGGGTTTCCACCGCCGTGCGGGCGTCCGCTGCTGGAACGGGATTGGTTTTGGCCGCGCGCGCCTTTTGAGAGTCCGCCATTGCCACCGCCGCGCTGGTGTTGCTGGCCGCCACCTTGCTTGCGGCGGGGGTTTTTCATCGGACGCGAGGTGTCGATGTGAGGCGGGGCGCCGTTGGCGTAGGCGAAGCCGTCGAGCGCGAGGCGTTCGATGCGCGCGCCGATGAAGCGTTCGATGTCGCGCAGGTCGCCGGCTTCCTCGGGCGTGACGAGCATGAATGCGTCGCCGTCGGCCTGGGCGCGGCCGGTGCGTCCGATGCGGTGCACGTAGTCGTCGGGTTTTTCGGGGACGTCGAAATTGATAACGTGCGAGACGCCGGACACATCGATGCCGCGCGCGGCGATGTCGGTGGCGACGAGCACTTCGTAGCGTCCGTCCTTGAAGCCGGCGAGCGCCTCGGTGCGCTGGTTTTGGGAGCGGTTGGCGTGGAGGACGGCGGTGGTGTGGCCGGCGGACTTGAGCTTGCGCGCGATGCGGTCCGCGCCGTGCTTTGTGCGCGAAAAGATGATCACGCTTTGGAAGTCTGTGCGGTTGAGAATCGCGAGGAGCATGTCGAACTTTTGCTCGTGGAGCACGGGATACGTGGCGTGGGTGACGGTTTCGACGACGGAGCGCGAGCGCCCGATCTCGACGCGCTCGGGATCATGAAGCGCGAATTTCGCGACGGCTTCGATCTCGGGCTGTATGGTGGCGGAGAAAAAGAGCGTCTGGCGTTTCGGGGGGCATTGGGCGACGACGCGGCGCACGTCGTGGATGAAGCCCATGTCGAGCATGCGATCCACCTCGTCGAGGACGAGCGCCTCGATGCCGGCGAGCGAGAGGGTTTTTTCCTGGAGGAAATCAAGCAGGCGCCCGGTGGTGGCGATGAGGATGTCGGTGCCGTTTCGGATGGCGGCGCGCTGGTTGCCGTAACCGACGCCGCCGTGGATGACCGCGACGCGCAAGTTGGTGAAGCGGCCGAGCTCGCGAAACGCGGTTTCGACTTGCGCGGCGAGCTCGCGCGTGGGTTCGAGCACGAGGACGCGGGGCGGGCCGGGGCGGTGCGCGCCGAGGCGCGCGAGTATGGGCAGCGCGAAGGCTGCGGTTTTGCCGGTGCCGGTTTGGGCGGAGCCTATGAGGTCGCGTCCGTCGAGGACGACGGGGATGGCGCGTTGCTGGATGGGTGTCGGCTGGGCATACCCCATGGTTTGCGCGCCGCGCACGAGTGAATCCGGCAGTCCTAGTTGTTTGAATGGCATGATTGTAGGCGTTGATAACGCGCAGCGAACGCGGCGTCTGGCGAGGGAAAACACAATGTGCCCGCGTTATGCACTCAATTGCACAACCTTCCCCTGACGCCTGCGTTGGCCCGCCGCGATTCAGCGCGTGCCGCGCGCGCGCATCCTGACAATTTTTCGGATGCCGAATAACATGCCGATCAAAGCCAGACTCCAGAGGCTCGGAGCGCCGCCGCCACCACCACCGCCGCCGCTGTTGTCATTGTCGTTGGAGCCGGTGTTTGTTGCGCCTTGCTGAGTGACAGTGCAGGTGGCGGTGCGATTGCCCGCCGTGACCGTGATGATCCCGGTGCGCGGGTTTGGCGAGCTGTTGGTGGCGCAGGTGACTATGAAAGAGCCGGTGGCGACGCCGGTGGCGGGCGAGACGGTCAGCCACGAGACGGAGGTGGACGCGGCCCATTCGACATCGGTATCAGCAGTCACGGGAAATGTGTTTCTGCTGGCGGAAACCTGCTTGGTGCCGGGGCTGATGCTGAGCGTGATGTCGGTGCCGGTTGTCCAGACCACTTGGTCGAGCCACGCGGCGTCGCCGCCGATGTCAAGATAGGGGTCTTTTTGGTAAAGCCACGTCAGCGTCTGCGCGCCGGTGCCGGTAATCGGCACCGCGCGCCGCGCCCAGTCTTTTTCGCCGGAGATGCGCGCGCGTTCCTCTCCGTTGACCTTGAAATACAGAATGTCGCCCCAGGGATCGCCATCCTCGTCGCGTTCCTCGGCCTCGGAGGAGACCTTCCACCAGAAGCTGACGATGCCGGGACCGGTGACGGTGGTTTGCAGCCAGGTGTTTTGGCCGATGTTCACATTGGTGCTGCTTGTTCCGAGAATGATGCCGCTGCGGGCGGCGTGCCGGCCGTCGTGCGTGGTAATGGTCTGGCTGCGCCATATGTTCGAGCCGCCGGTCGTCCAAACGAGGTTGTTGTCGAGCGCGGTGGCGAGCGGGATGTGCGCGGGTTGCGCGACTTCGCAGACGCGGCTGATGCCGCCGCTGGTAATCGTGACGGTGGCGCGCCGCGGGGAGCCGGTGTCGTTGGCGTCGTGGGTGATGGTGAGGGTTTGGCTGCCTGCGTTGCCGGAGGCGGGAGTGACGCCCAGCCATGAGTCGTCGGTTGTCGCCGTCCATGTTTTGGAGGTTGTGGCGGTGAGTGTGAAATGACCGGAGCCGGAGTCGGCCTCCTTGGTGCTGGGTGCGATGACAGGGTTGAAGTTGTCGGGTGTCCAAACGACTTGATCGACCCAAGCCGCGCCGGTGGTGCCGGCGGAGGCTTTGTCAAAGGTCCAGCCGAACTGGTGTGTGCCGGTGGTGGGGATGGGGATGATTTTTTTCTCCCAGCCTAGCTGCCCGGTGATGCACGCGGGGGTTTCGGTCAGGGCGGTTGAGAGGTCGGTGGTGGCAAAGACGAGGGTGTCGGCTGCGTCGGCGGATATTTTCCACCAGAAGCTGAGGGTGCCGGAGCCTTCGACGGTGGTGAGGACGCCGCTGCTCTGGCCTTGCGCGAGGGTTCCGCTTTGCGCGGCGGCGACCCCGTCGTGGGTGGTCGTTGTCTGGCCGAACCATTCGGTGTCGGCGCCGGGCTCTTTCGTCCATGTGAGTTCGCCGGCAAGCGCGGCGGCGAGGGATGGGTTGGACTGGACGAGGTTGGAGGTGAGCGTGTATTGGCCGATGCTGCCGTAGGCGGTGTAGCCGGTGCGGCTGGAAATGCTGTTCGCATGAGGGTTTCCCGTGCTTCCGGAGGTGATGCGCAAATACCACTGGCCGGCGGTGAGCTGCCTGGAGAGCGTTGCGTGGGTGAGGGTGGGGGAGTCGTTGGAACTGTTTAAGTTTCCCGAGGAGTCGAGGATTTCGAGTTTGAGGTCGGTGCTGCCTATGATCGTGCCCGTGCCGGAGACGCGGGCCGGATAGAGCGAGAAGTCGATGGTGCCGGGGGCCGAGAGATTGATGCCGTAGTAGTGGGGTTCGTCGGCGTTGCGAATGAGGCCGCTCGCGCCGAGGATGCCGTCATCGCCGGTGGTGAGCGGGAGCGCGGCCGCGCGCGTGGTGGCTGCGATGATGCCGCGGTAGCCGAATTTGCCCTCAATGATCATGAGGTCGTCCTCCTTGTTGTTGGCGCTGTAATATTCTCCCTTCGACCATTGGTAGACATTTCTCCGGTTGGTGTTGTAGGCATTGCCCATGATCGTGCCCCAAGAGGTGGCGCCCGCGCCGTGTCCCGGATAATAGCCAAAATCGTCGCTGTTGGTTTGATAGCCGGGGCCATCGTGGCTGAGGCCGAGGTTGTGGCCAAATTCGTGCGCGGTGGCGTAGGCGATGTCGGCGTTGATTGAATTCAGCTTGTCATAATAAATGAAGGCGGGGCTGTAATCGGTTTCATAACCGAGCCATCCAAACCTCTGGAAAATCGCGACCCCGTCGGCGCCGTCGGCGGCTGCGGGCATCTTTCTCCCGTTGGCGTCATTGCTGCGGGTGATCAGCACTCGGCCTGTGGTGCGGGTGAAGACGGCGGGTTTTTCGGTGGTCACATCCACGTCGAAGGCGGAGAAGTATTCGGAAACGCGCTCCCATATTTTGACGATGTTATCCTGCTCCTGTTCGTTGAAAGTGGTGGAGTCGCCGTCGATGTTGTAGGGGAGGGCGCGGTAGAGATTGACCTCATAGGATTTGTTCCATGCGGTGTTTTCAATGAGGCCTCCTCCGAAGTCGAGGAAGAGAACCTTGGTCGAGCCGGGGCGCGAGTGGCGCACGGGGGGCTGGTTGATGGGAACGGCGGCGGCGGCCACCACAGGATCGAGCGCGCCTGATGTGGAAGTTTCAGCCGTCGCGCCGCCGGAATGGTTTCCCGCGACAAAGCGGCACGCGTAATAAAGATGCCCCTTGGGCGTGAGGTGCAGGCTGGCGAAATCCGCCGCGGGTATGCGGTTTGCCGCGAGGGTTTTAAATGCGAAAGTGCGGGCATCGGGGGCAAGGGAGAGGAGTTCGTCGCGGAAGCGGGCCGAGGGAATGGTTTCGAGGATGGCGCGCTGCTTTTGTGTGAGCGCGTCTGTCCCGGCGGCATCATTGCTTCCGGCGGGGGCGGAGGCGTTTGCGCCGGATGGTTGGGTTGCCAACGAGGCGCGGACGTCTGTGCGACGGCGGTGATGTTGGTCGTGGTTAGCTGCAATGGTTCCGGCGGAAACGGGCGCGATCAGAGTTGCGGTGTCGGTTTGGGGATTATGGCGGTCCGCGACGGATTGCGGCGCGGTGACGCCGACGGGCTGTTTTGCGGTTTGCGGAGAAATTTGCCTGGCTTTCCTAGAATGAAAAATGAAGGCGACTCCCGTCACGAGCAGCACGGTTGTGCCGATTAGAAAAATCTTCCGGACTGCGGGTTTCTTGAAAGCGATCATGCGTGGAGGGAACATGGCTTTGGGTTTTTGTGCCATCCTAAAAAGTTTCAACGGCACGGATGGGGTGGCGCGCGAGGTGGGGGTAAAACGATGTTTCGAACAATAATCGCAGGGGCGGGTTTTGCGCGCACCCGCTGCCGGTCCGCGGACGTTTCAGGCTATTTCAACAGTTTGTCGAGCGCCGGGAGACCCTCGCCGGAGTAGCCGGCCAGGCCGGCGTGGAGGCATTCGCGCACGGTGTTGAATGTAGGGGAATCGTCGCAGCCTTCCGTCCGCGATGCCAGACGCATGTCCTTTTAACATGCGTTTTGCCGAAAGTTACGGCGCAAAACCGCCTTACCACATGCGGCGGTAGCCGAGGCTTAGGGACCAGGGGCGTTCGTAGGCGGGGGCCTTGGCGTATTCATAATCCAAATACACCTGGCTGCCGTCGTCGATTCGATACGCCGCGCCGAGGCCGGCTTCCATGCGCCAGCCGCGATAGGTCGGGCCCACCTTCGTGTCCAACGCGGTGATTTCGCCGCCGTTGGCATCGACACGGGCCGCGCCGATTTTGCCGTAGGGATGCCAGCGGCTCGAGAGGAGCTGGCGTCCAAAGCGGAGCTGGCCGCGGTATTGCAATGTGTCGCTGTCGGAGACGCGCACGGTCATGCGGTTGCCCGGATCGGACGATTCCGTCTCGTAGGTGTCGCCGTTCAGCCAGCCTTGCGAGATTTGCACGGAGGGTTCGAGCCACCAGCCGTCGGCGCGCTTGAGCATGCGGCCAAACTCAACCGAGAGGCCTTGCGCCTTGCTCGTGTAATCGCCGGATACCGTGGCGCCGCCATACGGGCGGCTTTCAAAGTCGTGCTTGTAACGGTCGGCGCGCAACACGATGTCGGCATACCAGCCGGCGTCGCCGAGCCAGGTCGCGTAGAGGCCGAGGCCGACGTTGGTGCTGGAGCCGTCGTCGGCGTTGCGGAAATCGCGGTCGGTGCCGCCCATGTCAATGAACGCGCCGAGGAGCCAGGTGGCGTTTGCGGAGCTGTTGCGCAGGGCTTTGTCCGCGCCGGCGGTGATGCCGTAGGTGTCCTGGCTGAAGCGGCTGGAGCGCATCGGGCTCAGGGCGTTGAGGCGGTAGGTGTAGCCGCGCATCCAGACGTTGCCGGTGAGCGGCGCGTTGGCGGCGAGGTTTTCGGCGCGCACGTCGCCCATGCGTTTGTGAAGGGAATCCATGCCGTAGTGCCAGCTCAGGCCGAGGAGGGAGGCGGAGTTGACAATGGTCTGGCCGGCGTCGCTATAGGGCGAGGGTTCGTCGCCGGTGCCGGTGGGGTTGGCAAGATACCAGTTGGCCGGGTCGGTTTCGCCCTTGACCCAATAATAACGGTAGAGGCCGGCGTCGCGGTATTG
The DNA here is from genome assembly GCF_029504735.1 of Ereboglobus sp. PH5-10. Taxonomy (GTDB): domain Bacteria; phylum Verrucomicrobiota; class Verrucomicrobiia; order Opitutales; family Opitutaceae; genus Ereboglobus. The sequence goes on along the minus strand of NZ_JAQFIP010000004.1, from coordinate 260,680 downwards.
CGGGCCGGTGAGGCTGAAGTCGGCTTCGTTCGCGGCTTGCACAATCATGAGGCGTTGTCCGGCCCGGGTCGGGTTGCCGCCGTGGTTGGAGAGGTCGAGCGTGTAGGAGCCCGTGGTGGCGCCGTCGATGCGGAGGAGGTCGCCGCGGAGGAGGGCGAGGTTCGCGGACATCGTGATCGTGTTGACGCCGCCGGCGAGGTTGCCGTGGACGCGCAGGGTTTTGAAGACGGTGTTGTCGGCGGCGGGCGCGCCGAAGGAGATTTTCGCGCCGGTGGCGAGGGTGAGGTTGTTGACGTCGGAGCTGGCGGTGAGCGTCCACGAGCTGGTGGCGTCGATGTTCACGTTGGCGATGTCGATTTTGCCGGTGAGCGCGGTCGCGTTTTTCAAGAGGACGCTGACATCGGCGATTGCATTGTCGGTGATGATGTTGCCCGACAGGGATGAATTTTCGACGTTGAGTGTCACTGTCGTGGGAACATTTGTTACAGAGCCATCAGTGCCGGTGCGGGCTGTTTGCACATTAAGAATGTTGCCGGTCTCGGCGACGAGCGAGGCTGCGGAGCCGATGTTTTTGATGGTGACAACCGCCTGATTTTCCAGGTTCGCATTACTGGCGGCCGAGCCCTTGGGAACCTCAATGTAACCCACATTGATGATGTCACCCGCGGTGTGCATGCTCCCGCCGTCAATGGTGACGGTGCGGGCGCCAACCGTGCCGCTTGTGTGCGGGGTGATGTCAACACCGTGCGCATTCGGGCCGGTTGTGGTGATCGCCGTATTGACGAGCGAGACGGTTGCGTCACCGGGATTGCCGAGATAAACGCCGTGGGCGCTCGCGCCCGTGGTGGCAATGCTCACGTTCGTGGCTGTGACAACAGCACCGCCGCCGTCGGCAACAACGCCAAGGCCATAAAAGCCGCTTGTGGCAATGGCGCTATCGGCGAGGTTGATGACACCGCCGTTTGAGGCATAGGCGCCATAGGATTTGGAGCCGGTAAGGCTGATATCAACCCGTGACGCATTGATGACGCTGCTGCCGGTGCTTGTGAGGGCCGAAGCTCCGGCTCCGGTGGTGCGCAGGGTTCCGCTGGTGATCGTGATGGAGGACCCCGCGGCGGAATAGACCGCATGAGCCGCGTCACCTCCAGTGAGAATATCAACATTGAGGCTGCCGCCGTCGGCATTGATTTTTGCGTTGCCGGCGTAAATGCCCATGCCCGTTCGCACACTGCCAGTGGTGGTGGCTGTGACATTCAACACGCCTCCGCCTGTATTGATTGCGGAATTTTCAGCAGCGACAACCTGGCCGTGGACGGTTTGCTCGTGGCCGTCGAGGTTGAGGACGGAGCCGGGGTCGAGGGTGAGGCGGCTGGTTGCGCCGAGGGCGTTGTCGGTGATGGCGGTGACGGTGCCGGTGGCGATGGTGGTGGCGCCGGTGTAATCGCTGAGGCCGTTGCCGACGCGGATGTTCATGCCGTCGGTGGCGGTGAAGGTGTAGTTGCCGGAGCCGGAGAGGATGGCGCCGAGGGTGTTGTCGGTCGCGCCGTCGGTGGAGATTTGCACGGTCTGGCCGGCGAGGGCGTCGATTTGCGCGAGACCGTAGTTGAGGTAGATGCCGCTGCCGGTGACGGTGCCGTAATAATCGTAGGTGAGGTCGGCGACGTGCGTGCCGGATTGCACGAGGGCACTGGTGGAGGAGACCGCGCCGGTGATTGTGCCGGAGCTGGTCGAGGAGGGGATGAAGTTGATGGAGAGTTGCGTGCCGATGTTGCGCACGGTGCCGGTGGCGGCGACGAGCTGGTTTTGCATCATGCCGGCGGTGCCGGTTTCGATGTAGTTGTCCTGGTCGAGGAGCGCGGGGGCGCTTGGCGGCGTGGCGGGGATGATGTTGTGCACGGTGCCGGAGAGGGCGACTTCGACGGTGCCGCCGCCGGAGGCGTCGAGCGTGCCGGAGACGGTGAGGAGGTCCTCGACGAAGTTCACGCCGGTGCTGCCGGAGGTGCGGACGGCGAGGGTGCCGCCGTTGAAGGAGAGGCCGGCGATGGCGCCCGCGCCCTCGACGGCGGTGCGGTTGAGGGCGTCGAGGCGGAGGGTGGCGTTGGCGAGGGCGGACATGTTGGTCGCGCCTTGCGAGTTGGCGGCGCCGCCGAGGATGAAGCGGCCGTTGCCGAGGGCGAGGGTGCCGCGGAAATCGTTGACCATGTCGGCGGCGGCGTTGGTGCCGAGGGCGATGAGGTTTGTGCCGCTGCCGTCGGCGAGGCTGATTTTGAGAACGCTGGTGGCGTCGGCGGTCGTGCGGTGGTTGTAGGTGTAATCGCCGGAGGTGGCGCGCCGGACGTGGAATTGCGAGCCGTTGAGGAGGTCGAGGTTGAGGGTGTTGGAGCCGGTGGCGGCGGTGTAGGACCAGAGGGTGTCGTCGGGGGTGGTTTCGCCCTGGCGTCCGCCGATGATGTCGCCGGTGACGCTGGTGGCGTTGTCGAGGATGACGCGGAGGGCGTTGGTGTTGGTGGCGCTGGCGTGGAACGAGATGGCGTTTGTGCCGTTGGCGACCGAGGTGACGCCGTCGAGCGTGAGCGTGCCGGTGGTGTTGACGGCGCGGACGAGTTCGGCGGCGGCGGTGATGGCGCCGGTCTTGATTGTGACGCTGCTGCCGAGCGGGGCGCCGACGGGCTGGTTGTCCGTGCCGAAGAGGATGGCGCCCGTCTCGCTGGTGATGGTGGCGTTGGTGGTTTCGATTGTGCCGGCGTTGTCAACGGTCACGGCCACGGCGTTGTTTTTGGCGATGAGGGTGGTGTTTTGTGCGACGAGTTTTCCGCCGCGATCGGCCCCCGGCGTATTGTCGTAGCCGGAGGCCTTGATCACGGCGGTGCTGGCGTTGGCGCTGGTTGTGGTGAGCGTGCCGCCGGTGATGCTCACGAAGGCGTCGTAGTTGGCGAAGGCGGCGTGCGCCATGTTGCCCGCGGTGGTGATGTTGAAGTTGTCGAGCGCGAGCGTGCTGGTGAAGAGTGTTCCCGCGCCGCTGGCCGCCGCGCCGAAGGAGAGGTCGCCGGTTGTGGTGATGGAGCCGTTTTTGAAGGAGAGGATGGCGCCGTTGGCGGCGTGGATGCCGTAGGATGTGGAGCCGGTTGTGCTGATGTTGGTTGTTTCGGCGGTGCTGACGATGCGCGCGCCGGAGCCGACTGCGTAGATGCCGTGCGAGTAGTCGCCGGTCGTGGCGATTGTGCTGGTGGAGCCGGGGGCGGGCGTTGTTGTGAGGGCGGCCAGATAAACGGAGTTGGTTTCGGCGTTGTTGCGGGCGTTGGCGCTTACTGAGCCCGAATAAGCATGAATGCCGTGGGAGGATGTGCCGCTCGTGTTGATGTTGCCGGAGTTGACGACAATGGCCGCGCCCTCGGTATTCTCGGTGCGGGCGTAAATGGCGCTCGACGAGCCGCCCGCAGTGATGAGGCGGCCTGTGTTGATGATGGCGGCTGCGCTGTTGGCGCCGCCCGGCGTGGTGCCGGAGGTGACGCCGGCATAGAGCGCGTAGGCGGAATTGCCGCGGGTTTCGATGGTGCCGGAGGAATAGGTGATCGTCACCTTGCCGTCGTTGCGGACCGCACTGCCGTTGATGGTCGCGGCGAGGCCGTAGGAATAGACGTTTGTGCCCGTGCTCTCGGGGATGTCGGCGGCGGCGAGGATGTTGCCCGAGCCGGTGATGGACAGGTCGCCGATGTTGTTCATGGCGTGGATATACGCACCGGCGCCGCGGTTTTGAGCGTGGGTTTCGATGTCGCCGTCGATGACCAGGTTGACGTTGCCGGTGCCGGATTTGCTGATGTAGACGGCCACGCCGGCGCCGTTGAGCCAGCTGCCCGCGCCCGTGTCGTCCGAGCCATCTTCGATGGTGATTTTGCCGGTGGCGTGCGTGACGCTGACATCGCCGTTGCCGCTGTTGGCGTTGACCAAAATGCCGTGCGCGCTTTTGGCGCCGGTGGTGATGCCGGCGTTGTTGTCGATGGTGATGCCGCTTTTGCCGACGACGTAAATACCGTGCGAGAACGTGCCCGTGGTAATGATCGCGCCGGAGTTGGTGATTGAGATGTCGCCCGTGCCGGTGGCGTGAAGGCCGTGGGCTTCATTGCCGTTGGTGGTGATGTCTCCGGTGTTGTTGATGGTGATGGAGCCGGCGGCCTGGAGGAGGTCCTTGGTGACGCTGTCGTATCCGGTTGCGGAGATGCCGTGGGCGGAGGAGCCGCCGGTTTCGATGGTGGCGGCGTTGTTGATGAGCATCGCGCCGGTGCCGCCGGTGGTGAAGGCCATGATGCCGTGCGAGCGGTCGCCGGCGGTTCGGATGGTGCCGCTGACAGCCGATGCGGTGTAGGTGTCGGCGAGGGTGTCGGTCGCGCCGACGCGGTCGGCGGTGTAGCCGATGCGGATGTCACCGTTGTTGCCGGTGTTGCTAGTGTAGGCGCGGATGCCGCGGCTGTCGGCGCCGAGGGTTTCGATGAGCGAGTCGGCGTTGTTGGAGGTGACGGTGACGTTGCCGGAGGCGCCGTTGTGTCCGGCGTTGATGGCGTTGCCGGAGATGGTGGCGGCGTTGCCCGCGAGGATGTGCGTGCCTGTGTATTCGACGGCGATTTGGCCGGTGCCGCCGACGTGCGCGACGATGCCTTGCGGGTTGGAGCCGGAGCCGGCGGCGATGATTTCGCCGGTGGCGTAGATTTGGGCGTTGCCCGAGCCGGTGCCGCCGTGCTGCGCCCAGAGCGCGTCGGCGTTGAAGCCGGTGACTTCGACTTTCGCGCCAGTGTAATGGATGATGGAGCTGCCGGCGCCGGCTGAGTGGGCGACGATGCCCTCGGTGGGGGCCGTGCCGTTGAGGTCGCCGGTGTGGGAAACCGTGGCGGCGGCGTGAATGATGGAGTCGCCGTTGCCGGCGTTGCTCGCGTAGATGCTGTGGCCGCCGTTGCCGGTGTTGGTGATCGCGCCGGAAATCGGATTTGCGGCCGTGCCGATGGTGACCGTGCCGGTCGAGGCGGTTCCGGTGATTTGCGCGTAGATGCCGTAGGATGCGGTGCCGGTGGTGGTGATGTCGCCGGTGCTGCGGACCGAGATATTGCTGTCGCCAGCCGCCTGGGCGTGGATGCCGTGGGAGGCGTTGCCGGTGGTTTCGATGTCGGCGGCGTTGTTGATGTAAATGTCGCCGGTGGTGCCCGTCTTGACGGCGTTGATGCCGTGGGCGTTGGGTTCGGAAACGCTGTTGATTGAGATGTCGCCGGCGTTGTCAATTTCCATGAGACCGTCGATGGCTTCCGCGTGGATTCCGGACGGAGCCGTCGTGCTGCTTGGCGCGATGGCGTTGGCGAAGGTGATGCTTCCGGTGTTGCGGATCGTCAGGTCGCCCAGGGTGTTGTAATGACGGGCGTAAATACCGTAGGTGGCGGCTTCGATGACGCCGTTGTTGGTGATGTCGATCTCGCCCGCGCGGGTCACGCTTGCGGCGCCCTTGTGCGACGCGGCGTAAATGCCGGTCCGGTCGGTGTCGATTTTGCCATCGTTGATGATTTTTATTTGGGAGGCATCGCCGCCCGTGCCCAGGGTTCCCATGGACACCCTGATGCCGCCGCCGCCGTCTTCAGCGCCGCCCTCGGTTCGCGTCGTAATATCGCCGGTGTTGCGAACGAGGTTGAGGGAGTCGGTGAGGTCGTCCCGCACGCGCTGGTCGATGAAGATGCCGTAAGCGCGATTTCCCGTGGCATCGATTGTCGCGGCGTTGTGGATTTCAATGTTACCGCCGGCCCGGACTTCGCCCGAATAAACATGATAACCGGGGCTGGAGGTGCCGGTGGTGGTGATGGAGCCCGTGATGGGCGCGGTGTCCGTGCCGAGCCGGATGTTGACGTTGCTGTTCGTGGCACCGGCTTGGATGCGGTAGCCCGCCGCGTTGTGGCTGTTGATTTCGGCGGCCGAGGCGACGGTGATGGTTCCATAAAGACCTCGATTCATGACGGAAACCACGCCGTCGCTGTAAGCGGTGGAGGGGCTGCCGTTTTTGAGGTCGAGCCTGGCCTTGCCGATGTCGAGGTTGATGTCGGCTTTGTTATCCGCGTCCGCGATGCTTGCGTCCGGCTTGTAAATGGCGTGAATGACGCCCTCGCCATTATTTTTTGTGGCAATGGTGTTGGTGAACGAGGCGTCGTCGCCGACTTTGATGTTGATGGTCGCGTTGGCGCCTAAGTGCTGGGCGAGAATGCCAAAGCCGCCGCCTTGGGAGGCAAAGGTGCCCGTGATGGGAGCCTCGGAGCCGTCGGCGTTGTAACCGATAAAAATGCCGCCGCTGGAAGACGCGGCATGCGTGGCGTGAATGAGATGGGCCAGTTGCGTGGTGGAGCCCGGGTCGAAGTTGCCGGTGCTGGCGATGTAGGTGTTGCCGGAGCCGGCGTGTAAGGTGGCGATGGCACGGGTCGGGGAATTCTGGGTGGCGGAAATATTGCCGGAGTTATTGATGATAATGTCGCCGTCGCTCGCGGGGTTGGCAATCACGGCATGGATGCCGTAGCTGCCGGCGCCGCCAGTGGTGATGTCGGCGGCGTTGTTGATGGTGATGGCTCCCGAGCCGGCGTTGCTGGCGTAGATGCCGTGCGAGGCCGCGCCGGCGGTGGCGATTTTTCCCGAGACGGGCGCGGCGGCGCCGGAGTCGTTCACGCCGATGCTGATGTTGCCGGTGGCGGCGGTGCCGCTGATGAGCGCGTGGATGCCGTGCGAGTTGCCGCCGAGGGTGGAGAGGTCGCCGGTGCTGGTGATGCGGATGTCGCCTTGAGCGGTGAAGGCGGCGCCGGCGGCGGTCTGCTGATGCGCGTAGATGGCGGAGGCGGCGTTGGCGACGCCGGTCGCGCCGGTGCCGGTGGAGATGTCGGTGCCGTTGTTGTCGATGTTGATGTCGCCAGTGGCGTCGGCCAGCGCGCCGGTGCCGGTGATGTGGAGCGCGGCGATGCCGTAGTTGGCGGAGCCGTTGCCGGTTTGCGAGGGTGTTTCGAGGATGTTGATGCTGCCGCCGTTGGTGGTGATGTTGATGTCGGTGTCGGTGCCGTTCAGGCCCTTGGTTTGCACGAGGATACCGTCGCCGTTGACGCCGTTGGCGGTGATGTTCGCGTCGGTGACGGTGACGGTGATGTCGCCGGAGGTGGCGGTGGATTCGGCGCGGATGCCGGTGGCGTCGTAGGCCGCGGTGGTGATGCTGCCGTTGGCGTGGTTGATTTCGATGCCGTCGGAGGCTCCGGTGGCGGTGACGTAGGCGTGGATGGCGTGGGAATAGGTGCCGCCGACGGTGGCGGTCGAGGTCGTCACGAGGTCGCCGGTGTTGTTGATGGTGATTTTGCCGGAGCCGGAGCCGCTGGCGTGGATGCCCATGGCGCCGGTGCCGGAGGTGGTGATCGCGCCGGTGTTGTTGATGTTGATGGCACTGCTGGTGACCGGGGCGCTGGCGCTGGCGTAAATGCCGTGCGAGGAGTTGCCGCCGGTCGTGATTTCGGCTGCGGAATGGATGTTGATGTTTCCGGTGCCCGAGTTGACGGTTTCGATGCCGTGCGCGCCGTGTCCAGTGGTGGTGAGCGTGCCGGTGATGGGGGTGACGGCATCGCCGATGTCGATGGCGCCGGAGCCGGTGGCGATGGCGCGGATCGCGTCGGACGCGGTCCCTGCCGTGGTGATGTTGGCGGTGGTGTCGATTCTGATTGATCCCGCGGAGCTGCTGGTGGAAATGCCGTGGGCGTTTGCCGCGGTCGTGGTGATGGATGAACCGGGGCCGGTGATGTTCACCGATGCCCGCGCGCCGCCGTTTGCATAAATGCCGACACTGTCCGTGCGGATTTGTGTGTTGCTGCCGGTGATGTTGATGATGGCGGTGGTGGATGAGCTGGCGGAGAGGCCTGTCGCGGCCAAGCCCCGCGATTCCACTGTGGTGTTGTCCCCGGTGATGTTGATGACGGCCTGTTTGCGTCCGGAGGCGTAAATGTTGGCGCCGGTTCCCATCTCGCGCACGGTGGCTCCGGTGTAGTTTGTTTTGAAGGAATTGTTGTCACCGGTGATGTTGACGATTGTGCCGCCGCCCGAGGCGGCCTGGTTTTCGGCGAGTATGGTGTTTGTGTAGTTGCTGTTGCCGGAGCCGACCGCACTGGTGGTGACATCCACGACGCTGTTGGATGCGTTGAAGTTGACCGTGTTGGTGGAATCGACGGACTTGGTTTTGATGTAGATTCCCTCCACAATGGCGCTGCCCCGGCCGTAAAGCAGGATCGAGCCTTCGAGGTTGAGCGTGAGATCACCGTAATCCTGATCGTTTGGCAAAACAACGCCATTGTTGCCGCCCAGTGAGATCAACGAGGCGTGACCGCCCGCGCCCGTGGCTCGTGATGCGTCGGTGCCAATGGTCGCTCCATTTATTGTGAGGATGGCGCCCTGTCCGGTGGCGCTGAACGCGGGCGAAAAGTTGGGGTCGCCCGCGACGAGATAATTGGTGGACGAGGTGATGCCCGACACATTGGCCGTGGGCGTCTGGCCGTTGGCAATGCCCGCCATGAAAATAAGCGGGAGGATAAATGCCGGGGAAAAACCAGCCAGTGAATCTAGCGAATGGCGAATGTGCGTTTTCATCGTGTGTGTGCTCAAAGAAAAAACTTTGTTAAAAATGACCCCTGAATTTGCAAAAAAGATGAAATAAGGCCCAATTGCAAGATTCAGTGATCCTGTTTGAATTGGCGGAACTCATGAGTTTGCCGCCAAGGGACAATTTCGATAAACACGCAACGTATTGATTATAAATACAATGACTGTATTTGTGAGATGTGTGCCTTGAAAAAAGAGGGTGAGGCGCAACCAAACCTGAATGCGCCATTTTTGCCCGTGCTATTCCTTATAGTAGTCCTTGAACCAATCGACGAAGTTTGCGAGGCCGGTGTCGAGCGTGGTTTGCGGTTCGTAGCCGGTGGCGGTTTTTATGCGTTCGATGTCGGCCCAGGTTTCGGGCATGTCGCCGGGTTGCGGGGGGAGGAGTTTTACGTCGGCTTTGCGGCCCAGCAGTTTTTCCATTTTCCCCACGAACTCCAGCATCCGGACGGGTTTGTTGTGTCCGAGGTTGAACACGCGATAGGGTGGCTTGGGCTGCGGTTCCTGCGCGGGCAGCTTGAAAAGCACCTTGAGCACGCCGTTGACGATGTCGTCGATGTATGTGAAGTCGCGCAGCGATTTGCCGTGGTTGAAGAGTGGAAGCGGTTCTCCTGCGCTGATTTTTTTTGCAAAGATGACCGGCGACATGTCGGGGCGGCCCCACGGGCCGTAGACGGTGAAGAGGCGCAGGCCCGTGATCATCAATCCGTGCAGGTGCGCGTAGCTGTGGGCCATGAGCTCGTTGCTTTTTTTTGTCGCGCCATAAAACGACAGGGGCTGGTCGGTGATCTGGTCCTCCGAAAAGGGCAGGCGCGCGCTTGCGCCGTAAATGCTGCTCGACGAGGCGAAGACGATGTGCCGCGGCGGATGCTTGCGGCAGGCTTCGAGGATGTTGAGAAAGCCGGTGATGTTGCTGCGCACGTAGGCGTCGGGGTTTTCCGTGCTGTAACGCACTCCCGCCTGCGCGCCGAAATGCGCGACGTAGTCGGGCCGGTAGTTTTCATACAGGCCGGAAAAGGCGTCCGCGTCGGCAAAATCCATTTGGACAAAACGAAACCCGTCCAGGCCTTCGAGTTGCGCGAGGCGCGCGCGTTTCAGATCCACGGGATAATAGCTGTTGAGGCTGTCAACGCCCAGCACTTCGCAGCGTTTTGTTTCCGCGAGTTGGCGGCTGATGTGATAGCCGATGAACCCGGCGGCACCTGTGACAAGAATCTTCATGAGTTAAGTGTGAACGAAGTAAAGGTGAGCAGTTGCTCCGCCGCCAGCGAAATTAAAAAAACGAAACCGGCAGGGGGGGATCGAGTGGCGCGATTAATTGCATTCCGCGGCGCATGCGCAAATTGACATCGCTTTCGGTTGCCGCCTTTCTGGATTTTTCGCCCGCAAAAAACGTGTCTCTCGAAAAAACACCGCCAGCATCCCCGCGCTACGTCGGACGCCTCGCGCCGTCGCCGACCGGATATTTGCACCTCGGGCATGCGCGGACATTTTGGCATGCCGCCGAACGCTCGCGGACGGCGGGCGGCACGCTTTTGATGCGCAACGACGACCTCGACCGCGTCCGGTGCCGGCCGGAGTTTGCCGGGGCGATGCTCGAGGATTTGCGCTGGCTCGGGTTTTCATGGAGGGAACCCGTCTATTCGCAGAGCGGGCGGATTTCGCTCTATCGCGAGGCGCTGGAGCGTTTGCATGAGGCGGGGTTGATTTATCCGTGCAATCGTTCGCGGCGCGATGTTGCCGGGGCCGCCGGCGCGCCGCACGAGGACGGGGCGCAGGATGACGAGCCGGTGTTCCCCCGCGAGTGGCGCCCTCCGTCGGGTGCCAAAATCCCCTCGCTCCCGTCGCGCGCCGAGCCGGTCACGACAAACTGGCGTTATCGTGTGCCGGATGGCGAGGCGGTGACGTTTTTCGACAATGCGCTCGGGCCGCAAAGCGCGGTGGCGGGGCGCGACTTTGGCGATTTTATCGTGTGGAGGCGCGACGACATGCCGAGCTACCAGCTCGCGTGCGCGGTCGATGACATTGCGCTTGGCGTGACGGAAGTCGTGCGCGGGGCGGATTTGGTGCGCTCGACATTTCGCCAGATTTTGCTGATGCGCGCGCTCGGCGCAAATACGCCGCAGTATTTTCATTGCCCCTTAATGGCCGATGAAAACGGACGGCGGCTTGCCAAACGCCATGACGCGCTGGCGCTGCGCACGCTGCGGGAACGGGGCGTTTCACCGGAGGCGCTTCTGCGGCAATTTCACGCGGATGCGAAGGCCGGCTGATATTTGCCCGGGTGAAGGCGCGCTTTTTTCCACATTTCATTTGACAGACGGTGAAGGGAGCGGTGTCTTTTCCGGTTTTTATGAAAGTCGTCTCCTCCATCAAATCCGCGAAGAAACGCCATCCTGACTGCCAGGTGGTTCGTCGTCGTGGCAAGATCTACGTTATCAACAAGACCGACCCGCGTTACAAGGCGCGTCAGGGTTGATCTCCCAACTATTTAATCAGGAATAATTACCGTGAAAGCCGAAGGTCATCCTACTCTCAACAACGTTTGCTTCCTCGACGTCGCAACCGGAAAGCGTTTCCTCACCAAGTCCACCATGAAGTCCGCCCGCAAGGAGACGATTGATGGCCAGGAATACTTCGTCGTCGTGCGCGACGTGACGATGGACTCGCATCCCGCCTACACCGGCGAGAAGCGCCTCGTGGACACGGCCGGTCGTGTCGAGAAGTTCACGTCGAAGTTCCGCCGCCGTGGCAAAGCCGCCGCTGCCAAATAAGGTGTTTTTCAAAAACTCTTAAAGCTCTTTTCGAAACCCTCTCCCAACAGCGGAGGGGGTTTTTTAATGGCCGCAAAGAGGCGTAAAAGGCGCGAAAAAAGGAACGGAGTTGCCCGTCGGGTTTGCTTTTCAGTCTTTCAGCCCTTCAGTCTTTCAGCCTTTCTTTCCGTCATGCCCGATCCTGTCGCAGTCAATTCCATGTTTTCGCGCATTGCGCGCCGCTATGATTTGGCGAACCGCCTGCTCAGTTTTGGCATGGACCGGTGGTGGCGCTGGCGGCTCGTGCGCGCCGTGCGCAAGGGCGGGCCGGACGCGGTGCTCGACCTGGCGACCGGCAGCGGCGACGTGGCGTTTGCGCTCGCGCGCGGACTGGATGCCGGCACGCGGATCACAGGCATGGACTTTTGCCAGCCGATGCTCGACGAGGCGGAGGTGAAAAAAGCGGTGATGAGGAAGCGCGGCGGACGACATGCGGCGCGCGCGGACCGGATTGTTTTCCGGCAGGGCGACGGCATGGCGCTGCCCCTGCCCGACGCGTGCGCGGACGCGGTCACGATTTCGTTCGGACTGCGCAACATGGCCGACCGGCACAAATCACTTTGCGAGATGCGCCGCGTGCTTCGCCCCGGCGGGCGCGTGTTTGTGCTGGAATTCTCGCAACCGTGGCGATGGTTCAGGCCGGTTTATTATTTTTATCTCAGGCACCTGCTGCCGCGAATCGCGGGATGGGTGACCGGCGACCGCGAGGCCTACAATTACCTGAACAACACAATCGAGCAATTCCCCGCGCGCCCGGTGCTCGAGGCCGAATTGCGCGCGGCCGGTTTTGAAAAGGTGGCCTCGCACGGCATGACCTGCGGCATCGTGGCGCTGCACTCGGGAACCAAATAAACCTTTTTTTGACGCGGGTTTGCGTGGACAAAAACTTGCAACAGTCCATCGGTGAGGCACTCTTTGGCGCAGTCCATCACAGGAAATCGCATCAAAACCATCCAACCATCATGAAAAAAATTCTGTCATCCATCGTCATCGCCCTTTGCGCCAGCGCCTTCGTTCTTGTCGGCTGCTCGAAGAAACAGGACAACGCGCTCGAGATTCCGACCTTCAAGAGCAACAACGTGAACCTGTATTTGAAAGACTACGCGGCCTATTGCGATTCGGTGAAGGAGCCGCAGCAATACGCGCAGATTCCCGAAAAAATGGCCGAGTTTGCGAAACGCCAGGCCGAGGTCGTCAAGGAGCTCCAGGGCGAGACCGAGGTGAACGCGTTTAACAAATGCATCACGCAAATTCGCGAGCGCTTTGAAAAAACGCGCGGCGAGGCGGCGAAGGCGGCCAATAAATAACAAGTCCGCATCGCTTAAGAATTCTAAAAACAAAACGGGCGCCGAACTGATATCGGCGCCCGTTTTTGTTTTATTGCTGGCTGTAACGGTAGGGCGAAGCCTCCGGCTGAGCCGGCATATATAGAAATGATCAATCGGCTCAGCCGGAAGCTTCGCCCCGCCCGAAATCCATTAACGAACAGGCTCTATTTCCCCAGCAATTCCCCGGCGTGGGCGAGGGCGCTTTTGGCAGTGCGGTCGCCGAGCATGCGGGCGAGTTCGCTTACGCGGGCCTTGCGGTCTTCGTGGATCGGCTCGATTTCGACAACAGTGCGGTTTTTCGACTGGTCTTTTGTCACAACGAAATGGTTTGCCGCCTGCGCCGCGACTTGCGGCAGGTGCGTGACGCAGAGCACTTGGTGGTTGCGCGCGATGGACGCCATTTTTTCGCCGACCACTTTTCCGATTTCGCCGCCGACATTGGCGTCGACTTCGTCGAACACAAGCAGCGGCACTTCGTCGAGGTCGGCGAGCACGGTTTTTAACGCGAGCATCACGCGCGCAAGCTCGCCGCTCGATGCAACCCGGTTGAGCGGAAGCGGCGGTTCGCCGATGTTTGGCGAGAAGAGAAACTCGCAGCCGCAGTCGCCCGTCGGTCCCGGCTCGGCGAGCGAGGTGATGCTCACGCGGAAATCGGCCTTTTTGAAACCGAGCTGAGCGATGCTTTTGGCGGCGACCTTGGCGAGTTCCTTGGATGCCTTTTCGCGAACTTCGCGCAGTGCTTGCGCGGCTTTTTTCATGGCGCGCGAGGCGTCGGAGATTTGTTTTTCGATGCGCGCGAGCGAGCCTTCGATGTCGCCTTGGATTTCAAGGCGGCGGCGCATGTCGTCGCGCGCGGCGATGACGGCGCGGACGTCGTTGCCGTGCTTGCGGCGGGCGTCGAGCCACGCGTCCATGCGGGCTTGCAGTTCGGCGGCCTGTTCGGGGTCGAATTGGTATTCGCCGCCGAGGGCCTCGAATTCCGAGCCGAGGTCGGCGAGTTCGAGCGAGGCGGAGGAAAGGCGGTCGGCAAGCGCCTTGCTGGCGGGGTCGAGTGTTTCAAGATGGCGCGCCTCGCGCACAAGCGCGGCGATTCGCGTGGTCGCGCCGTCCTCGCCCATGAGTCCCTCTGAAAGCGCGGAGGCGAGGCTGATGAGTTCCTGCGCGCGGCTTTGGCGCTGGAAATCGCGCTCGAGGTTTTCAACGGCTTCCTCGGTGAGTTCGAGCGAGTCGAGTTTGGCGAGCTGGGTTTCCAGAAAATCGATCTGGTCGGGCGAGAGGTGGGTTTCCCTGGTGATGCGATCGCGCTCGGCGAGGAGCTCGCGCCACGCGCGGTATTTTTCCCGGTAGGCGGAGAGCGCGGGCGAGGCGCGGCCGAAGAGATCGAGGAGTTCGAGCTGGCAGTTTTCCTTGAGCAGACGGCGCGGCTCGCTCGGGCCGTGAAAGTCGATCCAGGCCTCGCCGAGTTGCTGGAGTGTCGAGAGCGAGGCGAGGCCGCCGTTGACGGTGATTTTGGGGGCTTTTTCGCGGGCGAGGCTGCGTTTCAGGATGAGCAGGCCGTCGTCGCATTCGGGCAGGTCGAGCGAGGCGAGGAGGGTGTTGATTTGTTTCGCGCTCTTGAAAAAGAGCGCGGCCTCGACTTCGCACGAAGACGCGCCCTGGCGGATGAGGGTTTTGTCCGCGCGCTCGCCGGCGAGCAGGCTGAGCGCGCCGAGGAGGATGCTTTTGCCCGCGCCGGTTTCGCCCGTGACGGCGGTGAAGCCGGGCTCGAAGTCGAGCGAGACTTCCTCAAGCAGGGCGAGGTTTTTGATGCGGATCGATTGAAGCATGGGCGGGCGTGAAAATTGGAGGCTGCAATTATGGGCATACTAAAACAGCGAGACTTTCAAGCCGAAGCGGGGGCGTGGCGTCTTGGAGATGGCTTGGCGCAAAAAAATGCCGCGCGGGGGAACCCGGTTCCCACGGATGCGGATGGCGAAATTTGTGTTTATATTTTACAAAAAACTGTGGTTTATTTGCTTACAACGATGAGATCGCCCGGCAAAAGTGCCTCGCCAGATTTGGAACCAACATATTTTTTAGGACACTATTCCAATCATGAATGCCACAACCATGCCCCTTGGCAAATTGCGGAAAGCGGCGGTGCTCGCATTGCTTCTCCTGCCCGCCCAACTCGTGCTTGTGTTTGCCGCGCCTGACAAGAAGGCCGCCTACTTTAGCGATGCGACGACGCCGAACATCGTGGCGCTTCTCCCAATGCCGCCGGACGCGGGAACGCAGGAGGAGCAGGCCGACCGCGAGAGCAGTTTCGCCGTTTATTCCGCGCGCACGCCCGAGCAGACGGCCAAGGGCAAGGCGCAGGACAATCTGAATGTGTTTCATTTCTCGCCAAGCATCGGCTCCGCGTTCAAGAAGGGCGCCATTCCCAAAACCGAGGCGCTTTTTGCGCAAGTTGACCGCGAGGTGCGGACAATGATTACCAATGCGAAAAAGTATTATCAACGTCCGTATCCGGCGCAGGTTGACTCGGAGCGTTTCAAGGACGCGATTGCGAAGGGCGACATCGGTTCCTACCCGTGCAGGAATTCCACGACGGGCACGCTTTACGCGCTTTTGCTCGCCGAGTTTTTTCCCGATCAGCGGGCCGCGATTTTGGAGCAGGGTCGCGAGGCGGGCTGGCTGCGCGTGCAGGGCGGCGTGGTGACGCCGCTGGATGTTTACGCGGGGCGCGTGCTCGGTCGTTCGCTTGCATCCTCGCTCGCGCGGAATCCGCAATTTCTGGTCGATTTTGAGGAGGCGCGCGCGGAGCTCGCGGAGGCCATGGCACCCAAGGCGGATGCGCCCGCCGTGAAAAAATAAAGCGGCGGCATTGGCGGCGGATTGTTCGCGACTGCGTGAAACCGATCTCACGCCGGCAGCGGGTGCGTTTGGGGAAAATTATCCAAACGCGAGGCTTCACGTCGCGGGTGATTCGTGCATTGATGTGCGGGTTATGCGCGAAGTCCTTGTCCGCAACTCACACCGCCGCTTGAGGCTCGACCGGAAGTGTCGCGCCGCGCTTGTGCGCGCCATCGGCGTGCTCGATGAAAACCGGGCGAAGTTCCTCGGCGGGTGCCCCGCCGGCGAGCTGTCGATTGTTTTTCTGTCCGACGCGGCGCTGGCTCGGTTGCACGACGAATTTCTAAACGACCCGACGACAACCGACGTGATTACCTTCGAGGGCGCGCCGGAGTTTGGCGCGGCGGGCGAGGTGTGCGTGTCGGCGGACACCGCCGCGAATTACGCGCGGGCGCACGGGCGCGAATTCGCGGAGGAATTGATGTTGTATGTCGTGCACGGCTGGCTGCACCTGGCGGGCTACGACGATTTGCAGCCCGCCAAAAAACGCAGGATGCGCGCCGCCGAAAACCGCGCGATGACGTTGCTGCGCAAGGCGGGCGCGCTGCCGGGTTTTGCGTTCCGGAAGGGGGCAAAATAATCGGCGCGAATATTCGCGCCGATTGTGCTGTTTGCGCCGGGTTGCCGTCCGGCGTTTTCGAGGCTGCTGTTACTTCCAGTCGTCGCTGCGGAAGGGCGAGGCGGGGAGGTCGGCGCCGTTGTAGAGCGGGGCGGGCGGGTCATTGTCCCATGCGTAGCGGACGGCGACCGGATCTTTCACGCGTTCGCTGGAAACGACAATGGTCTCGCCTTCGATGCGCGCTTGCGCGGGGAAGAATCTTTTGTCGGCCCCGGCTATGACAAAGCCGGGCATATTCGGGTCTTTCGACTTCAATCCGGCGGCGTGGGTAAATTTCACTCGCAGGGTTTTGTTTTCCTTGGTGGCACCGGCAAACATCGGGCCGGAATATTCGCCGCCGAGTTTGTAGGTATGGGCGAAGGCGTTGAGCGCGAGGCGGAGGCCGACGTCCTGCTTGTTTCTGGGATGGATGTCGTTGCTGGCGCCGATGTCGATCGTGACGGCCTGGCCGGTGTTGGGGAGCTTGAGCGCGTATTCCTGCGCCTCGCGCAGAAATGCCCAGTTGTTGCCCCGGGCGTAATTGGCGAGCTGCACGTAGTAGAAGGGGATGTCGCCTTGCTGGAAGTCGGCGCGCCACTGGCGGATCATTGTGGGGAAGAGCGTGCGGTATTCGGCGTAGCGGGAGGCGTTGGCCTCGCCTTGATACCAAATCACGCCGCGTATGGCGGCGGGGACGAACGGGGCGATCATGCCGTTGTAGAGCGAGCAGGGGGCGCGGCGGCTGGTGGGCCCCTCGGGTTTTTTGGGCGCGGCGGTCGTGAAGTTTTTGCCCTCCTTCTTGGCGGTGTCGCGGTTCTTTTTCCACTGGTCGGAGTCCTTCTCGTATTTCTCCGCGCGGTATGGGTAGGATTCCACCTCATCCTGCCAGCGTTCGAAGACCGCGCGCGCGGCGGGATCGGAGGCGAGTCCTCGCAGGCTCATCCACGGTTCGATTTGCGTGCCGCCCCACGAGCTGTTGAGCAGGCCGATGGGGACGTTGAGTTTTTTGAAGAGTTCGCGCCCAAAGAAAAACGCGGTGGCGGAAAACTCGCCCGCCGTCTCGGGGCTGCACACGGTCCATTCGCCGACGGCGTCGTCGGCGGGAGTGGAGGAGGGGACGAGCTTTGTCTTGAAATGCCGGATGAGCGGATAGTTCGCGGCGGCGATTTCGTTCGCGGCGTTGTTCATGGGTTTGACGACCCACGCCATGTTCGACTGGCCGGAGCAGAGCCACACTTCGCCGACGAGGACGTTGCCAACGGTGACGGTGTTTTTGCCCTTGGCGACGAGGCTGGCGGGCGTGGCGTTGGCGGGCATGGGCGCGAGTTTCACGCTCCAGCGTCCCATGTCGTCGGCGGTGGCCGAGACGGTTTGCGACTGGAAGGTGACGGTGACTTTTTCGCCGGGGTCGGCGCGGCCCCAGACGGGCACGTCCTTGTCGCGCTGGAGCACGGCGTTGTCGCGGAAGTAGGGCGCGAACACGACGTCGGCGGTCGCGGTCGTGAGTGAGAGCGCGATGAGCGCGGCGAGCGCAACGAGGCGGTTTCGCGAGTGGGTGGGTTTTTGAGTGGTCATGTTTGTGAGAGTGGTTGGGGGTTTGGATCAGCGGTTTGTTTGCGCGTAGGCCTCGACTTCGGTGGTGAAGCAAAACGCGGGATCGTAGTTGCCGACTTTTTCCGAGTGGTTGCCGAGGTAGGAGAGGCGCACGTGCCGTGCGAGCGTGGGCGCGAATTCGAAGAGGTGCGCCTCGGCCTTGCCGAGCGGGAAGTCGTGGCGTCCGACCTCGGTGTAGTTCACGCCGTCGTAGCTGATGGAAACGGCGATGGTTTTTGTGGAGCCGAAGTTTGGCACGCCGACGCGCACGTGCGTGAGCTTGGCGCTCGTGTTCAAGTCGATGGTCACGTTTTTGGGGAATTTCTTTGCGCGGTCGGTGGCGAAGGTGGCGCCGCGGCGCATTGCCCAGAGGCCGTCGTTGAGTCCGGTTTCCCAGTTGCTGGGATTGGGCGCGTCGCAGGTGTAAGGCTTGCCGAGGGCGAGGTTCATGACGAGACCGCGCGGGAGGCGTCCACGGGGAAGTTCCTTGCGCGGATCGGCCTTTGGCGGGGGCGGTTTCTGGTCCGCGGCGAGGCCGCTTTGCGTCGGGCCGCCGGAGGTGCCGAACACCTCCACTTCGGTGATGAAGCAAAACGCCTGTGAGTAAGCGCCGGCTCTTTCCGAATGGTTGCCCGTGAACGTGAGCCGGACATAGCGGGCCTTGACGGGTTTGAATTGGTAGAGGTGGTTGTCGTTTTTCCCCAGTTCGAAATCATGGCGTCCGACATCCTTGTATTTCTTGCCATTTTCGCTGGTTGAGATGACCACGGTTTTCGTCGAGCCGAAGTTCGGCGTGCCGACAAAGATGGACGAGATTTCCTGTGTTTTTTCGAGGTCGATGACGACGCCTTTTGGAAATTCGTTGGTGTTGCCCGAGGCGTAGGTGTTGGCCTTGTCGGTCACCCACGAGCCGTTGGTGAGGCCGGGTTCCCAGCCGTGTTTGTTTATGTCACTCGAGAAGTAGGGTTTTCCAAGCGCGAGATTGGGGCCGAGGTTTTTGGGCAGTTGCTCGGGTGTGAGGGCGGCGTTCGCAAACGCGCAGGTCAGCAATGCGAGCGAGACGGTCAATGACCGGCGGAGTCGATGTGTCATGTGTCAGGGATGTTTTTGGTTTTGCGGGAGGTGAAAAAGCAACGCCCGTTTCGGGCGGAAACTGTTTGTTGTGCGGGCAACCGTAAGGTTTTTGGGGGCCGGTTCAAGAAAGGGATTTCGCGTTTCCGGCGACGCGCTCATTGGCGGCCCAGAATCGTCACGCCTTGGAGCGCGGTGATGGCGGCCTGCAATTGGCGGTCGGGCATTATTTCCGTTCCGAGGCGCTCCTTGAACTCGGCGGGGTCGGCGGCGAGGTCGGGTCGGGAAAGTTGCAGCCCGATGTTTTCCTCCTCCTTCGGCTCCAGCACGACTTCGATCTGCGGCGCGACACCGCGCTCGTGGATGGTCACGCCGCCTGGCGTGAAATAACGGGCGGTTGTCAGTCGCATGCCCTCGCCGTTTTTCAGTTTAAAAACACTCTGCACCGAACCTTTGCCGAAGGAGCGCTCGCCGACGATCACGGCGCGGTTTGTGTCCTTCAACGCGCCCGCCACGATTTCGGCCGCGCTCGCGCTGTGCGCGTTGATCAGGACGGCCACGGGGACGTTGATCGGCGGCTCGTCCGAGCCGGAGCGAAACTCCTCGCGATCCCCCGGCGCCCGGCCCTGCGTGAACAGGATCAACTCTCCTTTTTTGAAAAACGGCTCCGCCACATCAATCGCCGAGTCGAGGACGCCCCCGGGATTGTTGCGCAGGTCGATGATGAGGCTGGTTGCGTTTTGCGAGGCGAGTGCGTTGAGCGCCTTGTAGAATTCCTCGCCGGTGCGGTCGGTGAATTGCGTGATCTGGAGATAGCCGACCGCGCCCTCCAGCAGGCGCGCATTGCGGACGCTTTCGGATTGGATTTTTTCGCGCGTGAGCGTGACGGTGAACTCGCGATTTTCCGACGCGCGGAATAAACCGACGTCAACCTTGGTCTTGGGTTTGCCGCGCAGTTTTTCCACGACACCGTCCATTGTCGGATTTTCAAGCGCGACACCGTCGATGCTCCTGATTTCGTCGCCGCGCCGGATGCCCGCGCGCTCGCCGGGCGTGTTCGGCATCGGGGTGATGACGCGCACGCGCTCCTTGCGCAACTCGATTTGCACGCCGATGCCGCCGAACTCGCTGGCCATTCCCTCCTCGAGCTCGCGGAAATATTTTTCCTCAAGAAACTCGGAGTGCGGATCGAGCGATTCGAGGACGCCGTGCAGCGCGGATTTGGCAAGCTCGGGCGCGCGCGATTTTTCCGGGTCCACGTATTTGTTGTTCACGAGCGTCATCACGTCGCGCACATAGGCGGACGCCTCGCGCAACTCGCCGTCGGGCAGAATGCCGAGCGCAATCGCGACCCGCTCGACGCCGCCAATCAACAGAATCCCCAGCGCGACACCGCAGGCGACGGTCAGGATGGTTCGAAATGTGGATGAATGGGAGGGCTTCACGGTCGGCGACGGATTGTTTGTGAAAACACAGGCTGGGGCTCAACGGTCTTGTTGTAAATGGATTCGTCAACCGTTCTGTGATAATTCAACCTCACTCCCATGAGCGATTTTCTTGAGCTTTTTCGCGCGCGCGCCGATGCCGGGGCGGACAGTGTTTTGCGGATGCCGTTTGATCGCTTCATGGCGCTGGCGCTCTACGATCCCGAGCTAGGTTATTACCGGCGCGATCGCAAACGCGTGGGGCGCGGGGAAGGCACGGATTTTTTCACGGCGAGCACGAGCGGGCCGGTTTTTGGCGAGCTGATTTGCGCGGCGGCGGAAAAACTTTTGCGCGAACAGGACGCGGGCGCGGATTTGCGCGATTATGTTTTTGTCGAAATCGGCGCGGAGCCGGGCGGAGGCGTGCTTGCGGGCGTGGCGCATCCGTTCGCTCGCGCGAGCACGATCAGGGTCGGCGAAGCCGTGGCGGGCAATGCCGCGCTGACGGGAAAATGCGTGGTGTTTTCGAACGAGCTTTTCGACGCGCAGCCATTCCGGCGTTTTGTGTTTCGCGGCGGCGCGTGGCGCGAGCTCGGCGTGGCGCTGGATGCGCGCGCGGGCGCGCTAATCGAAACAGAATTGCCCGCGATTGATGGCGCGCCTCCATTGCCGCCCGCGCCAATGCCCGGTGGCTGGCATCTCGACCTGCCGCTTGCCGCGAGCGCGCTTGCGCGTGAAATCGCGGCGCAACCGTGGAGCGGACTTTTCCTTGCGTGCGATTATGGCAAAAGCTGGCGCGAACTTCTCGAGACGACTCCGGCGGGCACGGCGCGCGCGTATCACCGCCACACGCAATCGAACGACCTGCTCGCGCACCCCGGCGAACAAGACCTGACGTGCCACATCTGCTGGGACTGGCTTGCGGAGGCGCTGGCCGAAAACGGTTTTTCCCCGCCGCGAGTCGAGTCACAGGAGGCGTTTTTTGTGCGCCATGCCGGCAAGTATTTGGAAAACGCGTTCGCGGAGGATGCCGCGTGCGCCGCCGGGGCGGGCTCGCGCAAACGCTCGCTGATGCAACTGTTGCACCCCGCGCACATGGGGCAAAAATTCCAGGCGCTGCATGGATTCAGGACGGCTAGAGTGTAATATGTTGGGGATCAAAATAGTTGTCATATTTTCCCCCAATGTGTTTCCGCAGGAGAAATTTTTCAAAAACACATGAAACTCGACGCGCAACTTGGGCTCCCCGAGCCCGCCTTTTCGCCTTGGCGCTTTCCGCGCAAGAATGACGAAAAACGAGGATAAATAACTTGCCGAGCCAACGGCATTGCACGATAAGTTCGGACTCACACCACTTTTTTCCCAATCAACCATGAACATCTTCAGCAAAAAGCTCATCCTCGCCGTCGCCGGCGCATTGCTCCTGTTTTCCACTGGCTGCGCGACCAAAAAAGCCTCCCGTGACGCCCGCCCAACACCCGACCAAACGCTTCTCAACGGCGGGAGCGCGGTAGATACCTCTTCGTCTTCGATTGGCAATTATGGCACCAGCGGATATGGCACAAGCTATGGCACGGAGACATCGACGTTTACCTCTTCCCTTACCGAGCACAACCAGCCTTCCGGCGATCTCGTTGGCAATGAGCTGCGCAACGTCCCCGAGCTCCAGTCGATTTACTTCGGCTTCGACCGCTCGGCGATTGATAAGAATGAGCGCTCGAAATTCCAAGCGATCAAGGACTACCTCGCAAAGAACCCGCAGTATCGCATCATCTTCGAAGGCCACTGCGACTGGCGCGGCACCGCCGAATACAACATGGCTCTTGGTAGCCGCCGTGCAAGCTCCGCCAAAAAATATGCCACGACCATTGGCATCGACCCTGCCAAGGTCGACGTGCGCTCCAAGGGCTCGACACAGGCCGTCGAACGCGGCTCCGAGGAAGTCATGGCCAAGGACCGTCGCGCCGAAATCGTCGTGCTCGTGAAATAAGCGCCGGATAAAGAGTATCCAATTTTCAAATACAAAGCTCCGGATGCGAAAAGCGTCCGGGGCTTTTTTGCGCCCCTTCGCCGGGCGCTCTTTTTCCACGCGTCGCCGACTCAAAACATTGACCGCGCGCGCGCTTCGCTTTTCGCTTTCCACCATGCCCGCAGCCATTCACCTCTACCGTCACATGCAGAGCGCGTGGAGGGATGTCGTGACGCCGTGGCTTGCCGCCGACGGACATGCGCGAGGGCTCGTTCGCAGCCATGTGGTCGTGCCGACGCGCGGGCAGGCGCATGCGTTCAAACAGCGCTGCCTCGAGCTCGGCATTTCGCTGTTCGGCGTCGAGTTGCTCACGCCGGGGCTGGCGCGCGCGCGCTGGCTGGCGCGCATGGAGCCGGGGCGTTTTCGTCCGGCGCTGGGGCGCGAATTTCTCCTGTTCGGCTTGCGCGAAATCATCGGGCGGCGGTTGGAGCCGCTTGATCCCGCGCGCGAGGAGGATCGCCCGGAGTGGGGATTTCTCAAGAGCCTTCAGAGCGATTGCGAGCGGGCGCTCGGCGATTTCGACGACCTGATAAAAAGCGGGTTTTCGGCGGATGATTTTCCCGAGCCAATTTTGCGCGGGGTGTTTGGCGAGCTGGCCGCGTGGGTGGAAAAACTCGGCTGTGATTTTGCGCCGCGCCAGACTGCCGCGTTTGTGCGGGACGACGAGCCCGGCCCGCGAATTCGCGGACGCCTGCTCGTTCACGGTTTCAGCGCCGAGCAGCGCGGGGAGTTTTTTAATGTCGCCGCGTTTGCGCGCTGTTTCGACGACGTGACGCTCACGCTGCCCGAGCCGGAATTTCGCGGGCGCAAGGCGCTCGACGAAACGTGGATCGAATTGTGGGAGACCGCGCTTGGCGCAAACGCCGTCCCGATCGACGAGCCCGGCGAGCCTCCGGCGTCGTGCGAAAATGTCGCCGAGGTTTGGGCGTCGAGCGACGGCTTGCCGGACGAGGCGGCGCGCTCGCTTGAGGCGCAGTCGGACGTGATTGTCGGCACCACGCGCGCGGCGGAGATGGAGCTTGCGTGCGAAAAAATCGCCGCGCTGCTCAAGCGGGGCGCGGAAAACATCGGCGTCATTTTTCCGACGAGCGACGCGGCGCACCTCCGGCTCGCGGAGTTGCTCGTGGAGCGCGGCATCGCGTTTGTCGACCAGCTCGAAACCGCCGCGCCGGTGCCGGTCGAAATTCAGGCGCAGCGCGCGCTGCTTGCGTTTTATCGCAACGACTGCCGCCTGGAGGACTTGCTCGCGCTGTGGCCGTTGTTGCAGGCGACGGGCGAGGCGAACGGGCAGACGCTCGCCACCGCGCGCGATGTGTGCGAGCGCCTGTTCGACGAGCACCAGACGCACTCGCTCGCGAAGTGCATGCCGACGCTGATCGCACGCGCGGAGGAACGTCGCGAGTGGAAGGATGTCGCCGGGGTGTGCGTGGAAAAACTGCTCGGCGCGGACAACGAGTTTGCGTGGCCCGAACAGCTTTCGCTCGCCGACGCGCTCGAGCGCTTCTCGGCGGCGTGCGCGCGCCTCAACCTCGGCGAGATTCCGGGGCGCGCGGCGATGGATGAGTTTGCGCGGCACGAGCGGCGGGCGCTGCCCGCGCCGATTGTGTTTTCGCTGGTCGAGTCGTTCCTTCCCGCGAAGGGCGCGGCGGAGGGAGTGCCGGGACGCGGGTGTTTCGCGCGCGTCACGCTGACGACGCGCCGGCGCGCCGAGGGCGGCGTCTGGTCGCACCTGGTTTTTGTCGAGGCCAACGCGGGCGTGTGGCCCGAGCGCCAGGAGGCGAGCTGCTGGCTGCCCGACGAGGTGCGCGCCGCGCTCAACGCGCGCGGCCACGGCGGCATCGATTTGTTCACGGCGGACGACCGCGCGTTTTTGGAGAAACGCGGCTACGCGGCGCTCGCGCGCGACACGGGCGCGGGCATTGTTTTCACCGCGTCGCTTTTCAACGAGGAGGAGCCGGAGTTGAAGCTCGCGCCGAACAGCTGGGTGGAGCGCGTGCGCTGGCAGGCGCTCTCGCACGCGGCCGGCGGCGCGGCGCCGGGGCACGCGGAAATTTTCGACCGGCTGGCGCGGCGGAGCGGATCGAGTGGCACGGGCGGGTCGCCCGTGGGTTTGGCTGCAACTCCGCAAAACACGGGCGAGTCGCCCGTGCCACCCAATCCGCATGGGCGGGACGCCCATGCCACCCAACCCGCTTGCGTTGGGGATGCGCAAGCCGATGATTCCTCGAACACGAGGGCGCACGCCAGGTGCGCCCCCACGGGCTGGCTCGCCGTCTGGAAGTCGCGGCGCGATCCGGCGTATCCATTTGATGAATACTTTTTCTGCGCGGCGCCGCGCAAGCTCGCCGACGTGAGGCTCGGCGTGCGCCAGATCGAGGCCGGCGCGGGCGATCCCGCGAGCCTGTGGTTCAGCTCGGTGCTGGGCGCGGGCGCGGTGGACTGGGGGGTGTTCGAGCGCGCGCCAAACAAGATTCGCGGACAGCTCGCGCACCGGTTGCTCGCTGACGCGTTGCGCGGCGATCCGGCGGGGGGGCGGTTTCGCACCATGCCCGCCGAAGCCGCGGCGCGCGCGCAGCTCGACGCCGCGCTCGCGGAGTTGCGCAAGGCGTGGCCGGACGACGCGTATTGGGAATCCTTCCACATGGAGCTGGCGGAGGCGTGCCACGCGTTGCTGGGAAAAATCTTCGCGCACGATGCGGGCGGTTTTGTGGCGACGGAATACTCGCTGCCCCGCGACACGCGCCTGCAGCTCGATCCCGCGGACGAGGACTCGCGCATTTGCGTGAGCGGGCGCATGGATTTGCTGCGGCTCGACAAGCCGGATTTTCACGGTGCGAGCGCGGACATCATTGATTTTAAAACCGGCAGGGCGGGCACGCTTTCGGCGGCGGCGATGTCGAAAAAGGGCGAGCTGTTGCAACTGGGAATTTATCTGGAGGCCGCGCGGACGCTCGGCGTTGCGAACGGCCGCGTGTGGCTCTTCAAACCCGACGCAAGCGAGCCGGCGTGCATCGGCATGGAGGAGCTTCCGGAGGCGCTCGCGGGGTTGCGGCAGATCAAGCGTTACCTGGAGGAGGGGCGTTATGGCGCGCTGACGGAGGACCGGTCGGAGTATTCGTTTGGCGGCGGAGGCTGGCCGATCGCGTGCGCGCCGATTCCGCACGCGGTGCTCAAGGCGAAGCACGAGGCGACGTTTGGAAAGGCGGTCTCCCATGAGTGACGCGAACGCGCAACAACCCCTCGCCGACGCCGGGCCGCGCGAGCGTTTTCGCAACGAGTGGCGGAGCAATTTTGCCGTGAGCGCGAACGCGGGCTCGGGAAAAACCACCGCGATTTCCGAGCGGCTTGCCGCGATGGCGATGTCGCCCGAGGCGGCGGACATGCTGCCGAAAACCGCCGTCGTCACCTACACAAAAAAGGCGGCGCAGCAAATCGGCGAACGCGCGCGCGCGGTGCTCTTGCGGCGGCTCGCGGAAAACAAAAACGGCGCAAACCTCAACGGCCAGGCCGCGCTCAATCATCTGGAGCGCGCGTTTTTCGGCACGATCCACGGCTTCTGCCTCACG
This sequence comes from Ereboglobus sp. PH5-10, assembly GCF_029504735.1. Lineage (GTDB taxonomy): Bacteria > Verrucomicrobiota > Verrucomicrobiia > Opitutales > Opitutaceae > Ereboglobus. Next base: position 234,720 of record NZ_JAQFIP010000004.1, on the reverse strand, counting down.
CTGGCCAAGCGCCACGGACAGGCGCTCGGCGTGAACCTGAATCCCGAGGTGGTCAGCGACGGCGACGCGGCGTGCTGGGAGGAGTTTGTCGAGCAGGACCCGATGCGTTTCGACGCTCTCTCGGCGGAGCAGTTGCGCGCGTTTTTGCGGCACATGCCGCTGCCGGGCATTTTCGGGCTCGCGGGAAAAATGACCGCGTCGGTCGCGAAGGAGTTGCGCGCGCGCAAGCCCGCCGGCCTGCCGCCCGGCCCGGACGCTCGGGCGCTCGATGAAATCATGGCGCTGGGCACGCGCGCGGGAAAATCCGCCGACGCGCTCAGGCGCAACCAGCAAAACGCCGACGAATGGGCGCGGCGTTTTCGCGAGGAAAAAACTTTCCTGCCGTTCATCTCGCCGGAGGGCTCGGCCGCTAAGATCAAGGAGCACTACGCGCGGTTTTTCGCGCCGATGAAAAGCTGGCTGGCGTCGGCGAGCGCGACGCTCGCGGCGGAGTTGTCCGAGCGTTATCGCAACTGGCGCTTCGAGCGCGGCGTGCAGACGTTTGCCGACCAGGTCGAGACGGCGCTGGCCGTTTTGCACAACGAGGCGTTTCTCGACAAAATCCGCGCCGAGGGCTGGCGCGTGATTCTCGACGAGGCGCAGGACACCGACCCGATGCAGTTCGCCGTGCTCGTGGAGATCGCGCGGCCGCCGGGCGCGGCGCTCGGCACATGGCCCGACGCGCGCGCGGGCAAGGCCGGACCCGCGCCGAGGCCGGGACATTTTTGCATGGTCGGCGACGGGCAGCAGGCGATTTACGGAAGCCGCGCCGACGTGCGCAATTTCACGCGGCACCTCGCGGCGTTCGAGCGCGGCGACGGCGGCGAGAAGCTTGAGTTCAGCGTGACGTTTCGCACGCCGCGCCGCGCGATCGCGCTTTTCAACGAGGCGTTTCCGGGTGCGTTCGGCGAGGGCCACGATTTTAATTACGGGCTGCCGCCGGCGGAGGGCGCGGAGTCGCCGTTATTGCAGGTGCCGTATCAGCCGTTGATTCCCGGCCCGTCGAACGCCGAGGGCGCGGCGTGCCGGATCGAGTTGCGCCTCCCCTCCGACGACAGGCTCAGCGTCGAGCAATGGATGCAGCTGGAGGCGCTTCAGCTCGCGGCGTTTTTCAAGGCGCGCGGGCCGGCGGGCGTGGGCGCGAGGGAGTGGGGCGACGTGTGCCTGCTCGCGCCGGCCAATCCGTGGCTGGTTACCGTTGGAAAAATTTTGAAGGAAAGCGGGCTCAAGGTCGCGTTGCAGGCGCGGCGAAACCGTTGCGGCGACAACCCCGTTTACGCGTGGATGACGGGACTGCTCGCGGTGATTTGCGATCCGGACAACGCGTTCGAGTGGTTCGGCGTGCTGCGCGAGGTTTTCGGCGTGAGCGACGCGCTGCTCGCCGCGGAAATCCGCGAGCCGGAGCTGGACGCGCTGGGCAAGGGCGGGCGCAACTGGCTCTGGGAAACGCCGGAGGAGCACCCGCGGCCGTTGCGCGACGCGCTTGAGACGATGCGGCCGTTTGTGCTGCGGGCCAACGACGGCGGCCTGCCGCTCGCGCGCTTCGCGGAGGAGCTGGCGCGCGCGTGCAAAATCGAGGAGCGCGCGCTCGCGATCTCGCCTGGCGGCGAACTGGCGGACGAGTTGCACCGGCTGCTTGCGAACGCGGCGGCGCTCGGGCTCGAGGGCGCGGGGCCGCGCGAGTGGCTCGCGCATTTGCTCGACGGGCTCGACGAGCAGCGCCCGACGGGCAAGGCGGAGCGCGACGCGATCAACCTCGTCACCTCGCACTCGTCGAAGGGGCTGGAGTGGGATGTCGTGATTCCGCTCGGTTTCTGGCGTCCGCAGCAAAAGCCTCCCGTGACGGGGATGCAGCTCGTGCCGGAGGTGCCGGGCCTCGGGCCGGTCGTGTATTTTGACACGGCCAGCATGCCGGAGGACATGCGCGTCTCGCGCGACCGCGAGGCGAAGCGCGAACAGGCGCGGCTGCTGTATGTCACGCTCACGCGCGCGAAAAAGAGGCTCGTGATTCCGTGGGGCGGCGGCGGTTTTGGGAAAGCCGGAAATGGCGCGAGCTTCGCGGATATTTTCGGGCGCGTGGATTTGATCGAGGCGCTGCCGTTGTGCGAAAGCGAGGAGGCGGAGATCGCGGATGCGGCGGACGTGGCGCAAGAGCGCGGTGCGCGCGACGCCGCGACGCCGCCCCCCTCGCAAGCGGAATTGCCGCCGCTCCCCGCGCGCGTGCTGCCGCACCAGCTCGCGCATTTCGACGCGGTGCGAGGCGCGCTCCACGAGGCGACGGCGGACGACTTGCGCCCGGCGCGCGACGGCGACGAGGCGATCGAATACGGGCTTTGGTGGCATGGCGTGATGGAGTCGCTGCCGTGGGACGCGGACGATGCCGCGCTGTCCGCGTATTTCGAGAAATCGCTGGAGGCCGCGCGGGAGCGGTGCGGCGAGGCCGGCCTTGCGCGCGGACGCGAGGAGCTCGGGCGTTTTCAGACGGGCGAAATGCTGCGCGAATTGCGCGAGCCGCGCTGGACGCGCGAGGCGGAGCTGCCGATCTTCGCGCCGGCAAACGAGGCGGGCGACGCGTGGGTTGACGGCATCATGGACATGGTGATTCACGATGCCGCGGCGAACGAGGCGCGCGTGGTCGATTGGAAAACCAACCGGCGGCGCGCGGGCGAAAGCGACGAGGCGCTGCTGGCGCGGCTCGCCGACGAATACGCGCCGCAGTTGCGCGCCTACGGACGTTGCGTGACCGGATTTTTCCCGAAGGCGCGAGTGCGTCTGTTCGTGTATTCGAGCGCGGCGGGCAAGGTGATCGAGATCGCCGGGGAATGATTTTTTGCGCTGTTTGTTTCGGGCGCCATTGGCGATTGAACGAGCCATTGACGAGGGCGCGAAGGCGCGCATTCTCCTGTTTTCAATGCCGATCATCCCCAAACTCGCCGCAAAATTGCAACGACACCCCAAGCGCGTCGTTTTCGCCGAAGGCAACGACCCGCGCATACTCCAGGCCGCGCGCCAGTGGGTCACGAGCCGCATGGGCGCGCCCATTTTGCTCGGAGACCGCACGCTTATTAAAAACTCCGCGATGCGCCTCGACATCAACCTTCAGGGCATGCGCATCATCGACCCCGCGCAGAGCGAGGAGTTCGAGCCGTTTGCGATGCAATTCGCCGAGCTGCGCAGAAGTCGCGACAAGGAAATCTCACTCGACGAGGCGCGCGACACCATGCGCGACACCAGCTACTTTGCCACGATGATGCTCGCCAACGCGCAGGCGGACTGCCTCGTCGGCGGCGCCACGCGCGTTGCGTCGAGCGCGCTGCGTCCGCTTTTCCAAATCATCCCGAAGCACGAGCACGCGCAAAATGTCGCGTCGCTCATGATCATCGCCTTCGACGAGCACAAGGTCGGCTCCGACGGCACGTTGTTTTTTGCGGATTGCGGCGTGATTCCCGAGCCCACGGCCGAGCAGCTCGCCGACATCGCCGTGTCCACGGCGCAGATCGCATATCACATCACAAACGAGACGCCGCGCATCGCGATGCTCAGCTGGGCCACGCACAGTGATGCGTCGCATCCGTCCATCGTGAGGGTTCGCAGGGCGACGCAACTGGCCCGCGTCAAGGCAATCGAGGCGGGGCTCACCGTTGAGATCGAGGGCGAGATCCAGGCCGACGCGGCGCTCGACGCGCTCACGGCGCAGACAAAAAAAATCGGCGGTCCCGTCGCCGGTCGCGCCAATGTCCTCATCTTCCCCGACCTGGCCAGCGGCAACATTGCGTTCAAGCTCGTGAACATCCTCGGCGGTTCCTACGCCTACGGGCAAATTCTCACCGGCCTGAGCCGTCCCGCCGCGGAAATCAGCCGCGGTTCCAGCGCGCACGATGTTTACGGCGCCGCGGTCATTGTCGGCTGCCAGGCCATCGACCACAAGCTGCTCTACGGAACGTGAGGAAATTAGAAATTAGAAAGTCCAAGCCTGTGCATTATTCAAATTTCACCCGATTGTTTTTCTGATCCGTCTCATCGCGCTGTCTTTAAATTCTGATTCATAATTTTCCGCATGTCCTCCGAACCGACCGCCAATCCTTTCGAGCAACCCGCGCTTCCCCTGCTGACAAAGCCGACCAACACCGAGACGAAGCGCATCTTTGTCGCCGCCACGCGCATGAACGACGGCAAGACGACCACCTGCCTCGGCCTTTACGCCGCGCTTCAGGCGCTTTATCCGCGCGTGGGTTTTATCAAGCCCGTGGGCCAGCGTTTCGTCACCATTGAGGGCACGCTCATCGACGAGGACTCCTACCTGCTCGACGTTATTTACAAGGTGAGCGTGCCGATCCAGAGCATGAGCCCGGTGACAATCGACAGCACGCTCACGCGTCGCTACCTCAAGCAGCCCGACGAGATGCTCGCCGCGCTCGAGGATAAAATCTGCCGCGCCTTTGACCGGGTTTCGTGGGAAAAGGATTTCACGCTCATCGAGGGCACGGGGCACGCGGGCGTCGGCTCGGTGTTTGACCTTTCGAACGCGCGCGTCGCGCAGCTGCTTAACGCAAAAGTGATCCTCGTTTCGCCCGGAGGCATCGGGCGCCCCATCGACGAAATCGCGCTCAACAAGGCGCTTTTTGACAAGGCCGGGGTGGAGGTGATCGGCGCGATTCTCAACAAGGTCGAGCCTGATAAGATGGACATGATTGCCGAATACGCGGGCGAGGGGCTGCGCCGCCTCGGCGTGCCGCTTCTCGGCGTGCTGCCGATTCACCGGATGCTTTCGACGCCGAGCATTTCGCAAATCGCAGAGGAGATCGACGGGCGCTGGCTCAACGGCCACTGGAACGCGCCGGTGCACCGCGCCGAGCGCGTGATTGTCGGCGCGATGACGGCGAAGGGCATTGTCGATTACCTGCAACCGGGCGTGGTGATCATCACGCCGGGCGACCGGGACGACATCATCCTCGCCGCCATTTCGAGCGCGCAGCTCTCGGGTGAAAAAACGATTTCGGGGTTGATCCTTTCGAACGACATCATGCCGCATCCGAAGCTGATGGACTTGCTCCAGCGGACGGAAATTCCCGTGATCGCCGCGCATCGCGAATGTTACGATGTCTCCTCGCGCATCCACAGCATGACCGTGAAAACGCAGCCGCAGGACACCGACAAATTCCCCGTGATCAAAAAGCTCATCATGGATCACGTGGACATGAACCGTTTGCTCGCGGCATTTTGACAAGCGTGGCGAGAAGGGGATGCGGGCGCGCAAGTCGGAGGCTTGCCGGGCTGGGGTGGGGGCTTGCCTCGCGGAGGCGCGGAGAGCCCGGTCTACTTTTTCTGCCTTTTCTTTCGCTTTGCGCGCTCGATGTTCAGGTAGGTTTTTGTTTGGAGCTGGGTTTCGTAGAATTCCAGCAGGCGCACGCCTTCGCGCGGCTTCACCAAATCCTTGCGGGTCGCGGTGTCGATTTGCGCCTTCATGCGGCGGCAGAGTTCCTCCCACTGGTATTGCACGCCTTCGATCACCTCGGCGATGCGGCTGCCGTTGATCGCCTCCTCGATGTAGAAGCCGTTCGGTTCGTCGGGTTCGAGGAAGACGTGCGCCTCGCTCACGCGGCCGAAGAGGTTGTGCAGGTCGCCCATGATGTCCTGATACGCGCCGGTCAGGAATATGCCCAGGTAGTAGGGCTTGCCGTTGAGCGAATGGAGCGTGAGGTAGTCCTTCGTGTCCTGCAGGTCGATGAAGCTGCCGATTTTGCCGTCGGAGTCGCAGGTGATGTCCACGAGGATCGCGTTGACGGTGGGTTTTTCCTTGAGGCGGTGCAGCGGCACGACGGGGAAAAGTTGATCGAGCGCCCAGTGGTCGAGGAGTGATTGGAAGACGGAAAAGTTGCAGACGTATTGGTCGGCGAGGAGTTTTTTGAGGTCGCGCAACTCCTCGGGCTGGTAGCCGGACTCGTTGCCCTCGTGGTCGATTTTCTCGCAGATCTGCCAGAAGAGCGACTCGGCGGCGGCGCGGTTTTCGATGTCGAGGTAGCCGAGGTTGAAGAGCGAAAACGCCTCCTCCTTTTTCTGGAGCGCGTCGTGGAATCGCTCAAGGCGTCCGAGGCGCGACTTGTTTTTCAACTGCGCCTCGAGCGCGTAAACGATGTCGTGCTTTTGTTTCGGCAGGTGCTGCTGGCGGAGCGTCTCCTTTTTGTTGATGCGCTCGAACACCTCCACGACGAGCATGGAGTGCGGCGCGGCGATGGCGCGGCCGCTTTCGCTGATGATGTCGGGCGCGCGCACGTTGGAGGCCTCGCAAATGTCCATGACGTTCGAGACGACGTCGCGCGCGTATTCCTCGAGCGTGTAGTTCATCGAGGACTCGAAGTTGGTGCGCGAGCCGTCGTAGTCGATGCCGAGCCCGCCGCCGATGTCGAGGTAGCCCATCGGGAATCCCATTTTCGCAAGCTGGCAGTAAAAGCGCGTGGCCTCGACGACGGCGTTTTTGATCGTGAGGATGTTCGGCACCTGCGAGCCGATGTGAAAATGCACCAGTTTCAGCGATTTTGAGAGCTTGGCGGCCTTGAGTTTTTCAATGGCAAAAAGGATTTCCGCGGTGTTCAGGCCGAACTTTGCGTTGTCGCCCGACGACGACGACCATTTGCCCTCGCCGCGCGTCTGGAGTTTTATGCGAAAGCCGATGAACGGCTTCACGTCGAGCTCCTGCGAAATGCGGATGATGTCGTCCACCTCGCCCAGTTGCTCGATGACGATGATGATGCGCTTGCCGAGCTTGCGCCCGAGGAGCGCGAGGCGGATGTAGTCGTTGTCCTTGTAACCGTTGCAGATGATGAGGCGCTGGTTGCTGTCGTGCATCGCGAGCGCGATCATGAGCTCGGGCTTGGAGCCGGCCTCAAGCCCGTGGTTGTAGACCTTTCCCGCCGACATGATTTCCTCGACCACCTCGCGCAACTGGTTGACCTTGATGGGAAACACCCCGCGATAGTCGCCCTTGTAGTTTTCCTCGCGGATCGCGCGGCGGAACGCCTGGTTGAGCCGTTGCACGCGGTGCCGCAGCAAATCCTGGAACCGGATCACCATCGGCGCCTTGATGCCCATGCCCGCGGCCTCGTCAACGACGTCCATGATGCGAATTGTCGGGCCGTCCGGAACGGGCCGCACCTCGGCAAAGCCCTCGTCATCAACGCCGAAATGCCCCGTGCCCCAGCGATTGAAACCGTAAAGTTCCTCGGATTTTTCGACTGACCAGGTGGATGCGGATTGTTTTTTCAAGATGTGTGTAAAGAAAAAATGACCAAGGTTTGTTGCTTGCTATTTAATCGGCAGGATTGGTTTACTTCGTGTTTTCTTTTCGCAAAACACTCAACACTCAAATCATGACTATCGCCACTATTTCCAATTTCGCACTGCAAATCATTGCCCAGGCCGAAGGCGCGCCGGCGAGTCAACCCGCCTCCGGTGGCAGCAACTTCCTCATGCAATTCGGCCCGATCATCCTGATGGTCGTCGCGTTCTATTTCCTCCTCATCGCCCCGCAGCGCAAAAAGCAAAAAGAGCACCAGAAACTCCTCTCCGAACTCGACTCCGGCGACCAGGTTCTGCTCGCCAGCGGCATCTTCGGTGAAATCACCAACCGCAAGGACGACCGCTTCGTGGTTCGCATCGCCGACGGTGTGAAGGTCGAGGTTGCGAAAAACTTCGTCCAGACCGTCATCAAGAAAAAAGGCGCCAGCGACCAGAAATAACCCCGCCCCGCCCCTGCGCTTCGCGCGATTCCGGCGCCGGATGTCATCGAAGGACACGGCTCCGGAACGTGAAGAAGGTGGCAAAAATGCCGTTACGTTTCCCAGCCTCCCCGTTACCTGAAAACTCCCCGAACTTCGCGCGGCACAACCAATTTCAACCAATAAAACAAACATATGATAAAACGTAACCTCTGGAAGATCATCATCAGCCTTGCGGTGGTGGTCTTTTGCGCAACATCACTGGTTCCGCTCAAGGACCAGGAATTCATCGACTTCGTGAAACTCGAAGCCTCGGCCAAGCAATCCGAGTTCAACGCCCTCATGAAGGAGGCCGTCGAGCTCAAGGACAAGGGCCGCGCCCGCACCGCCTACCTCGGCCTCAAGCAGCTGGCCGGCGACCGGAAGATTGACCTCCAAAAGGAATACTTCCCCGACATCGACGTCGGTCGTTCCAAGAACCCCGACACCAAGAATGAAATCCTCCTCAAGCACCTGCTCAAGTCGTCCAAGGCCAAGCTCCAGCTCGGCCTCGACCTCAAGGGCGGCGTCGCGTTCACCCTCGAACTTGACGCCAAGGCCATCGCCGACCTCGACCGCGACGCCCGCGCGGACAAGTTGAAAAAAGCGCAGGAAATCATCGAGAAGCGCATCAACTCCTTCGGTGTCACCGAGCCCATCATTCGCGCGGTTGGCGACACCCGCCTCGAAGTGCAGCTCCCCGGCGTCAACACCAAGGACGACCCCGGCGTCGTGGACAGCCTTCAAAAGCCCGCCATGCTGGAGTTCCGTCTCGTGCATCCCTTTGTTTATCCGACCGGTCAGCCCGGCGAGCAAATCCCCGCCGGTTACGAGAAAATGACCTCCGCTGAAAATGACGACGGCGGCACCGTTGACCTCTTTGTGCAGCGCCGCCCCCTCGCCGACGGCAAGATTATCAAGCGCGCCTACGCCTCGCTTGACCAGTGGAACAGGCCGCAAATCAACATGGAGTTCACCGACACCGGCCGCGTGAAGTTTGCCGAAATCACCCGCGAAGTCGCCCGTTACAGCAAGCAACTCCAGCAGCAATCCGGCAATCACGAGGCTCGCGCCAGCATGGCAATCGTGCTCGATGGCAAACTCCAGTCCTATCCCGGCGTGAAGGACGAAATCGACAGCAACGGCGCCGAAATCACCGGACGCTTCACCACCATGGAGGCGCAAAACCTCGCCGCCGTGCTCAATAATCCGCTCGACGTCCCCATGCACGTCAGGGAGCAATACGAAATCGGGCCCTCGCTCGCCGAGGACGCCATTTCCAGCGGTCTGCGCGCCTCCATCATCGGCGCCGCGCTCGTGGCCGCGTTCATGATCATGTTTTATTCGAGCGGCGGCCTCCTCGCCGTCATCATGCTCGGCATCAACGTCGTCATCATCTTCGGCGTCATGGCCAACTTCAACGCCACCCTCACACTCCCGGGACTCGCCGGTATCGTGCTCACGATCGGCATGGCGGTTGACGCCAACATCCTTATCTTCGAGCGCATGCGCGAGGAGATACGCGAGGGCAAATCGCTCAGCGCCGCCAACCACGCGGGCTTCATGAAGGCGCTCTGGACGATTCTCGACGCGCACTTTGTGCAGCTCCTCATTTGCGCCGTCATGATTATTTACGGCAGCGGCCCGATCAAGGGCTTCGGCGTCACACTCGCCATCGGCGTGTGCTCCACGCTCTTCTCGGTGCTCATCACCGGACACATGCTCCTCGAGCTTCTCGTCGACGGCGGCGTGCTGAAAAAAATCACCATGCGCCACCTCCTCCGCAAGGCCCCGCACTGGGACTTCGTGAAGTGGGGCTGGAAAGCCCTCATCGCCTCGTGGCTCATCGTCGCCATCGGCGTCGGCGGCATCATCTACACCGGCAAGGCAATCTACGGCATCGATTTCGCGGGCGGTGACTCCGTTTCGCTCAAGTTCAACAAGGACAAAAAAGTCGACACCGGCGCCATTCGCGCCGCCGCCACCGGAGCCGGCATCGGCGAGATCATGCCCGCCTACGTCAAGGACATCGGCTCCGACAACGAAATCCTCCGCGTTGACACCACTTACAACAACGCGCCGAAACTCGTCTCCGCCCTCCAGGCCAAATTCCCCGAGGCCAATTTCCAAAGCCTTGGCGTCAGTTCCGTCGGTCCCTCCATCGGCAATGAAATCCTCTGGAAGGCCATCACGGCCATCGCCATCGCGATGCTCGTCACGCTCCTCTACATCGCCTTCCGCTTCGAGCTCGGCTTCGGCATCGGCGCCATGTTCTCGTCGGCGCACGACGTGCTCATGACCGTCGGCGTCTTCGTGATCATCGGCCACGGCTTCCTGGGCTTCCAGTTCACCGCGCCCATGGTCGCCGGCATCCTCGCCATCACCGGTTACTCGATCAACGAAACCGTTGTTGTGTTCGACCGCATCCGCGAGGAACTGCGCATCAACATGACCGGCTCGCTCAAGGACATCGTGAACACCGCGATCAACAAGGTCTTCGCCCGCACGATCATGACATCGACGACCACGCTCCTCGCCTCCCTGTCGCTCTTCATATTCGGCAGCGGCGTGCTCAAGGAAATCGCCTTCACGTTCACCGTCGGCATCATCACCTCCACCTTCTCCGCCATCTTCATTTCCTCGCAGGTCTTCTACTGGTATCACAGGGGCGACCGCAAGCGCGTTGAAAAACACCAGGACGTGAAGCCCACCTACGAGTGGACCGGCGCCAGCAAGGCATCCGAATAACCGGATTTTCGATTTTGGATTTTCGATTTTCGATTGAAGAATATCCTCTTCGTCCGTGAAACCCGGACGACGCGGAAGCGCCCAATCGAAAATCGAGAATCGAGAATCGAAAATTCCATCGCCCGATGCGCTGGATATACACGCCCTTTCCAACCGCCGAGGTTGAGAAACTAAGTCACTCCGTGGGCGCAAGCCCCGTGCTGGCCGAGCTGCTCATGCGCGCCGGCCTGCGCACGCCGGAGGAGGCAAACAAGTTCCTGCATCCCACGCTCAGCGAACTCAACGACCCCTTCCTTCTCAAGAATCTCGAGCAAGCCGCCATGCGGCTCCGCACCGCCATCGCTAACAAGGAGGAAGTGGTCGTCCTTGGCGACTACGATGTGGACGGCGTCACCTCGACCGCGCTCCTCGTCAACGCCCTGCGCGCCTTCGGCCTCTTCCCGCGCTTCATCGTCCCGCGACGCATGGAGGACGGCTACGGCCTCTCGCGCTCGGCCATCGACCGCGCCCTCGAACTCGGCAAGCCCCAGCTCTTCATCGCCCTCGATTGCGGCACCAACTCGCACGAGGAAGTCGCCTACCTCATCTCGCAGGGCATCGACGTCCTTGTCGTTGACCACCACCGCTCCCGCGAGAAAACCCTCGAGCAGGGCATTCTCGTCAACCCCCACGTCTCCGAGGACGAGGGTGACGAACCCTGGCGCAATCTCTGCACCGTCGGCCTCGTTTTCAAACTCGCGCACGGCCTGCTCAAGCTGCTCCGCACCGAAAATAACGAGACCGCCTTCAAGATAAAACTTCGCGACTCGCTCGACCTCGTCGCGCTCGGCACCGTCGCCGACCTGGTCCCCCTTCACGGCGAAAACCGCATCCTCGCCCGCACCGGCCTGCGCATTCTCCAAAAGACAAAGCGTCCCGGCGTGCTCGCCCTCATGCAAGTCGCCGGGGTCAATCCCGAAAACGACATCATGCCCGTTGATGTCTCCTTCCGCCTCGGCCCCCGCATCAACGCCAGCGGACGCCTCGCCGACGCCGCCATCTCCGTCGAGCTCATGCTCTCCGACGACGCCGAGTTCTGCACCAAGACCGCGCAGGAACTCGACGCCTTCAACCGCGAGCGCCAGGACATCGAGCGCCAGATGACCGAGGAGGCCGAGCGCATGGTCGAAACTCTCTACGCCGACCGGCCCGGTTTTGTTCTCTATTCCGAAAGCTGGCACCCCGGCGTGGTCGGCATCGTTGCCGGGCGCATTTCGCGCAAATACCACCGCCCCACCGTCGTTCTCGGGCATGAAACCGAGCAGGCCAAGGGCTCCGGGCGCAGCGTTGACGGCATCAACCTCGTCGAGGTTCTCGGTGCCTGCGCCGAACAGCTCAACAGTTGGGGCGGACATCCCATGGCCGTCGGTGTCTCGCTCGTGCATCAAAACATCGACACCTTTCGCGACCAGTTCGAGAAAGCCGTCGTCGCTCATGCCGGAAGCGCCATTCCCGAGCCCACGCTCGACATCGCCGCCTGGCTCCAGCCCGAGCAAGTCCGCGAAAACCTGATGGACGAAATCTGCACCCTGCATCCCTTCGGACAGGGCAACCCCGAGCCCGTTTTTGGCATTCGCGGCATCGTCCTCGATCATCGCCCCGATGTTTTCAAGCAGCAGCATTTCCGCTTCCATTTTGACGACGGCCTTGGCCGCCGCCTTTTCGGTGTCGCTTGGAAAATGGCCGGACGCATTCCCCCTGTCGGCGAACCAATCGACATCGCCGTCAAAATCGCCTGGAATCATTTCAACGACCGCAAGCTCCTCCAAATGGAACTCATCGACTGGCGCAGAACCTCGACACAGTGATGCTTTTTAGGCTCTGGCGTTTTAATTTTTAGAATTTCAAAATTCCATTCGGCAAAACCCCAAGCCGTTCAAAAACATTCCGGTTTTGGGCTTGGGATGCGACGTTTGAAATTATCGTCGGGCGCACCGGCTCGCCGCGTGAAAATATCTCCATTGCTCCGTCCATGTTTCGTGTTTCAGTGTTCGCTTAACCCTCCGCCATGATTCTCGAAACCATGCTCCAGCGGCTCTACGCGAGCCTCACCTCCGGCCCCGGACTCAACGCACGCCCCCACGGCAGCCGCCAGCGCATCGACCTTCACGATTTCCGCCACCTGCAAGGCGCCGATCCCGCGGCCGGGTTTCTCGCGCAACTCCTTTCCGCCGCGGGCAAGTCCTTCGAGTTTCCCGCCAGGACCCCCGCCTTCAAAAAACCCGACTACCCCGAGAGCGAGTGGTCCGACGAGCAGAAGGACGCCCGCGCCGCCGCCGAACGCCAGACCCGCGTGCTCAACAAAACCCGCGAGATCGCCGCCGATGCCGTTGACTACTACAACGACTACGGCGAACAAGCCCTCTACATCGGCTTCCCGCTCCTCTCCATCCCCGCGCGCGACGAAAACCACGGCTCCCGCGCCCGCTCGCGCGGCGCCCGCATCCTCGCGCCCCTCGCACTCGTCCCCGTCAACCTCACCGTGCGCCGCGACACGCGCCCCGGCATCTCGATTTCCACCAGCGGTAACGGCGCCGACCTCGTGCAACCCAACCCCGCGCTCATGGCCTGGATCGAGCAAAAAACCGGCGCCGACACCGACGAGCTTTTTGCCGACGACAACGCCGAGGACCCCTGGCGCGAAATCACCGACATCATCAACCTCGTCGCCAAGGCCGCCGGCATCCCGCTCCCGCAACCCGGCGCGCAAACGCCGCCGCCCGCCCTCTTCGACGCCGCCACGCCGCTCCAGCCCGTTCCCAAAACCGACGCGCTCCCCGACGCCCCCGCGATCCTTCCCTGCGCCGTCCTCGGACTCTTCCCCGTCACCAATCCCGGACTCCTCCGCGACACCCAGTGGATGATCGAAAACGAGCCCGCGCTCGACAACCCCATCCGCCCCTTCCTCACGCCCGAGGCGCTCGTCGAAACCGATCCCGATCATCACGCCGCCGAGGCCGCGGCCGAAGCCATTCGCGACCACGCGCAACTCCCCGCGCGCGATTTTTCCAACGAGCTTCTCGTCACGCACGCCGATCCCTGCCAGGCCGAGGCCGTCCTCCACGCCCGCAACAGCGCCGCTCTCGTCATCCACGGCCCTCCCGGCACTGGCAAAAGCCAGACCATCGCCAACGTCATCGGCGACCACCTCGCCCGCGGCGAAAAAGTCCTCTTTGTTTGCGACAAGCGCACCGCGCTCGACGTCGTCAAATACCGCCTCGACGGCATGGGTCTCGGCCCGCTCTGCGGCGTCATCCACGATCCGCAACGCGATCGCCGCGACCTCTATCTCGGCCTCCGCGAACGCCTCGAAAATCTCGCCCAGGACCAGCTTCACACAAACCCCGCCCCCGAGCTCGACCGCATCAACACCCGCCTCAACAAACTCCACGCCGAGCTCCGCGAAAACTTCGACAGCCTTCACGCCACCGCGGACGGCTGCGCCTCCTTCCACGATACCTGCGGCAAATGGCTCGAACTCGCGGGTGCCGTCGCCACGCCCATCCCCGCGGTTGACGGCCTCACGCCCGCGCTCATCGAGGAGCACCGCGTCGATCTTGAGGAAGGCGTGCAGCGCGCCCTCGCCGCCCGCTGGCCCGAGAATCCATTTCGCAACCGCGTCGGCATTTCGCTCGCCGACTGGCTCGCCAAGCCCGCCGCGGCCACCGCCGCGCAACTTCGCGACCTTGTATCCAAATCCTCGATACTCGACCGCTACCCCGATTCGCCCGCAGCCCCGCTCTCCGCCGGCATCGCGCTCGACGAGCAAGTCGGCGCCCGCGTCGAACTCGCCGCCAAGCTTGACGCCGCGATTGCGCACGCCCGGCACGCCATCGCCGCGCGCCTCGCCGCCGATCCGCACTGGCAAAACTGGCGCGCGGAAATCGAAACCCTCGCCCCCGAAAAAGAACCGCTCGCCAAACCCCTCGACCGCGAACTCCATCTCCAGACCAAGAGCGCGCTTCCTTCGCTCGCCCAGTGCAACCAGCGCCTGCTTGCGCTCCGCGAATGGCTTCCGCTCGCCGATTCGTGGAAGCGCCATTTCGCCTTCTCCAAAAAAAGCGCCGCTCGCCGCGCCCTCGAACCGCTCGCGCTTCCGCTCGACCGCGCCTCCGCCGAACGCGCCCAAACCTACTACGCCGCGCTCAAGGCCCGCCACCTCTGGGCCGATGTCCACGAGCGCATTCACGCCGCGCAACCCGCCGCCGCGCTCCCTCCCGACGAAACCCTCCGCGCCCTCGCCGACGCGCTTCCGTCAATTCTCGACGCCCTCGAAGCCGCCTCGCTTCCCGCCAACTCCCACCTGAAATCCGCAGCCCTCTCCGCGCTGAGCGAGCCGGCAACCTCGGCCAATTTCCCCGCGCTCCTGCGCCAGGGCGCGCAACGCGCCTCCGCGCTCATCGACCTTCGCGACACCCTTGCCGCCACGAAACTTTTCCACGCCGCCGCCATCGATGAACTCATCGACGCCTGGCGCGCCAACCCCGCCGTCACCGTCGAAACCCAGCGCTTCGTCGAGTTCCAAAACACGCTCGAGGAATGCGTCCGCTACACCGACGTGATCAGCCGCCTTTCGACCGCCCTGAGCATCGCGCTCACCCACGCCGCCGACGCCGCGCTCCCCTGGGAAACCGCCGAGCCCGCGCTCCGCCTTTCCGCCCTCACGCTCGAAATCCAGACGCAGCTCCGCGAAAACCCCGCGCTCGCCCGCATCGACACGCACCGCGTCGAAGCCGCGTTCTCCGAGAAACTCGAACGCACCGCCGAGAAAGCCTCGCTCGTGCGCCAGCTCATCCTTTACCGCTGGAAAAAAGTCTGGCGCGACCGCCTCCTCGCCGCCACCGGCGGACGCCTCAACACACTCGGCGCCTCGCTCCGCCAGCGCCTCTTTGTCCGCGGCCAGCGCGCCATGAAACTCCGCCAGATGATCGCCGCCGGAGCCGACATTCCCGGAGGCGATCCGCTCTTCGATTTCTGCCCCGTCTGGATGGCCGGCCCGTCAACCGTCGCGCAGATTTTCCCCCGCGCCCACCTCTTCGATGTCATCATTTTCGACGAAGCCAGCCAGTGCCGACTCGAGGAAGCGTTGCCCGTTCTCCTCCGCGGCAAACGCGTCGTCATCGCCGGCGATCCCAAGCAGCTCCCGCCCACGCGCTTCTTCGAAAGCGCCCTCACCGAAAGCAACGACACCGCCGCCGAAACCGCGGAGGAAGTTTTTGCGCAGCAACAATCCGAAACCGAGGACCTCCTCGGTGCCGCGCTCAACCTCAACGTGCAGGAGGCATTTCTCGACGTCCACTACCGCTCGCGCAACGCCGCGCTCATCGGCTTCTCCAACGACTCATTCTACAACAAGCGCCTCCAGCCCATCCCCGGCCATCCGAAAAACCGCGCCGTCCACGCCCCCATCCTCCTCACCCATGTGGACGGCGTTTACCATGAACGCGGCAACGAAGCCGAGGCCCGCGCCGCCGCCAATCTCGTCGCCGAACTCCTCGACACCGCCGAACCGCCCTCCATCGGCGTCGCCTGCTTCAACCTCAACCAGCGCGACCTCATCATCGACGCGCTCGACGAAAAAGCCGCCGCCGATCCCGCCTTCGCCCAAAAACTCGAAACCGCCCGCCGCCGGCGCGGACGCGATTCGTTCGAGGGCCTCTTCGTGAAAAACCTCGAAAACGTGCAAGGCGACGAACGCGACCACATGATCATCTGCACCACGTTCGGCCCCGACAAGGACGGCAAGTTCCGCCGCAACTTCGGCGCCCTCTCGCGCATCGGCGGCGACCGCCGCCTCAACGTCCTCGTCACCCGTGCCCGCGACGCCATCCACGTCCTCACCTCAATCCCCCGCGTCGAATACACCTCCGTCACGCCGCCCGAGCCCGGACGCTCCATCACCGGCCGCCACCAACTCTACGCCTACCTCCGCTATGCCGAAACCCTCGGCGCGCGTTTCGACGAATGGCAGACCGAACTTGAAACCGCGCGCCGTCACGAGCATGCGCAAGTCCTCCGCGACGAAACCACGCAACCCTCCGCGCTTGCCGAAGCCCTCGCCCGCCGCCTTCACGCCGCGAGCAACATCGGCTCCACCGTCTATTGGGGCAACGACGGCTTCTGCGTGGACATCGCGCTCACGCACCCCCACATGCCCGCCGACGTCACGATTGGAGTGCTCACGGATTTCAACCGCTACAAAAAAACACCCGACCCGGTTGCGTGGGAAAATTTCCGCGCGCAAATCCTCCAGTCACAAGGCTGGAGCCTCCATCGCATCTGGAGTCCCGCGCTCTTCCGCGACCCCGAAAAACTCCTCGCCGAAATCGCGGACCGGCACCAGGCCGCCACGGAGCAAAATCAATCCTGAGCAGACTGCGCGGCCGGCGTCCTTGTGCGCACTATACAAAGCAGGGCGGTTTCATGAAACCGCCCTGCCCGTTTAAAGATCAATACTGATTCGCAAACGGTATTACTTGGCCTTGGCCTTGGATTTGACCCTTTTGTCCTTGGGTGTTTTCGGGAGTTTTACCGTGAAGGTCAGCGGAGTTTCGGGCGAAGTGAGGAAATTGCTCACTTGGAAAACGACCTCGTCGGAGCCTATCTCGTCGGGGAAGCCGACGCCGATGCCGCGCGAGGAGTGCGGTTTCACGAGGTAGTCGCGGTAGAATGCGGGTTTTTCACCGGGCACGACTTTGAGGAGTTTGAAGGTCAGGCCGGAGTTGTTTTTGATGGTGACCACAAAGCGGGGCGTCTGGGTGTTGGAGCCCACGTTGTGCGCAACTTTGACCGAGAGGCATGCCTCTACGAGCGGGCGCAGCCATTGCTCCTCACCGTAGACGAACTCCCGAAAATACACGGCGGTGCGGCGGTTGTCGAGGGCCTCGCGAATGGATGCCGCCGTGGCTTCCTTGGCAAAAACGAGCGTGCTCGTGCGATGTTCGCCTTTGTGAAAATCATAGCCGGTTTGGATGGGCGCGTGCACATCGGACGCGCCGATCATGGTGAGTTTTTTATCGAGCGCCCACTGGAAGGCGTGCGGGCTGTAAAGGCTGCCGTTGGCGACTTCGATGCCCTGCATCCAGCCGTTCTGGAATATTTCCTCGTGCTCGGGGAGCCAGCGGGTGATGTGCGCCTGCTGGTTTTCCCAGCGCGGATGGTTCCATGTGATGAACGCGCCCTGTTTTTTCGCCTCCTCAAGCGCCTTGCGCCAGTCGGTCGTGCTCATGGCGTCGGCGTCCTTGATGAAGATGGCGTTGAAGTGGCCGGGGGGCATTCCGTAGGTGACCTCGGTGCCGGGGATGACGACGAGGTTTTTGGGCGCCGCCTTGCTGGCGATTTCAAAGGAGTAGTTGCGCGAGACTTTTTCGTCGTAAACGTTGCGGCGGCGCTCCTGGTGGTCGGTCATGGCGATGGCGGCGAGTCCCTCGCGGGAGGCTTCGCTGGCGCGGACGGCGGGCCAGACTTGTCCGTCGGAAAACACGGTGTGCATGTGCAGGTCGCAACGGAGGGTTTTGTAGCCGGGGATGTCGGGGATTTCGACGCGGAATGGGTCGTGCTGCGCGTGAAGCGTGCCGAGCGCCAGTGCAAAAAGCATGGCGAATAATGAACAGTGGCGGAGGTGGTGGTGATGGTGTTTTTTCATGGTGGTGAGTTGATGGGAGTTGGAGATGGGTTGCGCGGCGGATTGCGGACGGGTTATCGTTTGCGGCTCAGCCGGAGGGTTCGCCCTGCCAGAAGGAGCAGCAGGGCGGGGAGGAGGAGTAGCGAGGGCGCGCCACCGCCGCCTCCACCGCCGGAGCTGTTGCCGGTGTCCGGTGTGTCGATGGGGGGCGCGGCAACCGTCACTGTGAACGCGCCGGAGGTCACGATTTCGCCCGTGCTGGTTGTCAATGCCACGGCGTAGGCTCCGGCGTGCGCGGCGGCGGTTGCGCTGGTGACGGCGTAGGTGGCGGAGGTCGCGCCGACAATGGCGGTGTTGTCGCGATACCATTGCCGTGCGGTGGGTGTGAATCCGGTTGCGTTGCCGGTGAGCGTGAAGCCGCCCGCGTGGGGAACGCTGGCGCTGCTCGCGGTTTTGTTCGCGCCGGAGCCGGTCACGGTTGCGCTGATGCTGGCGGCGCCGTTTGTTTGCGCGGGGGTGGCGGAGTTTTTGCCCGCGGTGTTGCCCGCGTTTGCGGTGATGGCTGCGGCGGTGTTGCTGTCGCCGGAGTCGATGATGTGCGCATAGCCGGGGACGAAGACTTTGTCGTCGCCGGTCGCGGTCGTGCCGGTGGTGGCGTCCATGATGTTGTCGATCGTGCGGAGGCGTCCGGAGGATTGCTTGGTGAGCGGATTTTTCACGCCTTGGTAGATGTTGCGCACCGAGAGGATTTGCGCGCCCGCGCCGGCGATGGTCGCGGTGGTGTTGCCCGTGGCGGTGATGTAGTTGTTATACATGTAAACGCGGGCGTTGGTCGCGCCCGGCATGTTGTTTTTCAGGTTGGCGCCCCAGAGGTTGTGGTCGAGGAGGATGCCCGTGGATGCTCCCGCGTTGGAGATGGTCATGGCCGAACCGGTGCCCGCGGGTGTGGCGGTGAATATATTCCACGAGAAGGCGATGTTGTCGGCGTTGCCGGTGATGGAGACGGGGGCGTCGGTGAAGGTGCAATGGGAAACGTCCACGTCGTTCGCGCCGTTGATGGTGAGCGCGCCGGTGGTGAAGTTCACACCGCGGATGATGGTGTCGCTCGCGCCCGCCGCGAGGGTGAGGTTTCCGGAGATGGTGGAGGTGGCGTCCGCGCCGACGATGGTTTTGCCCTTGGCGACGGTGGCTCCGCCGACGAGCGAGAGATCAACCGTGCCGGACACGGTGATGGTCGCGGTGCCGGTAGCTTGGAGTTGTGCCTTGAGCGTTTGCGCGGCGTCGAGCGCGAGGTTGGGGTTGACGGTGAGCAGGCCGGCGTGGCTGGTGGCGAGGCCGCGCGCGTTGGTTGCGGCGAGGCGGTATAGCGTGCCGTTTTGCGCGGTGGTGGCGTTGGGGATGGTGTGGGACGCGGTGGTCGCGCCGGAGATGTCCGTCCATGTGGCGCCGTCGCTTGAGGACTGCCATTTGAGCGAGGGTTTTGGCGTGCCGCTGACGACGGCGGTGAAGGTGGCGGGGTTGCCGGCTGTCACGGTGGCGTCCGACGGCTGCGCGGTGATTTCGGGCGAGGCGAAGTTGGCGGGGAATTCGGAGAGGTCGGTGGTGAAGTCGGACAGCGAGTAGGTTTTTCCGAAGCGATCGGTGGCGCGGATTTCGACGCGAGCCCCGGCGGTTTTCAGGGTGTGGGAATACAGGTGTTTGTTATTGCGAGAGCCGAAGCTGGTCGAGGTGCTGCCGCGGACACCGATGTGGTAACCGTTGGCATAGGCGTCCACCAGCGTGTTGAGTTTTTTCAGTGAACCGGACACTTTGGCGCCGTTTTCATAGACCTCGAATTTCCAGTTGTCGTCGGCGTTCCAAGCGTCAACGACGACGTCGTTGGCACCAAGGGTGGCATACCCGGGCTGGTTATAGCTGTATGTGCCGCTGGCGCCGCCGAAGCTGACATCGCCGCGATACATGCGCATTTGGTAGGTGTCGCTGTAGCTGGTGGGCTTGAAATACCAGTCGGCGACTTTGTTTCCCGAGAAGGTGAAGACGCCGTAGCCGTTGGGCGCGCCGTCTGTGTTGAGTATGGAGTTCCACCAGGCGCCGCAGGCCGTGCCGTGGATGTGCTCGTAGATGAGGGGGTTGGGGTTGATGATCACGTTTTCGTGAGTGTGGGTGTGCCCTGCCATGAGGTGGGCGCCGGCGTAGCCTTTGAGAAGAGTGAGCACTTTTTGCCAGTTTTTGGAGGAGCCGTTGCCCATCGGAGAATGGTAGGCGAGAACGATCATTTTGTTTTTCGGCACGTGGCTCAGGTCTTGCGTAATCCATTCGTAGATTTCGTCGGTGATGCCTTTTGAGTAGGTGCTCCTGGTGTTGTAGAGGATGCTGTCGAGGCCGATGATGTGGACGTCGCCGCGGTCAAAGGAATAGTTTGGCGGGCCGTAAACATTTTCATAGTCCGCGCCGGCCTCGAAGTCGTTTGCGAC
The DNA here is from genome assembly GCF_029504735.1 of Ereboglobus sp. PH5-10. GTDB lineage: Bacteria > Verrucomicrobiota > Verrucomicrobiia > Opitutales > Opitutaceae > Ereboglobus. The sequence continues at coordinate 214,042 of NZ_JAQFIP010000004.1, read as the reverse complement.
GCCGGTGATGGCTTGATTGTGGTCGTGGTTTCCAATGACGCCAAAGTAGGGGATTCCGGCGAGATTGGTGGTGTCGCGGATGGGGGCGTGCATGTGCAGGGTGTCGTTGCAGATGTCGCCGAGGAGGATGGCGTAGGCGGGCAGCGTGGAGGAAGCGGCGAACCGGGCGAGGTCGGCGACGGTTTCGTTTTTGTAGCGTTGAAGCTGCGCGGCGTTGGTCACCTGGGGGTCGCCGACGGGGACGAGGATGAACTCTTTTTCGGGCGCGGGGAGCCGGACGAGTTCAAAGTCGTAGCGTTGCCGGGCGGGGGTGAGTTTTGTGTGGAAATTAGCCAGGCCGGGTTTGCCGGACGCGCCGCGCGTGTTGATGGCGTAGGCCGCCGGCGTGGAGTAATAGACGGCGCGCGCCTTCGCATGGCGTTTCATTTGATAAATGCCGCTGGCGTTGGTGACGACGCACTTGAAGCCGTCGGTCACGACAACGCCGGGGACGGGGGCGCCGGTGTCGTCGATGATGGAGCCGTAGAGGTTGTTGCCGGCCTCGGGGGTGATGGACGGATGCGCGGTTGTCCAGCGCGCGTAAAGGAGGTGGTTGGTGGCTCCGGCGGCGACGATGGTGGCGTCGGTGACCTGTGTGCCGGCGTTTGGCTCGGTCCACCAGCCGGCGAAGGTGACTTTGGCGCTGTCGTGCGCGGGTGTGGGAAGCACGCCGTAGGCGGCTCCGGGGGAGATGGTTTTGCTCGCGGGGGAAACGGTGCCGCCTTGCGGGGCGAAGGTGACAGCGGGGGCCGGGGGCGTGGCGGCGTTGAAGGTGGCGTTGTTGTCGCCTTGGACGGTGATAGTGGCTGCGAGTTGGGCGGGGGTGGGCGTGGTTGGCATCGCGCCGTCTATCGAGACGCGAACGGTGTGCGCGCCGGAGGCGCTGCCGGTGATGATCAGTCTGTCGCCTTTGCCGGTGGCGGAGTCGATGGCGAGAATAAACGTGCCAGTGCCGGCGAGTGTGTCGGCGGTGGCGGTGTGGTGGCCGCCGGAGGAGCCGCCGAGGTCGAGCACGGCGTTGTTGACGAGGTTGCCGAGGGAGACGGCGGGTGTGGCGACGCGGAGGGTGCCGGACTCGATGGTGGTGTCGCCGGTGCGCGAGCCGGCGTCGGCGAGGATGAGGGTGCCGGGGCCGCGTTTGGCGAGTGATTTCCCGTCCCATCCGGTGGCGAGGGCGCTTGCGTCGACGCGGTCGGCGAGCGGGGTGTCGAGGGTGAGGGTGGCGCCGGCGCCGATGGTGAAGGCGCCGTGCGCGCTTGCGGCGGGTGCGTGCCACGAGAGAATGTGGCCGATGCGATACTCGGCGCCGTCGATGATGGATTTTCCGTGAAAGATGTAGTCGGGGAGGCCGGCGGTGCCGGAGAAGGCGAGCGTGCCGGTGTTGACGCTGGTGAAATCGCCGCTGATGCCGTCGGCGGCGCGCAAGACGGTGACGCCGGGCAGGTCGCTTGACTTGGTGACGGAGGCGGCGGAGGCGGCGCCGTCCATGTTTTCGAGGCCAGTGACGTTGAGCGTGCCGGAGAGCGAAGCGGCGGCGGCGATGGTGACGAAGGGGCTGTCGCGCGTGAGGCCGGGCGTGATGGCGAGCGTGGATTGCGCGGTTTGGTAGTAGTTGCCGCCGATGAGGACGTCGCCGTTGGAAGCGACGTTGAGCCGTGTGTTGTTGGAGCCGAAATAGAGGGAGTCTCCGATCATCAAGGCTCCCGATTCGCTGACAGAGAGCGTGGCGGGGGCGGCGGCGCCGAGCATAAAATAGGCGGCGATGTCCAGGGTGCCCTTAACAATGGCGGTGCCTCCGACGGGTTCGTTGGCGGCGGCGGAGTATTTCTCGTTGGCCGCGCTGTTGTAGAGACCCATGACGCCGAAGGTGCCGACGGTGACGGTGCCGGTTTGCCCGATTTCAAGGTGGCCGGCGCCGGAGCGCCCGATTATGAGATTGCCCGCGTTTTTCCAAGTGCCGTCAACGAAAGCCGTGCCGGTGGAGTTGGCACGGTAGTTTGTGCCGGAGCCGATGCCCAAGTGTCCGAGGCTGGTTTCGGTGCCGCTGAAAATGACGGTGCCGGTTTGGCCGATGATGAGGACGCCGGAGGCGGCGGTGTCGGAAGCGGTGCCATTGTTTCCGCGATAGGCGATGGAGTTGATGGCGTTGGTGCCGTCGATTCGGAGGAGGCCGTTTACGATGACGGTGCCGGAAGTGCTTCTGTTGGGACCAATGTAAAAATAATTGGTGGACGCGGTGTTGGCGTTGGCGATGACGGTGCCGGTCACGCCGATGGTGAGGAGGTTGCCCCGGCTGCCGACGGCGTGGGCGATGGAGAGGTTGCCGTTGTTGGTGGAGCTGCCCTTGATTGTCCAGAGGCCGTCGATGGTGGCGGTGCCGGAGCCTCCGGCGTTGCGGCCGAGGAAGGCGTTGGCGTGATTGGTCAACTTTGCGCCTTGGGCGAGGTGGAATGTGCCCGAGCCGTAACCGCCAACGTAAAAGGTGCTGGCGCGGACGGAGCCGGAGCTGAGGATGGTGAGCCCGCCGGCGCCGCCCGTGGGAGCGGGGAAAATGGCGTTGGTGCCGCCGACGCCGCCGATGGAGAGCTCGCCGCCGGAGTTATACCAGTTGCCGGAGACGATGACGGCGGCGTTGTCGCCCGCGGCGAGGCCGATGTTGGTGTCGTAAACGGTGGCGTTGCCGGTGACAAAAACGGTGCCGCTGGCGATATTGGCGACATCGCCGTTGCCACGGGCGGCGGGAGTTGTGAGGCCGAGGTCGGAATACCAGTTGTTGTCGGTGATGTTGCCGGAGCCGCCGCCCCAGAATCGTTCGGCGGCGCGGGTCGCGGGCGCGAGGGCGATGGCGAGGGCGAACCCAAAGATTAATGCGGGGGTGTTTTTCATGGGATGGCGGGGGAGGGGGAGGTTCGCGCTTTGGCGCGTTATGAAAAGAGTGTTGGGGAGGGTTGTTTTTTTCAAGGTTCGTTTGGGCGCGGGCAGGAGGGGCGGAGTGGCGGGGCGCGCCTCAAAACAAAAAACGCGCCGGCATTATTTCCCCTGGAAATGCTCGACGATTTGTTGGGCCTGGGCGGGGCAGTCGGATGAGATGTAGTCAACGCCGAGGTTGGCCATTTCGATCACGTTGGCCATCGTGTTGAGCGTCCTCACATTGATGGTCATGCCCAGGTCGTGCGCTTCCTTGATCCAATGGGGATTTGAGCGAATGGCCTTGAAGCCGTAATTGGCGCCGGTGATTCCGAGTTCGTGGAGTTCCCTCGGGGGTTTGTCCCCGTTCAGGTAGGCCACTTTGCAACCCGGTTGGATGCGTGTCAGCTCCTTGCAAATATCAAGGTTGAACGCGAGGAACATCACTTGGTTCATCAATCCTGCCTTGTTGATCGCCTTGACCGTGGCGGCGACGACGGCGTTGTTTTTCTCCTTGGTCTTGTGCGTTTTTATCTCCACCGCGAGTGTCATTTCGGGCTTGGCTTTGGCTTGCTCCAGGAACGCCTCAAGCGTCGGGATGGGCTCGCCGTTTTCCAGGACGAATCCCTTAACTTCGTCATATGTGGAATTCTGGATTGAGATTCCGTTTATGGTTTTTGCGTCGTGATGGATGACCAGTTTGCCGTCGGCCGTGAGCCACACGTCAAACTCCGAGGCGAACACGCCAAGCTCCTGCGCTTTGCGCAGCGCGGTGATCGAGTTTTGCGCGGAGCCGGCGGTGTTCCAATAACCCCTGTGCGCCGTGACCTTGGGCGTGGCGGGAAGCGCATCAACTTTGTTCAGTTGGGTGAAACCCAAGTGCCGTGTTTTATTATTACGAATCAACTCCACTTGATACCTGCCGGACTGGAATCCTTCGGGAATGATGATTTTCAGCCTGTCGCGGGCGACCTCGCCGTTCAGAATTATTTCCCCGGCGTTATTTTTTTCCGTCGGGGTTAGTTTTATTTTATCATTCGCTTTGAAGCCGTTTCCCCAAATTGTATAAGGTTTTCCCGAGGCGACATTCAGCCCCGAGAAATAAAACGGTTCCGTCGTATATTTCCGGGCTGCCGCCGCCGATGCCTGTGCGCAGGCGATCAGCGACAGGCTGAATATTAATATCAGTGCGTGTTTTATATTCATTGGGGCGTTGATGATTTAATGGTTGTTCCCGAACAAAGCATAACCACGGAGGGCGCGGAGAGGCACGGAGGCGGAAGAAAAGCATCGGCGATTCCTCATGTGTTTCTCCGTGCCCCCGGGCGTCCGTCGTGGTTAACAATCAGAGGGTTTTAATTTGGGATGATCTCTTGGCTCACGCGCGCGGCTCAAGCCAGCGGGTTGAAACTTATCTCGTGCGCGATGGAGCCGTCGTGGATCATTGTCGCGGCGAGCCGCAGTTGTTTGGCGTCGGCGTGGCCGCGGATGATTGTGGCGTTGGAGATCCCGCGTCCGCCGCCGAGGAGTTGGGCGTAGGGGAACTTTTTTGTCGCGGGTATCAATGTGGCGCGGTGGTTGTGGCCGGAGACGATGACTTGCGCGCCCCAGCGCACGAGCGAGTCGTGCCACACGGCGCGTCCGCGCAGACTGACGTGATCCCATTCCTTGTTGTCGTAGTTGGCCTGGACTTCATCGGTCCAGCGCAGCGGGATGTGGCAAAACACGACGCGGTAGGGCGCGGAGCGCAGCGCGGGATGCTGGATGACCCGCTCGAGCCAGTGGGCTTGCTCCCTGATGAGCGGCTCGAACGCGGCGACTCCCTTGAAGGAGGGGTGCGAGTCCGGTTTGTCCTCGCCGGTGTCGAGCGTGATCGCGGCCATCGGGCCGGAGCGGAAGGCGTAGAAGGGGCGTCCGGTGGGGAAATCCACGTAGTCGGTCATTTTGTTCGCCCAGATGCCGCGCACGTCGTGGTTGCCGCGGGTCAGGAGGATGGGCGGGCCCTCGGCGAGGTCAACGCCCTTGGGGCTGACGTAGATGCCGGGAAGCCGCGAGGCGTCGTTGACGTTGTTGCTGAGGTCGCCGTTCCACAAAAGAAAATCGTCCTCGTCGCGGCGCAGCGAGTGGAGTTTTTGGATGGTTGCGGCCTGGTCGTGCGTGTCGTTCCAGACTGAGAAGCGGGTTTCGGCGGCCTTGGGCGAAAGGGTCTTGTGGCTATAAACGCGCGTGCGGATTTGTTTTCCCTGGCCCTTGAGCGGTTTTAAGGTGGCCCGCCAGTGGTAACGCGTGCCGGGTTTCAATCCGGTGAGGCGGATTTTTGCCACCTTGTCGTCGTGCGGGACGAAGCCCCATTCGTCGCTGGCGGCCGTGAACTGAAACTTTGGCGTTTCGCCGTAGTCGATCCAGGCGAGCGCGGCTTCGCGAAGCGGAAGCGTGATGGTGAGGCTGCTTGGCGTGGGTGCGAAGACGGCGGGCGTGCCGTTGAGCAGTCCGGTGCTTTCCGCGCTCGCGGCGTCCGCGGAAGCGGCGGCGAGCGGCTTGGCGAGTCCGGCGGCGGCGAGCGTGCCGATGGTTCCGATTGAGGTGATGAATTGGCGGCGTTGCATGATGGGATTTTGGGTTTTTGATTCTGGGTTTCGGATTTAGGTAGGGCGAACCGTCCCGGTGAGCCGAAGCAGTGAACGGCTCACCGGGACGGTTCGCCCTGCCTAAGTGTTAGCGGATGTGTTCGAATTCTGCGGAGACAAAATAATGGTCGCTCGGGTATTTGCCCTTGCGAGCGTCCTTGATGATTTCGGCGTCGATGGGCGCGAGGAGTTTGTTGTGGAGGATGAAGTCGATTTTTTTGCGGGTTTTGCCCTGGGGCGTGGAGAGGAATTCGGCGCCGAGAAAACGGTGCGCGGTCCCTCCGGGGTCGGCTGGGCCGTGAATGGCGGTGTGGCTGTCGAGCCAGCCTTCTTTTCGCGCCAGTTGGAGCGAGGGGGAATCCGCGTCGGCGTTAAAGTCGCCGGTGATGACGACGGGGAGGTCTTTCGGCAGCGCGCCGGCGAATTTGAGCAGGACGGCAATTTGTTTCACGCGCGCCGTGCTAAACTTGTGCTCGAGGTGGGTGTTGAGAACGCAGAGTTTTTTGCCGGTGTTTTTGTCCTTGAGGACGAGCCAGTTCGCGGAGCGCGCCATGTAGGCGTCCTCGTATTTTGAGAAGGCGGTTTCCGGAGTGTCGGAGAGCCAGAAACCTCCGCCGTCGAGTTTCTCAAAACGCTTGGTGGAGTAGAGAATCGGAACGTAAAGGTCTTTCTTTGTGCTTCTGGCCGCATCCTTCATTTCGAAAAAATTATGGAATTCGGTGTTCGGAAGATGGTCGCGGAGGTAGCTGACCTGGCCGATGTGGTTTTCCTGGAGGCAAATGATGTCGGCGTCCTGCGCGAGGATGACGTCGCGGCAAAGCTCCTTGCGGGAATCCCAGTCGTTGCCGGTTTTTTTGTCCGCCAGGAAATAAGTGTGGCGGATGTTGGCCGTGACAACGCGGACAGCATCCGCGTTTTGCCGTTTGCGCGCGGGGATGTCGTTCGTTTGCGCCGGCAATGACAGGGCGAGCATTGCGAGCACGGCGATGAGGGCTGTTTTGGCGAGGCTGGGGATAAATTGCCGACGGTGCATGCGTGTTGGAGTTTTGTTTTTTAACTGCGGATGGACGCGGATAAACACAGATAAACACAGATGGAATAATACAAAAATCAGAGGGTTTTTATCTGTGTTAATCTGCGGTTGGTTTGGCTCAATGGGGTGGTTGCGGTGGCGGAGCGGAAGTCTATCTGGCCTCCGCGATCCCTGTGCCGAAACAGACTTTGAAAGAAGGAGGGCGCACGCAAGGTGCGCCCCCACGGGTTTACTCGGCCAGGGCTTCGATGACGGCGCGGTTGGCGGCGCGGACGGCGGGGCCGTCCATTTTCAAGACTTTGCGGTCGTAGGTGTAGAATCCGTTGGCCTCGATTTCGACGTCGGTCGTCTGCGTGTAAACGGCGGCGGCATAACCCTCGGCGACCATGTCCTTCAGCATTTTTGTGTATTCAACATACTTTGCCGTGAGGTCGTCCTTGCCGGTGAATTTGACTTTGCCGTAACCCCAGTTTTTGCCGTCCGGTTTCCAGAGGTGGCCGGGCAGCGGGAGGGCGAGGCCGCCGTATTCGCCGAGCACAAGCGCGAGGTTTGAGTAGCCGGGGAACATTTTCGGCGCGGGATAATTGTGGAAGTCAACAATGTCGCCGCACGCGCGCATGTTGCCGCCGCTGGCCGCGTTGACGAGGCGCGAGGGATCGCGCTCCTTCGTCCACTTGGCGATTCTTTCCGTGTCGAACTGGCCCCACGCTTCGTTGAACGGCACCCACACGACGACCGAGGGATGGCCCTTGCAGAAGTCCATGATTTCGCCCCACTCCTTTTGGAAATTATCCTTCGAGAGCGGCGTGCGCAGCGTGTCGATTCCGCCGCCGAGCGTGTTGCGGCCCCACTTCGCGCCGAGGCCGTAGCTGTGCGTGCTGGGCATGTCCTGCCACACGAGAATGCCTTCGCGGTCGCAATGCCAATACCAGCGTTGCGGCTCCACTTTCACGTGCTTGCGAATCATGTTAAAGCCGAGCTCCTTGGTCTTGATAATGTCAAACAACAGCGCCTCGTCGGTCGGCGCGGTGTAGAGGCCGTCGGGCCACCAGCCTTGGTCGAGCGGGCCAAAGTGAAAATAGTTTTTCCCGTTCAATTGCATGCGCACCATGCCGGAAGCGTCGCGCTTCATGGAGATTTTGCGGAAGGCTGTGTAGGAGCGGGCTTCATCGACGGTTTTGCCACCCGCGAGAAGGCGCGCGCGCAGGTCGTAGAGTTTCGGGTTTTCCGGCGACCAGAGCGTCGGGTTTTTCAACGAAAGCGTCAGGGCCTCGCCGGCGTTGCCGCGCGCGGTGGCAACGACCTTGTTGTTGTCAACCAGCTCCACCTCGACGGTGGCGGGCGCGGCGGTGGCGACGGTCACGGCGAGCGTGCCGGCGTCGATGTCGGAGACGGTTTGCACGTCCTTGATGTGGTTTTTCGGCACCGGTTCCATCCACACGGTTTGCCAGATGCCGGTGACGGGGGTATACCAGATGCCCTTGGGATTGCGCACCTGCTTGCCGACGGGATTGTCGGACGCGTCGGTCGGGTCCCAGACGCGGACGACGAGCGTGTTCGAGCCGGAGGCGTTGAGGAAGCGGGTGATGTCGAACGAGAACGGGGCGTAGCCGCCGGTGTGCGAGCCGACGGGCGCGCCGTTGACAAACACATCCGCGCGCCAGTCAACCGCGCCGAAGTGCAGAATGATGTTTTTTCCGCGCCACGCGGCGGGGATGGCGAGCTGGCGTTGATACCAAAGTTCGTTGTCCGAGCCGACCTCGCGTTGCACGCCGGAGAGCGAGGACTCGATGGCGAAGGGCACGAGGATTTGCCCCTCGTAGGCTGTGGGCAGCGCAGCGCCCTTCGGGGCGATGGTGTAGTCCCACAGGCCGTTGAGATTTTGCCACTCGGCGCGCGCGAGGCGCGGGCGCGGATACTCGGGCAGCGGATTGGAGGGATCAACCTGGGCGGCCCAGGGCGTTTTGATAAGGTCGCCGGCGGGCGCCCAGGATTTGGCGGTTGCGGTGGCTCCGGCGAGGAGCATCGCGACAAGGAATAACGGCAGGCAATGTTTCATAGTTTGGGTTTTGTGGTTCATTGGAGAAAGGGAAAATTGTAACCGCGAATGGACGCAAATGGACGCTAATAAAGACGGGGAATGAGACGGAAAAAGGGAAGGGGTTTATGTCATGGGGAAAACGAAAAATGGCGATAGGAATAATTATTCAATTTCAGGTTTTCTGCGATTGCTCGCGGGGTGTGTTTTCACAGCAAATTTTTGACCACGGATTACACGGATTAACACGGATGAATGCAGTAGGGGCGTCGCTTGCGACGCCCGGTTTGCTTATCCGTGCATATCCGTGTAATCCGTGGTCAAAAATGAATGATGACATCCTTCAATTGCGGCTGCGTCGCGTTTAGTTTGTGGCGACAATGAGAATTGGGGGAATTTTGAATGCAAATCACGATGGCTGGGGCGAAAAATAAACAGTAATCAGGCCATTATCTTTTTGGCGGCTATGGTTAAAATATTTCTACATTTTCATTAAGAATATGCTCCCCTTTTTCCGCATTTGTTTTCGGCGTTTTAACTCTTTGCGATCATTGTTGATCGCCATAATAATCACTCCTTCAGCAATTAAAAACAATATTACGTCCTTGATAGTTATAAATCGGATATCCTGGAATGATAAAAAAACCATCAGTCCGAAAACAGCGATTCCGAATAAAAAATACATTGCTATTCTGAATTTGATAAAATCATCGCTGCAATCAAAAATACTTTTATATTTTTTCATTTTATCAGGATCAAAAGGGAGCCGTCTCGAGTTTTGTTGATTTTCACGATCAGGGGGCGAGGCTCGTTGGCCTCGTCCGGCGGCTGAAAGCCGCCGCTCCTTGCGCAGGCGGCGGTTCGTGCGCGGGTAGTTATGTGTTCGGCTTCTTTTTGCTGAAGAGCAGGGGGACGATCAGGAGGAAGGAGAGCGTCGAAGCGATCACCCAGAAGGCCGAGGCGTGGCTAAAATCGTAGACCTTCACGCCTTCGACGATTGTTATGCGCGCGTCGATCAGCTTGCCGCTAATGATGTCCTGGCAGCCGGCGGCGATGTAACTCGCGAGGCCGACAACGCCCATCGCCGCGCCCGTGGCCTTGCGCGGCACGAGGTCAACCGCCATCAGTCCGCCGAGGAAACAGATGAGCACGCCGATGGATATGCCAAAGAGGATCATGCTGATCACGTTCACAACGATGCCGCTGCCGCCATAAAGGAAGAGGATGAGCGAGACGGTGTTGCACACCCCAAAGATGATCGCGGGCAGGCGGCGGTCGCCGCGGAAAAATTTGTCGGAAAACCAGCCCGAGAGCACCGTGCCGAAGATGCCGAGCAGCGCGTTGACGGAAATGAGGTTGGTTGATTCGACGAGGCTGTAGTCCTTTGTCTCCTGCAGGAAGAGCACGCCCCAACTGTTCACCGCGTAGCGCGCCATATACATAAACGCGCTCGACGCGGCGAGTATCCACACGCCGGGCGTGCGCAACGCGAGGCGCTGGAGCGAGGCGGTGCTTTCGGCGGGCGCGGACGCATTTTGTTGCGCGGCCTCGCCCGTGAGCACTTCGACCGGCGGAAGCTTTTGGCTTTCGGGCGTGTCGTGCATGAGCCAGATGATGACAACCACGCCCAGCACGCCCGCGAGCGCGGCGCCCCAGAAGCCCCATTGCCAGCCGACGGCGGAGACAATCAACCCGACGAGCACGAAGGACAAAAACTCGCCGAGGTTGTGGCTCAGGCTGAAGAAGCCGTAAAAGGTGCCGCGCTTTTTCAACGGATACCAGCGGGAGAGCCCGATGACCGCGCAGGGCGAGCCGACGGACTGGCCCCAGCCGCTGATCGCCCACATGGTGGCGAAGATGGCGGTGAACGCGCCGGCGGAAATGACGCCGGTGGTGAAGCCCATCACGCCCATGACGAGGTTGGCGCACGCGGAGAGCGCGAGTCCGGTCGCCATGAAGCGCTTGATGTTGGAGTGGTCGGCGATGAAGCCGTTGAAAAACTTGCCGCCCGCGTAGGCGAAGAGGAGCGCGGAACCGACGACGCCGAGTTGGCTGGCGTCAACCAAGCCGGCGTCGAGCATGGGTTTTTTGACGACGTTGAGCGTGGTGCGGCAGACGTAAAACAAGCTGTAACCGATCGTGCCCGCGAGAAACACCTGCCAGCGCAGGCGCTTGTAGAGCGCGTCCGTATTTTTGTCGTGCGGCAATTGCACGGCGGCGGGCTGGCTGACACGGAAGAAGTTGAGCAGGCGTTTGAACATTGACGATTAAGGTTTAAGTTTAAGGTGGCGGAAGCGGGGTGGTTTGAGGGGGATTTTTTGCCGGAAAGGGGACAGGGTTATGACACAGAGGGCGCGAAGGGCGAGCCAGTTGTTCGGGGAATTTTTGAGGAGTGTCGAAACTCTTTTGTTAGTCCTCAGATGTTCCGAGGCGGCTCTGCCTCAACCGAAGGAATAGCCGCAAAAAGGCGCAAGAGGCGCAAAAAAAACCATGAGGAATTTGTTCTCCCAAAAGTCATTCACTCCCAAAGGCGGGCAAACGCGAACTGGAAGGTTTTTATCTTTGCGCCTCTTGCGCCTTTTGGCGGCTAAAACGGATTGAGTGAATTATTCCCAATCGAGCACGGCGGCGATGGGGGCGTGGTCGCTGGGGCGGATGCCGTTGCGGCGGATGTCCACGTTGGCGGCGGAGGTTGGTTTCAGGCCCTTGCTCGAAAAGATGAAGTCGATGCGCGGCAGTTTTTCCCTCGGGCTGCCCGCCTCCTCGAAGGCCTCGACCAGCGCTTGCGGCGGCGAGTAGGTGACGTCCTCGAACTTGATCGGGAAACCGGTGAGGTATTTGTAGACGTAACCGTCGCCGCGGGAGTCGTTGCGCAGGGAGTTGAAGTCGCCCGTGAGGATGATCGGCGCGGACTTGTCCTTGCGGTTTTTGATGCGGTCCATGATGAGGAGTGCGGATTTCATGCGGGCCTCGGGCACGTGGACGTTGAGGTGGGTGTTGTAGAAATACACTTTTTTGCCGGTGCGCTTGCCGTTGGCGATTTCGTGGAAGAGGCCGTAGCTGACATTGCGGCGCGCGCCCTTGTTGGTGCTTTTGCCGGTCTTGGGATCAATGGGCGACCAGGTGTTTGAGCCGGGGATTTCGGGCGTGTCGGAAAGCCAAAACGTGCCGCTGTCGCCGGGGTCGATTTCCCAGCGGTCCTTGCGCCAGAAGAACATGTTGGACATTGAGATTTCCGTCGGTTTCAGCGTGTTTGGCTCGCCGTTGCACGCCGCGTAGAGCGAGCCGTAGCCGGACTTTTCCATCTCAACGGCGAGCTGGTTGACCTGGTCGAGCACGGGGTCGGGGTTGGTGGAGGTTTCCTGCGTGCCGATGAAGTCGTAGCCCGCGCCGCCTGTCCGGTCGCGCATGATTTCGAGGACGAGCGGCTTGCGTTTGACCCAAGGCTCGCACTTGGCGTTTTTTTCGGTGCTCGGGCGGGAGCCGAGGAGGTTGTAGGTGAGCACGCGCACGGGCTCGGAAAAACCGGTGAGGGCGAGCGCGACGCTCGCGAGCGCGAGCAGGGTGAGACGACGGACGGGGAGCGTGGTTTTCATAATTAAGAAAGGTTTTTTTAACCGCGGATGGACGCGAATGGCCACAGATAAAATGCAAGCGTTCGCGGACGGGACGGAGCCCGTCCCTCCAAGGCCCCGGGGCTTGCCCCGAGGCTCTTTATTTTCCGATTTGCATTTCAATAACCAGCGGCTCGTCGACCGGTTGCGCGGGGATTTCGATTACCTGTAATCCGCCTCGCCGGATGGCTTTCACGGGACGTCCGTTGGCCTTGATGTTTTTGATGCTGGCGGCGGATGTTTCGACGCGGTGGGCGCGGTTGGCGACCTTGCCGTCGAATGTCCCTCCGTTGGGCGTCACCGTCAGCGTGACTTTGTCGCCGGCGCGCTGGTAGCGCAGGGCGGTTGTCGCAAACCTGCCGTCCTCGTATTGGCGCGTGAGGCCGTCGTCCTCGTAGAGCGTGAAGGTGTTGTCGGCGCCGTCGGCGCCCGGATAGACCCGCATCACGAGCGTGTCCAGGGGCGCCGATGCCGGGCGCTCGCGGTAGGGTTGCAGCGGGAGCAGCCAGCCGCCTTTGACATACAGCGGAAATTGGTCGATGTCCTTGGCGACGGTTTTTGTCTGCCCGCCCTCATGGCGCTCGCCGGTGAAAAAGTCATACCATGCGTCGCCCGCCGGGAACCACACTTTCTGTTTTGCGATTTTGTTTTCGCCCTCGCCGGCCGATGTGATTGGCGCGGCCAGAAGCAAGTCGCCGAACATGAATTGCTGCGGGTTTTTGTAAGACTCCGGGCTGCCGCCGTGGTCGATATACATGGCCCTGTTGAGCGGCACCATCGTCCGGTGGGTTTGCCACACGCTTGAGTAAATATAGGGCATCAGCTCGGAGCGCAGGACGTAGGCTTTTTTCATCGAGGCCTCGGCTTGTTTTCCCCAAAGCCACGGGCGGCGGTCGAGCTTGGCGTCGTATTGCGAATGGATCCTCATCGCGGCGCTCATGGCTCCGAACTGCGTCCAGCGGGCGTAAAGCTCGGGGTCCTTGCCGCCGTAGAAACCGCCGATGTCGTGCGCCCAATAATAGCATCCGGCGTTTCCGCTGGTCGCCGTCAGCTCGACCTCGAAGGCCAGCACTTTCCAGTTCGCGTGGGCGTCGCCCGAGAACTGGATGGGATGCCGTTGGTCGCCCCAGCCGGCCCAGCGGCTGTAATTCGCGCCGCGCAGTCCGTTGCGTTGCGATTCCTTGTAATATAATTCGTTGAGCCAGGCCAGGTGCGTGGTCGATGTGCCGCGAACCGTCGGGTAAAGATAATCCTGCTGCCAGTCCAGCCACCAGAAGGCCACGCCCATGTCCCACGATTCCCCGTGCGCGTGCCGCAGGAATGTTTCCATGTAGCGACGGTTGCCCGCGTCGAACATCACTGTCGAGCCGTCGGCGGGGAGGCCCATGTCGGCCATGAACGCCTTATACATGGCCTCGTGGGGGCGGATGCCGTCGTGCGGGTGGTCGTTGAGGGAAATGTATATGTTGTCCTTGAGCAGATCGCCCACGAGCGCCGCCGGGTCGGGTATCAATTTGCGGTTCCATGTGTAGCCAACCCATCCGCGGTTGCTGGCGTGCCCGGTGCCGGCCGTGGCGTCCTGCGTGTGCCAGCCCATGTCGAAGACGAGATTGTCGAGCGGGAAGCCGTGCTGGCGGTATTCATCCACAATCTGCCGGTATTCGTCGGCGTTATAATCCCACCAGCGGCAATACCACACGCCGTGCACGTGGCGGCGGGTCATCGGGACGTTGCCGCTGATGCGGCCCAAGTCGGCAAGCGCGGCGCGGTAGTCGCCGCCATAGAGAAAACAATAAACGTCCTGCACATGGTCCGCGTCGCGGCGCGCGATCCAGTCGTCCTTTATGATGTCCTTGCCCGAGTCGTTGATTATATACCAGCCGTTGCGGCTCAACAGTCCCTCGTCGAGCGGGATGGGACCCGCGACGCGGTCGAGCGTCGAGATCGCGCCGCCGAGGTTGCCGCCCTTGCGATTGCGCAGGGTGAATTTTTTATCGGCTCCGTTGTGCGTGAACCACGCCTCGAAGTTGTGAAGGCCGAAGGGGAATCCGTCGTCGTGAAACTCCATGCGAAGCGCGGAGGTGGTGATGCGGTAGCGTCCCCCGCCAAGCTCCGTGACGGTGAAGTCGTCGCAACGCGCGTCGCGATGATGGGCGAACAGGGTCCGGTCGTTGAGGAACTTGGCGTCGTTGGCGTATTCCAGCCGGAACAGCGTCGGCGAAATAATGGTGACGCGTTTGTTCCCGAACGTCAGCGGATTCCCGTGCAGGGAAAGTGATGCCGCGCCCAGCAATACAAATGCTGCCGACAGGATTAGTTTTTTCATGGAAATACGCGCGCTCATGGTGTGTGTGTGACCGTTTGGAGAATTAGGGAGGATTTGTTTTTGTTGTGATTTGAAATGCAAAAAATGCGGACGGGCGCGACTGAAAACCGTGTCGCGCCCGCGGCCGGTCATTTGCGATTGTTGCCCGGCGAGATTCTCAGCAGGAGCACGCCGTGCGGGTTCACCGTGGCGGAGAATTTGTCCTTTGTCGTGGCGATGTTTTTTTGGCGCCACACGTCGCGGAGGGTTTGGGTTCCGCGCAGGCCGAGCGACTTCAGCGTGAATTCGATTTCGCTTTTTTCCGCGCCCTTGTTAAACAGGCCGACGGCCATCGAGCCGTCCTCAAGGTGCTTGGCGTAAACAACGGTGTCGCCTTTTTCCAGCACCGGCATGGCGAGCAGGCCGAGCGGGTCCTGGTTTATGTCGAGGACCTCGTCGTTGGTGAGGAGGCTGAGCGTGAACTCGTCGATTTGCGCCATGTCGCAACCGAGCAGGAGCGGCGAGGACAGGAGCGCCCAGAGGCTGATGTGCGAGTATTGCTCGTCGGCGGTGAGCTTGGTGTAGTGAAGCGTGCCGCCCGTCCAGCCGCCGACGTGGCCGACGACGAGCATGTCCGGATCGGCCCAGTGTCCGGGGCCGGAAAACGCGGCCCATTTCGATTGCGTGAAGCCGAGGGCGGAGACGCTTTTCCAGGTGTCGCGAATATCGCCGGTGGTGCGATACACGTCCGTGAGGTTCATCCATTTCGGCGCGTCGCCGTAGGGGGCGGAGTTGGAAATGCTGTAAACAATGTCGCGGTCGGTGGCGCGGAGCGCGTCGAGCATTTCCTTGGTGTGGGCGATGTCGTTGGGCGCCCAGTCGTATTTCAAATAATCAACGCCCCACTCAGCCCATTGCGCCACGTCGTTTTTGACGAAGGAGTGTTTGCCGTGCTTGTAGTGCCGCTTGCGGTCGCGCACGGGATTGCCGATGTCGAAGCGGTAATGCTCGTCGTGCTGTTTTTGTTTGATCCAGTCGTGGGTGCCGTCGGCGTTGTCGGCGTAGGAGCCGATGTAGCCCGCGTAGGTGCCGACCCAGGGGCCGGAATAGATGCCGAACTTGAGGCCGAGCGTGTGGATGTCGTCGGCGAGTTTTTTCATGTCGGGAAATTTTTTGTTCGGCTGGATGGCGTTGTGTTTTCCGCCGCGGACGCCCTGCCAGCAGTCGTCGATGTTTATGTAGGACCAGCCGTGGTTGACGAGGCCGGTGGTGACGAAGGCGCGGGCGACGGCGAGGATTTTTTCCTGCGAGACGTCGTTGCCGTAGGCGTTCCAGCTGCTCCAGCCGAGCGGCGGGGTGAGCGCGAGTTTGTCGCCGATCACGATTTTGAAATCGCGGGCGGCCTTGCCGAGCGCATTGACGGCGTGGAGTGTGACTTTGTATTCGCCGGCCGCGGCGACGCGGCCCGTGATGCGGCCGGTGGCGGAATCGAGGCTCAGGCCCGCGGGCAGGTTGTCGGCGGAAAACGTCATGGGCCGGTCGCCGGTCGCCGGGATTGTGTAAAGGAAAACCGAGCCGGGGCGCGCGCCAAACACGCGCGGGCCGTTGATGCGCGGCGTGGCGGGCGGCGGCGGCGTGAGGATGCGCGCGCGCAACGCCTCCATGTCGGGCGCGGGCGCGGTCAGCCGGCCCGGCGTGGCGGGGGCGCGCTTCCATGCCTTGCGGTCGCTGCGGCGCAGTTGCGCGCCGTCCTTTTCGATTTGAAATGTGTAGGCGCCGATGGAGAAGCGTCCGTCGCCGGTTTTGCGCCACTGGCCGCTCTTGACGTCGTCCTTCCAGCTTTCCTCCCAAGTGAAGTCGGCGTGGAATTTATACACCGAGACATTTTCGCCGCTGCGCATGTGCCAGTCGGCGTTGGTGATGACCGAGGTGATGTCGGCGGCATTTTTTGTGTCCGGCGAGGAATGCCCGGTAATGGCGAGGGCGGCGGACGCGAAGGCGAGCAGGGCAAGGTGGATAGTTTTCATAATTTAAAAAATTTATTAACCACGGATTACACGGATAAGCACCGTAGGGGCGTCGCAAGCGCCGCCCGGTTTGTCATCCGTGTAATCCGTGGTTAATATCATATTGTATTATTTGTATAATTTAAGTGAGGCTCGTGAGGTTTGACACAGACAGGAATGCCTGTGCTACCTTGACTACTCCCAATCCAGCACGGCGGCGATGGGGGCGTGGTCGCTGGGACGGATGCCGTTGCGGCGGATGTCCACGTTGGCGGCGGAGGTTGGTTTCAGGCCCTTGCTCGAAAAGATGAAGTCGATGCGCGGCAGTTTTTCCCTCGGGCTGCCCGCTTCCTCGAAGGCCTCGACCAGCGCTTGCGGCGGCGAGTAGGTGGCGTCCTCGAACTTGATCGGAAAACCGGTGAGGTATTTGTAGACGTAACCGTCGCCGCGGGAGTCGTTGCGCAGGGAGTTGAAGTCGCCGGTGAGTATGATCGGCGCGGACTTGTCCTTGCGGTTCTTGATGCGGTCCATGATGAGAAATGCGGATTTCAAGCGGGCCTCGGGCACGAAGACGTTGAGGTGGGTGTTGTAGAAATACACTTTTTTGCCGGTGCGCTTGCCGTTGGCGATTTCGTGGAAGAGGCCGTAGCTGACGTTGCGCTGGCCGCCCTTGTTGGTGCTTTTGCCGGTCTTGGGATCAACGGGCGACCAGGTGTTCGAGCCGGGGATTTCGGGCGTGTCGGAAAGCCAGAATGTGCCGCTGTCGCCGGGGTCGATTTCCCAGCGGTCCTTGCGCCAGAAGATCATGTTGGTGAGCGCGAATTTTTTCGCGACCTTGCTGTTTTCCTCGCCGGAAACGGCCGCGTGGAGCGAGCCGTAGCCCTTCATCGCGTCGGCGAGCTGGTTGACTTGGTGGAGCTCGGCGGTGGGGTGAATCGACGTTTCCTGCGTGCCGATAAAATCGTAGCCCGCGCCGCCGGTTTTGTCGCGCATGACTTCGATGACAAGGGGCATTCGTTTTTCCCACACATCGCATTTGGCGCTCACTTCCCAGCTCGGTTGGGAGGCGAGGATGTTGTAGGTGAGCACGCGCACGGGCGCGGATTGGACGGTGAGCGCGAAGGCCGCGCTCGTGAATGCGAGCAGTGTGAGGAGGATGTTTTTTTTCATGGGAAGGGTTTTGTTTTTAGCCGCAAAGGAGTGTTATTTTGTGGTGAGTTTAACGGCTTCTTTTTCGAGGGCGGGGCGGATTTTGCCGCCGTTGGGGCCGCCCCATTTGCTGATTCTTTGAACCATAAAAACCGTCACGAGGTTTTCCTTGGGCCAGATCGAGAGGTTGGTGCTGTAGGCTCCGCCGTGGCCGTATTTGCCGCCGGGTTCGCCCTTGCCGAGGTTCAGGCCGAGGCCGTAGGCGGTTTTTGTGTGCGGGGGTGTCTGGCGGCGCGTCATTTCGGCGACGGCCTTCTCGCTGAGGAGTCGTCTGCCGTTGAACTCGCCTTTGTTGAGCAGGAATTGTCCGAAGCGCGCGACGTCGCGCGCGCTCGAGAACAGGCCGCCGCCGGGGAAGGGGTGGCGGTTGGCGCGGTCGTTGAGCGGATAGCGGAGGTAGGCGTTGGGCTGCGCGGTGAGCGTGCGCTTTTTCGGGTCGCCGCGGTAGCAGGTGGCGATGCGTTCGACCTGTTTTGCGTCGGGCCAGAAAGTGGTGTCGCTCATGCCGAGCGGGTCGAGGAGGCGTTTTTGCAGGAAGTCCTCGTAGGGCATGCCGCTGACGATTTCGATGATGCGCCCGATGGTGTTGATGTCGGTGTTGGCGTAGGAGTAATCGGTGCCGGGCTCGAAGAGCAGGTCGCTGGCGGCGTAAATATCGACCAGCTTGGAAAGCGGGAGGCGGTCGAAGGTGGGTTTTTCCTCGGGCACGCTGTAACGCAGCCCGGCGGTGTGGCTGAGCAGGTGGCGGATGGTGATCGGGGTTTTCCGGTAAACGGCGGCGGGCGCGGCGGCCTGCCTGGACTCGACCTCGGGCGCGGACGGGTCGCGGGTGTAGTTGGCGATGTCGCCGAGTTTTTCGGATTCCTTGGAAACGATTTTTTGCCGCTGGGCGAACGCGGGGATGTATTTTGAGACGGGGTCGTCGAGCGAGACCTTGCCTTCGTCAACAAGCATCATGAACGCGGCGGCGGTCATGGGTTTGCTCATGGAGGCGATCCAAAACAAACTGTCCTCGCGCATGGGTTTTTTGCCGGCGATGTCGGCCAGTCCGACGGCTTCGCAGGCGAGAACTTTTTTGCCGTCGGCGGCGAGGAAAACGGTTCCGGCGATCGTGCCGTCGTCAACATAAGGCCGCGCGGTGTCGGCAAACGGCCCGGCGCGGAGCAGCGGCGCGAGCGCGAGCGCAATCGCGGCGAGAAGGGAAACGCGGAGGTTGAGGGAGTGTTTTGGGTTCATTTGCAGGAATTGTGTTTAACCACGGAGGGCACTGAGGACGCGGAGAGAGGGCGGGGTGATAGTCTGGATAATTTTGCGGCGTGTTGAAGTTTGTTTTTTGCCCGGAAGACAACGAAGGATGACAGAGGGCGTGGAGTGATTCGTGCGTGTTTTGAGAGAGCGAAAATGATTTTTTTTAACCGCAGATGGACGCGGATAAATACGGATAGAATACAAAAATAATGAGGGTTGGAATCTGTGTTCATCCGCGTTCATCCGCGGTTTCTTTGGGTTGGGAGAGAATATTAAAATGAAAGTTTAAGGTGAAGTTTTTTGGCGACTCGTAAGGGCGCACCTGGCGTGCGCCCTCGTGTGCGAAAGACTATTTGCATGCGTATCAATGGAGTTGGCGTGTGCCAGGGCGCACGCAAGGTGCGCCCCTACGGGATTATTGTTTGGCGCGCGGGGCGAGCGGGATGGTGCCGGCGAGGTCGTCGTCGTAGATTGAGAGCGTCCAGAGGATTCCCATGCCGGGGTTGGCGCTTTCGCGGATGAGGCCGCGGTTGGGCATCTGGCGCACCTCCCATTCGATGCGGTCGGCGTAAACGCGAAACACGCGATAGGCGTTGGGCCACGACGCGAAGGCCGGGTTCTGGATGCTGGTGATGCCGCGATAGTGGCCGACGGCGTTGCGATGATGATGGCCGTTTAGCGTGGCGACGACATTGGGCGCGGCGTCGAGCACGGCCATGAGTTCCTTGTTCATCGCGGACGCCTTGCCGAGGTTGTAACCGCTCACGCTCGAAATCCCGCGCCGGAGATAAAACATGTAATGCGAAACGACGATGGTGGGCGTGGTGGTGTCGGCGGCGAGGGTGTCGCGCAGCCAGTCGAGCATGTCCGCGCGATAGACGGTGGTCTGGTCGGGGATTCCGGCGACGCGGTGGGGATTGATGGGGCCGCCCTTGGCGCGCCAGTGGGAACCGTCGAGCACGATGAAGCGCAGCGGCGGGCGGGTGAACGCGTAATCGGTTTTGTCGGGGCCGTCGGGGAAGAGGTGCGGAATCGTGGCGGCAATGTCGGCGCGGGAATCGCGTCCGGTGTCGTGATTGCCGACGCAGCCGTAAACGGGGAGGCCGGCGTTTTTGGTGGCGCGGGCAAGGTCCTCGAACTGGCTGCGGCGGCCGTTGTCGGTCATGTCGCCGGCGATGATGGCGAAGTCCGCGCCCTCGCGCTTGAGCTGGCGGAGCGTGGCCTCCAGTTGCCCGGCGGTGCGGGCGTTGAGCTTGGCGGTGGCCTTCGTGATGCGGCCAAAGCCGAGGTGCGTGTCGGCGAGAAACCCGAAGGTGTGGAGCGGTTTTTCAGCGGGGCGGGCGGCGGCGCGGAGTTCCAGTCGCGCAAAGGTGCCGCCGGGGCGCATGTGCGGGCCGGCGACGGCGATGTAGTGGCGGCCCTTGGTCATGCGCCAGTGGTTGAGCGGAATGGTGGCGGGCGGGCGTTCGCCGCGAAGGTCTTTCGTAATGGGGGACGGGCGTTTTTTGGCGTCGTATTTGGTTCTCCACGGGGCGGCTTTCACGCCGGGGGCGGCGATCACGGTGTCGTCGGAAAGCACGGTGACACGCAGGCCGGGGCGGAGGTCGTCGTCGTCGGGTTCGAGTTGGAGCGTGCCGGTGAGGTCGAGGTCGTCCTTGGCGTCGATTGCGAAGACGAGCATGCCATCGGCAGGGATGCCGATGGCATTTTCGATTTTCGATTCTCGATTTGGCAAACTGTCGCTGTCGCTCGGCACGATTGAGGGCGCTGGCGCGCCAGAGGTGATGTCGATACCGGGAAGAAGAATGTTATCGCGGGCGGTGTCGGGGGCGAGGGCGGCGTTGCGGGCGTCGAGCACGAGGACGCCGCCGGGCGCGATGGTTGAGGGGCGTTTGTCCGCGGCGGCGTGGAGGGCGTCCTTGAGGCGCGGCCAGACTTGCGAGTGCGTTTCGGCGGAATTTGTGACGAGCGAGAGGTCGTCGATCCAGCAGGTGCCGCGGACGCGGATGACGAGCTTGAAATCGCGGTCGTTTTTGCGCCAGTCGCCGGCGTAAACCGTGCCGCTGAGCCGGCACCATTTGTCCTGCTCGATGTCGCCGGCGCCATGGACGACGATGTAGGGTTCGCCGCTGCCGTCGTCGGCCGTCATTCTTGCGGAAATCCTCGACTTGGGGCCGACGTAAACCCAGACGGAAAACTCGTGGTTGGCGGAGAAGTCCAGTTTGCCGTCGAGCGCAAACGTGAGGTGGCTCCATTCGCCCTTCGACTCCGAGGTGATTCGCAGCGAGGCGCGTCCCGAGTGCGCGCGACTGGTGTCAGTGGCGATCTTGATGCGGCTGGCGCTTACGCCGGCTGGCAATCCGGTTTCGAAGCCGGCGTCGATCACCGCCTTCGCCGGAAGAAGCGGGCAAAGGGCGAGCGCGGAAGCCAGAAGGAGCGCATGGAGACTGCGGGGAGTTTTTGGGTTCATCTTGATTGAGACGCGGGGAGGCGCTTGAGGTTAAATGTTTTTTCGGGACACGGGAAACTTGGCGCGACGACGCCGGGGACGAATTGGGCGGACGCAGGGGTGCGCGGAGAGGCGCAAGGGAGGATAAAAATTTACTTTGAGGTTTCGAAACGTGGCGAGGCGCGGCCAGGGAGCAGTTCATCGCAGTTTTATAACAGGCCCGAGGTTTGATCCCCTTCAGTCATGTCAATTGTCAACGACCGGCTTGCTGGCGCGCCCGCGCCCGTTCGTGATCGCTTAGATTTTCGTGCCTTCGGTGACGACGCGGCGGCGGAAATCGGCGAGGACTTTTTGGAAGACCGGACCGGGCTTGCCGTTGCCGACTTCGCGGCCGTCGAGCTTCACCACGGGAAGCGTCTCCGCGGCGGTGCCGGTGAGGAAAGCCTCGTCGGCGTTCCAGATGTCGTAGCGGGTGAGGTTGTCCTCGCGGATGGGCACGCCGATTTCCCGGGCGACGTCGAAGATCGCGCCGCGGGTGATGCCCTTGAGCGCGCCTTGCGAGGCGGCGGGCGTGATGATTTCGCCCTTGTGGACGATGAAGATATTGTCGCCCGTGCACTCGGCGACGTAACCCTGGTCGTTGAGCATGATCGCCTCCTGCACGCCGGCCTGGCGCGCCTCCATTTTGGCGAGGATGTTGTTGAGATAGTTGAGCGACTTGATGGCGGGGCTGAACGCGGCGGCGTTCACGCGGCGCGTGGGCACGGTGACGATGTCGAGGCCCTTTTCATAATGCTCCTGCGGGTAGAGCTTGATGTTGTCCGCGATGATGAAGATTGAGGGCGCGGGGCAGAGCCAGGGCGAGAGGCCGAGGTCGCCGACACCGCGCGTGACGACGAGGCGGATGTAGCCGTCGGTGAGGCCGTTTTGGCGGCAGGTTTCGCAGGTGGCGTCGGCGATTTCCTTCCGGCTCCACGGCATCTTGAGCATGATGGCCTTGGCGGAGTATTCGAGGCGCTCGAGGTGCTCTTCGAGACGGAATACGTTGCCCGAGTAGAGGCGGATGCCCTCAAAAATGCCGTCGCCGTAGAGGAGTCCGTGGTCGAACACGGAGATTTTGGCTTCGGCCTTGTCTACAAATTTTCCGTCGAGATAGATTTTCATGGCAAAGCGGAATCATTAATAAACGCGGGCTGCGTTTGTCGAATACGGATTTTATGAACGCCGGAACGCCCCATGGACACTTTCCCCTTTTCACGTCCCCTCCTTCGCTCTTCACTCCTGCCCATTCACATGCGCATCGGCCTCGCACAAATCAACACCATCGTCGGCGACCTCGCCGGCAATCGCGCCAAAATTCTCGACGCCTATCGCGCGCTCGTCGCCCAAGGCGCGGAACTCGTCGTCTTCCCCGAGCTCGCCGTCACCGGCTATCCGCCGCGCGACCTGCTTTTCAAGCGCAGCTTCGTGCCCGACAACGAGGACTCGCTCAACGAAATCGCCGTGCAAATCGGCGCCGTGCCCGCGCTCGTCGGTTTCGTCGAAACCAATCCGTCCGCGGAGGGCCGCCGCTTTTTTAACGCCGCCGCGTTCTGCCACAATGGCGAGATCACCGCCATCGCGCGCAA
Source organism: Ereboglobus sp. PH5-10 (assembly GCF_029504735.1). Lineage (GTDB taxonomy): Bacteria > Verrucomicrobiota > Verrucomicrobiia > Opitutales > Opitutaceae > Ereboglobus. Next base: position 190,939 of record NZ_JAQFIP010000004.1, on the reverse strand, counting down.
ATCGCTGCTGCCTTCCTACGACGTTTTCGACGAGGACCGCTACTTCGAGCCCGCCGACATCCCGCGCATCATCCACCACAACGGCCTGCGCATCGGCGTGACGATTTGCGAGGACCTTTGGAAAAACCCGGCCATCGACACGGCGCGCCTCTACCGGACCAACCCCGTCGCCACGCTCGCCGCGCAAAATCCCGACCTCGCCATCAATCTCTCCGCCAGCCCCTGGCATTACAACAAGGGCCGCGTCCGCGAGCAGCTCGTCACCGACGCCGCGCGCGCAATGCGCTGCCCGCTCGTCTACGTCAACGCCGTCGGCGGCAACGACGAGCTGGTCTTCGACGGCCAGTCGCTCGTGATGGACGCAAACGGAAAGATCACGGCGCGCTGCGCGGCTTTTGCCGAAGAGCTAAAAATTGTCGATCTGTCCAATCGGACAGATCAGTCCGATCCGTCCGATAACGCGCCGTGTTCCGGCGAGGCGGGCATCCATCGGGCGCTCGTTCTCGGCCTGCGCGACTACGCGCAAAAGTCCGGCTTCAAGCGCGCGCACATCGCGCTTTCCGGCGGCATCGACTCGGCGCTTGTCGCGGTGATTGCGGTCGGGGCGCTCGGCGCGGAAAACGTCACCGGCATCTCGCTGCCCTCGGAAATCTCGTCGCAACACTCGCGAGACGACGCGCGCGCCCTCGCGCAAAATCTCGGCATCCGTTTTGAAACCATTTCCATCGCCGATGCCGTCGGCGCGTGCGAAACCGCGCTCGCGCCGACCTTCGCCGGACGCCCCCGCGATGTCGCCGAGGAAAACATCCAGGCGCGCATTCGCGGCGTGCTCATGATGGCGCTCTCAAACAAGTTCGGCTCGCTGCTTCTCACCACCGGCAACAAAAGCGAAATCGCCGTCGGCTACTGCACGCTCTACGGCGACATGTGCGGCGGCCTCGCCGTGATTTCCGACGTGTTGAAAACGCAAGTTTACGCCCTCTCGCGCTGGATCAACCGCGACCGCGAAATCATTCCGCAAAACACAATCGACAAAATCCCGAGTGCCGAGCTGCGCCCCGGCCAGGCCGACCAGGACAGCCTGCCGCCCTACGAAATACTCGACGCGTTGATACAAGGTTACGTCGAGGAAGGCGAAAGCCGCCGCGAATTGATCGCGCGCGGATTCGACGCCGCCGTGGTGAACGACATCATCCGCAAAATCGACCTCAACGAATACAAGCGCAAGCAAGCCGCCCCCGGCCTGAAAATCACCCCGCTCGCCTTCGGCACGGGCCGAAGAATCCCGATCGTGCAGAAATATGTGAGTTGATGCGCGGATTATTGAGGTAGGGCGAACCCTCCGGGTGAGCCGGAACGGTTCGAGTTACGTGCGGTGCCCGCGGCTCACCGGGACGGTTCGCCCTACCCGAGTCGTTTGTATCCATCCAGGACATGCGGCCATTTTTCAGGAGCATCGACCAAGCCTGCGCGAACTGGATTCATGCGAATGTAATGCGCTTTTTCATCCAACGATTCATCCCGCCGTAATCTATGGTCAAAAAAACGATCCTGCCATTTCACGCCAAACTGTTTCGTCGTGAAACTTTTCCACGCGGTGATGCGACGCGGCATGGAATTGTCAGCGCGAAATGAAATCAACCCGTGAACATGGTCGGGCATGACCAGGAACAATCGCGCGAACCATTGGTCGTGGTCATTCAGGTAGGCGACGCTTTCGAGTAAATTGTGAGCGATGGTGCCTTGGATGAGCGGGCGGGCTGCGCGGTTTTCGGCACAGATGGTTATAAAATAAATTTCACCATCACGCACCCAAGACGGAATTTCGTGACCGAGGGGTTTGCGTTGGGGCAGCGCGTTCATGGCTTGTTTTGGGTAGGGCGAAGCCTCCGGCTGAGCCGTTCGACATGCAAGCCATTTAGCGGTTTCGGCTCAGCCGGAGGCTTCGCCCTACCTTTTACCCGACGACGAGATTCAGAATTCGGCCGGGGACGTAGATTACTTTTTTGATTTCCTTGCCGGCGAGGTGCGGTTGCGCGTCGGGGTTTTCCCTGGCGGCGGCCAGGGCGGTGTCTTGCGTCGCGCCGACGGGGAGCATGATTTCGCCGCGTTTTTTGCCGTTCACTTGGATGACGATTTTTTGCTCCGTCACCACGAGTTTCGCGGGATCGTATTTCGGCCACGGGGCTTCGAGCACGGGGCCGGTTTCGCCGAGGCGCGACCAGAGTTCCGCCGTCATGTGAGGGGCGAAGGGCGCGAGGAGTTGAATGAAGGCGCGGACGGTCGCGGTGCTCACGGCGGGCGCTTTTTGGAGCGCGTTGCTGAAGATCATCATCGCCGAGATCGCCGTGTTGAAACGCAGGCCCTCGATGTCGTCGGTGACTTTCTTGATTGTTTCGTGGAGGAGTTTGACGAGTTCGTCGCTGTCCTTCGCGTCAGCGGAGATTTTCGGGTTGATGCCGCCTTCGCGCGAGATGACTTCGCGCCAGACTTTTTGCAGGAAGCGGTGCACGCCCTCGATGCCTTGCGGGTTCCAGGGTTTCATCGCCTCGAGCGGGCCGAGGAACATCAAATAGAGGCGGAGCGAATCGGCGCCGTGCGTCTTGATGATGTCGTCGGGGTTGACGGTGTTGCCGCGGCTCTTGGACATTTTTTCGCCGTCCTCGCCGAGGATGATTCCTTGGTGAAAAAGTTTCGTGAAGGGTTCGTTTTGCGGAACGACGCCGATGTCGAAAAGCACCTTGTGCCAGAAGCGCGCGTAGAGGAGGTGGAGCACGGCGTGCTCCGCGCCGCCGACGTAGAGATCGGGCACGCCCCAGTATTTGAGGAGCGCGGGATCGGCGATGGCGTTTTCGTTTTGCGGGTCGAGATAGCGCAGGTAATACCAGCAGGAGCCGGCCCATTGCGGCATGGTGTTTGTCTCGCGGCGCGCGCGCGCCCAGTTGTCGCCGTCGGGCTTGGGCTGCGTGGCGGGAACGGCCTCGCCGGTGGCGGTGTTGAACCAGATTTCGAGCCAGTCGGACGCGTTGGCGAGCGGGCTTTCGCCGGTGCCGCTGGGGAGGTAGTTTTGGATTTCGGGCAGCGTGAGCGGGAGCGCGCTCTCGGGGAGCGGGAGCGCATACCAAGTCTGCGGATTAGTAGCGGGTAGATCAGCAGCCGCTTCGCTGCCGGAGGGATTGACTCCTGACTCCTGACTCCTGACTTCTGACTCCTTATATGTCACTGGTTGCGGCGGCAGGTCGGCGGCGCGAGTGGCGGCGGCTTTTTTGTAATCGGCCTCGCTCACCCACACGATGGGAAACGGCTCGCCCCAGTAACGCTGGCGCGAGAAGAGCCAGTCGCGCAGCTTGTAGTTCACGGTGGGTTTGCCGCGATTTTGCGCGGCGAGCTTGGCGGTGATTTTTTTCTTCGCCTCCCCGACGGGCAGGCCGTCGAACTCGGCGGAGTTGACCATGGTGCCGTCGGCCTCGAAGGAGGCTTTTTCGAGATCGACTTCCACGCCGGCGGGCGGTTGCACGACGGGGATGATGGGAAGCGCGAATTTCTTGGCGAACTCCCAGTCGCGATGGTCGTGCGCGGGCACGGCCATGATCGCGCCGGTGCCGTAACCCATGAGCACGTAGTCGGCGATCCAGATCGGGATGCGCGCGCCGTTGACGGGGTTGATCGCGTGGGAGCCGGAGAAGATGCCGGACTTGTCCTTGGCGAGGTCGGTGCGGTCGAGGTCGGATTTGGCGGCGGCCTGCTTGCGATAGGCGGCGACGGCGTCGCGGTTTTCGGGCGTGGTGAGCGCGTCGACGAGCGGGTGCTCGGGCGCGATGACCATGTAGGTGGCGCCGTAGAGCGTGTCGGGGCGCGTGGTGAAAACCTTCAGGCCCCCGGGCGACGCGGCGTCGGCGGGCGTGCCGGGTTCGAGCGAGAAAACTATTTCCGCGCCCTCGCTGCGACCGATCCACGCCTCCTGCATGCGCTTGGTGGAGTCGGGCCAGTCAACATGCGCGAGATCGGCGAGGAGGCGCTCGGCGTAGGCGGTGATGCGGAGCACCCATTGGCGGAGATTGCGGCGTTCGACGGGGAATTTGCCGACCTCGGATTTGCCGTCGATGACCTCCTCGTTGGCGAGCACGGTGCGCAATTCGGGGCACCACCACACGGGGCGCTCGTCGACGTAGGCGAGGCCGCGCTTGAAGAGCTGGAGGAAAATCCACTGCGTCCACTTGTAGTATTTCGGGTCGGTGGTGTCGACCTGGCGGTCCCAGTCGTAGGCGAAACCGAGCGCTTTGAGCTGGCGGCGGAAGGCGGTGATGTTGGCCTGCGTGTTGGTGGCGGGATGCGCGCCGGTTTTCACCGCGTGCTGCTCGGCGGGCAGGCCGAACGCGTCCCAGCCGATCGGGTGCAGGACGTTTTGCCCCTGGGCGCGCCTGGCGCGGGTGATGATATCGGTGGCGGTGTAGCCCTCGGGGTGTCCGATGTGGAGGCCGCTGCCGGACGGATACGGAAACATGTCGAGCACGTAGAACTTGGGTTTCGACGTGTCGTTGGAGGTGCGGAAGGTTTTGTTTTCGTCCCAGATTTTCTGCCAGTGCGGCTCAATTTGGGAGAAGTCGTAATCGGTGCAGTTCGTGGCCATTGGAAAATGAAAAACGGCGACTGTGCGGAAAATGCGCGCAAGCGTCAATGGCGGGAAATGGCGGGATTCGGGAGGGGCGCGTATTCTAAGATACACTTGCCTTGCGCCCGCGTATTCATGATCTAGTTTTCGTGTTGCCCTGGCCTCCAACAAACAAACGCATTCCCCATGTCCGCATCTTCCATTTATACTGAACCCCCTTTCTTTGGCTCACACAGAATCTTCGAACTCAGGGACGGCACGCTCACTGTTGAGACATTCACAAACGACAAAAAGAAATCCGCGACAACGATCGAACTTGTCCGGGTGTCGCTCCCTTCAATGCGCGTCAAGGGACGAAGCCCCAAGGTGCTGAAAGGAAGCGCCTCGGTGCTGCTCCTGATTGCAGTCATCGGCGTGAACGTGAATGTGATTTTTTCCGTGAATCCGACATGGATTTTGGTGGTGGCGCTGGCACTCGCCGTCCCTTTTGTTCTCGCGTTTTTTCAAGCGCTAAAAGTGCGCGATGTGGAGACATTCAAGGACGAGCATGGCGCGCTGTTGTTCGATCTCACGCATCCAACCGCGGGCGATTTGGACTTTGACTCATTCCGTGCGGCTCTCATCGACGCCATTCAAAAGAACCAGGTGTCAACTGCGCCGGCTGCGGCATCCGGAGTGCCCATGGAGTCTGATGTTGCAACCTCACCGCCTCCTATTCCGCAACCCGACCTCGCGCCATTCGATGCGGAGTTGTTGAAAAAAATCAAATCGGGCGCGCATTGGTTGTATTGGGTTGCGGGGTTGTCGGGCATAAATGTTTTGCTCGCGCACACGGAGGCGACATGGCGCTTTGCGATCGGGCTTGGGATCACCGAATTGATCTACGCCATCGGCCTGCAATTTGGCGCGCTTGGCACGACTGCGGGTGCGATTACCACTATCAGCGCGGTCGGTTGTCTCGTCGGCCTGGGTTACGCCGCGGCGAAACATCAGGCGTGGGCATTCATTGTTGGGATCATCGCGCTCACGCTCGACACGCTTCTGCTGGTCGCACTGACCGGCGCGGAATCCATGGTGGGAATTATTTTCCACATCGTCGCCGTCGTCTGCCTCTGCATGGGCTACAAGGCGCTTCGAGCTTTGCAGAAACAGCAGGGTGCCCCGGGGGCTTTGTGAGCATTGCCAGGAACAAACCGGGTGAAGTGGATATTTAGGCGGTCTCTCTGCTTTGCGACTGCTACGGGAGCTTCTTGATTTTGTTGCCCATGCTCTTGGGCAAGTGGGTGGCAACCGGCCGTGATTAAGGATTTCGCGCGTTGTTCGTTAAAATGCGGACTTGGCAGTTTGCGCCAGATGGTGGTTTTGTTTTCCCAATCATGGCGCGCATGACAGTCAGGCAAATGTGGGCGGCAAAGCTGTCGGGGAAACTTTCCCCGACGGACGAGGTTACGCGCGGTGATTTTGCGCTTACTCGCGCGCCCTATGCCGGATGCATCCTCGGCATCGACCCAAGTTTGCGCGGCACCGGCCTCGCGTTGATTGAGTTTGCGCCCAAATGCGCGCCCGTGCTCCTGCGCTGCCGGACGGTCACGGTGAAGTCAAAACTGCCAATGCCCGTCGCGCTCGCCGAGATTCACCGCGCGGTAACCTCATTCATAACCGAATCGACCGTGCCGGTGCGTCATGTCGCGCTTGAGCAGACAATCTACGTGCAGAATTTCCAGACCGCGCAAATCCTCGGCGCGGCGCGCGGCGCGGCAATCGCCGCGGCGGCATTGCACGAGCTGCCGATTTTTGAATATCCGCCGTTGCGCGTAAAGCAGGCCGTTGTCGGCGCGGGCCGCGCGAGCAAGGAGCAAATGGCGCGCACCGTCATGGGCATGCTCGGCCACGGGCGTCAGCTCGCCTACGACGAAGCCGATGCCGCGGGCGTGGCGTTGTGCCATGCGTTCACTTGGCGCGGCGCGGACTAGTCTTGCGGGTAACATCCGCGTCGCGGGCATCTTCTTCGTTTCGACGTCCGACTCCTGTATTCTGTATTCATCCGCCTTTTCCGTTGCCACGCCGCTTTTTGGACGGCCAACATTTGCGCATGAAAAAACCTTTCTTTGCCGTTGTCCTTGCCCTTGTCCTTTTGCCGGTGTTTGCGGGCTTGCCGCTGGTCGCGCGAGTGCCCGCGAATCTTGTTGCCGATGGCATTCCGGCGATCCCGTCCGAGTTAAGGAGGGATGTTTCGCGGTATCTGGAGTTTCGCTCGGCCGTGTTCAACGGCTGGCATCCGGTGCGGCGCGAGTTGCTCGTCACCACGCGCTTTGCCGAGTCCGCGCAACTGCACCTCGTGCGCAACCCGCTCGGCCAGCGCAAGCAGCTCACCTTTCTTTCCGAGCCGGTGGCCGGCGCTTCGTATCATCCGAAAACGGGCGACTACATCCTTTTCAGCCAGGACAGGGGCGGCGGTGAATTTTATCAGCTTTATCGTTATGATTCCGACGGGCGCATCACGCTTTTGACCGACGGCAAATCGCGCAACGGCGGCGGCGTCTGGTCGCACCGTGGCGACCGCATCGCCTACACCTCCACGCGCCGCAATGGCGCCGACAATGACGTTTACATCATGGACCCCGCCGATCCCGCGCGCACGGATCGCATGCTCGCGCAAATGAAGGGCGGGGGATGGCGCGCGGGCGGATGGTCGTTTGACGACAAATGGCTGCTCGTGCGCGAATATATTTCGATCAACGAAAGCCGCTACTACGTGGTCGATGTTGCCAGTGGGAAAATGGAACTCGTCACGCCCGCCGGCGAAGGCGTCGCGAGGGCTTCCTGGGCGGGCGCGCAATTCGCGCGCGATGGAAAGTCGATCATTGCAATCACCGACACCGGCTCGGAGTTCATGACGCTTGTGCGCTACGATCTCGCCACGCGCGCGATCACGCCGCTCACGCGGGGGCTGCGTTGGGATGTTGAGAGGTTCGAGCAAACGCCCGACGGCAAAAAGCTCGCCTACGCGGTCAACGAGGCCGGTGTGAGCACGCTGCATTTTCTCGATTTGGAAACAGGCCGCGAGCTGCCCGCGCCGCGAATTCCCGCGGGAGTAATCGGCTCGATGGAGTGGCATGCGAATGGCGTCGATTTTGCGTTCACGCTCACCTCCGCGCGCAGTCCCGCCGACACCTATTCGATCAACCTCGCGACCGGCGCGCTTGAGCGCTGGACGGAAAGCGAGACGGGCGGCTTGGACGCGGGCGCGTTTGTCGAGCCGCGGCTGATTTCGTTCAAGAGTTTTGACGGGCTTGAAATCTCGGCGTTTCTCTACCTGCCCGACTCAAAAAAGTTTCCCGGCCCGCGTCCCGTGCTCATCAACATCCACGGCGGCCCCGAGTCGCAGTTTCGTCCGCGCTTCCTGGCGCAGAACAATTATTATCTCAACGAGCTCGGCATCGCCATCGTGTATCCAAACGTCCGCGGGTCGAGCGGCTACGGGAAGACCTTTGTTTCGCTCGACAACGGTTACAAGCGCGCGGACTCGGTGAAGGACATCGGCGCGCTGCTCGACGCGCTCAAGGCCGACTCGCGCCTCGACGCCGGGCGCATGGCCGTGACCGGCGGCAGTTACGGCGGGTTCATGTCGCTCTCGACGATGATTCACTACGGCGACCGCATGCGCTGCGGCATCGATGTCGTGGGCATTTCGAACTTCCTCACATTCCTGAAAAACACACAGGACTACCGCCGCGATCTGCGCCGCGCCGAATACGGCGACGAGCGCGACCCAAGGATGCATGCGTTCCTTGAGCAAGTTTCGCCCACCACGAGCATCTCGAAAATCAAAAAGCCCATGCTCATCGTGCAGGGCAAAAACGATCCGCGCGTGCCCGCCTCCGAGGCGGAGCAAGTTCTTGCCGCGCTCCGCGCCCAGGGCAACCAAGTCTGGTATCTCATGGCCAATGACGAGGGCCACGGCTTCAAGAAAAAGGCCAACATCGACTACCAGTTCCTGACAACGATTCTGTTTTTGAGGGAAAATCTGCTGGGGCAATAATGACGCGCGAAATGTGCAAGGGCTTGCGTCGCCCGTCAAATTGCGTCGCAATGCGGCCTTGCACCAAGATATGAGCGACGCCACCGAGACCATACGCATCCAGAAATACATCGCCGATGCCGGCGTGTGTTCGCGGCGCGCCGCGGAAACGCTCATTCGCGAGGGCGAAGTGTGGGTCAACGGCGCCTGCGCCACCATCGGCCAGCGCATCACGCCCGGCGTGGACAAAGTCACCGTCTCCGGCTCGACCATCCGCGTCGCCGCCTCGCCGCGCGTCACGCTCGCCGTGCACAAGCCGCGCGGCCTCATCTGCTCCAACTACGACCCGCACGACGCCGACACGATATTCACCGTGCTTCCGCGCGAGTTTTCCAAGCACCGCTTTTTCTGCGCGGGCCGTCTCGACAAGGACAGCGAGGGGCTTGTCATCCTCACCACCGACGGGGACCTCGCGCACCGGCTCATGCATCCGAGCAACGTGGTCGTGAAGCACTACCTCGTGTTGCTCAAAAAACCTTTTCCCGCCGCGAAAAAAAATCTGCTCACCAAGGGCATCGTTTACGAGGGTGAGCGGCTCAAGGTCGAGCGCGTCCGGTTTCTCGCGCCCAACTCCGCCGGGGATTCCGCGCAGCTCGACGTGCAGATGCACCACGGAAAAAAACGCGAAATCCGCCTCCTCTTTTCCACGCTCGGCTTCGACGTGAAACGTCTCAAACGCTATCAAATCGGCGCGTTTCCGCTGAAGGGAATTCCGGTGCGCGCGGTCAAGCCGCTCACGCCGCGCGAAATCGAAAAACTTTTCAAGATTCCCGCGCCCGCCGCGGAAAAAAGCAAAAAAACGCCCCTCAAAAACCGGCCTTCAAGGAGTAAAAAACAATGAAACACATCACGCGCCTCGTCTTCATCCCCGCACTATGCGCGGCGTTTGCCGCCGCGCTCAATGCCGCGCCGCTTGCCGGCGACACGCCCGTCCATGCCAGCCCCGATTATGCCGCGCCGGTTATGCTCACCCTGAAAGCCGGCGACGAGCCCTCGCCCGCCACCGCGGCCTCCGCGGTCGCCCTGCCCGAAGGCTGGCAGGCGATCTCCATCACCGCCGCGCTCGATGTGTGGGTGCGCGACAGCGAGCTGAACAAGGAGCTCGACGTGAAACCCGGCGTCACATTGCGCGCCGAGCCCAAGCTCGATGCCGCGTCCCTCGGCACGATGGCCGCGGGCGACATCACGGAATTGCGCGGCATCCAAGGCAAATGGGTGCAGATGCACATCATCAAAAAATCGACCGGCTACATTAACACAGACGCGCCCACGCCTCCCGCAACCGCACCGGCGGTGCCCGCGCCCGCGCCGGAAACAACGCCGCCGCCAGCCGCTCCGCCCTCGCCCGCGCCCGCGGAGACGCAAGGCGTGCAACAAGCCGGGACCGTTCCCTACGCGCCGCACCAGACCGCCGCGCCCAAGGATCAGCGTCCGCTTTCCGTTTCCACGCAGGGCGGCGCTCAATTGCCGCAACAACAAACCCGTTCCGGCGCGGCAACCACGACGACAACCGCATCCACGACCGCGCCCACGCCGATGGGCGGCGGGCGCACTTACGAGGCCAAGCCGGCCGATGCCGGCAGCGCCGCGGTGCCGCGCACGTTTGAGGGCACTTTTGCGTCGACACGCCGCGCCTTCATGCCTCGCCGCCCGTATGAGTTTCAACTCACCGCCGCGGACGGCACGCGCCTCGCCTACCTCGACCTGAGCAAGATCGTCGTGACCGAGCAATTTGAAACCTACATCGGGCGCACCGTGGTTGTGAACGGCTCCATCGCGGGCGTTCCCAACACCCAGGATATTGTGATCAAGGCCGAGACGCTGCAGGCAAAGTGAGGAAATCTTGGGTTCCGGATTTTCGATTTCGGATCGCGCCAGCGTCCGGGGAAAATCCAATGGCGCGGGAACGCCCCCAATCCAAAATTGAAAATCGAAAATCCAAAATTTTATGAAACTGATCGACGGAAACCAAATCGCTCAAACCATCATCGCCGAACTCAAGGCCGAGGTGTTCGCCATCGACGGACGCAAACCCTGCATCGCGCTCGTGCGCGTGGGCGACGATCCCGCGTCGATCTCCTATGTGCGCAAAAAGGAAAAGACATCCGCCGAAATAGGAATCACCAGCCGCGTGATTTTGCCGCCGGTCACCATTTCTCAGGACGAGCTTTTCGCGCTGATCGACCAGCTCAACGCCGATCCGGAAGTCGATGGCATTCTTGTGCAATCGCCGCTTCCCGGGCACATCGACGAGGTCGCGGTGTTCCGGCGCGTTTCGCCCGAGAAGGATGTCGATGGTTTTAACACCATCAACCTCGGCAAAGTCGCGCAGGAGGACCCCACCGGCTTTGTGGCCTGCACGCCCGCCGGCATTATGGAAATGCTCGCGCGCTCCGGCGTGGACCTGAAGGGCAGGCACGTCGTTGTGCTCGGCCGCTCGCTCATTGTCGGCAAACCCGTCGCGCTTCTCGCCCTCCAGAAAAAAGCCGGCGCCAACGGCACCGTCACCATTTGCCATTCGCAGACGGCGAACCTTCCCGAAATCACGCGCCAGGCCGACGTGCTCATCGCGGCGATTGGCCGCGCGGAGTTCGTCACCGCCGACATGGTCAAGCCCGGCGCCGTGGTGATCGACGTGGGCATCAACCGCGTTCCCGACGCCACGAAAAAAACCGGCTACCGGCTCACCGGCGACGTTGCCTTCGCGAGCGTCGCGCCGCTGTGCAGCCAGATCACGCCCGTGCCCGGCGGCGTCGGCCCGATGACCGTCGCAATGCTCATGAGCAACACCGTGAAAGCATGGAGGCTGTCGCAGAAGAAATGACAGGCCGTGCAAAAAATGCGTGCGCGCGGAGGGGCGATCTCCAGGTCGCCCGACGCGACGAAGTCGCGCCCGGCAGTAAGCTTCGAGCAAAAGCGGCAGTTTGCCAAACCGCCGTTCCGACACGCGATCTGTCGATTGAAGAGAGGGAAGTGAGGGAACGGATCGAAGCCGGACTTCGTGACAGCGAGGCCGGGCGTGTTTATACGTCGGCTCAAATACGCGAATATCCCAAGTTGGCGCGTTGAAAAAAACGAAGACGAATCCATGCGCCGCTTTTTTTCGCCAGACATTCCCGAGTTGATGGACGTCACGCAGAGCGGCGATGCGACCGCGCTCGAAAAAGACCTCGACGATCTTGAAAGCCTGAACGCGAGGTTTGGCGGGCACGAAATCATCCAGCAGTTCCTTCCGCTCTGGATTCGCAAATCCGAAAATCTTTCCGCGCCTGAAACCCAATACCGCATTCTCGATCTCGCCACGGCTTCGGGCGATATTCCGCGCATGATTGCCGATTGGGCGCGGGCGCAAGGCATCAAGGTGCGGATCGACGCGGTGGACTTTAACCCGCTCACAATCGGCATCGCCCGCAAGCGAAGCACGGCGTATCCAGAAATCAACTACATCGAGGCCGACATATTAAAGTTCGAGCCCGGCGGCGGCGCCTATGATGTCGTGATCTGTTCCCAGGCGTTGCACCATTTCAGCGAGGACGACGCCGTGCGCGTGCTCCGGCTTTGCCGCGAAGCGTCGCGGGGGAGCGTGCTTGTCTCCGACTTGCTGCGTTGCTGGAAGGGGCGTTTTGCGATCTGGCTGCTCACGGCGACGGTTTATCGGCGCGCCATGATGAAATACGATTCGCGCCTGTCGGTGCGCCGCGCGTTCACGGAAAACGAAATTTGCGAACTCGCGCGCCGCGCCGGTTGGAGTCAATTTGAGCATCGAACCTACTTTCCCGTCCGCCAGGCATTCTGGATGCACGGCGCGCGGGAAAACCCGAAACCTTCCAGCGCATGAATTCTTTTACCCGTGAAAAAATCCTCGTTGTCGACGACCAGCCGGTCAACGTCCAGCTGCTCAAGCGCAAGCTCGAGCGCGAGGGGCTGCAGGTGGCGACCGCCCATTCCGGGCAGGAGGCGCTTGATGTGGTGGCGCGGGCGCGACCTTCGTTGATTTTGCTCGATGTCATGATGCCCGACATGGACGGCATCGAGGTCTGCCGGCGCTTGCAGGCGGCGGAGGGCACGCGCGCCATCCCCGTTATTTTTGTCACGGCGCGCGGCGCGCGCGAACACAAGATCGAGGGGCTTTCGATGGGCGCGGTCGATTACATCACAAAGCCGGTTGACCTCGACGAGATGGTGGCGCGCGTGCGCACCCAACTGCGCCTCATCAGCATAAACCGCGAGATGGCTGATTTGCAAAAGCGCCTGGCCGAGGCGCGGCGCGCGGCGTTGATCGGCGCGGTTACGCAGGGCATCGCGCACAATCTGAACAACATGCTCGCCGTGGTGCTCGGCTACGTCGATTTGATGAAGCTCCAGTATAACAAGCCGGAGCTCGTCAAGGGCAACGCGGCCAATGTCGAGAGCGCGGTGAAGCGCATCGCCGGGGTTATCAAGCAACTCAACCAGCTTGTTGTGAGGACGCGTCCGCCGGCGACCCGCGTTCCCCTGCAAGCGCTCATCGGAAACAGCATCGCGCGTTATCAGGACGCGTTTGGAATCACCGCGCCGGTGGCTGTTTCGAATCCGCTGGGCGACTTGGAGGTCGATGTGCACGTGGAGTCGTTCGAGGATGTTTTGGGCAAGCTGCTGGTCAACGCATGGGAAAGTTACGGGTTGCCCGGCGCGGATGCGGACGGTGCAAGTGCGCGTCCGATTACGATTGCAACCAGCCTTGCAAAACTGGCGCACGGCGGGGATGCGTTTCAGATCAGCGTCGAGGATCAGGGGCGGGGCATTTCGCCGGAAATCCGCGACCACATGTTCGAGCCTTTTGTGAGCACAAAACAAAACGTCGGCGTGGGCATGGGCCTGAGCATCGCGAGGCACACGTTGCGCACGCTCGGCGGCGACTTGACCCTGGCCGACCGCGAGGGCGGCGGCACCGTGGCGACGCTCGTCTGCCCTGTCCGGCAGGGGGAGTGATCGGGGCGGCGCCCGGTGATTACCGCTCCGTTTTGCGGTTGTTTTTGTTGCAAGGCCTCGCAAGTTTGCGCGCATGGCATTGAATCAAGGCGAACAACAGCTTCTCGACTACATACGGGCAAACCCCGAGGAAAAATCCTACTGGGAGCAAAAGGTTCGCAGCGTGGCCGCCGCGCAGCCCGACGATTATCTGACGGCGGAGGCTTTGGGCAGGGAATTGCGCGCCTATCTTGTCGAGCGCGCCCGCGTGGTGAGGCAACTGGAGGATGTTTCGACCGGCATGAGCATGCGCAACCTGGCGGAATACTTGATACTCATCTGGACGGAGCCGCGACCGAAGAAGAAAAAAGCCGGGGATCAGTTCACTTTGTGGCGCGATGACGCTCAGTTTTAGTTTAAAAACTATGTTAAACTCATGCGCGGAGCGCGGACTAATTGGCATTTAAATGATTCGAGCCGCTGATGGGAGTCGAAGGATTAAGCATCGTAATTAATTGATTATAAATTAATTAATACCGGCTGCTGTTTCTTTGTGTCAAAAGGTTTGTCGGGCCGTTCAAACGAGTGTTTGAGTTTTTTGGAAAAAGCGCCGGATTATTTTGAAACATTTTGCGGGAGGCTGCGTCTTACTCTGCGTAGGTAGTTCAGATTTCTCCCGCATAGCGGGAGATTTGGGGTAACAAAGAAAGCAATGGGCGGTCCGCTTAGGGGTAGGCGGGCCGCCCTCTTTTTTTGCCCGCGCCGTGAGAATGTGAAAAAAGTGTTCAAACGAGCGTTTGAGACGATTGTTTGAGGCCGCGAAAAAAATCTTTAATTTTTTTGAATCCTTTTTGGAGAGGCCGCGTCTTACTCTGCGTAGGTAGTTCAGATTTCTCCCGCATAGCGGGAGATTTGGGGTAACAAAGAAAGCAATGGCGGTCCGCTTAGGGGTAGGCGGGCCGCCTCTTTTTTTGAAAAATCAATTCCGCGTTCGACAAATGCGCGCACCTGTGCTGACTTTTTCGCATCTTATCCACACCAATGGAAAGCCTGAGCCGGGCGAAAGCCCCAAAATCACAGTTGCTCAAGGAGCCCAAGACGAGGGCTAAAACCTTCGTTTTGGATACCAACGTCCTCCTGCACGATCCGCAGTCGATCTTCAAGTTTGAGGACAACAACCTCGTCATTCCCGTGGAGGTTTTGGAGGAACTGGACACCATCAAGACTGAGCAATCGACCGAGCGCGGGCGCAATGCGCGCCGAGTTCATAGAATCCTGCAGGAGTTGCTGCCGGATGCGCGTTCGATGAACGAGGGCGTGCGATTGCGAAATGGAGGCTCGTTGTTCGTGATCATAAACCACTACATGGTCGACCAGCACTTTGCGGGGGCGAATCCGGCGATGCTGCGCTTGCAGGCCGTGCTTCCCGACCTGTCCAAGAAGGACAACCGAATCATCGCCTGCGCGCTGTATGTGCAGGAGCAGTTTCCGCCGCCGGTGATCCTTGTGACGAAGGACGTGAACGTGCAGCTCAAGGCGCGCGCCGTCGGGCTGGAGTCGCAAGATTATCTCAACGACAAGGTGCCCGAGGCCGACGCCGAGGCGCGCGAGGACGCATATCGCGAGATCCCCGTCACTATTTATGAAATGCAACGGTTCTGCTCGGAGGGCCGGTTCGATCTGGGCGCCGAGGCGTCGCGCGGACTTGCCCTCAACGACTATGTGCTGCTGCGCTCCGAGGTGGACAAAACCATGCCCGCGCGCGTGGCGGGTGTGGAGGCCGACGGCTCGTGCGCGGTTGGACGCCTGCGCATTCCCGAAAGCGTGCGCGCACCCGGCGGCATTCCGATCCGCCCGCGCAATCTCGAACAACAGTTTCTCATGGATGCGCTGCTTGATGATTCGGTCTCGGTTGTCACCTGCTTCGGCAAGGCGGGCACCGGCAAGACGCTGCTTTCGATCGCGTGCGCGCTGCATCAAACGCAGGACGCCTGCTCGCGCTACGACGGCGTCTCGATTTCGCGTCCCGTGATTGCCGTCGGCAAGGAGATCGGGTTTCTGCCCGGCGACCTTGAGGAAAAAATGAAACCGTGGCTCCAGCCGTATTTCGACGCGCTCGAAGTGCTCATCCCCTCGAAGCCGCCGAAGGATCCGCAGTTTGCGGTGAAAAAAGTCTCAAAGAAAAAGAAGACTAAGCACGACGCCCGCGCCCACGCGATGGAGATGTCACCTGTTGCGCAGACTGCGGGCGCTTCCGGCGGCGGAAGCGGAAATGGCGGCGGCGCGACCGCCGGAATAATAAAACCCTACGAGCGCCTGATTCGCAACGGCATGGTTGAAATCGAGGCACTGTGCTTCATCCGCGGGCGTTCGATTGCGAGGCGCTTTTTCATATTGGACGAGGCGCAGCAACTCACGCCGCACGAGGTGAAAACGGTGATCACCCGCATTGCGGAAGGATCTAAAATCGTGCTCATCGGCGATCCGGCGCAGATTGACAACCCGTATGTGGATTCGCGCAGCAACGGCCTTGTCTATTGTCACAACCGGATGCGCGGCCAGTCGCTCGCCGCGCACGTGACGCTGACCAAGGGCGAACGCTCCAAGCTCGCGGAGCTGGCGGCGGATTTATTGTGAAGCGTGACGGCGTTTGCGCCGGATGCGCGAGGCCGCTGTGCCGCCGCGCAGATTCTTGTGTCGCCATTCGCACAAACGCGCCAAAGCATTGTCGAAAAGCAATTCAGCCGCCGTGAGCAAAAACTCAAAACATCAAACACCAAACTCCAAACAACGCGCCGTCTCCTCCGTGGCAGCGACGCCTGCCGCCCTCGGTTTCCGCATGCCTGCCGAGTGGGAACCGCAGGATGCCGTCTGGCTTTCGTGGCCGCACAAACGCGCGTCGTGGCCCGGACAATTCCGCCCCATCCCCTACGTCTTTGCGCAAATCGTCGCTCACATCAGCTATCGCGAAAACGTCCGCATCAACTGCGCCGCCGCACTCCAGTCGCGCGCGAAAAAACTCTGCGACCGCGCCGGAGCCGACATGTCGCGCGTGTTCTTCTACAATCACCCGACCAATGACGCATGGTGCCGCGATCACGGGCCGATTTTCGTGAAAAACGACCGCACGGGCGAAGTCGCCGTCACCGACTGGATGCACAACGCCTGGGGCGGCAAATATCCGCCCTACGATCTCGACAACACCATCCCGCCGCTCGTCGCGAAAAAACTCAAGATGCGCCGTTTCGTAAAAAACGTCGTTCTCGAAGGCGGTTCGATTGATGTCAACGGCAATGGCATGCTCCTCACCAGCGAGCAATGCCTGCTCAACAAAAACCGCAACCCGCAGCTCACGCGCGAGCAGATCGAGCAAAACCTCCGCGACTACCTTGGCGTGAGCACGATCCTCTGGGTGGGCGACGGCATTGTCGGCGACGACACCGACGGACACATCGACGACATCACGCGTTTCTACAAACCCAACGGCTTCATCACCGTGGTCGAGCCAAACAATCGCGACGCCAATCACGCCATCCTCGCGGAAAACACCGAGCGCCTGCGCTCCATGCGCACGCCGTCGGGCAAAAAGTTCGACATCGTCGAGCTGCCCATGCCGAAGCCCTTCGCGTTTCAAGGCCAGCGCGTCCCGGCGAGCTATGCGAATTTTCTCATCATAAACGACGCCGTGCTCGTGCCCACTTTCCGCCAGCCCAAGCGCGACGGCGCGGCATGCGAAATCATTGCCGGTTGTTTCCCGGACCGCGAAATCGTCCCCGTCGATTGCTACGAGCTCATCTGGGGGCTCGGCACCTTGCACTGCATCTCTCAACAACAGCCCGCCTGAAAATTGCCCGACATAAACCAACGCATAATTTTTATATGAAACAAATCAGCTTGTTCCTCACAGCGCTTGCGCTCCTTTTGGCCGCCGGTTGCAAGTCCAATATCGCAAACCTTCGCGAGCACATCAATCCCACCTACCACGACGTCATTGTTGAAACTGACCAAGATGCCGCGTTTGCCGCGGCCCGCTCCGCGCTTGTCCAGATGGGCTACAAGATCACGAGCAGCGGGGTTGCGCAGAAAAAAATCGAGGCCATCAGTGCGATCAGCTCGGGCGACATGGGGCGCGCGGCGCGTCAGATGAGCGCCAGCGTGCGCTTCGGTGTCGCGCCGGACAACACCACTGCAATCCAAATCCTCTTCATCGAGATTCTGGAGGACAGCGGCATGAGTCGCGACGGCATGGCTACCAAGCAGCCGTTGAGAGAAAGCGGGCTTTACGGCGTGTTTGAGAAATACGTGAACGAGGCACTGAAGGCCGGGAAGTGAAAATAAAAAAAGCGCGCCGGTGATTGGCGCGCTTTTGGTTGGTTGGAAAATTGGCAGTCTGCGCCACGTCTTTATGCGCCGCCGGCGACGGCGTTGCTCTTCGGTTTGAAGGTCTGGCGGATCGTCGCCTTGATGTAGTCGCGGTTCATGCGGGCTATGAAGTCGTGGCTGATGAGCTTCGGGCACGCGGCGCTGCATTCGTATTGGTTGGTGCAGCTTCCGAAGCCGAGTTCGTCCATCTTGGCGACCATGGCGAGCACGCGGCGGTCGCGCTCGGGCTGGCCTTGCGGGAGGAGGCTGAACTGCGAGACTTTGGCCGCGACGAAGAGCATGGCGCTGGCGTTTTTGCAGGCCGCGACGCAGGCGCCGCAGCCAATGCATTGGGCGGCGTCCATGGCGAGGTCGGCGTTGTCCTTCGAGATCGGGGTCGCGTTGGCGTCGGCTCCGGCTCCGGTGCGCACGCTGATGAAGCCGCCGGCCTGCTGGATTTTGTCGAACGCGCTGCGGTCGGTGATGAGGTCCTTGATGACCGGGAAGGGTTTTGCGCGGAAGGGCTCGACGGTGATGACCGCGCCGTCGGCGAAGCTGCGCATGTAGGTCTGGCAGGTGGCGATGGCTTTGTGCGGGCCGTGCGGCTTGCCGTCGATGACGAGGTTGCAGGTGCCGCAGATGCCTTCGCGGCAGTCGTGCGCGAACGCGATGGGCTCCTCGCCTTGCGTGACGAGGCTGTCGTTCACAACGTCGAGCATTTCGAGGAACGACATGTTCGGGTTGCAGTTCTTCGCCTGATACTCGACGAACTTGCCGGGCTGGTTCGGTCCGGCCTGGCGCCAGACGCGAAGGGTCACGTTGATGTTTTTTTCGGATGATTCGGCAACCATGGGAGTGTGTTTGTTAAATGTGTTTGGTTGTGCGTATGCCCTTTTGGCTTATTTGTAGGAGCGAACGCTCATCTGGGTGAATTCGTAGTTGAGCGGTTCGACGTTGCGGAGCGGGTCCTTGCCGTCGCCTTGGTATTCCCAGGCGGCGACGTGGCCGAAGTTGGCGTCGTCGCGTTTGCATTCGCCGTCCGGATATTGGTATTCCTCGCGGAAGTGGCCGCCGCAGCTTTCCTCGCGGGCGAGGGCGTCGCGGCACATCAGTTCGCTCAGTTCCATGTAGTCGGCGACGCGGCTGGCGTTTTCGAGCGACTGGTTGAGGGTCGCTCCCGAGCCGGGCACGCGGACGTTTTGCCAGTATTCGGCGCGGAGCTCGGGGATGAGCTTGATCGCCTTCTGGAGCGATTCCTTGGTGCGGGCCATGCCGCAGTTTTCCCACATGATGAGGCCGAGGCGCTTGTGGAAGTGCGAGACGGGTTCCTTGCCGTTGGCGCCGAGGAGGCGGTCGTTGATGTCGCGGACGTTTTGCTCGGCTTGCGCGAACTCGGTGGCGTCGGTTTTCGGACGGGAGCCGGGTTTCTGCGTGGCGAGGTAATTGCCGATGGTGTAGGGGATGACGAAGTAGCCGTCGGCGAGTCCTTGCATGAGCGCGGAGGCGCCGAGGCGGTTCGCGCCGTGGTCGGAGAAGTTCGCCTCGCCCAGAACGAAGAGGCCGGGGACGTTCGACATGAGGTTGTAGTCAACCCAGAGGCCGCCCATGGTGTAGTGCACCGCGGGGTAGATGCGCATGGGTTGTTTGTAGGCGTTTTCGTTGGTGATTTCGTGGTAGATGTCGAAGAGGTTGCCGTAGCGTTCGCGCACGCCGTCCTCGGTGAGGCGCTGGATGGCGTCGGCGAAGTCAAGGTAAACGCCGCGCTTGCCGGGGCCGACGCCGCGGCCTTCGTCGCACATGCGCATCGCCGCGCGCGAGGAGACGTCGCGGGGGGCGAGGTTGCCGAAGCTCGGATAGATGCGTTCGAGATAGTAGTCGCGCGCTTCTTCGGGGATTTGGCTGGCGGGTTTGTCGCAGTCGGCGGCGTTTTTCGGAACCCAGATGCGTCCGTCGTTGCGGAGCGACTCGGACATGAGGGTGAGTTTCGACTGGTAATCGCCGGAGACGGGGATGCAGGTGGGGTGGATTTGCGTGAAGCAGGGATTGGCAAAGCAGGCGCCGCGTTTGTAGGCGCGCCAGGCGGCGGTGGCGTTGGAGCCGCGCGCGTAGGTGGAGAGGTTGAAGACGTTGCCGTAGCCGCCGGTGGCGAGGATGACGGCGTCGGCGGACCAGCGGCGGATTTCGCCGGAGACGAGGTTGCGGGTGATAATGCCCTTGGCCTGTCCCT
This sequence comes from Ereboglobus sp. PH5-10, assembly GCF_029504735.1. Classification (GTDB taxonomy): domain Bacteria; phylum Verrucomicrobiota; class Verrucomicrobiia; order Opitutales; family Opitutaceae; genus Ereboglobus. The sequence continues at coordinate 170,707 of NZ_JAQFIP010000004.1, read as the reverse complement.
CAATGACGACGAGGTCGGACATTTCCTCGAAGGGGTGCACTTCGACCGCGCCGCGTCCGGCCTCCTTCATGAGCGCGGAATAGGCGCCGAGGAGGAGTTGCTGGCCGGTCTGGCCGCGGGCGTAGAAGGTGCGCGATACTTGCGCGCCGCCGAAGGAGCGGTTGGCGAGCAGGCCGCCGTATTCGCGGGCGAAGGGCACGCCTTGCGCGACGCATTGATCGATGATGTTGACGGACACTTCGGCGAGGCGGTGGACGTTGGCCTCGCGGGAGCGGTAGTCGCCGCCCTTGATGGTGTCGTAGTAGAGGCGGTGGACGCTGTCGCCGTCGTTCTGGTAATTTTTCGCGGCGTTGATGCCGCCTTGCGCGGCGATGGAGTGGGCGCGGCGCGGGGTGTCGTGAAACACGAAGCATTTCACCTTGTAGCCGAGTTCGGCGAGGGTGGCCGCGGCGGAGGCGCCCGCGAGGCCGGCGCCGACGACGATGACTTCGTATTTGCGCTTGTTGGCGGGGTTGACGAGCTTGAGCGCTTCGGACTTGTAGGTGCTCCACTTGTCGGCGAGCGGGCCTGTGGGAATCTTGGATTCGAGTTTGGCCATGGTAAAAAAATTAGGAGTTAAAAATTAGGAATTAGGAAGTGAGGTTTCGGTGGTGCGGGAGTGCGTCGGTTATTTTTGCGCGGGGGTTTGCGTCGTGCAACTGGCGCCGGCGGAGCATTGGAGTGCGGCGACCTTGGCGGCGGTGGTGCCTTCGGCGGGTTTGGCGACTCCGCTGACGATCAGGCCGGGCATCGCGAGATTGCCGAGCAGATAGACGAGGGCGAAAAGGCCGACGATGCCGCGCAGCAGGCAGGACCATTTGTGGTTGCGCCAGCCGAGGGTTTGGAAGAGCGACTCGACACCGTGCCAGAGGTGCATGGCGAGGAGGGCGACGGCGAGCATGTAGAAACCGGCGACGATCGGGTTCATGAAGCCGAGGAAAACCATGCTGTAAACGTCGTGGACGGACTCGCCCTTGTTGGCGAGGGGGATGCCGAATTCCTTGACGTTGTCGGTCATTACCCAGTGCGGAAGCGCGTCCTTGAACACGCCGCCCGTGCCTTGCACGCCGACCGTGAAATGCAGGATGTGGTAGATGATGAACGCGAGCACCACGAGGCCGGTGAGGCGCATGTAGCGCGAGGCCGTGGTGGCGGCGAGCCACTTGTTGCGGTCGTATTTTTCGGGGCCGCGGGCCTTTTTGCTTTCAACCCAAAGCGTGACGGCCGCCCAAACGTGGATCACCACGCAAAGCAGCAGGAAGCCGCGAACGCCCCAGAGGGCGAGCCCGAGTCCCTGGAGGAAGTGGGCGTAACCATTGATGTGGTCGGGATGCAGGAAGATCTGCAAATTGCCCACCATGTGGCCTGTGACGAAGCCGGTGAGCACGAGGCCTGTCAGGGCCATGAGGAATTTTCGACCTATTGAGGATGTTACGAGGTTGGCGATGGGAGTCATCGTTTGATGTGGGTGGCTGGTTCAGAGAAAAGGTTTTGCCCGCCGGCGACACTGCGCGGGAACGGTGGTTTCCGGCAAAGGTCGGACGGCGGGCTGATACAAGGGAAGAATTGGAACGCGTTTTGTCGAGGCTTCGTTCTCAAAAAAGGCGTTTTTTTTCTCATTAAAAAGAGACTGGGTCTTAATAACGGGAATTGCGGTCGCTTACGGAATCTTTTTAGACGCGGGTCGCCTTGCTTCGGCGTGTGCGGATTAGAGTGTCGCATGTCCATTTTGGGCAGTCTCGTCACAAGCAGGCGGGGGAGGGGGCGATGAAGCATTCTTGATGCGCAACGGTTCGCGATTGTTCGAATCGTTGAGTGTAAAAATGCTGTGATTGCATTGCGGACGGGGATTGTTCCAGTTTGGCGGGATGTCCTCTTTTCAACCCAGCACCGCAGTGCGCGCGCAACTTCTCACCCGGCTTTGCTACGGGTCGATGATGGCGTTGTCCATCGGCATGAATTTGCTGCCGGTGTTTCTCACGGAGTTGAGTGTGGAGTTTGGCGGCGAGGCGGGGCTGTCAAAGGAACAGCTCGGGCGTTTGAGCGCGTGGTGTTTTTCGGGGCTGGTCACGGGGATTCTTGTCACGGGGCCGCTTGCGGACCGGTGGGGCGCAAAACTGTTTGCGTTGTTCGGCAACGTCGTCACGGCGGCGAGTCTCGCGGCGATGGCGTGGGCGCCCGGTTACGGGTTGTTGTGCGGCGCGCTGTTTTCGATGGGGCTGGGCGCGGGCATGACGGACATGATTCTCAGCCCGATTGTGTCGGTGCTCAACCCCGAGCGGCGCACGGTGGCGCTCAACTGGCTGCATTCGTTTTATTGCGTGGGCGCGGTGATGACAATTGGCGTGGGCACCGTGACGCTGAGCGTCGGGCTCGGCTGGTCGGGAACGTGCCTGCTCCTGCTGCCGCTGCCGCTCGTGCTGGCGGTGATGATGGCGCCGTTGCGTTTTCCGTCGATGGTTGGCGATGGGGCGGACAAGTCCCGGAGCGACTCCGTCGCCCAAAAAGCGCGCATGCCGATGAGCCAGTTGGTGCGCCGCGGATGGTTTGTCGTCGCGATGGCGGCGATTTTTCTTGGCGGCGCGACGGAGGCGGGCATGGCGCAGTGGCTGCCGCTCTACGCGGAAAAGAGTCTCGGTTATCCCGTGTGGATCGGCGGCTTGTCGCTGTTATTGTTTTCCGTGGCGATGACCGCCGGGCGCATGATCGTGGGCATGGCGGGGCGGCGCATGGACCCGTTTGTGATGATGGCGTGGGGTTGCGGATTTTCGGTGGTGCTTTTCTGGATTGGCGCGTTTTTCCCGAGCGCGTCGGTGGCCTTGCTCGCGTGCATTGCGGCGGGGTTCACTGGAAGCTGCCTGTGGCCGACAACGCTTGCGGTGACCGCGGACCGTTACCCGAACGGGGGCGCGAGCATGTTTGGCATGCTGGCCGCGCTCGGCAACGCGGGCGGCATCTTCATGCCGTGGCTCGTGGGAATGGTCGCCGACTGGCGCGACCTGCACTGGGGGCTGGCGATTTCCGCCGTGGCGCCGTTCATCATGGTGCCGATGATACTGTGGATGCGGCGGGCAAAGGCGTGACGGTTTTCCGGTTTGCCTCGCGCGCGTGAAACCATCACGAATTGCGGGCATGAACCAATCTTACGGAAACCCCTTCCTGACCGCCGATGAAGCCGCCGCTTCCGAACGCGCGCTGTTCATCAGGCGCACCTACATTCATCTCGCCGGCGCGCTGATCGCCTTTGTCGCGCTCGAGGCTGCGTTGCTCAAGCTGCCGGGAATTGAAAAACTTATCGCCCTGATGACCGGCGGCTATGGCTGGCTGATCGTCCTCGCGGCATTCATGGGCGTTTCGTGGCTTGCGGACAAATGGGCGCGTTCGGACGCGTCGCCGTCGGCGCAATACCTCGGGCTTGGTGTTTATATCGCGGCCGAGGCTGTTATATTTTTGCCGCTGCTTTATATTGCGGCTTACTACAGCGACCCGACGATCATTCCGACCGCGGGTATTATCACCGGCCTGCTCTTTGTGGGACTCACCGCGACGGCATTCATGACGCGCCAGGATTTTTCATTTCTGCGGAGCATCCTGACAATCGGCGGGTTTGTTGCGATGGGTGTTATTATATGCAGCATTGTGTTTGGATTCACGCTCGGCCTGCTCTTCTCGGCGATCATGGTGTTTTTCGCGGGCGGCTCGATTCTTTATACAACGTCCAATATCATCCATCACTACCGCACCGACCAGCATGTTGCCGCTTCCCTCGCACTGTTTTCCGGCGTGATGCTGCTGTTCTGGTATATCCTGCGAATCCTGCTTCTGCGCAGCCGGAATTAAGGGCCGAAAACACGGCTTTTTATCCACAGATGGCGCGGGTAGGCGCAGATAAGAAAAGCTCGTGAAAAACACGCAGAAACAATGCCAGATCTTTGTTAATGAATGTTCTTTTGGATATTGAAGGACGGTGCTAAAAAATGAAACTGACGCGAAAAAACGTAGGCCAGGTTGTTCGTATTATAGGCGTGCCTGATTTGAGCGGATTGGGGGATGATGAAAGGAAAGTTAGCGCGCCGGTTTTCGAATATCTTGTTGGCAAGAAAAAAAGAATTATGGCCGTTCGGGATCATCCAATCGATGCCGAGTTTGAATTCACAATTCGAAAGGGAAAATGTAAAGGTTCTCATACTGTATGGATAGAACCAGAATTCTTGGAAGAAATGCCAAAAAGAAAGAAGCGAACCAATCGCTAGGTTCGATTTTTTTAAGCTAAATATTATATCAATCGCTAAAAATATTTAGACTTTGGTAGGGCGAACCCTCAGGGTGAGCCGAGGCTGCAAGCGGCTCACCCTGAGGGTTCGCCCTACCTTGTAATAGTCTGATTATTTGTAGCGATTGGTATTATTAACCACGGATTACACTGATTTCACGGATGCCAAACCGGGCGTCGCAAGCGACGCCCCTACGGTATTTATCCGTGAAATCTGTGTAATCCGTGGTTAAAATAAAAACGCCCGCGCTACTTGGTTTTCAGATCAAACCCGTTTTTCGCAAATGTCTCACCGTTCACGATAATCTCGATTTCATGCCGTCCGGCGTAGTGGGTGCGGGTGGTGAAATTTTCGATGCGCTGGGTGCGGGTTATTTTTATCGTTTCCCTTGGCGCGAGCGTGAGGCTTTTCAGCTTGAAAACCTTGCGCGTGGTGTGGCCGGCTTTTTTCACATAATGCACGGCGTAGTCCACGACGAGGCGCTGCGGTTTTTTGGCGGTCGATTTGAGCGTGAATGAAAAACTCAGGCGTTCACCAAGTTTGAGCGTGCGCGGGGTGATCTTGAAATCGTCTATTTGCACGCGGGCTTTTTCGCCCGCGCCGATAACGGCAAGCGCGCGGCGGTCGCCTTTTTTGATGAGGGTGCGCAGTGCGTGTTTCACGATCCAGGCGGTGTGCGCGTTTTCGGGCGGCCAGTCCTTGATGCGCGCGAGAACCCAGTCGGGATTGTCCTTGGTGATGTCGTTGAGGTGGTTGGCGACGGATTTGCGCACGTAGAGGCTCGAGTCGGCGCGGAGGTTTTCGAGGATCGGCGCGACGGGGTCGGGGTTTTGCACGAGCGAGTCGAGCCGGAACGACCACGGGAGGCGCGGGCGGCAGCCTTCGCTTGAGAGCCGGCGCACGTGCTCGTCGGGGTCGCGCGACCATTTTTGCATGATGGCAAGCGCGCGCGGCTGGTCGCGGCGAATGAACTCGCGCACGGCAAACTCGGACGAACCGAAGGGCGTGAAAAATTTCAGCGCGTCCATCGACATGTCGAAATCGCGCGGGGTGGTCCCGTGGAGGGCGACATAGTCGGGAAACACAAGCATTGCGAAACTGGGAGCGAGGGCGGGCGCGAGCGCGCGGAGCGTGGCGAGTGTTTTGCGGTAGTTGGTTTCGGCGTCGGGCAGCGTGGCGTGGAGCGACTCGGTCATGCGGCGCAGGCGTTGCATGAGCGAAAGGTTTTCAAAGTCGCGGAAGGAAAGCGCGAGAAAGCGTTTTGCGTCGAAGCGTTTTTCGATGAGGGAAAGTTCCCTGGCGACGAGGCGGAAGCGGTCGGTGTTGAAGAGCGTGTCTTTGAGCGCGGGGGCGGACATGTGTGGAAATATGTGCGAGGTTGTTTGGAATGGATGTTTTTTGCCACGGAGGGCGCGGAGGGACCCGGGGAAATTGGTTAAAAGTCGCCGATGTGTTATGCCTCAAGTTGTCAGCCATTCAGCAGCGGCAAATCCGCCAGCGTCAGCGGCCGTCCGAGGTGGCGCTGGTGCAGGGCGCACATGGAGAGGAAAATCTGCGCGGTTGTGAATGTGTCGCCCTCGGCGGTGTGGCGTTCGAGCGGGGCGATTTTGCATTGCGCGCACACTTCCTCAAGCGAGGGCTCATGCTGGCCCGGATAGGCGGTTTTGGCGAACGCCTCGATTGACGTCATGGCAAACGCCGCCGTGTCGAGCGTGGGGTTGCGCAATGCGGCGCGGAAGTGCCGCTCGAGCGAGGCGTTGAGCATGGCGATGTCGAAAAGGATGTGGTGGCCGACAAGAATCGCGTCGTGGATGCGGGGCAGAAATTCGAGCAGCACCTCGGCCTCCGGCTGGCCGCCCGCGGTTTGCGAGGGCAGGATGCCGTGAATCGCAACGGCTTTGTTGATCGGGGCGTCCTCTTGAAAGACTGTCCATGAACGCGATTTTGCGATGCTCAGGCGGCCTTTGCCGACCTCGGCAATGGCGAGCGAGAGTATGCGGTTGGCCTGGATGTCGAAGCCGGATGTCTCGCAATCGAGAATGACAAATCGCGCGTCCGCGACGGGTGTTTTTCGCGACGGGCGGGGCGAGGTTGCCTCGCGATAGGCGGCGACAACCGGGTTTGAGGGCGGGCGTTTCCAGAATTTCCAGGTCATGGCGGGGGGAGTTGAATTTTCGATTTTCGATTCTCGGTTTGGCAGACTGTCGGCCTGCGGCCTCGAAACGATTGCGCGCTACCGCGCGAAAACGAAATCGTAATGGAGCAGAAGCTCCCAATCGAAAATCGAGAATCGAAAATCGAAAATTTTCTCATGTCATGCGTCCGTCGATTGAGAATTGAAACTGCACGGCGTGCTGCACGGTGCGCACCACGTCGAACACGCTGGAGAGTTGCGCGCGCTCGATTTTGGTGAGCGTGGCGGGATCGAGGGTGCGACCCGAGTCGCCGCGTCGCAGGCCGTTGAGTGTGCGCAGGCCGAGGAGGAAATCGTAGGCGTCGCGCGCGAGGGACGCGAGTTCAGCGCGCTCGGGCACGACGCGGCGAAGCTCCTCCCAGCGTCCGCCGGTCGAGTAGCGCCGGTTGAGTTTGTGGTGAAGCGAGAAGAGGCGCGCGGCGTCGCGAAGCGGTCCCATGCCGCGGTTTTTCAGGTCGAACTCGCTGCTGCCGCCAACGCCGAGTTTTTCAATGACGAAGCGGCCGATGAAATTGAGCGGGGGGGTGTTGTCCACGATCGTTTGCGCGAGGCGGCGCTGGAGCGCGGTGTCGGCGGAGGCGGTGGCGAAAATCCTTTCGCGGAGTTTGTCGCACAGGGCGCGATCGCCGGTGACATGGCGCAGATCGTAGAGGATGGTGGCGCGCAGGAGCCCGTCGCCGTCGATGTCGGCGTTGAATGAGGCGATCTCATCGACCCACTCGTCCGCCGTGCGGCACCAGCGAGGGTTGAGCGCCATGACACCGCCCTGGCAGCGGGCGAAGCCGGCGGCGACGAGCTTGTCGATCACGCGCGCGGCGAGGCGCGTGAAAATGGCGCGCGCGGCCTCGTCCTCCTCATGCGTTTTCGAGGGGGCGAAGACGATTGCGTTGTCCATGTCGGTGCGCAGGATTTGCTCGCGGCGCCCGTCGCTGCCGACCGACATCCACGCCCACGCCACGCCGCGCGGAAGCGGGACGCCCTCGGCGCGCAGCTCGTCGGTGGAGAGTTCGACCAGTCGCTGCGTGAGCTCGTCGTAAAGCTCGGCGCAGATTTGGCCGACGTAGATGGCGGAGACACCGGCGTCGAGGTAGCTGCGGGCGATGTTCTCGATCTCGTCGCAAAGCTCGCGGAAGCGCGCGTTTGACTTGGCGAAACGGATTTCGCGCAACAGGCCCGCGGGATGGTGGCCGGTTTGCGCGAGCAGGTCCTTGTGCGTGCAGACGTCGAGCGCCTTGGTGTTGGGCGTGCCGTCCTCGGTGACGCAAACCTGCCCGATGCGTTCGCGCAGCATGATCAGCATCGCGGCGGTGGCGCTGGAGTTGGGCGAGACGGTGCAGACGGGTTTCGCCATGATGCGCGAGACGGGCTCGGTTTTGGGCATTCCGTCAACGACGACGTTTTTGACGAGCGCGTTGCTGCTGACGATGCCGAGCGGACGGCGCTCGGAATCGACAACGAGAATCGACGGCACGCGCTTCGAGGAAATGAGCGATGCGGCTTGTCCGATCTCGGCGTCGGGACCGCATGTGAGCAGTCGCTCGATCGGACGCGGCTGGATGATCTGCGCGCCGTCGAGATGCGACTGGAGGATGTTTTTTGCGCGGCCCGCCATGTGCGATTTGGTCGGTTCGTCCGAGTAGTGAATCTGGCTGCCTACGCGCACGGCCCAGGAGAGGTGGCGGCGCACATAGTTTCGAGCCTCGTCGTTTTTTTCGAGCAGCGCGCGGAGCATCGTCCATGGAAGGCCGTAGAGCATGGAGTCCTCGACTGCCTGCGCGCTGACGCGACAGGCCTCGTTGCGCACCAGCGCGCTCAGGCCGAGCACGTCGCCGACATCGCGCACATCGACGCGCTCGGACTGCCCCTCGTTGTCCCAGATGTATTCGACGCGGCCTTGCGCGAGAAAGAGCACCTCGCCGGAGGGTTTGGCGCCCTGCCGCCAAATGTAGTCGCCCATCGGCACGACCCAGACCTCGGCCTCGGCGGCGAGCCCGGCGACAGATTCCGCGGGCAGCATGGAAAAGGGAGGGAAGCGCATCAGCGCGTCGGCGATGCGTCCGGGAATCATATTTTTCGGCGCGGACATGGATTAATAAATGCGCGGAGCAAAAGCCAGCTTCCCCTCAAACGCGAGCCTGCGAATTGAGGCGCCACGCGCGGAACAAACCGGTTTCATGGCGAACCCTCGCCGTGGCATTTGTTTGTCAATGTGAACAAGGGTCAAATCCAGCAGGTGCTGCCCAACTCGATGCAGGCCATGCCCGATGGCGGCGCGATCACGATTTCGACCGGTGTATCCGAAAAATTAATACACGCGGACGTGGCCGGCGACGGGCCGGGGCTGGCAATCGCGAAGCGCACCATGCCCGGCCATCACGGCGGGATCACGCTGCTCTCGACTGGAAAAAACGGCGCGGCGTTCCGGATTGGGCTGCCGCGCCGGATTTTATTTCAGGTCTTTACCGTCCGCGGCGCAGGCGGCTTGTGGCTTTGGGCGGCGTGGCGGCGGTTTGGACGGCCTCGTCGAACAGCGCCGAGTAGATGTAGTTGAAGCCGTCGAGTTTTTTGCGCTCGATGCTCGAGTTTATGAAGCGTTCGATCGAGCGCGCGTCGCGCACGTCGTCCTCGGTCACGAGCGTGAAGGCGTCGCCGGTTTTTTGGGCGCGCCCGGTGCGGCCGATGCGGTGCACGTAGTCCTCGGGGTTTTCGGGCACGTCGTAGTTGATCACGTGCGACACGTCGGCGATGTCCAGGCCGCGCGCGGCGATGTCGGTGGCGACGAGAATCTCGTATTTTCCGGACTTGAAGCCCGAGAGCGCCTCGAGGCGTTCGCGCTGGTTGCGGTCGGAGTGGAGCACCCCGACCTTGCGGCCCGCGCCGCGGAGGCGGCCCGCGATGCGGTCGGCGCCAAACTTTGTGCGGCTGAAAATGATGATGCTGTGGTAGTCGGTGCGCTTGAGCAGTTCGTCGAGCAGGTCGGCTTTTTGCGAGGCGACGACGGGATAAAACGCATGCGACACGGTTTCGGCGGGCGAGCGTTGCGCGCCGATTTTAACCTCGACGGGATCGTTCAGCGCCCACGAGGCGAGCTGTGCGATTTCAGGCGGGAGCGTGGCGGTGAAGAAGAGCGTCTGGCGGGCATTGGGGCATTTTTGCACGATGCGTTTCACGTCGGGCAGGAAGCCCATGTCGAGCATGCGGTCCACTTCGTCGAGCACGAGGATTTCGATGCTGTTGAGGTTCACGGTGCCTTGCTCCATGTGGTCGAGCAGGCGGCCCGGGGTCGCGGCGAGGATGTCGACGCCGCGCTGGAGGTCGTCGCGCTGTTTTCCGTAGCCGACACCGCCGTAGACGATCGTCACGTCGAGGTCGGTGTATTCGCTGTATTCCTTGAATGCTTCCTCGACTTGGAGCGCGAGTTCGCGCGTGGGTTCGAGCACGAGGCAGCGGAGGCGCCCGTGCGAGCCGAGGCGTTGCAGGATGGGCAGCGCGAACGCGGCCGTCTTGCCCGTGCCGGTTTGCGCGGAGCCGGTCACGTCGCGTCCGGCGAGGACGTGCGGGATGGCTTGCGCCTGGATGGGCGTGGGCTCGACATAGCCTTTTTGCGCGACGGCGTAGGCGATGCGATCGTTGAGCCCGAGCTTGGTGAACGAAGTGTCCTGCGGGGGCACCTCGGCGATTTGTTTTGGCGGTCCGCTGCGCAGGGGCGGTTCGTAAACGGCCTCGCGTTTTGGCTTGGGCCCTCCTCGTTGCAGCGCGCCGCCCTTGCCGCGACGGCGCGGCTCGGTGTTGCGCGTTTCGCGAGAGTCATGCGAACGGCTTTTGCGTTGCTGCGCGGGCGCGGGGGCGCCGTCCGTTTTGTGACGGGGTTTTGTGTTGCGGCCACGCTGTTGCGTTTTGGAATTGGCTTTGCCGGCGGTCTTGGAGGAGGCCGGTTTTTTGGACGAAGGCGCGAGTGCTTTGCGCAGCTTCGACATGATCTTTCTTAGCATATTGTTGGTGTTAAAGGATGAAGCATCTACCAAAGCCACTGGGTTTGACAATCTTGTATATTTGCCCGCCCGGGATGCCGCCATGCGCGGAAAACATAAATAATTTTGCTGTTACCTGGCCGGGATTTTCATCGTCTCAAACATTTATTGTGGCGGTTCGGGATGAAACAATGTCTGACTCTCCACTTCGCAAAATACTTTACCAAACACATCGCCTTGACTGACGACGAAAACAACCCCGCCCTAGAGCTTTCGATGCCGCGCCGGATGCGCGCGGGCCCGGCCCGGCTCATGGTTCTATCAATCGTGTTGATGCTGTGCGCGGCGGGGCCGTCGCTCCGTGCGCAGGCGCTGCAGCCCGATCTCAACAAACTCAGCGACGACACCATCATCACGCTCGACGAGCTCGTCGTTAGCAGCGAGCGCGATCCCGCCGATGAAAATTACGATTCCACCGGAATGGGCGGTCCTGACGCGGAGTTGGAGGAGGCGCCGTTTGCCGACGAATTGACCGCGAGCGAGTCGCGGAACCCGGAGGAATTTGATGTCGAGATCACCAACGAGCTCGAGCTTGCGTCCGGGGCGAGTCCCGTTGATCTCGTCACCGCGGTGAACCGCGTCAACCTTCGCGGATTCCCCACGCCGCGCCTGCGCAACGGGTTTTCGCAAACGGGAATCCCCGAGATAATAAACGTCAACCACACCCAGCTCATTCAGGGCCCGATCATATCCGTGACGGGACGCGCCGCGCCGGGAGGCATCCAGAACTACATCACGGGGCGTCCGCTGGGGCGCTCGCGCGTCATGCTTTACGCGATGGGCAACAGCGTGAACGTGCGCGATGTCCGCTTTGATGAAAGCACGCCCATCATTCAGAAAAAACTCTGGCAGCGCGTGGCCGCCGGCTGGCGCCAGACAAAGGGCCCCATGAGCTTCGCGCACATTCGCACGCGCTATTTGAACGCGCAGCTCACATACAAGCACAGCCGTTCCACCAGCATTATGTTTTCGGTCGATTACCTCGAATTGGACGGAAATCCCTCTTCCGGCATTCCCGAGTATCGCGAAAAACTTTTGGGTAAAATCGTCGGCCCGTATCTGCCGCTCGCCACGTTCAATGCCTTCGGCCCGAACGCCTCCGTCGACAAGCAGCTTCTCTCCACAACACTCCAGGTCGAGACACGGCTCACCCGTCGCGTTTCCATGCGCGCCAATCTTTTCGCCTACGACCGGCGCACGACCGACGACCGCTACACCACCGGCCAGTATATCATCGAGGACGATAGGTATTCGAATCAACGATACACGGGCAAGTTTGGCGGCACGCGTTACCCGCGACGCATCGAGCAGCCGATGCGCGCCCTCATCGGCAGCGTCGAGGCCACCGCGCGCCTTCTGGCAGGCAGGACGGACAGCAAGGTCACCCTTCGCGTCGAGCACACGCACTCCTCCTATAAACGCATCGACCGCAGGGTGCGCTCCGCCAATTCGCTTCCCGCCGATGTGCGCATATTCGATCCCTATGCGCCGAACTATTACCGTCCGGAGTTTTCCGAGGAGGCTTACGACTACTTCATCACCAACCGCCGCGAGGCCGCCGACTACACCAGCATCGCGCTCAGCGATCGCACCGCCTTCTGGCGCGGCAAGCTCGTCGCCACCGCGGGCGGGCGCATCGACGTCATGTCGATCGATATTCACGACCGCCGTCCCAACGCTGCCCAGGAAAACGTCCACAGCAACGTGACCAAGTTCACCTGGCACGGCGGCGCCAACTACGTCGTGCGCCCGGGGCGGTTGCTTTTCTTCGCGGGCATAAGCAAGGCCGTCGAGCCGTCAACGCGTGTTGACGCGCGCACCGGGGATTTGCAGGGCAACGAAAGCACCTTCGGCTACGAAGCCGGGCTCAAGGGCATGTTCTTCGACAAACGCCTCGGCGCCACGCTTCTTCTTTTTCAATATTACAACCAAAACATCTCGCGTGGAAACCCGCTCTACAACGACCCGGTGGATGATGCCGACCACACGCAGCCCCAGCTTCTCAGCGCGGTCGAGGAGCGTTTCACGGGCGGCTCGCTCGACCTGAAGGCCACCCTTGCGCGCGGCTTCACGATCACCTCGCGCATCGCCTACATCGATCCGATCACAACCAAGTCGCCGGACTTCCCCGGCGAGGTTGATCGCGTCGTCACCCGCATGCCCAAGACGACCATCGGGGTGACCGCGCGCTACACTTTTCAAAAGAGCGCGCCCAAGCTGCTCGCGGGGCTGAGCACGAGCGTAACGCTCACTCACGTCAGCGATTTTGTCGCGCACTACGGCAATTACGCGCGCGAGTATCTCGACTATCCGAGCAACACCCTCGTGAGCCTGTCCATTTCTCGCACCTGGCTGTTTGGCGACAAAAAACGCCCCATGCGGCACACGCTCAGCGCGAGCGTGCGCAACCTTTTTGATCGCGACCAGTTGAACACCCTTCATCGCATCGGACAGCAGCGCGCGCTGACCCTGAGTTACCGGTTTCTTTGGTGACGGAGTGTGAACCGACGCGTGAAAACGCGCGCGTGCCCGTTTTTCGCAACTCTTGACGAGACCGCCCGCGCGCCCAATCTCGCAGTCCTTATGGTTATAAAGCCCAAAGTTCGCGGATTCATTTGTGTCACGGCGCACCCGACCGGCTGTGCCGCCCACGTGCAGCAACAGATCGACCATGTGCTCGCCAAAGGCCCGATCAAAAACGGCCCGAAAAAAGTGCTCGTCATCGGCTCATCGACCGGTTTCGGCCTCGCCTCGCGCATCACGGCGGCCTTCGGGGCCGGCGCCGACACGCTGGGCGTTTTCTTTGAGCGCCCCTCGGACGACGGACGCCTCGGCACACCCGGCTGGTATAACACAATCGCGTTCACCAAGGCCGCGCGCGCAGCCGGACGTTATGCGAAAAACATAAACGGCGACGCCTATTCCGACGCGATCAAGCAGCAAGCAATCGACACCATCAAGGCCGACCTCGGCCAGGTTGACCTCGTCGTTTATTCGCTCGCCTCGCCCCGCCGCCAGCATCCGCGCACCGGCGTTGTTCACAAATCCTGTCTCAAGCCCATCGGCTCCGCCTACACCGCAAAAACCGTCGACACCGACAAGGGCGTCGTTTCCGACATCACCCTCGAACCCGCCACCGGCGCCGACGTTGACGACACCGTCGCGGTCATGGGCGGCGAGGATTGGGAAATGTGGATCGACGCGCTTCTCAAGGCCGGCGTGCTCGCGCCCGGCGCCACCTCGGTCGCGTTTTCCTACATCGGCCCCGAAGTCACCTGGCCCATCTACAAAAACGGCACCATCGGCATGGCCAAGATCGACCTTGAGCGCGCCGCCAAAAAAATCGACGCCACACTCAAGGCGCACGGTTACGGACGCGCCTTCATCTCTGTCAACAAGGCGCTCGTCACACAGGCCAGCTCGGCAATCCCCGTCGTGCCGCTCTACATTTCGATCCTCTACAAGGTGATGAAGGCAAAGGGTCTTCACGAGGGATGCATCGAGCAAATGCAACGCCTCTTCGCCACGCAGATGTATAACGACTCCGCGCTCACATTCGACGACGGCGGACGCGTGCGCGTTGACAACCTGGAGATGCGCGCCGACGTGCAGGAAGAAACCGCCAGGATTTGGCCGCATGTCACCACTGAAAACCTCGACGAGCTTACCGACATGGCCGGCTACCGCAGCGAGTTCCTGCGCCTGTTCGGTTTCGGCCTGCCCGGCGTCAACTACGAGGCCGCGGTCGAACCGCACCAAACGATGCCGGAATAATAACAGGGTGGGGCGCGCCCGTCCCGCCGTAGAGCTGTTTTATGCGCGCAGTCGTCCAAAGAGTCACATCAGCCAGCGTCACCATTGATGGTGAGGTTCGCGGCGAAATCGGCGCGGGGCTGGTGATTCTCCTTGGGATTGCCGAGGGCGACACGGTCGATGACGTATGCTGGCTTGCCGAAAAGTGCGCCGCGCTGCGCATTTTTTCCGACGATGCAAACGCGATGAACCGCTCGCTCGTTGACACCGGCGGCGGCGCGCTCGTGATCAGCCAGTTCACCTTGATCGCGAGCTGCCGCAAAGGCTCGCGCCCCTCGTTTCATCGCGCGGCGAAACCCGCCGGGGCTCGTCCGCTCTACGAGCAATTCCTCGCCCACTTGAGCGCCGTGCTTGGCCGCCCCGTCGCATGCGGCGAGTTCGGCGCGATGATGCAGGTCGCGCTCGTCAACGACGGCCCCGTGACAATCGTGGTTGATTCGCGGGAGTAGAAAAAAGGACGCCGGCCGCATTCCAAATGGAATGCGCGCCCCTGCTATTTTGTTCCGCCGGTTATCCGTGGCCGAACGTGATCACAAACAGGTTTTCGCAACCCGCGCGGCGCAGCACCCGTGCGCAACTGTTGAGTGTGGAGCCGGTGGTGAACACGTCGTCAACAATCACGTGCTTCGCGGCGGCGTCCACGCGCGCGCCGCGGACCAGCGAGAACGCGTCCTTCAGGTTTTTTCGCCGGGTGGCGCGATCGAGCGCGGTTTGTGAAACCGTGTCCACCACGCGCCGCAAAAGCATTTTCACGCGCGTTCCCGACGCCTCGCCCCCCGCCGCGCGCGCAAGGCATTCCGCGACAAGGCGCCCCTGGTTGTAGCCGCGCTCGCGCTCCTTTCGGGGATGCAGCGGCACCGGCACGAGCGTCGCGCCGCGGGCGAGCTCCAGCACGCGCGGCGAGCGGCGCAAAATAGTCTCGATGTCGCGCAGCACATAACGCGCGCCATGATATTTCAGCTCGTGAATCAGCGCCCTTGCCGCGCCGCGAAACAGCACCGCCGTGCGCCCCTCGTTGAAAGCCGGCGCCAAATCCTCGCAGTGCTCGCACACGCGCTCGCCCGCCAGCTCCCCGTAAAACGGATGCCCGCACGTCGAGCAGCATGGCTCGCCGACAAACTCGATCCGCGCCTCGCACTTTGCGCAAACATGCCGAAGTGCACCCAAGTTTTCACCATGCCCGACAATGCCGTCGCAGTGCGCGCATATCGGAGGGAACAGCGTCTCGCTTAATCCGCGCGCAAGATGTCCGGGGGTAAACGGCATGCCGCAAAGCACGCCACCAAACGGCCCGGGCATCAAGCCCATTCAAGCCGGCGGATGCCCGGCGCGCCCCAATCGGTCAGTCATTTCCATGGCGGCTTTATCTTTGCCGCAGCGCGCGGGCGAACGCCTCCAGGCTGTCCGCGTTTTTTACGCCGGGCGAAATCTCAACGCCGCCGCTCACGTTGACAAAACGCGCGCCGCTTTTGTTCACGGCCTCGCCCGCGTTGTCGGCAGTCAGCCCGCCGGAGAGTATCCACAGGTTGTCCGGATGCGCCTCGCGGTGCCGCGCGAACTTTTGCCAGTCGCCGGAGTCGCGCGTGTTTTCGCCCGCGCAAAACGGATCCAGAAGAAAACCGTCGGCCAGCGGCAGCCATTCGCCGGGCACGTCCATTTCGGGCGGAAGCTCCGGCGCGAGCCACAGGTGCCGCGCGCCGACCGTGCGCGACCATTTCTCAATCTGCTCAAGCGGCGTCGTGTGTTTGAGGTGGATTTGCGCGAGGGAGAACCCGATCGCCAGCGCATGGCGCAACTCCTCCTCGCGGGGTTCCGTCATGACGGCGATTTTTTTTCTGTAGGGCAGGTGCGTGACAATGTTGTGATAAACCTCCACCGGCACGTGGCGCGGCGATTTCGGACTGAGGTCGAACCCGAGAAAATCCGCGCCGACCCGGTCCGCCGCCTCCGCGTCAATGAGCGACGTGATTCCGCAAACCTTCACCTGAATGCCGTTTATCATGGGGAAACATTAACCCCGCGCGGCCCGAATTTCACGGATAAAATATATGCCCGGCGAACATCATGCGGGCAAAAGGACGATTTTCCATTTGCTCGACTTCAATCATAAACGCATGTTTTGTTTTCACAATTCCCCGCATCGAAATGCACCAGCCAATTGACCAATACGCCGCCAAGCTGTCCGCCGGCAAACGCGCATCCGTTTATGACGGCACCAAATCCGGCTATGACGCGCGGCTTCGCTCGCTCAACACTTCCTACCCAACCCCGGATCATCTCCGCCGGCTCGCCGGACGGATCAAGCAGCACACAATCGAAAACCTCGACACCTACCTGCCGCAAGTCGAGGCGCGCCTGCGGGCGAACGGCGTGAGCGTGCACTGGGCGGTTGACGGCGGCGAGGCGTGCGCGCACGTGCATCGCATCATGGAGGCGCGCGGCGCGAAAAAAATGGTGAAGGCCAAAACGATGGTGAGCGAGGAAATCCACCTCGCCGACTATCTTGAAAAGCGCGGCATGGAATGCCTGGAAACCGACCTCGGCGAGTTCATCATCCAAATCGACCACGATCATCCGTCGCACATCGTCAAGCCGATCATCCACAAAAACCGGCGTGAAATCGCGGCGTCGTTCGAGAAAAACGGACTCGGCTCCTACAACGACGATCCCGGGGTGATCACGGCGCGCGCGCGTCAGTTTTTGCGCCACAAATATCTGGCGGCCGACGTGGGTTTGTCGGGGGCCAATTTTGTCTCGGCGGAAAGCGGCCGCATCGTGCTTGTGACAAACGAGGGCAACTCGCGCTTTTCGATTGCCGCGACAAAGGTTCACATCGCGCTCGTGGGCATTGAAAAAATCGTGCCGCGCGACCGCGACCTCGGCGTGTTTCTAAACCTGCTCGCGCGCTCGGCGACGGGGCAGCAGCTCACCTCCTACACCGAGTTCATCGGCGGCGCGCGCTCGGCGAACCAGCCCGACGGACCGGAGGAAATGCACGTCATCTTCGTGGACAACGGACGCGCGCGCGTGCTCGCGGACGACTGCCGCGCCATTCTCCGCTGCATCCGTTGCAGCGCGTGCCTGAACGTCTGCCCGGTTTACCGGCAGGCGAGCGGCCACGCTTACCGCGCCGTTTATCCGGGGCCGGTCGGCGCGGTGCTTTCGCCTTTGCTCGCCGGGGACAATTTTCCCGAAATGGCCGACCTGCCAAAGGCGTCCTCGCTTTGCGGCGCGTGCAACGAGGTCTGCCCGGTCAACATACCAATACCCGATTTGCTGCTGCGGCTGCGGGATCGCGGCAAGCGCGAGCACAGCAAAGTCGCCGCCGCCGACACGCCGCCGATGGGCGCGTTCGGCACGCTGGCGAATCATCCATCGCTTTGGAAAGCCGCCATGAAAACGGGAGGCCTGTCGGCACTGTATCCGGCGTTCCTGATGCCGTCCTACGGAAAGGCGTGGGTGCGCACCCGCGGCATGCCCAAATGGCGCGGTGGAAAATTCCGCGCATGGATGAAAACTCGCAAACAACAAGCCTCGAAATAACCCTTCCAGCCATGACTGCTTCCCGTGATGCCATTTTAAAGCGCGTGAACGACGCGCTCGCGCCGCTCAAGGAGCGCGCGCCGTATCCAGAATTTGACGACGACGTGGCGGTAATGCCCGCGCTTGATCGCAATGGCGATTTGTGGACGGCGTTTTGCGAGCGCGCAAAGCTCGTGCACGGCACGCCCCTTTCGGGCAAGCCGGCGGTGCTCGCCGACTGGCTGCACGGGCAAAACCTGCATCACGGTTATTGCGACCCGGAATTGCTGCCGCTGTTCGGCGAGGCGCTGGCGGCGGCGGGCTGCGCGGTTGAGACGATATTTGATCGCGCGCGGGTCGATGAGTATCAGTTCGGCATCACGCGCGCGGAGGCCGCGATTGCGGAAACCGGCTCGCTGGTGCTGACGGACGCGACGACTTCGAGCCGTCTCGCCGCGCTCGCGCCGTGGACGCATGTGGCGGTGCTGAAACGCGGGCAGATTTTTGCGGACGTGGCGGATGCCCTGAAAAAAATGCCCGTCGACCCGAACGTAATCTGGTGCACCGGCCCCTCGCGCACGGCCGATGTCGAGGGGATTTTAATCGAGGGTGTCCACGGCCCCGGCGTGCAAGTGGCGTTTCTGCTGGAGTGATTTTTTTGCGAGGGGCCTCGCAAGCGCGCGCCTACTTTTGCAGGACGTGATAGTTTGCCATCGAGATGCCGCTGAGCATGGCGCCGATGATGCCGAGGAAACCCTGGTCGGTGCCGCAGAGATACACGTTGTCCAACGCGGTGCGCCCCGGCCGGTTTTTTACGGGCGAGCCGTAGATCGCGCCGGCGGCGTGCCCGGTGAACTTCGTGATTGTGAGCGGCGTGAACATGTCGGTTGCCACGGTCGCGGATTCGAGCGCGGCGGGCTGCGCGAGTGGCGGGAGGAATCGTTTTGCGCTCGCGGCGATGTCGCCGAACCAGCGTTGCTTGGCGGCGCGATATTCGCCGGGGCTGTCGGAAAGGTTTTTCCAAAGATCGTAGTTGGCGAGGCAGGTGCAGCGGAAAAGGCCCTCGGGGAGCTGTTGGTCGCCGGGGTATGCGAAGTTGTTTGGAAAACAAATCACGCCGCTGCGGGTGTCCACTTGCGCATGTTCGGGGCGCTCGTAGTTGAAGCGCGGGGAGTCGTTGAAGAAAATGATCGTGTCGTCGCCCCAGCCGAAGTCGGCGGGTTGTCGGTTGAGCACGGTGATGGTTTCGACGTAGCTCAAGCGTCCCTCGGGGATTTTCGATTTTCGATTCTCGATTTTCGATTGGGCGCTTCCGCGCCAATCCGAAAATGGAGCGGCAGCTCCACCAATCGAAAATCGAGAATCGAAAATCGAAAATTCAATCAACGCCTCCGTCTCCACCGCGCCGATGCTGCTGAGGATGTGCGTGGCGGTGATCTCCTCGCCATTGTCGAGCACGAGCGCGGCGGCGCGGTTTTCACGGGTGATGATTTTTTTCACCCCGCACTTCATGCGTCGCTCGCCCCCGGCGGCGCGATATTTTTCGAGAAGCACCCGGATGATCACGCGCACTCCGTCGAAGGGGCGCGCAAAACCCTCGAAGAAGAGCGCCTTGAACATGATCACAAACTGGCTCCACTCCATGTCGTGCTCCTGCGCGCTGCCGTAATACATGACGGGGCAGAAGAGCATGTCCTCGAGAAGCGGATCGGCGATGTGCCGGCGCACGATTTCTCGCGCGGAAACGGGTTTTGCGTCGAGCGACACTTCGTTGTGCGCGCGGACGGCGGCGACAAGCGCGCGGAAGCCGTCGATTTGCGAGGGGAAGTTTTGAGCGACCTCGTTTTCGAAGACGGCAAAATCGTTTGTGAACCGGAGCGAAACCGAGCCGGCGGCGCCGCGCGGACCGAAGGTGACCCGCGATTGTTTTTGCTCGCAGAGGGCGAACTCGTCGCGGTCGATGCGGAGCTGGCGGAGGAGCTTGGTGAGCGGCGTGCCCTTGACTCCGGGACGCACGTAATTGGTGACTGCGTGCAGTCCGACATCGTATTTGCGCCCGGCGATGGAGTAGAAGCCGTTGAGTCCGCCGGGGGCGTTGTGACGCTCGAAGATGCACACGCGCTTGCCAAAGTGCGCGAGGCGTATGCCGGCCGCGAGGCCGGACATGCCCGCGCCGATGATGGCGACGTCGTAATGTGTGTGCGTGCTCACTGTTCGAGATAAAATTTGAGCCCACAAAAACGAATCGCCCCGCAAACTGCCAGTCTGCTTTTGCGGAAACGAGTGCCCGTTGGTATGGAAAAGATGAAACCGAGTGCTCGGGGTTCTTTGCGCTTGCACAGATTTTGTTTTTGACGCGTGATGTGCCGCAAAACCCGCCATGAAAAATCCCCAATGCTTGATTGCCCTGATTATCGCAACACTGCTGGTCGCATTGAGCGGCTGCGCATCGAACACACCCCAAAGCGCCTCTGCCGAGGCGCCATTTGTCGCACCCGCTGGAACATATGCGTTAAAAGAAGTGGACGCCATGCCCAAACCTCGTGGTCCTAGGGCGGGACCTGTTTATCCGCGTATGCTCAAGGATGACGGAATCACGGGGGAGGCTGTTGTTAGGTTTATTGTGAACAAGGAGGGGCGTGTCACAGATGTTCGAGTAGTGAAGGCAACGCACGAGTTGTTTGGGGATGCGGCAAAAGCTGCCGTCGAACAGTGGAATTTTAGTCCGGCTAAAAAGGACGGAGCCCCTGTTAACTGTTACATGCAAATCCCCATAATGTTTAATTTGTAATTATAGATGTATGAAAACTTACCAATATTTGATCACCTCAATTGCCGTGGTTCTGTTGGCTGTGTTGAGCGGCTGCCAGTCGTCTTCTCGGAATGCGTCTTCAAATGATTCGTTGGATCAACCGGTTCCGTTGCGCGAGGCCATGCTCAAGGGAGAATACAGTATGATTGAAGCTACAGACACACCGCCAAAAGCGGCGGAGATTTACACCAGACCCCATTACCCTTTGAAGCTCCAGCGCCAAAAAATATCAGGCGAGGCGATAATTGTTTTCATAGTATCGGAGAAGGGGAAACCGGAGCAGGTGCAGGCAATTAGAGCAACCCATGCGGGGTTCGCGGAAGAAGCGGTGAAGGCTGTCAAACTATGGCGTTTCACGCCGGCCACCAAGAACGGCAAACCCGTAAAGTGCAAAATGCAGGTGCCGATTGCTTTTCATCTGAACAATTAAAACGCAATTAGTTTCGCGCGGCCGTTGTTCTTGAGACAGGAAAAAGGAGGGCGTTGCCTCGTGTCGCCCAACGTCTCCGGTCTTGCGCTTGGCTGACTGGAGCACCAGTTTCGCGTCAATGAGTTTCGGCAGACGGGCACTTTCCTCGGGGGAGGCGGTTGTCGATCGCGTGTTGTGCGTGGTCGGCGCGGTGCTGTTTTCACAGGCGCCCGAGTTCATGCAGCAATACTTGCAACGGCTCGGGGGGCATCTCGACGAGGCCCGGCGCATGCTCGCTCAATACGAGGGGATCGCGATGCAGGCGAATCTGTCGCTCGATGATTTTATCGCGCGCACGGGCGCAAATGCGGACACCGTGGTGGCGAGGCACGCGGAGGTCATGCGGGGCGTGGTTGATCGCGTGCAGGATTTGTCGGCGGCGCAGGCGGCGATTCAGGACGCGTCGATGTTCACGCGGCCGTTCGCATTTTTGCGTCATATCGACTGGGAGGTCGCCTCGAACACTTGGGCGATTTTTAAACCCGCCGTGCCGACGACTGGCGAGGGGCTGGCGTATGCGGTCGCGGGCATTGGCGTGATACTCGGGTTTTATTACGGTTGTATCCATTTTCCAATTACACGTTGCTGGCGCAGGCGCAAGGAGCGCAAGGCGGCGCAACTGGCGGCGGCGCAGCAAGCGCGGGCGGATGGCGATGAGGCGCAGGAGGCTCGCGACGACACCGGTCGGCTCGACGGGATTTTGTGATGCCGGGAGCGCTGAGCGCGTTGAGCGTTTCGAATAACAAGCGCGGCGGCCTCGACGAGGCCGCCCTGCCTACGCGGCCACGCTATTTCTAAAAATGCCCCGGGTTCATGCCGGATCGGGGCTTTGCGTTTCCGCTGCCGCGCGCACGGCTTGGGTGAAGCGGTCGATATCTTCCTCGCGCGTGTCCCACGAGCACATGAGGCGGTAGCCGTTTGCGCCGATGAAATTGTAGAAGTGCCAGCCTTGTTGCTGGAGCCTGGCGGCGACGGGCGCGGGCATGTCGACAAAGAGTGCGTTGGCCTCCGGCTCGATGATCGGTGTGATGCCGGGGATTTCGCGCAGGGCGGCGACGAGGCGCTTGGTCATCAGGTTTGCGTGCGCGGCGTTGCGCAGCCACGCGCCGTCCTTGAGCATGCCCACCCATTGCGCGCTGAGGAAGCGCATCTTGGAGGCGAGCTGTCCCGCCTGTTTGCAGCGGTAGTCGAATTCCTTCGCGAGTTGTGAATCGAAAAACACGACGGCCTCGGTGGTGGTCATGCCGTTCTTGGTGCCGCCGAGGCAGAGCACGTCGACACCGGCGCGCCAAGTGATGTCGGCGGGGGCGGCGCCGGTGCGGTATTCGAGTGCGGAGGCGGCGTTGGCAAAGCGCGCGCCGTCCATGTGGACGTGGAGTCCGTGGCGCTTGGTGATGGCGGTGAGCGCGCGGATTTCGTCGACAGTGTAAACGGTGCCCCATTCGGTGCTTTGCGTGAGGGAGAGCACGCGGGGTTTGGGGTAATGGATGTCGGTGCGCTTGTGGATGAGTTTTTCGACGGCTTCGGGCGTGAGTTTTCCCCCGGGGCCGCTGCCGACGAGGAGTTTGGTGCCGTTGGAGAAAAATTCGGGCGCGCCGCATTCGTCGGTTTCGACGTGCGCGTAATCGTGGCAGATCACGCTGTGGTAGCTCTGGCAGAGCGAGGCGAGGGCGAGTGAGTTTGCCGAGGTGCCGTTGAACACGAAGAACACCTCGGCGTCGGGTTTTTCAAAGACACCGCGAATGAGGTCGCACGCCTGTTGCGTCCATGCGTCCGCGCCGTAGGAGGGCAGGCGTCCGGTGTTGGCCTCGGCGAGCGCGATCCACGCCTCGGGGCAGATTCCCGAGGTGTTGTCGCTGGCGAAGTGATGGTCGTGGATGATGCCGGCGTCGTTTTGCGGGTCGCCGGGGGTGCGATTTTGTGACATGGGGAGGATGCGGTTAACGACAAAGGCGCAAGGACGGCGGGTTGCGGGGGCCGCGGTTTTGCGCCTTTGCCATGGGAATGTTAAGTTTTTTGCCCAATGCCCGTCACAGGAAAACGAAGCCGCCGAGTATCAGGATGGGCAGGAGAATGGGCAGGCTGTATTTGAGGATGTAGCCGAAGAAGGTGGGCATTTTCACGCCGGAGCTTTCGGCGATGGACTTGACCATGAAGTTGGGGCCGTTGCCGATGTAGGTCATGGCTCCGAAGAACACCGAGCCGAGGCTGACCGCGATCACGAGGTGCGGCTTGTGCTCGAGGAGCAGGTGCGTGGCGGCCTTGACGTTGTCGCCGACCGCGGCAAAGGCGGCGGGCTCGGCGGCGGCGGCACTGGCCTTGGCGAGTTCGAAGAAGCTCGCGTAGGTGGGGGCGTTGTCGAGGACCGAGGAAAGCCCGCCGGTGGTGAAGTAATACTGCCAGGCGTGGACGAAACCGAAGCTCTCGCCGTGTTGCGAGAGATACATGAGCGCGGGCATCATGGTCATGAAGATGCCCGCGAACAGAAAGCCGACCTCCTTGATGGGGCCGAAGTTGAAGACGTTTTCCGCGTGGATTTTTTTCGGCGTGATAACGTAGGAGAGCACCGCCGCGGCAATCATCACGATTTCGCCCACGAGGTAGTTCTCGGGGTTTTCCATGATGCCGAGGTTTCTCAGCCATGTGGGCAGGAACACGCCGCTGATGATCATGAGCAGGAAGGCCACGTTGAACATGCCGCTAAAGCGCCACTCGTCCCTCTGCTTGAGCTCGGCCTGCATCTCGGCGGGTATTTTTTTGAAGTAGCGGCGGTCGACTATGTAGAAGACCAGCATGAGCAGCCCGAGCGTGCACAGCCATTCGACAACCACCTGGCCGACGAGCCAGAAGAACGGCACGCCGCGCAGAAAACCGAGAAACAGCGGCGGATCGCCAATCGGTGTGAGCGCGCCGCCGACGTTCGACACGATGAAAATGAAAAACACAATGTGATAGGGATTGAGGCGGCGGTGGTTCATGCGCATCCACGGGCGGATGAGCACCATCGACGCGCCTGTCGTGCCGATGAAGTTCGACAGCAGCGCGGCGAACGCCAGGAAGATGACATTTTCAAAGGGCGAGGACTCGCCATTCACGTTGATGTGGATGCCGCCCGCGACGACGAACAGCGATCCGATCAGGCAGATGAACGAAAAATACTCATGCGCCGTGTGCACGACGCTGGTTCCGCCGTTTGGCATGAACGCCACGTAGTAGGCGGCGACCAGCAGCCCCAGGCCGATCGAGATGACGGGGTAGTATTTTTCCCAAAACGCCTTGATGCCATGGGGCGTCAGGGGCATCACCGCGATGAGAAGCAGCAGGAGCGCGAATGGGGCAATGAGCCAAAGCGGGATTTCGACGCCGGCTGTTGATGAAGCAAAAAGTTCGACGATCATGTTGGCAGTGTAATTAAAAAGAAGGATCAGTGCGAAATGCGCAGGCTGGGTCAAAGGTTTTCCAATACGGCGACGGCATTCGGGAAATAGGCGCGCGCGGGGCGCTTTCAAAAATGCGCGTCCACGCCGCCGTCCGTATTGGGAAATGGTGACGCGCCCCAAGGTGAAACAGCTTTTCGCATCGCCCTCATCAGTGTTTCTTCTAGCTGTCGCGTTCGCCGCGCAAGGCATGGCCGGCTCGAAATGGTTTTACTCGGGCAAAGTGACTGCCAGAAAAGAAAGCCACAAACCCTTCCCCTTTGAAAATGAATAAAATTTTATGCGCAGTGGCTGGATATATGGTGGTGGTCATGCTCATGGTGTCGTCCGCAAACGGTGAAAGCGCGGCAGCCGGGGCATCGGATGAAAACACGGCGATCACGCGCCAGCTACTTGCGCCGATCAAGATAAGCAACCAAGACGGTGTGATGAAAATAAGAAGGCGGGTTTTTTACACGCAAGCTTCATATATGAAAGAAAAGGACGGGGTTTTTGCGCTGGAAACAGAATATAATGACAGGGATGAGAGAACGAAACTTTTATTCATAAAAAACGGGCGCGAGGCTGTGGTTGACACGATTAAATCGAGGCACGATCGCGCACCCTCCGGGGTGGATGACGTTGATACTTTTATGGATTATTACCTTATCGGGAATCGAATTCACTATATATACAGATCTGGCGGACGCGTGTATGTTTCATACGCTGATGACGCCGGGGATGGGCAGATCATAAGGTGGGGAGATAGATTGGAAATCGGGCAGAGGCTTCATACTGGTCGATTAAAGTTTACCGCTCCCTATGGAAAATATCCATTGAGTATCTTTGTCGGATTTAGTAGCAGTTTTCAAAAAACCGGCCTCAAGGTTTATGAACTGGATGATTATTCAAATAGCTTTAAATTAAGCCAGGCGATACTGAAGGATGACGGGACACCCGAGGGGAGGGTCGTGTATCAAAGAATTTGGGATCGCATGCGCAACAGTCCGGTGGTAAAAAAGGAGCCGTTGCCCGATGACACGGTGTGGGAAAGAAAAAAAGGTTTTTTCCCAAATAAAGTTTTTCTGCTGCTGGGGTATCCATGCCCCGAAAAAAGGCCGGCGTCCTTTTTGTTTGACGAGAAGCAAACGGCAAATGAGCACAGGTCACGCTTGTTATTTGTGGAAAACGGCCGCGAAACCATTATCGACAGCCATACGGCGGCCTTAAATCCGGATGACGCCCGCAAGATTTTTTTCGACTGTTATATGGCAGGGAGTCGGCTCCATTATATATACTATGTTCATGGTAATTATTACGTTAGTTATGCGGATAGAGCCGAGGGCGGGCATTTCAAGAAATCAGATAATGCGTTATGCTTGGGCTCATGGCAGACGCTATTTACCCATAATCCTGAATTCCAAAGTCCGAAAAACGGGCGGCCATTGAGCATCATTTTGCGGGATCAGCACGGATTCTTGTTTTACGAATTGAACAATCAAAATGAGTTTGAGTTTAAACGAACAATAAACCGGGAGGGGAATACGCCCGAGGAAAAGGAGTTTTTGAGAGAGTTTTGGACGGAGTATAACCGCCGATATTTGGGGATGGGACGCTGGGCAGACGTTGAAAAAGCACCCGCCTCCGCTATCCCGCCAGCGGAAACTTGATCGCGGGGATGGGCGGCAGGTCGTCCACGAATTTTTCCAGCGGCACGTTTTCGCGGATTACGAGCGTGGCGAGCACTTGGGGGACGTAGAGGCGCGTCTCGGCGGGGAGCTTCGCGGCGATGTCGGCGTAGGTTTTGGCGCCGGGGGTTTTCTTGAGCGCCACGGCAACGCGGCCTTCGCCCGCGTTGTAGGCGGCGAGGGCGAGCGGCCAGGAATTGAAGCGCTTGTATAACATGCCGAGCAGGCGGGCCGCCGCGCGCGCGTTTTTCACCGCGTAAATGCGCTCGTCCTCGGGCGCGGTGCTCAGGCCGAGCGCGCGCGCCGTGGCGGGCATGAGCTGGTAGAGGCCGCGCGCGCCGACGGGACTTTTCGCGAGCGGGTTGAACGAGGACTCGACCTCGGCGAGCCAGACGAATTCGACGGGAATGTTTTCAGTTGCAAAAATGATTTTGAGCAACGGCGCGAGCAGGTCGGCATTTTTCGGCTTGGCCCGGTTGCTGACGCGTTTGTGGCAGAGGTTGTAGTAGGGGATCGCGTTGTTCGGCGGGGGCGTTTGGTAAAACGGTTTCGGCTCGAGTGTGATCGGTGGCAGCGTGAATGGCGCGGGCGGTTTGGGCGCGGGGACGAGCGCCGGGGGCTGGCCGGGGCTGATGGCGTCTTTCGCGCTTTCGATGAGTTCGAGGCGCTCGGCGAACCAATCGGTGTATTCGGACATTTCCGGTTTTGCTCGAAGCTCGTTGAGCGTGCGCTTGGCCTTGGGTTCGAGCGAGGCGATTTCCTCAAGCGATCCGGTTTCGAGGGTTTGTTGAAACTCAGTGATGGCCGAGGCCCACTCATCGCGACTCATGAACTCGTAGTGCTCCTTGATTTGTCCGGGCGCGTAATCCTCGAAAAGCTGGCGGCCCAAGTCGTAGAGCGCGTTCATGTCGTCATCGGATATGAGCGGGGGCCGGTTTGCGCCCGCGAGCACCGGGGCGGCGGTGCCCGATGAAATTGGCTCCGCGGGCGGCTGCGAGTCCGAGGCGCGCAGCGCGGGCAGTGCGCACATCACGACAATCGCCGCCGCCGGCGCAATGCGGCGAAACGAAAAATTAGTGCGTGTCAGGGCGCGGGTCATGTGCGGGGAGAGTGAAGTTGGAAACACGCGGCGTCGCGATGTTTCACGGAAAAACTGCAATAACGCGCGCGGGCGTAAACCCCAAAAGCCGCGGGAGGTTTTTGGGGCGGTTGCGCTTTGTTGTTTTTTTACCAAACGGGTCGAAGCGATCATTGACCGTTCGGTTGAGATATTCCTACGCTCCTGCCCGTCTCTCACCATCTTGTGTATGAAAAAAGCGGTTCGTATTATTCTCGTTTCGGCAGGCGCGCTTTTGCTCCTGCTGGCGGTCGTGGTGATGGCGTTGTTTCAACCGCCGGTGCAGACGTGGTTGGTCCGGAAAGTTGTTTCCGGACAGCAAGGTTGCGAGATCGAGATCGGGCGCGTGAGCGCCGGGTTGAACAAGGTCGAGCTCACCGGTGTGCAAATGAAAGGGCGGGGGATGACGGTCGATTTGCCGCTGGCGGTGGTCGAGATGCCGCTGCTGGGTTTGATTCGCGAAAAGGTGGATGTGAAAAAAATCACGGCGAAAGGCTGGACGCTTGATCTTTCGCAACCGGCGGCCGAGCCTCCGCCAACTGCCGGCGCGCCCGCACCGGATGCGGGCGCCCCCGAGAGCGGCGGCAAAAATATTGGAGGGATTCTCGACATGTTGCGTTTTCCCGTCGATCTCGCGGTTGAGGACGCGGACATCGAGGGCGCGATTGTTTTGCCGCCGGAAACGCCGGACGCCGCGCCCGTGCGCGCCGGGGTCAGCGTGCGCGGCGGCCAGTTGCGCCCCGGCAATGACGGGCGGTTCGAGCTCGCGCTCAACATGGAGGGGCCGGAAAGCGACGCCGCGGTTTCCGCCATTCAAGTGACGAGCAGCCTGCTCGTGCGCATGGGCGCGGCGCGCGACATCCAGTCGCTCATCTTCGACGTCGATGCGAAGGCCTCCGGCGCGCAGCTGCCCCGGGGCGCGCGATTGCAGATCAACATCGCGGCCTCAAAAAACGCGAGCGGCGAGGATTATTCGATCAGCCTGAAGTCGCAGGAGGAGGGTTCGGAAAAAAACATCCTCAGCATAAAGGCCACCAATCCGTCCGGACCCGAGGGGCTGAACGCGATGTGGGTGGTCGATTTGCGCGATGCCGACCTCGCGCCATTCACGGGCGGCCTGGGTTTGAAACTGCCTGCGTTCAAGGCCAGCGGGCAGGGCACGTTTGCCGCGGCCGATAATTTCACGAGTTTTCACGCCGCCGGAAAAATCAGCGGCGACGCGAGCCGGCTCGAGGTTTTCGACTCGGCGCTTTCGGAGCTCGGGCATGTTAAGTTTTCAAGCGATTTCGACGTGGTCAACGAGGGCGACTTGTTGCGCGTCGGCGTGCTTTCGGCGGACGTGCTTTCGGATGTTCCGGTCGCCTCGATAAAAACGCTGCAACTCATCGAGATCAACACGGCGAACGGCGAGATCAAGGTGCCCGATCTCCAGGGCGATCTTTTGCGCGTGGATGTGCACGGGCTGCCCCTGGCGTGGGCGAGGCCGTTTATCAAGGACACGGGGCTCGCGATTTCGGGCGATCCGCTGCGCGGCGGCTTCACGGGCAGGGCGCAGGGCAACGGCTATTCGATCCGCAGCGCCACGCCGCTCACGCTGGGCGGACTGTCTGTCGCGCGGGACGGGGTCGCGCTCGTGAAAAATCTGGATGTGGCCGCGTCGTTCACGGCCGATTACTCGAATGCCGCGTGGGCCGTGGGTGTGTCCGATTTTTCAATACGGAGCAACGGCGCGCCGCTCGCGGTCGTGACAAACGCGAGGGCGGGCGGCGCCGTCGCGCCGGACGGGGGGATTTCCACGACGGGCCGGGCGCGGCTCAATATCCCCGCCATCCTTGCGCAACCGGTCGCCGCGGGGCTTTGCGCATTGTCGGGCGGCGCGGTTGATGCCGATTTTTCCGGGCGTGTCTCGAAAAAAATCTCCTCGTTCGAGGCGAAACTCGCCGCCTCGGATTTGCGCGCGGGCGACGGCGAGGCACTGCCGGAAGTCTCGGCCAATGTGCGCGCGGACATTCACGCGGACGGCACGCTCGAGATTCAGGCCCCGGCGGTGTTTGAGCTCAACGGGCGCAAATCGGACATCGAGCTGGGCGCGACCCTCAAGCCCGACGGCGCGTGCCAAAACATCGACGCGTCCATCGCGAGCAACGATCTTTATGTCGAGGATCTGATGATTTTTTCCGCGCTGGTCCCCGAGGATTCCGGCGGGGCAAAGGCGGACGGGGACACCGGCGGCGATGCGAAGGAAACAGGCGCGTCGCGGAATGGTGTGAGCGGACAGGTCAAGTTTGCGTTGAAAAATGTGGTTTGGTCGCAGGACCTTCAGGCGGCCAATGTTGGCGGCGAGATCAAGGTTACCCCTTCGCTTTTTTCACTGGAAAACCTGCGCGGCCAACTGAGCGACGGCGCCGAGATCAAGGCGGACGGCAGCATGAAATATGACGCCGCCGCGGGCGCATCGGCATACAGTGTCGATGCGAAGGTGGCGCTCGCGAATTTTGATCCCGCCCCGTTCCTGCGCATGGCGAACCCCGGCAAGACGCCGACGGTCGAGGGACGGTTTGATATCAACGGCGTTGTGACGGGCACGGCCGCCTCGCTTGTGACGATTGCCGATGGCGTGAACGCGGACCTGACGCTCACAAGCCGCGGCGGCAAATTTCACGGGTTTTCCCCATCGGTAAAATCGTCGGGCATCGACAATCTGCACAAGGACTCCGGCGCGACATCGACCATCGCGGCAATCAGCGGCGCGATTTTGTCCCTCGTCGGCAAAAGCGACAACTCCGCGACACTCGAAAAAATCAAGACGGGCCGGCGGGTTTTGGAGCGGCTTGGCGAAATCGATTTTGACCAGATCAACCTCGACGCCTCCTACAGGGCGGGAAGGGAGATTGAGATCAGGAATTTTAGCCTGCTCTCGCCCGACATGCGCTTTGCGGGGATGGGGACGCTTGGCAACAAGCCCGCGCTTTCGCTGTTCAAGCAGGCGCTTTCCATGAACCTGCAAATGGCCGTGCGCGGCGAGCAGGCGGAGGATTTGCGCGCGCTCAACATCTTGAAAAAGGAGACGGACGCCGACACGCTCGGCTACATGCCGCTGCTGGAGAATTTCAGCATGGAGGGAACCCCCTCAAACCTGATCGCCGCCAGCCTGGTGCGGCACATCGTCAGCATGCTTGCGAAAAAGTGAGAGGGTGCGCGGGCGGGATGTTTTTGCGCGAGCCAGCCCATGCGATGCACGCTTGGGCTTGCGCAAATCCAATTTCATGGTGTGTGCTCTGCGAGTGATGAGATACTTACGCTTTTTACCGCTGGCCGCATTGTGCGTGCTTTTGTTTTCGGGATGCGCCACCTACAAGGCGAACGTGAAGCCTGACGCGGACCTTTCCCAATACCAGCGCGTCTGGGTGAAGAGCAACATGAACGACAATCGCGGCATCGGGCACTTCATTCGCGAGGCGCTCCGGGAGCGCGGCCTCGAATCCGACCTCGGCCCGCTTACCATGATGCCGTTGAACACGCAGGCGATCATCTCCTTCACCGATTCGTGGACATGGGATTTCAAGGACCACATGACCGGGCTGACGCTTTCGTTTAAGGACACCAAAATCGATTTCCCTATCGCGACCGCGACTTACGTCGGGCACACCTCGTTCACAAAAGCGCCGCACGAAATTGCCGAAAAACTCGTCGACAAACTGTTCGGCGAAAACACCCCGAAGAAAAAATGAACCCCGCCGGGGCGGGCAAACAACCGGCGTCCGATCGACATTAACTGAACACTTGCCCTCGTCGCGCAACCGATGACAATCCCGCCACACTCGACATGACAAATCCAACGCTCCGCATCGTCCCGCTCATCCTCGGTGTTTGTTCGCTCGTGCTTCTGTCTTTTTCAGGATGCGCGCATAAAAAAGAGTATGTTCCCGAAACCGATCCGAACGCGCCCCCGCCGCCCGCGATGCAAGGCTACGGGGAGTTTTTCGATGGCAAACTGCTCGTCGAGGCAAGCCTCGGCCGCGGCTTCCGCATGCGCCCCGGAAAAATGCGCGACATGGACGGACGGCGCGGGCGCGGGGACAGTTTCACCGAGGTGTATTATGTCGATAGCGACGACGAGCCCGAGGAACAATATTTCATTCCGCGCATGAACAACAGCACGCTGCCCCCGGTTGCGCTCCGTCTGCGCGTGACCAACCAGATGGCGGAATCGGTCGAGGTGGAGTTTATCGAGTGCAATTCGCTGCTGGGCAATTTTGCGGTGCGTCCGGAAAAAATCACAATCGCCCCCGGCGAGATGGGGGCGCCCGAGCCCATGACATCGCTGCTCGGTCTCTCGGCCGGCGAGTTTCAGTTGAAAATCGGCCTCAAGGTCGGCGCGATACAGGAGAGCAAAATCCTGATGCTGCACACGCTCAAGGACGCCCGTCCACCCGAGACGGAAAAGGGCAGGCGCGGCAAACCCCCGCGCCAGCCGAAGGAAAACTGAGCGCGAGGTTTGATGAGTCAGCCTTCCTGCTTGGGCTCTTTTGAATCCGGGGAACTTTGTTTTTTGGGCGCTTTTCGCCCGATCCAGTAGGACTGGAATTTTACGAATTCCATGTTCTCCCATTTGGGCTCCTCGGGATAACGCAGCACCAGTCGGTCGGCTGATGTCATCTTTTCCATCCACGGCGCATACTCGTCGATTAATCCGTCGCTAAACTGAATTCGACGCAGTGTTTTAAGATCTTCCGGGGGCATCAGCCCCGATTCGAATCCCAGGATGAAGCGATAATGATCGTTGGGGTTTCTGAAGTAGAGTTTGTAGAACACACCCATGTCCGATGCGTATAATATTCCCCCGCGGTCGGGCAGCACGCTTTCGAAGTCAGCCACGGGGCGCGTTAACAATGAGTCCTTGAGGTTGCGCGTGTAGCGGCTTCCGACATCTCCGGTGGTTCCAATATAAAAAGCGGCCAGAACCGGTATCGCGACGCCAAGCCTCGCAAAGCTGTTCAGATTTACCTTGGTGCTGAGTATGATAAATTGCCGGCAAATCCACACAGCCATTGCCGGAACCGCCCAGTCTTCCATGAACCTGCATACCTTGAGGCCGAGAATCGCGCCAATGACGGCCAGCCAGAAATCGGGTTTTTGCAGCTCCTCCTTTATCTTGTCGCCGCACATCTTGCGAATGATGAGCAGCACAATCATGGCAATCCAAACGGAGTCCGAGATTGTGATCGGTTGAAACTCCGTCACCAAATTTCCCACCACAATGTTGTCCGACAAAAACGCCTGGAAGAGCTGGAGGACGGGCAGAATGACAATGTCGTAAACGCTTCCGCAGAGTATGCAGGCGATTATTAGCGCGGCAACTGTGCCCGCGGCCAGAATGATTGCCGAGCGAAACTGCCTGCACAGGCACAGCGCCAGAAAAGGCAGCGGCCATACGAACCACACTGACGGGTGAAAACAAATCGACACGACCAAAAGGCCCAAAACCACGCCGAATTCCTTCTGCCACTTCCAGTTTTTAATATTGGGGTTTGTCCACAAGAACAACAGCACCACCAATATGGCCATCGTTATACTAAACGGACGCCCAAGCAGCAGTCGGTAAAACAGGGATGAGCCGCATGTGACCATCAGCAAACATGTGCACATCCAAGCCAGCGTGTTGCGCGACGCGATTGCGCCCGCGACCATGAAGGTGATGAACGTCACGCAGAACGAAAAAAACACCAAGTTGTCCTGCGCGGCACCGGTTTTGTTATGCACGCCGCGCAGCACGGCATGCCATGCGGGATGGCTGTCCATGTCCTTGCGGATGGTTGAATTGAAGACGAGCACATCGCCCCAATCGCGGCTGTCCACGGCATAGGCCGAGTGCCGCAGCGCGTCATCCTGTGGCAGGTAACCCAGTTCGCCAATCTTGACGGGAGCCAAAATAATCACCGCGTAGCAAGACACCACAATAAACAGTTTTATCAGAAAATTCAGGGATTCTTGATTCGAACGAGTATTCATGAAATTCAAAATGAAATGTGCATGACGCGCATTGTGCGCGCCTGTTTTTGCAAAATATAAGCGAAGTAGTAGAGTTGTGAAAATTTAATGGTTCAACCACAAACTGGCTTTTCGTCTATCCTGACATTCCGCGACAGCTTGTGCGTTTTCGTTTCCGATTTGCCTGTGCCAAAAACAGGCTTGCGCCCGCGCGTTGCTTCGCCGCATGTTCCACAAATCCGGCATTTGTGCCGGATGTTCTTTTCACACCCGACACATCACGCTCAGGGCACTGGGAAAAGCCGTGAAAACCGGCTACAGTTGCGCTGCGGTAACGCATCAGTCCAGACCATCGTTCGCGTCTTAAACACGCGATAAAACCAGTCGGCCTCCCGGTCGGCGAAGGAGATGGCGAGGCAGGCGGCGCGTCCGATTTCGAAAACGCAAAACCACGTTTCACGAATCGCGCGCGCCCCGGCACATGCGGAGTCCGAATATCCACCCTTGGGCGCTCACGCGGCCGGCGCGAAATTTTTGCGCGCGCCGACCCCGCGAAATCTTCATCGCAAAAATGAAGCGTGAGAGCAGTGCCTCGAGTTCGATTGCGCGCCACAAAAACGCAGGGCGCGCAACGAGCCCTGTCTGCTCTTGCCACCAACCAAGAGAGACAGACCCGTGAACCAACACAAAAACCGTTCGCTGGCCCGCGTCCGCGCATTCCGCGCATCGGGGCAGCTTTTTTCATTCGCGAACATCGCGGCCGCAGCCGCGTTCGCCCTGATCGCCACCGCCGCCACCGGCCCCGCCGCGCGCGCCCAAGCCGCGTCCGCTTCCGCGCCGCAACAACAGCCCGACACCGTTGAGCTCGAAGCCTACGTGGTGTCCGCCTCGCGCACCGCGCAAAATGTCAAACTCACGCCCAGCAGCGTGACCTCCATTTCGCTCTCCCACATGGAGAACTTGCAGATTCCCGATCTGCGCACCGCCCTGCAAACCATCCCCGGTGTCAACGTCTCTGAAACCGGCGGCGCGGCCGGCAGCCAGTCCGCGATTCACATTCGCGGCGCGAGTAAAAACCACACGCTTTTTCTCGTCGACGGCATCCGCATGAACGCCGAGGACTGGACCAGCGACTACAACAATTTTCTCGGCGCGTCCGGGCTCGCCGGCTTGGAGCGCGTCGAGATCCTTCGCGGCCCGCAAAGCACTCTTTACGGCAGCGCCGCGCTCGGCGGTGTCATCTCGCTTGAAACCGCCCGCGGACGCGGCCCCGCGCACGGCATGATCGCGGTCGAGGGCGGTTCGTTCGCAAGCATCGGCGGAGTTGCCGCCGTGGCTGGCAGCGTGCCCGTAACGACCGGATTTTCCGCGCAGCCGCAATCGCTCAGTTACAGCGCCGCGCTTTCCGCCTCCTACACGGAAAACGACCGCGACAACAACGATTTCAGGCAGTTCAGCGGCTCCACGCGCCTCGAATACAAACTCGCCGACCGCGTCACCGCCGGTTTCACCTATCGCGGCCTCAAGTCCCGCTACGAGGAGCCCGGCCCGGTTTACAGCCCGGGCGACGCCGGAGTCCTCGATCTCGATGTCAACATCGCCACCGTTTACGCGGCGTGGAATCCCGTCGAGAACTTCGACACGCGCCTCACCTACGGCTGGGTTCAAAACATCTACGACTGGGACGCCTCCTGGCCGTCCCTCGCGCACAGCACGCGCAACGTCCTCGACTGGCAAAACACCTGGCGGGCTCTCGATCAGCTCCAGCTTGTCGGCGGCGTCAACACCGAGTGGTCGCGTTACACTTCGGGCGGCGAGACCGAAAGCGACCGCCTTGTCTCGGCTTATGTGAACGCCGTCGCGAACCCGCTCAAAAACCTTGAGCTCACCGCCGGTGTCCGCGTTGACGATTACAACACCTTCGACACGCGCGCGACCTGGCGCGCGGGCGCGGCCTATCGTATTGAAAAAACGAATACAACCGTTCGCGCCACCTACGGCACCGGCTTCAACGCCCCCGCGCCCCAATACGTGCGCGGCGGCGGATGGTATGTGGAAAGCCCCGACCTCAACCCCGAAAAATCCAAGGGCTGGGACATCGGTTTCGAGCAGGATGCCTGGAATGATCGCATCACCTTCGGCGGCGTGTTTTTCAGGAATGATTTCGATAACAAATTTGTCGCGAATTACGACTCCGGCAGCGGCCTCTACAAATACACGAACATCCCCGCCGCCACGACCAGGGGTGTCGAAGCCTATGTGTATGCGCGCCCGATCGACCGGATGGGCGTTCAGATTGCCTACACCTATCTCGACACGCGCGACAGCAACGGCGCGCGTCTCATTCGCATGCCGCGCCATGTGTTTTCGGGCGACGTCAATTATCGTGTCACCAAGGAGCTGATGGTTGGCGCCGGCGTCACCTTCGCCTCGGGGCGCCCGAGCGAAACCTACAGCGTTTACGATGCATATTGGAATCCAACAACGGTCGTGCAGCGGATGGGCGGTTACGCGAACGTCCGCCTCTACGGCAGCTACGAGGTTTGCTCCGGCTTGAAACTCAAGCTGCGCGTTGAAAATCTCCTCGATAAAAAATACGACACCGTCGCCGGTTATCCCGCATTGCCCGTCGGCGTGTTTGGCGGCATTGAGTGGAAATTCTGAAAATGGAACAATTACACAAGGTAGGGCGAAGCCTCCGGCTGAGCCGCAAACAGCGTTCGCTGCTCAAACTGTTTCGGCTCACCGGGGACGGTTCGCCCTGCCTTGTTGTTTTTCTCCTCCTCCTTTTCACCCTTCACCTTTCACCTTTCACCCTTCGCGTGCTTGCGGACGCACCGCGCCCGCAAGCACGCGTCGTTTCCCAAACCGTCGGCAACGACGAGTTGCTCCATGCGGTCGCCGATCCCGGGCAAATCGCTTGCCTCAGCCACCTTTCGCGCGACTCCAGTTTTTCCGCCATCGCCCGGGAGGCCGCCGCGTTTCCCAGCCTCCAAAAAAACGCCACCGCCGAAACCATCCTTTCCCACGAACCGACGCTCGTCATCTTCAACGATTACAGCCGTGTCGAGCTCGTCGAACAAGTGCGGCGCGCAGGCGTGCGCGTGATCGTCATCAGCAAATACTACACGCTTGAGGACGCGTTCGATAATCTCCGCATGATCGCGCGAGAACTCGGCCCCCGTGCCGAGGCCCGCGCCGAGGCCATCATTGCCGACGGCCTGCGCCGTGTCGCGGCCCTTCGCGAAACACTCAAGGGCGCCAAACCCGTTCGCGTCATCGCGCCCTCTACCTACGGCCTCATTCCCGGCGACCAGAGCACGTTTCAGGACCTTTGTGATTACGCCCGCGCCGAAAATCTCGCCTCCACGCTCGGACGTTTGCACGGACACCAGGCGCCGCCCTCGGAGAAAATGCTCACATGGCCGATCGACAAAGTCGTGCTCATAGGCGCGGACAAAAACGCCGCGCTTGCGCCTTACGAAAAACTTCCGCCCTATCAATACATGTCCGCAATCCGTGAAGGCCGTGTCGCGCTCCTCGAACCCTGGCAAATAAGCTGCGTCTCCCACCTGCGCATCGGCGCCTACGAACGGCTGGCGCGGGAGCTGCACCCGGCGCGGTTCCCGCTAATGAATAATGGAAAATGAAAAATGAATAATGGGGAAAACAACTCATCCGGTGGAAGGGAAAGCGCAACGGCCGCAAAGCGTGCGCGCCCTTCGCATCAGAGATCATTCTTCATTCTACATTTTCCATTATTCATTAGCATAGTCCTGCTCGCGGGACTATGCGTCGTCTCGCTCTGTGTCGGCGACATGAACCTCTCGCCCGCGCGCACGCTCGACGGACTGCTCCGGCGCGACGAGCTCGCCACGTTTGTCATTTGGAACATGCGCCTTCCGCGCCTCCTTGTTGCGATGCTTATCGGCGGCGCGCTGGCGTCGAGCGGACTCGTCATGCAGGCGTATTTTCGCAACAGCCTCGCCAGTCCCGGGCTCCTCGGCGTGAGCGCCGGCGGCACGGCGGGCGCGGTCGTTGCGATTGGGGCGGGATTCGCGGCGGGCACGTTTTTTCTCCTGCCGTTCGCATCCATCGCGGGCGCGTTTATCGCGACGGCGTGCGTCATCGCGCTCGCGCGGCGCGGCGCGGGCACCGAGCGGCTCCTGCTCGCCGGCATCGCGCTCAACGCCATGCTCGGCGCCGTTTCCAGTTACGTGCTTTCCAACGCCACGCTCACCTACGAGCGCAACGCGCAAATCCTTTTCTGGCTTCTCGGCGGGCTTGAGGATCGCACGTGGGAGCACGTCATGATGGCGTCGCCAATCCTGCTCGCCGCGCTTCTGCTCTGGCCGCTCGGCCGGCAAATGGACCTCCTCAGCCTCGGCGCCGACGAGGCGCAAAGCCTCGGTGTCGATGTGCGCCGCCTGCGCGGCTGGCTGCTCGTGCTCTCGACCGTGCTCACCGCGCTTGCGACGGCGGTCACCGGCACGGTCGGATTTGTCGGACTCGTCGTGCCGCACATCTTTCGCCTGCTCGTCGGCCCCGAGCACCGGCGGCTTGTTCCGCTTTCGCTGGTTGGCGGCGCGGCCTTTGTCGTCGCGTGCGATCTCATCGGGCGCGAAGCCGGCGGACTGCGCATCGGCATCGTCACATCGTTAATCGGCGGGCCGTTTTTCCTGTGGTTATTAAGGAGGCAGGCATGAGCGGAATTTTCGATTTTCGATTTTGGATTTTGGATTGGGAGCTCCCGCTCCATTTTCGATTTCGTTTCCGCGCGGCAGCGCGCAATCGAAAATCGAAAATCGAAAATCGAAAATTCCCCACCCCATCCCTCTGATGTCCGACGCGCTCACAATTTCCAACGCCACGGTTCCCGGCCGAATAACGTCCGTCAGCCTCGCGCTTGCGCCCGGTGTCATGGCGGGACTCGTCGGACCCAACGGCTCCGGGAAATCCACGCTGCTCCAAGTCGCCTCCGGATTGCTTTCGCCCGGGCCCGGCGACGTGCGGTGGAGCGGTGTTCCGCTCGCGCGCATTCCGATTCTCGAACGCGGACGCCGCGCCTCGTGGGTGCCACAGGAGGCGCATTTCGAGTTCGGCTTCACCGTGCGCTCCGTCGTGGCGCAAGGCCGTTACGCGCACGACGACGACGGCAAACACGTTGACGAGACACTCGCCCGGTTCGATCTCACCGCGCTCGCGCACCGTCCCGTCACCCGGCTCTCCGGCGGCGAACGCCAGCGCGTGCTCCTCGCGCGCGCGCACGCCACCGCCGCGCCCCTGCAACTTTGGGACGAACCGCTTGCCGCGCTCGACCCGCGCCACGCGCTGAAGATTCTCCTGCTTGGCAACAAACACACGCGCGCCGGCGGCACGCTCCTCTTTTCGCTGCACGACCTCCGCATGGCCTACATCCTCGACATGGTTGTGGTGATGCACGAAGGCCGTCTCCGCGCCGCCGGCAAACCCGCCGACGTGCTCACGCCCGAACTCCTCCTCGAAGTCTTCGGCGTCCGCGCCGAAATCACCTCAAGCCTCTCCTTCGCGCTGCCCTGAAAAATTCCAGTCCCGACTTAAATCGACTTGGGGCGACTTAAGTCGATTTAAGTCGTTTTCAAAAAATGAAACAAAATCACACACCTCAAACCACCGCCGAAAAAACCGGGCCGCAAACCGAGGCCGAGCACGCCGGGCACATGAAAGCCGTTCAGGCCGACATGCGCGCCAAGCTCGAAGCGACCCGCGAAAAACGCGGCCTCGTCATCGTGCACACCGGCAACGGCAAGGGCAAAAGCACCGCGGGCTTTGGCATGGTCGCGCGCATGCTCGCTCACAAACGCAAATGCGCCGTCATCCAGTTCATAAAATCATCCAACGACGCCGTGGCCAAACTCCTCGACGGCCCCAACCTCCGCTGGCACCACGTCGGCGAGGGTTTCACTTGGGACACGCAAAATCGCGACGCCGACATCGCCCAATGCCGCGCCGGCTGGCAACTCGCGCTCGAGCACATGCGCGACCCCGAAATCTCGCTGATCGACCTCGATGAAATCAACGTCGTCCTCGACCTCGGCTATCTTCCCGTTGACGAAGTGCTCGCCGCGCTCCGCC
Organism: Ereboglobus sp. PH5-10; assembly: GCF_029504735.1. Lineage (GTDB taxonomy): Bacteria > Verrucomicrobiota > Verrucomicrobiia > Opitutales > Opitutaceae > Ereboglobus. The sequence goes on along the minus strand of NZ_JAQFIP010000004.1, from coordinate 131,227 downwards.
AAAAACGTCCCGACCAGCACATCGTCTGCACCGGGCGCAACGCCCCCGCCGCGCTGATCGAGCTCGCCGACCTCGTCACCGAAATGCGCGAAATCAAGCACCCCTTCAACACCGGCGTCCAGGCGCAGGCGGGCATCGAGTTTTGAAATTTTCGATTTTCGATTTTGGATTGGGAGCTGCCGCTCCATTTCCGATTTCGAGATCGCGCGGTAGCGCGCAATCGAAAATCGAAAATCCATCCACCAATCTCATGTCACACACTCCTCCCCTCATTCCTCCTCTCGCAAACGAACTGGAACCTGCGCTCCGCGCGGCCATCGACAACAAGACCAAGCCGCCCGGCTCGCTCGGACGGCTTGAGGAAGTCGCGCTCCGGCTTGGCCTCATGCAGGGCACGCTCGCGCCCGCGCTTCGCGCTCCGGCGTCGCTCGTGTTTGCGGGCGACCACGGGCTTGCCGACGAGGGAGTGAGCCCGTTTCCCAAGGCCGTCACCGTGCAAATGGTGCTCAACTTTCTCGCGGGCGGCGCGGCGATCAATGTCTTCGCGCGCCAGCACGGGCTCCACCTCAAGGTGATTGACGCCGGTGTCGCCGGGGCGCTGCCCGAGCATCCCGATCTCATCTCGCGCAAAGTCATGCCCGGCACGCGCAATGCCCTTCGCGAACAAGCCATGACTCCCGCCGAGGTCGAGCTCTGCTTTGCGCACGCCGACCGCATCATTGGCGATCTTCACGCGCGCGGTTGCAACGCCGTCATCTTTGGCGAAATGGGCATTGGCAACACCTCCATCGCCTCGCTGCTCATGAGCGCGCTCACCGGCACTCCGCTCGAGGACTGCACCGGGCGCGGCGCGGGGCACGATCCCGCCGGGCTCGCGCGCAAAATCGACATTCTCAAACGCGTGCAGGCGCGTCACGGCCCGATCACCGATCCGCTCGCCGCGCTCGCGGCCTACGGCGGCTGCGAAGTCGCGATGATGGCCGGCGCGATGCTTTCCGCCGCCTCGCGCCGCATGCTCGTGATGAACGACGGTTTCATTGTGACAAGCGCGCTGCTCGTCGCCTCGCGCATCAACCCCGCCGTTCTCGACTACACGATCTTCGGGCACACGAGCGCGGAGGGCGCGCATCCGAAACTTGTTTCGCTGCTCGGCGGCAAGCCGCTCGTCGCGATCGACCTGCGTCTCGGCGAGGGAACCGGCGCCGCGCTCGCGTGGCCGCTCGTCATGAGCGCCGCCGCATTCCTCCGCGAAATGGCGACCTTCGAATCGGCCAAAGTCAGCAACAGGGAATGAGCGCAACGAAGGCGCAGGGGGCGCGAAAAACAGATTTTTTCTTTGTGCCTTTTGCGCCTCTTTCTTCGTTTTAAACCATGTCTTTCCTCCAAACTGAGCTTCGCGCGCTGCATTCCGCGGTGATGTTTTTCACGCGAATTCCGATGCCGTCGTTCAAGGACTACGATCCCGGCGACCTGCAACGCTCGTCGGCTTATTTTCCGCTGGTCGGCTGGCTCACGGGCGGCGCGGCGGCGCTCGCGTGGTGGGGCGCGATTCAAATCTGGCCGCCCGCAATCGCCAGCGGCGCGAGCCTTGCCGTCACGCTGTTGCTCACCGGCGCGTTTCATGAGGACGGCTTTGCCGACATGTGCGACGGCTTCGGCAGCGGCGCGCCGAAGGACCGCGTGCTCGAAATCATGCGCGACTCGCGCATCGGCGCGTTCGGCGCGATCGGGCTTGTCGTCATGCTCACGCTCAAATGGCAGGCGGTCGCCGCGCTGCCGTTGCAACCGGCGTGGCTCGCGCCCGCGCTTTTGCTCGCGGCGCACACGGTGTCGCGCGGCGCGTCCGGCACGCTCATGACCACGCTCGCGTATGTGAGCGAGCAGGGGAAGGCGAAACCGCTCGCCACCACGCTGCGCGGCTGGCGCCTGGTGATTTCGCTTGTGTTCGCGCTCGCGCCGCTCGCGCTGCTGCCGGTGCGTTTTTGGTGGACGCTGGTCGCGGTTGCCGCCGCGCGCGCGGTGATGGCGTGGCTCTGCAAACGCCGCATCGGCGGCTACACCGGCGACTGCCTCGGCGCGACCCAGCAGGTTTGCGAGGCCGCGTTTTATCTCTGCGCAATCGCGCTCGTTTGGGCAAGGTAGCACAGACATTCCTGTCTGTGCCGTGAAATCACTCGCGCACCGAACACAGACAGACCCAGCCGGAAATATCCGTGCTGTTTTTATGAATAGTGCGGTATTCACTTGCGTTCAAATTGCGCTGACGAAAAGTCCTCGCGAACCTCATCAATCCCATGCCCCACGAACGCGATCTCGTCGGCCTCGGCGCGGATATACACATATCCCGGAGAAATCTTCCCCACTGGACAATCAGCGCAAACACCGGGGCCGTTTATTGGATCACTTTTAGACTCGCTGATTCCATCCCGCAGGAAACGCTGCGCACATGGCGAAACAGCTTCAACGTTTGGAAACAAGCGCATCCGCCGCCGTGGGATGCCGCGGTTTGGGCCGAATATGACGAACGCTTCGGCAAACATTATGAAGCATGGCTCGATCAGGGCAACGGTTCGCGCGCGCTCGCAAAATCCCATGTTAGGGACATTGTCATCAACTGTCTGGCACGTTTTGTCGGCGAACGTTTTTTGCTGCATGCAGCCGTGATCATGCCCACGCACGTCCATGCTTTGATGCAGCCGCTCCATCATCACACAATCACCGCGACTCTAAAGGGCATCAAGGGCGCGAGCGCGAGAGCGGCCAATCAACTGCTCGGCACAACAGGATCGTTCTGGCATGACGAGAGCTACGACCACATTGTTCGCAGCAATGAACAGCTTGCACATTACTTTCGCTATATTGCGGACAACCCGCGCAAGGCCGGCCTGAGTTTCGATGAATACTGGCTATACAAAAAATAAAGCGGCACAGGCACAGACAGGAATGTCTGTGCTACCTTCCCGGAGCGTTTCCCGCGTTTTTCTCATCCGCCACACGCGTGTCGATGTCGCGCCGGGGGTTTGCTACGGGCAAACCGATGTGCCGCTCGCGTCCACTTTTGCCGATGAAGCCGCGACCGCGCTTTCACTCATGCCCTGGAGGCCGTCCGAAATTTGGACGAGCCCGGCCTCGCGCTGCACGCGGCTCGCGGAGCGTTTTGGCGCTTCCAATATCCGCGTCGATCCGCGCCTGCTCGAGCTCGATTTCGGTGAATGGGAGAACCGCGCGTGGGAAAGCTTTCGTTCGCCGCGGAGCGAGGCGTGGGCGCTCGACCCGATGCGCGTCCGTCCGCCAGGCGGCGAGACGGGCGCGGAGCTGCACGCGCGCGTCGGCGGGGTTCGCGACGAAATTCTTTCGCGCATCGCGGCGGATGAAAGCGGCGCGTTGCGCATCGCAATCATCACGCACGCGGGCGTGATCCGTTCGTGGCTCGCCCATGCGAGCGGGCGCGGCCTGATGGACTTTTTCGGCGAGCCCGTGCCGCATGGTTCGCCGCTGGCCGCCGCGTGAAGCGTTGACACTTATTTTCCGCAATCGTTCTCTCTGCGGGACAAAACTTCGTCATGTCGCGCCCGGCTTACGTTCTTCAAATTTTGAGTGCACGCGTGCGTTTCGCACGCGGCGCGGTTGTGTTGGCGGTTTTGTTTGCCATTGCGTTTTTGTTTTCCGGCTGCGCCCACGCGCCGCTCAACCAGCCGCTCGACAAGGACACGCCGCCTCCCGAGAGCCTGCGCGCGCCCGCTGAAAACACAACCGACCTCGCCGTTTTTCTGTTTTTTTCCGGCGGCGGCAAACGCGCCTCCGCGCTTTCCTACGGCGTGCTCAAGGCGCTTGCCGACACGAGCGTTTCGCTCGACGGGCACGCGCACCGCCTGAGCGACCGGATTGAGTTCATCTCGTCCGTTTCCGGCGGCAGCTTCACCGCCGCCTATTACGGCCTCTACGGGGATCGCATTTTCGAGGACTTCGAAAAACGCTACCTCAAGCACAACACCGACGCCGCCCTCAGCCTGCGCCTCCTCAATCCCTACTGGTGGTTTCGCCTCGGCTCCGGTTACTACGGACGCAGCGACATGGCCGCCCGCTACTACGACAAGCGCCTCTTCAAGGGCGCCACCTTCGGCGATCTCCTCAAAAACGGAAACCGTCCCATCCTCTCCATCAACGCCACCGACGCGGGCAACGCCGAGCAATTCTCCTTCACGCAGACAACCTTCGACCTGATCTCGTCGGACCTTTCCCGTTACCCCATTTCCCGCGCCGTCGCCGCCTCGTCCGCAGTGCCCGTCGCGCTCACGCCGGTCACGCTCAAAAACTATTCCACCAAGACCTCCTCGGCCACCTACGTCGATCCGCTTCTGCTGCCCGCGCGCAAGACCGACCCGTTGCGCCCCCTCACCGAGCGCGAGCAATACCTGCGCAAAATCATGCGCTCCTACACCGACGCGGGCGAGCGGCCCTTCATTCACCTCGTTGACGGGGGCATGTCCGACAACCTCGGGCTGCACGGCATCATCGACGCGAGCGTGATGCTCGGCGGCCTGCACGAATTGATGGCCCACGTGCGCATGAAACCGCCCGAAAAACTCCTCATCGTGATCGTGAACGCCGAGGCGCGGCGCGGCGGCCACCTCACCGACGTGGAACGCACGCCCGGCTCGCTCGAAACCATGAGGCAAATAAACGACATCCGCGGCAACCAGCGCAACGCGCGCACGCTCGAGTCGCTCATGCACCTCGTCGAGGACTGGCAATACAGGGACCGCCCCTTCACCGCCGCGGCGCAGCTCGCGCCCGAGTTTTACATCGTCATCGTCGATTTCGAAAAACTTTCCGACGACAACGAACGCGAATTTTTCCAAACCCTGCCGACTCGTTTTCACCTGCCCGACAAAACAATAGACCGCCTGACAGCCGCGGGCGGAAAAATCCTGCGCGACTCGCCGGAGTTTCAACGCCTCCTGCGCGACCTTGCCGGAGACAATCGCGGGAAATGAATCCAGCGGGCACCCCGGAGGCAAAACCTGTTACGATTGCGCGCGACGGAGGTTGTCAGCGACGATGGCGGCGGCGATGGCGGCGTTGAGTGATTCGGCGCGGCCGTGGCGGGGAATGGTGACAAGTCGCGTGACCGTCGCGCGAACTTCCGGCGTGAGTCCGCGTCCCTCACTGCCGACGACAACGACGGCATTGTGAAGGGGCTCGAGCTCGTGCACATCGCCGCCGCCGAGATCGCAGCCGAGAACGGGCGTGTCTGCTTGCGCGGCCTCGATGAGAACGGGGGCGATCGGAGTGGCGACGGCGCGCACGCGCGCGAAGGAGCCCATGCTGGCGTTGATGACTTTTTGCGAAAAAAGATCGGCGCACCCGGGCGAGCAGACGACGCGGTCGAAGGCGAACCAGTCCGCGATGCGCAGGAGCGTGCCGACGTTGCCGGGGTCCTGGATGTCGTCGAGCGCGAGTGTGAGTCCGCGCGCGAGCTCGTTGTCGGCGAGCGCGGGGCGCGCGATCGGGCCGACGGCGAGCGCGGTGCCCGGTGTCGGGTAGTGGCTGATGCGCGCCATTTCGGCCTCGGTGACGGGTGTCGCGTTTTGGGCGAGCGTCGAGTCTGGCGTGGCGTAGATTTCCAGGAAGGGGAATTTTTCGCGGAGGAGTTCGGCGATGACTTTTTCGCCCTCAACGACAAAAAGGCCGAGCGCCTCGCGATGTTTTTTTTCGCGGAGCGAGCGAATGCGGGCGATGTCGGTTTTGAAGAGCATGGGGGTGGGAATTTTCGATTTTGGATTTGGCAGACTGTCGCTGGCGCTCGAAACGATTTTCGATTGGGAGCTTCCGCTCCGTTTTCGAATTCGGCGCCGCGCGGTAGCGCGCAATCGAAAATCGAAAATCGAGAATCGAAAATTCGTTCAGCGGGATATTTTCACGAAGTTGCGGTAGATTTGCAGGCCGCGCGCCTGGCTTTTTTCGGGGTGGAATTGCGTGGCGTGGCAGTTGCCGCGCGCGATTGCCGCGGTGAACGCGCCGCCGTAATCGCTGGTGGCGAGCACGACCGAGGGATCGGCGGGCGCGCAGTGGTAGCTGTGCACGAAATAAAACGCCTCGCCCTCGGGCTTGAGCCCGGCGGCGAGGGGGGAGTCGGGTTGCGTGAAGCGCACGGTGTTCCAGCCCATGTGCGGGATTTTGTATTCGGGCGGAAGCTCGAAGCGGACGACTTTGCCGGGGAGAATGCCGAGGCCGCGCGTGTCGCCTTCCTCGGAATATTCGAAGAGCGCCTGCATGCCGAGGCACACACCGAGGAAGGGGCGGTCGGCGGCGATCCACTCGCGCACGGTGCCGGCGAGGCCGCTGGCTTGCAGCGAGGCGACGCAATCGCGGAGCGCGCCGACGCCGGGCAGGACAAGCCCGGTGGCCGCGGCGGGCAGCTCGGCGGGCGTGCGTATGACGTGTGTGGCGGCGCCAACGGCCTCGATCGCCTTGGTGACGCTGCGCAGGTTGCAAATGCCGTTGTCGATGACGGCGATGTGTGTGGTTGCGGTGTCTGTCTGGTCGTTGTTCACGGACGGAGAAAAGGCGCGTATGTTTTTTTGAGCGGCGGTTTAAGTCGACTTAAATCGAGCCGCGACGGAGCGTGGCGGTGAAAAAGCCGTCGGTGTTGTGCTCGGCGGGGAGAATGGTGGTTTGCCGCACGAGTGTGAAATCGGCGTGCGCGGGATCGGCGAGGAAGGCGGCGACAACGTCCTCGTTTTCGCGGCGGCTGAGCGAGCAGGTGGCGTAGATGAGCAAGCCGCCGTCGCGGACGAGCGGCGCGTGGCGGCGGAAAATTTTTTGCTGGAGCGCGGCGGCGTCGCGGATGGTCGCCTCGGTGGTCGTGTATTTGAGGTGCGGGGCGCGACGCCATGTGCCGGTGCCGCTGCAAGGGGCGTCCACTACGACTACGTCGTGGGATTTTGGATTGCCGGACGCAAGCGTGGGTTGGGGGACGATGCGGATGTTTTTTATGTTTGCGCGGGCGGCGCGGGTTTTGAGTTCAGCGAGGGCGTCAGGGCGCGGGTCGGTGGCGTCGATTTGTGCGTTGGGGAAGAGGCGCGCGAGTTGGAGCGTCTTGCCGCCGGCGCCGGCGCAAGCGTCGAGAAAAAGGCTGAAGGACTGAAGGGCTGAAGGGCTGAAAGATGCGAGCGCGGTCGGCAGGATGAGTTGCGAGCCGAGGTCCTGGATTTCGAAAAGGCCGCGTTGGTGGGCCTCGGTTTTTGTGAGGTCGGGGTCGTTGGCGGCTTGGAGTTCGATGGCGTCGGGGAGGACGGGCGAGGCGCGCCATGTCCAGCCGCGCGCGGTGAACTCGGCAAAGACGGGCGCGGGGTCGTCGGTTTGCAGGCGGAGCCAGAGCGGGGCGCGCGTGTGGAGCGCGTCGATGTTGGGCGGCTCGAAGGCCGCCGGACAATGCTCGCGAAACCACGCGGGGAGAAGCGCGGCGGGTTGCTCGCCGAGGAGCGCGGCGCGTTCGGCGATGGTGGCGGGCGCGGGCGGAAAGTTGGCGAGGAGTTGCTGTTTGAGGGGAAGCGTGCCGGGGGTGTCGGGGGCGAGCCAGAGAGCCAAATGCGAAATGCGGAGTTCGGAATGCGGAATGAAGGACGGGCTGGCGTGGGTGTTTTGGGTTTCGAGCCAGGGCAGGTGGCGCAGCGCGGTGTAGATGAGCTCGCGATAGAGGCGGCGGTCGCGGGAGCCGAAGCGTTTTTCCTTGGCGAGGCGTTGCTGGATGCGCGCGGGGAGGTTGCGATCGGTGCGGATGTGGGGGCGGATTTCGTCCCAAAGTGTTTCAAAGGTGCGTAGCTGGTTTTCGGCGCGCGACATGGGGGTGTTAATTACGGATTACTAATGACTGATTACTAATTATGAATGACGCGTCGGGTGGGTGTGCCGTGCTTCGGGCGCATGGGTGTTTTCCATTAGTAATTTGTAATTGGTAATTCGTAATTTCTCAAAAATTCATGAGGCGAACCTCGATGCTAAAGCCGAATTTGCTTTCGCGGGCCTGGCCTTCGTAGAGCGAGATGCCGTAGCGAATCGTCCAGAGGTTGTGGCCGAGTTTTTGGATGATGCCGAAGCTGCGTTCGTTGAAGCGATGCTCGCGCGCGTCGTAGCGCAGGCGCGCGTAGGCCTGGTAGGTTTCGTTGAGGCGGTAGCGGCCCTCGGCAATGTATTCGTTGATCTGGCCTTTCAGATAGTGCGTGGACAGGCCGGCGGACCAGAGCGAGCCGTCGTTGATTGAGAAACCGGTGTTGATTTCGCGGAGTGTGAAATCCTGCGGGGTGAAACTTTGGTAGAGGTTGAAACGGAGCCACGGCGCGGGCATGAGCGCGAGTTCGGCATGGATGGCGGAGAGGTCGTGCTCGCCGTCGGGCGCGGTGCGGTCGAGGCGAAAATCGGCGGCGAGGTTGAGCATGGCGAGGTCGCGCGAGCCGTATTCCTTGTCGCGGGTCTGGAGTGTGTTGTCGAGGCCGATGCGGAAGGTGTTCGTGGAGCTGATTTGGTCGATGTTGCGAATCTCGCCGAGGCCGAGAGGCTGGAGGTAGGTGGAGAAAGATTGGTCGTCAACGGGCGGAATATAGGCCGAGCCCTTGTCGGCTTTCGGGATGTAGCGGTAGGAGAGACGCGGCGTGACGAGGTGGCGGAGGCCGTCGATGCCCCATTTTTCGTTTTTGTAATCGAAAGTGCCGGCGGCGCGGAGCGTGGCGTCGAAGCCGATTTCGCCGAGGTAGCGAGTGTAGTCTTTTTTGCCGTTGGCGTCGGCATAGTGGGTGACGCGCGCGCCGAACACGGGGGTGAGCGTGGCGATGTCCTTGTAGGCGACGGGGCGGTAGAGCGCGTAGTAGGCGTCGAGGCGGTTGCTGTCGATGCTCGCGGGCAGATAAAGCGGCGAGTCGTCGGTGAGCGAGGCGGCGCTGGCCTGGCCTTTTTGATAAATCCCCTGCACGCCGATGAGGGAGGGGAGGAGGTCGAAGCGGACTTCGGGAAGGCGTTGCTGGACGGGGTAGTAGGAATTGAGCTGCGCGCGGGCGAAGACGGAAATGATGAAGTTGTCGCGCGCATAGTCGGCCTCGAGAAAATTGTCCGGCTGCTGCACGGGATAGAACTCGTTGCGCCTGAAATCGCGAATGATCTCGGAATCGCTCCAGTAGTTTATCTCGCCAAAAACACGCAGGTTGGGGGTGACGCCCTGGCTGTGCCGCCACGTGACGAATCCCCGGTCGGCCGGCACGGGGCGGTCGAGGATGTCTGTGAGGCGGTTGCCGTTGTCGTGGATGTAGCCGGTGTTGAGCGAACCGGTCATGCGCCCGCCGCCGGGCGTTGCGATGTCGTAGGCGGCGGCGGGGCCGAAAAGGACGCCGCGCTTGGTGTAGTAACCGACATTGCCGCCGAGCCGGAGTCCGTCGGCGACGGGCACAAGCGTGCCAAGGTCGAGGAACGCGCCGAGGTTGCCGCGATAACCGATCCTGCCGCTGGTGTTGCCGATGAAGGAATTCCCTCCTACGCCCTGCGAAAGGCGAGGCAGCTTGATGACGGGAACCGCGCCGATGCCGATGCGTGTATTCGATGTGTGGATACGCTGGTCGGGCCCGCTTGTGTAGGTGAGCGAGCCGGCGCCGAGCTGCGGGACAAAGACGCCGGGTTCCTGATACGATACGGTGGCCTCCGTGAGCGTGACGGCCTGCGCGGAGCCGGACGCCCTCGCGCCCGAAATGTAGTAGGGAAACTCGCCGAGCCGGGGCGCCTCGACGGAGAACGTGCCGTCGGCGATGTTGTAGACGAGCTCGTCGGCCAGCATGCGCATGGGGCCGCGCGTGAAAACGACACGGCCGCGCGCGACGGCGGTGTTGCCCGCGCGGTTGTAGCGCAGCTCGTCGGCGGTGAGGAGCGCGATGCCCTGGGTGAAACGGGCGTCGCCGGTGTAAACGATGTCGCGCGTCGCGCGATCAGTGCGCACATTGCCCGCGGTGAATTCGAAATCCTGAAAAGCAAACTCGCGCGCGAGCGCGGACGCCGTGCGTGACACCGTCGCCGTGCCGTCCGCAAAAACGCAGAGCGGCGGCAGGGTGAGAATAAAAATGGCGAAAAGGCGACGAATCACGATTCGCGGGAGCAAAGTGAGACGCGGGCCGGCGTGCAAGCACGGGGTTTTGCCGCGAGCGATCATGGGTGTGGCGTGTTGACTCGCCAATGCAGAGGTGTAGCGTGCGCAGTCATGAAAACCTTCATCGCCATGTTTGGCATCGGAGTAGTGGAGCTTTGCGGAAGTTTGTTTTCCGCGCCGGAGATGGATCGCACGGATGAAATTTTCAACAGGGCGGGGTTTCCCGAGATGCGCATTGAATCGGTGGCAGAAGGACGGATAATGCCGAGTCGCGAGCGCTGTTTTTTCGCCAGGTCGCAAAAAAAGGTCGTGCTTGGCGGAGTGCTCGGCAAGTGCACGGTTCGTGAGTCGAACATGGATGGACGTGACGAGAGGTGGACTGTCGCGCCTGTTGAAATTATCCCGAAAAAATCCAGCAGGATTTCGCTATTATTAGATGCTGGTAAATCCAACGAACTAAATGATCTGCCATGCGAGTGGTCGGTGGATGATCCATTGATTGATTGGGTCAGCCGCCGGACGCCTGTGGCGTTTGTGTCGAGAGTAGATGCGTTTTTTCGCCGAGCCATTTTGAATAGATCTACAGCGCCCAATTTCGTCCTGATCACTGTCGTAAATGACAATACAAATGAGGCTCGGGTTGTGTGTGTGGAGGCGCCATTTCTGCTCGGGGCAATTCATAGGGAGAACAATATTCCTTATTCGGATGAGGGTGTTCGGAAAGCGTTGGACTTGGCTCTCGCGAACAAGGACCAAGTGTTTCATTTTTCGAATCAGGAAGCACTGGCGAACATCAATCCGCATTATGGTGATGTAATACTTGATGCAATGCGTGTTGTGTTGAAAGATATTCCTGATTCAGCGTTGAAAAATGGGTTTCGAGGACATGGGAGCGATTTGGATAATTTGTATATGAGGCAGGAGGGTGAAAAATATAGCGCATATCGGAATGCTATTGCGCATGTGCTATTAGAACGAGGTCTGTTGCCCGGTCGCGGATGTTTTGCGGGGCATCTCTTTATTGCTGAGTGATTGAGGAGATTATGATCCCTTCATCCAAATCCCCCCGACATGTGATCGCCGCGAAAAGGGACGCGCGAAAACTCACGCGCGACGAGATCGGCGCTTTTGTGCGCGGCGCGACCGACGGCTCCTGGGCCGATTACCAGTTGAGCGCGATGCTCATGGCAATTTGTATTCGCGGGATGGATACGGACGAGACCGCCGCGCTCACGGAGGCGATGATGAACTCGGGCACGGTCGCGGATTTGCCGGGCGTTCGCCTTCCCAAGGTTGACAAGCACTCGACCGGCGGGGTGGGGGACAAGGTCTCAATCCACCTGGCGCCGATGGTCGCGGCGTGCGGCGTGGCGGTGCCGATGATGAGCGGGCGCGGTCTCGGGCACACGGGCGGCACGCTCGACAAGCTGGAGTCGATTCCGGGGTTTCGCGTCGGGCTCACGTTGCCCGAGTATCGCGCGCAAATGGAAACGCTCGGCGTCGCGCTCATCGGGCAGACCGCCGAACTCGCGCCCGCCGACAAAAAACTTTACGCGTTGCGCGATGTGACGGGCACGGTTGAAAGCATCCCGCTTATCACGGGCAGCATTTTGTCAAAAAAACTCGCCGAGGGAATCGACGCGCTCGTGCTCGACGTGAAGTTCGGCGCGGGCGCGTTCATGAGGGAAAAGGCTCGCGCGCGCGAACTCGCGACGACGATGGTCGCCGCGTGCCGCCATCTGGGCAAACCCGCGCGCGCATTGCTCACCGCGATGAACCAGCCGCTTGGCCGCGCCGTGGGCAACGCGCTCGAAATCGCGGAGTGCATCGACTGCCTGCGCGGTAACGGCCCGGCGGATTTGATGGAGGTCACTTATGCGCTTGGCGAACAGATGTTGTTGCTCGCGGGCGTGGCGAAGACGATGGGGGAGGCGCGCGCAAAATTGGAAAACGCAATCGCGAGTGGCGCGGCGTTGGAAAAACTGCGCGCGCTCATCGTCGCGCAAAATGGCGATCCGCGCGTGGTCGATGATCCGCCGGGGCATTTGCCGTCGGCGAAACATCAGGAGGCGGTTGTTGCCGGTTCCGGCGCGGGCGGTTATGTCGCGGGTGTGGACGCAATGGGTGTTGCGTTGGCGGCGTTGCGTTTGGGCGCGGGCCGTGTTCGCGCGGAGGACAAGATCGACCATGCGGTTGGCATTTCGAAACTCGTGAAAGCGGGCGAGCGCGTGGCGGCGGGCGACACGCTCGCGGTTATCCATGCGAATAACGAGGACGCGCTTGCGGAGGCTCACGAAGGCGTGGCGCGGGCAATCACGTTTTCGCAGGCGCCGGTCGCGGTGGAGGCGTTGGTGACCGAAATCATTTAAGGGGGGGCGCCGTGGGGACGCACCTGACATGCGACCTCTTATACCAACATCCTTATGTTTTCAGACTATTCAGGGTAGGGCGAACCCTCCGGGTGAGCCGAAGCCGTGAACGGCTCACCCGGAGGGTTCGCCCTACCAAAGTCCAAAAGCTCGTAGACGTTGGTATTATGCGAGAGACTGTGTGCGAGCGTATGCACAAAGCGGGCGACCACGAGGACGCACGCAAGGTGCGCCCCTACGCGAAACATCATGCGTTGCGCGCATGAAAAAAGGCGGCTTTTCAGCCGCCCTTTTGAGGGTGAGATTGTGATGCTGCCGCAGGATCAGTTCACAGGCACGATGAGCGGCTTGTATTTGCCGACCAGCCAGTTTTCCACGGTGATCGTCTTGGCTGCCGCGCCGGATTGGGCGGTGGCGTTGGACATCGGATCGAGTGTCACGGTTTGTTCGCCGACCTTGATTTTGGCGGGGATGCTGCTGCGGTTCACAAAGATCAGGTTTCCGCCTTCCTTTTTGATTTCAACGCAGGCGTCGAAGAGCTGGCGCACCCATTTTTCCTGTCCGAAAATCATGTTCGCGGCCCAGCCGATGGTGCGCTTGGCGAAGAACGCCTCGCGAACCGATTCCAGGGTTTTTTCCTTGGCAAAGATCAGCGTGATTGGGCGCAGGGGATTGCGCACGCCATACATGTCGAACTCGGGCGGGTGGATGTCGCTGTTGGCAAAAACGGCGAGGTTTTTGTCGGTGCACCATTTTGCCACGACGGGATAAAACTGCTTGCCGTTGAAAGCCTCGATGCCGTGCATCCAGCCTTTTTCATACATTTCCGTGTGAACGTCGGTGAAGGTGGTCGGCGCGCCCTTTTCGATGCCGCCGCTTTTGGGCGCCTCCCAGCCGGGATGGTTCCAGAGCAGGAAGCCGCCTTGCGCCACGGCCTCCTTGAACATTTCGCGGAAGTCGTCCTGCTTCGCCGCGATCTTGTTCACGTCGGTGACGAAGAGCGCGTTGACGTGGCCGGGGGGCATTTTGCTTTTGGTGATCTCGGTGCCGCGCACCAGAAGGAGCTTGCGCTTGCCGGCTTCGACCTTGGCAATCTCGTAGGAGAGGTTGTAGTCCTCGGTCCCGTTGAGCAGGGGGAAGTTGGTGACTTTGCCGGCCTTGTTCTTGCGGGGGACGCCGCCGACAAACGGACGGTATTCGATGTGGTCGGTGATGGCGATCACGTCGAGGCCGTTGCCGTCGGCCTCGATCACGCGCTGGGTGGGCCAGACGCGTCCGTCGGAGAAAAGGGTGTGGATGTGGAAGTCGCCCTTGAGCACGCGGAACTCGCCGACGTTGGGGATGGTGATGGTGCGCTTCGCCGGTGTTTTGCTGAGCTCCTCGCCAAAGCTCACCGTGTAGCTGATGTCCGGGTTTTCGCCGGGTTTGGGCGTCACGCCCTTTGCGAGGATGGTTTGCGGCATTGCGCAAAGCGCCAGTCCGCATGCCAGAAGCGTGGAGTTTTTTAGTAATTTCATGGGTTTCGTTTTTTTTGGGTGTGAGTTTGCAATGCAACAGTTTGGAAAAATTTGGGCAATGGTAATGTTTATGCGGGTTGGGGTAAGAGGGGGAGGAGCGCACATAAATCGACGCGAATTGATTTGAGTTGCATCGATTTAAGTCGAAATGGACGGATGCACGCCAAAAATCAACGAAACTCGGCCTTGGGTTATTGGCTGTTTTCGGGCTAGGCTCTTTTCTTTTTCAGGTAACGGCGCAAAATCAGCGTTCCGGCAATAATAACCATAAGATATAGCAACTGCTGGGCCGCCGTTTCGAACGGTAGTATGAATGAGCCTATGCCATAAATATAGAATGGTATCACAAACCAAAGCAATCTGCGCACCCAAAGCGGCCATCTTTTTTTGGGTTTTTGGGAGTCAGGCGACGCGGACATTGCTTTTCTTATGTCAAAGAGATTACTCCGCCGACTCCGTCGCGTTGGACTGAATGAAAACATTGCTGCGCACATCCTCAACAGCAACGCCGCCCTCGTCGGCGAGTGAACGTTCAGCCTCGTTGATGGCGTCAAGCAGGGCTGGTGTTTCCGGCCAGAGTTTCGAGTCGAGCCACGCCGCAAGCTGACGTTGCGCATCGACGGATAGTTTCTCAATGGCGGCCTCGATTTCGACAACGGTGGACATGCCCGAACACTGCCTCAAACCCTCCATTTGTCGAGAGGAAGAACTTGGATGGAAAAGACAGAAAGGCGCAGGATCAACAACGCGCGATCCGACCCCGTTTTGCTATTCCGCCTTCTCTTCATATAAAATCCAACCATCAGATGGAACATCTTCAATAAGTAACCATACGTTGTTTCTTTTCTCGATGCGGAATACATGTCGTTTCCCGTCTTTTGATGATACGAATTTTATCTTCTTATCGTTAAGTCCCCACCCAGTGTGATATATGTTCCTTGTTTTCCAATTTGCAGGCGAACTCTTATCAAGCTCCGAGCATACGATTTCTACGCATGAGCCGTCACGGAAAATGCCAACCATGTAGCCATCAGACTGATTCTTATCTGATACAAATAGCGTTCCGTGCTCGCCAATTAAGAAGGGAGGGTTTTCCGGCTGGGGCGCGCAGCCGACTAAGATGACGATGAAGCAAACCCAAATATGCCGCATATTTTAGTTCAACCGGTTATTGGATTACACTGCGTTGTGCAACCCTTTCAGGGTTGTGTATCAAAAAACAAAATACCCAGGGTAGGCTCCGTTGTCGCCGACCCTGGGCTAAGTTGTGAAACCCCTTTGGGGTTTAATCATTCATGCTTACTCTTACTCCGATTTACTCCAACTCACTCCGACGACGCCGGCGCTGGCGGGGTCGTCGGCGCGTTGGGTTGGAAGAAGGTTAGCTTTTCGCCGTCGCGTTTTATTTCCACGGGCGCGCCGTCCTTGATGTCGCCTCGCAGGATCGCCTCGGCGAGCGGGTCTTCCAAATAATGCTCCACGGCGCGGCGCAGCGGGCGCGCGCCATATTTTTCATCGTAGCCTTTTTCAACGAGCAACAGTTTTGCCGCGTCGTCAAAGACGAGGTCGATTTTGCGCTCCACAAGGCGTTTCGCGAATTTCGCGACTTCGATGTCCACGATTTTCGTGATGTCGTCCTTGTTGAGCGGACGGAAGAAGATGATGTCCGAAATGCGGTTCAGGAACTCGGGACGGAAAACGCGCTTCGCTTCCTCAAGGACTTTTTCGCGCATTTTCTCATGGTCGCTGATGCCGCTGGTGGCGGCGGCGAAGCCCATCGAGGTCTGGCGTTGCAGGAGCGAGGCACCGACGTTCGAGGTCATGATGATGATGGTGTTTCGGAAATCCACGCTGCGGCCCATCGCGTCGGTGAGGCGTCCGTCCTCAAGGATTTGGAGGAGGATTTGCAGCACGTCGGGGTGCGCTTTTTCCACTTCGTCGAAGAGGATGACGGCGTAGGGTTTGCGTCGCACGGCCTCGGTGAGCTGGCCGCCCTCGTCGTAACCGACATAGCCGGGGGGCGAGCCGATGAGGCGCGAGACGGCGTGCTTTTCCATGTATTCGCTCATGTCGATCTGGATGAGCGCGTCCTGGTTGCCGAACATTTGTGCGGCGAGTTGCTTGGCGGTCTCGGTTTTGCCGACGCCGGTGGGGCCGACAAACATGAAGCTGCCGATGGGGCGGCGCGGGTCCTTGAGGTCGGCGCGGGAGCGGCGCAGTGCGCGCGCGATGGCGCTGGCGGCGGGGTCCTGGCCGATGACGACTTTCTGAATTTCGGTTTCGAGCGTGAGGAGTTTTTCGCTGTCTTTTTTCTCCATGCGCGTGAGCGGAATGCCGGTCCAGTCGGCGACGACCTGCATCATGAGGTCCTCGCCGATTTCAACGCGTTTTTCGTCGCGGGATTTTTTCCAGTCGGCGAGGATTTGCTCCTGCTTGGCGCGGAGTTGTTTTTCCTGGTCGCGGAATTTGGCGGCTTCCTCGAATTGCTGGCCGGCGATGGCGGCTTCCTTTTGTTTGCACGTTTCCTCGATTTCCTTGGTGAGAGCCTCGATGTCGGGCGGGCGGACCATGTTGGCGATGCGGGCGCGCGAGCCGGCTTCGTCCATGACGTCGATGGCCTTGTCGGGGAGGAAGCGACCGGTGATGTAGCGGTCGGAGAGCTTGACGGCGGCCTCGAGTGATTTGTCGGTGAAGATGGCCTTGTGGTGATCCTCGTATTTGCCGCGGATGCCCTTGAGGATGGTGATGGTATCCTCGATGGAGGGCGGCTCGACTTTCACGGACTGGAAGCGGCGGTCGAGAGCGCTGTCCTTCTCGATGTATTTGCGGTATTCGTTGAGCGTGGTGGCGCCGATGCACTGGAGCTCGCCGCGCGAGAGGGCGGGCTTGAAGATGTTGGAGGCGTCCATCGCGCCCTCGGCGGCGCCGGCTCCAACGATGGTGTGGAGTTCGTCGATGAAGAGGATGACGTTCTTGGCGCGGCGGATTTCGTCCATGACGGCCTTGATGCGTTCCTCGAACTGGCCGCGGTATTTGGTGCCTGCAACCATGAGCGCGAGGTCGAGGCCGATGATCTTTTTGTCCATGAGGATTTCAGGGACAATGCCGTTGGCGATTTCGAGGGCGAGACCCTCGACGATGGCGGTTTTGCCGACGCCTGCCTCGCCGATGAGGACGGGATTGTTTTTCGTGCGGCGGCAGAGGATCTGGATGACGCGGCGGATTTCATTCTTGCGGCCGACGACGGGGTCGAGCTCGCCTTTGCGGGCGAGTTCGGTGAGGTCGCGTCCGAATGCCTTGAGCGCGGGTGTCTTGACTTCCTTTTTGTCCTCGGGGGCGCCGCCGGGGCGTTGCGGGGAGCCCGCGCCGGCTTCCTCGGGTGTGCCGGCTTCGCCCGCGGAGGAGCCCGCGCCACCGGTGAAGTTGGGATCGAGTTCGCGAAGGATTTCGTTGCGGGTGCGCTCGATGTCGATGTCGAGCGACTTGAGGACGCGGGCGGCGACGCCCTCGCCTTCGCGCAGGAGGCCGAGGAGGAGATGCTCGGTGCCGACGTAGGAGTGGTTGAGCGTCTTGGCTTCCTTGCCGGCGAGCGCGAGGACTTTTTTCACGCGGGGCGTGTAGGGGATGTTGCCGGCGCTTTTGCCGTCGGTGCCGACGCCGACCTGTTTCTCGACCGCGCCGCGGACGGTTTCGAGGTCGAGGCCCATTTTCTGGAGCACGCTGACGGCGACGCCCTGGCCGAGTTTGATGAGGCCGAGGAGGAGGTGTTCGGTGCCGACGTAGTTGTGTTGGAAGCGGTCGGCCTCCTTGCGCGCAAGTGCGAGGACCTGGGTGGCGCGGGGAGTGAAGTTGTTCATTGGTTCCATGCTGAAATTTTCGATTTTGGATTTTGGATTTTCGATTGGGAGCCGCTGCTCCTAAGGGGAAATCTGTGGCGTATGGTTTTGCTCGCGCGTGTTATTGGTGAAAAGGATTGGCTATTTCAGGGCGAGTTGCAGGGCTTGTGCGAAAACTTCGACGAATTGCCAGGCGGGTGATTGTTTCTTCAAGGTTTCGGCCTCGGCTTGTTGCTTTTTCCGCGCGCGCGGCATTGTCCACGAAGGCCGCCGCTTCCGCAAGTTGGGATGCCTCGGGTGTGGTTGCGGCGCGCGGCGCGCCGATACAACCGGCGGCGAGCGTGCCGACAACGAGAAGCATGATGATGGCGCTGGTTTTCATGGTGGTGAGGTTAGTTTTGCGAGGGGGCGGTGTCGGGTTCGGGCGGCGGCTCTTCGATGGCGGGAATGAAGTTGGGCGGCGCGAAGTCGGCGAAGGCGGCGCGGGTTTGGGCGGCGCGGAGCGTGTCGCGGAGGGCGGGTTCGATTTGGGCCTGGCCTGCGTTGTTCTGGATGTGGCCGGGCTGGCTTTCGATAAAGAGGCGGTCGACGAGCGGGCGTCCCGAGTCGGGGAAGATGCCGAGGTCGATGCCGAGGCGCACGAGCGAGAGGAGGTTCATCGCCTCGCTGGAGGTGAGCAGGTGCGCGTTTTGGAGGATGCCGTAGGCGCGGCCGATTTTGTCGAAGAGTTTGGAGGAGTCGTTTTCGATGAGGCGGGCGCGGGCGTTGAGCTCGTGCTCGACGATGGAGCTGAGCACGGCGGAGAGGCGCTTGATGATTTGCTCCTCGGATTCGCCGAGCGTGGTTTGGTTGGAGATTTGGAAGATGGAGCCAGAGGCGTCGGAGCCTTCGCCGAACTGGCCGCGCACGACGATGCCGAGCTGGTTGACGGCGCGGACGACTTTTTCCATGTGACCGCCGATGACGAGGGCGGGGAGGTGCATCATGGCGGAGGCGCGTAGGCCGGTGCCGACGTTGGTCGGGCAGGCGGTGAGGTAGCCGAGGGTGGGCGAGAAGGCGTATTCGAGCGCGTCCTCGATGGCGGTGTCGAAGGCGTTGATGGCGGCCCAGGTTTTTTTGAGCTGGAAGCCGGCGCGGAGAAACTGGATGCGCAGGTGATCCTCCTCGTTGATCATGACGGAGCAGGTTTGATCGCCGCTGATCATGGCGGCGGCGCCGTCGGGCGAGGCGGAGAGCTCGCGCGAGATGAGGTGGCGTTCGACGAGGATTTGTTTCTGAAGGTCGGAGAGGTCGGAGATCGCGAGGTCGTAGGCCGGTTGCATCAACGGGAGGCTGCCGATGGTTTGCCGGCATGCGGCGCGGATTTCGGCGCGTTCGTCGGGGCTGGCGCGTCCGGGGAAGCGGTGGGAGGCGAGATTGCGCGCGAGGCGGATGCGCGTCATCATGACGATGGCGCATTTGCTGGAGGCGGTGTCGGTGAGGTCGGACGGCGTGGCGATGAGACTGCCAAACGTCATTGGTTTGGCGGTCGCGGCGGCCTTCGCGGTCTTAGCTCGCGGCTTCCTGTTTCCCGTAGGTTTGTTTGACTTGGGCGATTTCATCGCGGTAGCGGGCAGCGTCCTCGTAGCGTTCGTCCTTGATGGCGCTGGCCAGTGTGAGTTCGAGTTGTGAAAGGCGGTCGTGGTATTCCTTGCGCGCGGCGGCGTGGCGGGGAACCTTGCCGGTGTGCGCGGTGCCCTTGTGCATGCCGTCGAGCATGGGGCCGAGCATTTGTTTGAAGGTTTCGTAACAGTGGGGGCAGCCGAAGCGGCCCGTTTTCTTGAAGTCGGCCTCGGTGAAGCCGCATTTTTCGCAACGAAGCGTGAGGCCTGATTCGGGAGCGGAGGCAGTCGGTTCGGATGTGGCCTTGGGCGGGAAAAGATCGAGGGGGAGCTCAAATCCTGCGAGTGTGGTGATGCCTTTTTCCTGGGCGCACGCCTCGCAGAGATCGACCTTATGCACTTTATTGTTAAGGATTTGAGTAAAGTGCACGGTTGCGGGTTTTCCGCAGGAGACGCATTTGAGCTGATTGGCCATGATTGGAATATAACACGTTTGTCGATGGTATCGACAAGAAGGATTCAAAAAATGTTCTAAATTGTGTGGTGAGCGCGATATGAAAAGAGATTCGATGGGTGAGTGTGTCGATTGTCGTTTTTGGCTGTTGCAGTCTTTATGCCATGACGATTCAGGCAAGCGATATGCTGGACGCATGGGGAAAATATTGGTTGCCCATGCCGAACCGTAAAAAACGCGGGACGTCCGCGCACAGTGTGACAACACCGATGCGCCACAATGTCCCAGACGGCCTTTGTTGATGAATCGTGTTTGTGCGCGATCATCAACATAAACGATACGGAGTAGAGATAACGGTTTCGAATACCCGAATCCCAAGTTTCAAGGAGCCGCAAAACCATGAACCCCATGCGGTCAATGGGACCGATGGGGTTCGTGTGCGGGAGTTGAAAATCGTTTTTGGGCTCAGAAAATACCCAGGAACTTCCTTTTCTTTTTCTTGGGGGTTTGGGTGGCCTTGGCGGCGGCGACTTCGACTTCCTCCAGGCGTTTGCGCGCGCGGGCGGCGATGTCGGAATCGGGGAAGACGGTGATGGCTTCGTTGTAGAACACGCGCGCGGCTTTGTAGTTGGCGCGTTTCTTGAAGTAGAAATCGGCGATGTTAATTTTGCTCTGGGCCATGATTTCCTTCATCTTGCGAAGGCCTTTTTCCGCTTGGATGATGTGGGGGTCGTTGGGATAGAGGATCATGAAATCCTCGTAGTAGGTGACGGCTTCCTTGGTCGCGCCCTGGTCGTAATCGGCGCCGTCAACGAGCGAGGCGTAGATGTCGGCGATTTTGATGTAGGCCTCGGGCGTGAGGGTGCTGTGGCCGTAGTTGTTGATGAGGCGGTCGAGGGCGTAGAGGGATTCGTTGGTGTTGCCGATGCGCTGGTGGCCGGCGGCGATGTGCATGAGGCAGAGCGGGGCGTATTCGGAATAGGGGGCGTTGAAGAGGATGGTCTCAAAATACTGGATGGCTTTTTCGCGGTTGGTGAAGCCGGGGAATATCCAGAGGAATGGGCTGCGGGCGCCGTTGAGGTAGGCGGCGGCGATTATGTATTGCTCGCCGATGATCTGGTTGAATCGGGTGGTGTTGGGGTAGCGGCTGACAACGGTC
The DNA here is from genome assembly GCF_029504735.1 of Ereboglobus sp. PH5-10. Classification (GTDB taxonomy): domain Bacteria; phylum Verrucomicrobiota; class Verrucomicrobiia; order Opitutales; family Opitutaceae; genus Ereboglobus. The sequence goes on along the minus strand of NZ_JAQFIP010000004.1, from coordinate 110,162 downwards.
TGGTAGTCGGTGAAGGCTTTTGGAAATTCGTTTCTCTCAAAGCGGAGCGTGGCGGCGCGATACATGGCCTCGGGGGCGTAGATGGAATTGCCGTAGCGTTTGCCAACGCGTTCGTAACTTTTAATGGCGTCCTTGGTCTTGCCGGCCTCCTCCTCCTTGCGCGCGGCGTTCATGAGGGCGAGGGCGTTGCGTCCATCGGGGCCGGTGAGTCCGGTAAGGATGCCGCCTTCGGATTTCCAACCGGTTTCGGGTGTCCACACGAGGTCGGCGGCGATGCCGAGGGGCGCTGCGATGAGGGTGATGAGTGCGAGGGCAAGAAGCGTGCGGAGGCGTGTGGCGGTGTGGTTGGACATGTTGAGAGTGGATTACCAGCGAACAAGAGCGGAGCCATAGGTCAAGCCCGCTCCGAATGCGAGAAAAAGTGTCAGGTCGCCCGGGTGGACGCGTCCGGAGCGGCGCGCCTCGTCGAGCGCGATGGGGATGGAGGCGGCGGAGGTGTTGCCGTAGCGGTCGAGGTTCACGTAAACGCGGTCGCGGGTGTAGTTGAGATTTCTGGCGATGGCATCAATGATGCGGTGGTTCGCCTGGTGCGGAATGACAAGGGAGATTTGATCGGTGGCCAGGTTGTGTTGTTCCAAAATTTCACGCGCGGCGCGTTCCATTTCACGGACGGCGATTTTGAAGACTTCCTTGCCGTGCATCTGGATGTAGTGCTGGCGTTCGGCGTGGTTTTCCGGGGTGAGGGGGCGCAGCGAGCCGCCGACGGGGATGCGGAGGAGTTCGGTGTCGGGGGTGCAGTAGAGGCGCACGCCGAGGATTTCGGGGGGGAGGGTGTGGGCGCGTTTTGGGGAAAAGTGCAGGCCGGCGAAGGTGGCGCGGCGGGCGCGGGTTTTGCCGAGGACTGCGGCGCCGGCGCCGTCGCCGAAGAGCACGCAGGTGTTGCGGTCCTTCCAGTCAAGGATGGAGGAGATTTTTTCGGCGCCGATGATGAGGGCGTGTTTGTAGCGGCCGCTGGAGAGCATGGCCCAGGCGGTGTCGAGGGCGTAGAGGAAGCCGGTGCAGGCGGCGTTGAGGTCGAAACCGGGGGTGCCGTTTTTGATGCCGAGTTTCTGCATCACGAGGGTGGCGCAGGCGGGCATGCGGAGGTCGGGGGTGAGGGTGGCGACGATCACGAGGTCGATGTCGGCGGGGGTGAGCCCGGCGTCGGTGAGGGCGCGGCGGCCGGCGACGGCGGCGAAGTCGGAGGTGGCCTCGCCTTCCGATGCGACGTGGCGGGATGAGATGCCGGTGCGGGTGCGTATCCACTCGTCGGTGGTGTCGAGGCCGCGGCGGGCGAGCTCGTTGTTGGTGATGATGTTTGCCGGGGCGCAAGAGCCGGTGCCGAGGATGGCGATGGCGCCGCGGGCGATGGCGGCCTCGAGGGGCGTTTGGCTGGCGTAGGCGGCGGTGTTGTTGTTGGCGTCGGGCATGGAGGGTGCGTTGGTAAAGTTTGCGGTTTACGGATTACAATTCGCAGTTGGGCGCGGGCGCGCTCATTCGGTGTGATGGCACCGCGGCCGCGTCGCGCTCAGGCTTCGCCGGCGTTTTCAATGAGGGCTTGCGCCCGCGCGATGTCGTTTTCGATGAGCTGGTTGATGTCGGTTTTGATCATCTCGCTTGCATCGAAGATCGCATTTTTGAGGGCCTGGCGGTTTGCCGAGCCGTGAGCTTTGACCACAACCCCCTTGACGCCGAGGAGCGGCGCGCCGCCGTAGCGTTCGGGCTTCACGCGTTCGCGGAGTTCTCCGAAGGCGCCTTTGGCGAGGAGCGCCCCGAGTTTGCGAACGGGGTTGGCCATGAGGTTGCATTTGAGTTCGGTTGTGAAAAATTTGGCGAGTGATTCCCAGCTTTTGAGACAGATGTTGCCGACAAAGCCGTCGCAAACGACGACGTCGATGGCTTGTCGGTGTTCGCCGCCGTTCGTGAAGATTTGGAAGCCTTCGACGGGGCCGGCGTAGTTGATGAGGTCGCCGAGGCGTTTGAGCGCCTCGTGGGTTTGTGTGATGAGAGCGTTGCCCTTGCCTTCCTCGGTGCCGATGGTGAGCAGTCCGACGCGCGGTTTTTCGATGCCGAATTCGAGGCGCGAAAAGTGCGAGCCCATGATGGCGTTGTGCACGAGGTGCCCGGGTTTTGCCTCGGGGTTGGCCCCGGCGTCGATGAGAACAAAGTGGCCGCCGTCGCGCGGGATGATGGCGGAGAGCGCGGCGCGATCCGCGCCCTTGAGCGTGCGGAGCTTGATGATGCTCGCGCCGACGAGGCAGCCGGTGTTGGCGCAACTGACGACGGCGCGGGCGGCCCCGAGCTTGACGAGTTCGATGGCGCGAATGGTCGAGGCGTCTTTTTTCTTTTTCAGGACGACGAGGGGCTTGTCGTCCATGGTGATAACTTCCGATGCGTGGAAATAGGAGAGCTTGGGGTGGTTGTCGAGGCCGGCCTCGGCGACGTGTTTGCGCACGATTGCCTCGTCGCCGACGAGGGTGACGGGCGAGATGTCGGGAAACTCGGCCAGGGCGAGCTTAACGGCGGCAACGACTTCGGCTGGGCCGAGGTCACCCCCCATCGCGTCCACTGCTATGCGGTTGACGCGCTCTATGGGCGGCACAGTTTGCGCTGCCGTGGGAATTGCGGCTTCCATCGCAGGCGGATGGAGTTGCGAAAAGTCGCGGGTCAGACCTCGACGTTGAGGACTTGACGGCCGCGATACATGCCGTTGTTCGGGTTGACGCGGTGGGGGCGGAACGCGGTGCCGTCGGTCGGGTCGGTCGCGTATTGCGGAGCCTTGAAGGCGTTGGCGGAGCGACGGAGCGCGCTGCGACGCTTGGATTGTTTGCGTTTCGGATTAGCCATGATGAAAAGTGGGTTGGTCGTTGAGTGTTTTGTAAGAGGGCGCGGAAGTTTTCCGGGCGCTTGGAAGTTGTGTGAAGGCGAGGGAGTAAAAGGCGCGAAGCCGCGGCGTCAAGCGTCTTGGTGGGTGGAAATCAATGGTTTTGCAGCGGTTAAAGACTTGCGTTTTTCGATCCGCCACAGGACGAGCGTGGCAATCAACGCGCCCAAAGTGGCCAGCATCATGTCTTTCTGCGCGTCCCAGATGTCGCCTTGGGAGCCGTTGTAGGCGAGGCCGAGTTCGCTGCCGAAAACCTCGGCCGCGGCCCACTCTATGAGTTCGTAAACCATTGATGTGGACATGATAAGATTGAGCGGCACGAAGTGGCTCCAAAAGCCGCGCTTGATGGGCGAAACCGCCGTCATGAATTCGCGTATGGGCGCTAGAAACAGGAGCCCGTAAAGAAAATGCACCATGCGATCGAAGTGGTTGCGCCCGGGCCAAACACCATCGTGGGGCAGGGGGGCGCCGGTGATCGACGCCCACCATTCGCGGTAGGGCACCTCGGAGTAAGTCCAGTGCGCGCCGATTGCGTTGATGCAGAAAAACACAAAAAGCACCGTCCAGCTGGTGAGCGAAAAGATGGATAAAAACCGCCGGCGAAACACCATGAACAAAACGATCAGTATAAAAACGAGTCCGTTTTCAAGAATCCAATCCTGCGGATAATGCGCGCCAATGCCCGATCGCACCGTGACGGCGATAAACATCAGAAGGAGCGCCAAAATATAGCGCGAACGAAATGCCGGTGTGCTCATGTGTTTGTGATTCGCGAAAGTGAAGCAGATCAACGGCGCGTGTCGAGCGGCGCGATTTTTTTATCTTTTCGTTCGGGTGTAATTGCGAATGGTGACAAAGCGCAAAGAAACCATCCTTTGGAGTGCGGTGGCAAAGCGAAGCGGCGACACCGCCTTGAACGATTTGCGTCCGGTGAAAATCTTACGCTATTCAAAGCGGTGTCGCCGGTCGCTTGCGCTCCCTCTGCCACCGCACTCCAAAATAATCCCGCTTCGTCGCGTATTCCTCCAAACTGCCACCAATCGCAATTACACCCTTTCCGTTTCGCGCGCAAAGCGCGCGCTTACAAAAACGGACGCATTTTCATGCGTCCGTTTTACTGTATTATATACTGTTATATATTTCTGCGTATCAAAACGCCTTTCCGTTGGCCTTGGTGCCGCAGAGGCTGACTTCAATGCCGAGTTCGGCGGCGAGCGCGGCTTTGGCATACATCGCCATGTCGGCGTCCTTCGCGGATTTTGCGTAGGCGACTTGGATGTGGTTGGCCTTGTGGCGGGCCATCATTTGGTCGCGCGTCACACCGTAGGTCACGGCGTGCATGATCGGCCACACATTTGAGGTGGCGTCCCAGCGGCGCTGCGTTTCCTCGGCGGGGAGCTCGACGACTTTTGCGCGGCCGAGGTCCATTTTGAGTTTTCCGTTTTCAACAAACACGCGGCTCCAGACGATTTCACCCGGCTTGGCGATGCCGCGCAGCGTCGAGCCGCCGAGGCGGAAATACCACTTGCTTTGGCGCCAGCCGTCGCTGCCAGCCCAGCCGCCGATGTGGTGCTCCGCGGGCGCGCCTCCGGAGATAAGATACACCCACACGTAGTCCTTGACCGTGCCGCTCTTGTCCCAATCGCCCCAGCGAAGATCGTGCAGCGTGTTTTCGACGGGCTGGTCGAGCGCCTTGTGGACGCGGTTCGTGAGCAAGCCGTCGAGGCCGGCGCACTCGTCAACCTCGTTGAAATGCGGAATCGGCTCGCCGGCGCGAATGACCTTGCCCGCGGCGTTTTTCACCGGCGGGCGGTCGGAGCTGTTCAGCGTGCCCTCGACGAGATCGGACGCGGGAATCAAGTCCTTCAATCCCTGCTGGTATTGGATGCCGATGGCCTCGCAGCCGAATTCGTCGGCGATGCGGCACGCGGCGATATACATTTTGCACTGCCAGATGACCTGGCTCTCGGTGAGATCGTTTTCCTCGTCGGAGCCGAAGTGGAACGTGAAGCCTTTTTTCCTATACCAATTAAAAACCTCGCGCGCCTCGGCGTCGCTCACCTGCGTCGCGCCGTAGTAGAGCGCGGATTGCGAGAGGCGCTCCTTGTAGACGCCGGTCGAGAAAAGTAGCTCGTCGGGAATGATCGCGTTATACATGCCCATGCAGCCCTCGTCGAAAACGCCCATGATCGATTTGCGCGTGCGCAGATCGGCGGCGATTTTTTTCGCAACGGCCCTCGCCTTCGCGGGCACGGCGCATTTGGCGAGCGGCTTGACGTGCGAGGTCTTGTGCCTGGTGACGCCGGTCGCGAGCCACTCCTTGAGATGCGAGAGGAAATATTCGTCGTCGAAGTTTTCGCTCCAGAGCGTGGAATATTTTTTGCCGGCCTTGGTGAGGCCGCCGTTGAGGTTGAGCATGCCGACGAGGCCGGGCCACTGGCCGGACCAGTTCGCGACGGTGAGGATCGGCCCCTGGTGCGAGATGAGCCCCGGCAGCACGTGGTGCGAATACTGCCACACGGACTCGGCGACGATGAGCGGCGCCTTCGGGTCGAGCCTGGCGAAAATCTCCATGCCCTCCCTTTGCGAGGCGATGAAGCCGTGCTTGAGCGCGGGTTTGTAGGGATGCGCTCGCGAGAGTTTGCAACCGAGTTTGGCGAGGCAGGCGGTGAGCTGTTTTTCCATGGCGGCCTGCGCGGGCCAGCAGGTTTCGTTGGCGGACTGGCGAAGGTCGCCGGAGGCGACGAGGAGGACGGTCTTCATTTTTGAGGCGGGTTTCTTTTTCATGGAAATCAATGGGGGTTAATTAAAAGGGATGGACTAAATTGGCAAAAAGTCGCTGCGATTGGCAGGTTATTATTTTGGTGTTGCGGAAACGGCGCGGGGAGAATTTTGCCGCACAATCTGGTGTGGAGCGACGCAGGGAGGTTCGGGCGGAAAACCTGTCGCTTGTCTTTCCGTTCGCCCGCGCAATAATCCGCGTCCTGTGAACGCCACTCTCCACAAGACGGCAGCTTATGTCGCACTCGTCGCCGGGCTCGCCGCCTGCTACTGGGTCAATAGCGCGTGGGCGTTGCTCATCGGGATCGTGATCGGCCTTGCGCAACTCAATCCCGTTCCCCAACTCACAAAACCCCTCTCGACGAAACTTCTCCAGGCGTCCGTCATCGGGCTCGGCGCGGGCATGAATCTCGCCGTCCTCATCCGCGTCGGCGCAAGCGGCGTCCTCTACACCATCGTCGGCATCGCGCTTGCGTTTGCCCTCGGAATTTTTCTCGGGCGCCGCGCAAAAGTTCCGCGCGACATCACCTTGCTCATCACCGGCGGCACGGCGATTTGCGGCGGCAGCGCCATCGCCGCCATCGCCGGCGTCATCCGGCCAAAATCCGAGGACGCCACCGTCGCCCTCGCCACGGTTTTCCTGCTCAACGCGGCCGCGCTCTTCATCTTTCCCGCGCTCGGACATTTTTTCAAACTTGACCCGCAAGCCTTCGGCCTCTGGTCCGCGCTCGCCATCCACGACACCAGCTCCGTTGTCGGCGCCGCCGGCAATTACGACCCCGAGTCGCTTCCCGTCGCGACAACCGTCAAGCTCACCCGCGCCCTCTGGATCGCGCCGCTCTCCCTCGTCATCGGCTGGGCGGTTTCCCGCAACAGGAACAAGGATGCCGCCGCGACACGCCGCCGCCCGCCGATCCCGTGGTTTATCTTTGGCTTCATCGCCGCCGCCGCCGTTGTCACCTGGATTCCTCCGCTGGCCGACGCGGGGAGGGAGGTGGCCGCCTTCGCGCGACGGCTGCTTGTTCTCACGCTTTTTCTTATCGGCGCAAACCTGACGCCCGCCGCGCTCCGCGCCGTCGGTGTCCGCCCGCTTGTCCTCGGCGTCACCCTGTGGTTCGCCGTTTCCGCGCTCACGCTTCTCGCTATCAACTTTGGCTGGATTCGGTGAGGGATTTTTCCGCCCGCCGGCATCATGGCATTGGGGGATGGAGGCTCCTTTTATTTCGGTCGCATTTTGAGGTGGGGCGTTCCTAGCTAAGTAACAGTTTGATACTGTCCCGGTGAGCCGGGAATGTTGCGGCTCAGCCGGAGGCTTCGCTCTACCAAAAGGCAGTTTCTCACGACAATTTAAACCGAAACAGCCGCGCTATGCCAGGTGGCCGGCGGCGATGGCATCGGCGAGCATTTTTTCGGCGTAGGCCCAGAGGGTTGCCGAGCCTTCGGCGATGTGTTTGTTGCGTGCGATGACGCGGTCGCTCGTGATGCCGTGCTTTTTCCACGCGGCGCCCTCGGTCAGGCAGTTGAGAAGCATGGGCTGGAAACGGTCAACGGCGGCGGCGAATTTCGCCTCGGGCGTTTCGCGCGCCTCGAACTCGTCCCAGAGCGCGCGGTATTCGGCGTTTTGCGGCGCGGGGAGCATGCCAAAAATGCGGTCGGCGGCGACGGCTTCGCGCTCGTGCTGGTCGGCCATGCCGGCGGTGTCGTAGGCGAAGGTGTCGCCCGCGTCGATTTCGACGAGGTCGTGGATGGTGACCATTTTCAGGACGCGCAGGAGATCGATGCCGGGCGTGTTGCTGTGCTCGGCGAGGATCACGACGAGAAGCGCGAGATGCCATGAGTGCTCGGCGTCGTTTTCGGCGCGGCGGCTTTGCGTGCAGATGGTCTGGCGGAAAATTTCCTTGAGTTTGTCGGCTTCGATAATGAAGCGGATTTGTTGGGTTATGCGCGCGAGATCCATGAGGGGAAAGGCTGAAAAACTGAAAGGCTGAAGGACTGAAAGAGCGTCAGTCAGATCGGGCTGATTTGCCTGATCTGACCGATGGCAGAAGGCGCAATTATTCGGCGGCGGCTTTGCGGGTTTGGCGCGCCTTGAGGCTGGTGATGAGGTAGTTGTCGGGGCCGGCGTCCTTGTAGGCGGTATACCAGAGGTCGCCGAGCATTTTGGCGCCGCGAAGGAGTTGGTTTTCGAGGAGCGCGCGGCCTTCCTTGGACTGCGGTTGCGCGGGGTCGAGCTTGCCGGCTTTTTCGTAGATGTAGATTTGCTCGACGGCGGGGAGCTGACCCTCGATGTAGGCGAGGATTTGCACGAAGATCGGGTCGCGTCCGGCGGGGTCGTCGGGGGCGTTGGAGAGGCGCTCGGCGGGCTTGGCGCGGTCGGCGATCATGGCGGCGTCGATGCCGCCGGTTTTGTTGAAGAGTCCGCTGTCGATCCAGCTGTGGATGGTGCGCGCGCGTGTGTAACCGTTGGGGTTGGGGCCGGCCCAGCCGTTGAAGTGTTTCGTGACGTGGAGCGGCTGGCATCCGTCGCCGACGTAGTGGCCCATGGTGCCCATGACGTAGAGGATGTTGGCCTTGGCCTGCGCGATTTCCTCGGCGGTGCCGCCGTGCTCCTCGAAGGCTTTCAGGTAGGAGAAGCCGGACTTGAGCTTGCCGTAGTTTTCGGCGATGGCCCAGGGAATGAATCCGGGGTAGGCGCGCGTGGCGTCGCGGTTTCGGACGGGGTCGATTTTGGGGAGCTTGTCGGCGTGGATGTCGCGGGCGCGGGTGAGGTCGCTCACGAAGATGTAGCGGAACTGCGGGAGTTCGCTGAACTTGATGCCGAGCGGTTCGAGGTCCTCGACGTCGAAGAAGTGCTCGATCTGGTTGATGTGGCGGATGGAGGGATCGTAGGAGTTGCGCCAGCGGTCGGGCTCTCCCGCGAGGAAGCCGATGCGTTCGCGCGCCTCGGGCGTGCGGAGGAAGGCGGGCGCGTCGGCGGGCAGCGAGTCGAGCGCGACGAGGTTGATGGCGCGGTGGCCCTCGTAGTCCCACGCGCGCGCCGTGGCGGCGGTGAGAAACGGAAGTGCGAGGAAGGCGGCCAGGGTCACGATGCGGGTGGGTTTTCCGAGAATATGCATGGGGGAATACAAGGCAAATTGCGCGCGGCGCGCGAGCAGAATTGCTGTGACAGAATCGCTGTGCCCCAAACAAACAAAAGGCGCGAAACGCTCCGCTCGCGAGAGGGCGTTCGCCGTTCGCCTTCGGCGCGCGACCGTTCGTGCACTCTTTGTCGCGACGGCGCGTTTGTTTGCCATCAATTGCGCACATCGGCGGCCGGTAACACGGCTTCCTTAAGACACCATAACCTGCTCCGCGCGGGGATTCACGAGAGTCGCCGCGCGGGCCTTAAAATAGAACACAAAGACAGCCATGAAAAAACAAATCGCACTCTCAATCCTAGCAATCGCGTTTGCCGGCTCGGCTTTCGCCCAACTGAGCGGGGATGTCTCGACGCGTCCCGTCAGTTTTTATGTGAAGCCCTCGGTCTTCTGGGTTCCGTCCAACAACGGCCTTGACGACGGTTTCGGCGGAGCGATTTCCAGCGGCGCCATTTTTCACAAGCACCACCAGGTCGGCCTCGACTTCGCCTACTTCGAGGCGGATTACGACAAGGGCCCCGGCAAGATGAAATTCATGCCGCTCACCACCAGCTACCAATACCTGATTCCCTTTGGAAAATGTTTCCAGGCGCGCGCGGGCGTCCATGCCGGCGCGATGTTTGAAAAGAGCAAGGACCAGCCGGGCATCCGCAACAAAAGTCGCACGGCGTTCACCGGCGGCGCGTCGCTCGGGCTCGACTGGGTGATCAACAAAAACGCCTCCCTTGGCGTCGGCGGCAAGTGGATGTATGTTGACGAGACCAACGACCTGCGCGAGCGCAACATGGCCCTCGTGGGACTCAACTGCGCGGTGAGGTTTTAATTTGTCCATCGGTTTCCGCAGCGGTCTTCAGCTGCGTTTGGTATAGCATGGATAGCGCCCGGGCTCCCTCGCAAATTGAGCATTGTAGGAGAGACATAACGCTCAAACGAGTAACAGGAGCCCGGGTAAGCTTTTTTTAGCATGGCAAACAAGCCATCAGTCCCGTAATTTTTCCACCATCGTTTGCGATGCCCCTTCGCACAGCATTCGCAATCCCATCATGGCAACCACAACCCAACCAAACACGCCCGAGGCGGATTGCTGCGCGCAGCCGTTCGATCCGACGGCGCGTCGCGACTACATTCGGTTTCAGTTTTGTTTGTGGGGCTTTTTTTTGCTTCTCAGTTTCATACACTTCACATGGGACGGCACGCCGACGGAATACAGGTCTTACATAGCGGGCATAAAAGTCTATGAGACGATTATGATGGCGACCTGCTCGCACATCATCTGGCTGGTGGCTCGCAAGCGCAGGTGGTTCTCGCGGTCCAAGCCGCTGAGGGTTCGCGTGTCGGTGATATGCCTGTTCTCCTCGACCGCCGTTCTGGCCGTCTCGGCGCCCCTTATTTGGAAGCTCAACAGCATCGCCAGAAGCGAGGGCGCCGTTGAGCACAACTTATTTTTCATATTGTTCCTAAACTGGATCGGCATTGCGGTGGGGCTTACGATCTGGGGCGGTTTGTATAGCGCCTATTATTATCAGGCGCGAACCCGCTACCTCGAAACCGAGCGCGCCCGCCTGCTCGCCGCCGGGCGCGAGGCGCAACTCATGGCGCTCAAGGGCCAGCTCAACCCGCACTTTCTGTTCAACAGCCTCAACACATTGCGCGCGCTCATACAGCGCGAACCCAAGGCGGCGCGCGACGCGGTCACGCACCTGGCCGACATGATGCGCCACTCGCTCACACTCTCCGATTTTGCGATCATCCCGCTCGCGGCCGAGCTCAGCTTCGTGAACGACTACCTCGCGCTCGAGCACCTGCGCCATGAGGACCGGCTTCGCATCAAGCAACGAATCGCGCCGGAGGCGCTGCGCGAAAACATCCCGCCCATGCTCCTGCTCACGCTTGTTGAAAACGCCGTCAAGCACGGCCTCAACCAGCGCAGCGGCGGCATCGACGTGATATGCGAAATCTGGCTGGAGCCGCACGCCGGCGCCGGGACGGGCGGTGAAAAAACAATTCATCTGCGCGTCACCAACCAGGGATTTCTTGTGCTCGCCGACAAGCCCGCGGACGAGGACGCGCCGCTCACGACCGGCACGGGCCTGCGCAACATCCGCGAGCGGCTCCGGCTTCTCTACGGCGAGCGCGCATCGCTTTCCGTTTCGCAAGAGGAGCATCTCGTGGTCGCCAAGGTCGCGCTCCCCGCAGTGCCCGCGCCGGCAAACGGGGTTGACTTCCTGATCACAGGCGAGACACCCGCTTTTAATCCCGACACACAGCCATGATCAAAGCCCTCCTCATCGACGACGAACGCCTCGCGCGCGCCGAGCTGCGCGACCTGCTCCAGGCCCACCCCGAAGTGGACATCGTGGGCGAGGCGGGCAACGCGGCGCAGGCGCGCGAGCTCATCGCAAAACACAAGCCCTCGCTCATCTTTCTCGACGTGCAAATGCCCGAGGAAACCGGCTTCGACCTGCTCGTCTCGCTCGGCGAGAACGCGCCGCGCGTCATCTTCACCACGGCATACGATTCGCACGCGCTGCGCGCGTTCGAGTTTGCCGCCAAGGACTACCTTTTGAAACCCATCTCGCCCGCGCGCCTGGCGACGGCCATCGACCGCCTCGTGCCCGACGACCACGCCGCCGCGGATGAGCCGCCCTCGCCCGACGACCATGCGGGCGCTTCCGCGCCTGCGTTCGGCGCGAGCGACCGCATCCTTGTCGGCGACGGCGATCATCTCGCGTTTGTCGTGGTTGAGAGCATACGCGGCGCCGAGTCGATCGGCGCGCACACGGTGCTTTGGCTCGGCAAGGGCACGGCCGTTGTCAAACGCTCCCTCAGCTCGCTTGAGGCGCGCTTGCCGGCCGCGCTCTTTTTTCGCGCCAACCGCGCCCAGCTCATCAACCTCCGGCACATCACCGCGGTGGAACCCTGGTTTAGCGGCAGCCTCATGATCACCCTGGACAACGGCAAAAAAATCGACCTTTCGCGGCGACAGGCCCGTCTCTTCCGGGAACGACAAACCCTTTGACGCGCCCCCCGGCGATGGGGTAATCAAATGGTTTCAATTTGTTGCCTGAGAAAAAGCCTCCGCCGCATAAATGTCACAAGACATCACACATTTGCCTTTAAAACTGAGCCATCGCACCCCGATTGCAGTGGGCGGGCACCGCATGATCTACGCGCACCCGCACAACGATTCGCTTGTGCTGAAAGTGCCGAAGCCGGAGTTCCGGCAAAGGACGCAGGCCGCGCAATCATTCTGGCGGCGTCATTTCGACCGTTTCAAATATTACAACGACACCGCGCGCGAGGCCATCGAGCACATCGCCTGTTTTGCGGCAAATGAGGCGCGGCCGCCTTTCTTGCAGCGATTTTATGGATTTCTCGAAACGGACTTGGGCCTCGCCTCGGTGAGCGGAGCCGAGCGCGACGGGGACGGAAACTACGCGATGAATTTCACCCAGCTCATCAAGCAGGGGAAGTTCGACAAAAAAGTGCGCGCCGCGTTTGAGGATTTCGCCGTGGCGTTTGTCGCCAGCGACGTCGTGGTGGGTGATTTGCGCCCGGATAACATGGTGTATTCCCATGACAGCGAAACAAACCGCATGCGCTTTGTGCTAATCGACGGCGTCGGCGACAAAAACGGCATCAAGCTTTGCAGCTATTTTCGCTTCTACAACCGGATGTCCAAACGCAAAAGAATCAAGTTCCTGCGCAAGCAAATAAACTGCCTGCTCGCGCAGAACGCCGGGGCGAAAAACGAGGTCGGGCGCGTGGATGACCGCGCGATGAGTTCGATGACCTCTTGAGAAACCCGCGCGACGGCCGCACAAATTACACTCGCGCTTTTTGCCGGCATGCGCGATGGTGGCCCCGCAACACGCATCCGCCGCACACCCATGCTCACCGTTCGCAATCTCACCAAAAGTTTCACGACACCCGAGGGCGCCAAGGTGCGCGTCATCGACGTGGCGGACTTTCACCTCGACCCCGGCGGGCAGATTGCGTTGCGCGGCGAAAGCGGCTCGGGCAAGACCACATTCCTGCACCTCATCGCCGGAATTCTGCGCCCCAACAGCGGCGTCATCACAATCGACGGCGTCGAGATGACCGCGCCCGGCGAGTCGCGGCGCGACGCCCTGCGCGCCGCCAAGATCGGCTATATTTTCCAGGCGTTCAATTTGCTGCAAGGGCACACGGTTCTTGAAAACGTCCTGCTCGGCATGTCGTTCGCGCCGGGCGGGGCGGACGGCGTTCGCGCGCGCGCGATGCTCGACCGAGTGGGCCTTTCGCACCGCTTGCAACATTTTCCGCGCGAACTTTCGACCGGGCAGCAACAACGCGTCGCCGTGGCGCGCGCGCTCGCGAACCGGCCCAAGCTCGTCATCGCCGACGAGCCGACCGGCAACCTCGACAACCGCAACACCGCCGGCGCGCTCGACCTCATGAAGGACACTTGCCGCGAGTGCGGCGCGGCGCTCCTCCTCGTGAGCCATGACGACGCCACGCTCGCGCGCTTCGACAACGTGCGCGACTTCACCGAAATCAACCGCATGGACAACGCCTCGCGCACCCCTTGGGGCCAGCCGCGCAAACCCGGCGAGGCGCCCTCGCGCACCGTGGAATGAAAAACGGCATCGACAGAATCACATATCAGGCAGGGCGAAGCCCCGGGATTCGTTTCGCATTCCTCATTCCTCATTCCGCATTCAAATGACCATCCCGCTCATCATTTATCGCAGCCTGCGCCAGCACGCGCTTTCGACGCTTGTCACCGCGGCCAGCATCGCGCTGGCGACCGGCCTGCTCATGACGGTGTGGATGGTGAGGGCGCAATCGCAGCGCGCGTTCTTGGAAACCAGCACGAGTTTCGACGGCGTGCTCGCCGCGCGAGGCTCGGAATTGCAGATCGTGCTGAACGCCATTTTTCACATGGAGTCCTCGCCCGGAAATATTTTGGACGCCGACTACGAGCGCATTAAAAAGCACCCCGCGGTGAAGGCGGCCATTCCCGTCGCCACCGGCGACAACTACAAAGGCTGGCGCATCGTCGGCACAGTGCCGGAGTTGTTCACGGATGCCGAGCACACGAGCGGGACAAAATTCACGATTGCGCAGGGGAAGGTCTTTTTGCCGGGCGCGCATTCGCGCGAGGCGCTGGCCGGCAGTTTCGCCGCCGCGCAACTCGGGCTCTCCGTCGGCTCGGTGTTTCGTCCCAGCCATGGACTCGCCCATGCGCCCGATCACGAGCACGACGAGGAATACAGGGTCGCCGGCATCCTCGCGCCGACCAACACGCCCGCCGACCGTGTGATCTGGATACCGCTCGATGGCGCGCGTCACATGGCGGGGCACGCCGAGTCGTCGCGCTCGGAGTTGAGCGCGGTGCTTGTGCGGCTGCGCGCGCCGTCGGCGGGATTTGCGCTCGACCAGTATTACAACAAGCAGGGCGGGCGCCTCACGTTTGCCTATCCGACGAGCGCGATCATCGCGGATTTTTTCAACAAGATCGGCTGGTTTGACCGCGTGCTGGCGCTGGTGGCGTTTGTTGTCGTCCTGGTCGCGGCGGGCTCCGTGCTCGCGAGCATCTACGCGTCGATGAGCACGAGGCAGCGCGACATCGCGATCCTGCGCGCTCTGGGCGCCCGTCGCGGCACGGTGTTTGGCGGCGTGGTGCTGGAGTCGATGGTGATTGGCGCGCTTGGCGCGGCGTGCGGCTTTGTCGTGTATTTTGTGCTGATGACGGGCGCGGCGGAATTGATTCGCGAACAAACGGGCGTCGTCATTTCCGTGGCCGCGTGGCACGCGGTTCTGGTGTGGTGCCCGCTCGGCATGATCGCGCTCGGCGCGCTCGGCGGAATCATCCCCGCGGTAAAGGCCTACCGCGTGCCCGTGGCTGAAACGCTCTCGCCTTTGTCCTGACGCGGGGGCTTCAGGCCTTCGGCCGGCGGGGCTGCTCGTTTCTGCTGCGCGCCCGGGAGTCGCGCGCGGCTTTCAATTTTTTCGGATGGTCAACGATCGCGTGCAGCCCGCGGCTTTCCTTGCGCTGTTGCGCGCACTTCACGACGAGTTCGGCGACTTGTATCAAGTTGCGCAGCTCGAGCAGGCGCGGATCGACGGAAAAATTCCAGTAATACTCGTGCGTTTCGTGCGCGAGATTGGCGATGCGGCGCCGGGCGCGCGCGAGCCGCTTCGATGTGCGCAGGATGCTCACGTAATCCCACATCGTGGAGCGGAGCTCGTCCCAGTTGTGCGCGATGACCACGCGCTCGTCCTCGTCGCCGCCGCCGAGGTCGCGCCACGCGGGAATCTTCGGGCTCGCGGCGCGTTTGCGTTTTTCACTTTTGAGCGCGCCGGTGTATTTTATGACGGAAAGCGCGCCGCGATGCGCGAGCACGACGGCTTCGAGCAGCGAGTTGCTGGCGAGCCGGTTCGCGCCGTGCAGGCCGGTGCAGGCCGCCTCGCCGCAGGCGTAGAGCCCGGGCAGCGAGGTTTCGGCGGAAAGATTGGTGGCCACGCCTCCGCAAGTGTAGTGCGCGGCGGGCACGACGGGGATTTTGTCGCGGGAGATGTCGATGCCGAGCGCGAGGCATGTCTCGAAAATTTGCGGGAATCGGCCGCGCAGAAACGCCCTGTCGCGATGCGTGATGTCGAGCCACACATGGGGCGCGCCGGATTTTTTCATCTCGGCGTCGATGGCGCGCGCCACGATGTCGCGTGGCGCGAGGTCGGCCATTTTGTGGTAGCGTTTCATGAACGCCGCGCCATCGGCATTGCGCAGGATCGCGCCCTCGCCGCGCACCGCCTCGCTGATGAGAAAGCGCTCGCCTTTCAGCGAGTAGAGCGCGGTCGGGTGAAACTGGATGAACTCCATGTTGCGCACCTCGACGCCCGCGCGATACGCCATCGCGATGCCGTCGCCCGTGGCGATGCCGGGATTTGTCGTGTAGCGGTAGACCTGGCCCGCGCCGCCGGTCGAGAGCACGACGACGGGCGCGTGAAACGCCTCAACGCGGCGCTTGCGCACATTGAGCGCGTAGAGGCCGGCGATGCGATTGGCGCCGCCGAGCCGAAGCTTGGCCGATGTGACGACGTCGATGGCAAAAAAGTGCTCGAGCAGCTTGATGCGTTTTTCGTTCGCGATCGCGCGCAGCAGCGCCTCCTCGACCGCCTTGCCGGTCATGTCCTTGACGTGCAGGATGCGCCGCGCGCTGTGGCCGCCCTCGCGCCCGAGGTCGAACGCGCCCGATTTGTCGCGCGAAAACTCCAGCCCCAAGTCGATCAATTCACGGACGCGCTCGGGCCCGTCGCGGACGATTTCGCGCACGGCCTTTTCGTTGCACAACCCGTCGCCCGCCACGAGCGTGTCGCGCACATGCGCCTCGAAGTCGTCCGTTTGCGACATCACGACGGCGATGCCGCCTTGCGCGTGGTTGGTGTTGGACTCGGCCTTGTTTTTCTTGGTGAGAAGCGCCACCGAGAGGCCGGCGCGCGCGGTTTTCAGCGCAAAGCTCAGCCCGGCGATTCCGGTGCCGACAACAAGGACGTCGAAGTTATGAGTCATGGGTCAAGGTTTTCAAACAAGATGCCTTCCTAAAATGGCGCGGCAGAAAAGACAAAAATCACGCGGCGGGTGCGATTTCAGCGGACTTTTCCAGCGCGCGCAGGCGCAGCGATTCGTAGATCGGCGCGCAGTTCATCGCCTCGGCCACGCCGTATGCGATCAGCGAGCAGGTCAGCACCGGCAGCATAAAATCGTATTTTCCGGTCAGCTCGATAATCAGCACCATGCTCGTGAGCGGCGCGCGCACGATGGCCGTCAGCAGTCCGCCCATGCCAATCACCGCAAAAATTTCCGGATGTCCGACAAGCGACGGCCACACTTGGTGCACCGCGTGCCCCGTTGCGAGCCCGACGAGCGCGCCGATGACAAGCAGCGGCGCGAAAATGCCGCCCGCCGCGCCCGAGCCGAAACTCCACATCGTCAGCGCAAAACGCGCCAGCATCATCAAGGCGATGACGCCGATCACCTTGAGCCCGCCGCCCAGCGCGTGCTCGGCGAGATGCGAACCTGATCCGACCACTTCGGGGCAGGTCCACGCCGCGATCCCGACCACCGCGCCCGCAAGCGCGCCGATTGCGATCACGGGCCAGCGGCGCGCACGCAGACCGTCGAACCAGTCCAGGCTGCGAAGCAGCACTTTGTTGAACGCCACGCCGCCAAACCCGCACACCAGGCCGAGCACGGCGGCGAGCGGCAGCGCGGCCAGCGTGGGCGCGGCGATGCTTGGCGTGGCAAAAACAGGCGACGCGCCGAGAAGCAGACGGCACACAATGTCCGCGACAACCGACGACACAAAAGCGGCCACAAACAACACCGGCGCAAAAACGCCGTGCAGTTCCTCGAGCACAAACATGACGCCCGCGAGCGGCGCGTTGAACGCCGCCGACAAGCCCGCCGCAGCGCCCGCGCTCATGAGCGCCTTGCGCTCGCCCTCGCCGCCGCGCACGCGAAACCACCGCGAAACCATTTGGCCCGTCGCCCCGCCCATCTGGATTGTCGGCCCCTCTCGCCCGAGCGCAAGGCCCGCGCCTATGCCGATCACACCCGCCGCGAACTTGACCGGGATCACCCGCCACCAGCGCATTTCCGCTTGGTCGAGCATGACGGATTTTAAGTGTGGAATCCCGCTGCCCGAAGTTTCCGGCGCGAAATGGCGCACAAGCCACAAGGCCAGCGCGCACCCGGCCGCGCCGATGCCGACCGCCGCCAGCAAGCCGGCAGCCCAGTGCGCATTTTCCCGCAACCATGCAAGCGCTCCGGTGCGTCCGTGCTCCACCTGCATCAAGGTCCAGCGAAACGCGCACGCCAGCCCGCCCGACACCAGGCCGATGATCACCGCCTTCACAAGAATGTGACGGCGTTTGACTTGTTCCGTCTTCAGGCCGAATCCGGAGTCCTGTGTGATATGTCGCATGGTTTGCGCATCTTTAAAATGCGCGGCCGCGTGCGCAATACTTTGCGAAAATGTTTTCCATGCGGACACTCGCCCGTGCCGGCGGACTGTCACTATCGGCCGAAAACGCTAAAACCGCCGCGTTTGTCTTTCGTGGTTCCCGGCGCGCTCGGCGAGCGCGCCCCACCAGGGACGGGGCAGTTTCGTTTGAACCGTTTCAGTTCGTCGCGATCTGTTTGACGCGGCGGACGAGGTCGGTGAATTCGCCGCGGCGTTCGAGCTCGGCGCCGGTTGCGCCGGTCATGCCGGGCTCGGCCCATTCGAGGACGCTGTCGTAGGTCGCCACGCCCTTGTCGGGCGAGTTGCGAAGCAGCATCGCGAAGGCGGCAACCGAACAGGTGAACTTGAAGTCGGGACTGGCCTCGTCAAATGCCACGCCTTTGTCCTCGAGCGTGAACTCGATTTTGTCGCTCATGTCGGCACTCGGCGCCTTGTAGCGGATTTTCAGAGTGAGAAGCTCTCCCGTGAGTTCGAGCTTGGGCGCGGTGGTGACGACGGTTTGGGTCTGGTATTTGAGGGGATCGACGGTTGAAACGGGAGCGTCGGTTTCGGCGGACGTCGCACTCGGCGCACCCGCGGCGGATTTTGCGGGGATTACCTCGTAGAGGGCGGTGACGGTGTGGCCCGCGCCGATTTCACCGGCGTCAGCTTTGTCGTTGTTGAAATCCTCTTTCGCAAGGAGGCGCTTTTCGTATCCAATAAGCCGATACGCGGCGGCCTGCGCGGGATTGAACTCGACTTGGAGTTTCACGTCCTTGGCGATGGTGACGAGAGTGCCGGCGGTTTGCTCGACGAGGAGGCGGCGGGCCTCGGCGCGGTTGTCGATGTAGCCGTGGTTGCCGTTGCCTTTGTTGGCGAGTGTCTGGAGCCGGGAGTCCTTGAGGTTGCCCATGCCGAATCCGAGGACGGAAAGGAAGACGCCGCTTTTGGCCTTTTCCTCGATCATGGTGGCGAGCTCGTCGTTGCTGGTGACACCGATGTTAAAATCTCCGTCTGTGCAGAGAATGACGCGGTTGGCGCCCTCCTTGAGGAAGTTGGCCCTGGCAATTTCATAGGCGAGCTGGATGCCCTTGCCGCCGTTGGTGCCGCCGGTGGCGCGGAGGGCGTCGAGAGTGTCGAGGATTTTGGTTTTCTCACTCACCGCCGTGGAGGGCAGGGCGAGGTCGATCGTGTTTGCGTAGGTGACGATGGCGATGCGGTCGCTTGGGCGCAGGCGGTTGACGAGCATGCGCATGGATTCCTTCACGAGCGGGAGTTTGTTGGGTTCGTCCATCGAGCCGGAGACATCGAGCAGGAAAACGAGGTTGGCGGGCGGGCGCGAATCGTCGGCGACTTCGCGGCCCTTGATGCCGATGCGCACGAGGCGATGCTCGGGATTCCAGGGCGCGGCGGCGACTTCCATCGTGGCGGCGAAGGGCGCGCCGCTTTCCTTCGCGGGCGGCGCGTAGTTGTAGGCGAAGTAGTTTATCATCTCCTCGACGCGCACGGCGTCGGCTGGCGGGCGCTGTCCGCGATTGAGGAATCGGCGGACGTTTGTGTAGCTGGCCGTGTCGATGTCGGCGGAGAAGGTCGAGAGCGGGTTTTCAGTGGTGCCGAGAAAGCCATTGTCGGCGTAGCGGGTGTAGGATTCGGCACCGGGGTTTTGCGAAACAGCGGAGGCACCAATGCCGGGCATGTATTTCATGAATTCGCCGACAGAACCTTGAGTGAGCTCTCCAAAGGAATCAATGGCGATGGCAGTGACCACGTTATCAGCCGCGCGCTGTTCCATGATGAGCTTGGCCTGTCCGTGGCGTTCCCCAGTGACCGTGAATCGCTCCAGTGTTGCGGCTGTCTGCGCTGGTGTCGGTCGACTGGCAACGCTTGCAGGAGCACTGCTTGCCTCTTTCGCGCGGGACTCGGCTTCGACAGGCAGGGAGACATACATCGCTTGCGCTTTTTGCATGGCGAGTTTTTCCGCCTGTCGGGAATCGTGCGCCGGTTTCAGAATCGCGAAAAACGCCACTGCGAAACACGCCGTCGCCAGTCCGGCGACGAGGAAATACGGGAAGCGAAACGGTTTTTTCGCGCGCTTGCGCGCTTCTTGTGCCTCGGCTTCGCGGGCGGCGCGCCAGTCCTCGATTTGTTCGGGGGTGATGGGCGCGTTTTTTTGCTCCGTCGCGGGTTCGGCGGCGAAGACGGTTTCGAGTTGCCCGGCGAGGGCGCGGATTTCGGCGACGGCGGCTTGCGCGGCGGGGTTGCCGGCGATTTCGGTTTCGAAGACGGCGCGTTCGGCGGCGTCCATTTCGCCGAGGGCGTAGGCGGTGAGGCGCGGGTCGTCGGCGGAGAATTGGGGCGCGGGCGTGTTGTCGGAAGAGTGGTTGTTGTCGTTGTGTTTCATTTCTGTGGCTCCCGTTGGTGTTACGATTTTTGCGCGGCGAAGTCGGCGCGGAGGCGTTGCACGGCGTTGTGGATGAGGACGCCGACGTGGCTGACCGAGAGGTCGGTGATGCGGCTGATTTCCTTGTAGCTGAATCCGTTTTGAAACTTCAGGCGGATGACCTCCTGCTGGCTGGCGGGCAGGCCGTCGATGAGGCGCAGCATGGCGGTGTGAGCCTCCTCGTGCTCGAGGGCGCGGCCGGGGCGCGGATCGTCGGTTGCGACGCGTTCGATCTGGCCTTCCTCAAAGCGGCTCATACGGGCCTCCTTTCTAAGAATGTCGAGCGCGCGGTGGCGGCAGACGGTGAAAAGCCATTCGGCGAGATGTCCGTCCACCTCGCCGACCGGACGCTCCATGAGGCGCATGAAGGTGTCCTGCACGACGTCGCGCGCCCGGTCGGCGTCGCCGAGGAAGCGGGTGGCGTAGCGCGTGAGCGGGCCTTGGTATTCGTTGACGATTGCGCGCGCAAAGTCGTTCGCATTTGTGGTGCGTGATTGCTCATGGTTGGATGGCTCCGGTTTCATTGTTGGGGTCGGTGGATGTGTGGTGACCTTTGCCTGTTAACGCGCGACTTCACGCTTTCTTAAAAAATAATTTCAAGAAAGCAGAAAATAAACGAAATGTGCGCGAATCCCTATGCCCCGTCGCGCTTCCGCGGCCGCGCGAACGCGGTCACCAGCAATCCCGTGAGCAGTAGCGCCGCCGTGCCAAACACGATCGTCAAAAACGAATGAAACGGGCTTCGCATCCCCTCCGGCACCCAGCCGAGCTTGGGCGAAACGCTCATCCACAAAATCACCAAAATTCCGACCGCCACGCTGATTACCCCGGACGGCTTTCCGGCGCGGCGGCTGATGAATCCCAGGAGGAACAGTCCCAGCATGCCGCCGCCGAATATCCCGGCCAGCGTCCACCACGCGTCCAGCGCGCTTTTTACGTTGATCATGCCGAACGCAAGCGTGGTGCCGATTATTCCAACCACAATCGTGGAAATATACAGCACCCGCATCCTCTGCCGTTCCGTTGCCGCCTTGTTTATATAACGCTGATAATAATCATTGAGAAATATCGTGGCCGACGAATTCAGGCTGCTCGAAATCGTGCTCATCGCCGCGGCAAAAATCGACGCTATGAGCAGGCCGGTGATCCCCTGGGGCAAAACGCTCACGATGAACCATGGAAACACGTAGTCGCTCTTGTCGGCGGCTTGATACTCAAGGGGAAGGTCGCCCGCGTGGGTGAAATAATACGCAAACAGCGCGGTTCCTATAAAAAAGAACACCGCCGACACGGGAACATACAGCAGCGCCCCCATCCACAGGCTTTTGCGCGCCTCGCGGTCGGATTTTGCGGCGTGGTAGCGCTGGACGTAGTTTTGGTCCACGCCGAAGTTTTGGAGGTTGATTACCACGCCATAAACCAGCACCACCCAAAACGTGGGTTCCGCCAGGCTGGCGCCGAAACTGCCGAGGCTGAATTTATCATGCGCCGACGCGATCTGGAACAACTGCCCCGGCCCCTCGGGCAATCCGGCCAGCATCAAAACCGCGCACACCAGCGCGCCCAGCACAAGCACGACTGTTTGCGCCGCCTCCGTCCATATCACGCCCACGATGCCGCCGATGAATGTGTATAACGTGGTGCTTATTCCGGTGATGAGAATGATCAGCCTGATATCCCAGCCGAGCAGGACGTTCATGGGCAGCGCCATTAAATAAGTGACCGTTCCCACGCGCGCCATTTGCGTGAGCAGGTAGCAGGCGCTCGCATAAGTCCTCGCCCAGCCGCCGAAGCGCTCCTCGAGGTGCGTGTATGCGGAGATGCATCCGCTGTTGCGGTAGAATGGCAGGAAATATTTCACACCAATCCACGCCGCAAAAGGAATGGAAAGGCTGAACACAAAGGAGTTCCAGTTCGCCGCGAACGCCTTTCCCGGAAGCGCGATAAAACTAATGCTGCTTATATACGTTCCCAATATTGAAAGCCCGGTCAGCCAGCCCGGCAAACTGCTTTCCGCCGCGGTGAAGCCGTCAACCGACCTGCTTTTTCGCCAGCAGGCGGCGCCGATTCCCAGCGTTGCCATGAAGTAGGCAGCCAGAACGATAATATCAAGTGATGCAAAATGACCGGAGGTTTTCACAACTTCGAAGGGTCTATGACTGTATATTTGATGCGCTTGCGATCCCATGTGTATGTGATGTGCACCAATCCGTCGGATGTTTGTATAATGGCCGGGTAGGCATAACCCTCGCGCAGGGGCTGGTCCTCCAGTGTGAGAACCGGCGTCCAGTTAATCCCGTCGTCGGAAAGCGCCAGCTTGAGCGGATGGCGCACGCCCCATCCCGAACGCTCCACACGGTGCGCCGAATGATTGTATATTAACAACTGCCGCCCGTCGGAAAGCGTGATCGCGTCGGTTCCCGAGTTCGGATTGGGCAGGGCCAGTGCCGAGAGCGGGCTCCATGTCTCGCCATTGTCGGCGGACCATGTCATGGCGATCACGCCCTGCCGGGTGCGGCAAAGCGCCTCCAGGCGTCCGTCTTTCATGAACAAAATACTCGGTTGTATCGCGTCAAACCCCGCTCCCTTTTTCACGGGACCCGCTTTGCGCCAGGTTTTTCCCCGGTCCTTTGATATTTCAAAATGCACCCGCCAGTCGGACCGCCGCGCCTCAGTGCTCGAAGGCGAAATCCATGTGCCGTCGGGCAGGACAACCGGCTTGTTTTTGATGGGACCCAAAATCCCCTCGGGCAAACGGGCCGGCTCCTCCCACGAGCGTCCGCCGTCCTTGGAAATCATCTGCATGCCCCACCATTTTTGGGGCGACGGGCCGACTTTATAATATAAGATCAAGGGCGCGTTCTTGCCGGGAGGCTGAAACAAAACCGGATTCCAGGTGGGATGGCGCGTGCCGTCGGGCTGGATGCCGTTGGCCACATTGACCGGCTCGGTCCATTTGTCATTCTCAAGACGCGACACCCAAATACACACATCGGGATTCTTTTCCTTCGTGCCGCCAAACCACGCGGCGACCATGCCGCCCTCTGCCGTTTGGGCGATGGTTGACGCATGACACTCCGGATAGGGCGCCTCCTTGTATATAAACTCCGAGCGGAGCACGGCCGCGCCATTTTCAGCGACCATTGCCGGCGCCAGGAAAACGGCCGCCAGAAACACAACTAGTCCAATAGGGTATTTTGGGTTCATAAATTGATCCTTAAAAACATGCGTTGGTTGGGGAGGCAAACGCCATCTTGTTTTCAGCGTTGGCGCACTCCAGCCCCCATTCGCCAAAGGCGACGGAGAGGTCGCGAATGATGGTGTCGTGAATGCGTTTTGACTCGGGGGAAACCCGTGCCTTGGGTTCGCCGACCGGCCGCCCGCGTGCGGCCATGCCTGCCGAGACGTTTAGCGGAAATGTGAGCCTGTCAACCATGGCGCCGGTAAACTTGATCCTGTCCGCCAAAATGCCGGGGTCTCCGGGTTTTCCCTCCTGGCATATATTATATAAATCCAGCATCAAATCCGGGACAATATTCACCAGTCCGCCTATGCAGCCGACCGCGCCCAGTTTGAAAACCTCGGCAAGCCGCGTGTCCGCTCCCGAGAACACAACATAGTTCTTTTCCTTTCCAAGCGCGACCAGCTCCTTGTGATAATCAAATTCGCCGCCGCTTTGTTTGATGCCCGCCATGTTTGCCCGGTCCGCGAATTTAGCCACGGTTTCGATGTTGATTCGCGTGCCGGTCAACTCGGGGAAATTATACAAAAACACGGGCAAATCCGCGTGTTCCGCGGCGTATAAAAAATGCGCCAGCACGTCATCCTGCGTCGAGGGATAGAACCCCGGCGGCATGATCGCCACCGCGCAAGCCCCGGCGGCACGCGCATGCCTTCCCAGCTCGCCCACAATGCCGGGGCGTATGTCGCTTATATTAACAACGACGGGCAGCGGCGCCGCGCATTCGATCACGGCGGTTATCGCCTCCTTCCGCCGGTCGGCGCTCATCTGCGGAAACTCGCCGGTGCTTCCGAGTGCCAGCACCCCGTGTATGCCCTTGCGTTTCAGCCAGTCGATATTGGCGGCGAGCTCGCGCTTGAGCAGGTTGCCTTCCGCGTCCGTTGGCAGCCAGAGCGCCGCAAGTATGCCTTTTTTTGGGTATGGGGATGCCATGAAAATTGTATGATTTTGTTTATTCCTTTTTCAACAAGTAGAAGAATCCATCCTCCGCTCCCGCGAGCAGTTCTTCCTTTCCGTCGCCGTCCCAATCCCAAGTGGCCGGGGCCGTGCTGTGGCCCGCGAGTTTTTTCGAGTCCACTTGTCCCATGTCCTCGAATATCCATTCCCCGGGCTTGGTGGCGACATTGCGGTAGAAATTAATATTAACACTGTTCACGAGCAAATCCACCCGGCCGTCGCCGTCCCAGTCGGTGAAATGAAATGTGCGCCGTCCGCTTTTTCCCGCCTCGCCATAATTCATGCGCAACGCCCCGCCGGATGGCCCGTCCTTGTTGGCCGCGCCCCTGGAATCAAACTCGGACAATCCTTTCATTTTGAAAATGCGCTTACCCGGCATTACATAATGCTCGCCGTCGCGAACCACATGGCGGAACCATGCCAGGTAGCCCTCGTGGTCGGGCGCCACAAGGTCCGGCACCCCGTCCTTGTCGATGTCGATCATATAAGGCGTGCAGCGCCATTGGAGCACGAGCTCGTCGCCTTTCGGATCCCACCAATTCCACGCGGGTTTTTTCGCGCCGGTTTTCCAGATTGCGCGCACGGGTTGCGCGGCGGCCAGCTTGGGCGATGTTTTGGTCCCGATATTTTTATACCATATAATATTTCCGATGATGGAATTCACCATGATATCAAGCAGTCCGTCGCCGTCCCAATCCGCCACATATATATTGGTGTATCCCCATTTTGATTCCGCCGGCCCTTGGATCGAGCCGTTATATCCGGCCATTATCAATATGGGCTTGCCGTCCGCCTCGAGCAACCGCGGAGCCGCCCAGCGCACGGGGGAGCCGCCGAGGTTTTTTATAAATGCAATTTCGCCCGCGGTGTTTCCAGTCAATATATCCACGAGTCCGTCGCCGTCCCAATCCGCGGCAACGGGCGTGGTGAGCACGCCGAACTTCACACTGTCCGCCTCTTGCTTGAAAAAGCGCGGCGGCTTGAACTCGGGCATGCTTTTGGCGACCGGCTTGCCGCGCGGATTGGGCTGCCATTCCGAATTGATGACATTGCCGGTGTTCTCCATCAGGGCCACGCGTCCGTCCTCCTGCGCCACGATCAAATCCAAGTGCCCGTCCTTGTTCCAGTCGCATGCCGTGATCACAATCATCTCCAGTGGCATCGTCAGAGGCGCGCCCCCGGCGGACAGCCGCTGGCCGGGCGCGTATTTCGGCGACTCCCGCGTTCCCACATTTTCATAAAAGGTGAATCCGTCGACAAACTCCCCGCAGATCAAATCGAGTTTTCCCGTGCCGCGAAAATCGCCGAAAACAGGGGACGGCATGCCATAGACGTCAATGTCGCGATTATCCGCCTGCAGGCGGACCGGCTTTTCATAACGGGGCTTCGCGTTGGTGCCCTTGTTAATCATTATATATACAAATCCGTGCAGCGGCCCGTTTGTCCAGCGCCCGTTGGAATCGTATGCGTTGTCCCAGCCGTAATCCGTCCAGTCCCCGACGCCAAAAACCAAGTCCAGGGTTCCATCGCCATCATAATCCACATAACTCCACTGTTCGCCGCGAATCCGCCCGGATGTGCGGTGGATCTGCCTTGCGGTCAGCGGAAGTTTTTTCCTGTTCGCCTGCGCGAGCCCGTTTTTTATAAAATCGGGATATTCATATCCCGACGCGACCACGCGCAATCCGTCCGGTGTGTATGAGGCGGTCACATTGCCGCTGCCGGGGCCAATATAAGCCGCGGGCTTGAATATATCCATGCCGGTTTCGGCATCCTTTTTGCCCGTGTTTTCAAAATAATGGCATCCCTTGTCGGGCGAGCCTCCCGCGACGACAATCAGGTCGGGCAATCCGTCGCCGTTGCGATCACACACGACAGGCCACGCCCACAAGCCGACGCCAAGGTCGACAACCAGCCCGGGATTATTGTGCTTCAAGCGGACAAACCGGCTCGAATCATTCGCGGGTTGTGCGGACGCAAAACCGCACGACAGGCAAAGCGCGATGGCAAGGGGGAGGAACTTGGGTGCATTCATGTTCATGGCAGGGTTTTGGTCGAAAATGCTAAAATGATTTAGCTAAAGTCAATATCATTTTAACGCCATGCCCCGGTTTTGCGTATTTTTGATTTGCTAAACTTATAGATTTAGCAATACTCGCGGGCAAATATGAACAGCAAGCCGGCAGTGACCATTTACGAAGTTGCGCGACACATAGGAGTGTCCCCCGCCGCGGTTTCCTCGGTGCTTTCCAACCATTATTTGGAGAGGCGGATTTCTGAGAAAACCGCAAACCGGATACGCAAGGCGATCAAGGAGCTTGGTTATGTCCCCAACATGGCGGGGCGCCGCCTCAGAACCCACCGCCCCCTGACCCGGCAATACGACATCGCAATCCTGACCTCGTTTGAGGCGCCCCTGCCGCTCGTCGGCCAGGCGTTGCACGCCATTCAAAAGGAGGCGGACAAGCGTTCGGACAAGCACACCCGCTACGCCGTCGCCATTGAGATGTTTCATGCCGGAAAGCTGGCGGAAAAACCGGGCCTCTTGGAGTCGGACCGGTATCACGGAATCATCATAACCAACACGCTGCCGGCCGACGACCGGTTTCTCGCCACGGCAAAGTTTCCGTATGCGTCGGTCGTTCTGGGCCGCCGAATCGAGGGGCACAACTGCGTGCTCGAAATCCCCAACTTTGTTGGAAAACGGGCCGCCGAAGTGTTGATTGACGCCGGCTGCCGAAACCTCGCGGTCATTCATGGCAAGGCGCTGACGCAGGCCACCTCCCAGCGTGTCGCCGCGTTCAAGGACGCCTCCAAGGCTGGGAAACTCGCCACCCCTGCCGTGATCGAATGCGACGGGCTTCAACCCCGGGATGCCGTCGCGGCGCTGGATGCGTTTCTTGATGGCGGCGGACGCTGCGACGGAGTTTTTGCGGTGACGGACAGCCTAGCGGTCGGAGTGTATCGCGCTTTTCAGGAGCGCGGACTTTCAATTCCCAACGACGCGGCCGTGGTGGGTGTGGGGGATCATGAAATCGAGGAGTTTTTCAACCCGTCCCTGTCCACGCTCGCGGGCGCAAACGACACGATGGTTGCGGAGGCAATCCCGCTGCTGTTCAACCAGCTTTCGGGAAAAACCGACACCCCGCGGGAAATCCTCGTCGTGCCGCCCGTCTATTTGCGCGAATCGACGAACCGTTCCCGGCGCCCCCGGAAAAAATAATCGCCTGGCGTCAGGGGGGATTAAAATGCGGTTGTGATAAGGGTAGGGCGGTTTCGCCGAAACCGCCGCGTTTTACTTTTAATCACACCTCGGGCGTCCTTTTCCCGGGACCGTTTGCGCCCCGGGCGTTCAAACTGTCATGCAAACACACCTCGCGGTTGTGTGATTTTCGCACTTCACCTTTTTGCGCGTCCGCGTTCACTCATGGGGTTTAACACCTCATTTCATGGCCACCAAAAACACCTCAAAATCCACCATCTATTGCGCGGCCGTCGATCTCGGCGCCACGAGCGGGCGCGTCATCCTCGGCGCTTGGCAAAACAACCGCCTCAAGCTCACCGTCGCGCACCGCTTCCCCAACACCTTCCGCACGCTCAACGGCAACGACTATTGGGAAATCGGCGCGCTCTGGCACGAGGTGCAAACCGGCCTCCGCAAGGCCGCAGCCGCCCTGCCGCGCGGCAAAAAAATCGCCTCCGTCGGCGTCGACACCTGGGGCGTCGATTACGCGCTCCTCAACGACGCCGGACGCCTCGTGTTCCCCGTCCACGCCTACCGCGACAACCGCACGCAAGCCGGCCTGCGCCACCTCGGCAACACGCGCGCCGCGCTCGAGCGCGTTTACGCCGCCACCGGCATCCCCAACGTCTTCTACAACTCCTCGCTCCAGCTCGCAGAAACGATCGCCGACTGCCCCGCCATCACCGACCTCGCCACGCGCTGCCTCTTCCTGCCGGACTACTTCAACTACCTCCTCTCCGGCACGATGGCCAACGAGCTCACCATCGCCAGCACCACGCAGCTCCTCGATGTAAACTCGACCGACTGGTCGCGCCCCGCGCTCGACTACTTCCGCGTCCCGCCCTCGTGGCTCGGCAAACCCGTCCTCGCCGGCACGCGCCTCGGCACGGTGAAAAACATTCCCGAGCTCGCCGGCGCCAGGGTCATCGCCGTGCCCGGCCACGACACCGCGTGCGCCTACGACGCCATGCCCGCCAGCCCCGACGGCACCGACCTCTTCCTCAGCTCCGGCACCTGGTCGCTCGTCGGCTTCGAAAGCGACACGCCCGTGCTCGGCCCCGACGCGCTCAAGGCTCGCGTCGCCAACGAACGCATCGGCGATGGCCGCTACCGCCCCCTCACAAACGTCATCGGCATGTGGCTCCTCGAGCGCACCATGCTCGACCTCGGCCCCTCCGCCCGCCCGAAAACACCCGAGGCATGGGACAAGCTCATCGACGACGCGGCGCGCCTGCCCGCCTCCGTTTCAAAAGTCCTCATCGACATCACCGACCCCGCGCTCGCCAACCCGCCCTCGATGAAAGCCGTCATCGACGGACAACTCCGCCGCAAAAAAGCCGTCCCCCCGAAAAACGTGAAAGGCTACATGCGCCTCATCTGCGACTCGCTCGCCCGCGGCCATGCCGACGCCAAGGCCGCCTTCGAGCGCATGACCGGCCGCGAGTTCAAGCGCATCCTCATTGTCGGCGGCGGCTCGCGCAGCCCGCTGCTCTGCCAGTCCACGGCCAACGCCGCCAAGGTCCCAGTCGTTTCATTCAACCTCGAAGGCACCGCGGTCGGCAACATCGCGAACCAGCTCATCGCCCTCCGCGCCGTCAAAAACAAAGCCGAGTTCCGCAAACACCTTGGCGCGCACCTGGAGCAAAAGGTGTATCAGCCAAAAAATTGATTTTAAGCCGCAAGGATTAAAACCAATCGCGGAAGCGCGGAAAAACGGAATGACTACTTCCGCGATTCCGCCCTTCCGTGATTTCGCGATTAAACAATCCTCCTCGTGCATCTAAAAAGCATCACCGTTCAAAACTTCCGCAACATCGCGTTCGCCGAACTCGCGTTCGACAACTCGCGGCAGTTCTTCGTCGGTGAAAATGCGCAGGGCAAAACCAACCTCCTCGAGGCCGCCGGCTTCATCTCCGCGCTCCGCTCGTTTCGCACAAGCGAGGACCGCACGCTCATCGCGCACGGCAAACCGGAGGCCGCCATCGCCTGCGAAATCGAGCACGAGAAATTCGGCCTCACGCGCGTGACCATCCGCCTGCGCCCCGGCGGAAAGGAAGTGCATTGCGACGGCGAGCGCATCCGCAAACTCGGCGATTACATCGGACGCTTTCCCACGGTCGTTTTCACCTCGCAGGACCTGCTTCTTGTGCGCGGCTCGCCCGGCGGACGCCGCCGCTGGCTCGACCTCGCCCTCGCCGAAACCGATCCCGAATACCTCCGCGCGCTTCAGGAATACCACCGCGCCCTCGCCTCGCGAAACCAGCTCCTCAAGCGCGGCAACGGCGGCGCGTCCGCGCTCTCCGCCGAACTCGACGCCTTCGAGCAACCGCTTGCCCGCGCCGCCGCGCAACTCGCGAAACGCCGCGCCGCGGGCGTGGAAAAACTGAACACACACGTCGCCGCCGCCTACGAAAAAATCACCGCCGTCGCCGAAGGTAGGGCGAAGCCTCCGGCTGAGCCGGATCGCATCGATAACCAGTCGATGCCCGCGGCTCAGCCGGAGGCTTCGCCCTACCCCGCCGCCGCCATCGCCTACGCGCCCAGCGTCGCCAACGGGACCGCGCTCGACGAAACCGGCTGGGCAAGCCAGTTCGCCTCGGGACGCGAACGCGACACGCTCATGCGCGCCACGCTCTCCGGCCCGCACCGCGACGATTGCGAACTGACCGTCGGCGGACGCCCCGCGCGCGAGTTCGCCTCCGAGGGCCAGCAACGCGGCCTCGCCATTTCGCTGCGCCTCGCCGAGGCCGCGTATCTGCGCGAGCAAACCGGCGTGAACCCCGTGCTCCTTGCCGACGACGTTTTGGGCGAGCTCGACCCTCAGCGCCGACGCCGCTTCTGGGCGGGCATCAACAGCGACGACTCGCGCAACCAAATCCTCGCCACCGGCACCGCCCCGCCCGACGCCGAACTCGGCGCGTGGCAAATGTTCGAGGTGCGCGGCGGAATGTTTTCATGACGTCCCGCGTGCAGCCGGCCTGAATTTTTTGGGCGGTTTTCTCAAACTCGCCGGAATTCTTCCCAAACCAAACCGGACAAAGCCATGTTTCCCTCATGATCGCGGGGAAAACTGGCGGAGAGGGGGGGATTCGAACCCCCGATACCTTGCGGTATACGCGCTTTCCAAGCGCGCGCATTCGACCACTCTGCCACCTCTCCTGGTAGTTTCAGCCAGCGCGCGGACGCGCCAACCGTCGAGTGAAGGGGCGAAATAAGGCGTGCTCATCCGTTCGGGTCAACGGAAAATAATCTTTCCCTGAAAATGCCTCGCCTTTTTTCCCGGCGTGGCGAACGTGCCTGTTTCGCAATTTTTAAGTCATTCCCATGAAAAACAAACTCATCGCCCAATTCCAAACCGTCTTCGGCCGCAGCCCCGAATTTGTCACCCGCGCCCCAGGACGCATCGAATTTATCGGCAACCACACCGACTACAACGGCGGCACCGTGCTAGGCGCGTCGGTGGACCGTAATATCTGGGTTGCCATCGCGAGGCGCGATGACGGGCAGCGCCGTTTTTTCAGCGCGCATGGCGGCGAAATCGTCACCATGCCCTCCGGCATTCCGCAAAAGCAGGACGGTTCCAACAAATGGACCAACTATGCGCTCGGCGTGATTGCCGCGTTTCCGCATTTCGGCCTGAGCATTCCCGAGGGGTTTGACTATTATGACATGTCGGACCTGCCCGCGGGCGCCGGCATGAGCAGCAGCGCGGCAATTGAGCTGGCGTCAGTGCTCGCGTTTCTCGAAATCACGGGCCAGGCGGGCAAGGTTGACCGCGAGACAATCGTGAAAATCGGCAAGCATGCGGAAAACGAATTCGTGGGCATGCCGTGCGGTATTCTCGACCAGGGCGTGTCGGGCTTCGGCAAAAAAGACCACCTTGTGTTCATCGATTGCCGCGGGCCGAAATTTGACACGGTGGCGATTCCCTCCGGCGCGCATTTCTGGATTTTCAACACGCACAAAAAACACGCGCTCGTGGACGGCTTCTACGCGGCGCGCAATCGCGAGTGCATGGAAGCCGCCAGGGCGCTCGGCGTGCCCCTGCTCGCGGACGCAGGCACCGCGATGCTCGACAAGGCCGCCGCTGACGGAACGCTGGCGGGCGATGCGCTCAAGCGCGCGCGCCACGTGGTCGAGGAAATCGCCCGCGTGGACGAGACAAAAACGCTGCTCGCCAAGGGCGACCTGGCCGCGGTGGGCTCGCTGCTCACCGCCTCGCATCGCAGCTCGCAGAATTTGTTTGAGAACAGCGCGGAGGAGCTCGACACGCTAGTCGATCTGCTCACGGCCACGCCTCGCGTTTACGGCGCGCGCTTGACCGGCGGCGGGTTTGGCGGCGCGGTGATGGCGATGACCGACGCGCAGTTCGGCGAGGCGCAGGCCGCGCAGGTTGCCGCCGCCTACGAACAAAAATACGGCGCAAAACCCGAGGTGATCCACTGCCAGACCGGTGACGGCGCGGCGGTGATGTGATCAGCGCGCGAGTCAGCGTCGGCTTCCAGTCGCCGGACTCGGCAAAGTCGCGCATTGTTTAAAAACAAAAACTCGGGACGTGAAAAACGCGTCCCGTTTTTTTCGCGCGTTTGTTTGAGGGCATTATTTTGTCCGCAAACGCGACTCGGCCTTGATTGCCGCGATTTCATGCGCGAAGCTGGGCGCACCTTTTCAAATGAAACTCAACATACCCGAGGGCGATTTCGCCGGATACATCTTCGATCTCGACGGCACGCTTGCCGACACGATGCCGCTGCACTACCGCGCGTGGAACGCCGCCTTGCACAAGTTCGGCATGAAGGCGGATGAGAACATCGACCCCGACTTGTTCTACTCGCTCGGTGGCGTGCACTCGCACGGGGTCTCCGCCGTCTTCGGCAAGCGCTACGGCCTCACGCTCGACCACGACGAGATTATGCACGTCAAGGAGGCCATTTTTATGGAGCTGCTTCCCGAGGCCGGTCGCATCGCTCCCGTCGCCGATTTCGCGGAGCGCGTCGCAAAAACGCATCCCGTCGCCATCGCCACGGGCGGCCTGCGCGAATTCGCGATTCCCATCCTCAAGGCCGCGAAGCTCGACCACATTTTCAAAATCGTGGTGACGCCCGCCGACGTGCCCCCGGGCCGCGGCAAACCGGCGCCCGACATGTATCTGCTCGCCGCAAAACTCTGCAATGTGGACCCTGAAAAATGCCTCGCATTCGAGGACGCCACGCCCGGTCTCCAGGCCGCCGTCGCCGCCGGAATGCAAGTCGTGCACGTGCCAAGCCGCCCCGCAGCCTAGACGTTAATCGATTTCGCGAAAAAAGCCGTCCTGTGCGGACGGCTTTTTTGTGATTACAACTTGCCCTTGGTGCTTGGCAGCTGGCCTGCGGCGCGCGGGTCGTATTGCGTCGCGGCGTCGAGCGCGCGGGCGAGTCCCTTGAACACCGCCTCGGCGACGTGGTGCGGTTCCTCGCCGTATTCGAGATTCACGTGCAGGTTGCACGCGAGCGCGTTGCTGAAGGCGCGGCAAAATTCCTTCACGAGGATGATGTTGAAATCGCGCACAAACATCGTCGGCGCGTTCGCCTCGTAAACAAGGTGCGCGCGGCCGCCGAGATCGACGACGACGCGGGCGAGCGACTCGTCCATCGGGAGCAGGAAAAATCCGTAGCGTCGGATGCCGAGCTTGTCGCCGAGCGCGGCGCGAAACGCCTCGCCCAAAACAATGCCGACATCCTCGACGGTGTGGTGGTAATCCACGGCGACGTCGCCCTTGCAGGTGACTTCGAGATCGAAGAGGCCGTGCTTGGCGAAGAGCGTGAGCATGTGATCGAAGAACGGCACGCCGGTGTCGATTTTCGAGCGGCCGGAGCCGTCGATTTCGAGTGTGAGGTTGATGTCGGTTTCCGCGGTTTTGCGCGCGATTTTTGCTATGCGTTTTTGATCCATGCTTGGAGGGTGTTGTCGAGTGCGACCATTTCGGTGTCAGTGCCGACACTGATGCGCAGGAAGGGCGCGGTCAAGGGATGTGAGGGAAAATATCGCACGAGCACCTTGCGCGCCCGGAGCCAGTCGTAGGCGGATTGCGCGACGGCGGCGCCGCTCTCTCCGCGCGCGTTTTTCGGCTCGACGAAGATGAAGTTGGTCTGCGAGGGATAGGAAAACCAGCCGCGCGCGGTCCATTCCTTTTGCCAGTGGTCGCGCGTGGTTTTTATTTTTTCGATGATACCGGCGTAATAGTCGCCGTCTTCGAGCGCGGCGATGGCGGCGGCTTGCGAGAGGCGCGAGGTGTTGTAGCTGTCGCGCACGCGGTCGAGCACGCCGATAACTTCGGGATGCGCGAGCGCGTAGCCGATGCGGATGCCCGCGAGCGCATGGGCTTTTGAAAGCGTGCGCACGATGACGAGGTTCGGGTGGCGCGCGAGGAGCGGCACAGCGTTTTCGTTTGCGAAGGGCGCGTAGGCTTCGTCAACGACGAGCAGCCCGCGGTAGCCGGCGAGGATGCGCTCGATTTCGGCGTTCGCGAAGCCGACGCCGGTGGGCGCGTTGGGCGAGGTGAGGAAGATGATGGGCGCGGTGGAGGCGGCGAGCGTCTCGACGGGCAGGCGCATGTCGCGCTCGAACGGGATTGTTTCGCAGCGGCCGTTTTCGATGGCGACGAGCACGGGGTAAAGCGAGTAGCTGGGCACGGTGTGCGCGAGCGGCGCGCCGGCGGAGCAATAAGCGCGCACGAGCAGGTTGAGGATGTCGTCGGAGCCGTTGCCGACGCAGACGCCGGCGGCGGTGAGCGAGGGGCATTGCGGGGCGTGGTGCGCGGCGATGGTTTCGCGAAGCGCGGCGCTTGCCGGATTTGGGTAGAGGCGGAGGTTTGCGCCGGATTTGTCCGCGCCGAGTTCGCGGATGATCGCCCCGGCGACGCGCGGGCTGGGAGGGTGGGGGCACTCGTTTGTGTTCAGCTTGATCCAGCCGGATTCGGTCGGCTGGAGTCCGGGCGTGTAGGCGTGGAGTTTTGCGATGTGCGGGAGCGGTTGCGGGAGCGTGTTGGACATGACGCGAAAAAAACGAAAGCATGAGAAATGCAAAAATCGCGGGCGTTGGCGAGGGCGGAGCGCAAGGAATTGCAAACGGGCGCGCGATGCGTTTCGGTTGCGCGCATGTCGAACCAGTCTTTTCAGGGCGGCCAGTCCTCCGATCAACTTTTCGCGCGCGCGCGCCGGCTTATTCCCGGCGGCGTCAATTCGCCCGTGCGCGCGTTTCGTTCGGTGGGCGGCTCGCCGTTTTTCGTGGAGTCGGCGCGCGGCGCGACGCTCACGACGGCGGACGGGCGCGAGTTGATCGATTTCGTCTGCACGTGGGGGCCGGCGATTCACGGGCACAACCATCCCGCGATTCGCGACGCGGTGGCGGCGGCGTTGGAGCGCGGCACTTCGTTTGGCACGCCCAATCCCGCCGAGGTGGAGATGGCGGAGTTGATCACGCAATTTTTTCCGTCGGTGAAAAAAGTCCGCATGTGCAACAGCGGCACCGAGGCCACGATGACGGCGATCCGCCTCGCGCGCGGTTTCACGGGGCGCGACAAGATCATCAAGTTTGCCGGTTGTTATCACGGGCACTCGGACTCGCTTCTCATCAAGGCCGGCTCCGGCGCGCTCACGCACGGCAATCCCGACAGCGCGGGCGTGCCGGCGTCGTTTGCGCGCGAGACAATCGTGCTCCCCTACAACGACACCGCCGCGCTCGACGCGGCGTTTGCGGCGAATCCAGGCGAAATCGCGGGCGTCATCGTCGAGCCGTATTGCGGCAATGTCGGTTTCATCATGCCGGATGCGGGCTACCTCGCGCATCTGCGCGACATCACGGCGCGGCATGGCGCGGTGCTCATTTTTGACGAGGTGATGACCGGTTTTCGCCTTGCGCGCGGCGGCGTGCAGGAGCTCGAAAACATTGTGCCCGACTTGACCACGCTTGGAAAAATCATCGGCGGCGGTTTGCCCGTTGGCGCGATCGGCGGGCGCGCCGACATCATGGATTATCTCGCGCCGGAGGGGCCGGTTTACCAGGCGGGCACGCTCAGCGGGAATCCGCTGGCGATGGCGGCGGGCATCGCGGCGCTGAAACTGCTGGACGGGGAGCCGGGTGTTTACGCGCGGCTCGACGCGCTCGGCCGCCGGTTGCGCGACGCGCTTCTCGACGCCGCGAAACAAAAGGGCATCGCGCTGCAAGTGCCGCAGCGCGGCTCGATGTTCAGCGCGTTTTTTAGCGACGCGCCGGTGCGCGATTACGCGACCGCGACCAAGTCCGACGCGAAGCTTTACGCGCGCTTTTTTCACGCGTGTCTCGACGGCGGCGTTTATCTCGCGCCGAGCGCGTATGAGGCGGCGTTCCTGAGCACGGCGCACGAGGGCGGCGCGATCGCGCGCGCGTGCGAGGTGATGACGAAGGCGCTCATTTCATTGTAACGAGAAATAAATGTTGAAAGCCGCCGCGCACCGCGCACTGTTCGCGTCGGCCAGGTGCCATGCATGGGCAGGCGCGTGAACTCCGCCAGGACCGGAAGGTAGCAACGGCAACGACGTTCTCCCAGTGCCGTGGAGTGCCTGGCCACTTTTTTTTGCCCATTTGCGCGGAGGCCGGGGCTTTTGCCTCGAAAATGAAACAAGCCGCAAATGACGAGGCACTTGCGGCTTGCTCTGAAAAGTGGCGCAGCCGTAGGGAGTCGAACCCCAAACCTTCTGATCCGTAGTCAGATGCTCTATCCAATTGAGCTACGGCTGCATTTGAGGGGCGAAAGAAAGCAGGGATTCTTCGCGGAGTGCAAGCGATATTTTTCAGGATTGTTAAGGTTGCGTCGCCGTGCATTAAGATTTCCCCTTTCTTTTCCAATGCAGGACATCAAGTTTCACGAAGTCGTTGAGCAGATTTGCAAAGAGGACCCGCGCTATGACCGGCGCGCCTACGGATTTGTGCGCATGGGGCTGGACTACACCGTGGGCGAAATCCGCAAAAAAAACGCGGAGAAGGCGGGCAAGGGCGCGCAGCGCACAAAGCATGTCAAGGGGCCGCAACTGCTTGATGGACTGCGCGAATACACGCTGAACCAGTTCGGGCCGCTTTCAAAAACCGTGCTCAACGAATGGGGCGTCACACGCTGCGAGGACTTTGGAGAGGTCGTGTTCAACCTGATCGAATACCAGGTTTTCAGCAAAACCCCCGACGACCGGCGCGAGGATTTCGCGTCAATCTACACCTTTGACGATGCCTTCGAGAAACCGTTCCGTCCCGAAAAAGCGGTGCGCTTCAGCATCATTGAGGATGAAAAGTGATAAGATTTTCGATTTTGGATTCTGGATTTTCGATTGGCGCGCGGCAGCGCGGAACTGGGTTTGACGAAAACAATCATGCCCGCGATTTTGCATAACCCAAGGATGACGCGGATGAACTCGGCTAAATCTCCGCATCTGTGAAAACCTGCTCCATCCGTGGAACATTCTCTTATTCAAAAATTTCACCAATGTCCAAAACCAGACGTCCCTCGAAAACAAAGTCCGACTTCGATCTTCTCAACACCTTTTGGCGCGAGCCGGTCGCGCGCACGGTTCTTCCCAACGGGCTGACCGTGCTTGTGAAGCCCGACCATTCCGCGCCGGTCGCGTCGGTGCAGGTTTGGGTGCGCACGGGGTCGATTCACGAGGGCGAAAACCTCGGCGCGGGGCTTTCACACTACCTGGAGCACATGCTGTTCAAGGGCACGAAGCGGCGCGCGGCACGGGAGATTTCCGCGACGGTGCAGGCGCACGGCGGGCTGATCAACGCCTACACGACCTTTGACCGCACGGTTTACCATATCGACCTGCCCTCGGAGCACACGGCGCTCGCCGTCGATGTGCTCGCCGACATGATGCTGCACTCGTCGATCGACGCGGACGAGACGGCGCGCGAGAAGGACGTGATCCTGCGCGAGATCGACATGTGCCGCGACGATCCCGACACGCGGCTCGGCGAGTCGCTCTTCGACACGGCGTTCCGCCGGCATCCGTATCGGTATCCGGTTATCGGATACAGGGATGTTTTTTCGACGGTGACGCGCGAGGAACTGGTGGCGTATTACCGCGCGCGCTACGTGGCGAACAACATGGTCGTCGTCGTGGCGGGCGATGTGGACGAGGCGGGCGTGATTGCGGAGGTTGAAAAACATTTCGCGGACGCGCCGCGCGCGCGCCTGGCGCCCGTGCTTGTGGAGGACGAGCCCGCGCAGCTCGCGCCCCGCGAGGCGCATTTTTACGAGGATGTCGAGATCACGCGCGCGGGGCTGGCGTGGCAGGCGCCGGGCATCGCGCATCCCGACGCGCCGCTGCTCGACTTGCTGGCGACGATTCTTGGCGCGGGCGACAGCTCGATACTCTGGCAGGCGATTCGCGAGAAGGCGCGCCTCGTGCACGCCATCGACGCGCAGAGTTGGACGCCGGGCGGGGCGGGGTTGTTTTCGATTTCGTTTATTTGCGACCCGGAAAAACGCGATCCGGCGATTCGCGCGATAAACGAATCGCTGGCGCGTTGCGCGTCGAAAGGTTTCACGGCGGCGCAAATCAAGAAGGTGATCCGGCAGCTCGTCGTCGGCGAAATCAACAGCCGCAAGACGATGTCGGGGCAGGCGGCGCGCCTTGGCGCGAGCGAGGTGATTGTCGGCGACCTTGGTTATGCGCGCGCGTATTTCGAGCGGTTGCGCAAGGTGACGCCGGCGGACTTGAAGCGCGTGTTGAAGGCGTATCTCGTGCCGGAGCGGTTGACGACGGTGTCGCTGAGTCCGAAGGGCGAAGCGAAGAAGGCCGGCCTGGCAGTCCGCGCCACATCGGCATTCGCGCCGGAGTTTGAGGAAATCAAAATGCCGAACGGCGCGCGCTTGCTGCTGCAACGCGACGCGCATTTGCCGAGCTTGCATGTGCGGCTGCTTTGCCAGGGCGGGCCTTTGTTTGAGACGCCGGGCAAGCGTGGCGCGACGGCGCTTCTGGGCACGATGCTCGCGCGCGACACGCGCCGGCGCACGGCGGCGGAGGTCGCGCAAGCGATCGAGGAAATCGGCGGCGTGCTGTATCCGTTTTCGGGGAACAACAGCATCGGACTCGGCGTGGAGGTGTTGTCGGACGGCGCGGATGTGGAGCGCGGGCTGGAGTTGCTGGCGGACGCGGTGTTCGCGCCGGCGTTCAAGCGCGGGACGTTCGAGACGGAGCGCGAGGCGCTGCTCGCGGCACTCGCGCAGGACGAGGACGATGTCGTCGCGCACGGCAGGAAGCTGGTGCGCAAAAAGTTTTTCGGCGCATATCCGCTGGCCTGCGATGCGAGCGGCGACGCGGAGGGCGTGCGCGCGCTCGCGCCGTCGGATTTGGCGGCGTTGTGGAAGCGGTTGTTTGTGTCGCAAAACGTCGTGCTCGCGGTGGCGGGCGATTTTGAGAAGGCGAAATTGCTGCCGAAGTTGAAGGCGTTTTTGAAGCGCGTGCCGAAGGGGACGTTGACGGAGGAAACCCATGCGGGCGGAATGCCCGCGTCTCCGGGTGATTTCACCGACGCGCAGCCGCGCGAGCAGGCGGTGGTGTATCAGGCGTTTCCGGGGCCGGGTTTGCTGGCGGATGATTTTTACGCGGGCGAGGTGATGGACGAGTTTTTCAGCGGCATGTCGTCGCGTTTGTTCGAGCGCGTGCGCGAGGAGAAAGGGCTGGCGTATTTCGTGCGGTCGAGTCGCGTGACGGGTTTGCGCGCGGGCATGTTTTTGTTTTTCGCGGGGACGAGCCCGGCGCATTACGAGGAGGTGTTGCGCGAGATCGACGCGGAGATCGCCCGCGTGCAATCGGGCAAGATCGGCGAGGACGAGGTGGAGCGCTGCCGCGTGCGCCTGAAGGCGGGGCGGCGGATGAGCCTTCAGACAAACGCCTCGCGCGCGATGCAGGCGGGCCTGAACGCGCTCTACGGCCAGCCGGTGAACGACTGGCTCAACTACGACAAACGCATCGACGCGGTGGGCGCGAAGGACCTGCGCGATTTTGCGCGCCGGCATTTCAAGCGCGCGCTGCGCACGCAGTTGGTGGTGAAACCGTGAGGCGGGGCGCAAGGCGCGCCCCTACGACATTGCCGCCAACTGGCCGCAACCGGCGGCGATGTCGATGCCGCGGCGCTGGCGAATCGTGCTCGGCAGATTGTAGGCGGCGAGCACGGCTTGGAATTTTTTCGCGGCGCTGGTGTGCCCGGGCGCGCCGTCGTAGGCGGCGGTGGGGTTGAGCGGGATCAAGTTTACTTGCGCATGGATTCCGGTGAGGAGGCGTCCGACGGCGTGGGCGTGGTCTTCGGTGTCGTTTTTGCCGTCGATGAGCGTCCACTCGAAAAAGATGCGGCGGTTGAGTTTTTCCGCGTAGTAGCGGCAGGCGTCGATCAACTGGTCGAGCGGCCAGCGTTTGGCGGCGGGGACGAGTTTGCGGCGCTCGGCTTGCGTGGCGGCGTGCAACGAGACGGCGAGGTGGATCGGGCTGGCCTCGTTGGCCATGCGCATGATGCCGGGAACGACGCCGACTGTGCTCAGCGTGATGCGGCGCGCGCCGAGCGCGAGGCCGCTGCCGTCGCGCATGATTTCGCAGGCGCGC
This sequence comes from Ereboglobus sp. PH5-10, assembly GCF_029504735.1. Lineage (GTDB taxonomy): Bacteria > Verrucomicrobiota > Verrucomicrobiia > Opitutales > Opitutaceae > Ereboglobus. Next base: position 69,841 of record NZ_JAQFIP010000004.1, on the reverse strand, counting down.
ATGACGGCGTCGTAGTTGTGAAGCGGCTCGCCCATGCCCATGAGCACGACGTTGCGGAGGCGCTCTCCCTGCGCCTTGAGGATGCGCCGCACATGGAGCGCCTGCGCGACGATTTCGGATGCGGCGAGGTGCCGGGAAAATCCCATTTGCCCGGTGGCGCAAAACACGCAGCCCATCGCGCAGCCGGCCTGCGAGCTGATGCAGGCGGTGACGCGCCCGGTGAAACGCATGAGGACGGTTTCGATTTTTTTGCCGTCGGCGAGTGAGAGGAGGTATTTGCGCGTGAAGCCGTCGGTGCTGCGCGCCTCGTGCGCGACGGGCGGAATGGTGAGCGCGGTTTCGGCCTGGAGGCGTTCCATGAGGCGCGCGGGGATGTCGGGCATGGCGTCGGAATCGAGCGCGCCGGCGGCCTCGTAGTAGAGATAGTTCCAAAGGCGCGCGGCATGCACCGGCGAAAAATCCCACGAGGTTATGAGCGCGCGCAATTCATCACGGGTGAGACCGTGGAGGTCGGTCGGGCTGGCGTGTGGTGATGCGGGCTGCTGCATGGACCGGCATTACGACAGATGAGCGCGCGGGCGGGAAGGCGAAAAGGGTGGCGCGGGCTGGCGGTCCGCGCCATGTTACGCGGGTCTTGCCTCGTTTCGTTTTGAGGGTTTCCTCCCTGTTCAAATCTCATCCCCTCAAAAATGAAAACAATCGCCTCCCCTCGGTTCCGCCTTCTGTTGCTCGCGTTTTTTGTCTTCGAAGCGGGTATTCACGCCGCCGATTTGAACAAGGTCGTTTATTACAGCGAATATGGCGCCGCGGGCGATGGTGTGACCGATGATTTTGACGCAATCATCCGGACCCATGCCGCGGCCAATGAAAAAGGACTGCGGGTTCGCGCCGACGCGGGCGCATCCTACTATATCGGCGCGGCGAGCAAGACCGCCACAATACAGACCGACACCGACTGGGGCGACGCCAGGTTCATTATCGACGACTCGAAAGTGAGCGTCGAAAACCGCGGCAAAAATGTGTTCAACATATCCTCCAAGCTTTCCCCGGTGAAAATAACATCCGTGAAAACGCTGCGGAGGAACCAGGCCAGTCTCGGCGTCACGCTTCCGCATGCCGCGTTTGTGGTGGTGACCGACAGCACGACCAAGCGCTATATTCGCATGGGTTTGAATAAAAACAACGGCTCCGCCCAGACCGATGTCTTTGTCGTTGATAAAAACGGCAACATGGACGGGGCAACGCCCGTAATATGGGACTATAATAATATTACTTCCATGACGGCCTGGCCCATCGACTCCGGGACATTGACTGTTCGCGGAGGGCATTTCACAACCATCGCCAACCAGGCCGAGTCGCGTTATACATACTATGCCCGGGGCGTGGGAATCACGCGCTCCAATGTGGTTGTCGATGGCGTGACTCATGTTGTCACGGGCGAGCTTGATCATGGCGCGCCGTATAACGGATTTATCACGATAGTGGGTTGCAGCGGCGTGACGGTGAAAAATTGCAGGCTTTCGGGGCATAAAACCTACACCACAATCGGACGCGCGAACGCGCCGGTTTCGATGGGTTCATACGATATTATTGTCAACAAGGCCGCCAATGTGACTTTCAAGGATTGCAGGCAGTTAAACGATATACACGACAGAAAGATATGGGGAATCTTCGGCTCGAATTACTCGAAAAACATTACGTTTGATAATGTTGTGTTTTCGCGCTTCGACGCGCACATGGGCGTGGCAAACGCGACCATAAAAAATTCCGTTCTCGGGCACCAGGGCATCAATCTCATAGGAAGCGGCGTGTTTCTTGTGGAGAACACCAGGGTGCATGGCGCGAGTTTTATAAATTTGCGCCGCGATTACGGGAGCACCTGGGAGGGCGAAATAATAATACGCAACTGCGAATACATCCCGCGCAACGGCGCCCGGTCTGACGCCGTGCTTATAAACGGTAGTAACTCGGGACGGCATGATTTCGGCTACGCATGTTACATGCCGGAGAAGGTGACGATTGACGGTCTTGTGATAGACGATGGCAACCCGGTGGAGAATTACCAGGGGCCCAAAATTTTCGCCCCCTTCAACGCCGATTATAAAAATGCTGATTATCTTGAAAAATATCCCTATGCGATAACCAGGGAGGTTAATATACGGGGGCTGAGAATAAAAAGCGGGAAACCGTATATAATAAGCAACAACCGCTTTCTGTTCCGCAATGTCAGCGTAACGGAGGCTGAGCAAGCGGCCGGTTTATAATTGTGGGGGCGCACCTTGCGTGCGCCCCCACATGGGACGTTCTTACTTTTTGGCTGTTGCGAGGGCGTTGCTCAGCGCTTCGATGAACGCCCATTCGCCGTCGCTGCGCTTGCCGTCGGCGTCGGCGAGTTTGCGGCAGAGACGGAGCAATGTGTCGCTGGATTTTTCCGAGCCCATGCGCCTCACGATGGAGAGGATGAACTCCATGCGGGCGTCCTGGCTTTCCAGCGCCTGGCGCGCGGCGGCGATGGAGCGCGGTTCGTAGGTCGAGAAGGGGTGATTGGGATCCCAGTCGAGGGTTTCGTTCCAGTCGGCGATGACCTTGGTTTCAGCAAGCGCGATGCTTGAGTCGGCATACATGCAATAGTGCAGCGCGTCGACAATGGCTTCGCGCTCGGGTTGCATGAGACCGTCACTCGCGGTTTTGCCTTTTTGGAAGATGAGTTTTTGGAGGATGGAGGACATGATGTTTTTTGAGGTATGATCTTCACCACGGAGAGCGCGGAGGACGCGGAGTTAGGAGGAGTTTTTCGAGGAAACTCTCCTGGGTTCCCCCCGTGTTTTTCCGGGCCTCCGTGGTGAACAGGTTACTTGTTCGCAAACGCGGCGTCGAAGGCGACGGCGCTGGGCGGGAAGTCGATCTTGCGGACAAAGGCCGCCGACTCGGTGCCGCCGTGGACGCGGTCCATGCGCGAATCCTCCCACTCGACGGAGAGCGGGCCGCGGTAGCCGATGTCGTTGAGCGCGACGATGACTTCCTCGAAGTTGATGTCGCCGTGGCCGGGCGAGCGGAAGTCCCAGTAGCGGCGCGGATCGCCGAAGTCGGTGTGCCCGCCGAAGACGCCCGCGGTGCCGTCGCCGTGGCCCCACCAGGCGTCCTTGATGTGCGCGTGGTAAATGCGCGAGGCGAAGGTGCGGATGAACTTCACGTAGTCCACGCCCTGATAACCGAGGTGCGAGGGGTCGTAATTGAAACCGAAGCGGCGGTGGCCCTTCACGGCGTCGATGGCGCGGCTGGCGCTGACAATATCGAAGGCGATTTCGGTGGGATGAACCTCGAGGGCGAAGTTCACATCGACCTTGTCAAAGGCGTCGAGGATGGGGAGCCAGCGCTTGGCGAACTCGGCGTATCCTTTTTCCCAATACGCCTGCGAGGTCGGCGGAAACGCGTAGATGGAATGCCAGATCGGCGAGCCGGTGAAGCCGTTGACGACCGCGGGGAATTTCGCGGAGTAGGCGCGCCCGACGCTGTCGTTTTTCGGGCGTGCATCGAAGAACGCGCGCGCGGCCCTGGCGGTGGTGATCATTTTTTTCGCGGCGCGCTTGCGCACGCCCTCGGGATCGCCGTCGCCCCAGACATCGGGCGCGACGACCTCGCGGTGGCGGTCGTCGATGCGGTCGCACACGGCCTGGCCGTTGAGGTGGTTCGAGATGGCGACGCAGGTGAGCCCGTGGTCGAGGAGCATGGCCCAGCGGTCGCGCAGATACGTCTTGCTGGAGACGGCTTTCTCGACATCGAAGTGGTCGCCCCAGCAGGCGAGTTCGAGGCCGTCGTAGCCCATTTTGTGCGCGAGGGGCGCGAGTTTTTCGAGCGGGAGATCGGCCCATTGGCCGGTGAACAACGTGACTAATCGTGACATGTTTTTCTGGAGTTCGGGTTGTTGTTTGGGTTTGTTGAGGGAAAGAGGGAGTTTGCCCGGGAGTGAACACGCGGTCGCGGTTTGCGGCAATTAAAATACATGCAACGGCGCCGGGACGTGTTGCCAAAATGGAAAGGAGGCGCATTATTCCATTTCATTTCCCGGGCATTGTGCTGTAAGTTCCCCGCAGTTTTCAACCTTTCAAAACCATTACCATGAGCATCGCACTAATCGTATCGCTAATCGTCCTCGTCCTGATCGTCCTTTTTGTAATCGGCATTTACAACAAGCTCGTCGGGCTTAGGAACCGCTTCAAAAACGCCTTCGCGCAAATCGACGTGCAACTGCAGCGCCGCTACGACCTGATCCCTAATCTTGTCGAGACGGCCAAGGCCTACATGAAGCACGAGCGCGAGACGCTCGAGGCCGTGATCGCCGCGCGCAACACCGCCTACGCCGCGTCGAAGGCCGCCGCCGCGAATCCCGCCGACAACGGCGCGATGAAGTCGCTGCTCGGCGCCGAGTCAGGCCTCGGCAGCGCGCTCTCGCGCCTGATGGTTGTCGCCGAGCAGTATCCCGACCTGAAGGCCAACCAAAACATGATGCAGCTCAGCGAGGAACTGACCTCGACCGAAAACAAGGTGTCGTTCGCGCGCCAGGCCTACAACGACTCGGTGATGACCTACAACACCCAGCGCGAAGTTTTCCCGTCGGTGATTTTCGCGGGCATGTTCGGCTTCGGCCCCGCGGAATTGTTCCAGGTCGAAAGCGCGCAGGTGAAGCAGGCTCCGAAGGTTTCTTTTAACTGAAGACCTCGATTGGTTGCTCAAATGGCACGGGCGATTCCGTCCGTGCTTTTTTTGTGCGCACCAGTCGCGCATGCGCATGGTTGCCCGATTTCTCAATTTGCACGCGCGGACAATTTGTTCATGTTGCGTTTCTTTTCGACAACATGAGCACTGTTTCCACATCCGCCGGCAGCGACGTTTTCACGGATTACGCGCGCGTGCAGGATTATCTTTTCAGCCTGAAGGCGCGCGGCGTGAAATTTGGGATCGATCGCATGCAGTCGTGGATCAGCGCGCTGGGGCATCCCGAGCGGGCCGTGCCGGTCATCCACATCGCGGGCACGAACGGCAAGGGCTCGACGGCGGCGATGCTCGACGCGATTTTTCGCGAGGCGGGCTGGCGCACGGGGCTCTACACATCGCCGCATCTCGTGCTGCTCGGCGAGCGCGTGCAGGTGAATCGCGAGCGGCTCAACGAGCGGGAAATCCTCGACTACACAAACGAGCTGCGCCCGATTGCCGCGGCGGTTTCGCGAGAAAACCCCGACGATCACCCGAGCTTTTTCGAGTTCATGACGGCGATGGCGTTCATGCAGTTCGCGCGGAAAAAATGCGACGCGAGCATCGTCGAGGTCGGCATGGGCGGGCGGTTTGACGCGACCAATGTCGTCGTGCCCGAAGTGTCGGTGATCACGACAATAAGCCTGGATCATTGCGAGTTTCTCGGTGATGAGGTCGAAAAAATCGCGTTTGAAAAAGCCGGTATCATCAAGCCCGGAAAACCTGTTGTGATCGGACATTTGCCCGGGGCGGCGGCAGCGGTCGTGCGTCGTGTCGCGAACGAACTCGGTTCCCCCGTATATTCGATTGAGGAGGAGTTTGGCGCGGACATCGGCAGCCCCGATTATCCGCGCACGAACCTCGAAGGCGATTACCAGCGCTGGAACGCCGCCACGGCGGCGCTCGCGGCCCGCGTGCTGATGAAAGCATCGGACTCGCGCTGGCGGTTGACCGGCGATGTGATCGCGCGCGGCTTGCAACGCGTCGACTGGCCGGGACGCTGGCAGCGCATCACGGTTGGCGGGCAGCCGTTGATTCTCGATGCGTCGCACAATCCCGAGGGCGCGCAAACGCTCGACGAAAACCTCGCGCGCCTGCGCGCCGAACTCGGCGGGGGCGAGGAGGGCAAGCCGGTCATCGTGACGGGCGCGCTGGGCGCGTTGCGCGCGCGGGCGTTGCTGGAAGTCGAGGCGAGGCATGCGCGCGAGTTGCACCTGGTCGTGCCGCATCAAGCGCGCGCGTGTTCGTTCGAGGAGTTGGAGGCGCAGGTGCCGCGCGATTTTAAGGGGAGGATTTATCACGCGACAGTCGAGGAGTTATTCCCCGAGCCTGATCGTTGCGCGATTTCGGATTCGCATGCCCCCGTGGTCGTGTCGGGTTCGATTTACCTGATCGGCGAAATCTTCGCCCGCCTGCAGAAAGGCGTGGAAGCCGAGGGCCGCTTGCAGGATTTTTGAGGCCAAAAAAGTTTGGGGCGCAAATAAAGGCGAAACAGACGCATGTCGCGAATGCATGTCGATTCGCGTCCATTTGCGGTTCAGTTCATGCCAAATCAAAAAACGCCTCCGCCTCGGCGCGGTCTTTGGCGATTTGCGCGGTCAATTCGTTCACATTTGCGAATTTCATTTCGGGGCGGATGAAACGCAGCCAGTCAATGCGGACTTGGTCGCCGCCTGTGAACGGGCACGGGCCGAGCAGGTGCGCCTCAACGCGGGGCTGGGTGCTGTTTTCGACCGTGGGGCGCAGGCCGTAGTTGGCGACGGCGCGGTATTTCCCCGGCGCTTTTTCGCCGGAAACCTCCACGGCATACACGCCGAGGCGCGGGCGGAGCCCGGGTTCCCAGGGAATGTTGAGCGTCGGGTAACCGAGGTCGCGCCCGAGCGCCTTGCCCGGCATGACAACGCCCTCGGCAAAATAACTGTAGCCGAGCATGATGTTCGCCGCCTCGATTTCACCGTCTTCGAGGCAGGCGCGTATGCGGGTGCTGCTGATCGGCTCGCCGTTTTCGTTGACGCGCGACACGCTCATCACCGTGAGGCCGCGTGGTTTTGTCGCGGCAACAAGCATCGTCATGTCGCCGCGGCGGGCGCGGCCGAAACGCCAGTTCTCGCCGACGTAGATCGTGTTGAGGCGCGGCAGGTGCCTCAGCAGGAGCGGAATGAAGTCCTCCGCCTCGACTTGCGCGAACCCGGGTGTGAATTGTTGCGTGGCGACAAAGTCGACTCCCGTTTCGGCGAGCAGGCGCGCCTTGGTGCCGGGGTTGCAGATCAGGCGCGTGGGATTGTCGGGGCGCAGCAGCACGGTGGGGTGGGGGGCGAAGGTGAGCACGCCGGCCAGTCCGCCGCTGCGCCGCGCGGATTGGATCGCCATGTCGATCACCGCGCGGTGCCCGAGGTGTATGCCGTCGAACATGCCGATCGCGAGATGAAGCGGCTTCGCGGGCAGGCGGATATTCTCGATGTTTTGAAATTGGGCGACGGGCATGTGAGGCGTTCAATAGAGGCGCGATTGGGGCGGCGTTCCAGTTTTAATTTTCTGGAAAAACGGCGTCGCGACATCCAGCGTCGCGACACAGGTTTTTTCGGCGGGCAACTTTTGCCTGTTTTTCGCGTCTTATTTTTTCATCGTGAACTCCAATATTAAAAACGCAGCGATTGTTATCCTTGCACTCACCACGATTGGCGCCGGTGTTTTTGCCTGGCGGCAATACCAGCGCGCCAACGCGCTCGACACCCAGGTCGCCGCGCTCAACAAGGCCGCCGAGGAGCGCGCCGGGCGCGGCCAGCGCCGGGCCTCCAGCGAGCGGCGCCAGCAGAATCCCGAGGATGGACAGGCTTCCGTCGCCGATGACGAGCAGCGCGCCGCGCGCGAGGAGCGCAGGGAAAACATGCGCGCGGTGTGGGAGTCTCCCGAGGCCGTGAAGGTGCGGACGGCGGAGCAGCGGCGCAGGCTCGACGCGCGTTATGCCGGTCTCTTCAAAAAGCTCAACCTGTCGCCCGGCCAAATCGAGAAGGTGAAGGATCTCCTTGTTGAAAAACAAAACGCCGGGCGCGACGTGATGTCGGTGGCTCGCGAGCAGGGTCTTGACGCGCGCGCGAATCGCGGCGAGATCCGGCAGCTCATCCAGCAGACCGGCGCCGAGATTGACGCGAACATCGCCTCGGTGCTCGGCGCGGATAAATTCGCGCAATACCAAACCTACGAGCAGACGGGCAGCCAGCGCGCCGTGGTCGGCACGATCGAGCAACAACTCAGCTACACCAGCGACGCGCTCACACAATCGCAGAGCGAACAGCTTGTCAGTTTGCTGGCGGCAAACACGCCCGCGTCCTTCGACAGCGGCGGCCCCGGCGGACCTCCTTGGGGAGGCGGCCCCATGATGATGGGCGGCGGTTATGGCGGCGTGGAAATCACCGACCAGGTCGTCATCGAGGCGCAGCGTTTTTTAAGCGCGGCGCAAGTTGAGGCGTTACGCCAGTTGCAATCCGAGCAGAACGACCAGAAACAATTGCGCGAGCTCATGACGAGCGCCGGGGGTGGCGAGGGGCGCGTGATGCGCGGCCGCCGCGCGCGCTGATGCCGTTGGCTGGCAACTGCGGGTTGCCATAATACGTTTGCTCAAAACCGCCCGCTTTTGCCAGTCTGTGCGCGACCATGAAACTCGCACGCAGGCATTTTCAGTTTCGTTGTTTTTTTTGCGCGATGGCCATCGTTTGCATCGCGGCAAGCGCGGTTGCCCGGCCGGCGGCCGCGCCGCTCACTTTCGACGAGGCGCGCGCGCAGCTCATCACAAACGCTCCTTCGCTCAAGGCGGCGCAGGCTCGTTTCGCCGGCAAGAAGGACACCACTGATTCGCTCAAGGGGCTTAACTATCCCGAGCTTGGCCTTGAGCTGCGCTATTTCCGATACGAGCACACGATCAACAATAAACAGGCCGACATCGACTCGCTTTCGGTGAACGGCAACCCGATCCCGCTCTCGGCGCTCGGGTTGGGTTCATACGAGGCGCGGCTTTCGCAGACCGCGCTTCAACCGCTTGCCACCGCGTCATGGGTGCTTTACTCGGGAGGCGAAATCACGGCGGCCAAACGCGCGGCGAGCGCGGCCGCCGAGCAAGCCGGCGCGCAACTTGAGGCGGTGCGCGAGGCGCTCGATCTCGAACTCGTGCGGGCTTACTTTGGCCAGCAACTCGCGTCGCGCGTGCTCGTGCTGCGCAAGGAGCTCCTTGACGGAATGCGCGAGCACCTCGACAACGCCATCAAGCTTGAAAAGGGCGGGCTCGTCACCAAGGCGCAGCGCCTGCAGGCGCAGGTTGCATGCGATGCCGCGCAGCGCGGTTACGACGCCGCGGAGCACTCGGTCAAAAACGCGCGCATAGGATTGTCCGCGATCCTGCACACGAACGAGCCGTTCGAGCCGACCACGCGGCTCTTTGTCATAAAACAGCCAATCGCATCACTCGCCACGTTTGTTGTCGGCGCGCGCGAGCGCAATCCGCAGGTGCGCGCCATCGAATCGCTCAAACGCGCCGCCGAGCAGGGCGTGAAGGCCGAGCGCGCCCGCTGGATGCCCAAGGTGCTCGCGTTTGGCAGCTACAATTTTGACAAGGACAGCGAGACGCTCGTCGACACCGACTGGATGGCGGGCATCGGCGTGCGCTGGTCGGTGTTTGACAAGATCGACCGGCGAAAAAGTTACAGCGCCGCGAAGCAGACCGTCGCCGAGGCCGCCGAATCCGCCGAGCACGCGCGCATGCTGGCCGACGCCGGCGCGCGCCAGGCCTACGACGGACTCGCCAGCGCGCTGCGCCAGTTCGAGTTGCTCGAAAGCAACCTCGAATCGGCCCGCGAAAACCTGCGCGTGCAGGAAGTTTCGTTCAAGGAAGGGCAGGGGATTTCGACTGATGTCACCAATGCGCGCATCGCGCTCACCAACGTGCTCGTCGAACGCGCCGTCGCCGCCTACCAGTTCGACCTCGAGCTCGCCAAACTCCTCCACGCAAGCGGCCAGATGGATCAGTTCTCTGCCTACATGCGCCAGGCCGATGTGATTATTCCGTAACGTTCAAAGACAAAATATTTTGCCATGACTCAAAAAGCCTCAGCAAAACCCTCCCGCCACAAAGTGCTCGCCGTGATCCTGCTTCTCGGCATCGCGGCCATACTTGCCGTCGGTATTTGGCTCTCGTCGAGACCGATTCCCGGGCAGATACAGGGCATGATCGACACCGACGAAATCCGTGTCGCGGCCAAGGCGCCCGGTCGCCTCGAAACCGTGCTCGCCGCCGAGGGCGACAGCGTTCGCGCGGGGCAAATCCTGTTCACGCTTTCCAATGCCGAGCTCGACGCAAAGCTGCGCGAGGTAAGCGCGCTCGAAACTTCGGTGAAGGCGCTTCAGGCGAAGGCGGAAAAGGGCGCGCAGGACGAGGACATCGCCTCGGCCAGGGCCGTCTGGCAGGCGCACCAGGCCGCCGCGGATGTGGCGGCCAAAACCGCGGAACGGTTGAAACGATTGTTTTCCGAGGGCGTGATCTCGGAGCAGAAGCGCGACGAGGCCGTGGCAAACGCGGCCGCGACCGCCGAGTCCGCGGAGGCCGCGCGCAAGCAATACGAAAAGGCGCTTGCGGGCACTCGCGTTGAGGACAAGGCGGCGGTCGATGCGCAAGTCGCGCAGGCCGGCGCCGCGGTTGCCGCGGTGAAATCGCTGGAGGAGGAATTGAAAACGCCTGCGCCGATCGACGGGCAGATCACGAAGCGTTACGCGAATGTCGGCGAAATCGTGCCGCCGGGATTTCCCGTGTTTTCGATGATCAACCCCGACGACTTGTGGGTGTCGTTTAATGTGCGCGAGAATCAATTCTCTGGAATGGAGATCGGCAAAATCGTGGAGGGCTCCGTGCCCGCGCTCGACGGAAAGCGCATGCAATTTAAGGTGTATTTCATCAGCCCGCAGGGCGCGTTTGCGACGTGGCGCGCCGTGCGCCAGTCGGAGGGATATGATGTGAAGACTTTTGAGATTCGCGCGCGGCCGGTGAGCGTCGCGGATTCCGAAAAGGGAAAACTGAGGCCGGGCATGAGCGTGCTGTTCGACTGGCCGCAAGGCGGGCGCTGACGCGATGAAAATCACGAATTATTAATTGCGAATGATGTTCGATGAACACGGCGGTTTTTCTTTGGAGTGCGGCGGCAGAGGTCGACGCCCGGCGCCGCCGTTTTCGCATGCCAGCAAAATTCGCAAACCATTCAAAGCGGTGTCGCCGCTCCGCTTTGCCACCGCACTCCAAAAATGATCTCCGCATTCCTCAATTCCATCGCCCGCGAGTTGCGTTTTCTTAGGGGGGACAAGTGGAATCTTTCACTGGTCACCTGGGTGCCGGTGGTGGCGATTGTCTGGTTCGGGCTTGTGTTTTCGGAAAGTTCGCCGCGCCAGTTGCCGGTGCTCGTTACGGACGCGGACCAGTCGGCGATGAGCCGGCAGCTCGTGCGTTTGTTGCAGGCTTCGCCGGTTGCGGGCGTGGTGCGTGTCAGCGATAATTTCGAGGACATTCGCGAGGCGGTGCGCAAGCGCGAGGCTTACGCGGCGGTGTTTATTCCCGCGGGGGCGGAGCGGGATGTCGCGCGCGGCGAGCAGGCTCACATCTACTCGTATTACAACACGCTTTATTACTCGTCGGCGAACCTCATCCAGCGTGACCTGGCGTCGGCGGTTTCCCAGTTGAACACGAACTTGTCGGCGGCGCGCGCGGGCGGGGTGACGAATCGCGCGGTCGATGGCGCGCAGGCGTTTGGCGCGCCGCTTTCCGTGCAGGTCGCGTTTTTATACAACGCGGCGAACAGCTATGAATTGGCTCTGGGCGGAAGCCTGATCCCCGTGATTTTGCTCGTGATCATGGGCAACGCGCTGATGGTTTCGCTGGTCGGGGATTTGGGGCCGGAGCGGCGCGCGGCGTGGGTGGCGGACGCGGGCGGACGCATGGTGTTCGCGATTGTCTGCAAGGTGATTTTTTACGCGCTGGTGTTTACCGTGATCGGGACGCTGGGCGTGTTGTGGATGCGCTGGCGCGGCTGGCCGGTGAACGGAAGCATGGGCGTGATTGTCGCGGCACAGATGCTGTTGTTTCTTGGGAACGGCGCGGTGTGCGTGCTGATTGCCGGGGTCGCGCGCAAGAACCTGCTCTTTGCGTTGAGTGCGATCAACTTTTACACGGGCGGCGGCATTTCGTTTGGCGACATCCTTTTCCCGGTCAACACATCGCCATGGTATACCAGGTTGATCAGCGAGATCATGCCCTACACGACCTACATGCAGGTGCAGACGCAGCAGATGCAAATGGGCTCGCCGCCGGGTGATTCGCTTTGGTTTTTGTGCAAGCTCGGGCTGTTCGCGATGATCGTGTTGCTGGCGGGGTTGCTGGCGTTGCGCGTGTCGCTTGCGTTTGGCGACCGGAAGCGCGCGCGCGGCGACGCGGATTTGCCTTCGGCGGACAATAAAAACAATATTGCGCGCGGCGGATTTTTGCGGGGCGCGCGGATTGTCGCGCAGGCGATCAAGGCCGAGTTCAGCGTTGCCGTGCTGCTGTTTGTCGCGACGGTTTTGTATACATTTTATTATCCCGCCGCCTACGTGGAGCAGGTTTCGTCGCGCTTGCCGGTGGCCGTGGTGGATTTGGACAACAGCGCGCAAAGCCGGAAACTGCTGCGAAAAGTCATGGCGCTGAAAGCCGCTGAGGTGGCGGCGTGGCCGGCGTCCTTTGAGGACGCGCGAAGGCTGGTCGAGCGTCGCGAGGTGGACGGCATTTTGTTGATCGACGAAAACTTCGGGCGCGACGCGCTTTCGGGGCGGACGGGACGACTGTCGATTTACGGCAACAATGCGTTCATCGTTCGCTGCTCGGTGCTGCTCAACGCGCTTGGCGAGGCCGCGCAGGACGCGGCGCTGGATATTGCGGAGCCGCAACTGTTGCAGGCGGGCATCGGGGCGGACGCGGCGGCGGCGCGCATGCTGCCCGCGCGCATCGTGCCGAGGCCGCTTTTTAACACGCGCGAGGGTTATGGAAGTTTTGCCGTGCCCGCCGTCGCGCAACTGGTCGTGCACCAGGCGACGATTTTTGGCATTCTCATGATCTTTGGCTGGCGCAGGCAGCGCGCGGCGGAGGCGGGTGTCCGCGTGCCCGCGATGCACTGGGGCGAGTTTTGGGGAATGTTCGGAACCTTGTTTCTCATCGCCCTGATGAACGCGATGTGGGTGAACGGCTACTGCCTGTGGCTGCATGATTACCCGCGCGCCGCCAATGTCGGCGGGATGTTTGTCCACATGGTGGCGTATGTGTTTGCCATTGTCGCGGTGGCGTTTTTGGCGGGGGGATTTGTGGATCGCACCGAGCGGGCGTTGCAGTTTTTCACGTTCACCTCGATGCCGGTGTTTTTTGCGATGGGCGTGTCGTGGCCGCCCGAGGCGATGCCGGCGTCGGTGCGCGCGGTGTGCCAGCTTGTTCCGGCGATGCCGGGTGTCGCGGCATTCGCCAAGCTCGGGCAAATGGGCGCGCCGCTGTCCGAGGCGCGCGGCGAAATCCTGCACCTGATGGTGATCGCGGTGGCGTGCGTCGCGCTCGCATGGATGCGCCTGGGGCGCGACGGGTCGGCGGCGAAAAGCGGGGGCGCGTGTAGTCCGGAGCGTCCGCTTTTCCCAAAAAACAAAGCGTTTCCGCGCCAATAAGCGTTCTTGATGTTCGCCGTGCGACGTGTAATTTAGCGCGTTTTCATTTTTCACAAACTCCGTTCACGACACACTCATGCGACACACGATCTCAGTCCTCGTTGAAAACAAGTTCGGCGTTCTCGCGCGCGTAGCCGGAATGTTCAGCGGCCGCGGTTTCAACATCGACACGCTCAACGTCGCGCCCACGCACGACCCCGCGCTTTCGCGCATCACCGCCGTCCTCATGGGCGACGAATCCTCGCTCGACATGGTCATCAAGCAACTGCGCAAACTTGTGAACGTCGTCGAGGTGATCGACTTCGAGGAGGGCCAGTCCGTGAATCGCGAGCTGCTCATCGCCAAGGTGAAGGCCGACCGCAAGACGCGCGCCGAGATCATCCAGATTTGCGGCATCTTCCGCGCGAAGATCGTCAACGTCGGGCGCAGCGACGTCATCATAGAAATCACCGGCGACGAAACCAAGCTGGCCGCGTTCCTCGGCCTCATCCAGGACTTCGGCATCATCGAGCTCGCCCGCACCGGCATGCTCGCATTGAAGCGTTGAGCCTGCTCTTATCACATCTTAATTCATAAATCTTAATTCTTAATTTTCATCATCATGCCAGCAAAAGTATACACCGACAAAGACGCCGATCTCGGCGTGTTCAAAAACAAAACCCTCGCCGTTCTCGGCTACGGTTCCCAAGGCCACGCGCACGCGCTTAACCTCAAGGACTCCGGTTGCAAAGTCGTCATCGGCCTTTATCCCGGCAGCAAGTCGCGCGCCGTCGCCGCGCAGCAAGGTTTCAAGGTGCTCGACACCGGCGAGGCCGTTCGCACCGCCGACGTCATCATGGTCGCGCTTCCCGACATGAAGCAGGCCGCCGTTTACGAAAAGGACATCCTCCCGAATCTCTCGAAGGGCAAGACGCTCATCTTCACGCATGGCCTCGCCGTCCACTTCAAGCTCATCAAGCTGCATCCCGAGATCGACTGCGTGATGGTTGCGCCGAAAGGCCCCGGCCACATGGTGCGCCGCCTTTACACCGAGGGGAAGGGCATGCCCGCCCTCATCGCCGTTGCGCAGGACAAGTCCAGGAAAGCCAAGAAAACCGCGCTCGCCTGGGCCAAGGGAATCGGCTCCACGCGCGCCGGTGTTCTCCAGACCACCTTCAAGGAAGAGTGCGAAACCGACCTTTTCGGCGAGCAAGCCGTCCTCTGCGGCGGCGCCAGCGCGCTCGTCCAGGCCGGATTCGAGACGCTCGTCGAGGCCGGCTACCAGCCCGAGATGGCCTACTTCGAGTGCTTGCACGAACTGAAGCTCATCTGCGACCTCATGTATGAGTCCGGCATCGCCGGCATGCGCTTCTCGATTTCCGAGACCGCGAAATACGGCGACATCACCCGCGGCCCCCGCGTCGTGAACGCGAAGACGAAGGCCGAGATGAAGAAGATCCTGAAGGAAATCCAGAACGGCACCTTCGTGAAGCAGTGGGTCGCCGAATACAAGGGCGGACTCAAGAAATACAACGCGCTGCTCAAGAAGGGTGAGAAGCACCTCATCGAGAAGACCGGCTCCCGCCTTCGCAGCATGATGCCCTGGATGTCCAAGAAAAACCTCAAGGGCGTTCAGGCCTCCTACTAATACGGGAGGCGAGCGCATCGCATCGTTTCAACAAAAACGCCGGACGCATCAAGCGCGTCCGGCGTTTTTTTGCATGGGCAAGCGGCGTCTTTTTCGCAGTCGAAACACTCGGGCTTCCGCCGCGTGCCGGCTTGCCGTGGGGCCGCCTACTTTCCGCGCGCGGGTTTTTTCGCGGCGGGTTTGGCGCCCTTGCGGTGTTTGACCGCGGCTCCGATGAAGGCGGCGAAGAGCGGGTGCGGGGCGTTAGGCTTCGATTGAAACTCGGGGTGGAACTGCACCGCGAGGAACCAGGGATGGTTTTTGATCTCGACGATTTCGACGAGGTTGCGCTGGGGGTTGATGCCGCTGACGATCATGCCGGCGCGGTGGAGCCGGTCGATGTAGGCGTTGTTGAGCTCGAAGCGGTGGCGGTGGCGTTCGCGAACCTTGGGCTGCTTGTAGGCCTTCGCGGCGAGCGTGCCGGGCGTGAGCGCGCAGTCGTAGCTGCCGAGGCGCATGGTCGCGCCCTTGTCGATGACCTTTTTCTGCTCCTCCATCAGGTTGATGACGGGGTTGGCGCAGTCGGGCGCAAACTCGGCGCTGTTGACATCGTCGAGCTTGAGGACGTTGCGGGCGAATTCGATGACGGCGATTTGCAGGCCGAGGCAGAGGCCGTAGTAGGGAATGTTGTTTTCGCGGGCGTGGCGGGCGGCGGCGATTTTGCCCTCGGTGCCGCGGTCGCCGAAACCGCCGGGCACGAGAATGCCGTCAAGGCCCTTGAGTTTTTTCGGGGCGTTTTTGGAGTCGAGCTCCTCGGCGTCGATGCGGACGATGTTGACCTTGCAGTTGTTGGCGATGCCGCCGTGGGTGATGGACTCGTAGACGGATTTGTAGGCGTCCTGAAGCTCGATGTATTTGCCGACGACGCCGATGGTGACTTCGTGGGCGGGGTTTTTGATGCGGCGCACGATTTGCTGCCAGATGTTCTTGGCCGGGCGCGGGTGTTTTTCGGCGAGGCCGAAGAGTTCGATCACGAGGTCGTCGAGGCCCTCCTTTTGGAGCGCGAGGGGGAGTTCGTAGATCGAGGAAACGTCGGCGCACTGGACGACGGCCTTGACGGGGACGTTGCAGAAGAGGGAAATTTTTCCGCGCAGGCTGGTGTCGAGCGGGTGTTCGCAGCGGCAGGCGATGATGTGCGGCTGGATGCCGATTTCGCGGAGCTTGGCGACGGATTGCTGGGTGGGCTTGGTCTTGAGCTCGCCGGCGGCCTGGAGGAAGGGGACGAGCGTGACGTGGATGAAAATGCAGTCGTTGCGCCCCACTTCGAGGGCGAACTGGCGGAGCGCCTCGACGAAGGGCAGGCCCTCGATGTCGCCGGTGGTGCCGCCGATTTCGGTGATGAGCACATCGACGTCCTTGGTGGATTGGTAGATGCGCTCCTTGATTTCGTTGGTGACGTGCGGGATGACCTGGACGGTGTTGCCGAGGTAGGCGCCCTGGCGTTCCTTTTGGATTACGTTTTCGTAAATCTGGCCGGAGCTCATGCTGTTGAGGCGGGAGAGTTTGCCGCTGGTGAAGCGCTCGTAGTGGCCGAGGTCGAGGTCGGTTTCGGCGCCGTCCTCGAGCACGTAGACCTCGCCGTGTTGGAAGGGGCTCATGGTGCCCGGATCGACGTTGAGGTAGGGGTCGAACTTTTGCATGCGGACTTTGAGGCCGCGCTGTTCGAGAAGCGCTCCGAGAGCAGCAGCCGTGAGGCCTTTGCCAAGTGAGGATACGACACCACCAGTTACAAAAATGTATTTCATCGGGAAAGGTAATGGATATGCGGTGAGGCGGACACGTTACAAGAAAAAGTAAGTTTGAGGGGCGGGAAATTTTTCGAATGCGGGGGGCTTGGGGGCGTGGAGAAAAAAATGGGGCAAAAAAGTCCTTGCATTTGACGGCGAAACTTTGATTCTCACGCCCCACTTTGGTTACGGGCTCGTAGCTCAGTTGGCAGAGCGCCTCAATGGCATTGAGGAGGTCGTCAGTTCGATTCTGATCGGGTCCACCAAAAGTGCGCCGCCGCCGGATGTGTCCGGAGGTGCTTTTTTGTGACTAATGCGGCATTGGCGGTGCCTTGCGTATTTGCGAGCCCCCTTTGCGACCCCTTGAGGCCCGTTTTGACAGGAAACGAACGTGGTTTGTGTGCGTATTTGTGGGTCATTTTTCGGCGCGTAATTCGTGGGTGAGCCCACCCAAAAAAACAAAAAACAGAAAGGACTCTCAAGCCTGCCGGCGCCGCGCTGATCGGCATCGGCGACGCGCTGATACAAAACGTGCTGCCGATCTGGTGAGGTGAAATAAAGTGGAAGCGGTGGCAGACCGCCTCCGCCCCGCCTCACTTCGCCTTCATCAGCAACAGCTCGCAGTCGTTGAGCACTTCGCTGAGCACGAGCGCGTCAACTTGCGCGAGCGGGATTGCGTTTTTGTGGTCGGGATACATGCGCGGCGTGTAAAGGCCGGGCACAAAAAACACGCGCTCGATCGTCTGCTCGCCCGCGCCTTCCCAATAGCCAACCGAAAACCCTTCGTCGTAGTTGATCACCGCCGTGATGTCCGCTCCGGGGAATTGCTTCGTGTGCTCGTTCACCCAGCCCGCGTCCTGCGGTATGCCGCGCTGCCAGCCGAGTTTTTCCAGGCCAAACACAAGCGTCTGCGCCACGAGTTTTCCGCGCGCGGCGAGGTGCTTGATCTCCGCGCCCTGCGCGTGCTCCGGCGCGAGCGTGTGAATCGTCCGTCCGAGTTGCGCGAAGGGCGGCACGATTTCGTAGTCGCCAAATATCTGCCCCCACTGGTCGAGGAGTTGCCTTTGCCCGGACATTTGCAGTGGGTGCGCGAGCCCGATGGTCGCGCCCGCCGCGTCGCCGGGAAGCGCGAAATCGGCGTCGTTCTCGTCGGCGAAAGTCTGGTCCTCCGTCACGCGAAACGCGCCGGTGAGTTTGCCCCGCGCGTCGTAAACGCCCCAGAGCAGCAGGCGCGCGAGGTTGATCATCAGCGGTTGTTTTACGATCAGTTGCAGGAATTCGCCCGGAGCCCAGCGGCGCCCGGTGACCATCGCCTGCTCCAGCCGCACGGCCTGGATTTTCGCAACCTCGGCGATTTGTTTTTTCAACAACTTCCATTCGGCCACGGCGGCGGGCGCGAGCGTGGCGTCGTCCTTCGCGCCGGGTTTTGGCAGGTCGGATTTGATCGTGCCGTCGGCATGGCGGATCATCGGTTTCATCTCCGGGCCGAGGATGAAGCGGAACTGGCGCGGGCCGAAGTCGAACACGCGCGAGCCGCGCTCATCGAGTCCGCAATCCGGCACGATGCGATCCTCCAACTGCGCGCGCGACATGCCGCGCGTCTCCGCGATCGCCTCCATGCACTGCGCGGCGCGCTCCTTGATGCCCTTGAATTTCACCTTCTGCGCGATGCCGTTTATCTGCATGAGCGCGGTGTCGGTGCCGATTGCGCGCAGCACTTCGAGCCCGGTGACGGCGCGCTGGTGCTGCGACTCGCCCGGCCACACGCGGACGAGCGGCGCGAGTTTGAGCACGGAGCGGTCGCCTCCGAGAAGTCCGAGCGCGAGAAACGCCCATTTCTCCTTTGCGGGCGCGCCCTCGCCGAGCCAGAGCTCGAACAGCCGCCAACCAAACGCGTCGAGGCTGTCGGCCTCGGCGTGTTCGCGAAGCGCGACGGCGAGCGGGTGTTTTTGCTCCGGCGTGCTCGCCTGGAGCGCGGCGATCACCTCGCCGAGTTGCGCCTCGCCGAGCGCGTATTGCCCGCCCTCGATGTCGAGAATGAGCGGCGTCAAGTCGGGCAGTTTCACCCACGCGGGCCTCTTGTTTTTTCCAAGCGGCGCGGCGGCGAGCGCCCCGCCCCACCACGCGGGAATTTTTTCCGGCGGCAGCGCCGGGTAAACTTTTTCAACGACATCGAGCACGCTCGCGCGGATGCGTGCGACGGTGTCGGCGGGGAAATGCGCGAGCTGCGTCTCGATGAGCGCGGAGGCTCCGCGGCGCTTGAGCGTGTTGAGATAATCGACGGCGGCCGCCGCGCCCTTGCCGCCCCCGGCGGCGACGGGGATCAGCCCGGCCACGCTTTCGGCGGGATGCGCGTCGAGCCATTCGCGCGAGGAGCGCGGGGCTTTTGAGTTGTGCGCGAGGTCGAGCATGTGCGGCGCGGCCTCGGGCGCGTGCACGCGCGCGAACTCGGCGAACAATTCCTCGGCATCCTCCTTTTTGCCGATTGCGGCGATGCTGCGCGCGATGACGTCGAGCGCGGTGAGCCCGGTGCGCGCGAGAAAACCGCGGATGTAAACAGGCCGGTTGAGCGGCAGTTTCAGGCGGCGCATGTGAAACGCGACAAGCTCGGGCGTGCCGAGGCCGAGCACGATTTCCTGCGGGCAATGGTAGTGCGCGTGATCCCACGAGGTGTCGGCGGTGTAAAGGTTGTCCGCCCAGCCCTCGACAAGCGCGCGCGCCTCGTCACGCAGGCCGAACATCACGCCGAACATAAACGCCGCCGGCGGAGTGGCGTAAAAATCAGCCGGCCACACGGCGGAATTCCACGCGGCCTTGGCGGCCTCCTTCCACGCGGCGCGCTCCGCGGCGGTCAGCCACGGGAAAACGTATTTGCGAAACCCGTCGCGGTAAACGCGCATGCGCGTCATTTGAAAACCAAAGCCGCGTCCCACAACCGGGCGGAACATGTATTCGATCAACTCGGCGGGCGTCAGCAAAACCGCGAGGCAACGGACAAACTCGGCCGGCACATAATTGTTTTTTGTATCGAGCGCCGCCGGCGCCTTTCCGGTGAACACGGTGTTTTCCTTTCGGATTTTTTCGGCGTGCTCGGCGGGTTTCTCATCGCGTTTGCGCGGCGCGAGCATGACCGAGCACCAGAACTCCGCCTCCTCGCGCGAAAGCTGCGTGTCGGGCAGCGCGGCGGTAAAATCCCACTCCCAGCCGTATGAGCGCGCGCGCACCTTGGTCGCGAGTCGCTTCAGGCAATCCTCCAGGTCAAACGGCTTCGCGGGCGGCGGCGGTGTGAGCGCGGCGGACAGCACGCGAACCGCGCCGTCGGGCAGCGGAAAATCCTCCGGCACGGCCGCCCAATCGGCGGCATCAAGGTCGATCTCGCGGCGCAACGCGGCGTTGGTGGAAAACGCCGGCGCCGGTTCGGGTGCGGCAGCCGGCGCGGCGGCCGGTTGCGCGGGAACCGCCTCCTTCTTCGCGACCGCGACGGGCGCGGGTTTTTCTTTTTTCGCAACGGGAGCAACGGGCGCCAGGGGCGCGCCGGCGGTTTTTTCGACGTAACCCTTTTTCGTTTTTTCGGCGACGAGCTTGTCGAACGACTTTTGCGCGTCGGAGTCGGAGGCGAACTCCTTTGTCTGCGTCTGGCCCGCCGTGCCGATGCGTCCGTAGTTCACGGTGTGCGCCTTGCCGTCGAGTGTGATTGTCCAGAATTTGTTGGAGGAACCGTCGGAGAATTCAAACGTGCGGGTGGTCATGATGCGCACGAGGCAACGGATTTCGGCGCGTTAATGCGATGTAAAAGGCGGTGGAAGAATCCGGAAATTTTCCAGCGCCGCGTATTCGCGAAACGCAAAATCGGCGGCGACGGTGAGCGCGAGCAGCGCGCCGGTGTTTTTGGCAAAACCGTTCGCGTCCGGCACGAGCGCGTCCAGGCCGAGCGAGCGCCCGAGCGCGGCGAGGCGCGCGCTTTCGGCGGCGGTCGCGGACGGGCCGAGCAGCCACGTCTCGGCGAGGTGCTCCTGCAATTCGTCGATGTAATCGTGCAGCGCGTCGGCGGAGGTTGCGGCGGTTGACAACGACGCGGGAAGTTTTTCGGCGGTCGCGGGCCGGTTGTCCGGGCCGCTTTGCGGCGGCGCGTCGTCAACCCACGGCTGGATGCAGGTGCGCCCGGAGGCGTTTTCAAAAACGACGCTCAGCGGCGCGAGCACGAGCTCCGCGCCCTCAAGCCGGGCCTGCGCGCATACAAAACGCACGTTGCCGGGCGTGGCGCGCAACGCGGCGAGAAGCGACTCGTTGCCGGCGGAGGCGCGCGTCACGCAGGGGTGCGCGAGGACCGCCGTGCCGCCCTCGGCGTCGGCGAGGCGCGCGCGGATTTCCTGCGACGCGACGGAAAATACGACCTCGCCCGCGCCCGCGACGGGGCACACGGCGAGGCGCGCGGCGACGCGGCGCGGACCGAGCGCGGCGGGCGGCTCGGCGCGGAGTTGCTCGCGCAGCGCGGCGAAACTGGAAACGAGCAGCGGCGCGCGGAGCGTCTCCCACGCGCAGGCCTGCGGCGTCACGCTCACCGGCGCGCGGCCGGCGATGAAGCGGCCGGAGGGCGAGCGGCGCCCGCCCTTGACGAGAAGCTGGCCGCGCCCGATGGCGGCGAGCGTGGCGCCCTTGAGCGCGAAGGTGCGGGCGAGCGCGGCAAAACTTTTCGGCGTCCCGCCCGGCTCGTGCGCGAAGGCGCGCGTGATGGCGAGCGTGGTGCCGGTGTCGGCATCCTGGAGGTAGGCGGAAATTTCCGTTCCCGTTTTCCAGGTGCGAGCGGCGCAGCCGAGGCCGATCAGGCGCGCGGAGGCGATTTCCGTCTCGCGGTCGCGCGGCGTGCCGCGAATGAAAAGCGGCGGCACCGGCGACACGCCCGAGCGGATGGCGTTGGCGCGCTGGAGAAGCTCGGCGGCGAGCGCGAGAAAATCGCGCGGCGCGAAGCGGGCGTCGCGCGCGAGGTAGGCGGTGTGGAGTTCCGCGATGTCGTGCAGCGCGTCGGCGGGCCAGACGAGCGCGGCGTCGCGCGCGAGCGTGGAAAGGCGGCGCCAGGTGTCGGCCTGGAGCGGCGAGGAGCGGGCGAGCCCGGTGGCGGCGAAAGCGGCGAGTTCCGCCTCGATCTGGCCGAGCACGGAGAGCGCGGCGTCATCGGGCGCGGCGGAAATTTCCGGCGCGGTGGAGACGAGCGCCGCGGTTTGCCCGGCGGGCATTTTGCGCGCGGCCCAAATGGAGAGCAGCGCGTGGCCGCAGGGCGCGGTGGCGGCGCAATCGCACACGGCGTAGCGGGGATCGCGCGGCACGAGAAAATTAACCGTGCAGCCAAGCGTGTGCAGGTGCGCGCGCGGCTTCGCGCCCGTCCAGACTTGGATGACGTGGCCGGCTTCGAAGTCGCGCCGCCAGCGCGCGAGCTCGGCGGGCGAAAAAAACGCGTCGAGTTGCGCGTCGGTGATTTCGGCGGGCGACCATTCGGCATTCGCGGACACGGACGTGTTTTCGCCCTTGGGCGCCGGCGCGGGGGTTTGCGAAAGCTGGTAACGGATGACGGTGCGCAGGACGTGCCGGCAGAGCGTTGTCGAGGGGCAGGTGCAGCGCGCGTCGGTGAGGCGCGCGCCGGCGGGCAGGCGGCATTCGGGGCCGTCCGACCAGCGCGCGGTGATGTCGCCCGCGGGCGTCTCCCCAAACTCGCACGCGAGCGCGGACGATTCGGCCTCCTGGCGCGCGCGCCGGGCGAGGCCTCGGTTCGCGAGCGAGGCGAGATCGTCGTCGTTGAGTGCGAGAAGGTCGGCGCGCATGGGTTTCGTTTTTGAAATTTGGGAAAATGTTTTTGTTGGGTCGGTGTTGCTCAGCCGACTTTTTGGGCGATCCATTCGGCGAGCTCGCCGGGGGTCATGGCGCCGACGTGCGCGCCGAGTTGCGCGAGCTGGCGCGCGACGTGCTCGTCGTAACGCGGGCGCGCGTCGGGGTCGAGCGCGGCAAGGCCCAGGAGCGTGGAGCCGCCGCCGATGATGCGGCGCGCCTCGGCGTAGAGGCGCCCGACGGGCGCGCCCTCGAAGAAGTCGGTGACGAGCAGCACGATGGCGCGGCGCGGATTGTCGATGAGCGAATGCGCGTAGTTGAGCGCCCGGCCGATGTCGGTGCCGCCGCCGAGCTGCACTTTCATGAGCGTCTCGACGGGATCGACGCAGTGCTCCGTGACATCGACGACGGCGGTGTCGAAGAGCACGAGGTGCGTGCGCAGCGCGCGGAGATTCCAGAAGCAGGCGGCGGTGATCGCGGCGTGGATGACGCTGTCGAGCATGGAGCCGGATTCATCGACGAGGATGACGAGCTGCCAGCGGTCGGTCTGGCGGCGCACGCGCGAGTAGAAGTGCGGCGTTTGGAGGACGAGGCGTTTTTCGTCGGGCCGCCAGTGCTTGAGGTTGCGGCGGAGCGTGGTGCGGATGTCGAAATTTTTGGCAACCCTGACGAGCGAGCGGCGGCGGCGGTCGAGCGCGCCGCTGAAGGGCTGGCGCACCTCGGAGGCGAGTTTTTCCATGAGCTGCGCGACGACGCGGCGCACGAGGTCGCGGGCGAGCGCGAGCACTTGCTCGTTCATGAGGTGCTTGGTGTGGAGCACGGCCTTGAGGAGCGTCTGGCTGGGCTGCGCGCGGGCGAGCAGGTCGGGGTTGGTGACCATTTCCTGAAGCTGGTAACGCTCCAGCGCGTCGCGCTCGATTCGCTCGATTGTCTTTTGCGGAAAGAGGCGGTGAACGTGGTTGATCCACTCGGGCACGGTGAGCCGCGATTCGCCGAGATCGCCGGCGGGATGGCCGCCGCGGACGTTGCGCCCGGGGGAGTATTCGCGGTTGTAGAGGTAGGCGAGCGCGGCATCGCGCTCGGCGTCCTCGCCGGAAAGCCCGCCAAGCGTGGATTCGACGCCGTCGCCAAGCACAAGCCGCCAGCGCGTCTGGCGCGCGCGGGTTTGTTCATCGGAAGATGGCGGGGAAACATTACTCATTTGACGAGGGGAGCGCGGAGGCCGTGGCGGGCCAGTTCTTGTTGGAGGCGGGATTCGAAGGCGAGCGCGCGGGCCGCGGCGGCGGGGGAAACGGCGAGCGCCGGGAGCGGCGCGGCGGCGGTCGCGCCGGTCGCCTCGAGGAGGCGGCGGGCGAGGTGGTCTTTTTCGCGGGGCGTGAAATAGGTGAAGGCGAGGCGGAGCGCGGGCAGCGCGGCGAGAAACATTTCCGTGTCGTAGGCGAGCAGGTGGCGGTCAATCGCAAGGAGCAGGTCGGGGTGGCGTTGCGACTCCTCGCGAGCGAGCGCGAAGACGCCTTGCAGGAAATCACCGAGTTTGTCGGGCGCGGAGGGGATTTGGCCCAGGATATCGGCGAGGCCCGTCTCGCCAAGCGACCAGAGCGCGCCCGCCGCGCCGCCGCGCAGGAGCGGCGGATGCGATGATGTCGCGCAGAGGCGGCGCAGCGTGGCGACAAGCCCGGCGGTGTCCCACGCGAGCGTTTTGCCGGCGGTGTGGACGGCGGCGAGCAACGCGCGCAGACCCTTGATCGCGGCTTCGTCGGCCGCGGGCGCCTGCGCCTCGAGGAGCCAGATGGCGCGCGCGTGGGACTCGGTGAGCAGCGCGGCGATTTCATCGCGCGCGGCGGCTGCGGCCGTGGCGACGGAATCGTTGTAACGATAAAGATAATACAGGTGGCCGAGCGCGCGCGCCACGCTCACGAAGGAGGCGTCGGCGCGAAGCAGCTCGATCACACGCGCGCGCAGTCGCGCAAAACCGGCGTGCCAGCCGGCGAGCGCGGCGTCGAGCAGGAGGCGCGCGGCGGCATCGGCATCGCGCTCGATCCTCGCGGCGTTTTCAACAAGGCGCGCGCCGGCGGCGTCCGGCAGCGCGGCGCCGTAAAGCGAGCGCTCGATGCACGCGGCGTCGAAGTCGGGCGTCCAGCGAAGCGCCCACGTTTCCCAGAGACGCGAGAGGTCGTCGCGCCCGGTAAAGTCGGTGCCGTCCGTGCGCGCGAAGCCGGGGATTTCGAGGATGCGCAGGCGGTGCAGCGTGTGCGAGCGGGCGATGTCGGCGGGCTTGTCGAGCGCGAGTTCGAGGCGGCGTTCCTGGGAGGGCGGCTCGATGTCGTGCGCGCGGAGCGCGGCGGCGATGTCGGCGACGAGCGGCGGAAGCGGCGTGCCGGGCGCGAGGCGTCCGCGCGCGTCGCCGCGAAACACGGCGTGCAGCGCGTCGAGAAACGGATGCCGCGCCGCGCCGGAGCCGCGCGCCGCCGTGGCGATTTCCTCCTTCACAAGCGCGCCCGTGAGCGCGTCAACGAGGTCCGTGCGCCAGACGATTGCGTGGCCGCGCAGCGTGGCGAGCGCGGCGGCGGTGGTCTCGACCGCGACGAGGTCGGCGGTGCTCGCGGTTTGCCCGCGCGCGCGGAGCGACTGCGCGGCGGCGGCGAGGAGCGCGGCGTGCGCGCCCGGCGAATGATCCAGCCAGACACGGTGATAGAAGCCGGGATTAACGAGGCCGGCCTCGTAGCCGGTGAGAGAATCGAGGCGCTCGTAGGAATACGGCGTGAGCGCGATGCCGTGCCCGCCGTCGGGCGGGCGCGGTTGCCGTTCAGGCGCGATGGCACCGTCGGGCGGGCTGGCGGCGTTTTCATTGTATTCGTTTTCCGAATACAGGCCGTCGAAGAGCGCGGAGCTGTGGAAGCCGCCGGTGACGACGAGCACGGGGCCGCGCGGATGGCGCGCGAGCGCGGCGCAGATGCGCGAGAGCATGAACGCCTCGCGCGCGAGGTCGGCGGCGCTCGCGCCGCCGTCGGCGAGGCGGGCGTTGCGGCAGAACGCGTGGCAGCGGCGCAAAAACTCGCCCGGCGAAAGCGCGGGGTCGATTTCGAAGAGCGTGTCCCAAAGCGTGTCCCAGTCGTCCACACCGAGGCTGCGGCAGAGTTGCGCGGTGTAGGAGGAGCGGCCGAGCGCGCCGTCGGCGTAACGGTTGGCGGCGCGATCGAGCGCGGCGGTTTCGCTCCACGGCAGGTCGATGAACTCGGCGGGGATTTTGAGCGCGGCGGCGGCGCGGAGCGCAACCCACTCGGGGGAGAATTCGCAAAACGGATAAAACGCGCCGCGCCGGTTTTGCCCGGCGTCGGTGAAGTAGCTGTAGATCGCGATCGGCAGCGTGTGCGGCGCGAGCAGTTCGCCCAGGCGCGGATTAAAATCGGACGGGCCCTCGATGAGAACGGCGGCGGGACGGAGCCGGCGAACGAGTTCGCCGACAAAGCGCGCGCACGCGGGGCTGTGATGCCGCACCGGAAAAAACACAACCGGCCCGTCGCACGACCAGAGTCGCGGATCGGCGTCGGCGTAAGGAAATGCCTTGGTTTCCCGCATCGGTTACGAACTCCAGCGTTGAAAACGCCACATTATGCGTTCTTTGAGCCCCGCGTCTGAGGCGAGCCATTCGTCCACGCGCTGGCGCACCAGTCGTTTCACGTATTTCTGCAATGCGGGCATATCAAGTTTGTCCTTGGTTGCCCCCGCATAGCGCACATCGCCCATTTGGCCGCCAACTGCCGCGAGTATAAAGACATGTTCCACGATGGATTTTCTTGAGACTTTGATACCGTGCGGCCAATCCTTCGCATTTTTTCTGAATGCGGCAATAATGCCGTCGAGAATACCGTTTATCAACGAGCCGCCTTCTTTTGTTTCAGAGCTTCCGCACCATGAGCGAACGCGCCCATCGCACTGCATCGGATCAATACATATGCCAATGCGATACACGCGGCCCGAATCCTCCGCCTCAATATGCAAACACGCGGTGTTTTCAGATTTCTTTAGTAAGATGATATTATCAAACTCATCAAATATACCTCGTTTGTAATGAAAAAAACGCCGTTGGACTACCTCCGTCTGCCTGTCCGTGCATACAATCGTCACGCGGGGATTAAGCAGTGCATATTCGCGCAGAGCCTCGGTAATTTGATCGAAAGGCAGGATCGTGGTGTGCCAGATTTCAGAATCCAAAGTAAATTCGAATTTCATCACCCCTTTCGCGATGTCATCGCCCGCGGAGGTGTTCTTTTCGGGATGGATTGTTTCAATTGTATATTTACCACGTTGAGACTGAAACTTCAGCATGGGCGAATCGGTTTGATAAATCCGGGCGCAAAATGTTTCGGTTGCCGCGACTAATATACTTAGATCCAAATGAAAACGAGCCTCCGATCCCGGATAAAATAGCAGGGGAGTTTTTGGCCTTGAATCCAAAACGCCCATGGCATCCAGAACAGGTTTTGTTCTCACTCCCATTACTGAAATCGAGAGTTTTTTCCGTCCCGGATGAAATTCGAACTCCACGCGGGGAATATCATTGTTCTCGCCCCGCCCTGAGTTCGTATTATTTGCCGAATCCGCCAGCAGGTCGTCGAGAAACGCCACCAGCAAATGGCACAATCCTTTGATATTTGGCCATCCCAAATACATGCCCGGCCGGGCCCGAATCGCCTCAAGCGCGCTCGTGTATTTTATAATCCCTGTTTCAGCCATGTGGATGTGCAAATGCGATTATGAAACAATGCCGGTCATGTGCGCGCTTCGCTCACTTTTCGGCGGCGGGTTGGGGCAGGTATTTTATGCCGTCGTAAAACTCGGGCCAGCGGCCTTTTTTGCGGGGTTTCACGACGTGGTGGAAATAATGTTGCAGGCGCTTGATGTCGTCGGGGCTGTCCTTGAGCGCGGAGCCGAGCAGGCTTTGCACGAGGTGCGCGGCGGAGATTTTTCCGCCGTCATAATAATAGGCGTGCAGGCCGGCGGCGTAGGCCACGGAGACCGCCTCGGCGGTGCTCATCACGGTGCCGAGCGGTTCGAGCGCCTTGCCTTCGGAGGCGGTTTTGCCGGTGCGCAATTCGTGGAACGTGGTGAGGAGCACCTCGGTGAGGTCGGCGGGGAGCGCGAGGGGAATGCCGGCGCGGGAGAGGAGGCGCGACGACTCGCGGCTCACGAGCGCCATCTCGTCGGCGAGGCTCGCGATGGGCGAGACGGTTTCGAAATTGAGGCGGCGCTTGAGCGCGGCGCTCATTTCGTTGACGCCGCGGTCGCGGGTGTTGGCGGTGGCGATGATGTTGAAGCCGACCTGGGCGTAGAGCGTGCGGCCGTCGTCCTCGCGCTCGGGAATCGCCATGACGCGGTCGGAGAGGATGGTGAGGAGCGTGTCCTGGATTTCGAGCGGGCAGCGCGTGATTTCCTCGAAGCGCACGAGCTTGCCGTCGCGCATGCCGCGGTGCAGCGGCGCGGGGACGAGCGCGCGGCCGGTCGGGCCCTCGGCGAGCAGGAGCGCGTAGTTCCACGAGTATTTTATCGCGTCCTCGGTGGTGCCGGCGCTGCCCTGGATGATGAGCGTGGAGTCGCCGCTGATGGCGGCGGCGAGCAATTCGCTGAGCCAGCTTTTCGCGGTGCCGGGCTCGCCGACAAGCATGAGGCCGCGGTTGGTGGCGAGCGCGACGATGCAACGTTCGAGAAAACTTTGCGCGCCGACGAATTTCGGCGCGCCGGGCGAGTCGGGCGCGGCGCCGGGTTC
Source organism: Ereboglobus sp. PH5-10 (assembly GCF_029504735.1). Lineage (GTDB taxonomy): Bacteria > Verrucomicrobiota > Verrucomicrobiia > Opitutales > Opitutaceae > Ereboglobus. The sequence continues at coordinate 41,394 of NZ_JAQFIP010000004.1, read as the reverse complement.
GCCCATGATAAAACGAAGCACGGAGCGCGGGGTAAGCCGCCAGCCGCCGGGGCGCGGGAGATTTTTATCGGCCTCGACAAGGCGCGCCAGTTCGTCGGCGTAAAGGATCTCGGCGGCCGGACGCTGAAGCGCGGCGTTCTTGGATGCGGATGCGGGGGATACGGGCTTGGCGGACATGAAAAAAGGATGTGCCGATGCGTCCGCGCGGGACAAGCACATCCTTTGTTTGTGGAAAGCGGCGGGGTGACGCGGCTGGCGAGCGGCCCGCGGGAAGCATCACAATCGTGTGACGGCGCGGCGCTACGCAGCGCCGCGGCGGATGTCGGCGGTGATTTTCATCGGGCAAAAATTGGGGCCGCACATGGAGCAAAAGCGGGCGTTTTTCGAGTGCTCCCGGGGCAGCGTGGCGTCGTGGTATTCGCGGGCGCGCGCGGGATCGAGGGAGAGATTAAATTGGTCCTCCCAGCGAAATTCAAAGCGCGCCTTGCTGAGGGCGTCGTCGCGGAGCCGGGCGGCCGGATGGCCCTTGGCGAGGTCGGCGGCGTGCGCCGCGATTTTGTAGGCGATCACACCGGCGCGAACGTCATCGCGGTCGGGCAGTCCGAGGTGCTCCTTGGGCGTCACGTAGCAGAGCATGGCGGCGCCGTGCCAGCCGATGTGCGCCGCGCCAATGGCGCTGGTGATGTGATCGTAGGCGGGCGCGATGTCCGTGGTGAGGGGGCCGAGCGTGTAGAAGGGGGCCTCGTCGCACCATTGCAGTTGTTTTTCCATGTTCTCGCCGATCATGTGCAGGGGCACGTGGCCGGGGCCTTCGTTCATGACTTGCACGCCGTGACTCCATGCCCGGCGGGTGAGAGCCCCCTGGGTCTTGAGTTCGGCGAACTGGGCCTCGTCGTTGGCGTCGGCAATGGAGCCGGGGCGGAGTCCGTCACCGATTGAAACGGCGATGTCGTATGCGGCCATGATTTCGCAGATGTCGTCCCAATGTTCGTGGAGAAAATTCTCCTCGTTGCGGGCGAGGCACCACCGGGCCATGATGGCGCCTCCGCGGGAGACGATGCCGGTGAGGCGGCGCGCGGTGAGCGGTATGTGGCGCAGGAGCAGGCCGGCGTGGATGGTGAAGTAATCGACGCCTTGCTCGGCCTGCTCGACAAGCGTGTCCCGAAAAACGTCCCATGTGAGCGCCTCGGGGCGTCCGCCGGCCTTTTCAAGCGCCTGGTAAAGCGGCACGGTTCCGACGGGGACGGGACAGTTGCGCAGAATCCATTCGCGGGTGCGGTGGATGTTTTTGCCGGTGGAAAGATCCATGAGCGTGTCGCCGCCCCATTTGATGGACCAGCGCATTTTCTCAACCTCCTCGTCGATGCCGGAGGCAACGGAGGAGTTGCCGATGTTGGTGTTGATTTTGACCAGAAAGTTGCGGCCGATGACCATCGGCTCGAGTTCGGGATGGTTGATGTTTGCCGGGATGATGGCCCGCCCGCGGGCAATTTCGTCGCGGACAAATTCGGGCGTGATTTCACGCGGTCCGCGGGTTGGCGGGATCGTCCCGGCGGGCTGTCGCGGGAGTCCGAGGTTTTCACGAATGGCGGCAAACTCCATTTCGGGCGTGATGATCCCGGCGCGGGCGAGGGCGAGTTGTGTGGGGCGATTGCCGGGGCCGGCGCGGAGGACTGGCCGGCGGTTGGCGTCGGGAAAATCCTTGCCGGCGATGCGCGCGCCGTTTTTTTCTGTGCGCGCGCGGTGTGTTTCGGAGAGGTAGCCGTCGTCGGACGCGCGCACCGCGCGGCCTTCGATTTGTTCGATGCCTTCGCGCGCGGCGATCCATGCCGCGCGTATTGGCGGGAGGCCGCGATTCGGGTTGGCGTGAAAGCCGGGGTCGCCCCAGGCACCCGATGTGTCGTAAACGCGGACGGGGGCGTTTGCCGTCCCGCCGCCGTCGTAGCCGCATGAGGGATTCTGGGCGATTTCACGAAAAGGCACGCGGATATCGGGGCGCGAGCCGGTGACATAGACGCGGGTGGATGCGGGAAACAGGGTGTGCGGATTGTCGCGGGTTGCGGATGGATTGTCGCTGGCGGGCATGTTGCGAAGGCGTTGATCGGTATGGTTCATTGTTGACCGACGCGATTTGCCGCCGCCTCCGGTAACGCGGCTCCCGATGCGTTTTTGAAACGAAGCTCCGGGCCGTTTTCCCTTCGGCGGTGCTAACCGCATCAGGTTCGAAGGCTATGGGGACGGATCGTATCCCTGTCTCAGCCCGGCGCCCCGGGTTCGCCTAAACGAATTGGTGAGAACGCACGCAATGCCCGCGCGTGTGTTTTGTCAAGTTGCGCGAGTTTCACCACCGCGTGCGCTGCGGAGTGTGAATGCCCGCGCGCCGCACTATTTTTTCACCCGCGGGCATTTGCGGGAATGAGATGAGCGGTTCGCGGGAAGTGTTACAATCGTGTGACGGCGCGGCTACCGGCTCGCAATGGCGCGCAAAAGGCGTTTATGCTGCGTTTCTGTCTTATGGCCGAGTCCGCCAAAAAAATTCTGATTGTCGATGACGAACCCGACGTCACCGATCTGGTCGCCTACAATCTCAAGGCGAAGGGGTTTGTTGTCGAAACACTCAACAACCCAAACGCCGCCGTCGGCTTCGCCCACGCGTTCAAACCCGACCTTGCGATCCTCGATGTCATGATGCCCGAGTTGAACGGCATCCAGCTTTGCCGCATGTTTCGCGCCGATCCCGCGTTCAAGGGCATCCCCGTCATTTTTCTCACGGCCAAGGCGGAGGAGCATGACCGCGTGCAGGGTTTTGAGACGGGCGCCGACGATTACATCTGCAAGCCTTTCAGCATAAAGGAACTCGTTTTGCGGGTGCGGGCGTTGCTGCGGCGCGCCTCGCCCGGCGCAAATCAGGAGGCGTCCCAAACGCAATTGCACGCGGGCCGTCTTGTCCTCGACAGGGAGCGCCATGTCGTGACAGTCGCGGACGCGCCCGTCAGCTTGACGGCGACGGAGTTCAGGCTGCTGCAACTTCTCATGGAGCGCAGGGGGCGCGTGCAAACGCGCGAGCATCTCTTGGTTTCCGTTTGGAATTACGAAACCGAAATCGAAACGCGCACCATCGACACGCATGTGCGCAGATTGCGCGAAAAACTTGGCGGCGAGGCGGCGTGGATCGAGACGATTCGCGGCATCGGCTACCGCTTTTCGGAAAACGCGCCGCGGGAAGCCTCGTGAGCGCGCGCACACACCGGCCATGATTTATATCACTGTCATCATTGTCCTCGCGATCGCGCTTGCCGCCGCGCTGGTCCGGCTGGCGAGGTTGCGCGGGGGCTTGCGCGAAATGGCGCGGACGCTTGTCGAGCGGCGGGAGATCCGGCGCGGCGGGTTGCGCGTGACGCCCGATTACGGCATGGGCGTTTTGATCGACGAGATAAACGAGATTCTTGCCGAGAACGGCCGCCTGCAACGGCAGCGCAGCAGCCATCTCGCCCAGTTGGAGACCACGCTCGGGAGCTTGCAGGAGGCGGTGATCGTGATCGGGAGCGACAACACCGTGCTTCTCGCCAACAAGGCGTTGCAGTCGCTTTTTCCCGATGCGAAAAACGCGCTCCGCCAGCGCTTTGAGCGCGTCATCCGGAGCGCCGCGTTTCTTGAGTATGTCGAGGCGGTTCGCAACGGCACCGCCCGCCCGCAGCACGAAATCGCCTTCGACACAGCGGACGGGACGCGCTGGGTCGAGGCCACCGGCGCGACCATCGAGCCGCCCGACGAGCCCGGCGAGCCGTGGTCGCTTTTTGTTCTGCACGACATCACGCGCCAGAAAAAACTCGAGGCCGTGCGAAAGGATTTTGTCGCCAATGTGTCGCACGAATTGCGCACGCCGCTCAGCCTGGTGAAGGGTTGCGCGGAGACGCTTGTTGACGGGCACCGTGAAATGCCCGACGCCGATCGCGACCGGTTTTTGCGCACGATTCACCGTCACAGCGAGCGTCTCGCCACGCTCATCGAGGATTTGCTTTCCCTTTCGCGGCTGGAGTCGGCGAACCCGGGGTTAAACATTGAGCGCGTTTCGATTTCGCAATTGTTGCATTCGATCGCGGACGACTACCGCGCGCGCCCGTCGGCGTCGGCGCACCGGATAACGGCGGACATTGATCCCGCCATCGGCGAGGCGGGCATCGACGCGCAAAAAATCACGCAGGTTTTCGAAAATCTCCTCAACAACGCCCTCAAATACACGCCCGCCGGATCGACCATAACAATCACCGCGAAGCGACGCCCCGCGCCCGCGCATGAGGGCGGCGGGAACGAGGTGGAGGTGTGCGTGCGCGACAACGGCCCGGGCATTCCCGGCGCGGACTTGCCGCACATGTTCGAGCGTTTTTATCGGGTGGACAAGGGACGCTCGCGCGAAACCGGCGGCACGGGACTCGGGTTGAGCATCGTGAAGCACATTGTGCAATTGCACGGCGGACGGGTTCGTGTCGAAAGCACGCAGGGCCGGGGCGCGGCGTTTTTCTTCACGCTGCCGGAGCGGAAGTGATTTTTTCTAAAAAAATCACGATTGGAATAGCCGCAAAGAGGCGCAAGAGGCGCAAAGATAAAAATACATGGGGGCTTTACGAGCTAGTTTTGGCCTTTAACGGGTAGGGCGCGCCCGCCGGGCGCGTATTTGTTTGGAGCGTCGAGGAAAAGACTGGCTCCTGCCTATGCACGCCAAGGGCGTGTTACAATTTAGCCCAGGGTGAAGCTTGCGACACCCTGGGTTTTTGTTTTCCGAATGCGGTGCCCTGAAGGGGCGCTACAACATGCGATGAGTCCTGATTTGTAGCGCCCCTTCAGGGCGCCGCTTTATACTGTCGGCAACCCAGGGTTGCGCGCTGCGCGCTCGCCCTGGGCTAAGTTGTTTGACGCCTTTGGCGTCGAGCTTGCCGCCTTTTCCTCGATGCTAAACGGATATGCGAACGCGTCCTATCAGTCATCGCTCATAAATGGTATGTTTCACCCCTGCTTGCCGGCGTGCCGGATGTCTTTTGCCTGCGCGAGATAAACCATTTCCTCGGCGATGTTGGTGGCGTGGTCGGCGATGCGCTCGAGGGATTTTGAAATGAACATGAGCTCGATGGCGCGGTTCACCTCGGCGGGATTCGCCGCGGCGCGGGCCGTCAGGGCGCGGTAGAGCCGCTTGTTGAGCTTATCGACCACCTTGTCGCGCCGGACGATGTCGATGGCCTTGTCATTGTTTTCGGAGTCATGAAGGCAGTCGAGCGCCTCGCGGAGCATTTCCAGGGCGACGGCGGCCATTTGCCGGAGGTGGACCGCATCTTCGTCGTCGTTGGTGAGGATTGGCGGTTCCGCGGCGAGACGCAGGGCGCGCTTGGCGATGCCTGTGGCTTCGTCGCCGGCGCGCTCAAGGTCGCGCGAAGCTTTCATGCCGACAATCACGAGCCGAAGCTCGGTGGCGATGGGCGCGCGGAGGTTCATGAAACGCATGGCTTCGTTGTCGATGGCGAGTTCGAGCCGGTCGATTTCGTCGTCGGACGCGATCACGCGCCGGGCGATTTCAGTGTCGCTCTCGGCAAGCGCGCGCAGGGCGAGGCGGATGCGTTCAATGACTTTTTCGCCCATCAGAATGAGTTGCGAGCGGAAGGTTGCGAGTTCGGTGTCGTAAAAGCGTTTCATGGAAAGGGAGGAGAGGTGCGCGAATCCGTTTGTCCCGGCGCTCAGCCGAAGCGGCCGCTGACGTAGGCCTCGGTTTGCGGGTTCGCGGGGTTCATGAAGATGGTGCGCGTGTCGTCATACTCGACGAGGCGGCCGAGGTAGAAGAAGGCGGTTTTGTCGGAGACGCGCGCGGCCTGCTGCATGGAGTGTGTGACGATGATGATTGTGTAGCGCGTCTTGAGTTCGTGGATGAGGTCCTCGATTTTGCCCGTGGCCACGGGATCGAGCGCGGAGCACGGTTCGTCCATGAGCAGCACTTGCGGCTCGACGGCGAGGGCGCGCGCGATGCAGAGGCGCTGCTGCTGCCCGCCGGAAAGGCCGAGCGCGTTGTCGTTGAGGCGGTCCTTGACCTCGTCCCAAAGAGCGGCGCCGCGAAGCGAGAGTTCCACGCGGCGGGCGATCTCGGCCCTGTCCCTGATCCCCTGAATCCGCAATCCGTAGGCGACGTTTTCGTGAATGGATTTTGGAAACGGATTTGATTTTTGAAAAACCATGCCGACGCATTTGCGGAGTTCGATGGCGTCGATGCCGGGCGCGTTTATGTCGGCGTCGCCGATCTTGATTGTTCCGCCGCGGACGGCGGCTCCGTCAATGAGGTCGTTCATGCGGTTGAGGCAGCGCAGGAGTGTCGATTTGCCGCAGCCGGAGGGGCCGATGAAGGCGGTGACGCGGTTGGCGTCGATGGTGAGGTTGACGCAATCGAGCGCTTTTTTTTCGCCGTAATAAAAATCGAGGTTGGAGATTTCTATTAAATGCGGAGCGCGGATTTCGGTTTCGAGCGAGGCGTCGGGACTGGCATGAGGAACGGCTTCGGCCGGCGCGGGTGTGGCGGTGGTGTTGGTCGCGGTGACACGCGGCGCGGGCGGCTCGGTTCGCAAAATCTGTTTGGTCAGGCATGCATTCATTCGCCGCGAGTGTGCGCGGACAATGTTACAAGCGGGCGAAGCGAATGTTACGATTCCGTGACAAATGAGGGCGCGCCGGATGCGAGCGGAGAATAGGCCGCGATTGCCTTTGATTTTTGATAAAAACGACCTGTTTTAGGCTTTGATTTTTGACAAAAGCTCCCCGGAGCAAACTTCGGCATCCGTTTGGCGACAGGAGAATGGTGACATGCATGACGCGCAAAACATCGGGCAATTCAGCCCGAGGTAAGCACACAGTGTGCAGTCACATTGGCTCTGGCCGCTGCTTAGCCTCTTTCTTTTCTGTAGTATATCTGGATGCTCGGTTGAAATGCCCAATCCACCACTTTCATAAAAACTGCCGAGCGTTTCGGATCTATTTCCGACGTAATCAGCAATGACGCTGGCCTACTATCAAGAAACGATTTGTAGCGATTAATCAACTCCTTCAACTCGGTAACAGAAATCGGCCTATCCAACGGAAATGCAAAAATTTCTGGAGGTAAAGATGGACTATAAACGAAAATCTGGTCTGCGCGATCAATGTGAATGCCAAAGCCGAAAAAGGCCTCGCGCCGCCAACTCTTAAGCGGCGGGGAAAGAGTTAATGATAATATGTCCGACTTTTTTGCTTCAGCTTCGCTAAAACTGTAAGTGCCGGAATTGGGACATGGTAACTCAATAATCGTCGGCTGCGATGAACAGCCAGCCAATAACAGTAAAAATAAAGACAACACATGCGTTCTCATGATCTTGTTTATGACTAATAGTGCCATTGGCCTCAACGCAATTGGCGTGCATGGAAAGCAATGTTTTTTGTTCTCTGTTCACACGGCGGCGTCTGTCACGCTCACCACGAATGTTTTTTCCGAAGGCGGTTGCGGAGGAGGATCGAGGCGGCGGCGATCAGGGCGACGAGGAGAAGGAATACGAGCGTCGAACCGTATTGCACGCGTTCGGTGTATTCGTTTTGCGGGATTTTTGAGCTGACCACGTAGATGTGATACGGGAGCGCCATCACGCCTTGAAAAAAGAAATCGGTGAGCTTCGCGACTTGCCAGGGCAACTGGTCGCGCACGACGTAGGCGGCGGTGAACATGATAGGCGCGGTTTCCCCGGCGACGCGCGCGATGCCGAGAATCGACGAGGTGAGGATGCCGGGCAGCGCGTAGGGCAGCACGCTTTTGCGGATCGTCTGCCAGCGCGTCGCGCCAAGCGCGAGCGAGGCTTCGCGGTAGCCGCGCGGGACGGACTTAAGCGCTTCCTCGCTCGCGGTGATCACGACGGGCAGGACCATGAACGCGAGCGTAAACCAGCCTGCCATAAGGGAGACGTTCCAACCGAGAAATATCACAAACAGGCCGAAGCCAAAAAGTCCGAACACGATCGAGGGCACGCCGGCAAGGTTGAGCACCGCGAGCCGGATGAGGCGCGTGACCGTGTTTTGGCGCGCGTATTCGTTGAGGTAAATCGCCGAGCAGACGCCGAGAAAAAGCGCCAGTGTCATGGAGCCCGCGACGAGAAGCAGCGTGCCGACGATGCAGGGAAAAATGCCGCCGACCGAATAAACGTAGGCGTGCTCGGAACGCGGCGCGACGGCGGGTTGCGATGCGGACGGGGCGGCGAGATTTTCCATGAAAGCGCGGTAGTCGCGGTCGCCGAGCTCCAGCTTTTTTCCGTCGTGTTCAAAAACGTGGAGCGTCTCGGGCGCCTCGGTGAAAAACGCGATGTTGATGAAGGGAAACTCCGCCTTGAAAAGAACCGGCGCGCCTTTGAACACAATCGTGCCAACCACGAGCGCGCCGCAAAGCAGGACCAGGTAAGTCGAGGCGCGAAGGAGCCCGAAAACGGCGGCCTCGCGACGGCGGCGGGTGTTGTTTTGTTGGTGGAAATTCATGACGCGGGAAGCCGGTGGCGGAGGAGGATTTTTTGCGCCGTGTAGTTGATGAGGAGCGAGAGGACAAACAGCACCATGCCCACGACGAAGAGCGCGCGGTAGTGGATGCCGCCGTGGACAACCTCGCCCATTTCCTGGGCGATGATGCCGGTCATGGTGTGCACGGGTTGCGTGACGACCGCCGGGCCTGCGCTGAAATCGGGAATGGCGATGCGGTTTCCGGCGCAGAGGAGCACCACCATCGTTTCGCCGATCACGCGCCCGAATCCGAGCAGCACCGCCGAGATGATGCCCGAGAGCGCGGCGGGGGTGATGATGCGGAGCGTGGTTTGCAGGCGGCTGGCGCCGAGCGCAAACGAGGCTTCGCGAAGCGCGCGCGGGACGTTGGTGAGCGCGTCCTCGGCAAGCGTGAAAATCGTCGGAATCGATATGAGCGCGAGCAGGCAGCCCGCCGTCAGCGCGTTGAGCCGCTCGATGATCGGGAAGCCGGGGAGCCAGGCGAACCACGAGGTTTGCGAGAGCGAGCGCAGCAGCTCGCCAAGGACGGCGATCCCGAAAAAACCGAGCACCACCGACGGGAGCGCGGAGATGAATTCGATGGCGGGCTTGACAAGGCGCTGCTCGCGCGGCGACGCCACCTGGCTGATGTAGATGGCCGCGCCGACGCCGAGCGGAACGGCAATCGCCAGCGCGATGAGCGACGCGAGAAGCGAGCCGCTCAGGAGCGGCAGGATTCCATACCAGTCCTGCCAAAAGCTGGCGGTCGTCCATTCGCGCCCGGTGAAAAACGCGCGCGCACTCGCATGCCACGGCACGGGCGCGTCGGCGCGCCAGCCGGCGAGCTCGTTTTCGATTGCGGGGAGTTTCGCGATGAAGGCGCGGACGCGCGCTTGAAAGTTTTCCATCCGTCCGCTGGCGAGCGCCGGCGGGAGGCCGGTGTTTCCGGATGCGGAGAGGATGGCGCCCAGTTCGTCGCCGGTGGCGCGGAGGGCGTCGCGGCAGGCGGGAAGCGTATCGAGGACGGGCTTGATTTCCGCCTGGAAATCAACCGGCTCGATTTTTATCCGCCCCGCCTCGGTGGTTTTTCCGGCGTCGAGGAGCTGCCGGCGTTGCACGGCCTTGTCGTGCCGGAGCGCCGCGCGGGTCTTGATGGCGACGGCGGTTTCGCCGATGTCGGAAACCAGCTCGCGGACCGGGCCGATGGCGTCGCCGAACCGGACTGCGAAATCATCGAAGGCGGACAGGCGGGCGTTGGCGTCGGCGACCGGGAGACGGGCGTCATCGGTAAAATGTTGAAAGGCGCGAAGGCGAATGTCGAAAAGTTCGCGGACGAGCGCGGCGTGCTCCGTCTCGGCGCGGCGAAGGATGTCAACGTATTCGAGCCCGGCGCGCCGGTAGAGAACGAGGTCGTTGCGGCTGTCGCGAAAAAACGGCAGCCCCTCGCGAAAAAGAAAGATCGTGATGAGCGCGAGAATGAGAAGCGCGACGAGCGCGGTGGAGCCGAACGCCGCGCGGATGAGCCGCGCGACCAATGAGGAATGCATAATGGAAAAAGAGGAACCGGGAACGAGCCGACGCCCCGCACGGCCTCCGGAAGCCGGCGCCCCGCCCGCGGGTTTTTCGCCCGCGGGTGTTTTCTCTGAAGTGGGTTTGGGAGCTTTCATTCTACAATTCTACATTCCACATTTTTCATTCTTCATTGACCGGGCGCGAAACGCGCTCAGCGCACGGGCACGAACCCGATTTTCTCGGCGATGCGCTGGCCTTCCTCGCCGAGCGTGAAGGCGACAAACGCCGCGGCCTCCCCGGACGGCTGTCCGTTCGTGTAGTAGAAGGTCGGGCGGGCGAGCGGATATTTTTTGTCGAGCACGGCTTGTTTTGTGGGAAGCGCGCCGTCAGCCGAAAGCGCCTTGATGCCCGGGCTGCCGAGATAGGCGAGCCCGACGTAGCCGATGCCGTTTGGATTTCGCGCAACCTCGGCGGCGATCTGTTCGTTGCCGGCCATTTTTTGCGAGGACCTGGCGTAGTCGCGCTTGCGCATGGCGAGCTGCTTGAAGTCGGCGTAGGTGCCGGAGGAGGTGTTGCGCGTGTAGATTGAGATCTTGCCCGGCTTGCCGCCGACCGCGGACCAGTCGGTGATGTCGCCGGTGAAGATTTGCTCGATCTGGCGGCGGGTGAGGCCGGCGAGCGGATTGCCGGCGTTGACGATGATGCCGATGCCGTCGTAGGCGACGATGGTGGCCCTCATGTCAACGCCCTTGGCGGAAGCCGCGGACATTTCGGTGGATTTGGCGCTGCGCGAGGACATGCCGATTTGCGCGGTGCCGTCGATGATGGCGGCGATGCCGGTGGTGGAACCCTCGGCGGCGATTTCAAAAGTGACGCCGGGCTTGGCCGCCCTGTATTGCTCGGCGAGCATGGGCACGAGTTTTGCGCCGAGCGTGTCGGAGCCCCTGATGACGATTTTCCCGGCGCTGGCGGGAATGCCCGCCGCGAGCGCGAGGATGAATGCGAGGATGCGCGGAGATGGCAAAAAGAACGCCGGTGGTGTGGGCGATTTTTTAAGGAGGCCTCTGGATTTCATGTTTGTCTTGGTGTTTTTGCATCCGCGTGCGGCGGATCACACCAAGACAATGCCCGCCGCATGTGGCGAATTCGTGGCGGGAATGTTACAATCGTGTGAACTGCCGTGACGAATACCCCGTGGCAAATTTTCGCGGCAACATCGCGGAGTTGTTGGCACTCTTTGCCCCGCCAATCTTACGGATCGTTTGTGTGAGAATGCGGGGGATGTTCGCCCGGCAATCCTTACGGCAACAATGTGGACCCCATGAGTGCGCGATCACATTCGCGGGCGGCGGCTCGGCCCTCGTTGATCGCCCAGACAACCAGGCTTTGGCCCCGGCGACAGTCACCGGCGGCGAAGACTTTCGGATGATTTGTCCGGTGAATCTCATGCGCGGCCTTGATGTTTCCGCGGGCGTCGGTTTCCAGCTTCAGTTGGCCGGGCAGGGATTGCTCGGGGCCGAGAAAACCCATCGCCAGAAGGACGAGGTCGGCCTTCAGTGTTTTTTCGGTGCCGGGCTGCTCCCTTGGGATGAATTGTCCGTTTTGATTTTTCTCCCATTTCACTTCAACCGCCACGAGTTCACGCACGCTTTTTTCGCCGATGAATTTTTTGACGGTTGTCAAATATGCGCGCGGGTCGGCGCCTTGTCGCGCGGCGGCCTCTTCCTGACCGTAATCGGTTTTCAAAACCTTGGGCCATTCGGGCCAGGGGTTGCCGGGCTGGCGCGCGCGCGGCGATTCGGGCATGATTTCAATTTGCCGCACGGAGGCGCAGCCTTGGCGGAGCGAGGTGCCGACGCAATCGGTGCCGGTGTCGCCGCCGCCAATGACGATGACGTGTTTGCCTGCCGCGGAAATGGCGGGCGCGGTTTTGTTTCCCGACAAAACGGCCTTCGTGTTTTCTGTGAGAAAATCCACGGCGAAATGAACGCCGTCCAAATTGCGACCCTCGACGGGCAGGTCGCGCGGCTGCGTGGCGCCGATGCAAAGAACGATCGCATCGTGGGTGGCAAGCAGTTCATCAGGCTCGATGTCCGAGACGCTGCCGCCGCCGATTTCGGCGTTGCAAACAAAGGTGACGCCCTCGGCTTCCATATTGCGGATGCGACGCAGGACAACGTCGCGCTTGTCGAGCTTCATGTTGGGAATGCCATACATGAGCAGCCCGCCCGGCCGGTCGGCGCGCTCGAAAACGGTGACGGCATGGCCGGCGCGGTTGAGTTGCGCGGCGGCGGCGAGGCCCGCGGGACCGGAACCGACGACGGCAACTTTTTTGCCCGTGCGGAATTTCGGCGGACGCGGCACGACCCAGCCTTCGCCCCAAGCGCGCTCGCTGATCGAGCACTCGTTGTTTTTGATGGCGACGGGCGGGCGATTGATACCGAGGACGCACGAACCCTCGCAAGGCGCGGGACAGACACGTCCGGTGAACTCGGGGAAGTTGTTTGTTTTGTCGAGGCGCGCATAGGCCTCCCTCCAGAGTCCGCGGAAAACGAGGTCGTTGAATTCGGGGATGAGGTTGTGGACGGGACAACCCGCCGCCATGCCGGAGATGAGTTTTCCGGTGTGGCAGAACGGGACGCCGCAATCCATGCAGCGCGCGCCCTGGCGCCGGAGTTTTTCCTCGTCGAGTTTATGATGAAATTCATTCCAGTCGCGAAGACGGTCGAGCGGCGGACGATCCGTCGGAATCTCGCGCATGTATTCCAGAAATCCTGTTGGTTTTCCCATAGCGTTTTTATTTTAAATTTTTTCGTGTGGTCGGAGTGGTCTTATCAGTCGGATCGGTCTTATTGGCCGGAGGCGCTTAATTCCCGCCGACGCGGGAGTGGTCGTGGGCGTTGGCTTCGAAGGCGGCGGCGATGGCGTGGTCGCCGGCGAGTCCCTCGGCTTTCGCTTTTTCGATGGCCTCGAGCATTCGTTTGTAATCCTTCGGCATGATTTTGACAAAGTGCGGGAGCGCGGCGTCCCAATTGCCGAGGAGTTTTTGGGCGACGGCGCTTTGCGTGTAGCGCGCGTGGTTTTCGACAAGCTGCCGCAACGAGGCGGATTCATCCGCGTCCTCGATTTTTTCAACAAACACCATGCTGTCGTTGAGGTTTGAGGGGAGGCGGTTTTCGGGGTCGTGGACATAGGCGATGCCGCCGCTCATGCCCGCGGCAAAATTGCGCCCCGTGGCGCCGAGCACGACGACTTTCCCGCCGGTCATGTATTCGAGGCCGTGATCGCCGACGGATTCGACGACCGCGGTCGCTCCGGAATTGCGGACGGCAAAGCGTTCGCCCGCCATGCCGCATGCGTAGAGCTCGCCGGATGTCGCGCCGTAAAGGGCGACGTTGCCGATGATGATGTTTCGCGCGGGCTCGAAGGTGCTGGAGGCGGGCGGATGGATGATGATTTTGCCGCCGCTAAGACCTTTGCCGACATAGTCGTTCGCGTCGCCCGCAAGCCGGAATGTCATGCCTTTGGGGATAAACGCGCCGAAGCTCTGGCCGGCGCTGCCGTGAAAGCGAATGTCGATGGTGTCCTCGGGCAACCCGTTCGCGCCCCACTTGCGCGTGACTTCGCTGCCGGTGCGCGTGCCGACGACGCGGTGGATATTTTTGATCGGAAACTCCGCGGAGACTTTTTCACCGCGCTCAATGGCAGGGCGGCAGCTTGCCAGAAGCGCGGTGACATCGAAGGATTTTTCGAGTCCGTGATCCTGCGGAATCCGGCAGTGGCGCACGGTCTCCTCGCCGCCATCAGGCGCGTAAAGAAGGTTCGAGAGGTCGATGCCCCGGGCTTTCCAATGAGTGACGGCCTTGCGCGATTCGAGGCGCTCAACGCGCCCGACCATTTCGTCGAGCGTGCGAAAACCGAGTTGAGCCATCAGCTCGCGAACTTCCCGCGCGATGAAGGTCATGAAATTGACGACATCCTCGGGACGGCCCTTGAACTGTTTTCGCAGTTCCGGGTTTTGGGTGGCGACACCGGCGGGGCAGGTGTTGAGGTGGCAGACGCGCATCATGATGCAGCCCGTCGAGACGAGCGCGGTGGTGGCGAAGCCGAATTCCTCCGCGCCGAGCAGGGCGGCGATGACAACATCGCGCCCGGTTTTGAGCTGCCCGTCGGTTTCGACGGCGATGCGCGAGCGGAGATTGTTCAGGACGAGCGTCTGGTGCGTCTCGGCGAGGCCGAGTTCCCACGGGAGGCCGGCGTGGTAAATCGAGTTGAGCGGAGACGCGCCCGTGCCGCCGTCGTGCCCGGAAATGAGGACAACATCGGCGTGCGCCTTGGCGACGCCCGCGGCGATCGTGCCGACGCCGACTTCGGAAACGAGTTTCACGGAAATGCGCGCGCGGTGGTTTGCGTTTTTCAAGTCGTGGATGAGCTCGGCCAGGTCTTCGATCGAGTAAATGTCGTGGTGCGGAGGCGGCGAGATGAGGCCGACGCCCGCGGTTGTGTGGCGGGTTTTGGCAATCCACGGATACGCCTTCGAGCCGGGCAGTTGCCCGCCCTCGCCGGGTTTCGCGCCCTGCGCCATCTTGATCTGGATTTCATTCGCGTTGACGAGGTATTCGCTCGTGACGCCAAAACGCCCCGACGCGACTTGTTTGATAGCGGAGCATTTTGAGTCGCCGTTGGGCAGCGGCTTGAAGCGCTCGGGAGACTCGCCGCCCTCGCCGGTGTTGGATTTTCCGCCGATGCGGTTCATGGCGATGGCGAGCGTCTCGTGCGCCTCCTGCGAAATGGAGCCGTAGGACATCGCGCCGGTTTTGAAACGTCGGAGAATTTTTTCAACCGGCTCGACTTCCTCAAGCGGAACGGGATCGGCGGGCTTGAAGTCGAGAAGGCTGCGCAAGGTGCACAGGTGCGCGGCCTGGTCGTCGATGAGGCGGGTGTATTGCTTGAACACGGCATAGTCGCCGGTGCGAACGGCCTTTTGCAGCGCATGAATCGACTCGGGATTGAAGAGGTGGAACTCGCCGTTGTCGCGCCAGCGATAGTGTCCGCCGGGGGGAAGGGCGGTGTCGCCGGAGGCGATTGCGCCGCGCGGATTGAAGGCGGCGTCGTGGCGCATGAGCGTTTCCTCGGCGATGGTTTCGAGGTTGACGCCGCCGATGCGCGAAGGCGTCCAGGTAAAGTATTTTTCGATGACGTCATCGCGCAGTCCGACCGCCTCAAAAACTTGCGCGCCGCGATAACTTTGCGCGGAGGTGATGCCCATTTTTGTCATGATTTTCACGACGCCCTTCGAGGCCGCTTTCACGAAGTTTTTCGCCGCAGCCCGGCTGGAAATCCCGGGCAGCCAGCCATCGCCGGCGAGTTTTTCAATGCCCTCAAAGGCGAGGTAGGGATTGATTGCGCTGACGCCGTAGCCGACGAGCAGCGCGAAGTGATGCGTTTCGCGCGCCTCGCCTGTTTCGAGGACGAGACTGACCTTTGTGCGCAGCCCGGTGCGGATGAGGTAGTGGTGCAGGCCGGCGGAGGCGAGCAGCGCGGGGATGGCGGCGTTGCCCGCGTTCACACCGCGGTCACTGAGGATGAGCACGCTTACCTCGTCGTTTTCGATGAGTTTTGCGGCGCGGCTGAAAACGTCGTCGAGCGCTTTTTCGAGACCCTTCGGCCCGCCCGCCACGGGGAAGAGGATCGGCACGACGCCGACTTTGAGGCCGGGTTGTTTCATGCGGCGGATTTTTGCGAACTCCTCGTTGGTGATGACGGGATAAGGCAGCTCGACGCGGCGGCAGCTTGTCGGCAGCGCTTGCAAGAAATTGCCCTCCGCGCCGAGGCGTGTCTCGATTGAAATGATGATTTCCTCGCGAATGCTGTCGATGGGCGGGTTTGTGACCTGCGCGAAGAGTTGCTTGAAATAATCGTAGAGCAGGCGCGGTTTGTTGGAGAGGACGGCGAGCGGGGTGTCGTTGCCCATGGAGCCTATGCCCTCGATGCCGTCGCGCGCCATCGGGAGGAGGACGGCGTGCTCGGATTCGTAGGTGTGGCCGAAGGCGGTTTGCCGCTGCGCGAGGGTTTCGAAATTGCTTTCGGGAAGACTTTCGGCGGGCGGCAGCTTGTCGAGGGTGACGAGGTATTCGTCCAGCCATTTCCGGTAGGGATGGGCGGCGGCGAGTTGCCGTTTCACTTCGCGATCGTCGAGGATTTTGCCCTGTTCGGTGTCGATGAGAAGCATGCGCCCGGGTTGGAGGCGGTTTTTGGAGGCGATGTTTTCGGGGGCGATTTCATCGAGGACGCCCGCTTCGGAGGCGAGAACAACAAGGTCGTCTTTCGTGATGTAATAACGGGCGGGACGCAGGCCGTTGCGGTCAAGCTGGGTGCCGATGAGTTTGCCGTCGGTGAACACGAGCGCGGCGGGGCCGTCCCAGGGTTCGGTGAGGCAGGCGTGGTATTGGTAAAACGCGCGGAGGGCGGGGTCCATCGCCTTGTGGTGGGTCCACGGTTCCGGAATCATCATCATGACGGCATGGGGGAGGGAGCGCCCGGCGAGATGGAGAAGTTCGAGGGTGTTGTCGAACATGGCCGAATCGCTGCCGTGGGGATTGATTACGGGAAGGATTTTTTTGATGTCGTCGCCGAAGAGTTCGCTTGCGAGGTGCGCCTGGCGGGCGTGCATCCAGTT
The DNA here is from genome assembly GCF_029504735.1 of Ereboglobus sp. PH5-10. Classification (GTDB taxonomy): domain Bacteria; phylum Verrucomicrobiota; class Verrucomicrobiia; order Opitutales; family Opitutaceae; genus Ereboglobus. Next base: position 24,680 of record NZ_JAQFIP010000004.1, on the reverse strand, counting down.
TACGTTGCCGCGCAGGGTGTTGATTTCGCCGTTGTGCGCGATGTAGCGGTAGGGATGCGCGCGGTTCCAGCTTGGAAAAGTGTTGGTCGAAAAACGCGAGTGGACGAGCGCGATGGCCGATGCGAGGTCGGGCGCGCGCAAGTCGGTGAAGTATTCGGGGAGCTGGGTTGTGAGCAGCATCCCCTTGTAGACAATCGTGCGCGCGGAGAGGCTTGGGACGTAGGCGGAGTCGCCGCCGGCGATTGCGGCAAGCTCGCGCGAGATGCGTTTGCGGATGATGTAGAGTTTGCGCTCAAAGGCGAGTTCGTCGGCGAGTTCGGGCGGGCGGTTGATGAAAACCTGGCGGATGCAGGGTTCGCAGGCCTTGGCGGTTTCGCCGAGCGTGGAGTTGTCGGTCGGCACGGTGCGCCATCCGAGGATTTCCTGCCCCTCGCTGCGAATGATGCGGGCGATGTGCGTCTCGCTGTCGCGGCGAAGGGTGGCGTTGCGCGGCAGAAAAAGAAGCCCCGTCCCGTAGTGTCCGCGCGGCGGCAGCTTGACGCCCGCTTTTGCGCAGGTGCGCGCGAAAAACTCGTGCGGAATTTGCATTAGGATGCCCGCGCCGTCGCCGGTGTTGGTTTCCGCGCCGGTCGCGCCGCGGTGGTCGAGTTTTTCCAGGACCTTGAGTCCTTGCTCGATGATGCGGTGGCTGGCGCGGCCCTTGACGTCCACGACAAAACCGACACCGCAGGCATCGTGCTCAAACCAAGGATCGTAAAGTCCCTGCTTGCGCGGCGGCATGGGCGCGCGCGGGAGTTTTTTTTCGGAGAGTGCGTTTGATGTGTGATTCACTGTGTTTGCTGGAAATGGGTTGCGGTTTCAGAATGCGAACCGGCACGCGGCCAGGCGCGCTTCCAGTTCGGCGGCGATGACGCGCTCGGCGGTTTCGTCGGCAGCCTGAAAGGTGGCGGAAAACCGGACGTGGCGTCCGGCGTCGTCCCAGGACACGGTGCTGATGAGCAGGTTTTTGATGAGCCATTCGCTGAAATCCGCGGCTTTCGGAAACCGGGTTTCCGAACCGTCGGAGTGGAGGACTTTTTCGGGCGCGGCGGTGTAGAGAAAAAATCCCGCCTTGGGTTTTTCGCAGGAGAATCCGGCTTTTTTCAGGACGGGGAGCAGAAGGTCGAAACGGCGCGCGTATTTGGCGGCGATTTGTCCCGGGATCGAGCGGTTGCCAAGGGCGGTGACGGCGGCTTTTTGGATGGCGATAAACTGGCCGGAATCGGTGTTGTCCTTCACGTCGGCATAAGCGCGCACGAGCCACGGATTGCCGGCGACGAAACCGATGCGCCATCCGGTCATGTTGTGGCTTTTCGAGAGCGAGTGCAGCTCGACGGCGATGTCTTTTGCTCCGGGGATTTGCAGGATTGAAAGCGGTTTTCCGTCGTAAGGCAGGGCCGCGTAGGCGGCGTCCTGGATGATGATGAGCCTGTGCTTTCTTGCAAAGGCGAGCGCCTCCTCGAAAAATTCGCGCGTGGCGACGGCGCCGGTCGGGTTGTTTGGAAAGTTCAGCAGGAGCACTTTTGCGCGCGGCAGAATGTCGCCGGGAATGCTGTTGAGCGCGGGCAGGAAATTGTTTTCCGGCAGAAGCGGCAGCGGGAAAATATTCCCGCCAAGGTAACGCGCGTGCGTGCCGAACACCGGGTAGCCGGGCGTGGTCGTGATGACGTAATCGCCGGGATTAACGATGCAGGCGGGGAGAATGGAGAGCGCCGCCTTCGAGCCGATGGAGTGGACGATTTCGGTTTCGGGATCGAGGCCGTCCACGTTGAAAATTTCGCGCATGTAGCGCGCGGCGGCTTGCCGAAACTCCATGCAGCCATTGTCGGCATAAATGCGGTTTTCGGGTTTCGGAGCCTCTCGTTGCAGGGTCGCCACAACGTCCGGAAACGCCGGCGCGTCCGGCTCGCCGACGCCAAGGTCGATAATACAACCGCCGGGATTGTTTTTAAGGGCCTCGCGCTTGGCGCGTTTAATCCGTTCGAACTTATAAATCTCGGTGGAAGTGCCGTAGGCGGCACCTCCGATTCTGTCGGCGAAAAGCTCACGAATTTCGAAGTCCATTGTGATTATATAAATCCCCGCGACTGCCCCGAGGCGGCCGGGTGACGGCGCAGGATTTGATCCGGATTATAAACATGTCAATTATACACTGAATTCCAGGCCGCTGACTGATAATGATTTTAGGAAATGTTATATAATCACGGGGGCTCATTATTAGATTTAATTTATTTCCCAAGATAATTGACATTAGTCCCGTTGATTGTTTTCGGTGGCAACGAACCCACGTTTCCCTGCGGTCCCCAAGGCCACTCTTGATCCGGCGGGAACGGGTTTCATAACACACTAAAATGAACGGTATAACAAATCGTGCTGGAGCCATTCAAGCGGCGGTGAACACTCCGCCCCGCAAAGCAGCAATTGACGCCACGGAGATATTTAAGGGCGATCTCTACGGCCGAAATGTCTTCGACCTGGCGAAACTGCGCCGCCACCTCCCGAAGGATGTTTGCAAGGAGCTGGAAAAAACAATCGAGACGGGCTCCCGGCTCGATGTTTCAATCGCCGACGAAGTCGCCTCCGCGATGAAAAACTGGGCGATCGAAAAGGGCGCGACGCATTTTGCTCACGTCTTTTTTCCCCTCACGGGACTCACCGCGGAAAAGCACGACAGCTTTCTCGCGCCCGCATCGGGCGGCGGCGCCGCGATCGCGGATTTTTCCGGCAAGTCGCTTATTCAAGGCGAGCCGGACGCGTCCAGTTTTCCCTCCGGCGGCATCCGCGCGACATTCGAGGCGCGCGGTTACACGGCTTGGGACGTGACAAGCCCCGCCTACATTTACGAGGGGCCGAACGGCAACACACTGTGCATTCCCACGGCCTTCGTGTCATGGACGGGCGAGGCGCTCGACAAGAAGACGCCGCTGTTGCGCTCCATGCAGACGCTCGACAAGCAGGCAAGGCGGGTGCTGAAACTTTTCGGGCACAAAAACATCCCGATGGTCACCGCCACCGCCGGCCCCGAGCAGGAATACTTCCTCATCGACCAGAATCTCTTCTTCCTGCGCCCCGACCTCTACATCAACGACCGCACGCTCTTTGGCGCGCCGCCGGCCAGGGGGCAGGAATTCGAGGATCATTATTTCGGCGCCATTCCCGAGCGCGTGCTGGCGTTCATGATGGAGGTGGACAACGAGTGCTACAAACTCGGCATCCCCATCAAAACACGCCACAACGAGGTTGCGCCCTCGCAGTTCGAAATCGCGCCGACCTTTGAAAGCGCGAACCTCGCCACCGACCACAACCAGATGGTCGCATCCATACTCAAGCGCGTCGCGCGGAAGCACGGCATGATTGCCATCCTCAACGAAAAACCCTTCCAGGGCGTCAACGGCTCGGGCAAGCACGTCAACTTTTCCCTCGGCAACAAGGACCAGGGCAACCTGCTCGATCCGGGCGACACTCCGCACGAGAACGCTCAATTCCTCGTGTTTTGCGCGGCGGTCATCCGCGCCGTTTCCATCCACAGCCGCTTTTTGCGCGCGGTCGTGGCGACGGCCTCGAACGACCACCGGCTCGGCGCCAATGAGGCCCCGCCCGCCATCATCTCCATCTTCCTCGGAGAGCAACTCAACAGCATCTTCGAGCAAATCAAGGCGGGCGGCGCCAAGTCCTCGGCGCGAAAAGGCACCCTGCGCGTTGGCGTGGACACCCTCCCGTCGCTTGCGAAGGACACGGGCGACCGCAACCGCACCAGCCCGTTCGCCTTCACGGGCAACCGCTTCGAGTTTCGCGCGGTCGGCTCCGGGCAATCCATCGCCGGCCCGCTCGTCGCGCTGAACACGATTGTCGCCGACTCGCTGGAATACATCGCCGAAAAAATCGAGGCGCTTCAGGCCAAGGGCTCCAAGCTGAACGAAGCCATCCAGATTGTGCTCAAGGAAATCATCACCGCGCACGGCAAGGTAATCTTCAACGGCGACGGCTACTCCGAGGAGTGGCGGAAGGAAGCCGCGCGGCGCGGGCTGCCCAACCTGAAAACCTCCGTCGAGGCGCTCCCCGCGCTCCTCGACAAGGTTTCCGCCGAGGTCTTCGTCAAGCACGGCGTCTTCTCAATGCGCGAACTTGAATCGCGCCACGAGATTTACACGGATGTCTATGTGAAGACGGTCAAGTCCGAGCTGAACTCCGCGCTGGAAATCGCAAAAACCTTCATCGTTCCCGCCGTGAACCGGCAGCTTGCCGAATTCGGCAGGACACTCGCCGCGCAAAAGGCCGCGGGCGCAAAGGGCGCGTCCACCGTCGCCTCGGTGAGGAAAGTTTCCGCCTTGCTGGAAAGCCTGCAGGGCAACATTTCCAAACTCGAAACCCTGCGGAAAACATTCCCGGAAAAAATCGGGGCGCAGGCCAGGCACGCGCTGAAAATCCGCAACCAGCAAAACAAACTCCGCGCCGATGTTGACGCGCTCGAAATGGAGGTGGCCGACGACTTCTGGCCGCTGCCGACCTACGGGGAGCTCCTGTTCATCAAGTGAGCGTTTTTAATAAGAAGCGCAAAATAACACCGGCATGAAAATGCAAAGTGACCGCTTGCGCATCCCCAACGGAGATGCGTCTGTTAGCCCGGGGTTGGCGCGAGCTTCGAGCGCCCACCCCGGGTTTTGTGAAAAAGAAAACACAACCCTGAAAGGGTTGCGTCCTCTGAAAACGCATGCCGGGCGGTCAGGCCGCAACCCCGTTGGGGTTGGTTGTTATGCGCTATATTCCCGGGGTGGCTCGCCACGCTCGCAACCCCGGGCTATCGGACAGAAGCCCGTTGGGCTTCAATCAATGTCCCTTTTATTCCGGAAAAATTAATGGAAACGATTCAATGCGCATCGCCCTCCACTCCCTCCACTTACCGGGGAATGCCTTTGGCGTTCCCTTTTTTTTATCCGAAACCTTTCACTGAAAAACTTCATCCATGCCGAAACGGACAGACTTAAAAACAATCATGATAATCGGCTCCGGCCCGATCGTAATCGGACAGGCCTGCGAGTTCGATTACAGCGGGGTCCAGGCGTGCAAGGCGCTCCGCGACGAGGGTTACCGCGTCGTGCTCGTCAACAGCAACCCGGCGACGATCATGACCGATCCCGAATTCTCGGACGCGACCTATATCGAACCGCTGACGGTGCCTTCGCTTGAGAAAATCATCGGGATTGAAAAACCCGACGCGCTCCTGCCCACGCTTGGCGGGCAAACCGGCCTCAACCTCGGTCTTGCCCTGTTCGAGGCGGGCGTGCTCGACAGGCACGGCGTGAAACTCATCGGCGCGAATGCCGCCGCCATCAGGAAGGGCGAGGACCGCGAGTTGTTTCGCCGGGCCATGCAAAAAATCGGCCTCGACATGCCCAAGTCGCGCGTCGTGAAGTCGCTCGCCGAAGCGGTCGGGGCCGCGGGGCAAATCGGGCGATTCCCGCTGATCGTCCGCCCCAGTTTCACGCTCGGCGGCCAGGGCGGCGGCATTGCCTACAACGGCGACGAGCTGGAGCTCATTGTGCGCGGCGGGCTCGACGCGTCGCCCGTTCACGAGGTTCTGATTGAGGAGTGCCTGACCGGATGGAAGGAGTTCGAGATGGAAGTCATGCGCGACCGCAAGGACCAGTGCGTCGTGATATGCTCGATCGAAAACATCGACCCGATGGGAGTGCACACCGGCGACTCAATCACCGTCGCGCCCGCGCTCACGCTAAGTGACAAGGAATACCAATTGATGCGCGATGCGTCGTTTGCGGTCATCCGCGAAATCGGCGTGGAAACCGGCGGCAGCAATGTCCAGTTCGCGGTCTGCCCGCGCACGGGCCGCATGGTTGTGATCGAGATGAACCCGCGCGTCTCGCGCTCCTCCGCCCTGGCGTCGAAGGCAACCGGGTTTCCCATCGCGAAAATCGCTGCCAAGCTGGCCGTCGGGTATTCGCTCGACGAGCTGCGCAACGACATCACGCGCGGGACACCCGCGGGCTTCGAGCCGAGCATTGATTACGTTGTCACCAAAATCCCGCGTTTCGCATTCGAGAAATTTCCGCAAAGCCCGCGCGAACTCGGCTCGTCGATGAAGTCGGTCGGCGAGGTGATGGCAATCGGGCGCACCTTCAAGGAATCGTTCCAAAAAGCGTTGCGCTCGCTCGAAAACGGCACGCTCGGCTACGGCGGCGGCGGCTTGTTCGGAGACCGTGAAAAACGTGACGCGAACGAGTTGCGGCGGCTTCTCGCATGGCGGCTGCCCGAACGGATCTTTTATATTCGCCAGGCGTTTTTGGCGGGCATGGATGTCGCGGCAATCAACGAGCTCACGCAATTCGACCCGTGGTTCCTGCACCAGTTCAAGGAGCTGGTCGGGCTGGAGACAAAACTGCTCGAAACGCCCGCGGAAAAATGGGGCGCGCGTTTGCTGCGGACGGCGAAGGAGGCGGGATTTTCCGACACCCAGCTTTCAAATATCTCCGGAAAAAGCTTCGGCGAAATCCAGTCGCTCCGCGAATCACTCGGCATCCGCGCCGGATACCGGCTCGTGGACACTTGCGCGGCGGAGTTCGAGGCGCGCACGCCCTATTATTACTCGAGCTACGGCGACGAGGACGAGGTGCGCCACACCGGCAAAAAGAAAATCATGGTCATCGGCGGCGGTCCCAACCGGATAGGCCAGGGCATCGAGTTCGATTATTGCTGCACGCACGCATCGTTCGAGTTGCGGCGGCTCGGCTATGAAAGCGTGATGATAAACTCGAACCCCGAGACGGTTTCCACGGACTACGACACATCCGACCATTTGTATTTCGAGCCGCTGACCGCGGAGGACGTGCTTTCGGTCTACCGGCGCGCGAAGTGCGACGGCGCGATTGTGCAGTTCGGCGGGCAAACACCCTTGAATCTTGCGCGTGTTCTGGAGGCAAACGGTGTGAACATCATCGGCACCCCGCCGCAATCCATCGACGCGGCGGAAGACCGCGAGCAGTTCAAGCAAATCCTCCAAAACCTCGGACTGCGCCAGCCGCGCAACGTGACGGCGACGTCTCCCGCCGAGGCCGCGCGCCTTGCCGATGAAATCGGCTTCCCCATCCTGCTGCGCCCTTCCTTCGTGCTCGGCGGACGCGGGATGTTCATCGTTTACAACCGCGGCGAAATGGACGCCGTCCTGAGCGAGGTTTTCTCGGTCGCCCCCGGCACGCCGGTGCTGCTCGACCAATACCTGGAGGACGCGGTCGAGCTGGATGTCGATTGCATCAGCGACGGCGAAACAACTGTCATCGGCGGCATGCTTGAGCATGTTGAGTTTGCCGGGGTTCATTCCGGCGACGCGACGATGGTCATGCCGCCGCACACACTCGGCGGCATGTTGTTGGAGGAAGTCCGCGAGGCGACCCGCGCGCTTGCCAAGGCGCTCGAAGTTCGCGGCCTGATGAACGTCCAGTATGCCATCAAGAACCACGATCTCTACGTCCTCGAGGTGAACCCCCGCGCCTCGCGAACAATCCCCTTTGTCAGCAAAGTCATCAACGTCCCGCTGGCGCGGCTGGCCGTTCGCATCATGACCGGCGAAAAACTCGCCGACATCGGTTTCACGGAAGAAATCACGCCCGGCATCTGGGCGGTAAAACAATCCGCGTTTCCATTTAACCGCTTTCCCGGCGCGTCGGTCGCCCTCGGCCCGGAAATGCGCAGCACCGGCGAAGTCATGGGACGCGACAAAAATTACGGCATCGCCTTCGCGAAGTCGCAGATGGCCGTCAACATGCCCCTGCCGCTCGAGGGCTCGGTCTTCATGAGCGTCAAGGATTCCGACAAAAAAACGATCCTGCCCTACGCCCGTTCCCTCGCCGCGCTCGGCTTCAAATTCTACGCGACACAAGGCACCGCCAACGCGCTCGCAAGCGTCGGCATCAACGCCACGATCCTCGGCAAATTGTTATCGGGACGCCCCAACGCGCTCGACCTGATCAAAAACAACGAGCTCGCGCTCGTCATCAGCACGCCCTCAAGCGCCTCCGCGCCTGTTGATGAGAACACCATTCGCGCGGAGGCGCTCAAAAACAACATCCCCGTCCTTCTGAGTGTCAACGCGGCGATCTCGGCGTTGAAAGGCATCACTGCGATGCGCAAAAAAAAATGGACGGTCACATCCCTCCAGAAATCCGCGGGGAACTGAACTTTTATGAACACGGAAAAACAAGCGGTGCTCGCGCTCGAAGACGGCACACTCTTTCACGGCAAGGCCTTCGGAGCGGAAAAAACCGTCCTCGGCGAATGTGTGTTCAACACCAGCATGACCGGCTACGAGGAAATCATCACCGATCCCTCCTATCACATGCAAATCGTCACGATGACCGCGCCGCAAATCGGCAACTACGGCATCACTGGCGACGACGGCGAATCGGAAGGCCCGAAAATCTCCGCGCTCGTCGTCCGGGAACTCAGCCCGTGCGTCAGCAACTGGCGCGCAAAAGAGTCGCTCCCCGGCTATCTCGCGCGCCACGGCGTGCCCGGCATCCAAGGCATCGACACACGGCATCTCACAAAACTCATTCGCGACAAGGGCGCGATGGGCGCCTGCCTCAGCACCGCGGGCATTTCCGACGCCGAGGCGCTGAAAAACGCCCGGGCCCAAACCGGCGCGGCAAACGCCGATTACGTCGGGCAAGTGACAACAGCGCGCCCCTACCTTTTTACGCCCGGCGAAAACGAACGCGCGCTCTTCACCGTTCCCGGCACGACACTCTACCGCGACAAGCCGCCGCCAAAACGCTTCAAGCTCGCCGCCGTCGATTTCGGCGCGAAGCGCTCCATCTTCCGCCAGCTCCACGCGCACGGCTTCGACGTTCACGTCCTGCCCGCGACAAGCACGGCGGAGCAAATCCTCGCGCTCAACCCCGACGCGCTTTTTCTCTCGAACGGCCCCGGCGATCCCGCGGCCATCCCCCATGCGCACAAGGCCGTCGCCGCCTGCATCGGCAAGCTGCCGATTTTTGGGATATGCCTCGGCCACCAAATCATCGCAAAAGCAATTGGCGCGAAAACCTACAAACTGAAATTCGGACACCGCGGCGGCAATCAACCGGTTAAAAATCTGGAGGACGACGTCATCATCATCACAGCGCAAAACCACGGCTACGCGGTCGATCCCGAAAGCCTGAAAAGCTGCGGCGGCGTTGTCACCGAAATCAACCTCAACGACAACACCATCTCCGGTTTCCGCCTGCCGGGCCGCGATGTCTTCTGCGTTCAATATCATCCCGAAGCCGGCCCCGGCCCCAACGAGGGACGGCGCAACTTTGAAAAATTCCACCAAATGGTCGCCAACCGCAAACAGCGCTGACACCCGCCTTGTTCAAAAATGAAATTCACCAAATACCACGCCCTCGGAAACGACTACCTCGTCCTCGACGCCCGCAAATTTTCCAGGCCGGCGCCGCGTCAAATCCAAAGAATCTGCCATCGCAATTTCGGACTCGGCTCCGACGGAATTCTCCACGGTCCGCTCCCCTCGAAAAAAGCGCCGTTTGCCCTTCGCATCTTCAACCCCGACGGCAGCGAGGCGGAGAAAAGCGGCAACGGATTGCGGATTTTTGCCCGCTACCTCCGGGACCAAAAACTCGTGGGCAACAAACCCTTCCTCATTGAAACAAAAGGCGGCGTGGTGGAGGCGCGCGTGATTTCCAAAACCAAAATCCGCGTCGCAATGGGCGGCGTCAGTTTCAGCTCGCGGGACATTCCGGTTCGGGGCCGGACGCGCGAGGTGCTTGGCGAAAAACTCCTCATCGGCGGGAACGCCCTTCCTTTTTACGCCGCCACGGTTGGCAATCCGCATTGCGTCATCCCGGTCGAAAATCCGACCGGGGCGCTCGCCCGTGAAATCGGCCCGCAAGTTGAGGTTCACAAAACTTTTCCCAACCGCACCAACGTCCAGTTCCTGCATGTGATCGACCGGAACAATATTCGCATAGAAATCTGGGAGCGCGGCGCGGGCTACACGCTCGCCTCCGGCAGCAGCAGCTCGGCGGCGGCGGCGGTCGCGTTTCGCATGGGCTGGTGCGACGGCAACATCACCGTTCACATGCCCGGCGGCACCTTGTCGGTCGAAATCACACCCGACTTCCGGGCGACACAAACCGGCCCCGTCGAATTCATCGGCACGCTGGAGTGCAAATGAGACACCGCGACCCGCTGTGTCCAAAGTTTCCCGCCATGAAAAACACGCCCCGTTTGAAAAAATACTTGCGTCGAAAAACAAAGCGGTTCCTTTTGCGCGCCATCACATGAGCGCACAGTTGCACACGACTAATCGATGGTGGCGCCGGCAAGTCTGCCGGTGAGCCAGCCTTTGTGCATAGACATTCAAGCTCACAAAAAAGAACGCGGCCGCACGCGCGGCATTTGACGTAATCGCGTTCTTTCGTCCGGCGGACAAACACGCACCCGTGTTGCTCCGCCTTTTTTGTGCCCGGATTTTTCCCCATGCGAAAACCAAGTGATATTTTTTCCAATGAAACCTGATCTGCAAACATTCGAAACACTGTGCAATACGCACAACCTGATTCCCGTTTTCCGGGAATCGCTCGCCGACTTGGAGACGCCCGTCTCCATTCTCAAACGGCTCGAAAGGGAGGAAAACGTGTTCCTCTTCGAGAGCGTCGAGGGCGGCGAGCGCTTCGGTCGCTACTCCTTCATCGGCCTCGGCAACAACGGCCTTTTCCAAGTGCGCGACGGCCGCGCGACCTTCACCAAAAACGGCATCACCGAAAACCTGCCCGGCGGCATCCTCGCCTTGCGCGAATTGCTCAAGGGCGTGAACGCCGCGCAAATCGACGGGCTTCCGCCTTTCTTCGGCGGAGCCCTCGGCTACATCGGCTACGAAACCGTCAACGAATTCGAAAAACTGCCGCCGCCCAAAAACGGCATGGGCGAGCCCACCGCATGTTTTTTCTTCGCCGACGAAATGCTCATTTTCGACAACGTGCGCCATAGCATTCTCGCCGTTGTGTGCGTGCGCCCCGGCGAGTTTGAAAATCCCCGCGCCGCTCACGCAAGCGCGACCGCGCGCATCGACGGCATACTGGCGTCGCTCGAAAAACCGCCCGCGCCGGCAACGCCCCCGCCCGCCGGAACCCTGCCGCGTTTCGAAAGCAAAAGCGGACGCGAGGACTACTGCCGCAAAGTTGACCGCGCCAAGCGGCACATCGTGGATGGCGACATCATTCAGGTCGTGCTCTCGCAAAAATTCTCGCTGAGCGCAAAAATCGACGCGCTCAAACTCTACCGCGCACTGCGGCTCATCAACCCCTCGCCCTACACATTTTTCCTAAAAATCGGAGACACGCACTGGATCGGTTCGTCGCCGGAAACCATGGTGCGCCTGACTCGCGGCAAGGCCGAGCTGCGCCCAATCGCCGGCACGCGCAAACGCGGCGACACGCCTCGCGACGACGCCCGCCTTTGCGACGAGCTTCTCCGCGACGAAAAGGAAACCGCCGAGCACCTCATGCTCGTCGATCTCGGGCGCAACGACCTCTCGCGCGTCTGCCGCCCCGGCAGCGTTCAGGTGCGGGACTACATGCACGTCGAACGCTACTCGCACGTCATGCACCTCGTCAGCCAGATTGAGGGCGAGCTCGACGGCGGAAACGACGCCTTCGACCTGCTCCGCGCCGTTTTTCCCGCGGGCACCTTGAGCGGCGCGCCCAAGGTTCGCGCCATGGAAATCATCCACGAACTCGAGGACGGGCCGCGCGGCACCTACGGCGGCGCGATCGGCTACTTCAGCTACTCGCACAACATGGACATGGCGATCACCATCCGGACGCTCCACGTGCGCGATGGCAAAATCACCATTCAGGCCGGCGCGGGAATCGTCGCCGATTCCGATCCCGAAAAAGAAGCGGACGAATGCCTCGCAAAGGCCGGCGCCATGTTCAAGGCCGTCCGCTTCGCCGTCCAAAACCTCGACATGAGCACACTCTGAAAACAACCGACCGCCATGATTCTTATAATCGACAATTTCGACTCCTTCACCTTCAACATCGCGCACTGCGTCGAAGTGCTCGGCGCGCGCGTCGTCACCATGCGAAACGATGCCGTCACGCTCGGGCAAATCGCCGAAATGCGGCCGCGCGGGATCATCCTCTCGCCCGGCCCCGGGCGTCCTGAAAACGCCGGCATCCTTTGCCCGGCCATCAAGGAATTCGCGGGCAAAATCCCCATGCTCGGCGTCTGCCTCGGGCATCAGGCAATCGCCAGTGTTTTCGGCGCGAAAATCATCCGCGCAAAGGAAATCCGCCACGGAAAAATCTCCGAGATCACGCACGACGGACGCGGCACGTTTGAAAAACTCCCGTCGCCGCTCCGAGTCGTCCGCTACCACTCGCTCGCGGTGGACGCGGCGTCGCTTCCCGACGGTTTCGAGATCACCGCGCGCGCGCGCGACGGCGAAATCATGGGCGTTCGCAACGCCGCGAAAAAACTCGAGGGCCTGCAGTATCATCCGGAATCCATAATGAGTTCCGGCGGCAAAATGCAGTTCGCCAATTTCCTGCGCACACTGGAGGCGGACCGATGAACCACAAGCACGCCGCCGAAAAAATCGCCGCCGGGAAAGACCTCGACGCGCACGAGGCGCAGGCGCTCGTTGAAAACATCATCGCGGGAGAGCTGACGCCCGCGCAAACCGCGTTTATTCTCGGCGCGCTTCACGCCAAGGGCGAGTCGTCCGGCGAAATCCTCGGCGCGGCCCGCGCCATGCGACGGCACGCCCGCTTCATCGATTGCGGCGGAAAATCCGCGACCGACATCGTCGGCACGGGAGGCGATGGAAAAAACACCTTCAACATTTCAACCACCTCCGCCTTTGTCGCCGCGAGCGCCGGCGTCGTCATCGCCAAGCACGGCAACCGAGCCGCCTCCGGACTGTGCGGTTCCGCCGACGTGCTCGCGCAGCTCGGTCTCAACCTCGACTGCCCGCCCGTGCAAATGGAGCGCGCGATTCAGGAAATCGGCGTCGGTTTTCTCTTCGCCGCAAAAATGCACCCCTGCATGGCGGGCGTCGCGCCGCTCCGCAAGGAGCTCGGCATCCGCACGCTCTTCAACCTCGCCGGGCCGCTCTGCAATCCCGCCGGCGCCGGCACGCATGTGCTCGGCGTCTTCGCGCCCGGGCTCACGGAAATCTACGCGCACGCCCTGCGCGAACTCGGCTGCAAGCGCGCCCTCGTTGTCCACGGCATGGACGGCCTCGACGAAATCAGCGCGGCAGCCGAAAGCCGCGTCTGCGAACTCCGCGACGGACAAATCAAAACCTACCCGCTGCACCCCGAGTTTTTTGTCGGGCAACGCTTCCCCGAAACCGACGTCCGGGGCGGCGACGCGCGCGAAAACGCCGGCATCCTGAGGGGAATCCTCTCCGGCGAAATCTCCGGCGGCGCGAGAGCCGCCGTCCTCCTGAACGCCGGCGCTGCGATCTTCGCGAGCGGACTCGCGGACGACTTGCGCGAAGGCGTCCGGCTCGCCGACGAAAGCCTCCGCGGCGGCGCTCCGCTCGAAAAACTTAACACACTCATCGCCTATAGCCGCCAATGAAAACCCGCGCGCACATACTCGACCAAATCGCCGCCCGCACCCGGCGGGACTTGGAGGAAAAACAGAAACACGTCCCGCTCGAAAAACTAAAACGCGCCGCGCAATCACGCCAGCCCGCGCCGTCCTTCGCGGACGCACTTCGCGATGGCCGGCAATGCAAAACGCCGCGCGTGATTGCCGAGCTCAAGCGCGCCTCGCCCTCGGCGGGCGTGATACGCGATCCCTTTGAGCCGCTAAAACTGGCGGACGCGCTTGAAAAAAACGGAGCCGCCGCGCTTTCGATTCTGACCGAGCCGCATTACTTTGAGGGTCGCCTCTCCTATCTTGAGGATATCGCGGGGCGCGCAAAAATTCCGCTTCTCCGAAAGGATTTCATCGTGGACGAATACCAAATCCACGAAGCCCGCGCCGCCGGAGCCTCGGCCGTTTTGCTCATCGCGCGAATGCTCGACGACCACGAGCTCGCCGCATTCCTGCATCGTTGCAAAACGCTGCGACTCGACGCGCTCTGCGAAGTGCATGACGAACCGGAACTCGACCGCGCCCTGCGCGCGGGCGCGTCCATCATCGGAATCAACTGCCGAAACCTCGAAGACTTTTCGATGCATCCGCGGCTCACCGAAAACCTTATTCAGAAAATTCCCGCGGACAAAATCATCGTCGCTGAAAGCGGCCTTTCCTCGGCGGCCGAATTGCGGCGCCTGCAAGCGCTCGGCGCGGACGCATTCCTGATCGGCACCACGCTCATGAGGGCGCAAAGCCCCGCCGCCGCGCTTGAGGCACTTTTGAAAAATGAAACCGAAAATTAAAATCTGCGGCCTCACGCGCGGGGAGGACATCGACTGCGCCCTGTCGCTTGGCGCGGATTACATCGGATTTGTCCTCCACGAAAAATCGCCGCGTTTTGTTGCCATCGAAAAATTAAAATCGCTTCTGGCCCGCGTCCGGAATCGCGCGGCAACCGTCGGCGTCTTTGTCAACCCATCCGCGAAATTCCTCCACAGCGCGATGGAGTGCGGTCTCGACATCGCCCAGTTGCACGGCGATGAGACGGATGAATTCGTGAGACAGTCGCGCTTTCCCGTTTGGAAAACATTTCGCTTGGAAACCGAAAACGACGTGACGCGCGCCCTTCATTCTCCGGCGGCCTGTTGCCTGGCCGATGCCAGTTGCGGGCCAGTTTACGGGGGCAGCGGACAAGTGGCAAACTGGAGACTGGTCGCGCGACTCTCGCAACAACGCCCCGTCGTTCTTGCCGGCGGCATCAATGCCGCAAACATCCGGCGCGCCGTCGCCGAGGTGCGGCCTTTTGCAATCGACATTTCCAGCGGCGTCGAATCCGCGCCCGGCATCAAGGACGGTGAAAAACTCCGGCAACTTTTTTCCATCATCAAAACACCATGAACACACACTACGGAACCTACGGCGGGCAATACGTCGCGGAAACGCTCATGCCCGCGCTTGAGGAAATTGCGGACGCCTTCGACGGCGCGCTGCGCGACACCGCGTTTCAAGACGAATTGGCCGCGTTGCTCGCCGACTACGTCGGACGCGAAACGCCGCTCTATTTTGCGCGACGCCTCAGTGCGCGCACGGGCGGCGCGAAGATTTACCTCAAGCGCGAGGACCTCAACCACACCGGCGCGCACAAGGTGAACAACGCGCTCGGCCAGGCGCTCCTCGCCAAACGCATGGGCAAGACGCGCCTCATCGCCGAAACCGGCGCGGGCATGCACGGCGTGGCCGCCGCCACCGCCGCCGCGCTCCTCGGAATGCCGTGCGAGGTTTTCATGGGCGAGGAGGACGTGTCGCGCCAGTCGCCGAATGTCGAGCGCATGCGCATCCTCGGCGCAAAGGTCGTGAGTGTTTGCGCCGGCTCGCGCACGCTCAAGGACGCCATGAATGAGGCGCTGCGCGACTGGGTGGCGAGTTTTGAAAACACGTTCTACGTCATCGGCACCGCCGCCGGCCCCGCGCCGTATCCGGAAATCGTGAAACATTTCCAATCCGTCATCGGCGCCGAGGCTCGACGCCAGATCCTGGAAAAGGAAAACAAACTGCCCGCGCAAGTCATCGCCTGCGTCGGCGGCGGCAGCAACGCCATCGGGATTTTTTCCGGATTTGAGGCCGACAAAAACACGGCGCTCATCGGCGCCGAGGCCGCGGGCAGGGGACTGGGCACCGGACAGCACGCGGCCAGCCTGTGCGGGGGGAGCCTTGGCGTTTTGCACGGCTCAAAAACCTTTCTCCTGCAAGACAAGGACGGCCAGATTCTCGACACCTACTCGATCAGCGCCGGGCTGGATTACCCCGGCGTCGGCCCCGAACACGCGCACCTGCGCGACACCGGTCGCGCGCGCTACGTCCCCGTCACCGACGACGAGGCGCTCGACGCCTTCAACGCGCTCGCACAATTCGAGGGAATCATCCCCGCGCTCGAATCCTCGCACGCCGTCGCCGTTGCGCTGAAAAACGCACGCGCCCTGCCGTGCGATGAAAGCATCGTCGTGTGCCTCTCGGGACGCGGCGACAAGGATCTCGCGCACATCCGCCGCCACGCTGAACAAAACAAAAACCAATAATCTTCCCGACCATGAACCGATTCACCAAGACATTCTCCCGGCTCCGCGCCGAAAACAAAAAGGCGTTCACCGCGTTCTTCACCGTTGGAAATCCCGACGCCGAAACATCGCTCCAGCTCATCCTGAAAGCGATTGATGCGGGCGCGGACATCATCGAACTGGGCGTGCCGTTTTCCGACCCGAGCGCCGACGGCCCCGCGATTCAAGCGTCCTCGCAAAAAGCGCTCGCCAACGGAATGACCCTCGCGGGCGCGTTGCGCATCGCGCGCGAAATTCGCAAAAAAAACGCCACGGTTCCGCTCGTGCTTTTTTCGTATTTCAACCCGCTTCTGCAACACGGACTCGAACGCCTTGCGACCGACGCCAAGGCCGCCGGCATCGACGCCATGCTCGTCGTCGATCTGCCCTTCGAGGAATCCGGCGAGCTGACGCGTTTTTTGCGCCCGCGGGACATTGCGCTCATCCCGCTTGTCTCGCCCGCGACAAGCAACCGGCGCGCGAAAAAAATCCTGAAGGATGCGCAAGGCTTTGTGTATTACGTCAGCGTCAAGGGCGTGACCGGAGTGAAAAACGACCGCAACGACATCGGGGACATCGCTGCCCAAGTCGCCGCGCTGAAGGAGATCACGCCGCTCCCCGTCCTTGTCGGCTTTGGCATTTCGACGCCGGATGATGCCGCGCGAATCGGACAAGTTGCCGACGGCATCATCGTGGGCAGCGCCTTCATCCGGCTGACCGAGCGCCATGCCGGCGCCGCCTTGCTGGAAAAAACATATTCCCTCGCCCGCGAATTGAAAACCGCGGTCGGCTAAGCGGGAAAGATGCGATGTCTGGATGTCGCCCGGGCTGGTTGCCATTCAGGGCATCGAAATGCCATATCGCATTCATTTCGGGGCTTGCGCACGGGCACTTGGATGAATTGCAGTTTTTATAATTCCCGTAAAGTTTATTAATTATTCTATTTCATAAATCCGGTTGTATTTAAAAATTTTATATCACCGTGTTTATTTCCATTGGTGCTTTTCTTAAGGTGTGCGGTTCAAAGGTAAGCGAGACTTCTAATATAGACTTATAATATCAATTTCCTCGCGACCCGTGTTGGGGGTGCTATGCCGTGCGACGCATGAAAGCAAATTCCTTCTCCACACTTTTCCGCGCGGTGACTTGCGGAATTAGTATATTACTGATGGCGCTCGCTGCGCGGGCCGAAACACCAGGAACGGCATCCGTCCCCTTGTCAACGGAGGCGCGCCTGGGCGCGCTTGAGGCCTATATAAACAACGCGCCTCCCCCGGCGGACGCCCCCCTCGCGGGGACACCCGGGCCGGGGCACAACGGCTGGATGATGACATCCACCGCGCTCGTGTTGTTCATGACGCTGCCCGGACTGGCGTTGTTTTACGGCGGGCTTGTCCGCCGCAAAAACGTGCTCTCGGTGCTCGCGCAATGCCTGGGCATCGCGGGGCTGTCCACGGTGCTGTGGTGGGCGATTGGCTTCAGCCTGTCGTTTGCCCCGGGCAATTCGTTCATAGGCGGGCTTGACCATGTCTTTTTCAAGGGCGTGACGAGCGCGACGGGCACGTTGCCGTGGGTTTCGCAAAATGTGTTCGCGATGTTTCAGCTCACCTTTGCGATCATCACGCCGGCGCTTATCGTGGGCGCGATTGCGGAGCGCATGAAGTTCACCGCGATCATGGCCTTCATAACGGTGTGGATGTTTGTCGTGTATTATCCGCTGGCGCACATGGTTTGGGGCGGCGGCCTTATGTCGGGCGCGGCGGGCGCGATCAAGGCGGTCGACTTTGCGGGCGGCACGGTTGTGCACATGTCGTCGGGCTGGTCGGCCCTGGTTCTGTGTGTGATTCTCGGGCCGCGCCTTGGCTTCGGACGCGAAAAAATGGCGCCGCACAGCATGGTGCTTTGCATGGTCGGCACCGCGATACTCTGGATCGGCTGGTATGGGTTCAACGCGGGCAGCGCGGGTGGCGCGGATGGCATCGCGGCGAATGCGTTCATGACAACGACGCTTTGCACCGGCGTGGGCGGTTTCACCTGGGGGGTGCTGGAGTATGTTGCAAAACGCAAACCGTCGGTGCTCGGTTTCTGCTCGGGCATTGTGGCCGGCTTGGTGGTGATTACCCCGGCGGCGGGTTTCGTCAACGCGACCGGCGCGGTGATTTGCGGCGTGTTCGCGGGCATCGTGCCGTATTTCGCGGTCGTAAAACTCAAGGCCGTGTTCGGCTACGACGATGCGCTCGACACATTCGGCGTGCATGCCGTGGGCGGCACGCTCGGGGCGATTCTTACCGGCGTCCTGGCCACGACCGAGGTCAACCCCGGCATCGCCGGCATCATGGACGGCTTATTGCTCGCGCAACTCAAGGCCGTGGGTGTGACGCTTGCCTGGAGCATCATCGCCACGGTCATCATCGCATATCTCGTCAAGGCCGTCATCGGGCTGCGCCCGGCGCCGGAAGCCGAACGCCAGGGCCTGGATATTTCCGACCACGGCGAGGAAGGCTACATCAACACCTGAGCCGCGGGACGCGGCCTCTTCTTCGTATCCAATAAACAAATACAAAAATAATGAAACTCATCATCGCGATCATCAAACCCTTCAAGTTGGAGGAAGTTAAAGCCGCGCTCGCCGATATCGGCGTGGACGGCATGACGGTCACCGAGGCCAAGGGCTTCGGGCGGCAGAAGGGGCATACCGAAATTTACCGTGGAAGTGAATACACGGTCGATTTCCTGCCGAAGGTAAAAGTCGAGGTTGTTGTCAGCGACGACATGCTTGCCAGCGTTGTCAAAACCATCGAAGGCGCGGCCAGAACCGGCAAAATCGGCGACGGAAAAATCTTCGTGATGCCCGTCGAGCAAACGATGCGCATTCGCACCGGAGAAAACGGTGAAAGCGCCCTCTGATCTGAAAACATCATGACAATCCGTCCCGCGCCGGAAGCGCGGGGCGGTTCATTCGCACAATATCAGAATTCTCATGATTTCAGCCTATTCGAGGTAGGCTTCCCTGGGTGAGCTGTTCATCATCCCGGATCACCCAGGGCGCACCCTGGCCAAAGGCATTTCTTCGCGAGAGTTTAAATCGAAACAGCACCAAGGCGATTTTGGCCGCGCTCGCGGCAAGCGCAAACCAAGAAGCTCTCTCATGGGGAAATTGCAGCCCCTGATCGGGTCCACCAAATTCAAACCGCCGCCGGAAACATACGCCGGCGCTTTTTTGCGCCTGGACCATGTTCGGTTTGGGGTGGTTTGTTCAGCCGCATTTTTGGGCGTGGTGAACCGTCCCGGCGCGCCGGGATAGCGCATGCAGTGTTTCGGCCCTTCTCATGGCGTTTGTTCGCGTGGTGTGGCAGATGTAAACTTCGGACGGGTTTAGCGAGGCGGCCTTGGTGATGCTGCGAAGCGCCTCCCTTCGGTCGTCGGTAAAAATGCGGGGCGGTGTTTGCGTGAACATGCCGAGCTCGGCAAACAGGTCGCCTGCGATGAGCGTGTTGGTTGAGAGAATGTAATAGCCGGTGTGGCCGGGCGTGTGTCCGGGGAGCGCGAGGTTTTGGATGGTTTCGAAGTGTGGAAGCGGCTTCGAATTTTGGCAGGCGGTGAAATAGTGAACATTTGCCGGCGGTTTGTAGCGCCAGAGGAATCGGCCGATGGTTTCGAGCGCGCCTCCGATTTTGTTGAGGCCGCGATAATGCGCGCTTTCGATGAGCCAGGGTTTGTCGGCGGCGGGACAATGCACGGGCGCGCCGCTCCAGCGCTGGATGGCGGCGGCGTTCACACAGTGGTCGAAATGCGCGTGCGTGAGCTGGATCGCACAAAGGTCGCCGGGCCGAATGCCGAGTTTGCCGAAGAGCGCGGAAAGTTTTCGCGGAGTGCAGCCGGGACAGGCGTCGATAAGGATGGCTCGCGTGGCGGTATCGCGAGTTTCCGTTACAAGATAGGAAAAACCAAATAGGCCGCGGATGGGGTGGATTTGAATCATGCGCGAGATATTTGTCCGACGAGAGGGGTAATCATGGGCGCTTTCCGAATAGTTTTAGGAGTATAACAATGATGCCTATCGGCAACCCGAACATCAGTAGTGGTGTAAGTATATATCCGATGATCCGACCAATTGTGCGGTCTCTATTAATGGGGTCGTTCAAAATATCTCCAGGCTCTAACTCTGAATCCAATTTAATACGTTCAAGATAGCTTTTGCTTACTTCCGAGGATTCATCAATGGGACTGTCAAATGAATTTATGGTAACTGAGATAATATATTTTTTTGAAAAGACGAATAATGTGGCATTATACATCATCATATCGACTTCTATATTTTTCCCTTCGGCAAACAGCCAGATTGCAGGAAGTCCATCCAGCTTTGAGGGCTTTTTACCTGTGAGTGTCATGTTTTGTTTAAGGATTGCTTCTTCGTGCCCTTCGATTGCCCCAAGGTAAGCCTGTCTGCTGATCTCGAATGGCGGCGTAAAGATCATCGTCATCGCATGGGCATTTAGACTCTCACACAAAGAAAAATCCACGAGGTTCGGACGCATTTCCTCGGAGGCATCGAGAAAGGTTTTTCGCACCAATTCATACGATTCTTCATCGGCAGATTCCCAGTTGAGGGCGGTAGTAAGCGTGACCGAGGCGCACTGCGCGGCTGCGCACGTCAAAAAACAAACGATGATCAAGGGGAGTTTGGGGCCTTTTAGTTTCATAAAGATTGGTTGATCGAGAATTTTCGTTACGGCGTTGGAGCAGAGTTTGTTCTCACACCGCTTCCCACAACACGCAGCTCAGCGGCGGGAGGAAGAGGTTTTCGGCGGGCGCGGGATAGGGGTGCGCGGGGTCGCCGGGGGAGTAGAAACGGTCGTGATCGGCGAGTTGGCGCCATTTTAGTTTCATGACTTCGGGGGGGAGTTTGATCGTGATGTCGTTCTCGGTGGCGTTGATCGCGAAGAGGAGGCGGTGCGGGCCCATTTCGCAGTCGGCGTTGTAGAGCGTGGCGGCGGCGGTGGAGTTTTCGGCGAAGAAAAAGCGGAAGAACTCGTCGCGCGGGCGGGTGTAGTGGCGGAGGATCGCGCCGCGCGGGGAGCGACGGAATGCAATCCATTCGGCGAAACAGGCGTGCGTGCTGGGGAAGCGCAGGATGCGGGTGTAGTCGAGCGCGTTGAGGTCGCCGCGCAGATAGGTGTTGTTCACGCCTTGCTTGGAGCGGAGAAAATCCTGCCCGGCGGAAAACATCGGGATGCCGAGCGACATGCAGAGGACGGAGGCCATGAGGCGGGTGCGGCGGCGATCCTTATAGGTGGGGATGTTGCCGTTGTGGCCGGCGTTTTCCGTGATGACGTCGAGCCAGCAACGGTCGTCGTGCGACTCGGAGTAGTTGACGGTTTGCGCCGGAAACTTGGCAAAGTGCCACGGGGAGCCCTTGAGGTTGTATTCGTAGGATTCCTGACTGGAGCCGCCGCGGACGTATTCGCGAATGAAATTGCGGTAGCCGTCGTTCCATGAAGCCCAGCCGGTGTCGCGGAGGGCGCCGGCGATGTGGCCTTTGAAACTCCAGGGTTCGGCGATGAGGATGATGTCGGGTTTTGTTTTCTTGAGGGCGCCTTCGATTTCCTTGAGCGCGTCGATGCCGAGGAGTTCGGCGAGGTCGAGGCGGAAGCCGTCAACGCCGAAGGTTTCGACGAGGTGCGCGAGGCTGTCGATGATGAGGCGCCGCGCCATGGCGGAATCGGCGTTGATGTCGTTTCCGCAGCCGGACCAGTTGGAGAGGGATCCGTCGGCGTTGGTGTGGAAATAGGCGAGCTGGTCGATGTGAAGCAGGTGGGCGGGTTCGCCGACGTGGTTGTAGACGACATCGAGGATGACGGCCATGCCGCGACGGTGGAATGCGGCGACGAGTTGCTGGAGGTCGTGGATGCCCGAGGCGCGGGCGGGGTCGGTCGAGTAACTGCTTTCGGGAGCGAAGTAGTTGCTGGTCATGTAGCCCCAATGGTAGTCGCCGGGGGCGATGTTGTCGAATTCCTGGACGGGTTGGAGCTCGACGGCGTTGACGCCGAGGCGGTGCAGGTAGAAGTCGGGATGCTCGACCCATTTGGCGAGGCCGGCGAAGGTGAGGCGTTCATCGGGCGCGAGGTCGATGGGGGCGCGGGCTATGAGATCGCGGACATGCGCCTCGCAGATGACGAGGTCCTGCCATGCGGGCGTTTGGAAGCGCGCGTGGTCGTGATGGCGCCGATGGGTGAGCCGCGCGCGGTCGATGATGATGCCCGGGCCGTCGCGATCAACGGCGGCGAGGGCGTAGGGATCGAGGATGCGTTGCGCGGGGTTGAAGCGGGTGAACTCGTTTTGCGCGCCGTCGATGTGATACCAATAATACCAGCCGTGAAGATTTTGGGAGAGGGTGATTTCCCACGTGTGATCGGGGTTGCGCTGGAGGGGGTAGCGGTGGGGCTCGTCGGTGCGGCCGAGGTCGTCGATCACGCAAAGCTCGACGCTGCCCGCGCGCGGCGCGTAGATGCGAAAGAGGGTTTCGTCCTTGCCGGGGATGGCGCCGAGCGGCGCGGCGGTGCGGTGTTCCGTGAAAAAGGTGGTGGGGCGGAGCGTGGCCTGCGGGTCGTTGTTCCAATGGGCGCGGTTGTTGGCTGCGAGGTCGAGCGGCGTGTCGAGTGTGAATTGATAGACGTGGAGGCCGGTGCGGGTGGGGTCGATCTGGCGGTTGAGGTTGCCGGTGTCGTCGCGGACCGCGTTGAACGCGGACTGGGGAACATCGAGCCACTGATGCTGCCCGGTGACGAACTTGAAGCGTTTGGGCGGCTGCGCCATGAAGTCGGCCGCGGGACCGCTCCATGTGAGAAGTTCCGTGCCGTAGTGATTCGCGAGGTGGAGTTCCCATTCGGGATTGCCGACGGCTTTGTGCCATTCGTTGTGGTCGCCGACGAGGTAGACTCGGGGGAGCGGTTGCCTGGGCTCGGCGGGCAGGTTTTCGGGCCAGATGCAGAAATGAATCTCGTTGGTTTTGTGGTCGATGTAGTAGGCGGTGTGCCGCGCAAATTGGAGCGAGGGGACGGGGGTGATTGAGGTGAACGCGGGGGCGTCCGGGCCGAGGGAAAGCGGGGGCGGGGTGCGTCCGCGCCAGTCGGCGGCGAGTTCGATGTGGCCGCGATTCGGCGCTTCGAACCAGGCTTGCGTGATCTTTTTTTCGCGTGTGCGTATGGGCATGGAAAAGTTTTCTATGAGTGGAAGAACAATCGCGGAAGCGCGGAAGTGCGAAAACGCGGAAAAATCAATGGGACACAGAAACACGGAACCGCCCCCGGTTCAAGAGGCGTGTGCAAAAGCGGCGCGGTCTTGCGCGCTACGCCGGCATGTCGGCGCTGGGGACGGGGACTTTGCGCACGCGTTCGCGGTAGATGAGATACAGGCCCGAGCCCATTACGATGGACGCGCCGACGAATGTCCACACGTCGGGGCGCTCGCCGAGAAAGAGCATGGCGAGTCCCATCGCGAAGACGAGCTGCGCGTAGAAGAAGGGCGCGAGCACCGTCGCCGTGGCGCGTTGATGCGCGAGGATGAGCAGCCAGTGCCCGAGCGCGCCGAACACACCCGTCACCAGCAAGCCCAGCCATGTTCCGATCGTCGTCGGCGTTTGCCAGGCGAAGGGCAGGATCGGGAGCATGATGACGGTGCCGCAAAGCCCCGTGTAAAATATGGTGGTTTTCGGCGAGTCGTGCGCGGCGAGCATGCGCGTGGCGACGGCATACAGGGCGTTGGTGATCGCGGCCAGAACCGCGAGTGCGATGGCGGGATGCACGCCATGGCTTCCGGGGCGCGTGATCACGAGCACGCCGGCGAATCCGACGAGCACGGCCACCACGCGGCGCGGCCCCATTTTTTCTCCGAGCAACGGCCATGCGATGACGGCGACGATAAGCGGCGAGGAAAACGTGACCGAGGTCACCTCGGTGAGCGGAATGTATTGCAGCGCGGTGAACGAGCACACGGTCGTGAGCACGATGCCGAGCGAGCGCAGGATTTGCAGCCCCGGGCGCTTGGCTTTCAGCAGGGGCGCGCCGGGCGCCGGGCGCAGCAGCGCGAGCGTGAGCAAAAAACTGCCGATGTAGCGGATCGAGACGATTTGCAACGACGGCAGTGACGCGCTCAGCCATTTGACCGTGGTGTCCATGCACGCGAAACATGCCACCGCCGCGACGAGCAGGGCGATGCCTGCGAGCGTGGTGTTGGCGCCGCCGCCCGCGTCGGATGCGGAGCGCTGGGCGGCGATATTGAGGTTGGGATTTTGAGACATGAAAAAGAACACCATGCGCGCGAGCACCGTGTTGCGTCAATCGCGGCGCAAGCCCCGGGAGCGGGGGGGGGGGGGGGGGGGGACCCCGCGAGGAGGGTGTTTAGGGTGCGCTCGGGGGTTGTTGGTTGTGTGGCGGG